>NZ_CP024633.1:2400000-3600000 GCF_004924335.1 Mycobacteroides salmoniphilum | reverse complement strand
CGTACGTAGACCAGCGGCAGCGCCACGAAGATCACCAGGGCCGCGACGGCGATGGTGACGATGATGAGAAGCAAACTCATGCAGGTTTCCTTAGTGGTGAGAACTAGTGGTGTGAACTAGTGGTGTGAAGTGGAGGGTTCATCAGAGGCTTGCCTCGGGAATGCTGACCACGTGCAGGTACTCGGAATCCACGTCGGCGATGTAGACCGCGGCGTTCTTGGCCAGCCCCTGGGGCTCATCGGTGATCGCCCGCGAACGCACCCGGTTGCCGTCGGCGTCGGTGAACGCGATTTCGCCCCAGCCGCCGCCCGCGGGCACCTCCAGGGTCACCGTGCCAAGTCGGCCGACATAGGACGTGCGCCCCGAGTGCGAGTTCGCCTGCTGGCGTCGCAGATACGTCAAGAAAAGTTGCAGGATCGACACCAGCGCAACAGCGCACACGCCGGCGATGATTGCTGTCGGCAGCACGGCGATGCCCAGGGCCGAGCCGACGAATCCGCCGGCGCCCGCGCCCGTCAATGCGGCAGAGACCGAGGTCAGGCTGATAAATGGCATCCCGTCGCCATGGCCGATATCGGTGAGCAGCAGTGCCGAAAGCACCGCTATTCCGCCGACCGCGAAGGCTGCCAGGTACCCGATCGTCAGACCGTCCACTCGACCCCCCTCCCCGTTGCCGACGGCGATGTTCGCCACTACCGACATAGGTACCATGAATCGGTCCTGCTGGCTACGTGCTGCCGGGCTGACCAGGCGCCTGATTGGCCGCGCGCGGTACCGTCATGAGGTGCCTCACCTAGCGGCAGTATCCGCGGACGCGCGTCGGGACATCACCGACGATGCCGTGGTGATCGTCGGCGGCGGTCCTGTCGGGTTGCTCGCTGCCACATTGTTGGCACGCCAGGGAATTCACGTGGTTGTGCTGGAGGCCGCCGGTTCGAAAGAACGTCAGCGGCACCGGAACTGCGCGACCTTCGTCGGGCACTCGACGTTACGGCGATATGACCGGGTGGCACCCGACCTGGGCGCGCGGTTGCGTCAATCGGCGCTCGCGGTCCATGGCGTCCAAACCTTCTATCAGGGCCGTCCGGTGTTCGTCATGTCCTCGTACGCTCCGTCGCGAATTCCTGGTCCGTGGAACCCCGCGGCATGGGGAATGAGCCTGTCGCAGCGCACTATTGAAGATGAGACGCTTGCCGAGGCGCTGAATCTGGGCGTGGAGTACCACTCCGGGATCGCCGTCACTGACATCAGCACCGACCACACCGGCGCGCGGCTCACCCTCGCCAGCGGTGACCGGCTGCGCGCGAGCTACGTCATCGCTGCCGACGGCTCCAAGTCGGCCATTCGTCAGGCGCTGGGCATCGGTATGTCGGAGCGGCCGCCGTCGCCGCCGTCTGTGGTGATCGACGTCGAACCGCATCCGGACGGTGTCACGGTGGATCTGCCTGTGCAGATCCAGTACCACCACCCCGACCTCGGCGGGCGCCACGCCATTCGCTTGCCGTACCCGGGCGGCCTGCGCCTCGATGTTCAGCTCCTGTCCAACGATGCGGAGACACCGACGACCGAGCAGGTGCGCTCGTGGGTGACGGCGCTCACCGGTGATGCCTGGTATGCGGACCACATCAGGTCGGTCGAGGTGCATCAGACCGTTCAGGGAGTAGCTGCGAGCTACACCGACGTGAACCGCCGGGTGCTGCTCGCGGGTGAGGCCGCCCATCAGTTCGCCCCACTGGGCGGCCGCAGCCTCAACTCGGGTGTGTCCGACGCGGTCGCGGCTGCGGAGGCCATCACCGAGGCGCTGGGCGAGTCCAGCGATCTCGCCGCGGCCTGGTTGGCGATCAACCGCAGTGCTCGCGAGCGGCGCCGGTCGGGGGTGCGTAACCGGATGCTGTCGGTGCGGGCGCAGCGAGTCCTCGACGGTTCGGACGTATCGATGCGGGCCAGGCGCACGATGGCCGCCAAGTCGGCGCCTCATATCTGGATCGCGGGTGCCTGGCTGACAGCGGGTCTGGTGCGACCCACGGCGATTCCGCATATCAGCAGGTCGGGAGTCACCTGGTCCTGAGGTGCCCGGGGGAGTGGCGGCCCCCTTCGCCGGTTTGGTTTGGGGGCGTTACGCGGGTATCCTTGACCAACGGTGCGGCTTACGTGCCGACTATCTGCGTGCCCAGTCCTGGACTTTCCTGTTACCGGCTCACGTTCGAGGGTCGGTAAAGTTTGCCGTGTCATGCCGGCGACAGCCGGAGCAGGCAATCAGAATCGCGGAGGATATGGCTAAGAAAGACGGAGCCATCGAGGTCGAGGGTCGGGTGGTCGAACCCCTGCCCAATGCGATGTTTCGCATTGAGCTGGAGAACGGACACAAGGTGCTCGCCCACATCAGCGGCAAGATGCGGCAGCACTACATCCGCATCCTGCCCGAGGACAGAGTGGTGGTGGAGTTGTCTCCCTATGACCTGTCCCGCGGTCGGATCGTTTACCGGTACAAGTAACTACAACCGCAAGACAGGATCGAAGAACGTGAAGGTTAACCCGAGCGTCAAGCCGATCTGCGACAAGTGCCGCGTTATTCGCCGGCATGGGCGGGTCATGGTGATCTGCCAGGACCCACGCCACAAGCAGCGGCAGGGTTAGTCAGGACTTCCGTAAGGACCTGGCTGACTAGCTACAAAACTGAATGATGACCTCCCAGAACCACTGACCGGGTATGCCGGCCAGACACCCCCGGAACGGAGGCCGGGGCCCCAACCTAGAGGGGGCGGACTGGGAACAGACCTTCGTTGAATGAAAGAGGAACTGCCGCATGGCACGTCTCGTAGGCGTCGACCTACCGCGCGATAAGCGTATGGAAATCGCGCTCACCTATATCTATGGCATTGGCCGGACCCGTTCCAAGGAGATCCTGGCCGCCACGGGCATCAGCCCCGAGCAGCGCAGCAAGGACCTGACCGATGATCAGGTGACTCAGCTGCGTGAATACATCGAAGCCTCTCTCAAGGTGGAGGGTGACCTGCGCCGCGAGGTCCAGGCCGACATCCGCCGCAAGATTGAGATCGGCTGCTACCAGGGCCTGCGCCACCGTCGCGGCCTGCCGGTGCGCGGTCAGCGGACCAAGACCAATGCGCGTACCCGCAAGGGCCCGAAGCGCACCATCGCCGGCAAGAAGAAGGCCAGGTAAAACCATGCCACCAGCAAAGAAGGGCGCTGCGGGCCCCAAGAAGGCGCAGAAGACCCGTCGCCGGGAAAAGAAGAACATCCCGCTCGGCGCCGCTCATATCAAGAGCACGTTCAACAACACGATCGTTTCGATCACCGACCCGCAGGGCAACGTGATCGCCTGGGCGTCGTCCGGTCACGTCGGCTTCAAGGGCTCGCGCAAGTCGACCCCGTTCGCCGCGCAGCTGGCTGCCGAGAACGCGGCTCGCAAGGCTCAGGAACACGGCGTCAAGAAGGTCGACGTGTTCGTCAAGGGTCCCGGCTCCGGCCGTGAGACCGCCATCCGTTCGCTGCAGGCCGCAGGCCTCGAAGTGGGCGCGATTTCCGATGTCACTCCACAGCCGCACAACGGTTGCCGTCCGCCCAAGCGGCGCCGGGTCTAAGGGAGGTTTGAACTAAATGGCTCGTTATACCGGACCCGTCACTCGCAAGTCCCGTCGTCTGGGCGTCGACCTCGTCGGTGGCTCCAGCGCGTACGAGAAGCGTCCTTACCCTCCCGGCCAGCATGGCCGCGCGCGGGTCAAGGAGAGCGAATACCGCACGCAGCTGCAGGAGAAGCAGAAGGCTCGCTTCACCTACGGCGTCATGGAGAAGCAGTTCCGTCGCTACTACGCCGAGGCCAACCGGCACTCCGGCAAGACCGGTGAGCAGCTGCTGCAGATCCTGGAGACCCGCCTCGACAACGTCGTGTACCGGGCCGGCCTGGCCCGTACCCGCCGGATGGCCCGCCAGCTGGTGAGCCACGGTCACTTCACCGTCAACAACGTGAAGGTGGACGTGCCCAGCTACCGGGTGTCGCAGTACGACATCATCGATGTCAAGGAAAAGTCGCTGAACACCTTGCCGTTCGAGGTCGCACGCGAGACCGCAGGCGACCGGCCCATCCCGGGCTGGCTGCAGGTCGTTGGGGAGCGCCAGCGCATCCTCGTGCACCAGCTCCCCGAGCGCGCGCAGATCGATGTGCCGCTCACCGAACAGCTGATCGTCGAGTTCTACTCGAAGTAATCGTCTGTAGCGATTCTGCTGCAGACCCACTTGACCGGCATCAAATAGCGGGTGCCGAGAAGGAGATAGAAAAAGAATGCTGATTTCTCAGCGACCCACCCTGTCCGAGGAGACGCTGGCCGAGAACCGGTCGCGCTTCGTCATCGAGCCCCTGGAGCCGGGATTCGGCTACACCCTGGGCAACTCGCTGCGGCGCACCCTGCTGTCGTCCATCCCGGGCGCGGCGGTCACCAGCATCCGGATCGACGGTGTGCTGCACG
Organism: Mycobacteroides salmoniphilum; assembly: GCF_004924335.1. Classification (NCBI taxonomy): domain Bacteria; kingdom Bacillati; phylum Actinomycetota; class Actinomycetes; order Mycobacteriales; family Mycobacteriaceae; genus Mycobacteroides; species Mycobacteroides salmoniphilum. The sequence goes on along the minus strand of NZ_CP024633.1, from coordinate 3,595,516 downwards.
AGTTCACCACCGTTCCCGGGGTGAAGGAAGACGTCACCGACATCATCCTGAACCTCAAGAGCCTCGTGGTGTCTTCGGAAGAGGACGAGCCCGTCACGATGTACCTGCGCAAGCAGGGACCGGGCGCCGTCACCGCCGGTGACATCGTGCCGCCCGCCGGCGTGACCGTGCACAACCCCGATATGCACATCGCGACCCTGAACGACAAGGGCAAGCTGGAGATCGAGCTCGTCGTCGAGCGCGGTCGCGGTTACGTCCCGGCCGTGCAGAACAAGGCCTCGGGTGCTGAGATCGGCCGTATCCCCGTCGATTCCATCTACTCGCCGGTGCTCAAGGTCACGTACAACGTCGAGGCCACCCGCGTCGAGCAGCGCACCGACTTCGACAAGCTGGTGCTCGACGTGGAGACCAAGAACTCGATCACCCCGCGTGACGCGCTGGCCTCTGCCGGCAAGACGCTGGTTGAGCTGTTCGGACTGGCGCGTGAGCTCAACGTCGAGGCCGAGGGCATCGAGATCGGGCCGTCACCGGCCGAGGCAGACCACATCGCCTCGTTCGCGCTGCCCATCGAGGACCTGGACCTGACCGTCCGGTCGTACAACTGCCTCAAGCGCGAGGGTGTGCACACCGTCGGCGAGCTGGTTGCCCGTACCGAGTCGGATCTGCTGGACATCCGCAACTTCGGTCAGAAGTCCATCGACGAGGTGAAGATCAAGCTGCATCAGCTCGGCCTGTCGCTCAAGGACAGCCCGACCAGCTTCGATCCGTCCGAGGTCGCCGGATACGACGTTGCCACCGGCACGTGGTCCGACACCGGTTCGTACGACTTCGATGGCGATCAAGACTTCGCCGAAACCGAACAGCTCTAACACAATCCGTCCCGGCCCTACCTGATACGGGGGCCGGCCCCGAATAGGAGATAGTCAATGCCCAAGCCCAAGAAGGGTCAGCGGCTCGGTGGGTCGTCGTCACACCAGAAGGCGATCCTGGCCAACCTTGCCACCGCGCTGTTCGAGCACGGCCGGATCAAGACCACCGAGACCAAGGCCCGTGTGCTGCGGCCGTACGCCGAGAAGCTGATCACCCACGCCAAGAAGGGTGATCTGCACAACCGGCGCGAGGTGCTCAAGAAGATCCGCGACAAGGACGTCGTCCACGCCCTCTTCGACGAGATCGGTCCGTTCTACTCCGATCGCAACGGTGGCTACACCCGCATCATCAAGGTCGAGAACCGCAAGGGCGATAACGCGCCCATGGCGATCATCGAGCTGGTGAAGGAGAAGACGGTCACCTCCGAGGCTGACCGGGCTCGCCGGGTCGCTTCGACCAAGCAGGCTGAGGCTCCGGCCGCTGCTGAGGCTGACGAGACTCCCGCCGAGGAAGCCGTCGAGGTCGAGACCGACACTGCCGATGACGCGGCCGCCGAGGACGAAGGTGCGGCGGACGCCGCAACTGACACTGCCGAGGCTCCCGAAGCCGAGGACGCAGACAAGAAGGAGTGACCCTTTGGTCACCTCTGACAACCAGCCCGCTACCGGAGACGGTGGCGGGCTGGTTCGTTTACGGCTCGACATCGCCTACGACGGAACTAATTTCGCGGGCTGGGCGACTCAAGTCGGCCAGCGCACGGTCGCGGGGGTGCTGGGCGAGGCGTTCACGACCATCGTGGGCGAGCCGGTGTCGCTCTATGCCGCCGGACGCACGGACTCGGGTGTGCATGCGACAGGCCAGGTGGCGCATCTGGACATCCCACACGCCCGGCTCCCTGAGATTCTCGGTAGATCTCGCTCTGCGGATGCGCCCGAATTCGGCAGGCTGATCCGGCGGCTATCGCGCTTCCTGCCCAAAGATGTGCGCGTGCTTGACATCTGCCGCGCCCCGGCGCATTTCGACGCGCGGTTCTCCGCCTTGCGACGGCACTACGAGTACCGGATATCGACGGCACCGTTCGGGGTGCTGCCTCTTGCGCGGCATGAGGTTGTCGGATGGCACCGTCCACTGGACGTCGACGCTATAGCCGAGGCTTCGCGGAAATTGCTGGGGCTGAACGATTTTGCCGCATTCTGCCGTCATCGTGACGGTGCCACAACGATCCGTGAATTGCAGCGGTTCGACTGGGCGGTCGACGGGCATCAACTGGTCGCGCACGTGAGTGCCGACGCGTTCTGCTGGTCGATGGTGCGTTCGCTGGTGGGCGCGGTGCTGGTCGTCGGAGAGGGCAGGCGGCCGGTGCAGTGGTGTGCCGACTTGCTTAAAAAGGAAAGGCGTTCAAGCGATTTCGCGGCCGCACCGGCGCGTGGACTGACGCTGGTCGGTGTCGACTATCCGCCGGACGACGAGATGGCGGCACGCGTGTTGATCACCCGCGACATTCGAGTCCGGCAGGACTGACTACTCGGCGGACTCGGCTTCGCCGTGCCGGTTGAGTTTCGAGGCGACGAAGGCTGCGGCCTCAGCGGGTAGCCCGGTGCGTTCGTAGGAGGTGTGGGCATCCCAGCTGTTGTTGGGCCCGGCCATGCAGATCGGATCTCCTTGATTGCACAGATCGATTGCACGTGAACCAAATACGCCAGCGATGCCGCTGAGCGGGCCACCGGTTCGGTGGGTGGCATTGCCGAATGTCGCGATGGCGACGACGCGGTCGCCCACCGCGGCAGGCAGGGGGCGGTTGAACCCGATCCCCACGTTGGGAACGCCGATGATCGTGTCGATCACCTCGGCACCCATCGAGTACCCACCAATGACGAACTTGGTCCGCGGACAGTTGGCGGCCACCGATTGCAGGTGGTTGCTGAGATCATTGGCTCCGCCGCCAGCCGAGAAAATTCCTGCGTCGTAGTTGACGGGGTAGACGTTCAGACTGGCCCCGGTGGCCTGGATGCGGGGGGTCAGGGAGTCCACGAACTCGTCGCCGACCCGGCCCAACCCGACGGGCTCCTTACGTCCCCGTGCAAACGAGACGTCGACATCCGAACACGGATCTGCCGATGCTTGAGGTACCGCATAGACAAGTCCGACAACATTCACCGCTGACAGCGCGAACACCGTCAGGGCGACAAGATAACTCAGGACAACGCCGACCCTCGTGCCCCGCTGATGCGTGGTCACAGCACGATGCTACGGGTCAGCAAGTTCCCGCGCGCCGTTTCGTGGAGTGTGCTCGGCGCTAGAGCTTGCCCGCCACGAACGATGCGGCCTGCGAGGGCAGATTGGTCTGCTCGTAGGTCTGATGTGCGGTCCATGAGCGGCCGCCTTCCTGGCAGACGGGGTCGCCGGGATTGCACTGGTCGATCCACCGTCCGGCGAGGGGGCCGGTCATCCCGCCACCACGACGATCGATGTTCCCGAATGTCGCGATCCCCCTGATCCGGCCGCCGACGTCCGGCGGCGGGTTGTTGGCGACGTCATCTACGACGGTTGCGCCCATCGAATACCCGCCGATCACCAGCTTGGTATTGGGGCACGACGCCGCGACGTCACTGAGGTGGCCGCGCAGGTCGTCGGCGCCTTCCCCAGTGGAGAGCAGTCCGGCGCTGTAGTTCACGGGATAGACGTTCATGCTGCCGACCTTGGGGCCCAGAGCATCGACGAACGCCTGACCCACACGGCCCAGACCGTCTGGCTCGTCACGGCCGCGGGCGAACGAGACGTCCACGGCGGCGCATGGATCGGCGCTCGCGGGCGCCGGCTGCGAAATGGTCACCAGGCTGATGAACATGAGCAGGGCAGCGAGGACATATCCGGGCCTCCGGACGTGCGAGATTGCAGGTGAAACAGCACTGTGCGTCGTCACACGCGAATGCTACGGGTAAGTCAACCTGGTTGTCATGTCGGTGCGGTATGGGCCGCATCACCTGGGCGGAAGCGACGCCAGGAACTCGACCATCGCCGAGTTGATCGCGTCCGGCCGCTCCATTTGCACGAAGTGCCCGGCTCCCTCGACGATCAGAACTGACCTCAGACCGGGAACGAGATCGGCCATCGCCGTCATCGGGTCGCGACCGAGCATTTCCAGGACCGGATCGGCCGATCCCGCCATGAAGGCCACCGGTACGTCGATGGGTGTGTCGTGCAGGTGCTCGTTCTGGGCCCACACCAGATCCTCGGCCCGATACCAGTTGAGGCCGCCGGTGAATCCCGTGCGCGCGAATTCGGCCGCGTAATAGTCGAGATCTTGCTCGGACAGCCAATTCCACGGGAGGGGAGGGGGAGTCGGAAGTACGTCCAGGTAGCCATTGCGCTTGCCATCCACCTGCGCCGGGTGGTCCCAGCAATCCAGATAGCGGTTCGCGCCGCTGAGGGCGTGGAACAGCTTGGTCAGGAAAGCTTTTGGCTTCGGGTCCAACTCGGACTCTGCCACGCCCGGCTCCTGGAAATACTCCAGGTGCGTGAAGTGCTGAGAGGCAAGGTAGTTGAAGCCGACGCTCGGCTTGACCGGGAGTCGTCGGGTACGCGGCACCGACAGCTGCATCAGTGCGCGGACTCGGTCCCCGGCCCGGGCGGGCATGTCCCACACCAGATGTGCCCCGAAATCGTGCCCGCAGAACACCGCATCTCGCAGATCGAGGGCGTCCAAAAGTCCCACGAGGTCGTTGACGGTGGTGTCGCGGTCATAGGCCGTAGGGTCCCGAGGCGCCGTTGTGCGTCCGTATCCGCGCATATCGGGTGCGATGGCCCGATATCCGGCCGCGGCAAGTGCGGCCAGTTGGTGGCGCCAGGTGTACCAGAGCCCAGGAAAGCCGTGACACAGAACAACCGCCGGACCTTCACCCTGCTCGGCGACATGCATGTCGATCCCATTGACATGCAGCTGACGGTGGGTGATCTGGGAAACAGTCACCCAGGCGACGCTAGTTCACCCTGGCGGCCGCGAAGTCCGCAGCCTGGTTGATCAGTGCGGCAGGGTAGGAGGTGTGGGACTTCCAGGTGTCCTGGTTTCCGTCCATGCAGACCGGGTCGCCGTCGTTGCACAGATCCAGCACTCTGTCGCCGTACGCGCCGGCCAGATTCTGGATGGGGGCGAAGCGGTTGACGATGTTGCCGAATGTCACGATCGCGCGGATGTGGTCGCCGACCTCCGGTGGCACGGGGTTGTCGAAGGAGAAGAGGTTGCCGATCTGCACCGGGCCGGGCACTCCGAGAGCGGTGTCGACCACGCCCGCACCCAGCGAGTAGCCGCCGACGACGAGCTTGGTGTCGGGGCAGTTGTTGGCCGTCTGCTGCAGATGGGCGCTCAGGTCGTTGGCCCCACCGCCCACGTCGGTATTGGCGTCGTAGCGCACCGCGTAGACATTGAGGTTCTTGACACGATTGCGCAGCGCGCTGACGAATGCCTCGCCGATGTTGCCCAGTCCGGGCGGCTGGCTGCGGCCGCGGGCGAACGACACCTCGACATTGGGACAAGCCGCCGAAGCGGTAGCGGGGAGAATGACCGCGAGACCCGTAGTCAACATGATTGCCGCAACCGAAACAACCGCCGCACGAGCGGCGGCGGTAAGCAACTTACTGGCTGGGCGTGGATTCGGCTGTAGCGTCACACACTGAGGTTACGGATAATTCGCTGTCACTGCCATGTGATTTCAATCCCGCAGGTAAAGAAGCTGTGTGCCCGGCCGTGCTGGATTCGGGGTCTGCCGGAGTATCCGCACCCCGGTGTGCCAGAACCAGTCCCGCGAGAATGACCGCAGCTCCCGCGTACTGGATGGGTGCGATAGTTTCCCCGAGGAGCACCCATCCCGCGATCACCGCGCACAGCACCTCGGTGAGCGCGATCAAGGACGCGTAGCTCGGCCTGAGTCGGGCAATGGCGGCGATACCGGTGAGATAGGCGATCGCGGTGGTGACTACCCCGAGGATGAGGATGGGCACGTAAACCGGCGCATGCCAGCCCGCGACCTGCACAGCCTGGGTAGAGAAGGCCATCGGCATGATGCCGGTCAGCCCGAAGCCGCCCACCGCGATGGTTCCGACGAGCAGCCCGCTGGTAGTCAGGGTGATGGGTTGCAGCCCTTGTGCCTTGCCGCCCGCGCGGTGTGACGAGATGAAGTAGTACGCGGCGCAGACCGCCGCTCCCAGACCCCACAGCACCCCCACCGGCTCTACGCGGGATCCGCTGAAGATGTTGAGTACCAGCAGCATTCCTACTAGTGCTAGTGCCGCGCCAGCGAGTACACGGGCGTGTGGGCGTTGTCGTGTGGACAACCAGATCCAGGCGATCACCAGGATGGGGCTCAGGAACTCCAGGAGCATCGCCACACCGACCGACATGTGCCTGACCGCGCCGAAATAGCAGAATTGGGCGCCGGCGACGGGAATGATTCCGTAGAGCACAACGACTTTGGCGTGGCGCCGGGCCTCGGAGAACCACCCGGGGGCCGCGATGCAGGCCGCCACGACCATGACAGCGGCGCCGGTGGCCAGGCGTGCGGTGACGACCGCGGTCAATGACCAGCCGGCCGCCATGAGCGACTTGGCGAAGGGGCCGGAAAAGCCGAATGTGGCGGCCGAGGCGAGGGCGAGGGCTACACCGGCCCGGAAATTGGCCTTGTCGTTCACCGCACCTCCCGCATGTCATGAGTAAAATCGAATACGGTCATGACCGTATAAGTGAAGGATGTCAGGTGTCAAATGCTTTTCACTCATGACACGGAGCAAGGGCTGAAGTCGGCCGCTGAGCTGATCAACACCGCGCGCAACGACCGGGAGCTACTCCCGGATCCGGGCGCACTGCCGCCGCTTCTGGATCGGTACGGCTGGACGGGCAGACGGGACGGAGACGAGGCCGAATTGCGGGCCGTGAAGGCGCTACGGACTCGGTTGGGCGATATCTGGGGGCACATCAACGACGAGGAGTATGTGGTCCGGCAGGTCAACGCGTTGCTCGCCGATACCCACGCCTCGCCGTGGCTCACCCGACATGTCGAGGAGCCGGATTGGCATCTGCACATGGCCGCCAGTGATGCGCCGCTGGCGGACCGTCTCGGTGCCGAGACCGCCATGGTGTTCGCGGATCTGGTGCGCACCGGCGAGCAGCGGCGCCTGAAGACCTGCGCCGCCCCGGACTGCGATGCCGTCTTGGTTGACTTGTCGCGCAACAGGTCCCGGATGTTCTGTGACACCGGGAACTGCGGCAATCGGCAGCACGTGGCCGCCTATCGGGGGCGTATGCGCGACGAGCCCTAGTGGCGCGAAAGCGCTACTGCGCGAAGGCTTGTATCGGCCGGCCCAGGTATGCGAGCTCATCGCTGACCGTCACCAGGCGGACCTGGATGGTTTCAGCGCCGGCGGTCAGGAGGATGTGGTCGCCATAGCCGTTGGGCTGGTCGATGATGACATCCGGCCGGGCCGGAAGCGCGTCGTACTCGCTGCTGATGATGTGCACGGCCGTGCAGTTGCTGGGCAAAGCGGTCGGCTGCATCCCGTCCACCACCGCCAGCGTGCATCGGGGATCGATAAAGCCCGGGCCACTGGCGAATTGGATGCGATTGGCGTCGCCAATCGAGGTCACCATGACATCCCACATGTGGGGACGGTCGGTGTAGACCACCACGAGCGCGCCGATTGCCACCGACCTCAGCACCACCTGCTGGCATACGTAGAGTTCGGCGCGCACCACCACGGTATGAACGCCCAGCCCGGAGAGCCTTGCCGCGATCGCGCGGCCCGACATATCCGATCCGATCAGCTGCCCGCAGCCCGATGTCGGCAGATGAATGCCGTCGAGCTCCTCGTTGCTCATCTCGATGCTGCGGGTCAGATACTCCAACCCGATGGCGCCCACGGGAAGTCCGGCGAAGAATGCGTCGCGTTGGCTGCCGTTGAGCGAGGTCATTCCGGTGGAGTGGCGCACCGGGAGTTGTTCGTCGGTTGCCCAGCGGACCAGTGCGCCAACCGATGTGCGGCCCTTCGCGGCAGGGCGCAGCCGAACGGTCACCGTAGTTTCCAGCGTTGGCCGGGCCCACAGTCCCGTCAGGGTGGCATCGGTGATGTACCACGGATCAATTCCCATGGCGACGTTGTAGGAGTCGATCAGCATCAGCCCACTCCACTCCTCGTGCATGGGCGCGCCCGCGTACTGGCGAAGCATTTCGGCGCTGATCCGGTGAATCTGTCCGGCCTGCAGGATGGTGCTGGCGCAGTGGGCCGCCGCCAGTGCTCGCCGGACTCGTGCCGTGGCGATGACGGCGCATCTCTCCGCGCCGCGGCGGCCGCCCCCGCGCCGGAATACCGCGTCGACGTTCACGCCGGGATCGAACCTCAGTACCACCCAGACGGTGCGGATGGCGACGGCAGGCAGTGGGCCCACCAGTCGGTCGTATCCACCGCGCAGGACCGTCCCTTGTGCGGTGCGCTGGCCGTTGCTGATGACATCGATGCTTTCGAGCTCAATATCGTTTTGATGCATGCACTCCCGCAGCACGCGCAGCGGCACCAGGGAGTCGGTGGCGCAGTGATCCGGGGTGATGACCGCGGGATGGCGCTGGGTGGCACTGACTTCCAGCACTGTGATGAGTTTGCCGTTCTCCCAGCGGGTTCCGGTCCAGCTGTCCTGGCTGCTGGGGGTGTCGGCAATGCTGCCCGAGCTTCGGTAGGTGCGGCCCGTCAGATACTTGAATCCGGTAACCGCCCAATGCCTGACGGTCTGACCTCCCCATCGGCCGAGGACCAGTGCCAACGACACGATCGCGATCAGCAGTGCGGCCCACCACGGCCAGCCGAACAGCAAGGAGACCAGGACCGCGGCGAGAATCAGCAGCTGCGAGATCACCATGATCTGGATCGGCATCGTGGCCCGACGTACCTGTTCCGGAGCCGCCCCGCTCGAGGTCACCTTTCCCCCTTCTGTCCCGCCGTTGCGCCGCGCCAACCCGATTGGGGCACCGCGGCTGCCACCCGCAACCTATCGTGGTTGCCCAGTATTGCAATAGGCTGCGTGGCCGTGTGGCCCGTACGTAGGATCTAACAAGATCTGGGGGCCGGCCTGGTGGCATCACGAGGTCGTAGATCCGAGTTTCGCAGATTTCCCGGAGGGGGGACGATGGCGCGACAACCGACAACCCGGTTGCAGGTCAGCGGGTACCGGTTCCTCGTGCGGCGTATGGAGCACGCACTGGTTCGCCGTGACGTCCGAATGATCCACGACCCGATGCGGGCGCAGTCCAGTTCGCTCATGGTCGGCATCGTGCTGGCCACCGTGGTCGTTGCCGGCTGTGCGATCTTGGCGTTCTTTCGGCCCAACATGCCGCTGGGCGATCAGCCCATTGTCATGGCCAAGGACACCGGTGCCGTCTATGTCCGGATCCAGGACACACTTCATCCCGCACTCAATTTGGCGTCCGCGCGGTTGATCTCCGGAAACAACGAGAATCCCAAGCCGGTCAAGGACTCGGAGCTGGCCAAGGCGCGCCGCGGTCCGTTGGTCGGGATTCCCGGTGCGCCGGCGTCCATTCCGGCCCCGCTGACGGGTGACGACACGATCTGGACGGTGTGCGATATCGCGACGCCCCCGCCGAGCTCCACGGTCACCTCCACGGTGATCGCGGGCAAGGTGACCCTGGAGAACGGCAATCAGGAGATGCCGAAGGACAGGTATGCCCTGGTGACGGTGAACAGCCAGATGTATCTGCTCTATGACGGCAAGCGCGCGGCAGTCGACCTGGCGAACCCCGCGGTGACCCGCGCGCTGCGTCTCGAAGGTGTGACACCGCGGCCGATCTCGATGTCCGTGCTCAACGCCATTCCCGAGGTGCCGGCCATCGCTCCGCCGCCCATCCCGGACGCCGGAGGGCCCTCACCCATTACCACCGCGGGTGTTCGGGTGGGGTCGGTCATCAAGATGAGTCGGGCGGACTCTGCCGAGTACTACGTCGTGCTCTCCGGTGGAGTACAACGCGTCAATGAGGTCACCGCGGATCTGATCAGATTTTCCGATTCCCAGGGTGCGCAGGACATTGTCGCCGTCGCTCCCGATGTGATTTCGGGGCATCCCAGCCTCAACCCGCTTGCGGTGCAGACATTTCCGGATCGCGCGGGCAAGATCGTGGACGTCCCGGAGAAGTCGGTGCTGTGCAGCAGCTGGAAGCCCGGTCAGGAGAAGACGCAGGAGCACGCCACGACCAAGCTGTTGATGGGAAACTCGCTGCCGTTGAAGACCGATCAGGTGCCGGTGGTGCTGGCGCAGGCCGACAAGGAAGGCCCCAACGTCGACACCGCCTACATTCCGCCCGCGCGTAGCGCCTTCATCCGGTCCACCGGCCTGGGCGGGGATACCGGACGCGCCGAGTCTCTCTACCTCATCCTCGATACCGGCGTGCGCTTCGGCATCGGGAACCTGGAGGCCGCGAAATCCCTGGGGCTCACGGTTGAACCCGTTCCCGCACCGTGGCCGGTCGTTGGGCTGCTCCCGCCGGGGCCGCGGCTGAGCAAGGAAGACGCACTTGTCGTGCACGACGGAATGCCGCCTGACAAGACAGGTTTGGCGATCAATCCGTCAACATCGAGCACCGCGCCCGCGTAACAGTGCGCTGTCGGCGTTACTCGGTGGAGTTGTCCCGGCCTTGTCGCAGCTTGCGCACCGGCGCCAGCATCGCCAGCGCCGCGGCGAGAAATGCCGCGCAGACTGCTATTCCGATCAGCGCGACGCGTCGCGGCCGCGGGTCGGCGGGTGGCGGTGCGGGCGGCAGCTGCAGTTTTTTGGCCGCGTTGGCCCGGGCGAGATCACTCGTGGTGCCGAGGTCGTCGCTGACCGCGGCGAGTGCGTCCACCACGCCGTAGCCCAGATAGGGGTCCCAACCGCCCGGCGGGCGGTGCGCGGTGTTCTTGATGCGGTCCATCACCTCACGCGCGCTCAGCTGAGGGAAACGTGAACGCACCAGCGCGACAACGCCGCTGACAACCGGCGCAGAGAAGCTGGTGCCCTGAATGGGTACCGGACCCTGCTCGCCCATGTAGGCGTTGGTCAGCGCATCGCGGTTGGGGTCCAGGGAGACAATGTCTTCACCGGGAGCGGAGACATCGACCCACGGACCGCCGAGGCTGAACTTGGAGGGTTGGCCGTCCGGGCCGATCGAGCCCACCGTGAGGACGAGGTCGTTGTACCAAGCGGGACTTACCGTCTCCAGGACCGCATCCCAGTCCGGGGTGTTGGGTCGAGCCGGGTCCGGGGGTGGATTCTGGTTCTTGCACTGCCCGTCGCCGACATTGCCCGCGGCGACCACCACCACGACGTTTTTGACGTCCACGGCGTACTGCAGTGCGGCGCCCAACGGTCGATCGTCCAGGAATTGTTTGGCCGAGGCGCACGCCACCTCGGAAATGTTGATGACTGTCGCGCCGAGGTCCGCGGCGGTGCGCACCGCCATCGCCAGGGTGTCGACGTTTCCGACTCCGCTAATCTTGGAGGGGTCGTCTCTGTCGTTCCCGCCACCCTTGTTCTTCACCGCGAATTTCGCGCTGGATTGCCGAATGGTGATGAGGCTGACATCGGGTGCGATACCACTGAACGCGCTTGCCCCGGTGGGATCCGGTGCGGCCGCGATGATTCCGGCGACGATGGTGCCGTGCGCGTCACAGTCCTGAGTCCCGTTGCCGCCCTCGAAGACGTAGTCTCCGCCGGGGATGAGGGGTGGCAGCCGTGGACTGCGTGCCACGCCGGTGTCGATCACCGCGACCGTCTGGCCACCACCACGCGACAGCTGCCAGACCAACGGCAGATCCAGTCCGCGCTGCTGCGTGGGCACCTTGTTGAGGTCGCGCTTGGGATCGATGCCCGGGAATCGGCACAGTTCTTTCTGCTCCGTGGGTTCGATGGGAGCGGGAGGACGCGGGCCGGGGAGCATGCCCGGATCGACCGGAAGCGGAGCGAACGCGTGTGCCGTCGCGAGCAGGTGCATCGAACCGGTCGCCAGCTGTGAGGACATCGCCAACATCGCAACGGCTGCGGCGGTGGCGACACGGCTGCCCACGCCGAGGTTCATGGCAGGTTCAATCCCCGCACGGCGCTGTACACGCCACATACCCAGACGGCCACCGGAACGATCAGCGACAGCGCGATGTATTCGATGATCTCTACCGTGCGACGCGCGACAGGAGAGTACTTGCGCGCCGACACCAGGAAGCCGAGAGCGATGGCCGAACCGGCCGCGATCGCCATCAACGCGGTGGTGAACACGGCGGCCGTCGGGTACGCGATGGCGATGAACGCGAATCCCGCTACGGGAATGGCCAAGCCGCCCAGGTTGATCGCCACTGTTTGTGCGAGGTCGGCATGCGAGCGGGCTCGCAGCATCATCGCCAGCGCGATCAATCCGGCGAGCACCACACCACTGAATCGGTGTGCACCGGTGGGGTGATGGTCGCCCGCACCGGGGAAGGTCAGCGCCGCAAGCATGGCGCCCCCCGCGGTGACGGCGGATGTTCCGCACACCAGCCCGGTCAGCACGGCGTGCGCGCGCAGGGCCTTCTCGCGAAGGTCGGGGAGCGGCGGCAGCGCCGTGGCGTCCTCGACGTCGTCACCCTCGGTATCCAGTCCGTCCAGGCCCTCGATGGCTTCTATCGGTGCCGTTGAATGTTCGGGACGAGATGGTGCGCCCTGCGTGGGCACCGGGGGAAGGGGTAGTCGGGCGAGAGCCATTGCCACACGCGGTGAAAGGGCCACCGAGCAGATTCCGACCGCGCCGAGCACGGCCCCAAGGCTGTAGATCGGCGGGTCGAAAAGCACGTAACCCAGCGCCGCTGCGAACCCGAGTAATGATGCCGACGCGACCGCGACGAGCGACATCGTTCCGGTGCCGGTCGCGCGCATGGCGAGGATGGAGACGACCATCGCCACCATGAGTGCCAGCATCGCGTGGGGGGCGCCGTACTTTCCCGGCACGAACAGCGCTCCCGCCACCGCGGAGAAGCCGACGGCGCAATGGCTCAGCATCACGGAGGCGAGCGGATCGTCGTAGACCCTGTTCGCGAAGACCGCGGCAGTCATGGCCACCACGGCGATCGCGACGGCAATGATCGGAAGGAGCAGGCCGGGATTTATCGCACCGGCGCGTAACAGCGCCGTCGCGCCGAGTACCGCGGCCAGTCCGCACGCGGAAGCGCCGAGTATTCGAGCGGCGGTGCGGCTCCACGGATGTGCCGACACGGTCCGGAATGTGGACACGGCGAGAAAGACATCGTCGAACAGTGGGTCCGGTGCGGTGACATCGGACGCGGTGAGGACGAGCTGATCGCCGTCCCGAACCTCCAACTCCCCAAGGGTGCTGGACATCTGAAGCGGTGGCTGACCAGGCCGGGACAAACGCCAGTGCGTTTCCACGGCGTCCTCCGGGCTGGTCAGCTCGGGGACACCGACATGTTGGTTGATGATGTCGACGACCGAGCCGACCAAGAGGGCGAGCGGGACACTCGTCGGCAGCGCCAGGTCGACCTGAGTGCGGTCGGCCTGAATGGAAACGCGGCACAGTTCGAGAACCGCCGAACGTTGCTCGGCGCCCGACTGCGCATGTGTCATGCTGTGCCCCCTACCTGCCCCCACGGTCATTGATCTTTGCGCATGCACACTAGCCGAACGCGGCTGAGCGCCGCCAGCGGTTCGGTGCATCCGGGCGAACGTCAACCGCGCAACCAGCGGCTCCGGCGTCTTGTGAGCGAATTCGTTGCGGCACCGGATATAACGGCCCTATCCTGTAGCCCGCCGTGGGCTGGGCGGTAGCGTGGATGCGAAATAGCCACGAGATGTAGCGCGGGGGCAATCGGAGGGCTAGGTGAGCACGGGGTGAACACCACAATATTCATTCGTCGGCCTCGGCTTGCTGTGCCTCGGGTACCTGGTGGCGAGGTCAATGTGCAGCCACCGCCGGAGATTCCACGGCCGGTGCCGTCGCCGATCATCGCCAAGATCATGCCGCTGGTCATGGTGGTGGCAATGGTCGGCATGATCGCCTTTTTCGTCACGTCGGGCAGTCTGGGCGGCGGCGCGGGTGGCGGGATGATGCGCAGCCCGATGTTCATGCTGTTCCCGATCATGATGATGGTCTCGATGGTCAGCATGGTCTCCAACAGCGGCGGCAAGGGAGCCAAGACCAGCGAAATCAACGAGGACCGCAAGGATTACCTGCGGTACCTGGAAGTGGTGCGCAAGAACGTCACCGATACCGGCGGGGCTCAGCGCAAGGCACTGCTGTGGAACAACCCGGACCCGTCTGCGCTGTGGACGCTCGCCGGCGGCCGCCGGATGTGGGAGCGGCGTCCCGGTGACAGTGACTACTGCCATGTGCGCGTTGGGGTAGGGGATCAGCGTCTGGCCGCGCAGCTGGTGGCGCCCGAGATCGGTCCGGTCGAAGAATTGGAGCCGGTGGCCTCGGTGGCGCTGCGCCGGTTCGTGCGGACACACTCGCTGGTGCCTGAGCTGCCGATCGCGTTGAACCTGAGAGGTTTTGCGGCCGTCACCATTGACGGCTCACCCGAGGTGGCGCGAGGCATGTTGCGCGCCATGATTTGTCAGCTGGCGATGTTCCATGGGCCCGACCAATTCCTGGTCGCGGCAGTGGTCAATCGGCACGCGGCGCCGCACTGGGACTGGCTCAAATGGCTTCCGCACGCCCAGCATCCGACCGCGTTCGACGGTGTCGGCGCCAGCCGGCTGGTCTACCACTCGCTGGGTGAGGTCGAGGAGTCGTTGGCATCGCTCATCACTGAGCGTGAACGGTTCTCGCGGACCGCGCAGCCGTCTCCCGACCGACCGCAGATCCTCATCATTGTGGACAGCGGCACGCTGATCGGTTCCGAACGCCTCATCATCGATCACGGCATCGATTCGGTGACCCTCGTCGAGATCGGCACCCGGGTGGACCCGCTCGCGGCTCGCCGCGGTATGCAATTGGAGCTGACCGAACGCGGCCTCGGTGCCAAAGGCAATGTGGGGTCCGAGGTCTTCGCTCACCCCGACCACCTCACCATCACCGAGGCGATGGCGTGCGCCCGCCGCATGGCGCCCTATCGGGTACTCACCGGGGGTAGTGACGAGGTCCAGATCCAAACTGAGGTCAGCACGCGCTGGTCGGACATCGTGGGAATCGGCGATCCTGGGCTGCTTAACCCGGAAGTGGTGTGGCGCAACCGGGTTGGTCGCGACCGGCTGCGTGTGCCCATCGGGATCGCCGTCGATGGCACTCCCATGGAACTGGATATCAAGGAAGCCGCCGAGAACGGCATGGGACCGCACGGACTGTGCATCGGCGCTACCGGTTCGGGCAAATCGGAGTTCCTGCGCACCCTGACGTTGGGCATGATCGCCACGCACTCGCCGGATGCCTTGAATCTTGTGCTCGTCGACTTCAAGGGTGGTGCGACCTTCCTGGGACTCGACCGGGCGCAGCATGTCGCGGCGATCATCACCAACCTCGCCGAAGAGGCAAATCTGGTGTCCCGTATGAAGGACGCGCTGGCCGGTGAGATGAACCGGCGTCAGGAGCTGCTGCGCGCCGCGGGCAACTTCGCCAATGTCACCGAGTACGAGCGTGCCCGCGCCGCCGGTGCGTCTCTCGCCCCGCTGCCGGCACTCTTCATCATCGTCGACGAGTTCTCCGAACTGTTGAGCCAGCATCCGGATTTCGCCGAGCTGTTCGTGGCCATCGGCCGCCTGGGCCGGTCGCTGCACGTGCACTTGTTGCTTGCTTCGCAGCGACTGGACGAGGGCCGCCTGCGCGGGCTGGAATCGCACCTGTCCTATCGGCTGTGTCTGAAGACGTTCTCGGCCAACGAGTCCCGCGCCGCAATTGGTGTTCCGGACGCCTACCACCTGCCCAACACCCCAGGTTCGTGCTACCTCAAGGATGACTCGGGGGAGCTGACACGATTCCAGACCTCTTACGTGTCCGGTGCGTACGTGCCGTATGGGCCGGCACGCCGTGCCGTCTCCTCCGGGGGCACGGGTGCCGCGCCGCGGCTGTTCACCGCGGCACCGGTGGCGCTGCAAATGCGACCCACGGAGATCGTGGAAGACGACACTTCCGCCGCGCCTGACGGGCCTCTCGGACGGTCGGTCATCGACACGATCCTTGATCGCGTTGAAGGACATGGCAATCCGGCACACGAGGTGTGGCTGCCGCCGTTGGATGATTCGCCGACTCTCGGAGATCTGATTCCCCGGCATGGCCGTGCCGGTTTCGACGCGGTGGGCAGTTTGACCGTCCCGATCGGAATCGTGGACCGGCCCTATGAGCAACGGCGCGACCCGTACATCGTCGATCTGTCCGCCGCTGCGGGCAACGTCGCCATCGTCGGCGCACCCCAGTCCGGAAAGTCGATGGCGGTGCGCACCCTGGTGACGTCGCTTGCGGTGACGCACAGTCCCGCGCAGGTGCAGTTCTATTGCCTGGACTTCGGTGGTGGCACGCTCACCTCGCTGGCGCAACTACCGCATGTCGGTTCGGTGGCCAGCCGACTGGAGTCAGATCTGATCCGGCGCACGTTCGCCGAAATGCTGACGATTGTTAGGTCGCGCGAGAATGCCTTCCGCGCCTACGGGATTGACTCGATGGCCGAGTACCGGCGGCGCAAGGGTGCCGGTGACCCCCAGCTGGCGAGCGATCCATTCGGTGACGTGTTCTTCATCATCGATGGCTGGTCCACGGTCCGTCAGGAGTTCGAGGCGCTGGAGCCGCAGGTCACCGCACTGGCGGCACAGGGGCTCGGTTTCGGTGTGCACACGGTGGTGACGGCATCGCGCTGGGCCGAGATCCGGCCGGCCCTGAAGGACCAGATCGGCACGCGCGTCGAGCTTCGCCTCGGCGATCCGCTGGACTCGGACTTCGACCGCAAGCTGGCACAGCTTGTTCCGGATGGCAGGCCGGGCCGGGGTATCACCCGCGACCGCCGGCACATGCTCATCGGCCTGCCGCGCGTCGACAGCGTCTCGTCCAATCAGGATCTCGGTGAGGCAATCGGTGCTGCCGCCGCGAGCATGCGGCAGCGCAGCTCGGCGGAAGCTCCGCAGGTTCGCATGCTGCCACACAAGATCGATTACGCCGCGTTGGTGGCGCGGGCGCCGCAGAACGATCTGCCAAACCTGCGCATCCTCGTCGGCATCAACGAGACCGAGTTGGCCCCGACGTTCCTGGAATTCGGCGAGCAGCCGCACATGATGATTTTCGGCGACAGCGAGTGTGGCAAGACCGGTCTGCTGCGCACCATCTGCCGCGAGATTGTTCGCACCACGACTCCACAGCAGGCGCAGCTGTTCATCGTGGACTTCCGCCGTACCCTGCTCGGTGTCGTCGAGACGGAACACCTGGCCAAGTACGCGATGTCGAGCAACACCTTGGTGGATGAGGTGCCGGCCCTGATCGAGCTCCTCAAATCGCGGATGCCGGGACCCGATATCACGCAGCAAGAGTTGCGTGACAGGTCCTGGTGGTCCGGCCCGGAGATCTACATCTTGGTCGACGACTATGACCTGGTGGCCCTGGCGAGTGGAAATCCACTGCTGCCGCTCGCGGAGTACCTGCCGCACTCGAAGGACATCGGGCTGCATGTCGTCATCGCGCGCCGCACCAGCGGTGCCTCGAGGGCCATGTTCGAGCCGATGATGGCGCGCATGAAAGACCTCTCCTGCATCGGTTTGCAGATGAGCGGAAATAGGGACGAGGGTGTCCTGATCGGCACGGTTCGACCGAGCGAGCAGCCGCCGGGTCGCGGCACTCTGGTCATGCGCTCGGGCGGCCAACAACTGATCCAGGTTGCCTGGAGCGATCCGCAGTGATTCTGGATCGCGACCCGCAGACAGGGACGCGGGTAGCGATCGAAGTGACCGAGACCGCCGTCCGGGTACGAACCGACGACGGCATCCGTGAGGCCGGGCGTTCCGATGTTCGGTCGGCGGTTGCCGCACTCGACGACGAGGCGGCCCTGCTTCCGGGTCGTGTCGTCCCGTCCCGCGCACTCTGGGCCGCCCTGTTCGAGTCGTTGCTTACCGATCGGAACGCGCCGGTCCGCCTCGATTCCATGCTGCTGATCTACCCAACGACGTGGAGTGCCGGTCGGCGCACGTTGTTGTCGAA
Source organism: Mycobacteroides salmoniphilum (assembly GCF_004924335.1). Lineage (NCBI taxonomy): Bacteria > Bacillati > Actinomycetota > Actinomycetes > Mycobacteriales > Mycobacteriaceae > Mycobacteroides > Mycobacteroides salmoniphilum. Next base: position 3,577,460 of record NZ_CP024633.1, on the reverse strand, counting down.
TGCCGCGCGAATGATGGCGGCGACGCTGACCGTGCGCTCGCGCGCTTTCGCACTTGCCGAACGCGGTGTGCGCACCGATTTGTCGGGACGCTCGTTCGTGGTGGTCGAGGTGTCGCCGGGCGAGGTCGCCGTCACGGTGGTGGGACAGGGCTCCGCCGGTGAGCCGGCCTCGACGGTTCGTCATCTCGAAGAGCGGTCCTGGGAGAGCAAGTCGGCAGCAGATGTCGCGCGCGCGGTGGCGCGAGCCGTCGAGGAGGTGGTCCGCGGCGAACGGCCCGGAGTCGCGGCGATCCTTGTCGACTCGGCCGAAGGCGAAATGGGCGAGGCGATTGTCGATGCGGTCGATCGGATCGGCCTGACCCCCGGGGTGTCGCAGGTCGCCGACGATGCGGTCTTCCGCGATGTGGGCCAGGCTCCCCGCGTCTCGGCGTTCATCGAGGGGCCCGCTGACGAGCCCGCCGTGGCCAGACGGCCCGAATGGACACCCGCCTCATCATCCTCCAGATCGGTTCCACGACTTCCGGCATGGTGGCCGGTCGCCGCGATTGGTCTGGCGGCCGCGATCGTCGTGGCGGGTGTGGTGTTGACGGTGGCCTTCACCCGGGAACGACAACCGTCACCGACGACTCCCGCGGTGGCGACAGCACTGCTGGTGGAGGGGCGGGTGCAGTTCATGGTGCCCGCCGACTGGGCGGTACGGCGCATCCCCGCGGGCGGTGCTGGTTCGGCTCGGGTGGAGGTGATCTCGCCCAAGGATCCCGAGGTGGTCGTGCATGTGACCCAGGTGCGGGTGAAGTCGACCGAGACCTTGGCATCAACGGCCGAGACGCTCCGAGCCGCCATGGACAAGGAATCGCCGGGGGTATTCACGGACTTCACGGCCGACGATCGCACGATGGAGCGGCCGGCGGTCACCTACACCGAGGTGCGCGAGGGCCATGACGTCGCGTGGACCGTCCTTCTGGACGGCGACCTGCGGATAGGTGTTGGCTGTCAGTTCAAGAAGAATAACTATGCGACTGTCCAGCAGGCCTGCGAAATGGCTATTCGAACTGCTCATGCGGTGAAATCAGGTAGCTGACAAGATTGCTGAAAAAAACTTTGAAAAAGATGGAACCGATCTGACGATAGGGCCATCGTATCTAGTTGTAAGGACAAACCGGCCAGAAACCGGAAGTCACACCCGTGACTGGCCGGGCCTGGGGACAAGGGAGGACATGAAGTGGCTGTTTTTCAGAATGACCTGGCGTTGCTCGATTCCACGGGCAAGAAGATCGACGGCAAGTACCAGGAATTCACTGCGATGCAGTCCCAGCTGCGGGATCGCGTAGCGGTGGGTACCAGCACGTGGCAGGGTCAGGCGCGGCATGCCTTTGATGAGGCGATGGCTCGTTTCGATCAGGAGATGGGCGACATCCAGAAGGTGCTCTTGCAGATCCACGACACCATGGATTCGAACAAGCGCCGCATCCAGGAGATGGATGAGAGCCAGACCTTCTAGGCGTCTCGTAACAGTCATCGAAGACATCACATAGCAAAGGGGATTGACCATGCAGATTACTTACAACCACGGCGAGATCGATGCGCTGGTTGCCGATGTCAAGGGCATCATCAACAAGTTCCAGGCCGGCCTTGAGGAGCTGCAGCACGACATTCAGCCCCTCGTCCAGCAGGCCGAGGGCCAGGAAGCGACTGCGTACCAGGAGTACCAGAAGGCCTGGCACCAGTCCGCCCAGGACCTGAACCAGATCCTGACCCAGCTCAACTCCAAGGTTGACCAGGGTAACCAGGATGCGCAGCACACCGATCAGAGCGCTGCGGGCGCCTGGCACGGCTAAATCGCCGACGGTTTTTTCAAGACCCTGTGGGGCCTTGGTGGAGGAGAGCCACCAAGGCCCCACAGTTTTTGTACGAGTGCACGAAGGTTTGACGATAGGGCGGGGCCGACCGCGTTTTGACCTGCGGTGACGTGGCCCGGTAAGCTTCACCGCTGGCGTGCGGTATGTCATCGCACAGGAGGCTCGGGTCACCACTGGTCGCCGAGATCAACCTCCACCGTTCGCCACGACCAGCGCTCCGAACGGCACAAACCGTCCGGGGATTCACCCGAGTAGACAAGGAAAGACTGTGCCTACCTACACGCCGAAGGCGGGTGACATCACCACTAGCTGGTATGTCATCGATGCCACGGATGTAGTACTCGGCCGTCTTGCCGTTCAAGCAGCTACCCTGCTGCGCGGCAAGCACAAGCCGACCTACGCCCCCCATGCCGATGGTGGCGATTTCGTCGTCATCATCAATGCCGAGAAGATTGCCCTGAGCGGCAAGAAGCTCACCGACAAGTTCGCCTACCGTCACTCGGGTTACCCGGGCGGCCTGCGCAAGCGCAGCATCGGCGAGCAGCTGCAGAAGTTCCCCACCCGCACGGTGGAGAAGGCAATTATCGGCATGCTGCCCAAGACCAAGCTGGGCCACCAGATCGAGCGCAAGCTCAAGGTGTACGCCGGCCCGGAGCACCCGCACGGTGCGCAGCAGCCGATCCCGTTCGAGATTAAGCAGGTGGCTCAGTGACCGATATCGCTGAAGAGCAGACCCCAGAAGACAACGCGGAAACCACAGTGGAGGCGGTCGTCGAGGTCGTCGTCGAGGAAACTGCCGACGAGACAGCCGTCAAGGCCGCTCCTCGTAGCCCCATTGTGATTGACAAGCCCATTCAGACCGTTGGCCGCCGCAAGGAAGCCGTGGTCCGGGTGCGTCTCGTTCCCGGCACAGGCAAGTTCCACCTGGACGGTCGCACCCTGGAGGAGTACTTCCCGAACAAGGTGCACCAGCAGCTCATCAAGGCGCCGCTGGTTTCCGTCAACCGTGTGGACAGCGTGGACATCTTTGCTCACCTGACCGGTGGCGGCCCTTCGGGTCAGGCAGGCGCACTGCGTCTTGCCATCGCGCGTGCACTCATCATCGTGGAGCCCGAGGACCGTCCGGTGCTGAAGAAGGCCGGCTTCCTCACTCGTGACCCGCGTGCGATCGAGCGTAAGAAGTACGGTCTCAAGAAGGCCCGTAAGGCGCCTCAGTACTCAAAGCGCTGATCGATTCTGTTCGTCCGCGTATTGCGCCGGCACACACCTGTGTGTCGGCGCAATCGCGTTATTGGGCCAGTTTGGTGTGACTGGCTATGGAAGGTTTAGTGCATGGGCTCTCTATTCGGCACTGACGGCGTCCGCGGAGTCGCGAATGCCGAGCTGACGGCCGAACTGGCGGTCGCCTTGGGATCGGCCGCGGCCCGGTCGCTGGCGAAGGGACGCGCCACCGCGGTCGTGGGCCGTGACCCGCGCGCGAGCGGCGAGATGTTGGAGGCAGCGGTTGTCGCGGGTATCGCGGCAGAAGGTGTCGACGTGCTCCGGGCGGGCGTGCTCCCCACCCCGGCGGTGGCGTATCTGACGGGCGCGTATGGCGCGGCTTTCGGCGTCATGATCTCGGCCTCGCATAACCCCATGCCCGACAACGGCATCAAGATTTTCGGCGCCGGCGGTCACAAGCTCGACGATTCCGCCGAGAACGCCATCGAGGCGCAGCTGGACACTCCGGCGGCACGTCCGACCGGAGCGGGAATCGGCCGTGTGCGCGATGCTGTGGACGCATTGGACCGGTATTTGCATCATGTCGCCAATGCCGCGACCCACCCCCTCAGCGGAGTCACCGTGGTGGTCGACTGCGCGCACGGGGCGGCCTCCGACGCGGCCCCGTTGGCCTACCGGGCCGCAGGTGCTCACGTGATAGACATCAACGCCGACCCGGATGGGCTCAATATCAACGACGGTTGCGGGTCAACGCATCTCGGTCCGCTGCAGGCCGCGGTGAAGGCGCACGATGCGCACCTGGGGCTTGCGCACGACGGTGACGCCGACCGATGTCTTGCGGTGGATGCGGACGGGAACGTCATCGATGGTGACGCCATCATGGTGGTGCTCGCCGCGGCGATGGCGGAAGACGGTGAGCTCACCGATAACACGCTGGTCACCACGGTGATGAGCAATCAGGGACTACATATCGCCATGCGCGCCGCGGGCATCGACGTCAAGGTGACTGCCGTCGGCGACCGTTACGTGCTCGAGGAGCTGCGCGCGGGCCGATTCGCCCTAGGCGGTGAACAATCCGGTCATATCGTGCTGCCTTCCCTGGCCACCACGGGAGACGGCATAGTGACGGGCTTGCGACTCATGTCCCGGATGGCGCAAACAGGTAAGTCTTTGGCCGCCCTCGCGTCCGCGATGCGTAGCCTGCCTCAAACGCTGATCAACGTGCCGGTCTCGGACAAGCACACGGTGGCGCAGGCGCCCGAGGTGCTTGCCGCCGTTGCCGCGGTGGAATCCGAACTCGCAGGTAACGGGCGAATTCTATTGCGTCCCTCTGGAACCGAGCAGCTCGTCCGCGTCATGGTCGAGGCGGATGAGCAGTCGACCGCCCAACGGCTGGCGGAGCGGGTGGCTGACGTGGTCGGCGCGGTCTAAGCGCGCGCCAGGCTGCGTGTGTACAGCGCGGAGCCCGTGGCATCGCACAGGGTGACGGTCAGATCGCCGCTTCCGCCGTCGATGTCGATTTGTCCGAAATGCTGGTAACCGTCCAGCGGTGACTGTTGATCGGGCTGTGCCGCATGGACGAAATCGGCCCGCGGGCCGAAGGTTCGATCGAGCGGTTTCTCCTGGCCTGCACCGGCGTTGAGTGGTCCCGACACGAATTCCCAGAACGGGTCGAAGTCCGTGAAGGCGGCACGCGCGGGTGCGTATTCGTGCGCCGCGGTGTAGTGCACATCGGCTGTCAGCCATACCACGTTGCGAACCTGCCGCGCCTTGAGCTGCGAGAGAATATGCGCCAGTTCGGTTTCCCGTCCGAGCGGTGGGCCATTGTCGCCATTGGCGACGGCCTCGAAGTTCGTCTTGCCGTCGGGTACTACCAGCGCGAGCGGCAGGTCGTTGGCGACGATCTTCCATACGGCCTTCGATGACGCCATGGCGTTGATCAGCCATTCAGTCTGGCGGGCGCCGAAGATGGCGCCGTGCTGCTGTCGGTTGGGGGAGTTGGGGTCCTTATAGCTGCGCATGTCGAGAATGAATACGTCCAACAGTGGACCGTATGAGACCCGTTGGTATACAAGGCCATCTACGGCCTCGCGGGGTTCGGTCGGTTGCCATTCGTGGAATGCCCGGTGTCCGTACCGCGCGAGTACGTCCACTCTCTTTTCGGTGTACTTGTCGTTCTCGACAATCTCCCCGGGATACCAGTTGTTGATCACCTCGTGGTCATCCCACTGCACAAGTTGCGGCACGTGTGCGTTGAAGTACCGGTAGTTGGCATCGGTGAGGTTGTAGGCGTGTTGACCGCGATACTGTTCGAGAGTCTGTGCGACAGCGCTTTTCGCCTCCGACACCTGATTTCGCCAGACCCTTCCGTCGGGCAACGTCAGTGTCTCGGGAATCGGCACGTCGGCGTACACCGTGTCGCCGCTGTGGATGAAGAACTGCGGATTTCGGTCAGCCATGGTGCGGAAGATTCTCATTCCGCCGACATCCGGATTGATGCCGAACCCCTGTCCGGCGACATCGCCCGACCAGATCAGCCGCACATTTCCTGCGGTCGTTGGCGCAGTCCGAAAGACGCCGGTGACAGGCTCACTCAGTGTTCCCTCTGAGTCGAGTGTCACCCGGTAATGCACCTCGGTGTCCGCGGGAAGGCCAGTGAGGCGCAGTCGGCCGGTCCCGTCCGATTCCGGCGTGAGGACCGGCCCGGTGAAACGTCGTGCATCTGAAAAGCTTTCGGTGGCAGCCGTTTCGACGATCATGTTGGCGGGACGATCCGAGCGGGCCCAGATCACCGCGCCGTCAGCGCGGGGGAATCCGCTGGCCACTCCGTGAGTAAGCCTCGGCCGCGCTGTCACCAACGCCGGTCCGCACGCGACGGCCGGGGCAACCGCGAGCCCCACTAGGGCGGCCCGTAAGACGGTGCGGCGCGGGATGGCTGTCATCCCACCACTTTCAGGGTGCCGCGCGAACACACGCCGAACGCTACGCGAACGGCGGGCGAATCAGAGCAGCTCGCGCAGTGCCTCGACATGCTTGATCCGGCCTGCCGCGTCGGCGGCGAGCGGTGCGACATTGAGGGTCGTCACACCCGCCTCTTTGAAGGCCGCCACTCGTTCGGCGACAAAGCTCTTCGGTCCGATGAGGGAGACGTTTCTGACCAGCTCGTCGGGCACCGCATCGGTTGCCTCGGCCTTCTTGCCGGCCAGGTAGAGCTCCTGGATGCGGTCGGCTTCCTTGCCGAACCCGTAAGCGGTCGCGAGGTTGTGGTAGAAGTTCTTGCCCTTGGCGCCCATACCGCCGATGTACAGCGCCAGGCTCGGCTTGACGAACCCGTACAGCGCCTCGACATCATCACCGATCGCAAGAGCTGGGCCGGCGTAGACCTCAAGGTCGCCGAGCGACGGGTCGCGCTTGGCCTTGCCCTCGGCCAGGGAGGCGCCCCACACGTCATTGGCCTTCTCGGGGAGGAAGAAGATGGGCTGCCAGCCCTCCGCGATCTCCGCGGTCAGTGCCACGTTCTTGGGGCCAAGAGCGGCAATGAGCACCGGAATACGCTCGCGTACAGGGTGATTGATCAGCTTCAGTGCCTTGCCCAGGCCGGTGCCCTGCTCGGGCGGCAGCGGCACGGTGAAGTATTTGCCCTCGAACTCCAGGCGTTCACGGCGCCACACCTTGCGGCAGATTTCGATGGTCTCGCGAGTGCGGCCCAGAGGGGCGTCGTACTTCACGCCGTGGAATCCCTCGATGACCTGAGGGCCCGAGGCGCCGATGCCGAGGACGAACCGGCCGTTGGAGACGTAGTCCAGACCGGCCGCCGTCATCGCGAGCAGGGTGGGGGTGCGGGTGTAGAGCTGGAAGATGCCCGACGCGAGCTTTACGGTGGACGTCTTGGCGGCGAGATACCCGAGCTGGCTTGCGGCGTCGTACGAGTAAGCTTCGGCGACGAACGCGATGTCGAGCCCGACTTTCTCCAGCTCAGCGAGTTCGTCGACGACCTCGGTGAATCCTCCGGCGTAGCTCAACGTGGTTCCAATGCGCATGCGGCGACCCTACCCGACCAAGCGGTTGAACGGGAAGACGCATGACCCGCAGATTGGTGAAAAAAGATGGAACCGGAATGGCTATGTACCCGTCGTAGTCAATATGGGAGAAACCTCGATCAATGTCGCTGGTGTCCGGGGGGTCGCTGGGGAGTTCGACAGCGTGGCCGACGAGCTGCAGAAAGCAATTGCGCAGCTGCGCGGCTTGTCCTTCGGCGGGGCTTCGGCCGGTCAGTGGCACACCGCCAAGGGGGATGACGTCAGGAACGGCCTGCACGAGGTGGTAACTCATCTGGAGAACTGGCATCGCACCAACACCGCCATCGCCGAGCAGCTCCGTGCGACCGCGCAACGGTATGCCGATCGCGATGCCAAGAACAAGGCAAGGTTGGCTGCAGCCAATGGCCGGTAAATACGACATCGAGTCGCTGCGCAGTGAGGGGATCCAGGCGATCGCGAACTCGCAGAACTACACGACCACCGCGATCCGGGGGAACGGCAAGTCTCCGGTCACGATTACCAACCCGGACCTCACCGCCAACGAGCGCCAGCTGTTCGATTGGTACGACATGGATGCCGGCATGGATCTGAACAAGCTCGGTGCGGACCTCGAGTTGTTCAGGGGCGCGGTAACCACGATGAAGGCCGCGGCCGAGCGTCAGCACGGACAGCTGCAGCAGCTCATGGGGATGTGGGAAGGCCAAGGCTCGGAGGCGGCCAACCAGTTCCTCAGGACGCACAACTCCACTGCCGATGCGGTGACCAAGGAATTCGGACAGGTATCCATCGGCCTGGACGGGTTGCGCGAAGCACTGTGGACCATCGTCGATCTGAAGAAGCAGGCGTCGACCTTGGTCGACGGCTTGGTGACAGACCGTGCGTCCTTCGACAGTGCCGTCACGACCTACAAGACCGGCACCGGAGACAAGTCTGTCGCCGACGAGACCAACGCGACGAAGATCGGGCCGCATGTTCAGCAGAACATCGAGGGCAAATGGCTGCCCGCGATGAAGCTTGCCTGGGGTAAAGGCGGCGAGGCGTACGACACCTTGATCAACGCGCTGAAGCAGGAGCTGCCTCCGGAGTTCAAGAACCCACCCGGCCAGCTCGGGCCCGAGTACGACTCGGATACCGAGTCCCCGCAGAACCCCGCGGACAGAGGTAAAGGCAAAGGCGGGGAGCAGGAGCCGGGCGCCAGTGGTTCCGCCAGTGGCGCCGCAGGCGGTGGAATGCAGGGCTCGGCCACGCCGGCATCCGCGATGGGTAATCAGGGCGGCCAGATGTCCGGCGGTGGGCAGCAGGGTGCTGGGCAGGGGCAAGGACAGCAGGGCATGGACCCGAGCCAGATCGTCAGTGGCCTGACCGGCGCCATGACGGGCGCCCTGGGATCGATCAGCCAGGCGGCGAGCGGAATCGTCAGCGCGATTGCCGAGGGCCTCTCCAACATCCCGTTCGACCAGATGGGACAGGGCGGAGAGCCCGGACCGGGCGACGGGAAGCCCGACGACAAGATCGACGGGAAGGCCGACGAGTCTGCCGACAAGAAGGACCCGGACGCCAAGATGGCGGCAGCCAAGGACGCTGCGATCCAGGAGGCCCGCACCGATGCCGGGGCAACCTTCGCCACGGATGGCAAGCCGATCCAGGGGCCGGGCGTTCAGTTGGCGGGTGCCAACGGCCCGGAAGCCACACCGGCCCCCTCGGGCCAGACCACACCGGGTGCACCGCTGGGTACGACGCCGCCTGGGGGTGCGGTTCCTCCGTCTAGCGGCGGCTTCTCGGGGGCGCAACCCGCGGGCTCGATGGCGCCGATGAGTCCACCACCGGTCCATGGGCAGCAGCCGTCACCCTTGCCATCGGTGGGGCCCGCCAGCCCGCCGGCGCGACCTCACGCCGCAGGGACCGATGCCGGGGAGACGCCGTGTGAGATCGCGGCCGACGAACTGCCCAAGGCCGGACGATGATCGATATCACCGACGCGCTTGCGGGAATCGTCTCGGATTTCGAGAGCACACTTGACCAGCTGCGCGACGAGGCCGATGCGGCTCGCGACGCGATACCGCCCGGCGAACAGGTGCCCGCGACGACCCCGAAATCCGTCCATGAATTTCAGATGCCGACGCAGATCCACGTGAACGAGTCCGATTTCGATGAGGACGATGTGTACCGCTGGCAGCGGTGGAGGCGCTGATTACCTCAGCAGCGATTGCACGCGATCGAGCTCGCTGATCTCCAGCTCGGCTACGTCGGGCAGGGAGGTATTCGGCAGTTCCGCCGTGGCATCCGCGAAGTCGCGGTAGCGCTTGTCGCCCGCGAGCTGGAACAGCAGATATCCGGTCAGCAGGGCACGAGTGTTGCGCTGGGTTGCCCGGTTCGATCCGCCGAGCCCGACAAACCTACGCAGCCAGCTGTGTTCCGGTAGCCCACTGGACTTCGCCTTGGCGACATTCCGCAGATCTGCACCTGGCCATGCTCGCGAGAGAGCCAGGGCATTCGAGCGCAGCGATTGCGTGTCCTCGGTGCTCGTGAGTACCAGTCCGGGGATGGTCAGCGCGGACGCGCTTTTCTCCACGGGCGGCTGAGTCTGGCTGGGAAACAGTGCGACGACGGCCTTAGCTCCTGCCGGACGATTCTTCTTGTCCGCCGATGCCGGAGACCGGGTCGCCGCGAAGACCGCCGCCGAAGCTCCCAGCCCGTGACCGGCGAGCGCGAGCTTGGTCGGATGCACGCTGATCTTGCCGTCGCCAAGTCGCACCCGGGTCACGATTTCGAGCGTTGTGGCCAAGTCGGCAGCCAGGTTCAGGTGTGACGGGATCAACCCCTTCTCGGTATCGGGGGCGGCCGCGACGATTCCCCAGGATGCGAGGTGTTCCAGGGTCGCTCGATACTTGTCCGTACCGGTCAGCCAGTCGTGTCCAAACGCCACCGCAGGCAGATTAAAGCCGGAATCCGGTGTGTAGACGACGCCGGTTACCCCCGCGAAGGCCAGGTCGCCGCGCAGAACCTTATGCGGACCACGGCGGGTCAGGGCTTTGAATAGCGTGCGGGTACTCGCCATGGCATGACCGTAGCGGATCGTTGCCGTTGCGGACTGCAGCGGGAACTGAACTACCCTGGTGGGCTATGTGCGGAATCGTCGGGTACGTCGGCCACCGGGACGCCCTTGGTGTCGTCCTTGAGGCGCTGCGGCGGCTCGAGTACCGGGGCTACGACTCTGCGGGAGTGGCGCTGGCGGACGGTAGCGGCGGTCTCCTGGTGCAGCGGAAGGCGGGTCGGCTGGCCAACCTGGAGTCCGCGATCGCGGAATCCGGTGAATCCTTCGCCGCGACGACGGGTATGGGACACACCCGTTGGGCCACCCACGGCGCTCCCACCGACCGCAACGCTCACCCGCATCGGGATGCGAGCGGCAAGGTGGCGGTGGTCCACAACGGGATCATCGAGAACTTCCCGGTGCTGCGCGCCGAGCTGGAGGCTGCTGGCGTCGAGTTCGCCAGTGACACCGATTCCGAGGTGGCCGTGCATCTGGTGGCTCGCCAGTACGAATCCGGAGACACTGCCGGCGACTTCGTGGCCTCGGTGCAGGCCGTCGTGCGACGGCTGGAGGGGCACTTCACCCTCGTCTTCTCCCACGCCGACGACCCGGGCACGATCGTGGCCGCACGCCGGTCTACCCCGCTGGTTGTCGGCATCGGCGACGGCGAGATGTTCCTCGGGTCCGATGTGGCCGCCTTCATCGAATACACCCGGGAAGCCGTCGAATTGGGGCAGGACCAGGTTGTGGTCATCACCGCGGACGGCTACCGCATCACCGACTTCGCGGGTAACGACGACACCGACAACGCCCGGGTGTTCACGATCGACTGGGACCTGTCGGCCGCGGAAAAGGGCGGTTACGAGTACTTCATGCTCAAGGAGATCGCCGAGCAGCCGGCGGCGGTGTCCGACACCTTGTTGGGGCACTTCGACCTCGGCCGGATAGTGCTCGACGAACAGCGGCTCTCCGATCAGGAACTGCGCGATATCGACAAGGTGTTCGTGGTCGCCTGCGGTACGGCATTCCACTCGGGTCTGTTGGCCAAGTACGCCATCGAGCACTGGACACGGCTGCCTGTGGAGATCGAGCTCGCGAGCGAATTCCGCTACCGCGACCCGGTTTTGGATCGCAGCACCCTCGTCGTCGCCATCTCGCAGTCGGGTGAGACCGCGGACACCCTGGAAGCGGTGCGACACGCCAAGGAGCAGAAGGCCAAGGTGCTGGCCGTCTGCAATACCAACGGTTCGCAGATTCCCCGTGAGTGCGATGCGGTGCTGTACACGCGCGCCGGGCCGGAGATCGGTGTCGCCGCGACAAAGACGTTCCTTGCGCAGGTAACCGCCAATTACATTGTGGGCCTTGCCTTGGCGCAGGCCCGCGGGACCAAGTACCCAGACGAGGTGGCGCGTGAGTACCACGAGCTGGAGGCCATGCCGGAATTGATCCAGCGCGTTATCGATGCGATGGACCCGGTCGCCGAGCTTGCGCGCCAGTATGCGCAGTCCTCCAGCATCCTGTTCCTGGGGCGCCATGTCGGGTACCCGGTGGCACTCGAAGGTGCGCTCAAGCTCAAGGAATTGGCGTACATGCATGCGGAGGGCTTCGCGGCCGGGGAGCTCAAGCATGGGCCGATCGCGCTGATCGAAGAGGGGCTGCCGGTCATCGTGGTGATGCCCTCGCCCAAGGGCATGGGGTTGTTGCATTCGAAGCTGCTCAGCAACATTCGTGAGATTCAGGCCCGCGGGGCGCGGACGATCGTCATCGCCGAGGAGGGCGATGAGACGATTCGGCCGTACGCGGACCATCTCATCGAGATTCCGGCGGTGTCGACGCTGTATCAACCGCTGCTGTCCACGATTCCGATGCAGGTGTTCGCCGCGGCGGTCGCGCAGGCCCGTGGGTATGACGTGGATAAGCCGCGCAACCTGGCCAAGTCGGTAACCGTCGAATAGCGGCAGCCGTAGGCCCTCTGCATGAATTCCGTTGCGGTACCTGTGCATCGCATCGGAAAACATTGGGCCGCAGAGAAGGTGGGTCATTTCACCGACGAAGCGGCGTTTGACAGGTTCGTGCGGGCATATCTTCGCGGAATGGATGACCTGCCTGCGGTGATCTCCAGTGTGGACATTGGCACTCGGTTAGGGACTGTGCGGGCGTACAGATTTGGGTCAGCGCTGGGGACTCCGCTGGTGTTACTTCCCGGCCGGAACGCCTCTACGCCCCTGTGGCGCGCCAACCTGGCATCGCTGATCACGCGGCGTACCGTTTACACCCTGGATCTGCTTGGGGAGGCCGGTATGAGCGTGCAGCACAAGGCGATCGCCGGTGCCGAGGATCAGGCCGCTTGGCTGGAGGACGCGCTCGCCGGGCTCGAACTCGACCGCGTACACATGCTGGGCCTGTCGATCGGCGGTTGGAATGCCGTCAACCACGCAGTGCGATACCCGAAGCGGCTCGCCTCGCTGACCCTGCTGGATCCGGCGATGACATTCGCGCCGGTCACGTGGAAGATGCTCGTAGTATCCCTCAGCGCGGTCATCCCCGGTATGCCACAGTGGCTCCGAAACCGACTGTTGAGCTGGATTTCGGGCGGGGTACCGGTCGATGATTCGGTGCCCGAGGCCGCGCTGATTTCCTCCGGGATGCGAGATTTCGCGATGTATCTCCCCACGCCGCGCCCGTTCACCGACGAGCAGCTCCGAGGTTTGCAGTTGCCTGTGCTGGTGGTGATCGCGGGGCGCAGCATCGTCCATCGCCCCCAGCGGGCCGCGGACCGGGCGCAACTGCTGCTGCCGCACGCGCGGGTCCAGCGATGGAGCGAGGCCTCGCATGCACTCAACGGCGAATTCCCGGAGCGGATTTCCGAGGCCACCCACCAGTTCCTCGACGACATCGACGGAGGAGCGAGGGGAGCCCACAGTTCATGAGGTACTACTACAGCGCCGAGCAGATTCGGGAGGCCGAGGCGCCGCTGCTTGCCTCCCTGCCCGAGGGCGCGTTGATGCGGCGCGCGGCGTACGGATTGGCCACGGTTGTCGCGGACGAGTTGTCACGCCGGGCGGGAGTGGTGGCCGGGCGACGGGTGTGTGCGATCGTGGGTTCCGGCGACAATGGCGGAGATGCCTTGTGGGCGTTGACCTTCCTGCGTCGACGTGGGGTCGCCGTCAGCGCGGTGCTGCTGAATCCGGATCGGGCCCACCGCGGCGGACTGGCCGCCTTCCGTAAGGCCGGCGGTCGGGTGGTGCCCGAGGTGCCCAGCGAGACCGATCTGATTGTCGACGGTGTGGTGGGCATCTCGGGAACCGGTCCGCTGCGGCCGGGAGCCGCCGAGATCGCCGAGCAGACCAACGCCGAGGGCATTCCGGTGATCGCGGTGGACGTTCCCAGTGGCGTCGACGTACACACCGGGACGGTGGACGGCCCCGCCTTCCGGGCCGCGGTCACCGTGACGTTCGGTGGCTGCAAACCCGTTCATGCCCTTGGCGATTGCGGTGACGTCAGGTTGATCGACATCGGGCTTGATCTTCCCGCGACGATGATCCGGGAACTCGATGCCGAGGACGTGGCGGTCGCCTGGCCCGTTCCCGGACCGGCCGACGACAAGTACACCCAGGGCGTCACGGGGGTGCTGGCCGGATCGCATACCTACCCCGGGGCGGCCATCTTGTGCACGGGTGCCGCCGTCGCCGCGACGGCCGGAATGGTTCGGTACGCCGGATCTGCTGCCGCCGAGGTAGTTTCGCATTGGCCGGAGGTGATTGCCACCCAGACGGAAGAGGCCGCCGGCCGGGTACAGGCCTGGGTGATCGGTCCCGGATACGGCACCGGCGAGCGCCAGACGCGAACTTTGCGGCGGGTGCTGTCGGGCGGCCTGCCCGTGCTCGTCGACGCCGATGCCCTGACGATCCTTGCCGAGCACCCCGAGCTGGCCGATGTGGTGGCATCGCGCGACGCGGCGACGATCCTGACCCCGCACGCCGGTGAATACCGGAGGCTCGCGGGTGAGCCGCCCGGCCCCGACCGGGTCGGGGCCGCGCGGTCGCTGGCGGTGCGGTTGGGCGCCACGGTGCTCCTCAAGGGGAACGTCACCGTCATCGCTCAGCCGGACGGGACCGCATACGTGAATCGGTCACACGGATCATGGGCCGCGACGGCGGGTTCGGGTGACGTGCTCTCGGGTGTGATCGGTGCCCTGCTGGCCGCTGGAGTTCCCGCGGGCAAGGCCGCGGCGATGGGCGCCTATGTGCACGCGCGCGCGGCCGCTGCCGCCGCGGCGGATCCGGGTCCGGGCATGGCCCCTATCTCGGCTTCTCGTCTTCTTGGACATCTGCGGTGGGCGATCGCCGAAATAGGGTGAGAATCGGCTTATGTCGAATCCCCGCGATCAGTTCAGTCTCTCGGCCCACGCCGGCAAGATCAACGCCTCGTCCTTTAGCCCCGCCTACACCGGCCGGCTGTCGATGGCGCCCATCCCGGCGCTGCGCCTCCCCGACGAGCCGATGGACCCGCAGGCCGCGTACCGGTTCATTCACGACGAGCTGATGCTCGATGGCAGTTCCCGGCTGAATCTGGCCACCTTTGTGACGACGTGGATGGATCCCGAGGCCGAGAAGCTGATGGCCGAGACATTCGACAAGAACATGATCGACAAGGACGAGTATCCGGCGACCGCCGCGATCGAGTCGCGATGTGTGGCCATGGTGGCCGATCTGTTCCACGCCGAGGACCTGTCGGCCGAGGATCCGTCGTCGGCGACCGGGGTGTCGACGATCGGATCGAGTGAGGCGGTGATGCTGGCCGGGCTGGCGCTCAAGTGGCGCTGGCGCGCCAAGGTGGGCGGCGCCGACGGCTCTGGCTGGAAGGGGCGCACGCCGAACCTGGTGATGGGTTCCAACGTGCAGGTGGTGTGGGAGAAGTTCTGCCGGTACTTCGATGTCGAGCCGCGATACCTGCCGATGGCGAAGGACCGGTATGTCATTACCCCCGAGCAGGTACTTGGTGCGGTGGACGACGACACCATCGGCGTGGTGGGCATTCTCGGCACCACCTTTACCGGCGAGCTGGAGCCCATCGCCGAAATTTGTGCGGCGCTGGACACATTGGCTGCCACGCCCGGCAAGCCCGATGTGCCGGTGCACGTCGATGCCGCCAGCGGCGGTTTCGTGGTGCCGTTCCTGCACCCCGAAGTGCACTGGGACTTCCGGCTGCCGCGGGTGGTGTCGATCAACGTCAGCGGGCACAAGTACGGCCTGACCTATCCCGGAATCGGTTTCGTGGTGTGGCGCAGCAAGGAACACCTGCCTGAAGAGCTGGTGTTTCGGGTCAATTACCTCGGCGGTGACATGCCGACCTTCACCCTGAACTTCTCCCGGCCGGGCAATCAGGTGGTGGGGCAGTACTACAACTTCCTGCGACTGGGCCGGGCCGGATACGCACAGGTGATGCGCTCCTTGTCCGGGACCGCCCGCTGGCTCGGTGATGAGCTGCGCAAGAGCGAGCACTTCGAGGTGATCACCGATGGCTCGGCAATCCCGGTGGTGTCGTTCCGGCTGACGGGCAAACGCCCATACACCGAGTTCGATATCTCGCATTCGCTGCGGGCCTTCGGCTGGCAGGTACCGGCCTACACCATGCCCGAGGATGTCACCGATATCGCGGTGCTGCGGGTGGTGGTGCGCGAGGGATTCTCGGGTGATCTTGCCCGGGCGCTGCGCGATGACCTCGTCACCGTGCTGAAGGGGCTTGACGAGCTGAAACCGAACGGGCACTTCGATGCGGTGCAGCCGTTCGCCCACTGATGCGGCGGGCAGAAGCGGAGCGACTCGGGGATTTGGCGGGGTGATGGGACAATACGGGCGGTGACGAAAATTCCGCAGACAGCAGCCGGTCTCCCGCCGAACAGGGGAGAGACCACGGCTCAGGCCGTCATCGACCTCGGCGCCATCGCGCATAACGTTGGGTTGCTGCGCGAGTACGCCGGTCCGGCACGGCTCATGGTGGTCGTCAAGGCCGATGGGTATGGGCACGGAGCTGTGCAGGTGGCACGTGCCGCGCTCGCCGCGGGAGCCGACGAGCTGGGTGTCGCCACCATCAGCGAGGCGCTGCGGGTTCGCGCGGGCGGGATCGGCGCGCCGTTGCTCGCCTGGCTGCACGCGCCGGGCGCCGACTACGCCGCCGCGCTGATGGCCGATGTCGAGGTCGCCGTGTCCTCACTCGATCAGCTCGGTGAGCTGCTCGAGGCGGCGCGATCGACCGGGTGTCAGGCGATCACGACCGTCAAGGTGGACACGGGGCTCAATCGCAATGGAGTACCGGCCGAGTACACCCGTGACCTCTTCGAGGCCGTGGCGAAGGCGCAGGCCGAACAGTCAATCCGGTTGCGCGGCATCATGTCTCATTTCGCATATGCCGATCAGCCCGGTAATCCCACCATCGATATGCAGATCGGCCGGTTCAACGAGGCACTCGAATTGGCGCGTGGCCTGGGATTACGTTACGAGGTGGCGCACCTGTCGAATTCGGCGGCCACGTTGACCCGACCCGATGCCCGCTATGACATGGTGCGTACGGGTATCGCGCTGTACGGCATCAGTCCGATGCCCGGAGCCGCTGAGTCGGCGACGTCCGGTCCGGGAGATCGATCCTTTGGTCTGATTCCGGCGATGTCCCTGACCTGTGCGGTGTCCTCGGTGAAGCCGGTGCGGGCCGGTGAGGGGGTGTCCTACGGGCACGTGTGGACGGCCTCGCACGACACCAACGCGGCGCTCGTGGGCATCGGTTACGCCGACGGTGTGATCCGCGGACTGGGCAACCGCTTCGAGGTGGCGATCGGTGGGCGCCGCTACCCCAACATCGGACGGGTCTGCATGGACCAGTTCGTGGTCGATCTGGGCGACAACGAGGCCGGGGTGAAGTCGGGCGATGTCGCGACGCTTTTCGGGCCGGGCGTGGACGGAGAACCGACCGCGCAGGACTGGGCAGAGCTGCTCGACACCATCGCCTACGAAGTGGTCACCTGCCCCCGGGGCAGGGTCGTGCGGACGTACCGGGATTCCAGGTCCGTTGAGCAGTAAGTCGAACGCCTGGCTGGCCGGCGTGGCAGGGCTTGGTGCCGTGGTCACGGTGGCCGGTGTCGGCACCGCGCGCTCGATCGGTAGACGCAGGTTCGACGATCCTTACCGCGATGAGGACTTCGACCTGCTGGAGACCGATCGCGGCAGCATTGTGATGACCGATGACGGTGTGCCGCTCGCGGTTCGCGAGGTGGGTCCCTCGAATGCGCCGCTGACGGTCGTGTTCGTACACGGATTCTGTCTGCAGATGGCGTCCTTTCATTTCCAGCGCCGCGAGCTTGCTGGCCGCTGGGGCGACCAGGTTCGGATGGTCTTCTATGACCAACGCGGACACGGGCGCTCGGGTCTTCCTGCCCCGAAGTCGTGCACCATCAGACAGCTCGGCGATGACCTCGAATCGGTGCTACGGGTGTTGGTGCCCCGGGGCAATGCGGTTCTGGTGGGGCATTCGATGGGCGGTATGACCATCCTCGCGCACGCAGGCCGCCATCCCGAGCAGTATGGCCGCAGGATTGTCGGAGTCGGGTTGATCGCCAGTGCGGCCGAAGGTCTTTCGCACACGGCGATTGGCGAGGGGTTGCGCAATCCGGCGCTGCGCGTTCTGCGGACGGCCGTGCATTACGCGCCGCGTCCTGCCCACCACGGCCGCGGCGCGGTCAAGTCACTCGTGGGTCCGGTGCTGCAGGCCGCCTCGTACGGTGGCCAGCGGGTGAGCCCCACGCTGGTGAAGTTCAGCGAGCGGATGATCCATCAGACACCCGTCACGACCATCGTGGATTTCCTGCGGGCATTGGAGGAACACGATGAGACCGCGGCACTGCCGACGATCGCGCCGCTGCCCAGTCTGGTGGTGTGTGGTGATACGGACATGCTGACTCCGCAAGTCCAATCGGAGTCCATGGCAGCGCAATGGGGAACGAGTGGGCTCAGTGAGCTGATCCTGGTGCGCGAATCGGGACATCTGGTGCAACTGGAGCATCCGGGAATCGTCAACGACGGCATCGATCGGCTAGTCAGGCGTTCAACCCCAACACTTTTCGCCGCCATCAAACAGCGCCTGCGCGATCGGACCGGGCTGTGATCGATGAGTCGGGAAGCGTCGCCTTGCCGACGCCGCAGGACACGCTGGACTTCGGAGCGCGGATCGGACGCGACCTGGCCGCGGGCGATGTCGTGGTTCTCAGCGGGCCCCTCGGGGCCGGAAAGACGGCATTGACCAAGGGGATTGCGCAGGGCATGGATGTCGACGGCCCGGTGACCTCGCCGTCGTACGTGCTCGCGCGGGTTCATGAGGCGCGCCGCCCCGGGGCCCCGGCGCTGGTGCACGTGGACGTCTACCGATTGCTGGAACATCAAAGTGCCGACCTGATTGGCGAACTCGACTCATTGGACCTCGATACCGACCTGGACGATTCGGTGGTCGTCGTCGAATGGGGAGAGGGGCTTGCCGAACGGCTCTCGGAACACCATCTGGACATCCGGCTGGAACGTGCAGCCGACTCCGATGAGCGCACCGCAACCTGGCATTGGAGCCGCGAGTCATGAGCGTGATACTCGCCGTGGATACGGCCACCCCTGCCATCACGGCGGGGCTTGTCAGGCGCGCCCCAGATGGATCGGCGCAGACCCTTTCTGAACGAATCACCATGGGCGCCAAGGGGCATGCCGAGGCCCTCACTCCTAACATCGGAGCTGCCTGCGCGGACGCCGGCGTACCGGTCGGCGAGCTCGACGCGATCGTGGTGGGTTGCGGCCCGGGTCCGTTCACGGGACTGCGCGTAGGCATGGCGACCGCATCGGCCATGGGCCTGGCGCTGGATATTCCGGTGTACCCGGTGTGCACGCTCGACGCCATCGGTTACGGGACCACCGGCAGCGTTCTCGTCGTCACCGACGCGCGCCGGCGTGAGGTGTACTGGGCCGGTTATCGGGACGGCACACGCATCAGCGGCCCAGCCGTCGACGCGCCCACAGACGTGTCGTTAGAGGGATTCACCTGGGTGGCCGGATCGCCGGACCACACAGCGCTTTTCGACCTCCCGGTGCTCGACCGCCAGTACCCGTCGCCATCCCGGCTGGTGCAGGCGGTGGACTGGAGCCAGCCCCCGGGTGCCCTGACTCCGCTGTATCTGCGGCGCCCCGATGCCAAAGAACCGCGTCGATGACGATCGTGCTCAAGCCGCTTCGCCGGCGCGACGCTGGTCGGTGCGCCGAACTCGAGTCGGTTCTGTTCGCCGGCGATGACCCGTGGCCGGAGTCGGCATTCCGTGCCGAACTCGCCTCTACCCACATCTATTACCTGGCGGCCAGGGACGGGTACACGGTGGTGGGATACGGCGGCATCTCGCGGTTGGGGAATCAGGAACCGGAGTACGAGATCCACACCATCGGTGTGGATCCCGCCTATCAGAAGCAGGGGATCGGACAGCGCTTGCTGGATGCGTTGCTCGCGTATGCGGATCGGGACCCGGGGCCGGTGTTCCTGGAGGTGCGCACCGACAACGAGGCGGCGATCGCGCTGTATCAGGGCACCGGATTCGAGACGGTCGGCGTGCGCAAGCGGTACTACCCGGGCAGTGGGGCCGATGCCTTCACCATGAAACGCCCTGCGCACGGCGCCGTGAAATAGGCTGATGCGGCCATGACAGTCATCCTCGCCATTGAAAGCTCCTGCGATGAAACCGGAGTGGGTATCGCCGAGCTGACCCCGGACGGGTCGGTGGTGCTGTTGGCCGACGAGGTGGCCTCCAGTGTCGACGAGCACGCACGTTTCGGCGGAGTGGTACCCGAGATCGCGTCCCGCGCACATCTGGAGGCGCTCGGTGTCACCGCCCGGCGTGCGCTGGACATCGCGGGGGTGCAGAAGCCTGACGTGATCGCCGCGACCATCGGGCCCGGATTGGCGGGGGCGCTGCTTGTCGGGGTCTCGGCGGCCAAGGGCCTGGCGTTGGCCTGGGGGATCCCCTTCTACGGCGTCAATCATCTGGGCGGGCACATCGCCGCCGACGTCTACGAGAACGGGCCGCTACCCGAATGCGTGGCGCTGTTGGTCTCGGGTGGACACACCAGCCTGTTGCACGTGCGGTCGCTTGCCGAGCCCATCGAGGAGCTCGGTGCCACGGTCGACGATGCTGCCGGTGAGGCCTACGACAAGGTGGCCCGGCTACTCGGTCTGGGGTACCCGGGCGGCAAGGCACTTGATGAGCTTGCACAGCAAGGCAATTCGTCCGCGGTTCCGTTTCCGCGCGGGATGACGGGGCCGCGCGACGACAGGCATAGCTTCAGCTTCTCGGGGCTCAAGACGGCCGTCGCACGCTACGTCGAAAAACACCGTGAAGCACCCGATTTCTCGCCGGCGGCTGTGGCTGCGGGATTTCAGGAGGCGGTGGCCGATGTACTGACCATGAAGGCGGTGCGTGCGGCGACGGATCTGGGAGTGTCGACGCTGTTGATCGCCGGTGGTGTGGCCGCCAACTCGCGGGTGCGTGAACTCGCTGAGCAGCGGTGCGCCGAGGCAGGCCTGACGCTTCGCGTGCCGCCGCTGCGGTTGTGCACCGACAACGGCGCCATGATCGCCTCCTTCGCAGCGCACCTGGTGGCCGCGGGGGCGCAGCCGTCCTCGCTGCAGGCCGCCACGGATCCGGGGCTGCCGGTCGTGAAGGGTCAGGTGCGGTGATGAGCGTGGCCGACCGGCTTGCCGTCACGGATCTGCTGTACCTGTACGCCGAGCTGATGGACGCAGGGGATTTCGACGGGGTCGGCGAGCTCCTTGGCCGCGGCTCCTTCGGTGGGCAGCAGGGGAGCGTCTCCGGCGCCTCGGCCATCACCAAACTCTTCTTCACCACCACCCGCCGCTACCGCGAGACCGGCGGCACGCCACGCACCAGGCATCTGGTGCTCAACCCGATCGTCGAGGTCACCGGCGACGGCGCAGCCTCGGCTCGGTCGACGTTTTGCGTGGTGCAGGCCACCGAGCAGCTGCCGCTGCAGCCGATCGTCGTGGGCCGATACCGGGACACGTTCGCCCGGGACGAGTGGGGTTGGTACTTCAGCTCGCGCCGGGTGGATGTCGAGATGGTCGGCGATGTGTCGGCGCATCTGCTCATCGATCCCGGGACTCTGAGCGGGTAACAAGAACCCAGCCTTGAGCGCTAGCACTCTCATGTATAGAGTGCTAGATGGCGATCGGTTGGACGTCGTGTCGGCTCCCGCGACGACGGCGCGACACTCATCCGGCCGCCGAAACATCTGTTGACAATCCAGGCTCATGGGCATCAGGCCCACCGAGCCACCCTGAGAGGGAAAGGGATCACTGTGGCCGTGAACATCAAGCCACTCGAGGACAAGATCCTCGTTCAGGCCAATGAGGCCGAGACCACGACTGCTTCCGGTCTGGTCATCCCGGACACCGCCAAGGAGAAGCCGCAAGAAGGCACCGTCGTCGCAGTTGGCCCCGGCCGCTGGGATGAGGATGGCGACAAGCGGATCCCCCTGGACGTGTCCGAAGGCGACGTCGTCATCTACAGCAAGTACGGCGGCACCGAGATCAAGTACAACGGCGAGGAGTACCTGATCCTGTCGGCTCGCGACGTGCTGGCTGTCGTTAGCAAGTAACACCGTGTGACCGCCCCGGAATCGGCCTGCATCGCAGGCGATTTCCGGGGCGGCACGCGTTTTCACACATTCCTGTCCGGTACTGAATCAGCCGAATAGAGAGAACTCATGAGCAAGCTGATCGAATTCAATGAGACCGCGCGCCGCGCCCTGGAAGCTGGGGTCAACAAGCTGGCCGACGTGGTCAAGGTCACGCTCGGTCCCCGTGGACGGCACGTGGTGCTGGCCAAGGCATTCGGCGGTCCCGCCGTGACCAACGACGGCGTCACCATCGCCCGCGATATCGACCTGGAGGACCCGTTCGAGAACTTGGGCGCCCAGCTCGTCAAGTCGGTGGCGACCAAGACCAATGACGTCGCCGGTGATGGCACCACCACCGCCACGGTGCTGGCCCAGGCGCTGGTCAAGGCCGGCCTGCGCAATGTGGCCGCCGGTGCCAACCCGATCGCACTCGGCACCGGTATCGCCCGCGCCGCGGATGCGGTGTCCGAGCGTCTGCTGACGGTGGCCGCCCCGGTATCCGGCGAGCACGCCATCGCCCAGGTGGCCACGGTCTCCTCGCGTGACGCCGAGATCGGCGAGTTGGTTGGCCAGGCCATGACCAAGGTCGGCCGGGACGGTGTGGTCAGTGTCGAGGAATCGTCGACCATCAACACCGAGCTGGTCATCACCGACGGTGTGCAGTTCGACAAGGGCTACCTGTCGCAGTACTTCGTGACCGACTTCGACGAGCAGAAGGCGATCCTGGAAGACGCGCTGGTGCTGCTGCACCGCGACAAGATCAGCTCGCTGCCCGATCTGCTGCCGCTGCTGGAGCTGGTGGCCAAGGAGGGCAAGCCGCTGCTGATCGTGGCCGAGGACGTCGAGGGCGAGCCGCTGTCCACCCTGGTCGTCAACGCAATACGCAAGACCCTCAAGGCCGTCGCGGTCAAGGCGCCGTTCTTCGGTGACCGCCGCAAGGCGTTCCTGGAGGACCTGGCCATCGTCACCAACGCCCAGGTGGTCAACCCCGATGTGGGTCTGTCGCTGCGCGAGGCAGGCATCGAGGTGCTCGGCACCGCCCGCCGCATCGTGGTGAGCAAGGACGAGACGGTCATCGTCGAAGGCGGCGGCACCGAGGACGCCATCAAGGCGCGCGTTGCCCAGCTGAAGGCGGAGATCGAAACCACCGACTCGGACTGGGACCGCGAGAAGCTGCAGGAGCGCCTCGCCAAGCTGGCCGGCGGCGTCGCGGTGATCAAGGTGGGCGCTGCCACCGACACCGCGCTCAAGGAGCGCAAGCACCGCGTGGAGGACGCCGTCTCGGCCGCTAAGGCGGCCGTGGAGGAGGGCATCGTCGCCGGTGGCGGTAGCGCCCTGGTGCAGGCCCGTTCGGCGCTGGACGGCTTGCGTGTCGAGCTCAAGGGTGACGAGGCCAAGGGCGTCGACGTATTCGAAGCCGCGTTGTCCGCGCCACTGTTCTGGATCGCCACCAATGCGGGGCTGGACGGAGCCGTCGTGGTCAGCAAGGTGGCCGAGCTGGACGCCGGGCACGGCTTCAACGCCGCGACGTTGGAGTACGGCGATCTGATCGCCGACGGTGTCATCGACCCCGTGAAGGTGACCCGTTCGGCGGTCATCAACGCCGCGTCGGCCGCCCGGATGATCCTGACCACGGAGACCGCCATCGTGGAGAAGCCGGCGGAACAGGCCGACCACGGGCACGGACACCACGGTCACGCTCACTAGATAGCGCTACGAGAAACACCCCCGGCCCATGAAGCCGGGGGTGTTTTCGTCTGTGCTGTGCGGAGGTTTACTGGACAGATGGCCACTCACCTGTCGCGACTGACGGCGCTTGTCCTGGCCGGGCTACTGCTCTCGGGCTGCGAGGCGAACTTCAGCTTGGGATCATCGTCCCCTGAGCTCGTCAAGGCGAAGCTGGAGCAGGGGCTCAAGGACGGAATCAGGGACAGGACCGGGGTCACGCTCAGCAGCGCCACGTGCGACGGGCCGTTGAAGGGGGAGAAGGGCGCCACGCAACGGTGCGAGGTCGTCGATGGCGAGGGGAAGGCGATCGGTGTCACCGTGACGGCAACCGACGTTCAGGGATCGCAGATCTCCTTCAACTGGAAGGTCGACGACCGGCCGGCGGGCTCGGTCACCTAGATCGGTCTCCGCAAACGTTGGGCCCCCGCAACCCGATGGATGGTTGCGGGGGCCCAACGCATGCTGCACGTGTTAGGCGCTGCGGCGTATCCCGCGGCGCAGAATCAGTTCGCGCTCGGACTCGGAGAGTCCACCCCAAATTCCATACGGTTCGGCGACTGCCAGCGCGTGTGCGCGGCACTGCACCAGCACCGGGCATGCCCGGCACATCTCCTTGGCCTTCATCTCGCGTTGTGCGCGGGCACGGCCGCGTTCACCGTCGGGATGGAAGAACACGGACGAATCGACCCCTCGGCAAAGGCCTTTCATCTGCCAATCCCAAATATCTGCGTTGGGCCCAGGCAATTGCTGTGGCTGCGGCATGTGGTTAACCCTCTCGCTGCGCGCGCAGTCGACCTGCGCGTGAGTGAAGTGCACCAGACGTGTCGCCGATGACAAGCGGTGTACACAAAGTAGGTGCGCGGTCGAAATACAGTCAATAGGCGATGATCATGGCAACATCACACCATTAGGTCCAGAATTAACATCACGTTCATCGTCTTTGCTCTTCGTTGGTACGTAACGCTCGCTCACCTGCGTGGTCAGCGTGTTTTGGCCGTGGGTTTTCCGTTTCCGTAACGCTGCGTTGGGCAACTGTTTACGACACCCGTTGACGTGGATTTAACGTCCGCTGCATCAACTGTTAACTCCATTTTCGAGGGAATTGGTACCGTGACCGCTCCCATGGTGACTTTCCGAACGTCCACAGCCGCCGAGTTCATCGGCGCCGCCTTCGGACCGCATCCAGCAATCTGGCCATTTCCGCCCGCCTCGGCACCTGAGGATGCCTGGCTGCGCGCCGTGGCGCTGGGGGGAGCGGGACGCTATGCCGCCGCGCACGCCGACTTGAACGCCTTGGAGGTGCCGAGGGGTCGCGCGGATCGGCTGGCCTCGCTGGCGCTGAGCACACGTGCGTCGCTCCTGCGTCAGCTCGGGTGGCATGCGCTGGCCCGTGGGTTCGACGGCCGAGCGTTGGCGATGGCCCGTGCGGACGCGGAGGCTCGGTCTGACGCGCTCGTCGGGTTGGCGGCGGATGCGCTGGGGCTGGGGCGATTCCCGCTTGCTCACGCGCTACTGGAACAGGCGGAGCGGCTATCCGCGCACGGCGATGTTCGTTGGCCATGGCGCCTGCCCCTGCGGCTGGCCTGGGTGCATGCCGAGCTGGCCATGGTGTCCGGTGACGGCGCGCGATCGCTGCGGTATGCCCGTACCGCCGAACGGCTCGCACTGGACGTGCCGTCGGTAAGACACCAGGTCAAGACGGCGATGGTGCTCGCGGCTGCGCTCAGTAGCGTGGGCGATGTCGCAGAATCGGCGGTCGTTGCGGCACGGGGTCTGCAGGCCGCGACGGCCCATGGGCTGGTACCGCTGCGCTGGGCGCTGGCGGCGATGCTGGCGAGTCTGCCCGCCTCTGAGGAGCTGGGGCAAAGCCATGAAGACCTCGTTGCTATTCGCCGCGACTGTGCCGCATGGATAGCCCACGCGGGCGGCCGGTGGCGCCTCGAGGTGGTGGACTAAATGCGTTACCCCTCGGCGTCCAACGCTATTGTCCTAGGTGACAGCACCACCACGGTGCACCACACGTAACACTGGGGAATGCGCAGTCGATGACAAGTACGGAGAGCGGGCTCGACGACGTCGTTGCTGCTGC
The DNA here is from genome assembly GCF_004924335.1 of Mycobacteroides salmoniphilum. Classification (NCBI taxonomy): domain Bacteria; kingdom Bacillati; phylum Actinomycetota; class Actinomycetes; order Mycobacteriales; family Mycobacteriaceae; genus Mycobacteroides; species Mycobacteroides salmoniphilum. Next base: position 3,551,778 of record NZ_CP024633.1, on the reverse strand, counting down.
CGTCAAGGGCGATCGCGACGCGCTTTCCGAGGTACTTAGTGCCATCCGGCCCGTCGTGGTGCGATATTGCCGCGCGCGTGTCGGAACGGCGGAAAGAAGTGGTCTCTCCGCAGACGACGTAGCGCAGGAGGTGTGTCTCGCGGTGATCGCAGCGCTGCCTCGCTATCAGGATCAGGGACGCCCGTTCCTGGCGTTTGTGTACGGCATCGCCGCACACAAGGTGGCTGATGCGCATCGTGCGATGGCTCGGGACAAGTCCGATCCGGCCGAGAGCCTTCCCGAGCAGTTCGATCGCCACGCGGGGCCCGAGCAGGAGGCGTTGAACTCCGAGTCGTCACGACGGATGCAGGCCCTGCTGGAAGTGCTGCCCGAGAAGCAGCGCGAGATCCTGATCCTGCGGGTCGTTGTCGGCCTGTCGGCGGAGGAGACCGCCGACGCGGTGGGCAGCAGCGCGGGCGCGGTACGCGTGGCGCAGCACCGGGCATTGCAGAGACTCAAGACCGAGATGACCCGGGCGGGTGATCACCGTGGCTGATGGACGCGGATGGTTCCCCGGCGGGCCGGGCAGGCAGGGCGACGAGGGGCCCGAGGACCTGGCGGCACTGCGGCGCACCAACCGGATGATCGATGCCATCGCGGCGGATCTGCCGGTGGCCACCTCCGATTCCGACGAGTACGCCGTGGCGATGATGTTGGCGGCGTGGCGCGAGGATGTCGGGCGCGAGCCGATGCCGGCCAAACCCACGCTTGGGCAGGCGCGTAACGCCTTGCGTGATCGCGGTGGTCGTTCGCGGCTGCTGGCCACCACGGTGGGTTCGGCTGCCGCCGTGACGTTGCTGTTCGGCGGATTCGGGGCGGCGGTACACCAATCGCATCCCGGTGACGCGTTGTACGGACTGCGTACTTCGTTGTTCGGTGCGGGCCCGACGGTGCGCACCGATCCCGTGGTGTTGTCGGCGCAGACTGAGCTCGCTCAGGTGGAAAAGCTTATTTCCCAAGGTGATTGGGAGGGTGCGCAGCAGCAGCTCGGGGTGGCCGCCGCGCGCGTCAACGAGGTCGGCGACGCCCAGCAGAAGGCCGAACTGGCCAGCCGGGTGCAGCAGGCGGAGGTCAGAATCGACGCCAAGGACCCCGTGGCGACGGTGCCGCCGGAGATGGTGACCGAGACACCGCGAATCATGCTGTCGCCTCCGGTGATTGCGACCGTCACGAGCACGACGACCTCGGTGACTTCGACGTCATCGGAATCCACGGCTACGACGACGACCCCGACGACGACGCCCTCGTCGCCGACGGAGACGACCACCACAGCCTCGTCGCCGACAGAGACGACCAGTTCGACGTCAACGAGCACCTCCGGCTCCGCATCGCCGAGCTCCACGTCGACATCGACTTCGACCTCCGTGTCGGCCACATCGACGCCGCCGAGCGCGACATCGACGGCCACCTCCGCCACCTCCAGTGCGCCGGTGACGACGACGGTGCCCACGCCGTCCACATCCGTGGCGGGGTCGACGGTCAGCACCACGGCGCCCTCGACGGCCCCCGTTGTGACTGTCCCCACCACTCCCGACGGGGTGACCATCGTCACCACCCAGCGGGGAGCGGTGGACACCCCCGTCATCACCGCGCCGACGACGATCCAGGCTCCGTCCCCGATTACGCGCACCCCTGATAACCCGGTGCCGGTCTATCAGGCACCCGTCAACAGTCCAGGCTCCGGGAACATCCATGGTTTCCCGGGCAGTGGCGGGAGTGCGGGCTCTGACTCCGACGGTCCGTCACGGCACATGCCGGTGATGACCTCGGTGCCGGTGGCGCCGGCCAATCCCGGGGGTGGATCGTCGAGCCACGGCAGCGGGTCGGGTTCGAGCTCCGGCGAATAAGCTCCAGAGCGGCTAAATCAGCGGAATCCGTCGCGATCCGTCGCGGCCTCGTTGAGTGAGGCATCCGCGTATCCGCGGCAATAATCCCAGGTCACATAAGCTTCCGGCTCCGGATCGAAGGCGGGCTCGTGTGGTCGCACGGTCCCGTCCACGAGCAGCTGCAGCAGGTTCGCGCGGAGCATGTCCCAGTCGTGATAGTGGTCCTGCTGGCATTCGTCACAGCAAACGACCAACCCGCGAATTCCCTTATGCGCGAGCAACGCCTCATAGACCGCGAGGTCGGCGAGATCTTCCTCGACCGCGATCCGCTCCTGCGGATCGAGCGGCTGACCCGGCTCGATCGCGTCGAGTGCGGCCGACGGATCATGGGGATCGTCGGCGAACGGATCTGGTGGCAATCCCGGCGGAAAGTGGTCGCGCACACTCCTAGAGTACGCAGTTCGCGGGTTCGCGCGCCAGCTCACGTGGGGCATGTCCAAGCACACGTCCGGGAGATTGCGGCCGCGGCGAGCCGATAGGATGGATCTACTCCTTTCCATTCCACTCCTGGGATGTATACGACGGCTATCTGGCATGGAGGCTTGAATGACCATTGCGGCAGGGTCCGTCCACACCGGCGGCGACGATCCGCACAAGGTCGCCATGCTCGGGTTGACCTTTGATGATGTGCTGTTGCTGCCCGCAGCCTCGGACGTGTTGCCCAACGGCGCCGACACGTCCTCGCAGCTGACGAAGCGGATCAGGCTGAACGTCCCGCTCGTCAGCTCGGCGATGGACACGGTGACCGAGGCCCGAATGGCCATCGCGATGGCCCGTGCGGGAGGTATGGGGGTGTTGCATCGCAACCTCTCCCTGGAGGACCAGGCCGGTCAGGTCGAGACCGTCAAGCGGTCCGAGGCCGGCATGGTGACCAACCCGGTGACCTGCTCGCCCGACAACACCCTCGCCGAGGTCGACGCACTGTGTGCTCGGTTCCGCATCTCGGGTCTGCCGGTCGTCGACAAGGCAGGTTCGCTCGTCGGCATCATCACCAACCGCGATATGCGGTTCGAGGCGGACCTGTCCAAATCGGTCGCGGAGGTGATGACCAAGCCGCCGCTGATCACCGCGCGCCAGGGAGTGACCGCCGACGCCGCGCTGGGTCTGCTGCGGCGCAACAAGATCGAGAAGCTGCCCATCGTCGATGGGGAGGGTCGTCTGACCGGCCTCATCACGGTCAAGGATTTCGCGAAGACCGAACAGCACCCCAATGCCACCAAGGACAGCGACGGACGGCTTCTGGTCGGCGCGGCCGTCGGTGTGGGCGATGATGCCTGGACGCGGGCCATGGCGCTCGTGGACGCCGGTGTCGACGTGCTGATCGTGGACACCGCGCACGCGCATAACCGCAAGGTGCTGGACATGGTCGGCAAGCTCAAGGCCGAGGTGGGCGAGCGGGTCGACGTGGTCGGTGGGAACGTCGCCACCCGGTCGGGCGCCGCGGCGCTCATCGAGGCGGGCGCCGACGCGGTGAAGGTCGGGGTGGGCCCCGGTTCCATCTGCACCACCCGCGTGGTGGCCGGTGTCGGTGCACCGCAGATCACCGCGATCCTCGAGGCGGCGTCGGTCTGCCACTCTGCCGGTGTTCCCCTGATCGCCGACGGCGGCATGCAGTACTCGGGCGATATCGCCAAAGCGCTTGCGGCGGGTGCGTCGACCACCATGCTGGGGTCGCTGCTGGCTGGTACCGCGGAGTCGCCCGGTGAGCTGATCTTCGTCAATGGCAAGCAGTTCAAGAGCTACCGCGGCATGGGGTCCATGGGTGCCATGCAGGGCCGCGGTGCGGCCGGGAACACCGGGCGAAGCTATTCGAAGGACCGCTACTTCCAGGACGACGTGCTGTCGGAGGACAAGCTGGTGCCTGAGGGCATCGAGGGCCGGGTTCCGTTCCGTGGTCCTTTGTCGACAGTCATGCACCAATTGACGGGCGGCCTGCGCGCTGCCATGGGGTACACCGGGGCGTCGAGCATCGAAGAGCTGCAACACGCCCAGTTCGTACAGATCACCGCGGCGGGGCTCAAGGAGAGCCATCCGCATGACATCACCATGACGGCCGAAGCGCCGAACTACTACGTGCGTTAACAGTCGGCACCGCAAAGGAACTCAACATGCGTGACCTCGTCGAAATCGGCATGGGCAGAAGCGCCCGCCGTACCTACGAACTCGATGATGTGAACATCGTCCCGTCGCGTCGCACCCGTTCCTCACAGGACGTGTCGACGGCATGGCAGCTCGATGCTTACCGTTTCGAGATTCCGGTGGTGGCGCACCCGACCGATGCGCTGGTTTCTCCGCGCTTCGCCATCGAACTCGGCCGGGCCGGCGGGCTCGGCGTCATCAACGGTGAGGGACTGTGGGGCCGGCACGCCGATGTGGAGGCCCGCATCGCCGAGGTGGTCGAGGTTGCCCAGAAGGAGCCGGAGCCGTCCGCCGCGATTCGCTTGTTACAGCAATTGCATTCGGCACCAATCGATCCTGAGCTGTTGGCGGCGGCCATCGCCGAGGTGCGCGGGGCCGGGGTGACGACTGCGGTGCGGGTGAGCCCGCAGAACGCGCAGCTGCTCACCCCCCATCTGATCTCCGCCGGTATCGACCTGTTGGTCATCCACGGCACCATCGTCTCGGCCGAGCGGGTGGCCCGCGACGGTGAGCCGCTCAACCTGAAAACCTTTATCTCCGAACTGGATATCCCCGTGGTCGCCGGTGGTGTGATCGATCACCGCACGGCCCTGCACCTGATGCGGACCGGGGCCGCGGGTGTCATCGTCGGGTACGGGCAGACCGCGGGCGCGACGACCAGCGGCGAGGTGCTCGGTATCAGTGTCGCGATGGCCACCGCCATCGCCGACGCCGCCGCCGCCCGCCGTGAATATCTTGACGAGACCGGCGGCCGGTATGTGCATGTGCTGGCCGACGGCGACATCCGCACCTCGGGAGACCTCGCGAAGTCCATCGCCTGTGGTGCCGACGCCGTCGTACTGGGTACACCGCTGGCCGCCGCGCAGGAGTCCGCGGGTGACGGGTGGTTCTGGCCGAATGCTGCCGCACACCCGTCGCTGCCCCGTGGCGCACTGTTGCAGGTGGCTGTGGGTGAGCGGCCGCCGCTGAGCGAGGTGCTCGCCGGGCCGGCCGACGACCCGTTCGGCACGTTGAATCTTGTTGGTGGGCTCCGTCGTTCGATGGCGAAGTCCGGATACTGCGATCTCAAGGAATTTCAGAAGGTCGGGCTGACCGTCAACTCTTAGACATGTGTCTACTTAGGGTGACCTAATTTACATAACCCCCCTCGTTGTATTCCATACTGGTCGGTAACGTGACCACGCGGAGGTAGGCCAACGATGTCATCACCGGTAGCAGTCCAGTCAGAACCTGACTTTGACGTCCTCATCGTCGGATCCGGATTCGGCGGGAGCGTCACCGCCATGCGGTTGACCGAAAAGGGTTACCGCGTAGGGGTCCTGGAGGCCGGTCGCCGGTTCTCGGACGAGGAATTCGCCGAGACATCGTGGGATCTGCGCAAGTTCCTGTGGGCGCCGATGTTCAAGTGCTTCGGGATTCAGCGGATCCATCTGCTGAGTAACTGCATGATCCTGGCGGGTGCCGGGGTGGGCGGTGGCTCGCTGAACTACGCCAACACGCTGTACGTACCGCCGGAGCCGTTCTTCAGCGACCCGCAGTGGAAGGGCATCACCGACTGGCGTTCCGAGCTCTCGCCGCATTACGAGCAGGCGCAGCGGATGCTTGGCGTGGTGAAGAACCCCACCTTCACCGATGCGGATCGGCTCATCAAGGAGGTCGCCGACGACATGGGTGCCGGCGACACCTTCGTCGCCACACCGGTGGGTGTCTACTTCGGGCCCGACGGCGCCAAGGCTCCCGGAGTCAAGGTGGCCGATCCCTACTTCGGTGGTGCCGGACCCGACCGGGTGGGCTGCACCGAGTGTGGTTCCTGCATGACCGGTTGCCGAGTCGGCGCCAAGAACACCCTCGTCAAGAACTATCTGGGGCTGGCTGAATCCTCTGGTGCCCAGGTCATTCCGCTCACCACTGTCACCGCGGTCGAACAGGGTGCTGACGGTGTATGGCGGGTTTCCACCAAGGCGACGGGCCGCTGGATGCGCAAGCAGCGCAAGACCTACACGGCCAAGTACGTGGTGCTGGCCGCCGGGACCTGGGGCACGCAGAACCTGTTGTTCAAGATGAAGGACAAGGGTCTGCTGCCCAAGCTGTCGCAGCGTCTGGGTGTGTTGACGCGGACCAACTCCGAATCCATCGTCGGTGCAGGCCGATTGGAGTACAAGGACGATCTGGACCTCACCCACGGTGTGGCCATCACCTCCTCGTTCCACCCGACCAGCGACACGCATATCGAGCCGGTGCGGTACGGCAAGGGCTCCAACGCGATGGGCCTGCTGCAGACCCTGATGACCGACGGCGATGGCGAGAAGTCGCGGTGGCGTCAGCTCGTCGAGGCCGCCCGTGCCGATCCGCGGGGTACGTTGCGCATGCTCAACGTGACGCAGTGGAGTGAGCGGACGGTCATCGCCCTGGTCATGCAGCACCTGGACAACTCGATCACCACGTTCACCAAGAAGACGCTGTTCTGGCGGCGCCTCGACAGCAAGCAGGGCCACGGCGAACCCAACCCCACCTGGATTCCCGCGGGCAACGAGGCCACGCGGCGGCTTGCCGCCAAGATCGATGGCGTGGCGGGTGGCACCTGGGGTGAGCTGTTCAACATCCCGCTCACCGCCCACTTCCTGGGCGGTGCGGTGATCGGGACGAGCCCGGAGGACGGCGTCATCGACCCCTATCACCGGGTGTACGGCTACCCGACCATGTACGTCGTGGACGGTGCCGCGATCTCGGCGAACCTGGGCGTCAACCCGTCGCTGAGTATCACCGCGCAGGCCGAGCGCGCGGCGTCGTTGTGGCCCAACAAGGGCGAGATGGACCTGCGTCCGGAGCAGGGGCTGCCGTATCAGCGGATGGCGACGGTGCCCCCGGCGCACCCCGTTGTTCCGGCGGGTGCTCCCGGCGCTTTGCGGAATCTGCCGATCGAACCGGTGCGGTCGGTCAGTTAGATCCGGGGTAATCCCCCGCAAGCGGGTGGGGGCACCTCCCACTCGTGGGGGCGTGCCCCCAGCGCCACTAAGCTAAGTCAGTGGCGCAAACGGAGCAGCATGGCGACCGACCGGTTCTGGTCATCGACTTCGGGGCACAGTACGCGCAGCTGATCGCACGGCGTGTGCGTGAGGCGCGGGTGTTCTCCGAGGTCATCCCGCACTCGGCGAGCATCGACGAGATCAAGGAACGCAACCCCCGGGCGATCGTCCTGTCGGGTGGCCCGTCGAGTGTCTATGAAGAGGGCGCACCCCAGCTCGACCCCGGTGTATTCGATTTGGATGTTCCCGTTTTCGGTATCTGCTACGGCTTTCAGGCCATGGCGCAGGTGCTCGGCGGCACCGTCGCGCACACCGGCACCAGCGAGTACGGCCGCACCGAGCTGAACGTGGTGGGCGGAGACCTGCATGAAGGTCTGCCCGACGTCCAGCCCGTGTGGATGAGCCACGGCGATGCTGTAACCGAAGCACCCCAAGGCTTTACCGTGGTCGCCAGCAGTGAGGGTGCTCCTGTCGCGGCATTCGAGGACCGCTCTCGCCGCCTGGCCGGTGTGCAGTACCACCCCGAGGTGCTGCATTCGCCCCACGGACAGCAGGTACTGAGCCGGTTCCTGCATGAGTTCGCGGGCATCGAATCCGCGTGGACGGCAGCCAATATCGCCGAATCGCTGGTCGAGCAGGTGCGCGCGCAGATCGGTGACGGCCGCGCATTGTGCGGGCTCTCTGGTGGGGTGGATTCCGCCGTGGCGGCAGCCCTGGTGCAGCGCGCCATCGGGGACAGGCTGACCTGTGTGTTCGTCGACCACGGTCTGCTGCGCAGCGGAGAGCGCGCGCAAGTGGAACACGACTTTGTGGCGGCCACCGGCGCCAAGCTGGTGACTGTCGATGTCGCGGAGAAGTTCCTTGGTGAGCTCGCCGGTGTCAGCGACCCGGAGGCCAAACGCAAAATCATCGGCCGTGAATTCATCCGGGCGTTCGAGGGAGCCGTCTCCGATGCGATCGGCAACTCCGAGGACGGGATCGAGTTTTTGGTGCAGGGCACGCTGTACCCGGACGTCGTCGAGTCCGGGGGCGGCAGCGGCACCGCCAATATCAAGAGTCACCACAATGTGGGTGGGCTGCCCGAGGACCTGAGCTTCGCCCTTGTGGAGCCGCTGCGGCTGCTGTTCAAGGACGAGGTCCGGGCGGTCGGCCGCGAGCTGGGCTTGCCTGAGGAAATCGTTGGCCGCCAGCCCTTCCCGGGGCCGGGTCTGGCCATCAGAATCGTCGGTGAGGTCACCGCGGACCGGCTGGACACTCTGCGCCGCGCCGATGCCATTGCGCGCGAGGAGCTCACCGCCGCCGGCCAGGACCGCAACATCTGGCAGTGCCCGGTGGTGCTGTTGGCCGATGTGCGCTCGGTCGGGGTGCAGGGTGACGGCCGTACCTATGGGCATCCGATTGTGTTGCGGCCGGTGTCCAGTGAGGACGCGATGACCGCCGATTGGACGCGTCTGCCGTACGAGGTGCTGGAGCGCATCTCGACCCGAATCACCAACGAGGTTCCCGAGGTGAACCGGGTGGTGCTGGACATCACCAGCAAGCCGCCCGGCACCATCGAATGGGAGTGAGCTTCGTCCGGCGGGCGAGAGCGTTGGGGTACGCCCCCACGAGTGGGAGGTGCCCCCACCCGCGTGCGGGGGCCGACTAGGGGTTACTCAGGTCCGGTTACGGCGGGTCGGAATCGCTACCAGCGCAACGCCTATGGCGATCGCCACGGCAATCGCGACCCAGCCGAGCAGATTGCTGTGCACCAATGCTCCGAAGTCTTGGCCGGTCAGGGCCCAGCCCCCGACGACCAAGGCGACCAGCCCGGACAGGACCAACAGGATGGACGGTCTGCCCTTCTCCTCGGCGGTGGCCTCCGGCGAGGATCCCGCTCGATTCTCGGCTGTGAGCTCATGGTCGGCGCCGGATACTGGTTCGTCGATGTTCTCAGACACGTTGCACCTCAATACTTCCTACATTTACCGTTGCGTTGATCGTCAGTACCGGACCGGTGCCGTTGGGCGAGGGCAGGCAATCGAAGCTGCCGATGCTCACCTCGCATGAGGTGTGCACATTCATCGAGGGAGGAACCAGTACCTGGATATCGCCCATCCCGACGTCGAGATTTACCGTCTTATCGTGGGTGAGTGTGACCTGCGTGAGGTCGAGGGTGATGGTGCCGATACCGATCTCGTAATAGTCCTCGATATCGGAAGCCTCTGTGACACGGTAACTTTGGTCGCCGACGTTGGGTGACACCTCGAGTGGGCCGATGGAGGATGCCACGATGACGAATACGGCCAGCGGTACCGCCAGGAAGAGCAGTGAGTAACCGCTGCGGAGCCATGCCCCGACCAACATGCCCACTCCCAGGACAACCAGTGCCGCCGCTGCCACCACTACGGGTGTTACCCAGCTGCCGCCGAGTAGCCCGATGGCCACGAGCACCGCGCTGATGATGAGCGCCGCCCCGATGGTCACCGAGACCACGCGAGACCTGGGTTTGGCAGGCGGTGCGGGCAACGGAACCTGATCGGGTACGTCCCAGGCGAAAGGGGCCGCCCGTAGTGGATCCCACGTGGGCGGGGGAGGCGGCAAGAGCGGCTCGGTGGCCGCGGTATTGCTGTTCGATTCGCCATCTTCAGTGGTGAGAGGCTCACCGGTGCTGGACTGCGCCGTCGAACTCGCCGGAGGCGCGGGAGTTTCGGTCTGGCGCTGATAGAGCAGATACCAGCCCCCGAGCAGGACGACGGCACTGACCAATCCCCACGGGTCGCGGTCGGGATCGATGAACGGTCCGCCGACAAGCAGCAAGACGATGATCCAGAAGACCATCTTCACCTTGGACTCGTGGTACGGGGTGGTGTAGCGGGCGGTGGGCATCAGCAACCAGCACGCCACATACATGATGGCGCCCGCGCCGCCGAAAATTGTTGTCACCACGAAAATTACGCGTACCAACAGCGGATCCACGTTGTAGCGGTAGCCGATTCCCGCGGCAACACCGGCGAGCTTGCCATGTCCCGGCAGTCGCAACGGCCGCGTCCGCCACATGTCTCCGAGGGTGGAGGACGGCGTCCGTTTGGTGGTGGTATCCGTATCCATGACAGCTATGTTGCCCAGTCGCGGGCATGTACGCCATCAGGATTCACCCTGATCTTTGCAAGGCGGGGTTCAGGGATAAGCCCGATGCCGTAGGGAGCTTTGCCATGGCAGTATCGCAGAGGTGAGTCCCACGTTCCGGAATGCGTTCGCCGGCGGGAATCGGCTGACTGCCGCCCCGCCGTTGCGTCGGCGTACCGGTGGACGGGTGATCGCCGGTGTCGCCGGGGGGCTCGCCGATCATCTCGACGTTCCGGTGTTTCGGGTGCGATTGGCCTTTGCGGTGCTCGGTGCGGCCAGCGGAATGGGCATCGCGGCCTACGGGCTGCTGTGGATGCTGATGCCGCCGGGCGACGACGTCGCCGCTGTCAGCGCGACGGACCGCAGGCGGGCGACAGGGCTCTTGCTGTTGAGTCTTGCCGCGCTGATCATCTTGATGTCCACGATCAGTGGTTCGACGGCAGCATTGGTCTTCCCCATTGTGCTGGCGCTGGTCGGGCTCGCCGTGGTGTGGCGTGAATTCGATACGCAGGGGCCAAGTTCGGCGGTGCTGGGCGAGTCGGGCAAATCGTCGCTGTTGACCTTGGTCCGGGTGATCGCCGGTGCGGCACTGGTCTTCGGTGGGATCGCGGTGGTGGTCTTGCGCAATGTGGATTTGTCCTCGCTGCGTGACTCGCTGGTGGCGATCGCCGCCACCTTGGTGGGCGCGGTGCTGTTGACAGTGCCGTTGTGGCTGCGATTGTGGCGTGCTCTCGGTGCCGAGCGTGCCGCACGCATCCGTACCGAGGAGCGTGAAGAAATCGCCTCGCATCTGCACGATTCGGTGCTCCAGACGCTGGCGCTGATCCAGAAGCGGACAGATAACCCCGGTGAGGTGCTGCGGCTGGCTCGCAGCCAGGAGCGGGAACTGCGCAGCTGGTTGTTCTCCGCGGGGGTCTCCTCGGACTCATCGCTGGCACAGGAGCTGCGCACCGTGGCCGGGGAGGTGGAGGATGCGCACACCGTGGTGGTCAGTTCGGTGATCGTTGGCGATGCCGATCTGTCTGCGGAACCCGAGACCAGACGAGCGCTGATCGGGGCCATCCGCGAGGCACTCGTCAACGCCGCCAAGCATTCCGGGCAATCGGATATCAACCTTTATGCCGAGGTGGAACCCGGGCAGATCAGCGTTTTCGTCAGAGACCGGGGCAAGGGGTTTGATCTCGAGGCGGTGCCACAGGACCGGCAGGGCATCGTGCGCTCCATCAAGGCCAGGGTGATGCGCCGCGGTGGACAGGTACAGATCAAATCGGAGATCGGCAAGGGTACCGAGGTGCGAATTACCATGCCGTACAACGATGCCAATCATGACGACGCGCAGAAGGGTGCGTAATGCTGCGGGTATTCCTGGTCGACGATCACGGGGTGTTCCGGTCCGGGGTGCGGGCTGAGCTGGCGGGCGAATCGGATATCGAGATCGTGGGGGAGGCCGGTTCGGTTGTCGAGGCGGTCACCGGAATACGGGTCAGCGCACCGGATGTGGTGTTGCTTGATGTGCACATGCCCTCCGGTGGTGGGGTCGCCGTCATCAACGGGGTCGGCGGTTCCGGACCGGTGTTTCTAGCGCTCAGTGTGTCGGATGCGGCCGAGGACGTCATTGCGGTAATTCGCGCGGGAGCCAGAGGCTATGTCACCAAGACGATCTCGGGGAGTGAACTCGCCGATGCGGTGCGCCGGGTGGCCGGAGGGGATGCGGTGTTCAGTCCGCGCCTTGCCGGATTCGTGCTCGATTCGTTCACCGGACGCTCGAATGCTCCGGAGCCGGCACTGGATCCGGAGCTGGACTCGTTGACTCCACGCGAGCTTGAGGTGCTGCGGCTCCTCGCCCGCGGATACACCTACCGGGAGATCGCCGAGGATCTGGTGATCTCCGTCAAGACGGTGGAGACGCATGCCTCCAATGTGCTGCGTAAGACGCAGCAGTCCAATCGCAACGCGTTGACCCGTTGGGCGCATACCCGCCAGCTCGACTAGGACCAGGCCCGCCGACACTGGGCCTCGTGGCGGACGTGCGCGACAGGAATCCGCCGCAACGCGGCGTGTCGGCAGATGGGGCCAGCATGGGGCCCAGCCCGTACCTCCCGTCTTGACGGTTGTCGGTGGCTAGGTGTTTACTCCAGACATCGAACATATGTTCTAGTCGAGTGTGTCTGGAGGTGCGGTTGTGACGGCAGTGGCGGCCGCCGATGAGGTGCTGGTCAACCGCGCTGACCAGCTACAAAAGCTCCGGCAGCAGATGGCGTCGATATCGGGAAAGGTCGGTGGGGACAGGTCGTCGGCTGGCCGGTTCCAGGAGGCGCTGCCGGACGCTCAATCTTTGCTGCCGGGGTCCGATGTGCTGGCCAGATCGATAGGTCACGTGTTGCGGCGCGGCACGGTCGCGGTGGCCAGCGGAGCCCGTTCACTGCCCCTGGATGTGGTGGCTTCGGTGACCGCCGCGGGCGGATACGCCGCGATTGTGGGCATGCCGGAGGTGAGCGTGTTGGCGGCAGTGGAGCGGGGGGCGGATCTGAGCCGGCTGGCGTTGATTCCCCACCCGGGCCTGAGTGCGGTGGAGGTGGCCTCGGTGCTCATGGACGGGATGGATCTGGTGGTGCTGGGTCTGGGTGGCCGAAGAGTGACCTCGACATCGGCACGCGCGATAGTGGCCCGGGCACACAGCAACGGATGCACGCTGTTGGCCGTCGAGGGAGATTGGGAAGGCGCCGCGGTGCGGTTGCAGGCCCGGGTAACCGGCTATGACGGGGTGGCTGCCTGTGGGCTGGGGCGGATTCGTGGGGTGCGGACAGTGGTACGGGCGACGGGGCGCGGGGTGTCCAGAGCTGCCGGGGAGGTGTGTGGCAGCCGTGGCTCGATCAGGTCCGCATAGACGGCAGCGTAAAGCTCCTCGGGTGCTGGCGATTTGGTGCCCGGACTGGCCAGCGGTGGCGGCTGCGGCGATGGCTGATCTTCCTGCTACCCGGCCCGTGGCGGTGACCCTGGCCAACAGGGTGACGGCATGCACTGCCGCCGCACGGGCACTGGGGGTGCGACGGGGTATGCGGCGGCGCGAGTCTCAAGCCCGTTGTCCACAACTGCATATCGTGGCGGCCGATGTCGATCGCGATGCGCGGTTCTTCGAGCCGATGATCGCCGCGGTGGATGATCTGGTGCCGGGGGCCGAGATCCTGCGCCCCGGGCTGATGGCGCTGCCGGTGACCGGTGCCGCCCGGTACTTCGGCAGTGAGCAGACCGCGGCGGAACGGCTGGCCGATGCGGTCTCGGTGGCCGGGGCCGAATGCCAGGTGGGCATTGCCGATCAGATGTCCACGGCGGTGTACGCCGCGCGGCATGCGGCATTGGTGTCCCCCGGTGGGGATGCGGAGTTCCTGGCTCCACTGTCGATCAAGGAGATGGCCGCCGAACCCAGCCTGTGTCACCCGCAGCGCGAAGACTTGGTGGATCTGTTGTGGCGTATGGGAATCCGCACCATAGGAGCTTTCGCGGAGCTGGCGCGGTCGGATGTCGCCTCGCGGTTCGACGATGACGCGGTGCAGGCCCACCGCCATGCGCGTGCCGAACCGCAGCGCTCTCCCTCGGGCCATGCGGTCCCGGCCGAGCTGGGGGTCGAGCTGCCGTGTGATCCGCCGATCGAGCGGGTGGATGCGGCGGCTTTCGCGGGGCGAACGCTGGCGGTGAGCCTGCACGAGGCGCTGGCCTCGGCCGGAGTGGCCTGCTCCCGGTTGGCCATTCACGCGGTGACGGTGGACGGCCAGGAGTTGTCGCGGGTGTGGCGGTGTGCCGAACCGCTGACCGAGGAGGCGACCGCCGATCGGGTGCGCTGGCAGCTTGACGGCTGGCTTGCCCGGCGCCGGTCTCTGGACGGACCGGTGGCGATGTTGCGGTTGGAGCCGGTCGAGGTGGTGGCTGCCGAGGCATTGCAGCTGACGTTGTGGGGGGCGGTGGGCGCTGAGGAACGCCAGCGTGCTCGTCGCGCATTGACACGAGTTCAGGATTTATTGGGAGAGGAGTCGGTACAAGTGGGAGTGGTCAGCGGCGGGCGTGGCCCGGCCGAACGAATTACATTGGTGCCCTTAGGAGATGAGTTGAGACCACGGGCCGATCCCGATGCGCCGTGGCCCGGGAGGCTGCCCGATCCGGCTCCGACGGTGCTGCTCGGCGAGGACGGCGAACCGGTGGAGCTGTTAGATATCGATGGAGCGCCGGTGACGGTGACCGGACGGGGAATGTTCTCCGGGGAACCGGCCAGGGTCCGGCGGGGCAATGGACGCTGGGAGCTGAGTTGGTGGGCGGGACCATGGCCGATCGATGAGCGATGGTGGGAGGAGCAAGAGCCGACTCCCGCTCCGGTATCCGTGGCCGCCAGGGCCCAAGTGCTGCTGGAAGACACGGGTGGCGGTCAGGCGCTGCTCCTGCATTTCCGCAGGCAGCGATGGTACGTGGAGGGTGTTTATGAATGACGGTCTCGCCGGAATCAGCGAGCGCCGTCAACCTTTCGCGCGAATACGCTCACTCGCTCGATGAATCGCGCGAAGAACGCCTCGGGGTCGGTTTCCACCGCGATCTGCGCATTGGGCTTCTGGCCCCACTGGCCCTTCCAGTCCGCGATGGTCATCGCACGGGTCAGGTCGCCAGTCAGCTCGACATCCACGGTTGCGGAGCGGGTTTGGACCAATGATGGATCCAGCGCCACCGCAGCGGCGAACGGATCGTGCATATGCGCCAAGAAGCCCTCGTCCTGCTTCATATGGAACTCGAAATAGAAACGCACCGCGTCTTCGATAAATCGCAGCAGCGAGTTGGTCGCCGCCGAACGGCTCGACGGAAGGTCGAGCACCGACAGCGGCGTGGTGGTGGCACCCGTGGCCTCGGCCAGTCTGACCAGATGCTCTGGTGTCATGGCGATCGTCTCGGTGAGATTCAGGCCGCACACGATCGGAAGTTCTTGTACGCCAGCGGCTCCCCACGCGGCGTACACCTCCGCCGTCGCGCCCGGATCCACCACGACATTCCATTCCGCCACCGGCGTGGTGTTGCCCGGGTAGTCGAAGGAGCCGCCCATGATGACCAGCCGTTTGATGAGTTTGGGCAACTCGGGCTCGGTGCGCAGGGCCAGCGCCAAATTGGTGAGCGGGCCGGTCGCCAGGCCCACCAACTCGCCGGGGTGTGCGTGCGCGGCCCTCACCCAGGCCTCGGCCGCGTCGTAATCGGTGAGCGTGCGCGTGGAGTTCGGCAGCACGGCATACCCGAGCCCGGTGGGTCCATGCGTGTCTTCTGCGGTGCGTAGCGCCGCGCTCAACGGCTCGGCGACGCCCTTGGATACGGGGATCTGCGGGGCCTTGCACAGCTCTAGCAGCCCCAGATTGTTCGCGCAGACATGATCCACTGAGACATTGCCCGCCGTAGAGGCGATACCGACGATCTCCACGTCCTCGCTAGCGAGGAGAAGGATCAATCCCAGTGCGTCGTCGACTCCGGTATCAACGTCGGCAAAAACGGAAACCATGGACGTCAACCTACCGTCAGTTAGCTCGCTAATCCGGGCACCGGCGTGTCTTGCGGCCCGTTTCTAGCTCACCAATGCACTCCGGGGATGAGGCGTACCACCTTCATCACCGGACCTGGAACACGTAACTTCGGGACGGTCGCAACGCGCTTGGCCGCCTTGGGGCGACGTCGCGAGGTCGACAGGTCCTGGCGATCGTCGACGGGCTCCAAGCCCCGGGCGGCCCGGGAATCCGGATATGCCAGATACATCTGGTGCATGATCCGCCGGGTCAGCTTCGGTGTCATATACCGGCCGATATCGGCGTAGGTGCCCATCGGATGGTCGATCCGGGTCGGCTTCTCGATCAGTCCGCGAACCACCATGGCGGCGGCATGTTCCGGCGTGAGCCCGCGTACCACGTTCAGCTTGTTGGAAGGCTGGATCATCGGCGTCTTCACCAGCGGCATATGGATATTGGTGAAGGTGATGTGATCCGACACCGTCTCGGTCGCGACCACATCGGAGAAGGCATCCAGTGCCGCCTTGGTGGGGATGTACGACGCGTACTTGGGGTTGCGGGTCTGCACACCGGCCGTCGACACATTGACGACATGGCCGAATTTCCTTTCCCGCCAATGAGGGAGAAGCGCCAGCACCAGGCGCACGGCGCCAAAGTAGTTGATCGCCATGACCCGTTCGTAGTCATGGAATCGGTCGACGGTGTTCACCACCGAACGGCGAATCGAGCGACCGGCATTGTTGACCAGATAGTCCACATGCCCGAACTGGCCGAGGATGCTCTTCACGGTGTCGTCGACGGCCGAATAGTCGGTCAGATCGCAGGGAAACGCATGCGCCTTACCGCCGTCCTCGCGGATCTCCGCGACAAGGTTGTCGAGCGCCTCGGCGTCGCGCGCTACGGCGAAGACGGTGCCACCGCGCTGGGCGACCGCGATGGCTGCCGCACGTCCGATACCGCTGGATGCGCCGGTGATGATGACGTGCCGGCCGACCAGCGGTCCGGCGGGGTCGTCACGGCGGTACCGCTCCGGGTCCAGATTCTTGCGCCAGTACTGATACAGCTTGCCCGCGTAGCTGCTAAACGGGGGCACCGTAATACCACTGGGACGCAAGGCTTTTTGCGTCGCCTCGGAGACGAAGGTGGGCATGATCTCGGTGATGTCGATGACCTCGGGCGGGATGCCGAGCTGGGTGACCACCATGTTGCGCCAGACCTTGAGCGTTCCGCGTGCCCGCAGAAACGGGGTGGCCATGGCATGGGGAAGCGAGCCACGCACGGGTGGCAGACCGGCAGCGGGCGCAATGCCGGAGTAGATATCGCGCAGGTAGGTCACCTCAGGATTGGTCAGGTGGAAGGCCTGCCCATCACGGCCCTCCTGGTGCATCAGCTCGACGGTCGCGTCGACGACGTAATCGACCGGAACGATGTTGGAGCGCCCGGCCTTTGGCAGCATCATCGGTGTGAACCGGGGCAGGCGCGCAAGCTTGGCGAACACCCCGAAGAAGTAGTACGGGCCGTCGATCTTGTCCATCTCGCCGGTCTTGGAATCGCCGACGACGACGGCAGGCCGGTAAATCCGGAAGTGCAGGCCGGGCTCCGAGCGCACCAGTAACTCGGCCTCGAACTTGGTCTGGTGATAGGGCGTCGGCAGATCCTGGTTGACGTCGAAGTCTTCCTCGGTGAATTCGCCCTCGTAACTGCCCGCGACCGCGATGGAGGAGATGTGGTGCAGGGTGGCACCGGTGCGTTTGGCCAGCGCGATGACAGATCGCGTGCCCTCCACGTTCGCGGTGCGCTGTGCCTGGTCGTCCACGGTGATGTCATAGATCGCGGCACAGTGCACGATGTGATCGGCGGTGACCGGATCCCCGTCGGCGGGCAGGCCGAGATCGGCTTGAGTGAGGTCACCCACCAGCGGCTGCACGCGGTCGTCCCATTGTTCGGCGAGCTTCTCGAACCGCGAGAGGGATTCACGCCGCACCAGGACGGCGACCTCGGCGCCCGGCTGGGTCTCGAGAATTCGGGACACGATCCGTCGTCCGATGAAGCCGGTGCCGCCGGTAACGATGTATTTCACGTGCTACCTCTGAGACTGTTGGGCCGCTTATCGGCCCGGTTGGAGTCATCGTTGCCGTTTTGGGGTGTTTCGTCAACGTTGTGTGACAAGTTCGTCATTGGGGAGTTAGCCATGGGGGATACTCCAGGAATGTCGCGCATCCAGGTGTTCAGTGCTGCCCGGACCACGGGCAATGCTGCCTGGTGGTCGTGCGTGGTAGCCGTGCTGGTGAACCGGGGGCTCGACCCTCGGGGCTGGGATTTCGGTTGGACCGCGTACACGCCGCTGACCGATGGTGCGCCGCACCGCTACGCCGACTACGTCACGTCGTTCGACCCCACCGTGCAGCTGGTGGGCGTGGTCGTGTTCGCCGCGTTTTCGATCGTGGTGGTCTCGGCCGTCGTCGAGATGGCGATCATCCGACAGTGGCGGGCCGCGGTGACAGTTGTTATCCCATTCATCTCGATGGGGGTGATTGGCTACGCGTTCGGTGGCATCGACAGTACGGTCATCTGGTCGCCGACTGCGATTCTGGTATTCGTCCTTGCGGCCGTGGCGATACGGCAGGTGTGGATGCGTCGGTTCGCTCCGACGATGGGGGATGAACGGTGATCGATACGGTGTCCACGACGCCTGTGACGCCGATTGTGCCGGTCGGACTCGGTGCCAGTAGATCGGCGCCCGTGCTCTGGGCCATCCAATACGCGTTGGCGTGCATCCCTCTGGTTGCCGTGGTCGCGGCGGTATGGGCCGTGACGGCGCCGCCCGCGCACGCGAGCACCCCGTTGCAGCATGCGGTGGGCGTGTTGGGGCTGCTGTGCATCGCAGGTGCGGTGGCGTGGGTGATCCTTCGGCCCCTGCAGCGCTATCGCGCATATCGTTGGGGAGTCCTCGACGACAACCTGGTGTATATCGCGTCGAAGACGTTGTGGCTCAGATCTTTCTGGGTCATTCCGTTTGCCTTGGTGCGGACCGTGGAACTGCGACAAGACCCACTGTCGCGATCCTTGGGGTTGGCGATGGTGGTGGTGCGGGCGGATCAGGGAGAGCTGCGAATCGTGGGCCTGGATGTCGAGACCGCGCGTGAGGTCGTCGAGAAGCTGTTCGGGTTGGTGGATGAGGCTTCGGTATATCAATGAAGTGACGTTGTTCCCGGCCGCCGCGAGGTCGTGAGTGTTTGCATCGCTGCGGCCCGCTCCGCGCGAAGATCTCGCGTTAGCTCACACTTTCGCCGAGCGAGCGGATCTCCTCGACGGCGTTGGTGAGCGCCGCCGGATCGGGCGACAACCCGGCGAGAATCGTGTGTACGGCCGAAAGCCCGGCCGCGTCGATCAGCTGCTTTTCGTTGGTCACCCACGCGCCGCGGGCGGCCCGGGCCGCGTGGGCGTACTCCATCGCGGCGACGGCCAGTAGTCCCGCGCACTGAGTCACCCGGCCCTGCGGTGCATGATTTTTCTCGGCATAGCGCACATTCAGCGCGGCCCGCGCGGCCCATACTTCGGGCGCTGACTCACGAAGCGCCGCAGGGTAATCCGGGCACGGCAGGATGCCGTGCAGCACCTTGTTGAGGGCGAGCTCACCCGCCACCAGGTAGCTGGGGATTCCCGCAAGGTGGAACATCAGCGGTTCGATGTGGAACTCGCCCCGCTCCGCGCGTACCAGTTGCTTCTGGACGTCTGCCAGATCGCGGTAATGCACGTCGATATCCCGGCCATCGATGTGCAGCCAGGCGCCGCCGTTGAATATCCCGCCGCCCCAAGCGCCGATCTCGGAGACCTCTCCATCCCAACCGATCTGGCGCAGTTCGTCAGGGTCGAAATCGCCGCGGTAGTAGATCGCCAGGTCCCAGTCGCTGTCCGGGCGGTGCGTGCCCTGTGCGCGGGAACCGCCGAGGGTAACCGCCTCGACAGCGGGAAGTGCCGCCAGTCTGTCGGCGACGGAGTCGAGGAAGTCGGTGTCGGTCATCGGGGGTCAGGGCTGTGGATTGGCCCGTGTTGAGAGGAGCGCTTCGACGGCCGCCACCAGTGCGGCGCGATGGCGGGCCAGACGTTCGGGGGAGAAGGGTTCGGCCGCCGACTGTGCACGCAGTGCCGACGAGGCACCCAGCCAGGCGGTGGTCAATCCGAGAGTGAGCGCCAGAATGTCGGCCGGTTCCAGATCGCCGTCCGGCGGGCAGGTATCGGCGATGGCTTTGATCTTGGTCGCGTAGGCGTTGGTCTCTGAGGGGCCAGCATCGAGACGTTCGAGCTGAGCCCATGTCGCCAGGCGGAGGTGTTGAGGGTTTTCGACCAGGTGGTCGAACAACGCGCCCGCGTACCCCGGCAAGTCTTCGGGGGTGAACGGAACCGCCTCGGACATCTGCTCGATGGAGTGCGCGACAACAATGTCGAAGAGCGTTTCCTTGTTGGTGAAGTAGACGTAGAGCAGCCGCTTGTTGGCTTCGGCCGCGGCACCTATCCGGTCGACTCGAGCCCCCGCGAGCCCAAACTCGGCAAACTCGGCGTAAGCGGCGTCGAGCAGGCGCTTCTTGGTGGCAGAAGCGTCCGGGGGCATGTTTCTGAGCGTAAAGGTAACTATTCAGTTACCAATTCTTCGGCGCGGTGGCATCGGTGCGTCATCTGACGGCGTCTAGTGAGTGGGTTGCGCCGGTTGTGTGATTCCAGAACGGCACTACCTAGGTAACTATCTAGTTATTGATTTGCGGGAACGGCTGAGCTAGTGTTCGGAATACCCGGACAGTTAGCCACTGTGGGCGTGTTACCGCGGATTGCGGCGCCGGGGCGGGGCATTTTTGATGACGAGTTGAGGAGGCGATCTTTGTGAAGGCAATCGTGATGACGGGTGCGAATCGGCCGTGGGAGGTTCAGGAGGTACCTACGCCGACGGCAGAGCCGGGGCAGGTGCTGGTCAAGGTGCATGCCTCGGGCATGTGTTACACCGACGCGTGGGCCACGCAGGGTTATGGCGGTGATATTTACCCCCAGACTCCGGGCCATGAAATCGTCGGCGAGGTCATCGAGGTGGGTGCCGGTGTGCATACCCGCGAGATCGGTGACCGGGTCGGGGCCACCTGGGTGCAGTCGGCGTGCGGGCGGTGCGCCTATTGCCGCCAGAACCGTCCGCTGACAGGCCAGACCGCGGTGCAATGTGTCAATCCGCGGACCTCGGGTTTTGCCGCCCAGGGTGGTCACGCCGAGTATGTGGCGCTGTCCGCTGAAGGCACGGTGCTGCTGCCCGACGGGCTGCCCTATGAGCTGGCCGCGCCGATCATGTGTGCCGGTTACACCACGTGGAGCAGCTTCCGGGATGTTGAGCCGCAACCGCATGAGCGGGTGGCAGTCGTGGGTATTGGTGGTCTTGGCCATGTCGCACTGCAGCTTTCCAAGGCCAGTGGGTTCGAGACGATCGCGATCACTCATTCCCCGGACAAGCGCGACCTTGCCCTGCAGTTAGGGGCTGATCATGTGGTGGCCAACGGCAAGGAACTGTTCGATATCGGCGGGGCCGATGTGTTGATGGTGACCACGAACGCGTTCGCCGCAGCGCAGGACGCGATGACCGGCGTGCGCCCGGACGGCCGGGTCGCTTTAAGTGGTCTGGATTTCAACCACCCGTTCGAGATCGCATCGGGGGCCGTGCCCTTCCATATGATGCGCCAGAAGGTCGTCGGGTCTACACATGGCGGCCAGCAGCGACTTGGTGAAATCCTCGACTACGCCGCCAGGGGCAAGGTCAAACCCATCATCGAGACCTTCTCTCTGGATCAGGCCACCGAGGCATACGACCGGCTTGTCTCCGGGAAAGTCCGCTTCCGCGGCGTCTTCACGCCGTCCGCGTTCAGCTGATTCACTCCCCGGGCGGGCGCTGACGGCGCCCGCCCGGGGACAGCCCCGGATATACATGCGAACATATGTTCGATAAACTGGTGCAATGGGCTGGTCACAAGGTCCTCCGAGCTGGGCGGAAATGGAGCGGGTGCTTGATGGGCGCCCTAATCGTTACGCGCCTCCGGGGGATGGCGGGGATGGTCCGGCGTGGAGCCGAAAGCGCCCACCCTATGAGCCGCCCACCCGCGAGCGCGGACGGTCGGCGGTGCCCTACGCAGAGCTGCACGCACATTCGGCGTTCAGCTTTCTCGACGGCGCCAGCCTGCCGGAGGAGATGGCGCAGGAGGCGTCGCGCCTTGATCTCAAAGCGCTGGCCATCACCGACCACGACGGCTTCTACGGGGTTGTGCGTTTCGCGGAAGCCGCCAAGGAGCTCGGCCTGCCTACCGTGTTTGGTGCGGAACTATCCCTTGGTGGGCAGGGCAATACGGAAGACTCGATACACCTCCTGGTGCTGGCTCGTGGACAGGAGGGGTACCGGAGGTTGTCGCGGCAGATGGCCACCGCGCACTTGTCGGGGGGAACACCCAAAGATCGAAAGGGTCAGCCGCGCTACGACCTTGATGCCCTTACCGAGGCAGCCGAAGGGCACTGGCACATCCTGACCGGCTGCCGTAAGGGCCATGTGCGGCGGGCGCTTGCCGGTGGCGGCCCCGATGCGGCCGGGGCGGCGCTGGCCGATTTGGTCGACCGGTTCGGTGCCGGCCGTGTCAGCATCGAGCTCAGCAGGCATGGGCATCCGGATGAGGATGACCGCAATGCGATGCTCGCCGCGCTCGCCCCGAGATTTGGTGTGGGTGTAATAGCTACCACGGCAGCACATTTCGCGAGGCCGGACAATGGACGGCTGGCGATGGCGATGGCGGCGGTGCGGGCGCGTAAGAGCCTTGATGATGCGGCGGGATGGCTGGATCCGGTGGGCGGGGCACATTTGCGTTCCGGAGACGAGATGGCGCGGCTGTTTTCCCACTGTCCGGAGGTGGTGACGGCGGCTGCCGAGTTGGGGGAGTCGTGCGCCTTCGATCTGCGGCTCATTGCTCCACAGTTGCCGCCGTTCGACGTCCCGTCCGGCCACACCGAGAACAGCTGGTTGCGGCACCTGACTCTCGATGGTGCCGCACGGCGATATGGTCCCAGGGCGGGTGCGGAGAAGGCCTATGCCCAAATCGAGCGTGAGCTGGATGTCATTGCCCAGCTGAATTTTCCGGGCTACTTCCTGGTGGTGCATGACATCACCCAGTTCTGCCGTCGCAGGGACATCCTGTGTCAGGGCCGTGGTTCCGCCGCCAACTCGGCAGTCTGCTACGCACTCGGGGTCACCAATGTCGACCCGGTGGCCAACGGCCTGCTCTTCGAACGGTTCCTGTCACCGGCCCGTGATGGGCCGCCGGATATCGACGTCGATATTGAATCGGACGAGCGGGAACAAGCCATCCAGTACGTCTACAACAAGTACGGCCGTGAGTACGCGGCCCAGGTGGCCAATGTCATCACCTATCGCGGTCGAATGGCTGTGCGGGACATGGCTAAAGCTCTCGGATTTTCGCAGGGGCAACAGGATGCGTGGAGCAAGCAGCTCGGGCACTGGGGCGGGTTGGCCGATGCTGCGGAAGTCGACGGCATCCCGGCACGGGTGAGCAACCTGGCGGGGCAGATCAAGAATTTTCCCCGGCATATGGGCATCCATTCGGGTGGCATGGTCATCTGTGATCGTCCGCTGGCGGATGTGGTGCCCGTCGAATGGGCGCGTATGGAGAACCGCAGCGTGCTGCAGTGGGACAAAGATGATTGCGCGGCAGTGGGTTTGGTGAAGTTCGACCTGCTGGGCCTGGGCATGCTCTCGGCGCTGCACTATTGCATCGATCTGGTGGCGGAACATAAGGGAATCAAGGTTGACCTCGCTCATATAGATCTAAAAGAGCAGGCGGTCTACGAGATGCTGGCCCGGGCCGATTCGGTGGGGGTGTTTCAGGTGGAGTCGCGCGCGCAGATGGCGACGCTGCCCCGACTGAAGCCCAAGTGTTTCTATGACTTGGTGGTCGAGGTGGCGCTTATCCGGCCCGGCCCCATCCAGGGCGGCTCGGTACACCCATATATTCGGCGGTACAACGGTATTGACAAAGATTGGAAGCACGACCATCCCTCTATGGCGGCCGCGTTGGACAAGACCCTTGGGGTGCCGCTGTTCCAGGAACAATTGATGCAGCTGGCGGTCGATGTGGCCGGGTTCAGCCCCGCCGAATCCGATCAGCTGCGCCGGGCGATGGGCTCCAAGCGCTCGCCCGAGCGGATGGAACGGCTGCGCGCCAGGTTCTACGAAGGCATGGCGCGCTTACATGGAATCACCGGCAGTGACGCCGACCGGATCTACGAAAAGCTTTATGCCTTTGCCAATTTCGGTTTCCCGGAAAGTCACGCACAGAGTTTTGCCTCATTGGTGTTCTATTCGTCGTGGTTCAAGCTGCATCATCCGGCCGCGTTCTGCGCGGCGCTGCTACGCGCGCAGCCCATGGGTTTTTATTCGCCGCAGTCCTTGGTGGCCGATGCCCGTCGTCACGGTGTCACCGTGCACGGCCCCGATGTCAATGCCAGCCTGTCGTATGCGACGTTGGAGAATGCGGGCCTGGAGGTCCGGATGGGCCTGGGTGCCGTCCGTCACATTGGAGACGACTTAGCTCAGGCGATTGTCCAGGAGCGAAAAGCGCACGGCGCGTTCGCTTCTCTGCTCGATCTGACCAGTCGCATCCAGCTGACCACGGCGCAGGTCGAGGCCCTGGCCACGGGGGGCGTGCTGAGTTGCTTCGGTATGTCCCGGCGCGAGGCGCTGTGGGTCGCGGGTGCGGCCGCCGCGCAGCGGCCCGACCGGTTGCCCGGAGTCGGGGTGTCTTCCCGGATTCCGGAGCTACCGCCGATGGGGGAGGTGACCCGCGCCGCCGCTGATGTGTGGGCCACCGGAGTCACCCCCGATGCATATCCCACCCAGTTCCTGCGGGAACAGCTTGATGAGCTGGGTGTCGTTCCGGCCAAGGGACTTTTTGATGTTCCGGACGGGGCGCGGGTGTTGGTGGCGGGAGCCGTCACACATCGTCAACGGCCCGCTACCGCGGGCGGGGTGACGTTCATCAATCTTGAGGACGAGACGGGCATGGTGAACGTGGTGTGCTCGGTGGGCCTGTGGGCGAGGTACCGCAAGCTGGCGGTGACCGCCCAGGCGTTGATCATTCGTGGCCAGGTGCAAAATGCCAGCGGCGCCATCACCGTGGTGGCCGATCAGCTGCGACCGCTGGACCTGCGTGTCAGGTCCACCTCGCGGGATTTTCGTTAGACGCTGCCCTCGAACCCGTGTTGGCGCCAGGCCTCGTATGCGGCGATGGCCGCGGCATTGGACAGGTTGAGCGATCTGCGGCCGGGGAGCAGCGGGATGCGTACTTTCTCAGTGATGTGTGGATCGGCCAGTACCTCGGGATCCAGTCCGGTGGGTTCGGGGCCGAACAGCAGCACATCGCCCGCCTGATAGGCGATATCGGTATACGTGACACTCGCGTGGGCGGTGAAGGCGTACACCCGTTGCGGCTGCAGTGATTTCCAAGCGGCGGAAAGACTCTCGTGGACCGTCACCGACGCCATGTCGTGATAGTCCAGGCCGGCCCGCCGCACCTTGGCCTCCGACAGATCGAACAGCGGCTGCACCAGATGCAGCTCGCATCCGGTGCCCGCCACCATCCGGATCGCATTGCCGGTATTCGGGGCGATACGGGGCTCATGGAAGAGGATGCGGAACACCCAACCATTATGGTTTAGAGGCGATGAAGTCTCATCGGCGGAAGTGATGGAGAGCAGGTTGTGGCGTTTTTAGTCACTGCGGCAGATTTCAAGAACGCCACGCTACTGGCGTTCTTGCAGGCTCACCTCGACGATATGGCGCCGACAGCGCCTCCGGGGAGTCGGCATGCCCTAGACGCTGTAGGTCTCCAGAAACCCGGAATCAGAATGTGGGTCGCTTCCGACGGACAAAATCTCGTCGGAACTGTTGCACTGGTGCGGATCTCGGCATGTCATGAAGAACTCAAGAGCATGCGCACTGATCCGCGGCACCGAGGTTTGGGTGTCGCCTCGATGCTCCTCGCACATGCCCTCGATGACGCGAAACATCGTGGTGTGTATAGGATTTCGTTGGAGACCGGGAGTATGGGCTTCTTCGCCCCCGCGCGGGAGTTCTACCGTAAACACGGGTTTGTTGCGTGTGGCCCCTTCGGTAATTATGTCGAAGATCCGCACAGCATCTTCATGACGCTAGCCATCCAGTAGTTCAGAATCGCCCGGAGCGATAAGGAGTCGTGGCGTGTTCAGCAGAAGGCGGTTGTCGGCTCATGAAACAGAACTCTGAACATAGTTCAGCCTAGTTGTAGGGGCATGAAGTAACGATCTTCCCGTCCGTCAAGCCCTTCGTACTCATCGTTTCGAGCATCCCGGATAAGGCCGCATCTCCCTTCCCGGAGAAGAGGGCCCATGTGTCGCCTTGTAGGTGGCTTTGGCTCAACGCAGTTCCCGCGTCACAGCTTGCCTTTCGCTTGGCGGTGGTATCGCCATTGACTACCTGAAATTGCCATGAATGTGCCCGTTCTTGGTAAGAGCACAGCAGAAAATCGAGTGCGGGCACGCAGTTGAATCCGTTTGATGCCAGCCACGTACCGAGGTCGGTGTTGTTGAAGAATTTGATGGGGTCGGCATAACTGACTGGGGCGCAGCTTATTAGCGTGGCCAGCACAATCAGGACAGCTCTCATGGTTCCCTCCCCAATTCCTACCCAATGAGCGCACTGTACGCCGAAGAGCCTCGGAGTCTTCGTTCAATGTCGAAGATCGGTACTCCACCTGTCGGGTGCTAGAGCTTGTATCGGAGGTGCGTCAGGGCGAGAAACAAGACCACAAAGGCGCCGATCCCCAAACCGGCAAGCACGCTCTTGAGGGCCAGTGAGATACAAACAACGGCGACCAGAGGGGCGACGGCCCAGTAAAGCCACTTCTGGACGGTGCTTTCGCGCGGCTCAGCAAGTATGCAGATGCCGCCGCTCACCGCTGCCATCAATGCCACGTAGACGGCTGGATCTGGCGCTCTCATTTTCTATGTGTTCATCCTCCGGGTTTCTGCCGATCGGGATGGCGAACAGAGGGTGACCATACCCCGATTCCCGCATCTGTCCGGTGGGGTGCACGATGGAACCATGCGCGGCCCGGCAAGGTACGAACGCGGGACCACAGCCGAGGCTGCCTGGCAGGCAGTGACATCATCCGCCGATGCCGCGCTCTCCGGTATCGCGCACGGATATACCGAACTTCGCGAGTGGTCCTCCCGGCCCGTCGGCCGTAGCGAGGTTGCCAGTGTCGAGCCGGTGCTCATCGTCGAACTCGATGCCCCACTGCTCGTAGCCGATGTTGCGGATCATGCGACACCGCGGATGTGGCAATCATTCGGTGCGGGCGTGAGCCAGGGGCCGACCTCCACCTTGCATTCGGATGCGCAGCACTGCGTTGAGGTGCGGCTGGCGCCGCTCGGACTGTATCGAATGTCCGGCGTGGCGATGGACGAAGTGAGCAATCGCGTGGTGAGTCTTGAAGACCTGTTCGGGCAGTGCGGCCGGCATTTACCTGAACGCCTTGCTGCTGAGCCTGATTGGGCACGCCGATTCGATCTGCTGGATTCGATGTTCATGCGCGCCGCAGCCGATGGACCCGAGCCTGACGCCGAGGTCGAATTCGCCTGGCATTGGCTAAATCGCACCGGTGGAACCGTGATCATCGGGGAGATACTGGCCGAGATCGGTTGGAGTCGTGCTCGATTGGCGAAACGTTTCCGCAGTCAAGTCGGCCTGACGCCCAAGGCGGCCGCTCGGGTGCTTCGTTTCCGGCGTGCAATGACGTTGTCGGCCGCACCGGGCCATCGATCGCTCTCCTCGATCGCATTGGCTTGCGGTTATTTCGACCAGGCGCATTTCAACAGAGACTTTCGGATGCTCGCTGGGTGTTCGCCGAGGGAATGGGCCGGATTACGGTACGACGACCTGCTGGGATGTGGGATCCCCGTGGCCGGTGAACATTTGTACAAGACGGGGGCAGATTGCGGGCTTAGCGTCGGCTCCATCAGATAAATCCAATCGAGGAGGAACCCCCACGATGACTGGTGAACCGACGTACTTCGAGATCGGTGTGCCCGATGCGGTACGCGCTCAGAAGTTCTACCAGCGGCTCTTCGGCTGGACGCCGCACGCAATGGGTGAGACTGGGCAGGCGTGGCTTGAAACGGGAGGCGTGCGAGGCGGGTTGCACAACGATGACGAAGACCGCCGGATCGACGTATTTTTCGGGGTCCCGGATATTGAGGCCGCAGTCTCATCCGTCCGCGAACTCGGTGGTGAAGCCGAAGACCCCGGACCCGAGGAGCCTGATTTCGGCAGGTTCGCATTCTGCAGGGACGACCAGGGCGTACGGTTCGGCCTGCATCAGCCCGCCCACCGCACCGCATGATCCGGACGATAAATTCGTTGGCTGTGTAGCCCCTTCGTGTGATGATCCACGGCATGCCCAGTTCAGTGGTCGAGGTCCGCCGGGTCTACACCGAGGCCGAAGAGGTGGCGATCATCGATGCGGTTCACGGTGCGCTCGTCACTGCCTTTCAGATACCGGAAGAGGACAAGCATGTGCGCCTTGTTGTGCATGAACCCCATAGGTTTTCGCACGCGCCAAATCTGGCCCGGCCAGAGCTGTACACCTTCGTCTCCATCGACTGCTTCGCGGGCCGATCGATAGGAGCGAAACGAAACCTCTATGCCAAGATTGTGAAACAGCTTTCCTTACTGGGCATACCGCCGGATCACGTCACCATTGTGCTGCGCGAGAGCGTGACAGAGAACTGGGGAATCCGTGGCGGTCAGGCCGCCTGCGATATCGACCTGGGTTTCGATGTGAACGTCTGACGGACCCTCCGGGCATGATGTCAGTCATGGCCGAGCACTGGGTTGACCGTGAGATCACCGCGGAGACCTTCTACGACGAAGACTTTCGCGAACTGCGCACCGAGCGTGTGGTCTTTACCGAATGCGATTTCAGCGGAGCCAATCTCACCGAGTCGCTGCATATCGGCACGGCCTTCCGTAACTGCACCTTCCGCCGCACCTCCCTATGGCATTCGGAGTTCCGCCAGTGCAGCCTGCTGGGCTCCACCCTCACCGACTGCCGGGTGCGTCCGTCGAAGTTCATCGAGACCGATTTCACCCTGTCCTCGCTCGGCGGGCTCGATCTGCGCGAGATGGATCTGTCGGACTGCCGCTTCCGGGAGGCCAACCTGGTGGGCACCGATATGCGCAAGGCCAATCTGCACGGCGCCGACTTCACCGGCGCCCGCACGCAGAACCTCAAGCTCGACGGCGCCGACCTGCGGGGTGCCCGCATCGACCCGACGCTGTGGACCACCGCAAGCCTGGTCACCGCGAAAGTCGATCTGCCGCAGGCTGTCGCGTATGCCGCAGGGCACGGACTGGATGTGCACGGCGGCTAGCGAATCTAGCCCTTGAGGCGGATGCGCCAGCGCACGAATCCCGCCATCACCAGCGCCAGTAGCGCCAGGATGCCCATGTCGAACAGCCATGTTCCGGCATCGTGATTCCACAACTCGTCCTGCGGCCCCACCGGTACCAGCTTGCGCAGGTCGGTGGTCGAGGCCGTTGCCGCGAATCCCCAGCGAGACGGGAACAGGAAGGAGAACTGTTCCAGCCCCGCACGTCCCGTCACCGGGATGAGGCCGCCGCTGAAGACGATCTGCGTCATGGTGGCGATCACCAGCATCGGCATCACCTGTTCGGCGGAGGTGGCCAGCGAGGACAACACCAGGCCCAGCACCGTGGCCGCGCACGCGGTCGCGGCAACGGCGACCCACAGCTCGAAGTTCGCGTTTCCGAGCAGCACCGCACCCTGCGTCGGTCCACCGCGGACGATCACGATGACTGCCGTCATGATCGCGGACTGCACGATGGCGGCACCGCAGTAGGTGATGATCTTGGCCAGCAGATACGCCGTGGCCGACAGGCCTACCGCCTGTTCACGCCGGAAGATCACCCGTTCACCGATCAAGTCGCGGATGGTCAGCGCCAGGCCCAGGAAGCTGGCACCGAGGTTGGTCAGCGCCAGTAGTAGTCCCGGTTCGTTCGGGTTGTCGGGTAGGGCCACGTTGAAACCGGCACTGCCGGGTACCGACAGCACCAGTCCGGCAAGGACGAACGGCAGCAGGGCCAGGAAGATGAAGTAGCCGCGGTCGGCCAGGATCAGCCGTCCCTGACG
This sequence comes from Mycobacteroides salmoniphilum, assembly GCF_004924335.1. NCBI lineage: Bacteria > Bacillati > Actinomycetota > Actinomycetes > Mycobacteriales > Mycobacteriaceae > Mycobacteroides > Mycobacteroides salmoniphilum. The sequence goes on along the minus strand of NZ_CP024633.1, from coordinate 3,521,776 downwards.
GCGCGCCACCGTGGAGACCTGCCGCAGCAGACTGGTCTTGGGTGGCTTTCCGAGGTCGCCGGGTGTCACCGGGGCGGTGACGGGTTTGTTCGCGGCGGGGTGCCGCGTCAGATAGGCCTGGTGCACACCGTCCGGATCGGCCGCGGCGTTGGCGAAGATATCCGCCCAGTCGGTGGTGCCCATCTCCTGGTTGATGGTGCGCGGAGGTCCGCAGTAGGCGGTCTTGCCGCCGGGTGCCAGCAGCAGCACCTGGTCGCAGTAGCTCAGATAGGTCAGCGAGTGCGTGACCACCACGACCACGCGGCCGGCATCGGCGAGCTGGCGCATCAGGCTCATCACCTGACGGTCCAGCGCCGGATCCAGACCGGAGGTGGGCTCGTCCAGGATCAGCAGCGACGGACCGGTCAGCAGCTCCATGGCCACCGAAGCGCGCTTGCGCTGCCCACCCGAGAGCTTGTCGACGCGGGTCTCGGCGTGCTTGGTCATCTCGAGTTCCTCGAGAACCCGCGACACCACCTGTTCGCGGTCTTCCTTGCTGGTGTCCGGCGGTAGCCGCAGCTCGGCGGCGTAATGCAGTGCCTGGCTGACGGTCAGCTGCGGATGCACCACGTCGTCCTGCGGCACCATGCCGATGCGGTTGCGCATCACGGCGTATTCGGCGTGCACCCCGTGGCCCTCGAAGGACACCTTGCCCGCCGACGGTTGGGTGTTGCCGACGATCAGCCGGGCCAGGGTGGACTTGCCGGCACCCGAAGGGCCGATGACCGCGGTGAGCGAGCCGGGCCCGGCCGAGAAGCTGATGTTGTCGAGCAGCTTCTTGCCGCCCTCGACGGTGAAGTCGATGCCCTGAACCTCAAGACCGCCGACGCGGGTGGCCATCGTCGGTTTGACGAGGGTGCCGTTTTGGACGACGAGGTCGACGTTACCGATGGTGACGGTGTCACCCTCGCGCACCGTTGCCTGCTCGACCTGGACACCGTTGACGAAGGTGCCATTGATGGTGTGCAGGTCCTGGATTTCCAGTCCGCCGGCGGTCGGAAGCAACAGGGCGTGGTGCCGTGAGGCCAGCACGTCGTTGACGACGATGGTGTTGTCGGGGGCACGGCCGACGGTGACGGCGCCGGGTGATGGTTTCGGCGCACCGCCGCCGATGCCCAGCGCCCGCATCGCCCGGGTGCCGAACGGCTCTACCGGCTCACCGGAGTGCTCGGCGGGTATCGGCGTGGGGGCCGACGGGTATTGCTGGCGCGGGCGAGTGGGCCCCGAGGTTCCGTAGGTCTGCGGCGCCGACGGCGGTGCACCGTAGGGGTGCTGCTGGCCATAGGTTTGCGGACCTGGCTGCCCGTAGGTCTGCGGACCGGACGGGTATCCGCCGGTGGGGTGGTGCTGCTGCTGGGTGCCGGTATGGGAGGCCGGCTGCAGACCCGACGCAGGACCGCGCATGGTGGGGGGAGCGATCCCCAGCTGCGTCTCGCTGCCGAGACCGCCGAGGGCGAACGTCATCCGCGGTCCACCCGGGTCGCCGAGGTTGATCACGGTGTCATCGCGCACTTCGACCCAACCGACCTGACGACCGTTGACGAAGATGCCGTTGAGGCTGCGTTGGTCCTCGGCGATCCATTTGCCGTCGACAAACCTGATTATCAGGTGAATACGCGACACCAACGGGTGCGTGATGCGTACATCGGCGTGGATATCGCGGCCGATATGAATGTCGTGCCCGGGTGCGAACTTTCGTTCGTCACCATCGAATACCACGGTGAGAGTGGGTGCTTCCCGACCAGTCATCGCCACCGACTGTATCGGGTCGCGGCGTGGGACCGTCCTTCCCGCGCCGGGTGGTTCACAGGCTCTGCCCAGGAAACGGCGTCCGGACAAATGTCTCTAGCAACGTGCAACCGGCGCATCTGCGGCGCTGGATCTACGGACGTGAGTGCAGCGGCAAACGTCAGGTGAGGACGCAGTGGGTTCGGCTGAAAATCGTGGCCATGCACTGATTGCAGTGTGTGCACCGCGAATGAGTGGCCCGGTCGGCCGCCACCCGATTCACCAGATCCGGATCGGCCAGCAGCGCCCGGCCCATGGCCACGAACTCAAAGCCTTCCGCCATCGCCAGGTCCATGGTGTCGCCGCCGGCGATACCGCCCAACAGAATCAGTGGCATGTCCAGTTCGGCACGGAACTGGCGGGCGTCATCGAGCAGGAACGCGTCGCGGTAGGGGTAGGACCGGAAGAACTTCTTTCCCGTGACGCGCACGCCCCACCCGAGGGGTTTAGGGAAGCCCTTGGCGAGCTCGCGAATCGGCACCTCGCCGCGGAACAGGTACATGGGGTTGACCAGGGAGCTGCCCGCGGTGAGTTCGAGGGCATCGAGCCCGCCGTCTTCCTGCAGCCATCGTGCGGTCTGTAGTGATTCCTCAAGGGGGATGCCCCCGCGGATGCCGTCGGTCATCGTGAGTTTCGCGGTCACGGCCAGCTGGTTGCCGACCGCCTTGCGCACCGCGTGCACCACCGCGCGCGCCACCTTGGCGCGGTTTGCCAGCGATCCGCCGTACTCGTCCCCCCGCCGATTGAACAGCGGGCTCAGGAAGGAGCTCACGAAATATCCGTGGCCCAAATGGATTTCGACGGCATCGAAACCGGCCTCGATGGCCAGGCGGGCCGCGTTCGCATGCGCGGCAACCACACCCTCGATATCGGAGGCGCTGGCCCGCCGGGCGAACTTCATGCCCAATGGGTTGAAGAACCGGATCGGGGAGAGGGCGCGCGACCCATTCGATCGTGCGTTGGCCACCGGGCCGGCATGGCCGATCTGCGCCGAGACGGCGGCGCCGGTGTCGTGGATGGCGTCGGTGAGGCGCCGCAGCCCGGGCAGCGCGTCCTCGCGCATCCAGACTTGGCCGTATTCGGTGCGGCCTTCGGGGGCGACGGCGCAGTAGGCGACTGTGGTCATGCCGACACCGCCCAGTGCGGGCCTGCGGTGATATTCGATGAGATCGTCGGTGACCAGTGCGTCCGGGGAAGCGGCCTCGAATGTGGCGGCCTTGATCGTCCGATTGCGCAGCGTGATGGGGCCAAGCCGCGCGGGTGCCAGCACGTCGGGGATATTGCGAACGTCGGTGGCCACGTTCCGGAGATTACGCCGCGGAAGGGGCTGGCGAATTCTGGAGGCGCACTCCTACTTTTCGGTTCGGCCACGCGTTGTACGTTCGTGTGATGACCTCCCTGAATCTGTCCGCCGATGAAGTTCTGACCACCACCCGTTCGGTGCGCAAGCGCCTCGATTTCGACAGGCCCGTCGAACGTTCGGTCATCGAGGAATGTCTGAACATCGCGATGCAGGCGCCGACCGGCTCCAACCATCAGGGCTGGCACTTTGTCATCGTCGAGGACGCCGACAAGAAGAAGGCCATCGCCGACATCTACCGCGAGGGCTGGAACAAGTACGCCACCGGTCAGGGCCCCGAGTATGCCGAGGGCGACACCCGGGGTGAGCGACGCGACAAGGTGGTGGACTCGGCCGGCTACCTCGCCGAGAACTTCGAGCGGTCACCGCTGTTCCTGATTCCCTGCATCTCGGGGCGCCTCGACAACCTGCCCGTGGTCGGGGCGGCGTCCACCTGGGGATCGCTGCTGCCCGCGGTGTGGAGCTTCATGCTCGCCGCGCGTAACCGCGGTGTGGGATCGGCCTGGACGACGTTGCACCTGATGGATGATGGTGAGAAGCGCACTGCCGACATCCTGGGCATCCCGTTCGACAAGGTCACCCAGGGCGGCCTGTTCCCGATCGCCTACACCGTCGGTACCGACTTCCGGCTGGCCAAGCGTCAGCCGCTCTCGGACGTCCTGCACTGGGACAGCTGGTGACGGCTGGAATACTGGGCGTGTGACGGCGACTCGACTTGATGGCAAGGCCACCCGCGACGAAATCTTTGTAGAGCTGGCCACCCGCGCCGCGGCGCTGACGGCGGCAGGCAAGAAACCGGGCTTGGGCACCATCCTCGTCGGGGATGACCCGGGCTCGCAGGCCTATGTCCGCGGCAAGCACAACGACTGCGCCAAGGTGGGCATCAACTCGATCCGCCGGGACCTGCCGGCCGATATCGATCAGGCCACGCTGTGCGCGACCATCGACGAGCTGAACGCCAACCCGGACTGCACCGGATACATCGTGCAGTTGCCGCTGCCCAAGCACCTCGACGAGAACGAGGCGCTGGAGCGCATCGATCCCGACAAGGACGCCGATGGCCTGCATCCGACGAACCTGGGCCGGCTGGTGCTGGGCAAGGAAGCACCGCTGCCCTGCACGCCGCGCGGAATCGTGTACCTGCTGCGCCGCTACGACGTCACGCTCGACGGTGCGCATGTTGTGGTGATCGGCCGTGGCGTCACGGTGGGCCGTCCGCTCGGGCTGCTGCTCACCCGGCGTTCGGAAAATGCGACGGTCACGCTATGCCACACCGGGACTCGCGATCTGGCCGCGTTGACCCGGCAGGCCGACATCGTCATCGCCGCCGCGGGGGTGCCGCATATGGTGACCGCCGACATGATCAAGCCGGGCGCTGCGGTGATGGACGTGGGCGTGAGTCGCGTCGACGACAAGCTGACCGGTGACGTGGCGCCGGACGTCTGGAACGTCGCCGGATACGTTTCGCCCAATCCCGGTGGAGTCGGGCCGTTGACCCGAGCCTTCTTGCTCACCAACGTGATCGAGCGGGCGGAACGTTCGTGACAGCCCTGCAACCCGAGTCGCGTGGTCTTCTCGCGACGGCACTGGAGGCCATCCGCCGCTTCGCCCGTGAGCAGTGGCCGATCCTGGTGGTGTCTGCGGTGTTCCTGGTGGCGCTGGGATTGGTGGTCGCCGACCGTTGGCGGCGCGGCGCGCTGGTGGTGGGAATCGCCGTGAGTGTGGCCGCAGCGCTGCGGCTGGTGCTTACCGACGAGACCGCGGGGCTCTTGGCGGTGCGCGGCAAGACCTTTGACGTCGGTGCCCTCGGCGCCGTGGCGGCGGTGATGGTCTATCTGGCGCTGACGATCGACCCGCTGGGCACCGGATAGGCGCCTACTTGAGCAGCTGTACCGAGCGCGCGATGGAGTCGGCCTGCTCGCCGAAGAACTGTTCGGACGGCTCTCCGCTGGGGCTGCCGGTATTGCTCGTGGCGATCTGCCAACGCTGATCGCCCTGTCCGACAAACGCCACGTAGATCTTCGGCGTAGTGGCGACCGGCGGCTTGCCCTCGGCGGCAGGGGGCTTCTCCAGTTCCAGGCTGGCCGAGGCTCCGGGCAGGCTGGGGCCGTCCCATGAATCTCGTTTATCCGCAGTGACTTTTGACTTGCGGGTCTTGACGAAGGCGCTCACCGCGTCGGCGTTCGACGATGCCAGCCAGTCCTTCACTTCGGGGGCAGCTGTGTTCTCGTCGGAAGCCACCAACTTACGGATGCGCACGTACTGCGCGAACTCCGACGACTCCCACTTGGGCCGCACCTGGTAGGTCACCAGTCCCTTGTTGTCGTGCACCCCGTCGGAGAAGGCCACCCAATCGTTCGGGACGGTGACGTAGATACCCAGCTCGGGGATGAACTGGCGGGTGTGCCGTTCGGTGGGGGTGCTACTGGTGGTGGATGCGGACTCATCCTTGGCATCAGAAGACGACCCGTTGGAGCCACACCCGGCAAGTGCCGGGATCAGCAGTGTGGTGGTGACAAAGAGGGCTGCCAGCAGGCGGCGATCCGTACGCACGGGTACACCGTAGCGGCACCGAGCGGGTTCGTCTCTGTGAACTGGGGCACCCGATCCGGGGTAGCTTCCTATTGGTTCAGGTTCGCGCGGATGCTCACGGTGACATAGGGCAGTGCCAGGCCCGTCGACTGTGCCAGCGCAGGGTGGGTGGCCAGTAGCTCCCGGACCTGTTGCAGTGTCTTCTTCCGGGCGGCCTCGGGGGCGGTGATGCAGTAGCTGCGCGAGGCCACCATGTCCAGAAGTGCTTGTGGGGTAAGGTAACTCGTCCACTCAACCTGGTGCCGCTCTTGCCCGGTGAACGGTGCGGGCAGGCTGACGGCGTGGTTGAACGGATCGTCCTCGCTGCCGATGATTTTGCCAAGATCGGCGACCCAGCCCAGCCGTTCATCGCGGGTGTTCCACACCAGCCCCAGCCGGCCGCCGGGGCGCAGCACGCGAGCGACCTCGGGAATGGCGCGTTCGGGATCCACCCAGTGCCAGGCCTGCGCCACCAGTACCGCATCCACGCTGTTGTCCGGCAGCGGAATCTCCTCGGCGGAACCCAGTAGCGCTGGGGTATCGGGGAGCGAGTTACTCAGCACCTCAAGCATTTCGGCGAGCGGATCCACCGCGACCACGTTGAGTCCGCGCTCCACCAGGCGGGTGGTCAGCTTCCCGGTGCCAGCACCCAGATCCAGGACGTCGTGTGCTCCGGCCGGCAGTAGCCAGTCGATGGCCTCGGGCGGGTAGGAGGGGCGCCCCCGCTCGTAGGCCGCGGCCTGGGAACCGAACGAAAGCGACGGCTCTGCTTGTGCGTCCGGCATTCGCGCTCCTCGGGTTCTGTTTACGAAGCCTGTGTTGACTTGGCCAGGGCGAGTGTTTCCCGCACCAGCTCGCTCACCGCGTCGAACTCGATGAGGAACGCATCGTGGCCGTGCACCGATTCGACCACCCGCAAGCCGGTACAACCGGGCAGCAGGTCCGCTAATTCCTCCTGCAGCCGTAGCGGGTATAGCCGGTCGGACGTGATGCCGCCGACGACGACGGGGACAGGGCAGCCGCGTAGCGCCTTCTCCACACCGCCACGGCTCCGGCCGACGTCGTGCCGGTTGAGTGCCTCGGTCAGGATGGCGTAGCTGCCGGCATCGAAGCGCCGAACGAACTTATTGCCCTGATGCTCGAGGTAGCTCTGCACCGCGTATCGGCCACCGGCCCACGGATCTTCGGGCCCGTCCGGGCCGACCTGGGGATCGTTGCCGAATCGGGTGTCCAGCTCGACCTCGCCGCGGTAGGTCAGATGTGCGATGCGACGGGCGAGGTTCAGCCCCTTTTCGGGGCCGCGTCCGCTGCCGTAGTAGTCGCCGCCCTGCCAGTCCGGGTCCGCCCGGATGGCGGCGATCTGCGTGTTCTGGGTGCCGATCTGATCGCCGGTGGCGCGTGCACCGACCGCCAGCACCAGCGCCGCGCGCACCGAATCCGGTCGCATGACAGCCCATTCCAATGCGCGCGCACCGCCCATCGAACCGCCGACGACGGCGGCGACCTCGGTGATGCCGAATTGTGCGAGTGCGGCGATGTCGGCATTCACCTGATCGCGCACCGACACCTCGGGGAACCGTGAGCCCCAGGGCTTTCCCTCTGCGTCAAGGGAAGTCGGGCCGGTTGTGCCTCGGCAGCCGCCCAGTACGTTGGTGGCGACCGCACACCATTGGTCGGTGTCGATCGCTGCACCCGGCCCGATGATTCCTTCCCACCAGCCGCCGGTGATGTGGTCGGGACCGGCGGCCCCGACCACGTGTGAGTCGGCGGTGAGCGCGTGGCAGACGAAGACGACGTTATCGCGGCGCGGTGAGAGCTTTCCCCAGCTCTGTACCGCGACGGTCACGTCGTCGATCACAGCGCCGCTCTCCAGTGTGATCGAACCTATTGGTGCATAGGCGATCTCATCACCCTGGGGGAGGGTGATGCGGGGCGAGGGAGGTCGCTGGTCGGCGGAGGAGCCGCTGGCGCGAAGATCGTCGGTTAAGGTCACGATGATGCCACCGCCGCGGGCTGTTTGAGTCGCCGCACCGCGGCGAATCCGGTGTCCAAATCGGCCAGGATGTCGTCGATGCCCTCGATGCCGACCGACAAACGGACCAGTCCCGGCGTCACGCCGGAGGCCACCTGTTCGGCGGACGAGAGTTGTGCGTGCGTCGTCGTCGCGGGGTGGATCACGAGAGATCGCACGTCACCGATGTTGGCGACCTGGCTGTGTAAGGTCAGCGCATCGATGAAGGTCGTCGCCGCCTCGGCTCCGCCGTCCAGCTCGAAGGCGAGCACGGCACCGGCACCCTTGGGGGCCAGCGCTTTTGCGCGTTCGTGCCAAGGTGAGGTAGGCAGCCCGGCGTAGTTGACGTGGGTGACCCCCGGCTGGGAGATGAGGTGATGAGCGACGCGTTCCGCATTTTCTACATGGCGTTGCACGCGCAGGCTCAACGTCTCCAGTCCCTGAGCGATGAGGAACGCGTTGAACGGCGAGATGGCGGGGCCCAGATCGCGCAGCAGCTGCACGCGCGCCTTGAGTGCGTAAGCGGGTGCACCCAGGTCGGCGAACACCACGCCGTGGTAGCTGGGGTCGGGCGTGGTGAATCCGGGGTGGCGTCCCTGCGTCCAATCGAAGGTGCCACCGTCGATGATCACGCCGCCGATCGCATTGCCATGGCCACCAAGGTATTTGGTAGCCGAGTGCACCACGATGTCGGCGCCGTGCGCCAGCGGCTGAATCAAATACGGAGTGGCGACGGTGTTGTCGACGATGAGGGGGATGCCTGCCGCGTGTGCGATCTCCGAAATGCCGGGAATATCGAGAATGTCGTTCTGCGGGTTGGAGATCGACTCGGCGAAGAGCGCCTTGGTCTGCGGGGTGATGGCGCGGCGCCAGGACTCGAGATCGTCGGGATCGTCGACGAAGGTGGTCGATACGCCCAGGCGCGGCAACGTGTAGTGCAGCAGGTTGTAGGTGCCGCCGTACAGGCGCGGGCTGGACACGATGTTGTCGCCGGCTTGCGCGATGTTCAGGATGGCCAACGTCGCGGCCGCCTGCCCGGAAGCCAGCAGTAGCGCCGCCACTCCGCCTTCGAGGGTGGCGATGCGCTGCTCCACGACATCCTGGGTCGGGTTGCCGATGCGCGTGTAGATGTTGCCCTCTTCGGACAGACCGAACAGCGCCGCCGCGTGTGCGGTGTCGTTGAAGACGTAGGACGTGGTCTGGTAGATCGGCAGAGCGCGGGCGTTGGTTGCCGCATCGGGGGACTGGCCCGCGTGGATCTGCTTGGTCTCAAATGCCCACTGGGCGGTGGGATCGATATCGGTCATGGAGAACCTCCTGGGTGGTCGGTGCGGGGCTGGCGGTTTAGGGCATGCGACAGCGACAACAGCGACAACAGGAATGCAGGGATTCACCCCCGGGTGACGAATAATTCATCGGGCCAACCTGTCTTCTCGGGGCCCGCCATCGGACCCGCGCTTGCCGTGTGGCCGACTGTCCTTTCATAACCCAGTCGGCTACTCAACCTGGTCATCACCCGGGGCACCCCACCGCGGTTGGAGGGTTGCCGACCAGCGAGCCGGGGCTTGACGCTGGTGCTCATGACCACTGAGAAGCCTATCTCAATGCACCGAATGGTTGCCACCAGGTATGCAGGGCGCCGCGCGAAGGTGTCTGGGTGTCGCGATGGGAGCGTGATCACATGCCGTCCGCCCGCCTAGGCTCGGAGGCGACGTGATACTGAATAGGGCATCCGCGCGACCCGCGGACTACCTCAGATTCTGACCGACCAACGACGCCGGGAGCGACCATGAGTGCGCAGCAGCCGACCATCATCTACACGCTGACAGACGAGGCGCCGCTGCTCGCGACGTACTCCTTCTTGCCGATCATCCGGGCCTTCGCCGGACCCGCCGGTATCGACGTCCAAACCAGCGATATCTCCGTTGCCTCGCGCATCCTCTCCGAGTTCGCCGACTACCTTCCCGAAGACCAGCGGGTTCCGGACAATCTGGCCGAGCTGGGCCGTCTGACGCAGTTGCCGGAGACGAACATCATCAAGCTGCCGAACATCAGCGCGTCGGTGCCTCAGCTTTTGGCCGCCATCAAGGAACTGCAGGGCAAGGGCTACAAGCTGCCCGACTACCCCGGGGACGCGAAGAGCGACGAAGAGAAGGACATCGTGGCGCGGTACACCAAGTGTCTCGGCAGCGCGGTGAACCCGGTTCTGCGCGAAGGCAACTCGGACCGTCGGGCGCCGCGTGCGGTGAAGGAGTACGCGCGCAAGCACCCGCACAGCATGGGTCAGTGGTCGCAGGCTTCGCGCACCCACGTGGCGACCATGAAGGAAGGGGACTTCTACCACGGTGAGAAGTCGCTGACCCTGGATCGTGCTCGCAAGGTGAAGATGGTGCTCACGACCGCCACGGGCGAGGCCACAGTGCTCAAGGCCGAGGTGAAGCTGGGTGAGGGCGACATCATCGACAGCATGTTCATGAGCAAGAAGGCGCTGTGCGACTTCTACGAGGAGCAGATCGAGGATGCATACAAGACCGGCGTGATGCTCTCTCTGCACGTCAAGGCCACCATGATGCGGGTCAGCCACCCCATCGTCTTCGGACACGCGGTGAAGATCTTCTACAAGGAGGCCTTCGCCAAGCACCAGGAGCTGTTCGACGAGCTGGGCGTGAACGTCAACAACGGCATGTCCGACCTCTACAGCAAGATCGAGGCGCTGCCGGCTTCACAGCATGAGGAGATCATCCGCGACCTGCATGCCTGCCACGAGCACCGCCCCGAGCTGGCCATGGTGGATTCGGCCAAGGGAATCTCGAACTTCCACTCGCCCAGCGACGTGATCGTGGACGCGTCGATGCCCGCCATGATCCGGGCCGGCGGGAAGATGTACGGCGCAGACGGCAAGCTCAAGGACACCAAGGCCGTCAACCCCGAGTCGACCTTCTCCCGGATCTACCAGGAGATGATCAACTTCTGCAAGACCCACGGTCAGTTCGACCCGACCACCATGGGCACCGTGCCCAACGTCGGTCTCATGGCGCAGAAGGCCGAGGAGTACGGCAGTCACGACAAGACGTTCGAGATCACGGAGGCCGGTGTCGCCGACATCGTCGACATCGACACCGGCGAGGTGTTGCTGAGCCAGAACGTGGAGGCCGGAGACATCTGGCGCATGCCGGTCGTCACCGATGCCGCGATCCAGGACTGGGTGAAGCTGGCCGTCACTCGCGCGCGGGAATCCGGTATGACCGTGGTGTTCTGGCTGGACACCGAGCGTCCGCACGAGAACGAGCTGCGCAAGAAGGTCAAGACCTACCTCAAGGATCACGACACCGAGGGCCTCGAGATCCAGATCATGCCGCAGGTATGGGCCATTCGGTACACCATGGAGCGGGTGATCCGTGGGCTGGACACCGTCTCGGCAACCGGCAACATCTTGCGCGACTACCTCACCGACCTGTTCCCGATTCTGGAGCTGGGCACCAGCGCCAAGATGCTCTCCATCGTGCCGCTGATGGCCGGTGGCGGGTTGTACGAGACCGGTGCTGGTGGTTCGGCGCCCAAGCACGTCAGCCAGCTGGTCGAGGAGAACCACCTGCGGTGGGATTCGCTCGGCGAGTTCCTCGCGCTGGCCGTGAGCCTGGAGGACCTGGGTATCAAGACCGGGAACCCGCGGGCCAAGATCCTGGCCACCACGCTGGATGCCGCGACCGGGAAGCTGCTGGAGAACGACAAGGGCCCGTCGCGTAAGGCCGGCGAGCTCGATAACCGCGGCAGCCAGTTTTACCTGGCCCTGTACTGGGCGTCTGAGCTCGCCGCGCAGACCGAGGATGCGGAGCTGGCCGAGCTGTTCGCGCCGCTGGCCAAGCGGCTGGTCGAGAATGAGGACGCGATCGTGGCCGAACTTGCCTCGGTGCAGGGCAGCCCTGCCGATATCGGTGGTTACTACCAGCTGGATTCCGAGAAGACCAACGCGGTGATGCGGCCGAGCCAGACCTTCAACGCCGCTCTGGCATCCGTCGAGGTGTAGCTCTAGGCGTCGAGTGTGAAACCTGGGCGGTGAATGATCCGAAACTCCGCCACAGGTTCACACTCGGCGGCACGCCTAGCCGACGTCGGAGGCCGCGCTGCGCTTGGCGGCAACCAGCGGGTCGATCAGGTCGGTGATGACCTCGGTGATCTGACCGGGCGCCTCGAACATGGGCACGTGGCCCATGCCGGCCAGCGTGATCCGTCGTGCATCGGCGGGCAGGCCCTGGGAGATGAGCTTCCCGAAACGACCCGGGGGCACGATTTCGTCCTTCTCGCACAGCACCAGCTGGGCCGGTACCGAGATGGTGTTGAGGTTCTGCAGACCCGGCGCCGGCAGAATCGACGTCAGCGACGCGAAGTAGGCCGGGCAGTGCGTGATGTCCTCGAAGATGCTGTGGAAGTCCGGAAGGCTCAGCGCCTCGGTCTCTCCGCACAGGGTGCGAGCGGTGGCGAATTTGACGAACGGCAGGCCTGCCGCGCGGCGGCCCAACAGCCGGGAGAACGCCAGCCAGGGGAGCATGGCCGCGAACTTCACCACGATCTCCGCCTTCAGCGGCGAGTACTTGGTCCAGCCGCCCGCGGGGGCGATCGCCGTCACGCTGCGGGCCCGGCCACGCAGTGCCAGACCCAGGGCGATCCAGCCACCCAACGAGTTACCTACCAGATGCGCTGTCTCCCAGCCCTTCTCGTCCATGATCGCTTCTACCTGGTCCAGGTAGACGTCGACCGAGCGCTGCGACAACGGAGGCAGCGGGGGCATCGGTCCACCGCCGTTGTGTCCGGGATAGGTGGGTGCGAACACCTCATACCCGGCATCGGCGAGTTGCTCGGCCACGGTCTCCCACACGGACTGCGACAGCATGAACGGATGCAGCAGGAGGACCGGCTCGCCCTCGCCCATCTCGATGGGTGCCCGCCTGTTCGACGACTTCGACAAAATGGCTTCCAGCATGGGGTCCTCCTAGTGTGCCAACGTCTGCGTTGACATTACTGTCTGTTGCGTCAACTTACCGTGCCCCGTGGCGCCGATCACTGTTGGCTGTTCTTCGCCCCGGCGGCTCATCACTGTCACACCACTCGACTATCGTCGGCGACCGATGATCACCGTCACCACCATCAACGTCAATGGCATTCGTGCCGCAGTCAAGGAGCGATCCGCGGAGAACCGGGGGCTGCTGCCCTGGCTGGAGCAGACGACCGCCGACATCGTGTGTCTGCAGGAGGTGCGTGCGGAGGACGAGCAGCTCCACGAGGCGCTTGCCCCGGCGCTTGCCGCGGGCTGGCACGTGGTGAACGCCTCGTCGAGCGTGAAGGGACGCAACGGCGTGGGCATCCTCAGCCGGGTCCCGGCCGTCTCCACCAAGGCGACGCTGGACGCCGACGGCGGCGAGTTCGACGAGTCCGGCCGGTACCTGGAGGCCCAGATCGGCGATCTCACGGTGGCAAGCATCTACCTGCCCACCGGAGAAGCCGGTACCACGCGCCAGGAGGAGAAAGAGCGCTTCATGGCGGCGGTGGGTACCAGGATGGCGACGCTGGCGGGCAGCGGGCGCGACGTGGTGATCTGCGGCGATTGGAACATCGGGCACACCGAGCGAGACATCAAGGCGTGGAAGGCAAACCAGAAGAAGGCGGGCTTCCTGCCGCAGGAGCGGGCCTGGGTTGCCGCGCTGTTGGAGGCTGGATGGGTCGACAGTTTCCGGCTGCTGCATCCCGATGTCGACGGACCGTACAGCTGGTGGTCGTGGCGGGGTAAGGCCTTCGACAATGACGCCGGCTGGCGCATCGACTATCACCTCGCCACTGCCGATCTTGGCCGGCGAGCGCACTCGGCACGGGTCGAGCGCGCGGATGCCTACGCACTGCGCTGGTCCGATCACGCGCCGGTGACGGTCGAGTACCGCTGAGCACTTCGCGCGGAGAGCGGCTGCCACAATCGCGTTGACCGGTCATGCCAGGATGGATGCACTATGACTGCCGACAGGACTGCTGATGCCGCCTTCCGGGGACGCCTGTTCTCCGGAATCCAACCCACCGCCGATTCTCTGCACCTCGGAAATGTGTTGGGCGCGGTGCAGCAGTGGGTGCGGTTGCAGCATGAGTACGAAGCGCTTTTCTGCGTCGTGGACCTGCACGCCATCACGGTGGCGCAGGATCCCGAAGAACTGCGACGGCGTACCCGCGGGGTGGTGGCCCAGTACGTAGCGCTTGGTGTCGACCCCGCGGAGAGTGCCATCTTCGTGCAAAGCCATGTCCCGGCGCACACCGAATTGGCTTGGGTGCTGGGATGTTTGACCGGCTACGGCGAGGCGTCGCGAATGACGCAGTTCAAGGACAAGTCCGCCAAGCAGGGCAATGACGCCACCACCGTCGGCCTGTTCACCTATCCGGTGTTGATGGCCGCCGACATCCTGCTGTACCAAACGAATGTGGTTCCGGTGGGCGATGATCAGCGTCAGCACCTCGAACTGACGCGTGACGTAGCGCAGCGGTTCAACGGCCGCTACGGCGAGACGTTCGTGCTGCCGGAGACATTCGTGCCAAAGAACGCGGCGCGGATCTACGATCTGCAAGACCCGACGGTGAAGATGAGCAAGTCGGCCTCGACGCCCGCCGGGTTGATCAACCTGCTGGACGATCCGGCGGTGTCGGCCAAGAAGATCAAGTCGGCACAGACCGACAGCGACCGGGAGATCCGTTTCGACAGGGAGGCCAAGCCAGGTGTCTCGAACCTGCTGAGCATCCAGTCCGCACTCACCGGCGCCGATATCGACACGCTCGTCGACGGGTACGCCGGGCGCGGTTACGGCGATCTGAAAAAAGACACGGCCGAGGCGCTCGTCGAGTTCGTCACGCCGGTGCGTGACCGGACGAATGAGCTGCTCACCGATACCGCGGCGCTTGACGACATCTTGGCGGCAGGCGCGGCGCGCGCCCGGGAGCTGGCGGAGAAGACGCTCACTGAGGTCTATGACCGGATAGGGTTTGTCCGGCCCGCGAGGTAGCGAACAGCAGAGGCGGTGAATGGTGGCCGAAGACGATAAGCCCGGGATTCTCGACCGCTATCGTGCACGGTTTCCCTGGTTTGACCACATCATGCGCATGCAGGAGCGCTATCAGAAGGTAAACGGCAACTTCTACGCCGCGGGAATCACGTATTTCACGGTTTTTGCGCTGTTCCCCCTCATGATGGTCGGGTTCGCGGCGATGGGCTTCGTGTTGTCCAGGCGGCCGGACACCATTGCGGAGCTACGTGGCCGCATCAGCGGGGCTATCTCCGGTGAGGTGGGCAATCAGCTAATCAATCTGATGGATACGGCCATTGCCTCGCGTACGAGCCTGGGTATCGCGGGTCTTGCGACCGCGGCGTGGGCCGGGCTGGGGTGGATGGCCAACGTGCGCGCGGCGCTCAGCGCCATGTGGGAGCAGCCCAACGACTCGGACGGCTTCGTGCGAGGCAAGCTGTCGGACTTGGTGGCATTGGGCTCAACGTTCGTGGCGCTGGCTCTCACCATCGCGGTCACCGTCGTCGGTAACGAGAAGACCATCCTGCGAATACTCGGCTGGGTGGGGCTACATGACGTCTCCATACCAGCGGTCCTGCTCAAGGTCGTCACGATCGCGATAGCGACCGTGTTGTCGTGGGCGTTGTTCACCTGGATGATCGCGCGGCTCCCGAGGGAGCGGCTGCCGTTCTCGAGTGCGGTGCGGGCCGGGCTCATCGCGGCGATCGGTTTCGAGCTGTTCAAACAGGTCGCTTCGATCTATCTGAGCGTGATCATGCATGGCCCGGCGGGCTCCACGTTTGGTCCGGTGCTCGGCATCATGGTGTTCGCCTACATCACGGCCCGCCTGTTGTTGTATGCCACCGCGTGGGCGGCCACGTCCGATGCGAACCGATCATTTGTGTATGTGCCGCCGCCCGAGCCCGTGGTCATCACCACGCGCGTCGAGACCGTCGAGCGGTCCTCCAAACTGGGGGTTCTCGCCGCGTTCGGAGCTGGAGCTGTTGGCGCGCTAGGTATTTCGTGGCTAGGCCGCGGCGGCGACTGAGGCCTGCGGCTAAGAGCTAGGCCTGGCGGCGGTTGAGTGATCTCGCCGCGAGAATGAGCCCGAAGACGATCATCGCGCCGATGATGGTCACGCCCACCCGGACGGGGACGCTGTTCACCGCGTCGGCGCTGAGGCCGGCCGCCTGGGGAGTGGCCGCGTTGTCAGCGTGCGGTTTGGTCAGCAGCGAGGGGTCGGGGTCGACGAGCTTGCCGATCGAGGCGTCGGGCGGGGTCGAGAACCCGTAGTCGAGCAGATGGGCCGCCTGCTCCCACGGTGCAATCGGAAGACGCGTACCGCGCAGCATGGTGACGACCAACCGGCGGCCGTCGCGTTCGGCGGCGCCGACGAAGGTTTGTTGCGCGTCGTCGGTGTATCCGGTCTTCCCGCCGAGCGCACCGGGGTAGTTGTAGAGCAGCCGGTTGTCGTTGGTCATCTCGTAGGGCGGATGGTCATCGTGTTCACCGGGTTTGGCGGGGTGGCCCGGGAACGTCGCCTTCGGCGCCGACACCAGATCGGCGAAGGTGGGGTCGGCGAACGCGTACTTGTAGAACAAGCCCAGGTCGTAGGCCGAGGTACTCATACCGGGACCGTCCAGACCTGAGGGGGTGGCCACCCGGGTATCGCGTGCGCCGAGTTTCTGCGCCATGTCGTTGAGCTTGGTGACGGTCTCATTCATTCCGCCGAGCTGGACGGACAGCGCGTGTGCGGCGTCGTTGCCCGAGTTCATGAGCAGGCCGGTGAGCAGTTGCCGGACGGTGTAGGTGCCGCCGACGTCGACGCCGACCCTGGTGCCCTCGCTGTTCGCGTCGTCCTGGGTTCCCACGACCGCCTGGTTGAGGTTCAGGTTGTTGATGGCATCCATCGCGACCAGCACCTTGATCACACTGGCGGGCCGGTGCCGGGCGTGGGGGTCCTTGGCGGCCACCACATTTCCGGTGTTCAGGTCGGCGATAAGCCAGGATTCCGCGGAAACATCGTTGGGGATGGGCCCTGCCCCGTCCGGGGTGATCACATCGCAGCGCCCGAGCATCTCGCCGCCGATCGGCTTGGCGGGCACCGGGAGCGGTGCGGGCGGATCTCCACCGGCCCTGGGTACCTCGGAGGTGTCGACTGCCGGAGGCGTGACGACCTTGTAGGGGCACCCGCTGGTATCCGGCGGGGTAAATCCGGGTTCGGCGGCGGCGAGCGGCGTGCTCAAGGGAAAGGTGGCGACGATCAGTCCGGCGGCGGTGGCCGCGGCGAGGCGCGTCGCGGCGGTCCGCAGCGACGGGCGGCGATCGGGCGCAGGAATCCAGGTGGTCATCGCCTTGCCACAGTAAGTGAACACCACCCTGAACTGGGGGATGTTACGCCTGTGTCGGATGTGACTTATCGGGCCGACTAGGTGGGCGGTGCGATATCGGCCAGGTTGAGGTGACCGACAGCGGACGATCCGATGCAGCCCAACCAGAGTCGACCGCCGGATTCGACGACACCGGTGATGGTGCGCAGATCCCGCGACTTGCCGCTGATGTTGGCCACCACATCGCCGGTGTCCGGGTTCACCGCGATAACCCACGGATCGGTGTCCGTGCCCGGAAGCAGTGCGTCGGGCAGCTGCCACAGGACCTTCCGCATTGCGGGAGCGCGCGGGAGTAGCCATTCGGCGAGTGCGTTGCGCGGGCTGGCCAGGGTGACCCAGATGCGACCGTCCGCGCCGGTGCTGATGTTGTCGGGCATGCCCGGGATCTCTTCGAGGATGGGCGTCAGGGCGCCGGCGTCCGCACCGGTCAGTGAGTACCTGCTCACCCGGCGGCCGACGGTCTCGGCGACGATCAAGGCGGACTCGTCGGCGGTGAGCGTGACCCCGTTGGTGAAGGCCAGTCCCGTGGCGATGGTCGTCACGGTGCCGTCAGGATCGCGGCGAAATACCCGCCCGGTGGGGCGACCCTCCAGGATGGCCGCCATGAACTGCTCAAACGGAAAACGCGCCGTCGATTCGCTGAAATAGATTGTCCCATCGGATGCTTCGGTGACATTCGAGCAGAAGATCAGCGGCGGTCCGTCGACCTTGGAGACAAGTGGCTCGATATCTCCGGACGCCGGATCGAGTGCCAGCAGCTTGTCGCGACTGCAGATCAACACGCGTCCATCGCGTGCGATATGCAGGCCCAGGGGCGGGTGCTCGGTGGTCGCGATATGCGTGATCTCGGCACCATCGGGAGAGATACGGAGAATCTTTCCATCCACCACACCCGCCCAGATGTTTCCCGCGGCGTCGGCCACGACGTCCTCGGGGCCGTGACCAGGGACCGGCACCACCGTCAGGGAGGGCAGGGGCTGTGGATTCAGGGATAGCGCCCGTACTCCGGGCGGCTGCCAGCGAACGGGATCGATTGACGGCTTGGCCATGGGCTCACCCTATTGCAGGCCTAGGCTGAAGCGGTGGCAGTTCCGGTACGTGATCGCACCGACGAATTCGAGGCGCTGCGCCCGCGATTGCAGGCGGTGGCTTATCGGCTCACCGGTAGCGTTGCCGACGCCGAGGACATCGTCCAGGACGCTTGGCTGCGTCTGCACGCCACGGCCGTCGAGATCGAAGACCTGCCGGCGTGGCTGACCACCGTGGTCTCCCGGCTCGGGCTGGACCGGTTGCGATCTGCCGTCTATCGCAGGGAAACCTATGTGGGGGAGTGGCTTCCGGAGCCGGTGGTCACAGGCCTGGACGGCAATGATCCGCTGACCGCACTGGTGGCCAGTGAGGACGCGCGCTTTGCGGCCATGGTGGTGCTGGACCGCCTGGCGCCCGATCAGCGCGTCGCGTTTGTCTTGCACGACGGCTTCTCGTTGCCGTTCAAGCAGATTGCCGAGATTCTCGGCATGAGCGATGCGGCCGCGCGTCAACTCGCCACGCGTGCGCGCCGGGCGGTGACGGCAGCCCCGGAACCGGTGTCCGATGCCGAGCACAACGAGGTGGTTGGCAAGTTGCTTGAGGCGCTCATGTCGGGCAGCGTGGAAGCCGTTGTCCGACTGCTGCATCCGGACGTGACGATGACGGGAGATTCCAACGGCAAGGCGCCGACTGCGGTCCGGGTCATCCATGGCCCCGACAAGGTGGCCCGTTTCCTGCTTGGGTTGCTGGACCGTTACGGCCCGCAGATGATGCAGGCCATCAATCCGGCGTTGGTGAATGGACAGTTCGGCATGTATCTGACCGAGACAGACACCGACCCGGACTTCAGGCCGGTGCTGCCCCGTGTCAGTGGCTACACGGTGCGGGACGGCAAGGTGCTGGCAGTCTGGGATGTCAGCAATCCCGACAAGTTCACCGGCACGCCGCTGCGGACCGGCTAGGCGTCCAGGGAGTCTTGGGGACTCGCCCACGGAACCCGGCAGGCATCACCGGAATTGAAGCCCTGCTCGGTGATTCCGAGCGCCGCGTAGGTGCGGGCACGCATATTCTCGACGCCGATCTGATAGGTCAGCTCGATCACTCCGGCGTCGCCGAACCGCCGCCGCAGGTCCTCGACCTGTTGGTCGGTGATGTCGTGCGGATTGCCGGTCATCGCGTCGGCATAGGCGATGGCGGCACGCTCGTCGTCGGTGAATAGAGGAGAACTCGCATATCCCTCTACGGCCTTGAGGCGCTCGACGTCCAAGCCGTCGAGCCGCTGCAGCATGGAGCCGAAGTCGACGCACCAGGAGCAGCCCACCGTGCGGGCGGTCCAGAACACTGCGAGCTCACGGACGTTCACCGGCAATACCTGCGACGCGCTGCTCAGCATCTGCTCGTGCATCGCGGCCGCGACCATCAGCTTGCGATGGTGGGCGATCACCGTAAACGGCTCGGGCACTTGGCCATATCGCCGTCTGGCAACCCGGTACATGATGCGGGTGAGCAGTGAAGCGTGCCGCGGGGCAACGGGCTCGATACGTGTTGTTGTGCGTGGTGTCTCAGTCATACCCATATGACGAGACAGCCCGCAGATGTGTGACAGGCGCCGTGCGGACAGGTCGATCGGCTAGCGCGCGAACATCAGTGCGCGCTTGACCTCCTGGATCGCCTTGGTGACCTCGATACCGCGCGGGCAGGCGTCCGTGCAGTTGAACGTGGTGCGGCAGCGCCACACTCCGTCGACGTCATTGAGGATGTCCAGACGTTCGGCGGCAGCCTCGTCGCGGCTGTCGAAGATGAACCGGTGCGCGTTCACGATCGCGGCGGGACCGAAGTAGCTTCCGTCGCTCCAGAACACCGGGCAGCTGGTGGTGCAGCAAGCGCACAGGATGCACTTGGTGGTGTCATCGAAGCGCGCGCGGTCGGTCTGGCTCTGGATGTATTCGCGCGTCGGCTGATTGCCGCTGGTGATCATGTACGGCTTCACGGCGCGGAACGCATCGAAGAAGGGCTCCATGTTGACCACGAGGTCCTTTTCCACGGGCAGACCGCGGATCGGCTCGATGGTGATGGTGAGCATCTTCTTGGGTTTCTTGGGTAGCAGATCCCGCATCAGGACCTTGCAGGCCAGCCGGTTGACACCGTTGATCCGCATGGCATCCGAGCCGCACACACCGTGCGCGCAGGAGCGGCGGAAGGTCAGCGTGCCGTCCAGGTAGCCCTTCACGTACAGCAGCAGGTTCAGCAGCCGGTCCGTCGGCAGGCAGGGCACGCGGAAGCTCTGCCACCCGGCGGCGTCCGGATCCTCGGGGTTGAAGCGCTGAATCTTGAGCTCCACCATGACCGCGCCCTCGGGGATCGGCGGCAGCGGCGGGTCGCCGGCTTCGGCTTTCTCGATAACCGCAGTCATCTCAGTACTTCCGTTCCATCGGCTCGTACCGGGTCTGGACGACGGGCTTGTAGTCCAGCCGGATATCGGACAGCAGCTCGGCACCCTGCTTGTACGCCATGGTGTGTCGCATGTAGTTGGTGTCGTCGCGGTTCGGGTAGTCCTCGCGGGCGTGGCCGCCACGGGATTCCTTGCGGTTGAGCGCACCGACCACGGTCACCTCGGCGAGTTCGAGCAGGAAGCCCAGCTCGATGGCCTCGAGTAGATCGCTGTTGTAGCGCTTGCCCTTGTCGTGCACCGTGATTCGGCTGTACCGCTCCTTGAGGCGGTGGATGTCCTGCAACGCCTGCTTGAGCGTTTCTTCGGTGCGGAACACCGCGGCGTTGTTGTCCATCGACTGCTGCAGCTCGGTGCGGATGTCAGCCACCCGCTCGTCGCCGTGCTCGGACAGCACGTCGGCCACCCACTCGGTGACCATCGTGGCCGGGCTCTCCGGCAGTTCGACGAAGTCGTGGGCTTCGGCGTACTCGGCCGCGGCAATGCCCGCGCGGCGACCGAACACGTTGATGTCCAGCAGCGAGTTGGTGCCCAGCCGGTTGGCGCCGTGCACCGAGACGCAGGCGCACTCGCCGGCCGCGTACAGACCGGGGACAACGTTGTCGTTGTCGCGCAGCACCTGTCCCTGGATGTTGGTCGGGATGCCGCCCATCACG
The DNA here is from genome assembly GCF_004924335.1 of Mycobacteroides salmoniphilum. Lineage (NCBI taxonomy): Bacteria > Bacillati > Actinomycetota > Actinomycetes > Mycobacteriales > Mycobacteriaceae > Mycobacteroides > Mycobacteroides salmoniphilum. Next base: position 3,500,449 of record NZ_CP024633.1, on the reverse strand, counting down.
TAGTGACAGGTGGGATACACCGGAACCAGTTCGGTGACCGGGTCGACGCCCAGGTACGTGCGGGCGAATTCGGTGATGTCCGGCAGTTTCGCTTCCAGCACGTCGGCGCCGAGGTGACGCACGTCGATGTAGACGTAGTCCTTGTTCGGTCCGGCGCCGCGGCCCTCGAGCACCTCGAGAACCATTGACCGCGCGACGATGTCGCGAGGTGCCAGGTCGACGATGGTGGGGGCGTAGCGCTCCATGAATCGTTCACCGTCGGCGTTGAGTAGACGACCGCCCTCACCGCGCACGGCCTCGGAGATCAGAATGCCCAGACCCGCAAGGCCGGTCGGGTGGAACTGATGGAACTCCATGTCCTCCAGCGGAAGTCCCTTGCGGAACACGATGCCCAGGCCGTCGCCGGTCAGGGTGTGCGCGTTGGAGGTGGTCTTGTACATGCGACCCGAACCGCCGGTGGCGAAAACGATTGCCTTGGCGTGGAATACATGGATGTCGCCGGTCGCGAGTTCGTAGGCCACGATGCCGGTGGCTACCGGGCCGTTGGCCGTCTCGGTGAGCACGACATCCAGCGCGTAGAACTCGTTGAAGAACTCGACATCGTGCTTGACGCAGTTTTGGTACAGCGTCTGCAGGATCATGTGCCCGGTACGGTCCGCGGCGTAGCAGGCCCGGCGCACCGGCGCCTTACCGTGGTCGCGAGTGTGACCACCGAAGCGGCGCTGGTCGATTCGACCCTGGGGCGTCCGGTTGAACGGCATACCCATCTTCTCGAGGTCGAGGACGGCGTCGATGGCCTCCTTGCACATGATCTCCACGGCGTCCTGGTCGGCGAGATAGTCGCCGCCCTTGACGGTGTCGAAGGTGTGCCACTCCCAGTTGTCTTCCTCGACATTGGCCAGCGCGGCGCACATACCGCCCTGGGCGGCACCGGTGTGACTACGTGTCGGGTACAGCTTGGTCAATACCGCCGTACGAACGCGAGGTCCGGCCTCCACAGCGGCGCGCATACCCGCACCGCCCGCGCCGACGATGACGACGTCGTACCGATGTTCCTGAATGATGGGGGAACCCATAGTGAAAAAGCCCCTAACCGATGTTCGGGTTGAAGGTCAGCAGGACGTAGGTGCCGAGCACAACCGTGAAGATGATCGACAGTGCCAGCAGGCAATTGAGCCAGAACCGGGTCGAATCCTTGCGGGTGTAGTCGGCGATGATCGTGCGCATGCCATTACCGCCGTGCAGCTGCGCGAGCCACAGCATCGTCAGGTCCCAGGTCTGCCAGAACGGGCTCGCCCAGCGCTGCGCCACGAAGTTGAAGTCCAGGCGGTACACGCCGTTGTCCCACATCAGCATGATGAAGAGGTGGCCGAGTGCCAGGAAGATCAGGACGACACCCGACAGACGCATGAAGATCCACGCGTACTTCTCGAAGTTGGGCATGCCCGACCCGCGCCGGGGTGCGCGTGGATTGTCCAGCGCGGCAGGGCGGTCGTAGTTGCGCTCCATCACGGGAGCGGGGCGACCGCTGGCGCGAGTGCTCGCATGGGAGCCGGTCTGAGGTGTCGTCACAGGAATCGCTCCGCCATGTGCATGAGAATCCGGGTTACCGCGGGAACCATCACCACAAACCAGGTGGCGCCGATGATCCACAGCATGAGCCGCTGATAACGCGGGCCCTTCGACCAGAAATCGACGAGAATGACTCGGACGCCATTGAGCGCGTGGTACAGGACCGCCGCTACCAGGCCGAGTTCCATCAGCCCGACGATCGGGGTCTTGTAGGTCTCGATCACCGAGTTGTACACCTCGGGGCTTACCCGTACGAGGGCAGTATCCAGGACGTGAACAAAGAGGAAGAAGAAAATTGTGGCACCGGTAATGCGATGCAGGACCCAGGACCACATTCCTGGATCACCCCGGTATAGCGATCGCTTGAGGCGATTACCTTCGCGGCCAGATGTGGCCGTATCGGGTGTCGCAGTCGTCACGTGGGCCTCCAACACCAATGGTGGACTGGGGCCAAATGGCGCGGTCAATGGGGGCGTCCATGACGCGCAACCGATGGCCCAACGGTGGTCGGCGAACCGTCTCCCGAACTCTAAACCCATTCCGAGGTGGCGCCGAAATCGCCTGAGCGCCGAAAAGCGCCGAAAAGCACCGTACTCCAAAGTAAGTTAGGTAAACCTTGCACGAGCAAATGATGAGCCGACGCGACTCTCATGGGGTCGACAGGGAGGTTTCCCGATCATGTTGATCGACTGGAAAGAACTGCGGGACAAGGCATATGCGGTAACCAAGCATTCATATGCGCCGTATTCGAAGTACCCGGTGGGGGCCGCCGCGCTTGTCGACGATGGTCGGGTGATCGTCGGCTGCAATGTGGAGAATGTCTCATATGGCCTGGGTCTCTGTGCGGAGTGTTCTGTGGTCTGCGCCCTGTTCTCCACCGGGGGAGGACGGCTACGGGCGCTGTCCTGTGTCGATTCGCGCGGTGAGCCGCTGATGCCCTGCGGCCGGTGCCGTCAGCTGCTTCTCGAACACGGCGGCCCCGACCTGTTGATCGATCACGCGGATGCGCCGCGACGACTCGCGGAGCTACTCCCGGAGGCCTTCGGCCCCGATGACCTGGACCGGGGCCGGATCTGATGAGCACTTCGGGGCCAGCCGAGTACGCGTTCGATATGCCGTCGATCATCGCGGCCAAGCGCGACGGCGGGGAACTGAGTTCCGGGGCCATCGACTGGCTGATCGGCGAGTACACCCGCGGCGGCATCGGCGAGGAGCAGGTCGCGGCGCTGCTCATGGCGATCTATCTGCGCGGTATGGACACCACCGAGACGACGGCGTGGACCGCGGCGATATTGGCCTCCGGTGAGCGGCTGGATCTGTCGGGTTTGTCCCGGCCGACCGTCGACAAGCACTCCACCGGAGGAGTGGGCGACAAGATCAGCCTGCCGCTGGTCGCGGTCGTGGCCGCCTGTGGAGCGGCGGTGCCCCAGCTGTCCGGGCGCGGTCTCGGGCACACCGGCGGCACCCTGGACAAGCTCGAGTCCATCGCGGGAATCCGTGTCGATCTCACCAACGAGGAGATACGTCACCAGCTTTCCGATGTCGGGGCGGTGATCTGCGCCGCAGGGGCGTCATTGGCGCCCGCCGACCGAAAGCTGTACGCGCTGCGCGATATCACCGGCACCGTGGAATCGATACCGCTGATCGCCGGGTCGATCATGAGCAAGAAGCTGGCCGAGGGAACCGCGGCGCTGGTCCTGGATGTCAAGGTGGGTGCGGGTGCGTTCATGAAGACCGAGCGGCAGGCGCGTGAATTGGCTTCGGCGATGGTTGATCTGGGCACCGCACACGGGGTGGCGACCAGCGCTCTGCTGACCGCGATGGATACACCGCTCGGGCTCACCGCCGGAAACGCTGTCGAGGTGCAGGAATCACTCGACGTGCTGGCCGGGGGAGGACCCGATGACGTTGTCGCACTCACCGTGGCTCTGGCCCGCGAGATGCTTGCCGCGGCAGGTATCGACGGCAAAGACCCGGCCGCGACATTGATCGACGGCACCGCGATGGACGTGTTTCGGGCGATGATCCGCGCACAAGGTGGTGATCTCTCGGTGCCGCTGCCGGTCGGGCAGTGTCAGGAGACCGTGCTCGCTCCGTCCAGCGGGGTCATGCACCATATCGATGCGATGCCGGTCGGGCTCGCCGCGTGGCGGCTCGGAGCCGGACGCAGCCGTCCGGGGGAGACCGTGCAGTACGGCGCCGGGGTGCGTATTCACCGACGTCCGGGAGACACGGTTGTCGCAGGTGAACCGCTGTTCACGCTCTACACCGAGACCCCCGAACGTCTGCCGGCCGCCCTCCATGCCCTGGACGGTGGATGGGGCATCGGTGCGGCGCCCGCCGCTACCGCACTCATCATCGATAGACTTTCGGTGTGACAGCCGAACTTGATTTGGTGTCAATCACCCAGGCTCCCAAGGCGCTTTTGCATGATCATCTGGACGGCGGGCTGCGGCCCGGCACCGTCCTCGATCTGGCCCGGGAATCCGGGTACGAGAACCTGCCGGCCGAGGACGAGAGTGCCCTGGCCTCGTGGTTCCGCACCGCCGCCGACAGCGGCTCCCTGGAGCAGTACCTGGAGACCTTCGCGCACACCGTGGGTGTGATGCAGACGGCGGCGTCGCTGCACCGCGTCGCCGCCGAGTGCGTCGAGGACCTCGCGGCCGATGGCGTGGTGTACGCGGAGGTGCGTTTCGCGCCGGAACTTCACATCGACGCGGGTCTGACTCTCGATGACGTGATGGACGCCGTGTTGGCCGGATTCGCCGACGGGGAGCGGCAGGCGAGCGCGGCCGGTAAGCGCATCAAGGTGCGCACCCTGGTCACCGCGATGCGGCATGCCGCACGGTCTCGGGAGATCGCCGAGCTGGCCGTGAAGTTCCGTGACCGGGGTGCCGTCGGTTTCGATATCGCCGGGGCCGAGGCCGGTTATCCGCCGAGTCGCCACCTGGACGCCTTCGAATACATGCGGAATGCCAACTCCCGGTTCACCATCCATGCTGGTGAGGGATTCGGATTGCCCTCGATCCACGAGGCGATCGCCTTCTGCGGTGCCGATCGGCTGGGTCATGGGGTGCGCATCGTCGACGATATCGATATCGACCCCGACGGCACGGCCCACCTCGGCCGCTTGTCCTCGCTGCTGCGCGACAAGCGGGTGCCCCTGGAACTGTGCCCGAGCTCGAATGTGCAGACGGGAGCGGTCGACAGCATCGCCGACCACCCCTTCGACCTGCTGGCGCGGCTGCGATTCCGGGTGACCGTGAACACCGACAACCGGCTGATGAGCGATACCTCGATGAGCCGCGAGATGCTGCGACTCGTCGAGACGTTCGGATACGGCTGGAGTGACCTGCAGAGATTCACCATCAACGCGATGAAATCAGCCTTTATCCCGTTCGACGAACGGTTGGCGATCATCGATGACGTGATCAAACCCGGGTACGCGGTCCTGATCGGCTAGCCGTCACGGTGACCGGCTAGGCGCGCATCACTCGCGGCGCAGTCGCGCTTCCATCGCACGCTCCAGCGTCCGCCAGCTCTCGGCCGCGTCCGCGAATGCGCCCTTGGGCTCGTCGTGCTTATCCGGTTCGAGCAGATGCCCGACCAGCTTGCCCAGGGGGGTATCGCTGTCCAGCTCCGCGTCGACGCTGTCATCCTCGGAGTACTCGGCGACATCGGTCAGCAGCTCCACCGCCAGGTCGAGCTGATCCCGGTCCACCTCGTCGATGCCGTCTTCCAGGTCATCGGCGAGCCCGGTGAACACGTAGATGTTGTCGTCGGTGATGTCGATTCGCAGCGAGCCATCGGTGGCGGCGGTGCGAATGTCGTCGTAGGTGCTCAGGTCGGCCAGATCGTGATCGTGCTCGTCGGCGAGGTACCGGGCCAATGCCCGCTCGGAACCGAACACGCTGATTCTTCCGTTGCGTCCCAAGAAGATCGGTTCGTCGTCGAGGTAGCAGCGCAGCGTGTAGAACGTTCCTGAGTTGGTGATCATCTGGATCGGGTCGATACCGACTGCCAGCCAGAAATCCTCGTCGCCGCCGAGAACCTGGTCGTCCTCCGCGGCGTCCTCGTCTTCATCCTCGTCGGCGGACTCGTCCTCGTCCTCGGCGTCGTCAGAGCTCTCGGTGTCGGACTCCTCCTCGAGCAGATCCAGTTCCTCGAGGTCGTCCTCGTTGTCGACGGCATTCTCCGCGGCAGCGAGCAGCTCGGCATCCGCGGCGGCGGAGAGCTCCTCGTCCACATCCGGCGTCGCGGCGATCTCGTCGATGGCGTCGACCACCGAGTCCCAGGACTTGCCGACGATGGCACCGATCTGGTTCCACCGCTTCAATCCGTCCTTGCCCGTAAAGCTTTCGGCTCCACCCGACAGCGTGCTCAGGACTGGATTGCCGTTGATGAGCTTGTTGATGGGTGCCAGCTCGCAGACCGCACCGATAGAGGCCACGATCGCGAGCGTGGCGCGCAGTGTGTCGACCGCATCCTCGCTCGGCTTGTCGGCTACCAGCTCCGGTACGCCGATCAGGTCGAAGCGATTGTCGTCGTCGGGCTCAAGCTCGTCGGCCGACAGCGCACCCAGCGTCGACCACGCCGGGTGATCGACCAGATCGTTGTCGTTGTCGGTCCGCACGAAGGCCACCAGATCGGCCACCGACTCGAACACGTACAGATCGTCGTCCTTGCCGAGAAACGCCTCCCACTCGTCCCCGGCGTCGCGCCACCGCGGGGCCCACAGGGTGACCACGTCACCTTCTGTGAGCCCGAGTTCGATGGGAACGATGTCAGCAGCCATGCGGCAAGCCTAGCCAGAACGGCTGAGTTGAGCGAAAGACCCACCGCGAGAACCGGCGCACGCGCGGCGGTGACGGCCGCCCACATCCCGGCGATTCACGATTCGGCATCTGCCGACGGCGCGGTCGTCAGGGTGACCAGGGCCGCAAACGCGTTGTCGCGCAACGCAAACTTCGTGGCGGAGGCATTCAGTCGCAGCCATCCGCCGGAGACGGCTCGCATTCGGAGCACCCCGGCCGTCGATCCCGCCCGAAGCTCCTCCCGCATGTTTCGCGCCACGGCCGCGTCCTCGGGATGGATGCTCTCGGGCCGATCGGGGTCATAGCGCCATGCCAGGTCGGGGAATGGCTCATCGATCCACTTGAGGACGGCGAAGGTGTCGACATTGATCAGCAGCCGATGCGCTCCGGGGGTTGCGACCGCGTCCAGTATCTGCTGTGCCAGCCCCACCCGAGGTTCTGCGGGGCTGTTCTCCACCCGTGTGCAGACGATCCTGTTGATGCGCTCCACGGCGCCTGCCGCATTGATTTCCTTGGATGCCCGCCCGGCGTAGTGGACTTGGACGATGTTTCCTTGGTAGTCGGCGGCCAGACATGTTCCGCAGAAGGTCGCATCGAGTTCGGGGTTCACGGCGTTCGCCATCAATTCGGCGTTGTGTGGACTCGGTAGTACAGGTGCAAGACCTTCGGCGATGGCCTGTTTCTCGGCCCGGTGGCGCCGGTCGAAACCCATGACATCGAAATACTCCGCGGTGAGCGTGGTGACCGATGTGTCCAAATCGCCCAGGCACGCTCCGGCAAGGGGCCGTCGTGGCGGCTCGAGGTCTGCCGGCCCGAACCACACCTGGACGCCGTGGATACCTCCCTGCCCCATGGATATCGGATGTACGCGCACTACGCGGTCCCGTGCCGCAGTGGCAGCCACCGACGGTTCGCCCGTGCGCAGGCATTCGGTGATCGTCGCCTCGATCAATGGGCGGTGCCGGTTGCGGCCCAGCACCGACTCGAGCGGCGTCATGTTTCGGGCCTGCAATCCGATGGCTATGACCGTGGGTTCCTCACTCAGGGTCTCTAGCAGCATCCAATCGCGCGACATGCCCGGATGTTAGCAATTTTGGGCGAACTGGCGGACGCCGGATCTGTCTCCAGATGAGGCGACTAGAGAGGCTTCGTCGGCCGGCGTCGGTGGGTGATGAGTGCGACGGTCGCATCTTCGCTCAACTTGACCACGTGGGTCGAACAGTGCAGCGACTCCCAGCTGTCATCGTGGCAGCGGAACCTGATTACCGCCTCGGTCGCACCGAATACGGCATTGTCGATCATAAAGTTCAGATTCGCTTCGTCGTCCGGGTGAATCTTGGGGCGGCCCAGCGGGTCGAACTCCCAATGCCATTCCGGCGCAGGCGGATCAATCCATTTGATCAGTTTCCGCGAAGCGATCATGACCAGCGCGCGATACGCGCCGGACTCGGCGGTGGCCTCGAGGACCTGCTGTTCAAGCAGTGGAACCGGTGGTGCCGGCCGGCCGACTCGCAGGTTGATGGCGCGTCCCAGACGCTCGGGGACACCCTCGTTGTTGGGCTCCACGACCAGTCGGCTGGCGAAGTGGCACAGCGTGGGATTGCCGACGCTATCCACGCCGGGCCAGGTGGCGCTGTAGGTCATGCCTTCGGTCGCGGTCACGATGAGCCCCAGAACGTCCGTCTCGCCGGGATTCGGCGCCAGGTAGCGGTAGAGCTCGGGCATGCTGATTTCGGCGTGCGGTTCGGTGGCGGCCATTCCCATGGCCAGGGCCGCACCGTCGCTTATGTGCAGGACGCCGGTATCGGCATTGAGGACTACCGCTCCGCCTTCTGCAGGGGGAGGGGCAGGCGGGGGGGTCGATCCCGTCCACAGCCACACTCCGTGTACCCGATCGTCGGGCATGGCGATCGGTCGGATATCGATGACCGAATCCGAATCGGGCGGGCCGATGCTGGCCGGCCTATTTGCCTTTGTTGCCGCGGTGATGATGCGGCGAATCAGTCCAAGATTTCGATTACGTCGTAGAAATGCGCTGAGCGGAACCATGTTCCGCGGCTGATTGCCGGAGGCGATGACAGTTGGCTCGTCGCCGAGTGTTTCCAAGAGAAGCCACTCGCGTGCCACATCCGGATGTTATCAGCGGAGCAACCGTGGCAATCGATCAGCGCCCCGTGGGGAGCATTGCGGCGAGAATTCCGAAAAGGTTGCGCGGAGCAGGTCAGACGCGATATTTTCTGCTGGCTCCCGCGATCGGCGGGCTAAGTACGGTCCCTGTTCCTTCGGGCCGTGCCCGCAGCGTGGATGCGCTATGTCTGGCGGCTGTTCGGCCGCAAACAAGCTCATCATCTTGGTCGCCGCGAGCACCTACCGGTGCAGATACGAGGGGTCGGTAGGTGTGACGGCGACCCTAGAGATCCACGGGCCATGTCACGGCGCTGAACCGGGCGCCCGGCCACCGACCCGGCGGAGCCTGGTCGGTCGACTAGTCTGCCCACGTGGGCATGCCAGCGCTGAGATTGGCGCAAACCTATTTGCCGTTTCTCCGGCCACTCAAGTTCGGCGCTTACAACATGGGCACTCGACTACTTGGGTGGCGCATCGATCCTGAATTCCACCTGCTGGGCAGACTGGGCCCCCTATCGGAGGCAGTCGACATCGGAGGCAACTGGGGTCAGAGCATTTGTGCGCTGCAGCGCACGGCCTCGCCGGAAAGGATCGTGAGTTTCGAGCCCAACGCCGTTCTTGCTCAGCGGCTTAGACGGCGATATGAAAGCAGTACCGTGCGCGTACATGCCTGCGGACTCTCCGACGCGGACGGTACCTTTGATCTGTTCGTTCCTCGATACCGCAACTTCGTCTACGACGGTCTGGCCTCTCTCGACGAGGGTGAGGCGCGCGGTTGGCTCAACTCCGAGACCATGGCGGGATTCGACGAATCAAAACTGACGATCGAACGCCATCCCGTACAGGTGCGCCGACTGGATGATTTCGGCCTGGCCCCTCAGGTGATCAAGATCGACGTACAGGGGATGGAGGCCGCGGTCATTCGTGGCGGGCTCGTCACTATCGCCGCTTCACGCCCGGTGATGATCATCGAGACACCCTCGGACGAAGTGGCGGCCCTGCTGCAGCCGACAGGGCTGCGACCGTACGCCTATCGAGACGGCCGACTCAGCCAAAACTGGCGAGACGCCAAAAACACGGTCTTTCTGACCGATTCACACCGAGACCGCGCGGGGCTGTAGGCCCGAAGCCGGCTACGGCTGCGGGTTCTTCAGGTCGACCATCAGCTGAGCGAACACCCGCTCACGGTGATCGAAGGCCTGGCCCGCGGCCGCGGCGGCGGTGGCCACCACGATCTGCCCGACGATGTTGGGAGACAGTTTGGTGACCGAGTCATCGAGTCTCAGATTGGTCAGCGCGCCGTTGCCGTTGGCTTCCGCCTCCACATGGCCCTGCGCCGAACGTGCCCATCCGCGAAGGTCTTTGAGCTCCTCGACCGCACTGTTCAGCAGATGGCCGCCGGCGCGAGCCTTCGTCATGGTCTCCTGGTACTGCTGTTCGAGCGCCTTGAAGAAGTTGAGGTCTGGCTCCGTCATCAGGATCTCCGTTCCATCTGATCGTCGGATTGGCGCAGTTCGAGGTCGGCGACCTGGGCGGGTGTCGCGAGACCGAGCTTGTCCAGGATGTAATCCGGGATACCGGTTTCGGCAAGCTCTTCGCGGCGGGCCGCTCCGCAGCGCGCGGCACCGAGTTCGCACAGGTTCAAGATCTCCCGTGCCAGTGCCGACGCGCCGCGATTGAGCAGGTCGGGTTCGACCTGAACCTCAAGCGGCAGGCCGAATTCGGACACCTTGACCCGCAGCGTGCGAGCACGATTGGTCATATCGATGCTCGCACGCGGCTCGGGCCGCGGCACTCCTGAACTAGGAGGTTGGTCGGTAGAATCCATGGAATCCCTGCCCGGCGTTGGTGGTACGGATCGGGGAGATCTGTACCGGGTCACCGGCCTCGACCATCATGCCGTTGCCGATCACCATGGCGACGTGGCCATCCCACACCGCCAGATCGCCGGGCATGACCGATCCTTGGTCGATCCGGATACCGACACCCTGCTCCTGAGCGAGCCGGGGGATGTCGACGCCGGACTCTCCATAGGCCCACTGGGTCAGGCCACTGCAGTCCAGGCCGACGCCGGGCTTGGTGCCGCCCCACTCGTAGGGCACACCCACCTGGCTGAGCGCCTTGCGCACGGCCTCTGCCGCGGCGGCGTTCGGAGCCTGGCTGGTGCTGCCGTCGGGGAGGAACAGCTGTGCACCCTTGCCCATGCTGCGCGGGTCAAGCAGCATCTTGGCCGCGTTGGCGTTGGCGCCACCCAATCCACTGCTGGTGCCGCCGGCGGTGGACGACGCATGGCCGGCGCCGGCACCGAACGGGTTGGCCAGTGCACCGGCGGCGATACCGCTCATGTTGGCGCCGCCCAGCGCGCTCCCGGCACCGCTGCCTCCGGCGCCGCCGAGCAAGCCGGTAAGAGCCTGCGGAATCTGGCCGAGGCCCTGACCCATCGAGCTCATGGTCTGGGTGACGCCGCTTGCGACGCCGGACAGCGCCTGAGTCCCGGCCTGGAGGCCACCCTGCATGGCCGACATGGCGGGCTGGACGCTGCCGGATGCGGGTGTCGAGGGATTGCCCATGTCGGCACTCGCCATACCTCCCAGTTCACCGGCCTGCGCGCCTAGCTCTCCTTCAAGCTGTGCCGTGTGCTCCGCGACCCTGGCGGTGGCCCTGCTCGCGGCCTCGGCGAGTTCCGCGGCAGCGGGAGGGAAGAGGGCGATCAGCGGTGTCAGGATCTCGGACGTGTGCTGAAACTCCTGGAGGGCCTCGGTGATCAGGGTGCTGGCCCGCGCGGTCGAATCGGATGCCTGTCCCACATTGGCGCCCATGGCGCCGCTGCGGGTGGCCATGCTGCTCAGCGCCTGGCCGGCCATGCCGGCGAACTGCCCCAGAGCCTGAGCTGCCGCACCGGCGAAGGAACCGATGAGCTGGCTTCCCGCTTGCATGCCCTGTTGCATCACCTGTTGCATGACCTGCATGCCACCCTCCAGCATCTTGCTGGGGTCCTGACCCTCCTTGAACTGGCCGTTACCGACGGTTCCTGCCATGTCCATGGCGTTGCTGATCAGGTTCGCCGAGAAGGGGTTGTTCTCAAAGCTCGGGTAGTTGGTGTTCGTCGCCTCCGCGAGACGCTCGGACGGGATTGGCCGTGTCTCAACCATGGTTACGCCCCGATTCCGTCGACCGTGGCGCTGATGTTTTGGCCGATGTTGTCGTCATCGTCGTCGTAGCCCTTGCTCGCCACGTTGGTGGTCACACCGGACTCGGTGACGCCCATCGCGAGCTGACCGACGTCCATCCCTTGCTTGGCGGAGGTCATGGCGAATGCGCCCAGGTAGTGCGCGCCAATCGGACCGAAGATCGGCGCCAGTGCGGCGACCGGAAAGATGCTGACTGCGGTGCCTACCGCCGCGAGCGTTCCGCCCATCCCCAACTGAGCTCCGCCAACGCCACGCAGAATGTCTGTGTCGGCTGCTAATCCGTCTGCCATGTCCCCTCCATCTTTTCGGTGGTCGGCTACCCGCCTGGTTTCGGGCAGTTTCTGCCTTGTAATTGGATACGACGGGGGTAGTCGCGATTCGGTTCCATCTTTCTGAAACTTTTTTCAAAGATTTTTTGGCAACGTGGCCACCCCGTTGTATTACCTGCTCAGCAGGGCTGGCTCGGCTTTGCTAGGAACGATATCGAGATGCAGGGTCGTACCACGCTGAAAGTGATGCCCATCACATTTTCGCGGCGTTCGAGATCGGCGGGATCGAAGCTTGCTGTTCTAGGGTCTGGAGCATGCATGTGCACGTAGTCGAGCACCCACTTGCCGCGGCCCGGCTGACCACCCTGCGCGACGCAGGCACCGATAATGCGGCTTTCCGTGCCGCGCTGCGGGATCTGACCCTGATGCTCGTCTATGAAGCGACCCGCACGGCACCGGTGGAATCCGCCGCCGTGCGCACACCGGTGGCTGTGACGACCGGTTTCCGTTTGGCCAATCCTCCGTTGCTGGTCCCGGTTCTGCGGGCGGGGCTGGGCATGGTGGACCAGGCACATGCCCTCATCCCTGAGGCGCGGGTCGGATTCGTCGGTATGGCACGCGACGAGGAGACCCTGCAGCCCACCCCGTACCTGGAGTCTCTTCCGGCCGATTTGTCGACGCAGCCGGTGTTCGTCCTGGACCCAATGCTCGCGACCGGCGGGTCGATGGTCCATACGCTGGATCTGTTGCATTCCCGGGGTGCTACCGACGTGACGATGCTGTGCGTGGTCGCGGCACCGCAGGGGGTTGAGGCGGTTCAGCAGGGCGTTGCGCGCTACGGCCCATCAGGGGGAATCACGTCCGCGCGACTTTTCACGGCCGCGATCGACGAGGGTCTCAACGAAGCCGCGTACATCGTTCCCGGCTTGGGCGATGCGGGCGATCGTCAGTTCGGTCCCAGATAATCGGGCCGAACTAAATGTGGCGGGCGTAAGCCTCCAGCTCGGAGACCACCACGCCTGCCCAGATCCGCGCGACGGTCGGATCGGTGATGACGGGCTCGCGGACCTCGATGTAGCACTTGACCTTTGGTTCGGTTCCCGAGGGGCGGATCACCAGCCGGATGGACGACCCCCCGATTTCACCGGCGAGGATCACCGCGTCGGTGCGCTGTTGGCCTCGCCGTTCCAGGAGGTCCTCTGCGGTGATGGGAAACCCGGACAAGGCGGCGGGCAGGTTCGCCCGCAGGCGAGTCATCATTGCGGTGATGTCATCGAGTGAGTCCATGCGCAACGACACCTGCGAGGTCACGTGAATGCCGTGCCTGATCGCCAGATTCTCTAGCTTCTCTTCCACGCTCGTGCCGAGCTCACGCAGATGCGTCACCAGGTCACATGCGAGCACCGCCGCGGAGATGCCGTCCTTGTCGCGCACCGCCGCCGGATCTACGCAATGCCCGATGGCTTCCTCATACGCGTAGACAAGATCGAAATCTGCTGCCCGAACAAGCCATTTGAATCCGGTAAGGGTTTCCACATGCCGGGCGCCCAGTGATGCCGCGATGCGCGCGAGCATACGAGAGGACACCACCGTACTGGCCACCACCGGTGGAGTAGATGAATGTGGCTGCGTGGAGAGTATGTAATCACCGAGTAGCCAACCGGTTTCATCTCCGGACAGCATGCGCCAACCCGTCGTGGTGGGGATTCCGATGGCGCACCTGTCGGCGTCCGGGTCCAGCGCGATGGCCAGATCCGCCTCGACCTCGGCGGCCCGGGTCAGCACCGCATCAGAGACACCCGGTTCCTCGGGATTCGGAAACGCGACCGTAGGAAAGTCCGGATCCGGCTGGAACTGGCTGTCCACCACGTGGATGTCGCTGATACCTGCGGCATTCAACGTCGCCAGGGCGGTAACCCCGCCGACTCCGTGCAGTGCGGTGAGCGCGACGCGGACACCGCCGGATCCTCGGCGCACCGTGGCGGCACGTTGGATGTAGGCATCCACCAAAGTGTCGTCGGCGGGAGTAACGGGGGTGCGCGGAATCTGATCGGCGAAAGGTGCAGCGGCCGTCATCGATTCGATATCACGATCGGTAGGGGAGATGATCTGGGCTCCCCCCGACCAGTACACCTTGTAGCCGTTATCGACGGGAGGGTTGTGCGATGCGGTGATCTGGATGCCCGCTGCCGCATCCACGTGCCGTACCGCGAACGCCAGCACCGGTGTGGGCAGTGGACGGGGGAGGAGCACTACCTTGAACCCCTCGGCGGCAAGAACTTCCGCCGCGCCCTGCGTGAACTTCTCCGATCCGTGCCGCGCATCGCGACCCACCACCACCGTCGAGCCGCCGAGGCACCGATCCTTGAGCACCTTGGCCAGCGCGTAGGTGGTGCGTAGCACTACGGCCAGGTTCATGCCGTTGGGGCCGCCGCGGACGATGCCGCGCAGGCCCGCCGTGCCGAATATCAGTGACTCGGAGAATCGCTGCGCGAGTTCCTCTTCGGAGCAGGCTCGCAGCTCGGCGGCGGTTTCGGGGTCGGGGTCATGGTCGATCCACTCTTGGATCGTGTGCGCTGTCGGCGGGGACTCAGTCATAACCGGCCAATCACCGAACTGAGAAGTTGGCCCATGCGAGTGGCCGACGCGCGCCCGGCGGCCAGCACCTCCTCATGGTTGAGGGACTCTCCGGTCATTCCGGCCGCGAGGTTCGTCACCAGGGACACGCCCAGCACCTCGGCCCCAGCCGCACGTGCCGCGATGGTCTCGTGCACGGTCGACATGCCCACCAGGTCCGCGCCCAGCGTGCGCAGCATGCGGATCTCCGCGGGGGTCTCGTAGTGCGGGCCGGGCAGACCCGCGTACACCCCCTCGGTGAGGCTGTCGTCGATCTCCCGCGCCAGTGCCCGTAATCGCGGCGCGTATGCGTCGACAAGATCGACGAACTGCGCACCCACCAACGGCGAGCGGGCCGTCAGGTTCAGATGGTCGCTGATCAGTACCGGCTGACCTACCGCATAGTCCTCGTGTAGTCCTCCGGCGGCGTTGGTGAGCACGATGGTCCGGGCACCCGCGGCGCAGGCGGTACGCACGGGATGGACGACGTGACGCAGGTCGTGACCCTCGTAGGCGTGGATCCTGCCGAGTAGTACGAGCATCCGGTCACCCGTGTCGCCAATGGGCACCGACAGCACCGAGCCGCCGTGTCCGGCCGCGCTCGGCGGGCTGAATCCGGGGAGGTCGGCCATCGCAATGCTGGTGGCGGGGGTGCCCAGCTCCGCTGCTGCTGGAGCCCAGCCCGATCCGAGAACCACCGCGACGGGGTGGGACGCGACGCCCGTGCGCGCCGCGATTTCCGCGGCCGCGCGAGATGCCGTGTTATCCGGAGCCTCATCGGTGCTGTCGCCTCGTCGCGCGGGACGCTCATCGGTCACAGCTACGGAGCCTAACCATGATGGGATACTGATCTAATGCCCTTGACCACCGGAGCGTCGTCCTCCGCGCATACCCAGACCGTCAGCACGGTCGTGGATGCCGCGGCGACGGATCTGGTGGCGCTGTCGCACGACATTCACGCCGAACCTGAGCTGGCATTCCACGAGGTTCGCAGCGCCCTGAAAACGCAGCGGCTGCTTGCCGAGCGCGGATTTGAGATCGTCACCGGTCAGGGCGGTATGGATACGGCGTTCCGTGCCACTTATGGGGATGGCCCGCTGGTCATCGGTGTTTGCGCCGAGTACGACGCGCTGCCCGGGATCGGCCACGCGTGCGGGCACAACATCATCGCCGCGTCCGCCGTCGGCACCGGCCTGGGGCTGGCTGAGGTCGCCGACGCCCTCGGACTCACCGTGGTGGTTATCGGCACGCCGGCCGAGGAGTACGGGGGCGGTAAGGCACTTCTGCTCAAGGCGGGTGTCTTCGACGACATCGCGGCGGCGGTGATGCTGCACCCCGGGCCGATCGATATCGCGGGCGCGCGCTCCCTCGCGCTGACCGATGTGATGGTCACCTACCACGGCAAGGAATCGCATGCCGCGGTCGCGCCGCACCTCGGCATCAACGCTGCCGACGCGGTCACCGTCGCACAGGTCTCGATCGGCCTGCTGCGTCAGCATCTTTCACCAGGGCAGCTGATCCACGGCATCGTCACCGAGGGTGGGGAGGCGGCCAACATCATCCCTGCTCGCGCCGCGATGCAGTACACGATGCGTGCTGTGGAATCGGCGTCTCTGCGCGAGCTGGAGGAGAAGGTTTACGCATGCTTCGCTGCGGGTGCGATGGCCACGGGATGCAGTCACGAACTGGTCGAATCTTCGCCGCCCTACCTGGAGCTGACGCCGGATCCATGGCTGGTCGAGGTGTTTCGCGAGCAAATGGAGTCCCTCGGCCGCACACCGGTGCCCGCGGAGTTCGAGGCCAACGTGCCCCTGGGTAGCACCGATATGGGCAACGTGACGCAGGTGCTGCCCGGTATTCACCCGGTCATTGGCATCGATTCGGGTGGAGCGGTCATCCACCAGCCCGATTTCGAGAAGGCCGCCAGGGAACCAGGTGCTGATCGGGCAGTGGTCGAAGGCGCGAAGATGTTGGCGCGCACCGTGGTACGACTGGCCGAGAACGAGACCGAGCGCTCCCGAGTGCTTGATCGACTGGCGCGCAGGACGGTGGCGGTATGAGCGAACATGATGGTCTTCGCGCAAGCGACACATCCCTGTCCGCCATCGCGGAGCATTGGCTCGCGGAGAACTCCGAGACGCTGATCCGGTGGCGCCGCCACATCCACGCACATCCTGAGTTGGCGCGCCAGGAGCACGCCACCACCGAATACGTGGCCGCACGGTTGGCCGAAGCCGGGCTCAATCCCAAGGTGCTGCCCGGAGGTACGGGAATCACCTGCGACTTCGGGCCCGAGGATGGCCCGCGGGTGGCGCTGCGCGCGGACATGGATGCGCTCCCGATGCAGGAGCGCACCGGGGCGTCCTACTCCTCGACGGTGCCAAACGTCGCGCACGCCTGCGGGCACGACGCACACACCGCGATCCTGCTGGGCGCGGCCATGGCCCTCAACTCGGCTCCCTCGCTGCCCTCGGGTGTACGCCTCATCTTCCAGCCCGCCGAGGAGGTCATGCCGGGCGGCGCCATCGACGTGGTGGCCACCGGGGCGATGGCCGGGGTGACAAGAATCTTTGCACTGCACTGTGATCCGCGTCTGGAGGTGGGCAAGGTGGCCGTCCGCGCGGGGGCGATCACCTCGGCCGCGGACACTGTCGAAGTCACGCTGCACTCCCCGGGCGGGCACACCTCACGGCCGCATCTGACGGCCGATCTGGTGTATGGGCTCGGTACTGTCATCACCGGATTGCCGGGGATGTTGAGTCGTCGCATCGACCCGCGCGCCGGCACCGTCATGGTGTGGGGGGCCGTCAACGCGGGCCAGGCGGCCAATGCCATTCCACAGATCGGCTCATTGGCCGGCACGGTGCGCACCGGCAGCCGGGATGTCTGGATCACGCTGGAGAACACCGTCCGCGATGTGATTGCGGGGCTATTGGCTCCGCTGCGCATCGATTACACCCTCAACTACCGGCGTGGTGTCCCGCCCGTCATCAATGAGCCCGAGTCCACGCACATCTTCGTGCGGGCGATCGAGGACATCGGGTTGGACGCGCTCGCAGAGACCACCCAGTCCGGTGGCGGCGAGGACTTCTCCTGGTACTTGGAGGAGGTGCCCGGCGCCATGGCAAGGCTGGGCGTGTGGTCGGGATCGGGCCCGCAGCTCGATATCCACCAACCGAACTTCGATATCGACGAGCGGGCGCTTGGCGTGGGTGTGCGGACGCTGGTCAATCTCGTGGAGCAAAGCGCCGCGCAGGGCTCCGTCTAGCTCGTTCCGGGGCCGATGTTGCGTGACGCCCGGGTGCGCAAGCCGTGTACGTAATCCTCTGGTGCACCGGCGATTTCCGCGGCATCGGCCATCACGCCCAGATACCGCGCAGACGGTAGTCCACCCTCGTAGGCGTTGACGACATAGAGCCAGGCCAGCACCGGGTCAATGGTCGTGTCGGAGGATTCCCGGTCGATCCGGCAACGGATCTTGGTGTGGATGCCGAGCTCCGAACCTTCCCAGCGATCGAGGTTCCTCTCGTCGGCCCCGGTCATGTCGTAGAGCACGACGAAGACCCTCGAGTGGGGGTCCTGCACGACGGTGGCCAGGGCTCCCTCCCAGCCGATGTCCTCACCGCCGAAGGTCAGCCGCCAGCCGTGTAGCCAGCCGGTGCCGGCCATGGGCGAGTGCGGCGCCCTCTGCAACATCTGTTCGGGATGCATGTTGGAGCCATAGGCGGCGTAGAGCGGCACGGGGGCAAGCCTAGTGGTCCTGTGGTGGAGATGACGGCAAGGTTGCCCCACGATGGCAAGCCGGGTCGGGTCCGTACTTGTAGGTTTGATGCCGTGGCAACGCGCATCGTGATCATTGGTGGAGGACCCGCGGGATACGAGGCGGCGCTCGTGGCCGCGGCCCATGAGCGAAGCGCCACCGAGGTCACGGTGATCGACTCGGACGGAATCGGTGGCGCGTGCGTGCTCTTCGATTGCGTGCCGTCCAAGACGTTCATCGCGTCCACCGGTGTGCGCACCGACCTGCGGCGCGCGCCCAACCTGGGCTTTGACATCGACGTGGAGCATGCCAAGATCTCGCTTCCGCAGATCCACAACCGCGTCAAGCGCCTTGCCTCCGAGCAATCGGCCGATATCGCCGAGCGGCTGCGCAGTGCCGGGGTACGTCTGATCTCCGGACGTGCCGAGTTGGTCGATCATGTGGTCGGTATGGCATTTCACCGGGTCAAAGCCACTGCCGCGGACGGGACAAGCACCATCCTGGAAGCCGATGTGGTGCTCATTGCCACCGGCGCCAGCCCGCGCGTGCTGTCTCATGCCCGCCCCGACGGCGAACGGATCCTCACGTGGCGCCAGCTCTATGACCTCGAGGAGCTGCCCGAACACCTCATCGTGGTCGGATCGGGTGTGACGGGTGCCGAATTCGTCCACGCGTACACGGAGCTGGGCGTTCAGGTGACCGTGGTCGCCAGCCGGGACCGCGTGCTGCCGCACGAGGACGAGGATGCGGCCCTGGTCCTGGAGGACACGCTGGCCGAACGCGGTGTGACGCTCGTCAAGAACGCCAGAGCCGATTCGGTGACAAGAACCGATACCGGCGTCCGCGTCGCGATGGCCGACGGCCGGATGGTCGACGGCAGCCATGTGCTGATGACGGTGGGCTCGATTCCCAACACCGCGGGCCTGGGCCTGGAACGGGTCGGCATCACGCTCGGTCCCGGCGGCTATCTCACCGTCGACCGGGTGTCGCGCACCTCGGTGGCCGGCATTTATGCCGCGGGCGACTGCACGGGCCTGCTGCCGCTGGCCTCGGTGGCGGCCATGCAGGGCCGCATTGCCATGTATCACGCACTCGGTGACGCGGTGCATCCCATCAAGTTGAAAACCGTTGCCGCCGCCGTGTTCACTCGCCCGGAGATCGCGGCCGTGGGGGTGTCCCAGGCGGCCATCGACAACGGTGAGGTGCCGGCGCGGACGGTCACGCTGCCCCTGCATACGAACCCCCGGGCCAAGATGTCGGGCCTCAAGCGTGGTTTCGTCAAGATCTTCTGTCGCCCGGCCACCGGTGTGGTGATCGGTGGCGTCGTAGTGGCCGCGAATGCCTCCGAGCTGATTTTGCCCATCGCCCTTGCGGTACAGAACCTGCTCTCGGTGAACGATCTGGCGCAGACGCTGTCGGTGTACCCGTCTCTGTCCGGTTCGGTGACGGAGGCGGCGCGCCAGCTGATTGCCCACGATGACCTGGACTGACCTCGGACGACATGCGCTACAGCGGCGTGCATCACAGACGAGAGCGCTACCGGCCGGTAACGTGGCTTTCTGGAAGGACTCCGGGGCCCGGTAGTGGGCGTGGAAGGGAGCAGTCGTGAGTGACGCAACCAGCCCATCGGTATCGGGTGGACCGACCTACACGTTCCTGGGACCGCAGGCCCGTGCGCTGAACTGGGAGCGCCTGGGATCCGAGCAGTTCGATGTCATCGTGATCGGCGGTGGTGTGGTCGGTGCCGGATCTGCTCTCGACGCCGCCACACGCGGGCTGAAGGTCGCATTGGTCGAGGCGCGTGACTTCGCCGCCGGGACGTCGAGCCGCTCCTCGAAGATGTTCCACGGCGGTCTGCGTTACCTGGAACAGCTCGAATTCGGCCTGGTTCAGGAGGCTTTGCGTGAACGGGAGCTGTCGCTCTCGACGTTGGCGCCCCATCTGGTCAAGCCGCTGCCGTTCTTGTTCCCGCTGACCAATCGGTGGTGGGAGCGTCCCTACATTGCCGCCGGCATCTTTTTGTATGACCAGATGGGTGGCGCGAAATCTGTTCCCGCCCAGAAACATCTCACCCGCGCCGGTGCACTGCGGCTGGCGCCGGGACTGAAGCGCAACTCGCTCATCGGCGGTATCCGCTACTACGACACCGTGGTCGACGACGCTCGGCACACCATGAATGTGGCCCGCACGGCGGCGCACTACGGGGCCGTCGTCAGAACATCAACGCAGGTGGTCTCGCTGTTGCGTGAGGGCGATCGCGTCACCGGTGTGGTGGTGCGCGACACCGAGAATGGTGCCGAAACCGAGGTGCGCGGGCATGTCGTCGTCAATGCCACTGGGGTGTGGACCGATGAGATCCAGGCGCTTTCGCGTACCCGCGGCCGCTTCCGGGTAACCGCCTCCAAGGGCGTTCACATCGTGGTGCCACGGGACAGAGTCGTGAGCGAAGTGGCGATCATCCTGCGGACGGAAAAGTCGGTGCTGTTCGTCATCCCGTGGGGCAACCACTGGATCATCGGGACCACCGACACCGAATGGAATCTCGACCTGGCGCACCCGGCAGCCACCAAGGTGGATATCGACTACATCCTGAACAAGGTGAACACGGTGCTGGCAACGCCGTTGACGCACAACGATATCGATGGGGTGTACGCGGGACTGCGCCCCCTGCTGGCCGGTGAGGACGACGACACGTCCAAACTGTCCCGCGAGCACGCCGTCGCGGTGGCGGCCCCGGGTCTGGTGGCCATCGCGGGCGGTAAGTACACGACCTACCGCGTCATGGCCTCTGATGCCATCGATATGGCAAGCGAATTCGTGCCGGCACGGGTGGCGCCCTCAATCACCGAGAAGGTGCCGCTGCTAGGGGCCGATGGGTATTTCGCGCTGATCAACCAGACCGAGCATGTGGGGGAGACCTACGGCCTGCATCCGTATCGGGTGCGGCATCTGCTGGACCGGTACGGTTCGCTGATCGGCGAGGTGCTGGCCTGTGCCGGCTCGGATCACACCCTGCTGCAACCGCTCGCCAAGGCGCCGATGTATTTGAAGGTGGAGGCGCTCTACGCGGTGGTCGCCGAAGGTGCCTTGCACTTGGAGGATATTCTCGCCCGGCGCATGCGTATTGCCATCGAATACCCGCATCGTGGTGTCGACTGCGCCCAGGAGGTCGCCGAGCTGGTGGCTCCGGTGCTCGGATGGTCCGCGGAAGACATTGTGCGCGAGGTAGATACCTATCGTGCGCGGGTTGACGCCGAGGTGCGCTCGCAGCGGCAGCCCGACGATGCGTCGGCGGATGCGTTGCGGGTCGCCGCACCCGAGGCACGCTCGTTCATCGTCGAACCGGTGACCGACGTACTGTCCCCATCCAAGTAAGACCCGGCAGTAGGCCCGGCCGATGAGCCCCAGAAGAAGGGCTCCCGAGCCACCGCTGCCGGTCCGGGACGGCCTGGGGCCGGTCCGAATTCGGATTCGGGCGGATGGCTGTGTTCTTGATGAGTTGGTGTCCCGATTCGGCCCGGCCGCCGCCGAGAAGGTGAGCCGTGGTGAGGTTGTCGACGCCGCAGGTGCGCCCGTCACCGCGGAGACACATCTGCGTGCGGGATCGTCGGTGTACACGTATCGCGACGTGGCCGCGGAGATTCCTGTTCCCTTCGCTATTGACGTATTGCACTGGGACGATGACGTTTTGGTGGTCGACAAGCCACACTTCCTCTCCACGATGCCGCGCGGTGGCCATGTCACCGAGACGGCGCTGGTGCGGTTGCGTAAGACATTGGATCTGCCGGAACTGGCGCCCGCGCACCGCCTCGACCGGCTGACCGCGGGTGTGCTGCTGTTCACGGTGCGCCGCGAGGTCCGGAGCGCGTATCAATCGCTGTTCGCGCACCGCCAGGTCGTCAAGATCTACGAGGCGTTGGCGCCCGTCGACCCGGAGGTCGCCCTGCCGGTCACGCTGCGGAGCAGGATTATCAAGCGGCGCAGCATCCTTCAGGCGAACGAGGAGCCGGGGCCGGTGAACGCCGAGACGCATATCGAGCTGCTCGATCACGATGGTTCGACAGGCAGGTACCGCCTGACTCCGAGCACCGGGCAGACCCATCAGCTGCGGGTGCACATGAACAGCCTGGGAATCCCGATTGTCAACGACTCGCTCTATCCCGAGGTTGTGGCGGTGGCATCGACTGACTTCACCCGGCCGCTGCAACTCGTGGCGCGCTCGCTGGCATTCCGGGACCCGTTCACCGGGACGGAGGTCCGGTACGCATCGACGAGGGCGCTACGGCAGTGACGCCCGTCCTGATCGAGCCGACAGATGCCGCCGGTGGTGAGTAGCTCCGAGAAGTGGTCTTCGACGTGCTTCCACTCCGGGTACCCGATTTCGTTGCCGGGATATTCCTCTAGCCAGTCCCTGAACCGTGCTGCGTGGGTGCGTAGCACCCGATTGCCGGCGAGGGGATTCATGGTCGCGTGGCTTCGAGTTCGGCAATGCGGGCGCGGAGCTTATCGATTTCGGCCGTCAGCTCGGCCTCCCGGGCCTGTGCTCTTTCTTGATAGGCCCTGCCGAGATCGGAAAGGTACTGCTGGTCATAGCGGGGAATGATGCTGCGCGAGCAGTTCCAGTCGAATGCCTCTACCGCGATATCGATCTCGCGGCGTTCGCCGTCATGCACGGTGCCGCGCCCGAACAGCTTGAGGCGCTGCTTGCGTGGGTAGTCGACGAAGAACATCGCCAATCGATCGTCGGCCGCGAGGTTCCCCAGCGTCACGAACTGATTGTTGCCCGGAAGATCGATGAACCGCAGTGTGTTGCCGCCGAGGTTACGGACGAATCCCGCAGGGCCGCTGCGATATTGCAGGTATGGCCATCCTGTCGGGGTGACAGTGCCCAGGCAGAACTGGGTCGCCTCGGCGATCATCCGTAGCTCCCGTGACCCGAGGCCGTCGGGGCCGTCATCGGGGCGTTCCAGATGTGTGCCGTAGGCGACATAGCTGCCGTTGGCCCGCTGCCGCTCGAGCGCGTCCGCGCCGAAGGCGAGGTGGTGGTAGTGGTTGTTGGTCACGGGTACACCGCGATCTCGATGAGGTTTCCGTCCGGGTCGCGGCAGTAGTGCGATGTCATCTCACCCAGTGCCCCGACCTTGGTCACCGGGCCCTGCTCGATGTCCACACCGCATGCGCCGAGGTGCTCGCGAACCTCGGACGGCGAGGAATCGGTGACGAAACACAGGTCATCCGATCCGGCGGCCGCCGCCCGGCCGGTGAACCACTCGTCCTGGGTCGCCGTGACAGGGCGCAGGTTGATCTTCTGGTCGCCGAATATCAGGGCCGTACGGCGCGCGGGGCCGAATGTTTCCCGAGTCATGCCGAGGACGCGCTGATACCAGGCCGCGGTCGTCGCCACGTCGGTGCAGTTGATCACGATGTGGTCGAACCGGGTTACCTTCACGTGCACCGTCTCCTCTTCGCCCAAGGGCTCATCGGTACTTTTTCCTCTTCGCGCAGGCGCTCATCGGCGTACCCGCAATCCTTTCGGCGTCCGCGCGAAACCGGCCTCCAGCAAGGCTGCGATGACGGCCGACTCCCCGATGTCGAAGACCGATCTGCCATCGGCTCTTTCGATCACCAGCCCAGCGAGCCCGCCCTCGCGGACCAATTCCATCGTGCCCAATGCGGCGGCGTGCAGCATCGTGGGGTCGGTCACGAAGCTGAGCAGCGACTTGCCGCCCCTTTCGATGTAGAGAACCAGATGGCCGTCAACGAGCGCCACGAGTGCCCCGGCCTTACGGCCCGGTCGATGACCGGAGTCGGACGCCGCCCGCGGCCACGCCAGCGCCGCACCATATGGATTGGCCGGATCGGTCGCCGCCAGCACCGTGGCCCGGCACGGTGCGCGCTCGTCGTCGACGGCGTCGAGATACTCACGCAGCCTGTCCACGGTCGTGGGAGAGGCGAACTGCGCACCCCCGAGCGATTCGACGAAATAGCCTCGGCGGCAGCGTCCGTTGTCCTCGAACGTCGACAACACCTTGTACAGCCACGCGAATCCGCCCGCGACACCCTCGGCGGCGACGCTGCCCTTGGTCACCACGCCATACCGTCCGAGCAGCAATTCGGCCTGCATGTGCGAGCGCTCGGTACCGTCGGCCAGCCTCTCCGGGAGTAATGACCACCGGCCGGCGACCGCCGGATCGACCGGTGCCGCGGTGGGTATTGGCGTGTAGGCGCGCAGTCGGGGAGCTCGCCGGTTTCGGTGCGCGGTGCGTGATGTCGTGCTGGTGCCCAGGAGCGCTCGTACGGGTGCGAAGGTGTCTCCCGTCACCTGCCCCGCCCAGACCAGATCCCACAACGCCGCCCTGGTCGCACCCTCGCCGAATTGGCGGAAGAAGAATCCGCCACCGGCGGCAAGGCCGTCGAGGATCGCCCGGTGCGCCTCGTCAAGTACAACAGGATCGGTGGCGGCGAGTGTGGCCGGCGCGACCCCACTCGGGTGCAATGCGATCCAGCCATCCTGTGCGGTGATCGAGCCATGCCCGGACCAGACCGCCTCCCCGGAGGCCAGTAGTTCATCGAGCATCTGGGGGGAGTAGTCGCGAACCCGGCGCGCCAGAATCAGTGGCTCCCACGCGGATGCGGGTATCGGTACCCCGGCGAGTTGGTCGATGACGGTGGCCACCCCCTCGACCCCGCGCAGGCTGGAATCGAGGTACTGCCAATCGGGCAGAAACCGTGCGAACGCCGCCGTGCTGACGGGTTCCACCTGTGCGCGCAGTGCCGCGAGGGACCGTCGACGCAGAATCCGCAGGACCTCCGCATCGCACCACTGCTCAGAATCTGTGGCATCGGAGGTGAATTCACCGCGCACCAACTGGCCGCGGGTGGCCATCGCCGCCAGGGCGTCGGCGGCAACGCGGACTCCGATGCCGAAGCGTTCGGCCGCCTGCCCGGTGGTGAATGGGCCGTGTGTGCGTGCGTATCGGCCCAGCAGCTCTCCGAGCGGGTCTGCCGTCGCGTCGGTGAAGGCCGCGGGCACACCCGGCGGTACGGGCACCCCGAGTGCGTCACGCAATCGGGCCACATCTTCGACGGCTGCCCACCAGGCACACTGCCCGTAGTGGGTCTCGACCACGCGGCGGGCCGCGACGAGCTCGTGCAGCCAGTCTGTCCCGGTACCGGTGCAGCGCGCGCTGACCTCGTCGGTGGTGAGGGGACCGAGGAGACGGAACAGGTCGGCAAGGCCCTCGTGGTCACGGGCCTTGCGCTCGTCGGCAAGATGCTGCAGTTGTCTTTCGGTGGTCTCGATGACGGCCGGGTCGAGCAGCTCTCGCAGCTCCACACGGCCCATGAGCTCGGCGAGCAGACCGGTGTCCAGGGAGAGCGCCGCGGCCCGTCGCTCGGCCAGTGGGCGATCCTCGTCGTACATGAATCCGCCGACATAGCTGAACAGTTGAGCGGCCGCGAAGGGGGAGGGCGTGTCGGTCTGCACCTCGACGATCCGGATCCGGCGCTGCTCGATACCGGACATCAACCGCACCAAGGTATCGATGTCGTAAACGTCCTGCAGGCATTCGCGCAGCGCCTCCAGCACCATCGGGAAATCGGAATGCTTGCGTGCGACGTCCAGCAGCTGCGCGGCGCGCTGGCGCTGCTGCCATAGCGGCGATCGGCGGCCGGGAGTTCGGCGGGGCAGCAGCAGGGCGCGCGCCGCGCACTCACGGAACCGCGCCGCGAACAGTGCGGACCCGCCCACCTCTCGCGTCACGATGGCCTCGATTTCCGCGGCATCGAAGACGAAAAGACTTGCTCCGGGCGGGTTGTCGTCGGTATCGGGGAGCCGCACCACGATGCCGTCGTCGGTGGCGGTGGGTGACTCGCTGAGGCCGTAGCGCTGCTGGAGCCGATCGGAGACGGCGAGTGCCAGCGGGCCGTTGACCCGTAGTCCGTACGGTGAATGCAGCACGATGCGCCAGTCGCCGAGCTCGTCACGGAATCTCTCGACGATCAGCGTCGTATCGGTGGGGACGGCGCCCGTCGACTGCAGCTGGTCGGTGAGCAGCGTGCGCAGATTCCCCATTGCAAAGTCATCGAATCCCATAGCAGCACAACGTGTTTCGAATTCTGCATTGCGTGCGGCGGCCAGTTCGCCGGTGAGGTGTCCCAGTGCCATGCCCAGCTCGGCGGGCCGCCCCACGGCGTCGCCGCGCCAGAACGGCAACCTGCCCGGTTGCCCGAAGGCCGGGACCACCACGACCCGCTCATGGGTGATCTCGGTAATGCGCCAGCTGGTGGCACCCAATGAAATCACGTCGCCCGGCCGTGATTCGTACACCATTTCCTCATCGAGTTCCCCCACCCGTGAGGGCTTCTCGCCTTCGGCGCCGCCATACATGTACACCGTGAACAGGCCGCGATCGGGAATGGCGCCACCGGACGTCACCGCCAGCCGCTGCGCTCCGGGCCGTCCGGTGAGCGTTCCTTCGTCTCTGTCGTAGACGACACGCGGACGCAGCTCGGCGAAGTCGGTGGAGGGGTATTTGCCGCTGAGCAGGTCAAGTACCGCGTCAAACGCGCTGCGCGGCAAGGAGCTGAAGGGGGCGCTACGCCTGACGACGTCGAACCAGGTCTCAACGTCCAGCGGATCCAAGGCGCACGCGGCCACCGTGTGTTGGGCCAGGATGTCCAGCGGATTAGCGGGCACGTGCAGGGTCTCGATATCGCCGTCGAGCATGCGCCGCACCGTGACCGCGCAGCCCAACAGATCGGTGCGGTGCTTCGGGAAGAGCACGCCTCTGGAGACCTCGCCCACTTGGTGGCCGGCCCTACCGATGCGTTGCAGTCCACTGGCCACCGACGGCGGCGCCTCCACCTGAACCACCAGATCCACGGCGCCCATGTCGATTCCGAGCTCCAGGCTGCTGGTGGCCACCACGCATCTGAGCCGGCCGGTCTTGAGGTCGTCCTCGATGTTCGCGCGCTGTTCCTTGCTCACCGAGCCGTGATGCGCTCGGGCCAGCAGCGGTGCGGCGCCATAGGTCTGCCCGCTGCCCATGATGTGCGCCGGGGGTCCTCCGGGTACACCGGGATTGGGTGCCGGAGTGAGGTCCACGCCGAGGCGTTCGGCGTGAATCTCGTTGAACCTGGCGGTGAGCCGCTCGGCGAGGCGACGTGAATTGGCAAAGACAATGCTCGAGTGGTGTGCCTCGATGAGGTCGACGATGCGCTGCTCCACATGCGGCCACATCGTGTTTCCGCCCGTCCGGGGCGAATCGGCGCCGGATTCCGGATTCGGATAGGTGTCAGGGGCGCTCATATCCGGAACAGGCACCACCACCGACAGGTCGAAGGTCTTGGGACTGGCGGGAGCGACGATGGCGGCCGGAGCGCGACCGGACAGGAAGCGGGCGACCTCGGCTGCGGGTTTCACCGTCGCAGACAGGCCAATTCGCTGTGCCGGCGTGGAAAGCCTGCTGTCCAGCCGTTCAAGGGAGAGCGCGAGATGTGCGCCGCGTTTGGTTCCGGCCACCGCGTGCACCTCGTCCACGATGACGGTGGTGACCGTTCCCAATGTTTCGCGCGCGGCCGAGGTCAGCATCAGGAACAGCGATTCGGGCGTGGTGATGAGAATGTCCGGGGGAGAGGAGATCAACGCGCGGCGGCGCTGCGCTGGCGTGTCGCCCGAGCGCACCCCGATGGTGATCGAGGGCTCGGGCAGGCCCATCCGCTGTGCGGTCCGAGCGATTCCGGCAAGAGGAGCACGCAGATTTCGCTCGACATCGACGGCGAGTGCCTTGAGTGGCGAGATGTACAGGACCCGGGTTCCCGGAGCCGCACTGCCGGCGACATCCAGGCCCGGAGCCGCACTGCCGGCGACATCCGGCCCGCGCCGATCGGGGTCGGCACTGGCCAGGGTGTCGATGGCCCACAGAAACGCCGCGAGAGTCTTACCGGATCCGGTGGGGGCGACGACGAGGGTGTTGTCGCCGTTAGCGATGGACTGCCAAGCGCCGGACTGGGCCTGCGTGGGAGCCGGGAATGATTCGGCGAACCATTCCCGAGTGGGTGCCGAGAACCGGGCGAGTGGGCCGGACTCGCTGCTCATCAGACCATCGTGCCAACAAGGACCGACAATTAATCGGCGCCCATGAGATCGACGACAGCCTTCGGGATATTCGGCACCCGCCGCACCGCGTCGATCATGGCGTGTGCGGAGGTATCGGCGAGCCAGTCGACATCGAGATCCGGGTTGATCGCTCGTTGGCGAGCCAGTTCCTGGTTGAACGTCAGCCATGCTCGGATGACCACCCGCAGGATGGTGACAAGAGCCGGCGTCAATTCGTCGCCGGCGACATGTTCGACGACAGCCATGATGCGGTCGGTCTGCTTGTCGTATTCCTGTTGCTCGATGGCGGCCACGGTGGGATCGGCCGAATCGATCATGCGGAAGACGGTCACCGGCGCATAGGGATGCTCCTCCTGGTAGTGCAGATACACCAGGAGCGTGCGCCGCAGGCGCTCGAAACCCGTGAGCGTTGGGTCCATGTCCAGCGAGATCGTGGCGTCGTAGAGCCTGTCGTACTCGGCCTGCATCACCGCGGTGTAGAACGAGCGCTTATCGGGAAAGTAGCGGTACAGGAGCGCCCGGGAGACACCCGCCTGCTCAGCTACCTCATCCATGCGGACGTCGTCATAGTGACGTTCGCCAAATAGTTGAGTTCCAAACTCGAGGAGCTCGGCGCGCCGATCTTCGGGGGTGAGCCGACGGCGAGGCGATGAGCCGCTCGGGCGAACTGCATCGGAGTCGTCGGTCATCCAGCAGATTTTACTAGGCAGTAGGTCTTCACTTGGCGCGATCGGTGAGCACTCGTCAGGTTCAGACCGGTTTCGCCAGATCTGCGATTACGAGAGGTACTGGCCGCCTCATTACACTGCTTCGGTGGCTAAGCACATCGACCCCGAGGACATGGCCATCTTTGGGCGTGTTCTGGATCAGGCCGCCGAGCTTGCGCCGGATCATCCCGAGTCGATTGCTGTGCAGCGCGGGGTCGCGAAACTTTTCAAGATTCTCAAGAGACAGCGCCGTCGCCAGGCGCGCCAGGCGGAGCTGGATGCCGACCGCGCGGTAATCGGTGCGACCGCCACGGGATCGGCGGATCGGATCGACGACGAGACGGCCGGGCTGCCGCTGCGTGGTGGTGACGCCCTGGGGACGCTGCGGCGCCCGCAGCATTGCTACATCTGCAAGGTCAGATACACCGAGATCGATGCGTTCCACCATCAACTGTGCCCGGATTGCGCGCCCGCCAACAGGTCCCGGCGCGATCAGCGTACCGACCTGACCGGGCGACGGGCCGTGTTAACCGGTGGTCGCGCCAAGATCGGGATGTACATCGCCTTGATGTTGTTGCGCGACGGGGCCAGTCTCACCATTACCACCCGGTTCCCGCGGGATGCGGCCCGCAGATTCGCCCAGCTGCCTGATGCGGCGGGCTGGCTCGACCGGCTGAGCATCGTCGGCATCGACCTGCGCGACCCGGCGCAGGTGGCGCGTTTCGCCGATGAAGTTGCCGCGCAGGGTCCGTTGGACATCCTGATCAACAATGCCGCCCAGACGGTCCGCCGCAGCCCGGGCTCTTACACGTCCTTGGTTGACGCAGAACAGGCGCCGCTCAGCGGGGCCGCCGCGCGGGTCCCGATCACGGCGATGGGCGATTCCAGTGAGTTGCATCCGCACACCTTGGCGCTCGGGGAGGGATCCGAGGCCGCCGCACACTCGCTGGTGTCGTTGGCCCTGACCGCAGGCTCGGCCACGCCGGACCGGGTCGCCGACGGCACGGCTGTCGATGCCGGTGGGCTGCTACCCGATCTCGTCGATACCAACAGCTGGGTGCAGACGGTCGATCAGATTGACCCGCTGGAACTGCTTGAGGTGCAACTGTGTAACAGCGTCGCGCCCTTCATTCTGTTATCGCGGCTGCGTCCGGCGCTGCGTGCCTCCACCGCCAAGCGCAAGTATGTGGTGAACGTATCTGCGATGGAGGGCAATTTCTCGCGCGGCTATAAGGGGCCGGGGCATCCGCACACGAACATGGCCAAGGCCGCGTTGAACATGCTGACCAGAACCAGTGCGGGCGAACTGTTTTCCGAGGGCATCCTGATGACCGCCGTCGATACCGGCTGGATCACCGATGAGCGTCCGCACAGCAGCAAGGTGCGTTTGGCACAAGAGGGATTCCGGGCGCCGTTGGATCTCGTGGACGGTGCCGCCCGGGTGTATGACCCCATAGTTCAGGGTGAGCGCGGCATCGATCTGTACGGCTGCTTCCTGAAGGACTTCCAGCCGCACCCCTGGTAGCGCGTCCGATTGGCCCGTCCGATTAGCCCGTCCGATTAGCCAAAGTGAACGCCCTGGGCCAACGGCAGTTCCGTGGAGTAGTTGACGGTGTTTGTGGCGCGTCGCATGTAGGCCTTCCACGAGTCGGACCCCGACTCGCGGCCGCCACCGGTCTCCTTCTCTCCGCCGAATGCTCCGCCGATCTCGGCCCCTGAGGTACCGATGTTGACGTTCGCGATTCCGCAGTCGGATCCGTCGGCGGCCAGAAAGCGTTCCGCCTCGCGCATGTCCAGGGTGAAGATCGCGGAGGAAAGGCCCTGAGGTACCGCGTTGTTCAGTGCGATCGCCTCGTCGAGGGTGTCGTAGCCCAGTACGTACAGGATCGGGGCGAAGGTCTCCCGGTGCACGACGTCGCCCTGTTCGGGCATCCGCACCACGGCGGGGGTGACGTAGTAGGCACCATCACCCAGCTCCCGATGTTCACCGCCGATGACGGTCCCGCCTTGCGCGCGAGCAGTTTCCAGGGCGTCCTGCATATCGCGGAACGATTTCTCGTTGATCAGTGGGCCGATCAACGTGCGCTCGTCGAATGGATCGCCCACCGGAAGCTGGCCGTAGGCGTTGACGATGCGTTCGACCAGTGCATCGGCGACAGAGTGGTGAACAATCAACCGCCGCAAGGTGGTACAGCGCTGACCGGCGGTACCCGCGGCAGAGAACACGATGCCGCGCACCGCCAGATCCAGGTCTGCCGAGGGAGTCACGATCGCCGCGTTGTTTCCGCCCAGTTCGAGCAGTGATCTGCCGAAGCGCGCGGCGACCCGCGGGCCGACCTGCTGGCCCATCCGCACCGATCCGGTCGCACTCACCAACGCGACGCGGGGATCGTCGACGAGTTGTTCGCCGACCTCGCGGCCGCCCTGGATCAATCGGCTGACTTCCGGGGGTGCCCCGACGTCGGCGGCTGCTCGGTCCAGAAGTGCCTGGCAGGCAACGGCAGTCAATGGCGTCAGCTCGGACGGCTTCCACACCACGGTGTCACCGCAGACCAGGGCGATCGCGGTGTTCCACGACCACACGGCGACCGGAAAGTTGAACGCCGAGATGACCCCGACTACGCCGAGCGGATGCCAGGATTCCATCAGGCGATGCCCCGCGCGCTCGGACGCCATCGTCTTGCCGTACAGCTGCCGGGACAGTCCGACCGCGAATTGGCATATGTCGATCATCTCCTGGACCTCGCCGAGGGCCTCGGAGACAATCTTTCCGGCCTCGATGGTCACCAACTCGGCCAGATCTTTCTTGTGCTCCGTCAGCAGCTCGCCGAGACGGGCCACCAACGCCCCGCGGACGGGTGCGGGGGTGGTGCGCCATTGTGAAAATGCTTGGGCAGCTTCGGCGATGGCGTTGTCGACATCCTCCGTGGAGCTCGCCGCGAGCGTGAAGAGCGTGTCACCGGTAATGGGGGTGCGGACCGCAACGCCGCCATGCTCGCCCGACTCCGTGCTCAGTTCTAGATCAGCGCCGATCCAGCGCAGTGCGTTCTGGGCCCGCGCGCGCAACTCCTCGGCGGACGGCAGCACCTCGGGGGATGAGGTAGGCAGGGTGGTGGTCATCGATCGGCTCCTATCGTGAGGTCAGATTGTGCGGCGATGGTGGCGTAGAGCGCGTATGGATCGTGGATGTCCCGGCCGATGGCGCCGGACATCCAATCCTTCGAATAGTCGGCGGTGCAACGATCTGCGCCGTCCCCGTAGGAACCGTCGTCGTCAAGATTGGATCGGAAGATCCCGGCGGCCGAGCGCGGCAGGAAGTCCTCATACACGATGGGGCTGCGCACGATCTCACCTCCGGGGCCGGTGTCCGTGCGGAAGTACGCCAGTTCCTGTTCGGCCAGCCCGGCTTCGGTATCGGGAAAGTGATCGGCCCATATGGAGGCGGCCCGTTCGGGATCTGCGTGCGCGGTATCGATGGCGGCCATGGCGTCGTCGTAGCGGGTGCGACCGGCCGGGGTCAGGGCCATGCCTCTGGCCTCGACTTCGCCGAACCGGACCCGCAGCGTGTCGCGGGCCACGGAACCATCACTCATGCGGAAGCGACGCGGCTCGGCCAGCGCCCGGAATGAGGTCTGCCGCAGGAGAACATCGGGCCCATGCCACCGGGGTGGCCCCTGAATCGCGTCGATCATGGCGATACCGCGTGCCGTCATCCGCCGGTACAGGTCGTCGATATCGAGCACACGCGGTGTCAGATGGTTGATATGGGTGCCCCCCACGCCGGCGATATCGGCCGCAACGGGCGAGACCGCAGAAAGTTCGTCATACCAGGCACGGTCGATGGGGGCGTCGGACAGCGCGAAGGACTTGACGGCCTCGTCAATGAAGTTCCCGGCCTGTGCCGGGGTGGCGCCTCCGGCAGCGCTGATCATGCGTGCGCGCGCCAGCAGCGCGGGATCGAATAGCTCTCGCTGCCTGACGAAGTTCTCCACGCGGGTGCGCAGGCCCGCGTCGAAGAACCGGCGGTCGGCCGTCGCCAGCATCGAGGTGAACACGCGGAAGGGATTGAGCGCCAACTCTTTTTCATCGATCGGCCGGAATGCCGTGGAGACCACGGGCACCGGGGACACGGCGTCACGCAGGTCGTAGAAGTCGACGGGATACATCCCGAATGCCTCGAACAGGTCGGCAACGGCGGCGAGTTCCCGCGGGCCGCCCACGCGGATCGCACCATGGCGTTCGGCGGTCACGCGCTCGACGGATCCGAGCCGTTCGGCGTCCGGATGTGTTGTGGCATAAGTCTGGTTCACCTCGGTGCTGACATCCACCAACGTGTTGTATGCGGGAACCTCAGTCCCATACATCCGCGAGAGTGCCGCCGCGAAACCTGCCCGGAGTTCCCAACATGGGATGAGTGCTGTCATCGTATTCGTCTCAGAGTTGAGGTGATTGGCCTGCGCAAGTCCGTTCCTTGTGGTCGCTGGTCGCGGTACTCTGCCCCCGTGACTGCGGATTCCGAGAGAGCACCCGAGCGTCCGCTCGACGACGTCGATCGAATTCTGGTGCGCGAGTTGGCTCGCGATGGCCGGGCGACCCTTGCGCATTTGGCGGCCAAAGCCGGGCTGTCGATCTCGGCGGTACAGACTCGCGTGCGACGGCTGGAATCTCGCGGTGTACTCACCGGATACGCGGCCCGGGTCAATCCCGAATCGGTGGGCCAGATGCTGTCGGCGTTCGTGGCAATCACCCCTCTCGATCCTTCACAGCCCGATGATGCTCCGGCACGGCTTGAGCACATCGCCGCCATTGAGTCGTGCCACTCGGTGGCGGGCGAGGAAAGTTACGTCCTCCTAGTGCGGGTGCCCTCGCCGCGTGCGCTCGAAGAGCTGCTGCAGTTGATCCGCACCACAGCCAACGTCCGAACGCGAAGCACCATCATCTTACAAACTTTTTACGACGGTCGCCAGCTTGTGCCGTAAATATTCTTGTCTTGATGTAGAGAAGTCGTAAATACTGCGTTAGTCTGGCCTCATGACCGCACTAATGTTTCCGGGGTCCCAGGCTGGTTCCACGGTCGATGACGAGGTAACGCGTCCGGAATCGGTGACACCGGACCGGGTGCATGAGGTGCTGCGGCGCAGCATTCTGGCCGACGGAATGGACCTCGTACTCGACCTGGAGCGTTCGCGTGGGGCGCACCTGGTGGATGCGCGTGACGGGACCACCTATCTCGACATGTTCACATTCTTCGCCTCGTCGGCGCTGGGCATGAATCACCCGATGCTTGCCGAGGATGCCGAATTCCGTGCCGAACTGACCCGGGCCGCCATCAACAAGCCGAGCAATTCGGATATCTACACCGTCGAGATGGCCCGGTTCGTGGAGACATTCGCGCGCGTGCTCGGTGATCCGGCGCTTCCGCACCTGTTCTTCGTCGACGGCGGCGCACTGGCCGTCGAGAACGCGTTGAAGGTCGCCTTCGACTGGAAGAGCCGCTGGAACGAGGCACACGGAATCGATCCGGCCTTGGGTACCAAGGTGTTACATCTGCGGGAGGCCTTCCACGGTCGCAGCGGATACACCATGTCACTGACGAACACCGACCCCAACAAGGTGGCGCGCTTCCCCAAGTTCGACTGGCCGCGAATCGATGCACCGTACTTGCGCCCCGATGCCGATGCCGATATCGATGAGCTGGAGGCTGCGGCACTGGCGCAGGCGCGTCGCGCGTTCGCCGAAAATCCGCACGACATCGCATGTTTCATCGCCGAGCCGATCCAGGGAGAGGGCGGAGATCACCATTTCCGTCCGGAGTTCTTCCACGCCATGCGTGCCCTGTGTCACGAAAATGACGCCCTGTTCGTCTTCGACGAGGTGCAAACCGGGTGCGGACTTACCGGAACGGCCTGGGCCTTCCAACAGCTGGGCGTGATCCCCGACGTCATCGCCTTTGGGAAGAAGACGCAGGTGTGTGGGGTCATGGCGGGTGGTCGCGTTGACGAGGTGGCCGACAATGTCTTCGCCGTCAGCTCGCGTATCAACTCCACCTGGGGTGGAAACCTGGTCGACATGGTGCGCTCCCGCCGCATTCTGGAATTGATTGAGTCGCAGCGGCTTTTCGGCAACGCGGCGCGGATGGGCGAGTATCTGCTCGACCGCCTGCAGACCCTCGCGCTGCGGCACGATGAGGTCAGCGATGTGCGGGGCCGCGGGTTGATGTGTGCGTTCAGTCTGCCGAGCTCCGAGGAGCGCGATCGCCTGGTGCAGCGCCTATGGTCGCAGGAGCACGTGATCCTGTTGCCCAGCGGCGAGAACAGCGTGCGGTTCCGTCCACCGCTGATTATCAGCGCCGAGGAGATCGACGCTGCGGTGGCCGCGGTATCGAGGGTGCTCGCACAGTCTCACTAGGCATCGGGTCTCACCACGCGTAGGGGGAGTGCTCACGCGCTGTCCGCAGCGCGGAACCCCACCACGCCAGCTCGTCGAGCATCGTCTTGGCGGCTGTTTCGGCGTCGCGGCTATCGACAAGCCGGCCGGCATCGTCGAACTGGCTCCACACGCCATGGAAACTCACCACATCCCGGGTGGTTACGGCGTGCAGCTCTGCGAACACCAGCCGCAGCTGCTCGATGGCGCGCAATCCGCCAGACATACCGCCGTATGAGGTGAATCCGACCGGCTTGGCCTGCCATTCGCTGTGATGCCAATCGATCAGGTTCTTCAGCGGGGCAGGAAAGCTGTGGTTGTACTCCGGAGTGACCACGAGGAAGGCGTCGGCGATACGCAGCCGAGCCGTCACCTTGGCGAGCTGGGCGGTGCCTTCCGCCCCCTCTCTCCGGGAAAGGTGAAGGGGCAGTGGGTACTCCGCGAGGTCGATGTAGCCGGCCTGGAACGACGGATGATGCCGGGCCTTTTCTGCGATCCAATTCGCCACGGTGGGGCCGAACCGACCGTCACGCGTACTGGCGCAGATCACGGCGAGACGCAGCGGGGTGGTTGACGTGTTCACGCGCCCATCGTCGTACCTAAAGTGCACTCGAGGTCAAGGGGATTCTTTCCGTCACGCGAGCATCGCGTCAGCGAAACGCCGTACCGCCGCGACGGCTTCCTGCTCAGCGCTCGGTGCGCCGGGGTAGTCGGTGCGCGCCCGCGACTCAATGGTTCCGGTGTCCGGATCAAGCCGCACCTCGGCGACCATCTCGGCGGTGGTGGGTTCGCAGACGGCCCAGCTGTAGAGGCGATCGGAGTCCCAGTCGGCGGTGCGTGCGGTCACGTATTCGGCGTCGTCGACACCGAGCGATGTCAGTGCCGGACGGTCGTCCAAGCGTTCGTCGGCGCGCAGGGCGCGCAAGTACCACGCGCCCGCGTTGATCTCGATGGGTTCCATGAGTCTAGAAATGCGTCGAGCGTGAAACCATGGCGGCAATTCGGTGAGAATCCCGCCACAGCTTCACGCTCGGCGACAAAGTCCTACTTGATCTCTGCGATGACCGTGCCCTGGGTGATGGCGGCACCGGCCTCGACGCTCAATCCGGTGATGGTGCCGGCCTTGTGTGCGGTGACGGGGTTTTCCATCTTCATGGCCTCCAGCACCACGATCAGCTCGCCGGCCTCGACCTCCTGGCCCTCTTCCACGGCGACCTTCACGACGGTGCCCTGCATCGGAGCCGTCACCGAGTCGCCGGTGGCGGCGCCGGAGCCGTGGCCACCACGCTTGCGGGCCTTGGGCTTCTTGCGGATGACACCGTTCGCGGCGCCACCGCCTCCACCACCGAGCGAAATGTCGCCGGGCAGCGATACCTCGAGACGACGGCCGCCAACCTCCACGACCAGCTTCTGGCGGGGCAGAGCCTCGTCCGCTTCGTCGTCGGCGGCGTCGGCAGTGAACGGCTCGACGGTGTTATCCCACTCGGTCTCGATCCAGCGGGTGTGCACCGTGAAGCCGTCTTCGTCGCCGATGAAGGCGGGATCGGACACCACTGCGCGGTGGAACGGGATGACGGTGGCCAGGCCCTCGACGTTGAACTCGGCCAGGGCGCGACGCGAGCGTGCCAGCGCCTCATTGCGGTCGCGACCGGTGACGATCAGCTTGGCGAGCATCGAGTCGAACTGTCCGCCGATCACCGAACCGGCCTGCACGCCCGAGTCCAGGCGCACGCCGGGGCCGGTGGGGGTGTCGTAGACCTTGACCGGGCCGGGAGCCGGCAGGAAGTTGCGACCGGCGTCCTCGCCGTTGATGCGGAACTCGATCGAGTGGCCGCGCGGCGCGGGGTCCTCGGTGAACTCAAGGGCCTCACCGTTGGCGATCTTGAACTGCTCGAGCACCAGATCGACGCCGGCGGTCTCCTCGGTGACCGGGTGTTCCACCTGAAGGCGGGTGTTGACCTCGAGGAACGAGATCAGGCCGTCCTGGCCCACCAGGTATTCGACGGTGCCGGCACCGTAGTAACCGGCCTCCTTGCAGATGCGCTTGGCGGACTCGTGGATCTCCTTGCGCTGCGCGTCGGTGAGGAACGGCGCGGGCGCCTCCTCGACCAGCTTCTGGAAGCGGCGTTGCAGCGAGCAGTCGCGGGTACCGGCGACGATGACGTTGCCGTGCTGGTCGGCGATGACCTGGGCCTCGACGTGGCGCGGCTTGTCCAGGTAGCGCTCCACGAAGCACTCACCACGACCGAAGGCGGCGACGGCCTCACGGGTGGCGGACTCGAACAGCTCGGGTACCTCTTCAAGGGTGCGGGCCACCTTCATGCCGCGGCCACCGCCACCGAATGCCGCCTTGATGGCGATCGGTAGACCGTGCTCCTTGGCGAAGGCGACGACCTCGCCGGCGTCCTTGACGGGGTCCGCGGTACCGGGGACCAGCGGGGCCTGCGCCCGGGCCGCGATGTGGCGGGCGGTCACCTTGTCGCCGAGGTCACGAATGGACTGCGGGCTGGGCCCGATCCAGATCAGCCCGGCGTCGATGACGGCCTGGGCGAAGTCGGCGTTCTCGGAGAGGAAGCCGTAACCGGGGTGGATGGCGTTGGCGCCGGACTTCTCGGCGGCCTCCAGGATCTTGCCGAAGTCCAGGTAGGACTCGGCGGCGGTGTTACCGCCGATACCGAAGGCCTCGTCGGCCAGGTGAACGTGGGGTGCGTCGGCGTCGGGCTCGGCGTAGATCGCGACGCTGCCCAGTCCAGCATCCTTCGCCGCGCGGATAACCCGGACCGCAATCTCACCGCGGTTGGCGACGAGTACCTTGCTGATCTTCGAGCTGGCGTGATTGGGCACCTGGCCTCCTGGTTTTAGTGCTTTCTTAGAGTCTCGGCAGTGAGTTTATGCATCCGTGGCATCAAACACACATCCGGGATGGGGTGTGCCGCCCCAAGTTTTTACCTACTGATGAGTAGGTTCAGGACAGTCGTCGTTTGATACGCGCCAGCATCGCCGACATTCCCCGCAGCCGCAGCGGGCTGATCAGCGCCGCCAATCCGAGATCCGCATAGAAGTCGTCGGGGACCGCCAGGATTGCTTCCGCGGACTGGCCATCCAGACCCTGATGCAGGATCGAGGCGAACCCGCGCGTCGTCGGGGCCTCGGCGGGCGCGCTGAAGTAGAGCCGCACGCCGCCGCGGTCAGTGGCGTCGACGTCCAGGAACAGCGGTGACTGGCATTCCGGCACCGGCTCCATCGCCGCCTGCTCCAAATGCGATGGCAACTCAGGTAATTCGGCGGAGAACTCCAACAACAACCGCAGCTTGTCCTGTCCGTCGACGGCCTTGAAATCGGCGACGATCTCGGCGAGTTCGGCGGGGAGGCTCATGCTGCAGGGGGTGCGCCTGGTTTGTCGCCCTTGACGATCGGCGTGCGGACCCGGTTGCCCCATTCGGTCCACGATCCGTCGTAGTTGCGCACACCCTCGACGCCGAGCAGGTAGGTGAGGACGAACCAGGTGTGGCTGGAACGTTCGCCGATGCGGCAGTAGGCGACGATGTCACCGTCAGCGGCGATGACATCGCCGTAGATGGCGTCGAGTTCGGCGCGGCGCCGGAACCTGCTGTCGTCCGCTGCGGCTTTGGCCCAGGGGATCGAGACGGCAGTGGGGATGTGCCCTCCGCGTAGCGCGCCCTCTTCCGGGTAATCGGGCATGTGGGTGCGTTCGCCGGTGTATTCGGCAGGAGAACGCACATCGACCAGCGGTCCCTGTCCGAGGTGGACCAGTACGTCGTCGGCGTACGCGCGAATCGGGGCGTCGTCGCGCTCCACCACGGGGTAGCCCTCGGTGTACTTCGCCGGAACATCGAGCGTGGTGTCGCGTCCCTCGGAGATCCACAGATCACGCCCGCCGTCCAGAAGCCGGACGTCGGGGTGACCGAACAGCGTGAACACCCAGAGTGCGTAGGCGGCCCACCAGTTGGACTTGTCGCCGTAGATGACAACCGTGTCCTCGCGGCGGATCCCCTTGCGGTTCATGAGCTCTGCGAACTGCACGCCGTCGATGTAGTCGCGGACCGTGCCGTCGTTCAGGTCGACGTGCCAGTCGATCTTCACCGCGCCGGGGACGTGCCCAATGTCGTAGAGCAGAACGTCCTCGTCGGACTCCACGATGGACAGTCCGGGGGTGCCTAGGTGCCCGGAAAGCCAGTCGGCGGAGACGAGGCGTTCGGGGTGGGCGTAGGCGGCGAATTCAGGTGCGGGGTCGGCCGGGAGGGTCACGTTGTGAGCCTAGTCGCGTTCGAGGGTGGTCGGCTCATCGAGTTGTATACCGAGTTCAGATCCGCGGTGCGTTGCTGGTCGCGGTGCGAGAATTCGCCCATGCCGGACTGGACATACCACCCGCTGAGCCCCATCGCGTCGTCCGTTCTCGGTGAACGCAGGACACGAATCTGGGCGATGAAGGTCCTGGCGGCGGTCGTGACGCGTATGGGAGGGCGGCGCTGGATTCCCTGGGTGTTCGACCACCCGGCCGTTCCGTCGCAGTGGCAGGGCCGGTTCGGGGCGACGGTGCCGCCCTCGATCGCCCGCGAGGCCGTCGCGGTGTTGCCCGTACAGGGAGCCGGTGTCGTTGAGATCGGACCGATGAGTGCCGCCGACGTGGACACGGTGCGGCGCGCGGCCGCAGATCGCAGGTGCCGGGTCATCGCGCTCGTGACTACTACCGAGGTGGCCGATGCGGTGGCGCCCTTCGTCGACGCGGTGTCCTGGCCCGGGGAGGCCGGGACGGTGCGACTGACCGAACCCTCGATGGACGCCGCGGTGCGCGTGTTGGAGGACCCCGCGGTGACGGTGCTCGCCACACCGGCGGTCTTGATCGCCGCCGGGCCGGGCTGGTTCAGCCGGGTGATCGAGGCCGCCACGCCGACCGCACCTCCAAAGGCATTGCGCGATATCGGGTTCGATCCGCGCGGATGGCCCGCGTGGATATGGGGTGCGCTGGTTGGGCTCGGTCTGATTGTCGCGGGTATCGGGGCGGCCGCCATCTCTTTGGGTCCCGTGCTGCTGTGGTACGACCGCGACTACCTCGGACTTTCGGTGGACGGCCTGCACGGCGTGAACCATCATCTGGTCGGGTTTCTGCAGCATGACCGGCTCACCATGGCGGGCAACATGATTGGTATCGGTGTTCTGTATCTGGGGTTGGCCTGGGGTGGGATCAGGGAAGGGCACCGCTGGGCCCGTAACGCGCTGTTGATGTCCGGGCTGGTCGCGTTCCTGACGTACTTCTATTTCCTGGTGACGGGTTTTCTCGAGCCACTGCACACGCTCGTCGTTGTCGGGTTGTTCCCCCTGCTGCTGCTCGCCGTGTGGCGTGCGCCCGCGGCCCCGTGTTGGCCGCCCATCGTGGAAGGGCCCGAATCGGAGCGGCGGCGCGCGCTGTGGGGACAGCTACTCATGATCGGTGTGGGCGGTGGGTTGTTCGTTGCCGGAGCGGTGATTTCGACAGTCGGGCTGACATCGGTTTTCGTCCCCACCGATCTCGATTTCCTGGGTACCAGCTCTGAGGCGCTGCATACCGCCAACCAGCATTTGCCGTCCTTCATCGCGCACGACCGTGCGGGTTTCGGTGGTGCGTTGATGGGCGCCGGGCTAGCGGTGCTCCTGATCAGCCTGTGGGGCTGGCGCCGCGGCGAGCGCTGGGTGTGGTGGTCATTGCTGATCGGATGTGCGTTCGGCACCGTGCCGGTCTTGGGCATTCATTTCGCCATCGGGTACACGCATGTCGAGCACCTGCTACCGGTGTACGTATTGGTCGTCGTGGTGGTGGCCGCCCTCGCGTTGTCGAGGGCGTATCTCACGGCGCGGCCCGATCAGTCACCGCGTATCAGCCGGTAACTGGTGACGGTCTCGGCGCGTGCGTCGCTGGCGTCGATGAGCGCCGCCCTGGAGCCACTAGAGAAGTGGGTCGACCGGAACCGGGCGGAGCTGGTCGGACGCTACGCCCGAACCAGTTGTGGTGGGGGTATCCATTGGGTGGTGCCGTCTTGGTGTTTTTGGGTGGTCCAGCCGTGGTTGAGGAGGCGGTGGTGGGGGCCGCAGGCGAAGGTGAGGTTGTCGATGTTGGTGGGGCCACCGTCGGCCCATTCGGTGATGTGGTGGACTTCGCACAGGTATCCGGGCACGTGGCAGTCGGGGTGGGTGCAGCCGCGGTCTTGGGCGTGCAACACAATCCGCTGATCTGCCGATGCGATGCGTTTAGAACGTCCCAGATACAACGGTCGGCCGTCATCATCGAAAATCGTCAGGTAGTGGTGGGCGTGGGCGGCCATGCGGATCACATCACGCACCGGCAGCCTGGTGCCGGCGCCGGTGACCGCTATGCCCGCGGCGCCTTCGAGCTCGGCCAGGGTGGTGGTGACCACGACGGTGACCGGTAAACCGTGGTGTGAGCCGAGCTGCCCGGAGGCCAGGGTGGCGCGCAGGCAGGTACGTAGTGCGTCGTGGTGGCGTTGGGCACCCGAGCGGTGGTCGTGTTCGGCGGCTTCCGGGTTGGGCTCCCCGTCCACGAGAGGGCTCTGGTCGACCGGGTTGCACATGCCGGGTGCAGCTAGTTTGGCGAACACTGCATCCAGATAGGCGCGCGTCTCCGGATCCAGTAGGCCGCTGATGGGTGACATGCCGTCAAAGCCCTGCTGCCCGATCGTGACTCCGCGCCGCCGCGCCCGATCCACATCGCAGAACTCACCATCCGGGTTCAACAGGGCCATCATGCGGTCGGCACCGATACGCAGTGCCTCGGGCCCAAACCGGACGGCCATCTGGGCTAGTTGTTGTTCGGCGCCCTGGCGGGTCGGTGCATCCACCACCACCGGCAGCCGATCAAAGAATGTGCGGATGATCCGCACATGCTCGTCCCCGATATCGCCGCGAGATAGCGCGGCGGCGACATTCGGCAGCTGCGGTGCCAGCACCTCACTGGTCAACGCCCGCCGCGGCGCCAACTGCTCGGCATCGGCGATCCGGCGCCGGGCCGCCCCCTTACCGATATGCAACCGCCGCGCAATCACATCCGCATAAGAAGTGCCACCGAGCTCGACCGGCGAGGCCTGCGACGTCACCCTCGGCACCAGCCCCAACCCATGGGCGGACAACCGACGCTGCACCACCTCCACACGGGCCAGCACCGTCAACGCCTCAGCGGCAGTCAGCTCCCGAATCGACTCAACGCAGAAGGCATCAACTGCCGCCTCCAACACTGCGATCGAACTCATGTTCGAATACTAACCGTGCCCACCGACACGTAGCCGCACCCTGAAACAGCTGTGACAGAAGTGAATTCAGTCGCGCGGTGTCAGCCCGCTGACCTCGGCCACGATCTCCAACGACCTCAGCTGCAGTTTCCGGTCGGGCGCGTTGGGCACCACGATGAGCTCGTCGGCGTCGGCCAGCTGCGCAAAGTCGTCCAGGTATGCGCCCACATGGTCAGGTGTCCCGACGGCGAAGTACTTCGTCATCGCCTGAATCTGTTGTCCAGCAGGGGACTCGAGCGCGGCGAGGGCCTCGTCGTCGGTGAGGCGGGGGCCGCCGCTGCGATGCAGGAAAAGCTTGGCGCGTTCGATCAGTGCCGCGCGATGCTGCTCCTGCGCGGTGGCTTCGTCGTCCGCGGCAATCACATTGACCCCCGCGATGACATACGACTCCTGCAACTGCTCAGACGGCTGGAACTCCCGCCGGTAGAGCGCGACTGCATCCTGCAGCGCCGGCGGCGCGAAATGCGAAGCGAAACCATAGGGCAGGCCCAATACCGCCGCCAGCTTCGCGCCGAACAGCGAGGAGCCGAGGATGTAGAGCGGCACATGCGTGCCGCGTCCCGGCGTTGCGGTGACACCCGGGACCCGACTCTGCTCGCCCAGATATGCCTGCAGCTCGATGACGTCCTGTGGGAAGTGCTCGGCGTCGGCGGGGGAGTGCCGCAACGCGCGGAGAGTCACTTGGTCCGTCCCGGGGGCTCGGCCGAGGCCGAGGTCGATGCGTCCCGGGTGCAGGGTCTCCAGGGTGCCGAACTGCTCGGCGATCTGCAACGGCGAGTGGTTGGGCAGCATGATGCCGCCGGCGCCCAGTCGGATGGTCGACGTTTGGGTGGCCACGTGCCCGATCAGCACGCTCGTCGCCGATGAGGCAATGGACCGCATGTTGTGGTGCTCGGCGTACCAGACGCGGTGAAACCCCAGCGCTTCGGCGTGCCGTGCGATCTCGACGCTAGCGGCGAAGCTCTCGGCCACGGTCTCGTCCGGCGCCACACGCGCCAGGTCCAGAATCGATACCTGTCTCGCTGTGTCTGACAGTCTTCGCGCGAGCGGCTCATCCACGATCTACAGCAACTCCTGGTGGTTCTCCGCTATTCCCGCGAGGGACGCACCATAGAAGGTACAAACGGTTGGTGCCCTACATTCCGACCGCAGCGGAACTGGCGGGTGCGCTCGCCGAACTGTTCGACGATCTCCAATCCGAGCTGCCCTCATCTTCGGTGCATCGCGCCCGCGTTGGTGCCAACATCGCCAGGATTCTGCAGCGAGAACTGACCGTGCCTGCGGCACCGCCTGCCGAGGACCCTTCGTGGGACGATCTGGTCGAGGCGGTACGCGCAGACCTCGCGGTCGTCAAACCCGGGTACGACGCTTGGGAGGGGCAGTGATGAGGTCTCCGGGGG
The DNA here is from genome assembly GCF_004924335.1 of Mycobacteroides salmoniphilum. NCBI lineage: Bacteria > Bacillati > Actinomycetota > Actinomycetes > Mycobacteriales > Mycobacteriaceae > Mycobacteroides > Mycobacteroides salmoniphilum. The sequence continues at coordinate 3,456,146 of NZ_CP024633.1, read as the reverse complement.
ATGAGCATCGGGCGGGGACCGATCTGAGCGACGGGCTGACCCGCTATCTAGAGGACGAGTTCGGCAAGAAATTTGAAGTGTCCGGTGTGGTCGGCGTATCCGCTGGTGCACGGCGGCGAAATGTGCTGCTGGACGCCACTTCCGGGGGGGAAACCCTCGAACTGGTGGCGACGATTGTGCCCGCGGTCGTGCAGCAGGTTCCGGTGAGCAGTGAGGCCGGGGTGCGTGAGCTGGCGCGCAGCCACGGCGTTCCGGTGCCCCGGGTTCGCGGTGTCTGTTCCGAATCCTCGTATCTCGGTTCGCCCTTCATGATCTCCGAACGCATCGAGGGGGAGACGGTACCGCGCAAGGTGCTTCGGCTGGTGCAATCGGCGGGGATCGGCAATCTGGTGGCGGACCAACTCGGTGCGGCCATGGGACGGCTGCACGGGATCGATCCGGCGATGGCCCCGCCCGACCTACCCGGCAACCCGGAGGCCGAGCCCGCGGTTGTCCTGTTGGAGCAGATGCGCGAGGGGGTGGCGGCGTTACTCCCAGATCGCCCGGTGTTTCAGCGCACGCTGTCCTGGTTGACCGAGCGCATGCCCGGTCCTCCGGCGCAGCGGTGTCTGGTACACACAGATATTCGCAACGGCAATGTCATCGTCGGCGAGGACGGGTTGCGTGCCGTGCTGGACTGGGAGGGCACCACGCGCTTCGGGGATCCCATGCGGGATGTGGCCTGGACAGCCCTGCGGATGTGGCGGTTCGGTGAGGACGAGCGTGAGTTCGGCGGGTTCGCGGGCCGTGACGTGTTTGTGCGCGCGTACGAGAACACCGGTGGAATATTCCACGTCGACCGATTCCAGTGGTGGAAGGTGCTGGGCACCCTGTGGTGGGGCGTGGGTCTTGCCGCGCAAGCGAAGTCGTATCTAGACGGGAGCGTGCGGGACATCGTGATGGCCGCCAGCGGCCGCCGGATACCCGAGATCGAGTGGGACTTGCTGATGTTGACGAAGCCATCGATAGAGCCATAGGCACCGGAAGGAACCAGATGAATTTCGAACTGCCGCCCGAGCTCGTCGACTATCTCGCCGAACTCGACGAGTTCATCGGCCGCGAGATAGTGCCGCTCGAAGAGTCCGATGACAACATCCGGTTCTTCGATCACCGGCGGGAAGACTCCCGGACCGATTGGGACCGTGGCGGTCTGCCCAACGGACAGTGGGAAGCACTGCTCGGTGAGGCACGTCGGCGTGCCGATGCCGCGGGTCACCTTCGGTACCCGTTCCCCGCGGAGTTCGGCGGACGTGACGGGTCCAACCTGGGTATGGCGGTCATTCGCGAGCACCTGGCACGACGCGGCCTCGGACTGCACTGTGACCTGCAGAACGAGCACGCCATCGTCGGCAACAATGTGGGGCTGCTACTCATGCTGGAGTACGGCTCGGCGGACCAGAAGGCCGAATGGGTGGAGGGACTCGCCAGCGGCACCAAGTTTTTCGCGTTCGGTATCACCGAGCCCGAACACGGCTCCGATGCCACCCATATGGAAACCCGAGCGGTGCGCGATGGCGACAGCTGGGTTATCAATGGCGAAAAGACGTGGAACACCGGTGTGCACATCGCCGATGCCGACCTGATATTCGCCCGTACCTCAGGTGATCCCGGTGACGGACGGGGTATCACCGCATTCCTGGTGCCCGCGGACGCGCCCGGCTTCAAGGTCGAGGAGTACCTCTGGACCTTCAACATGCCGACCGATCACGCCCGCATCTCGCTGACCGAGGTACGGGTTCCCGACTCGGCGATCTTCGGCGGAGAGGGACGCGGTCTGGGTGTGGTGCAGCACTTCTTCAACGAGAATCGGATCCGGCAGGCCGCCTCCAGCCTGGGTGCGGCGCAATTCTGCATCGACCGATCTGTCGAATATGCCAAGGAGCGCAAGCCCTTTGGAAAACCGCTGGCATCGAACCAAGCGATCCAGTTCCCCCTGGTCGAGCTGCAGACTCAGTGTGAGATGTTGCGCGCGTTGATCCACAAGACGGCCTGGTCCATGGACACCTATGGTCCGTTCTCGGTTTCCGAGCAGGTCTCGATGTGCAATTACGTCGCAAACCGGTTGTGTTGCGAGGCCGCTGATCGCGCCATGCAGGTCCATGGCGGGATGGGGTACTCGCGCCATATGCCGTTCGAACACATCTACCGCCATCACCGGCGGTACCGGATCACCGAGGGCGCCGAGGAGATTCAGATGCGCCGGGTGGCCGGGTATATGTTCGGCTTCATGAATCAGAAGGCGCCCAAGGGGGTCTAGTGGCCGAAACGTCTCCACCCGTTGTGGTGGTCATGGGTGTGGCAGGAGTTGGCAAATCGACCGTGGCGCAGGCCTTGGCACAGCACCTCGGTGCGCCCTGCGCAGAGGGGGATGACTTCCATCCGGAAGCGAACATCGCCAAGATGTCGGCCGGCATCCCGCTGGACGACTCCGATCGATGGCCGTGGCTGCAGCGGATCGCCGAATGGTTGTCGGAGCGCGGACGGGAGGAGTCCGGCGGGGTGGTGACCTGCTCTGCGCTCAAACGCCGATACCGCGATGTTCTCCGTGCCGGATATCCGGATGCCTTCTTCGTGCACCTGTCCGGCGACCGGGCGCTCATCGGTGACCGAATGTCACATCGTGCAGGGCATTTCATGCCGACGTCGTTGCTGGATTCGCAGTTCGAGATTCTCGAACCATTGCAGCCCGATGAGAAGGGCGTCGTACTGGATGTGGGGATCGGGCCAGAGGAACTGGTAGCGGAAGCGTTGAGGCAGCTCGGCGCATGAACGCCAACCTGCTTCTGCTGGCCGAGCCGGCGAAGGTCCCGCACACCACGAGCGACGTTCGGCTACTCGCTGCGGTGATGCTGAGCATCGGCGTGATCATCCTGCTCATCACCCGGCTCAAGCTGCATCCGTTCCTGGCGCTGCTGCTGGGATCGGGGACCCTGGCCGCCGTTGCGAGCGTTCCGTTCGACAAACTGCTGGGATCCTTTGTCACAGGATTCGGCTCGACCATTGCCGGTGTGGGATTACTCATCGGTTTGGGGGCGATGCTCGGTCGGCTGCTAGCCGATTCCGGTGGTGCCAATATCGTCGCCGATGCTGTGCTCGCGCGGTCCAGCCCGCGCATGCTGCCCTGGGCGGTGGCCCTGATCGCGGCAGTGCTGGGGCTGCCGTTGTTCTTCGAAGTGGGTGTGGTGCTGCTGATTCCGATCGTGCTTTTGGTGGCACGCCGGGGAAATGTGCCACTGCTCCGGGTGGGTATTCCCGCGCTGGCGGGCCTTTCCGTCTTACACGGACTGGTTCCGCCGCACCCGGGTCCCTTGGTGGCGGTGGACGCGCTGAAGGCGGATTTGGGTGTCACCCTGGCGTTTGGTCTGCTGGCGGCGGTGCCCACCTTGATTGTTGCGGGGCCTCTCTATGCGCGGGTCGCGGAACGCTGGGTGGGGCCATTGAAGATCCCCACCGCGACGGCGCCCGAGGTCGAACGCAAGGGGCCCGCTCCGAGTGTTGTCGCGGTGGTGGCCACAATCTTGCTTCCGGTGGCGCTGATGTTGGCGAAGGCACTCTCCGATGTGGTGATCGACAATCCGAAATCATTGGTGCAGAGGATTTTCGACACCGCCGGCACGCCACTGATGGCGCTGTTGGCGGCGACCCTGGTGGCGATGGTGACCTTGGGGAGGGCTTCGGGTCTCGACCGCATGGGTGTCTCGGGAGTCATCGAGAAGTCACTCGGCCCCATCGCGGGGATCGTCTTCATTGTCGGTGCCGGAGGGGGATTCAAACAGACCCTCATTGATGTGGGTGTCGGGGACGCCGTGAGCACCTGGTCAGAGAAATGGCAGATCCCCGCGCTGGTGCTGGGATGGCTTATCGCGGTGCTGATCCGGTTGGCCACCGGATCCGCCACGGTGGCAACCATCACCGCCGCCGGCATTGTCTCCCCGCTCGCGGCGGACATGTCTACCGCACACGTAGCGTTGTTGGTGCTCGCGATAGGCGCTGGGTCGCTGTTCTTCTCCCACGTGAATGATGCCGGATTCTGGTTGGTGAAAGAGTATTTCGGGATGACGGTGGGTCAGACCCTGAAATCGTGGTCGGTGATGGAAACGGTGATTTCGGTCGTCGGATTCGCGATGGTGCTGCTGCTGAGCGCCTTTGTCTAACTCTTTGTCGCACTCACGAATTGTGATAAGCCCCGGACTTCCTGCTCGATGTCCCGAAATCCCGCGTCCCGCAACACGGACGTGATGTCGGACCGGTCGAATCCGTGCAGTCCGCCGAGGGCCGCCAGTTTGACGGATGTCGACCGGACCAGCGCGGGGCCGCGCGTGCAGCTGGTCATGACCGCGATACGGCCGCCCGGTGCCAGTACCCGAACCATCTCGTCGAGAACCTTGAACGGTTCAGGTACCAAATATAGTGCGGCAAAACAGCACACCGCATCAAAGCTCCCGTCATCGAACGGCAGAGTGCGCGCGTCCGCACGCAGGTAGCCAACACCGTCGGCCGCATTGGTCCGGACCGCGCGCCGTAGCATGGGCTCAGAGAAATCCAGCCCGACCGCCACTGCGTCGGGATCCAGGTGCTGTCCCAGATACTTGGTGAAGTTTCCGGGCCCGCAGGCAACATCGAGCAGCTTGTGGGCCCCGTTGAGCCGCAGCGACTCTGCCGCGCGGCGTCGTTCGGCGGCCGGGGTGATGCCGGTGTAGAGCACCGTCTGCCCCCAGCGCCACGGCCCTTCATAGACCGCGGCGACCACGGGATTGTTCATGGCGCGCTGTGCGCCGCGCTGGGGCTGGTCCGAGGGCGGCGGGAGTAGATCCAGGTATCCGGCCGACGAGTGCGCATCACCGCCGAGCGCGTCGGGCCGGATCAGCTCGCGAATTCGGTCCGGTGTCGTCGTGGTCGTCATCGAGCCTCCTGTAGCCGGTCGTCCTCGCGAAGGTGCTGAGCGAAGAACGTGTAGACCCGTTGCCATGCGTCTGCTTCGGCTTCGGGGGAGTATCCGAATCCGGCGATCCGCATCAGCGGTTGCATGGGCAGTTGGTTGGCGAAACTGTGGCCCGCGTCGTACTTCTTGATGTCGTGCTCAATACCGTGAGCTTCCAGCGCCTTGCGCAACCGGGGCTCACCCCGGATGACGAACGGGTCCCGCGTGCCCAGGCTCGCGACGATGGGGCACGATCCCTCGAAGTGGTCTCCGTAGGGACCGGGCATCGCACCGTAGAAGGGTGCGGCGGCATCGAATCCCTCGGTCGCGGTGATCATCGCGAATCCGCCGCCCATGCAGAAGCCGGCCACTCCCACCGAAGAGGTGGTGTACGGCAACGTTTGGGCGTAGTCACGGGCGGCCAGCACCTCCTCGACGGCCCGCCCGCGACGAGCGGCGAGATTGGTCAAGACCCTAGTGATACAACGGATCCGGCCGCGCGAGTACAGATCGGGTGCCAGCGCCACGTAGCCGTTCGAGGCGACATTCTTGGTGATGCGGCGCAGGTCTGGAGTCGAGCCGTTGATGTCGTGGAGCACGATGATCGACGGCCAGGGTCCGTCGCCGTCGGGTGTCTCCAGGATGGCGCTGATCTCGCCATTCGGGGTCGGAATGCGGATGTCGGTCATGCCGGGCGGGCCTCCGTGACATAATTGTTTAACGCTGACGTCAAATTAAATGAAAAGGTAGGCTGCGGCGCGATGTCTGTCAATCCCCGGAGGTCCAGGGGGCGCCCGCCCCAGACCGACGAGCAGCGCGCCACGACGCGCGCTCGAATCCTGATCGCAGCCGCCGCGGTCTACGCCGAGCATGGCTACCGGGGCACTACGGTCGCGCGCATCGCCGAGCGTGCCGAGCTATCGAAACCCACCTTCTATGCGTTCTTCGACGGTGTGGCAGAGGTGATTACGGCGTTGGTGACGGAGAGCCAGCAGCAGATGCTGGCGCAGTGGGCGCCGGTGGTGAATGCCGGCGGCGCCCTGATGGAACAGCTCAGTGCGGGCCTGGACGTGTATCTCGATACGGCCGTGCGCGGCCGCGACTCATGGCTTGTTTTTCATATCGAACAACACGATCCATCGTCGCCCGCTCGCCTGCTACGGGCCACCTACGAGAGCCGGCTCATCGAGGTCATTCAGCACGCGCTGATCGCGAGTGGCAGGCCCGCACCCACGGCGGAGACGTTAGGTGTGCTGCTGTCGAGCATGCAGGCAGGCTGCTATCGGTATCTATCCACGCCCAGCGACGGCAGGCGGGCGGTGCGTGCTGCGATGCTGCGCAGTGCGCTCGCGCTGTTGGGCACGCCGCAGGACTGGCGCCAGGCCGCCGAGCGTCCAGAGCTGTTCGGCGAGGGCTAGATGCTCAGGTACTGGGGTGCCAAGACGATGGAATACAGGATGGTTCGGTAAGCGCGCGTCGGATCGGTAACCCATTGGCTTACCAGGAAATACAGCGTCTGTGTGCCGTCGGCGTTCATGGTGATGCTGACGACCTGAGGCCCGTACGGCTGCAACAGCCTGTGTGGATCCCGGGACATGAACGGGTCATCCGGCCGCGGATCGGACGGATCGTTGCGGATCAGCACCGTCATGGGCTCGCTGACCAACTCCTGTGGGGTCCGGAACAGCTTGAGCCCGATGTGCGCGTCGCCGGAGCCATTGGAATCCAGCAGCCCGAAACCGCCTGCGGGCAGGGCGAACAACTGATTTTCGCGGTCCCCGCCACCGGTGATCTGACCGACCTTCTCCCACGCCGACGAGTCCAGGAAGGCCGGATCGTCGATCGGCGGTGTGAGCCAGGCGATCCGCGGCGCCCAGGGGCCGGTTCCGATATTGCCCGCCACCAGCATCCGGCGACCGGGCACCGAAACCCCGCTCGGTTGCGAGATGCCGACCATGACCCCCAACGGCCGGTATGACGACTTGCCCGGCTCGCTCACGTCGTACACGGTGGTGTCGGCCGATACGAAGGTGCTGCATCCCGGCGACGGAATACATGAGGCGAACAACAGCGAGCGGTGCGCCAACTCCGCCGATCCGGTAGGCAGCAGCCGGGCACCGTCCTGCGCATCCGCGGGCAGCACAAGGGGTTTGGAGCGCCCACCCAGCGCGACCGAGGGACTGGCGGGGTCGACGGCAATCAACTGGATGCCATCGCCGGTATTCAGGTAGTCGCCGGTCCACAGGCAGGCCCCGCGGTTGGTGTGCACACCGAGGTCGAACGAATCGTCGCGACAGGCGGTTTGGAAGCTGGTGTTGATCGATGGCATGTGGGGAATCGGGTTGCCGTGGGTGTCCCTGAATTCTTGCTGTTGGGTCGGCCCGATCATCACGAGCGAGTCGAACATCGGCACCATGCGAGGCGGCAACGGGGCGACCGAGGGCGTGTCCGGGTGGAAGGGCTTTGGCGGCACGTGCTTAACGTGGCCGACCCACAATGACGAGGCGGGTACGCCGAGCTTGTCCAGCAGCCGCCCGAGCAGCGGCACGCTGACACCGATCACATTCGATGGGTCGCCATCGATGCCTTCGACGAACCAGCTGCCCAAGCCGTCGAGCGTGAATGCGCCCGCTACCTGGAGGGGCTCGCCGGTTGCCAGGTACGCCTCGAGGTCTTCCGCCGATGGCGTGCCGAAATGCACTGTGGTCGAGCGTGTTTCGCTGACACGTGCGACGGGTTTGCCGTCGACTACCCGCACCAGGCAGTGTCCGGTCAGCAGCTCGGCGGAGCGTCCGGCCATCAGCCCCCAACGGCGGCGCGCTTCCTCGACGGTGCCCGGCTTGCCCTGCAATGTGCCATCGAGGAAGAGCATCGAATCGCAGCCCAGCACTACTGCATCGGCCGCTACCTCGCCGGCCAACGCCGTCGCGACGTCAAACGCCTTGGCGCAGGCCAGAACCTCCACGGCGCGCGTTGGTGCGGTGCCCGAAGGCTGCGTCGCCATGACGAGATGTTCGTCGACGTGCGACACGATGACGACCGGATTGAGGCCGGCCTGCTCGAGGATCCGTTCGCGTGCGGGGGACGCGGACGCGAGGACAAATGCGGTCACGGGGCCTGTGACGGCTGTCTAGAACGTGCCCTGCGGACGCGCCAGCTTCGCGCGCTCGAACAGCGTGACCCGCTGCCAGCTGTGCGGGCTGTAGCGCAGCATGTCGATCGGTTCGGCCCAGAGGTTGCGGGGCTTGAGGCTCTCGGTCTCCGCCTTCGAGGCCAATGCGCTCAACGCCGCGACCAGAGCCGCGATCTCCGCGTCGGTCGGGTTGCCGCTGAGCACCTGTACGTCGGCAGCCTTCACGCGGCCTTCCCCGACAGAGTTCGCCTCGGCGGTCTCGGTGCCTTCTTCAGTCACGGCCGCACCTTCTTCGTTCGTCACAGCGGTTGGATCGTTCGCTCGTTCACCCAGTTCACTCGACTCACAGTGGGATGTTTCCGTGCTTCTTCGGTGGGAGCCGCACGATCTTGCGATCGAGCAAGCGCAGCGAGGTGGCGATGTAGCCGCGGGTGTGCGACGGCGGGATGACCGCGTCGACGTATCCGCGCTCGGCAGCCATGTACGGGTTCACCAGGGTGTCTTCGTACTCCGCCTGCAGCTGAAGGCGCAGGGCGTCCACGTCGTCGCCGTTCTTGGATGCCTCGGCCAGCTGCGAGCGGTACACGAACCCGACCGCGCCGGAGGCGCCCATGACCGCGATCTGTGCGGTGGGCCAGGCGACGTTGACGTCGGCGCCCATGTCCTTCGAGCCCATGACGCAGTACGCGCCGCCGTAGGCCTTCCGGGTGATGACCGTGATCTTCGGAACGGTGGCCTCGCCGTACGCGTACAGCAGCTTGGCGCCGCGCCGGATGATGCCGTTGAACTCCTGCTCGGTGCCGGGCAGGAAGCCGGGCACATCCACCAGGGTGATGATCGGGACACCGAAGCAGTCACAGGTGCGGATGAACCGCGCTGCCTTCTCGGAGGCGTTGATGTCCAGGCAGCCCGCGAACTGGGTGGGTTGGTTGGCGACGATGCCGACGCTGCGGCCGTCCACGCGGCCGAATCCGACGATGATGTTCTGTGCGTATCCGGACTGCACCTCGAGGAACTCGTCATCGTCGAGGATGCGGGTGATGACCTCGTGCATGTCATACGGCTGGTTCGGGGAGTCCGGGATCAGCGTGTCGAGCTCGATGTCCTCGTCGGTGAGGTGGTCTTCAATGGCGCCGTCGGTGGGCTCCGGTCCCGGATGGCGCGGTGGCTCCGAGGCGTTGTTCGAGGGCAGGTAGCTCAGGATGTCGCGGACATAGTCGAAGGCGTCCTGCTCGCCGGAGGCGACATAGTGCGTGGTGCCGGATTTCGCTTCATGGGTGTGCGCACCACCCAGCTCCTCCATGGTGACGTCCTCACCGGTGACGGTCTTGATGACGTCGGGGCCGGTGATGAACATCTGGCTGGTCTGGTCGACCATGACGATGAAGTCGGTCAGTGCGGGCGAGTAGACGTGGCCACCGGCGGCCGGGCCCATGATGAGCGAGATCTGCGGGATGACGCCCGAGGCGATGATGTTGTTGTGGAAGATCTGGCTGTACAGGCCGAGGGAGACCACACCCTCCTGGATGCGGGCGCCCGCGCCCTCGTTGATGCCGACGAGCGGGCGGCCGGTCTTGAGGGCCAGCTGCTGCACCTTGACGATCTTCTCGCCGTACACCTCACCGAGGCTGCCGCCGAACACCGAGACGTCCTGGCTGAAGATGCACACATCGCGGCCGTCGATGGTGCCGAAACCGGTCACCACGCCGTCGCCGAGTGGGCGCTTGTCGCCCAGACCGAAGTTTGAGCTGCGGTGCTTGGCCAACGCGTCCAATTCCACGAACGAGCCCTCGTCGAGCAACGCGTAGATGCGCTCACGGGCGGTCAGCTTGCCCTTGGCGTGGATCTTGTCGACGGCGGCCTCACCGACCGGGTGCAGTGTCTCCTCGCTGCGCCGACGCAGATCGGCGAGCTTGCCCGCGGTGGTGTGGATATCCGGCTCGGTGGTCGTCATGGGTCCCGATGTTATCGCGCCTCACCCGGCAGAACACGCATGGGCCTTAGAGAGTTCTCAGAAATTTTCTCGAATGGATGTTCACCGATGGCGGTAGATAGAAGGTGATGGACCAACAGCCTGCGCTGGACGCCGACCTGGTGTTCTCGATCGTGTCCCATTTCGACCAGCTCGACGTCGCCGACGTCGAGGCCGCGGTGCGTTCGGCGGGGGAGTTGCCGCCGGAGTACCGGGACCTGATGGGTGCAACATCGGCGATATGACCGCTGCGTCCACCCCCCACGCTGGTGTGCCCCGGGCCGATATCGCGGCCATGCTCCTCGATCGCGTGGGCGACAGTCATCCAGGGCTGCGTACCCGTGATCGTGACTGGACGTGGCATGACGTGGTCGGTGAGTCCGCCGCGCGGGGCGCACTCGCGCGGAAACTGAGGGTCGGCGGGCCTTTTCATATCGGGGTCCTCTTGCAGAACGTCCCCGATTTCGTCTTCTGGCTCGGCGCCGCCGCACTGACCGGGGCCACCATCGTGGGCATCAACCCCGCCCGTGGGCCGGCGGACATGGCCGCCGAGATCCGTCATACGGACTGTCAGCTGATCGTCACTGACACCGAGCACCTCGGCCGGCTGCAGGGTCTGGATCTCGGTGTGACGGCGGACCGGTTTCTGGTGATCGACAGCCCCGGATACCCCGCACTGATCGACGAGAACCGCACCGTGGCAGCGGCTTCCGAGGATGTGGGTACCGATTCGCTGCTCCTGCTGCTCTTTACCTCCGGCACGACCGGGGCCTCCAAGGCGGTGAAATGTAGCCAGGGACGGCTTGCGCAGATTGCCTACCTGGCGACCGAAAAATTCGGGCACAACCGCCGCGATGTCGACTACTGCTGCATGCCGCTGTTCCACGGGAATGCGTTGATGGCGCTGTGGGCTCCCGCGCTCGCCAACGGTGCCACGATGTGTTTGACACCTGCTTTCTCGGCATCGCGCTTCCTGCCCGATGTGCGCTACTTCGGCGCGACATTCTTCACCTATGTCGGCAAGGCACTCGGATACCTGTTGGCCACCCCGGAGCAGTCCGACGATGCCGATAACCAGCTGGTGCGGGGATTCGGCACCGAGGCATCACCGGAGGATCAAGCGGTGTTCCGACGACGGTTCGGTGCGGAACTGTTTGAGGGCTATGGGTCCAGCGAGGGAGGGGGCGCGGTCGCGCTGGATCCGGATGCGCCGACTGGCGCGCTGGGGCGTCCGGCACATGACGGTGTGTCGATCGTCGACCCGGGAACGCTCAACGATTGTGTCGCAGCCATTATCGATGAGCACGGCCGTGTGCTCAACGTCGATGAGGCCGTGGGCGAGATCGTCGACAAACAGGGCAGGCGCGGCTTTGAGGGCTACTACAAGAATGACGATGCCGACGCCGACCGCATCCGCAACGGGTGGTACTGGACCGGTGATCTCGGCTATCTCGACGCGGCCGGGTTCATCTATTTCGCGGGCCGGCGCGGCGACTGGATCCGGGTCGATGGGGAGAACACCTCGGCGCTGACCATCGAGCGGGTGCTGCGGCGCCACCCCGCCGTGATCGCGGCCGGGGCCTATGCGGTACCTGACCCGCGCTCCGGTGATCAGGTGATGGCATCCATCGAGGTGGCCGACCCGGACGCATTCGATGTGGACGGTTTCACCGAGTACCTGTCACGGCAGGAGGATCTGGGCAGCAAGGGAATTCCACGCTTCCTCCGGGTGTCGGCCAACCTGCCGGTGACGGGCTCCAACAAGGTTCTCAAACGCGAGCTGCAGGAGCAGCGCTGGCATACCGAGGAGCCCGTGTTTCGTTGGGAGGGAAGGGGCACCCCGGTTTTTCAGCGGATGGAACCACGGGACAAAACCGCACTCGATGCTCAATTCACGGTATATGGACGACAACGGCTGCTGTAGAGCGCAATATTGACGACAGGTAGGAAGGGAAGGCCCCCGCGATGAGCCGTGACGACATTATCCGCGAAATCGATGGTGGCACAGTGATGACCCGGTTTGCCCGGGGGTGGCATTGCCTGGGATTGGCCGAGTCGTTCCACGATGGGCAGCCGCACGGCATCGAGGCATTCGGCACCAAGCTGGTGGTGTTCGCCGACTCTCACGGCGATATCAAGGTGCTGGACGGATACTGCCGCCACATGGGTGGCGATCTGTCGCAGGGCAGCGTCAAGGATGACAGCATCGCGTGTCCATTCCATGATTGGCGTTGGGGCGGTGACGGCAAGTGCACGCTGGTGCCCTACGCCAAGCGCACCCCGAAGCTCGCGCGCACGCGTAGCTGGCCCAGTGTTGAGGTGAACGGACAACTCCTCGTGTGGCACGACCCGGAAGGGTCCACGCCGCCCGCCGAGCTCGCACCGCCGACAATCGAAGGGTACGAAGAGGGCAAATGGTCCTCGTGGCAATGGAATTCGATCCTGATCGAGGGATCGCACTGCCGTGAGATCGTTGACAACAATGTCGACATGGCACACTTCTTCTACATTCACCACGCCTATCCGACGTACTTCAAGAACGTCATCGAGGGGCAGACCGCCAGCCAGTTCATGGAGTCCAAGCCGCGGCCAGACTATGTTCCCAACCCCGAAAAGCTTTGGGAAGGAACGGGTGTGCGGTCGGAGGCCACATACTTCGGCCCGGCGTACATGATTGACTGGATCCACAACGACCTTGGACCCGGATTCACCGTCGAGGTGGCGCTCATCAACTGTCACTACCCGGTAACGCACAATTCCTTCGTGCTGCAGTGGGGTGTGGCCATCCAGGAGATGCCCGATCTGCCCGCAGACAACGCGCGCAAGCTCGCCGCCGCGATGGCCACGTCATTCGGCGACGGGTTCCTGGAGGACGTCGAGATCTGGAAGAACAAGACGCGCATAGACAATCCGCTGTTGACGCAGGAGGATGGCGCGGTCTACCAGCACCGCCGCTGGTATGAGCAGTTCTACGTGGACCTGGCGGATATCACCCCGGACATGACGGAACGCTTTGAGATCGAGGTGGACACCACGCACGCCCACGGGGTGTGGGTGCACGAGGTCGAAGAGAATCTCGCCGAGCGGGCGGCCGCCATGGCATCTCAGTTATCGCCCTAGGCTGGACGTGTGACCGCGGACAAACTCACCCTCACCGACAGCCCCGGCGGACAGTGGCGCCGTATCGACGTCGTCGACGAAACCGGATCCACCAACGCCGATCTGGTCGCGCGCGCCGCGGCGGGGGAGGACATTGACGGCGTCGTGTTGCTTGCCGAACACCAGACCGCCGGTCGCGGGCGTCACGGCCGCAACTGGGGCGCCCCCGCGCGCACACAGCTGTCCATGTCAGTGGGTATCGCAGTGGGTGAGGTGCCGCCGGACCGGTGGGGTCTGGTGCCGCTGCTGGCCGGGGTGGCCATCGTCGACGCGGTCGCGGAGGTCAGTGGAATCCAGGCCGGGCTCAAATGGCCCAACGATGTGCTCGTGGAGGGACGCAAGCTGTGCGGGATCCTGGCTGAGGTTGCCACGCCCCAGTCGGCCATCGTGCTCGGTCTCGGACTCAACGCGACCTTCACCGAACACGAGTTGCCAGACCCCAACGCCACCTCGCTGACGATCCTCGGCTGGACCAATCCCGATCGCAACGAGCTGGCCCGTGCGGTGCTGCGTGAGCTCGGCGGCCGCGTCGAGCATTGGCGCACCGCGAGGGGTGTCGACAATCAGCTGTTGGAGGACTACCGCGCGCGCAGCATCACCTTGGGGTCGACGGTGCGCGCCGAGCTGCCGGGCGAACGTGAACTGATCGGCGTCGCCGTCGGGCTCGGCAATGATGGACAGCTCCGTATCGAGAGTGCCGATGGCACTGTCACCGCGGTCACGGCGGGCGACATAACGCATCTGCGCCCGCATGGCGAGCAGTAAAGTCGCTGCACGTGGGGTATCCGGAGAACGTGCTCGCCGACGATGAGCAGGTGGTGTTGCACCACCATCCGCACTGGAAGCGACTGATCGGCCCGGCGTTGGTGCTGATTCTTTCCACCGGCGCGGCAGCCTTTGTCGCCGCGATGGTCGATAACACCGACTGGCAGGCCACCGCGAAGAACGTGGTGATGATCGCGATCGGTGTTGTCTGGCTGGTGCTGGTCAGCTGGCTGAGCGTATGGCCATTCCTGAACTGGCTGACCACACATTTCGTCATCACCGATCGGCGCGTGATGTTCCGTCACGGATTGTTGAGCCGTTCGGGAATCGACATCCCGCTGGCACGGATCAACAGCGTCGAGTTCCGGCATGGCCTGGTGGACAGAATCTTGCGCACCGGCACGCTGATCATCGAATCGGCGTCACAGGATCCGCTGGAATTTCATGAGATACCGCGAGTGGAATACGTTCACTCGCTGCTGTATCACGAGGTCTTCGACACCCTCGGTTCTGAGGAGGGCGACAGCCGCTCCACCGGGCGAGGCCGCGAACGGCCCCCTGCCACGTGATGCGCTGAGCCGTAGAGGCCACGGCCGACCTCGGTGCCGTGATGCACGGTGGTGCTGTTGGGCAGCCCTGTGTGCGGGGACAAGAGGGTGGCGTCGTCCGTTTCTGTGTCCGATGCGCCGTCCTGCTCGGTCTCGCTGGTCATCAGAGTGACGGGGGCCTGGTCATGGCGACCGAACTCGTCGGGAAACACCCATCGGCGGAAGGCCCAGAACCGGAACGCCATCTGCAGCAGATTGCCGATGAGGTAGGCACTGATGAAGTCGGCGATGTTCTCGACCGTCAGGCTCACATTCGGCACGCGCAGCTCGAGGATGTAACTCGACACCCACAACGGGAACATGGCGATGAGCACGCCGATGCCGCTGACCGCGAAGAACAGCAGCGCCTCGTGGTGCCGTTCGCGGCCACCGCGGTCTCGGAAACTCCACTCCCTGTTGAGGATGTAGGAGGCGATAACGGCGATGATGCCGGAGATGATCTTCGCGGTGAGGGGCTTGGGCTCCAGGATCGTTAGCTTGAGCGCGTAGAAGATGCCCGAGTCGATGATGAACGTGGTTCCACCGACGATCGCGAACTTGATCAGCTCGTGGTGCTGCTCGGCGACAGGCCGGATGAACCGGGGAAGCCGGGCGATGGTGGCATCGGCGAAAGACACAAATGGCGAGTGTACGGAAGTTGGCATGGCAGCGCGAAGCGGTCCGCCGACTTCATTGGGTACGGACGTGTGCGTGACCGCCGTGTTTCGGCTGCTGACGACGGCTGAGACGGACCGTTCTGGCCGGGCCGTGTGGCCAGCATGACAACATATGTCTGTGTCCGAAACTCCCGTCGTCACCATGATCGGTGGTGGTCAGCTGGCCCGGATGACCCACCAGGCGTCGATCGCGCTCGGTCAGACACTGCGGGTGCTGGCTCACGCTGCCGATGAGCCGGCGGCTCAAGTCACCCCCGACGTCGTGCTGGGTTCGCATACAGATCTGGACGATCTGCGCCGGGCGGCCAAGGGTGCGACCGTGCTGACCTTCGATCACGAACACGTCCCCACCGCGTTTCTGGAGGCGCTGCAGGCCGAGGGCGTCAACGTGCAGCCGCCGCCGTCGGCGCTCATCTATGCGCAGGACAAGACGTTCATGCGGCGGAAATTGAAGAGCATCGGCGCTCCGGTACCGGGCTTCGCCGACATCAGGACCGTCGCCGATGTCGACAAGTTCGCGGCCGAGACGGGTAGCCGGGTTGTGCTGAAGGCGGTACGGGGCGGATACGACGGGCGCGGTGTGTGGATCACCGACGATCTGGACGAGGCGCGCACGGTGGCCGCCGAGCAGCTGGCCGCCGGAGTGGAGCTGCTCGCCGAGGAGCGCGTCGATATGCGCCGTGAACTGTCGGCGATGGTGGCCCGTTCCCCGTTTGGACAGGGCGCGGCCTGGCCCGTGGTGGAAACCGTTCAGCGGGATGGAGTTTGTGCCGTGGTGATCGCGCCGGCCCCGGAGCTGCCGGAGGAACGGGCGATGGAGGCCGAGCAGCTCGCACTGCGCATCGCTACCGAGCTGGGCGTGACCGGGTGTCTGGCGGTGGAGCTGTTTGAAACCGATGACGGCAGGCTGCTGGTCAACGAGTTGGCGATGCGCCCGCACAACTCCGGGCATTGGAGCATGGACGGTGCGCGGACCGGGCAATTCGAACAGCACCTGCGTGCGGTACTCGACTACCCGCTGGGCTCCACCGAACAGCTGGCCCCCGTGACCGTCATGGCCAACGTGCTGGGTGCACACGAGACGCCCGCGATGTCCCTGGACGA
This sequence comes from Mycobacteroides salmoniphilum, assembly GCF_004924335.1. NCBI lineage: Bacteria > Bacillati > Actinomycetota > Actinomycetes > Mycobacteriales > Mycobacteriaceae > Mycobacteroides > Mycobacteroides salmoniphilum. The sequence goes on along the minus strand of NZ_CP024633.1, from coordinate 3,439,789 downwards.
ACGGATGCACCACTTGATGGGCCGCATCCCGGAGGCGAAGGTGCACCTGTACGGCAAGGGCGAGCGCGCGGGCCGCAAGCTCGGGCATGTGAATATTCAAGGCCGCTCTGATGGTTCGGCGGCCGATCCGCAGTACGTGGCCGAGGTGCGGGAGCGCGCCGAGCGGGCCGCGCACTGGTTATCGCACGCGGTATGGACCGACGGATGGACGGAAGGGCACTAGGGATGGTGAGTGCACGGGTCGGCCTGATCATGGGCAGCGACAGTGACTGGTCGGTGATGTCGGATGCCGCGAATGCTTTGGCGGAGTTCGAGATTCCGTTCGAAGTGGGGGTTGTCTCGGCGCATCGGACGCCGGCGCGCATGCTGGAGTACGCACAAACAGCCGCGGACCGGGGCATTCAGGTGATCATCGCCGGAGCCGGCGGGGCCGCGCATCTGCCCGGCATGGTGGCATCGGCCACCCCGTTGCCGGTCATCGGCGTTCCGGTACCGCTCGCGCGGTTGGACGGCCTGGATTCCCTGCTGTCCATCGTGCAGATGCCCGCGGGCGTGCCGGTGGCGACAGTGTCCATCGGCGGGGCCCGCAATGCGGGACTGTTGGCCGCACGGATCCTCGGGGTATCCGATCACGTGCTGCGCGAGAAGGTTGTCGCCTTCCAGGCGAGCATGGAAGCAACGGTTCTCGAGAAGGATGCGGCGCTGCAGCGCAGACTATTAGGCGACTAAATTGACCGTGACGTACAGTTAACGGCGACTAACTGTTCGATCCTGGAGGCTGTGATGGCTGGAAACCCGTCGTTCGACCTGTTCAAGCTGGCTGAGGAGCACGACGAGTTGCGTGCGGCGATCCGTGGTCTGGCCGAGAAGGAGATCGCTCCTCACGCCAAGGATGTCGACGAGAAGGCGCGTTTCCCTCAAGAGGCTCTCGACGCGCTGGTTGCCTCGGGCTTCAATGCCGTGCACGTGCCCGAGGAGTACGACGGTCAGGGCGCAGACAGCGTGGCCGCCTGCATTGTCATCGAAGAGGTGGCGCGCGTCTGTGCGTCGTCGTCCCTGATTCCGGCGGTCAACAAGCTCGGCACTATGGGTCTGATCCTCAATGGCTCAGACGAGCTCAAGAAGCAGGTGCTGCCCTCGATCGCCAGCGGTGAGGCGATGGCGTCCTACGCGCTGTCCGAGCGCGAGGCCGGCAGCGACGCGGCCAGCATGCGTACCCGTGCGAAGGCCGACGGCGACGACTGGGTGATCAACGGGTCCAAGTGCTGGATCACCAACGGCGGCAAGTCGTCTTGGTACACCGTCATGGCGGTGACGGATCCCGACAAGAAGGCCGGCGGCATCTCGGCGTTCATGGTGCACAAGGACGACGAGGGGTTTACTGTCGGCCCGCTGGAGCACAAGCTCGGCATCAAGGGCTCGCCGACGGCAGAGCTGTACTTCGAGAACTGCCGGATTCCGGGCGATCGGATCATCGGTGAACCGGGCACCGGTTTCAAGACCGCGCTGGAGACGCTGGATCACACCCGCCCCACTATCGGTGCGCAGGCCCTCGGTATCGCTCAGGGCGCGCTGGATCAGGCGATCGCATACACCAAGGACCGCAAGCAGTTTGGCAAGTCCATCAGCGATTTCCAGGGCGTGCAGTTCATGCTCGCCGACATGGCGATGAAGGTGGAGGCCGCGCGCCTGATGGTGTACACCGCCGCGGCCCGTGCCGAGCGCGGCGAGAAGAACCTGGGGTTCATCTCCTCGGCGTCAAAGTGCTTCGCCTCCGATGTGGCCATGGAGGTCACCACCGATGCCGTGCAGCTGTTCGGCGGTGCCGGATACACCACCGACTTCCCCGTGGAGCGCATGATGCGCGATGCCAAGATCACCCAGATCTACGAGGGCACCAACCAGATTCAGCGCGTCGTGATGTCTCGCGCACTGCTTGGTTCCTAACTCGCGCTAGGAGAGGGTGTGGGTGACCTTCTCGGAGACAACCCGCCGTTCTTGTGCGGCGGGGTCCGGATTGGCCACCTGCACCAATGAGGCTCCGGTGATGAGCACCGCCAGAAGATTGGCGGTCAGCGTGTCCGGGTTATCCCAGGAGCCCGAGCTCAGCACCCGGTCATCGGCCGTGATGCCCTGTGCTGCAGCGCTTTCCCGTGCGGCGGCGGCAACCTCGTCGACGCTGCGGCCATTCAACGCGGGCCCGGCACCCGCGGGTGAGAACCGGTCTCCGTGCACCCGGACCGCTGTCGAGTAGTCCGTCAGTCCGAGCGGCAGGTGGGGCACTGGGCGCCCGAAAGCATCAAGCGAGAGCACGCACACCTCGTCGGCGTCCGGTTCGTCACCGGGCGCGCAGAACGCGACATCGGAGCTGTCCTCACCGCTGAGCACTACTTCCGCACCGGCCCACCAGATTCCGAGGAGCACGCCCGCGGTTTGCCAATGCGCGGGCAGTCGCACCGCGACCGTGGACCCGGGGCCCGCACCGAACTCGTCGCGCAGCATATTGGCGGTCTTGGCTGCCCAGTTGGCCAGCGTCACCGTCGAGAGCTCGATGCGTTCACCGGTACCGTCGTCGTAGTAGGTGATCCGCGGCGTGGGACTGCTCGCATCGCCGAGTAGCAGAGGGGTGAGGTTCATCTAGTTGACGCAGCGTGGGCCGGTGGCCGCGGTGAAGATCGGCGACGGTGGCGGCGGGGGTGCGGCTTCTTCGGTGGCGGAACCGCTCTCCGCGGACGCCGGTGTGGTGTCCCGGCCGGACCCGGGGCCGTGGTAGTCGCTGGACAGCACCACGCGGACGGTGCGCTCGGGCAGGCCCTGCTTCTCTACCACCTGCAACCCCAACGCGTCGGCGACCGCCTTGGCACCTACGTCGTCCAGTTTTGCGGCCTGGACCTGGCTGCTGCCGGTGTGGTCGGCATCATTGTTGCCGATCTTGCCTGCGGTGAATCCCTTGCCCACCAACAGTTCCGACACCGCAGCGGCCAGGCCGTTGATCTCAGTCTCGTTGACGACGTCGGCGGTCGTCTGGTCCTTGGAGTAGGTGGCCTCTTCGGTCTTACCTTCGGCCTGCTGGTCCAGCAGGCCGGACACCCAGCTGCGCACCTGATCGGGATCAACCTTCACGACGCTCTGCGCGCCGTCCTCGGTCCAGCCGTCCTCGCGCAGGATGGGAATGGTCGCGAACGCCACGTTGCCCCCGGACAGCTTCTGCAACTGCTGGATGAAGTCCATGACGTCCCAGCCCTCGCTGAGCACCACGGTGCGCGTGATCGCGTCCCGAAGCTTGCTCAGGGTCGTTCCGTTGGTCAGCGTTCCTCCGGAGAGCGCCGAATGTGCCAAGGAGGACATCACCACCTGCTGGCGGACCACGCGATCGAGGTCACCGCGCGGCAGGTCGTGGCGTTGCCGCACGAAGCTCAACGCGTTCGGGCCATCGAGCGTCTGAGGACCGGCGGGGAAGTCGGCTCCCGACATCGGCTCGTAGACGGCTTCGTTGAGGCACACGTTGACGCCACCCAACGCGTTGGTCATCAGCACGAATCCGAGCATGCTGACCTCGGCGTAGCGGTCGACGGTGACACCGGTCAGCTTTGCGACCGTCTGGGTCAGCGCCGCGCGCCCGGCATCTACGGACTCGCGCTCGGCCGCCTCGAGGGTCTCACCGGATTCGACGCGCTTCTGCCGGTCGTTCTCTTTGGCTTCGCCGTAGACGCCGTTGATCTTGCCCTTGGTGCCGTCCGGGACGCTGACATACGAGTCGCGGGGGATGGAGATAGCCGTTGCCGACTTTCCGTTGTTGGGGATCCGGATGAGGATGATGGTGTCGGTGTTGGTGGCCGTCTCGTCGCCGGCTCGCAGCATCGATAGCTCGTCCTGCGAGAGCGGGTTGCCGTGCGCGTCGCTGCGGCTGTCGACGCCCACCATCAGAATGTCCGTCGCGCCGTCATTGGGTTTCCCGGCATTGCCGAACAGGCCCGGCAGATCGAATCGGGCGATGTTCGGATCGATGTTGCCGATCTTTCCCCAGGCGGCCCCGGTGACCACCATGACCGCGACCGCGGCCAGCGTCGCGATACCCCGCCACAGGGGGCGTGGTGTCTCCGTCTGCGGTGAGCCGCTCGCGCGAAGAGCGTGAGGGTCGGTCACGGTGATCCGTCTCTTTCCGGGCCGGGCGTTCGCCGGGCAACAAGTTTCAGGCCTCGTCAAGGCTACGTCGGGGCGGCGCCCATCCCTCGGAAGCGAAGTCGGCGTGCCAGACTCTCGGTGTGCTTGTTATCACCGGAGCGGGCGGCCAGCTCGGCACCCACCTCATTGCCCGCGCCGCGCTCCACAACCTCCCCATCCGCGCTCTGAACTCGGCTGACTGGGATATTACCCGCGACAGTGTGCCCGACGGAGTGGTTGCTGCGGGGGATACCGTCATCAATTGCGCCGCCTACACCGCCGTGGATGCCGCGGAAAGCGACGAGGCCAGGGCATACGCGGTCAATGCCGACGGGGCGAAGAGGGTGGCCCAGGCATGTCGTGAGGTTGGCGCCAGATTGATACATGTCTCTACCGACTACGTGTTCAGCGGTGAATTCGGTGTGGCCGGCCCGCGCCCCTACCGCCCGGGTGACGCGACAGCTCCGACGGGTGTCTACGCGCGCACCAAGCTCGCCGGGGAACAGGCCGTTCACGATGTCTTACCGACGGCCCACGTGGTGCGTACGGCCTGGGTCTACACCGGAATCACCGGCGATTTCGTGGGCGTCATGAGGCGATTGGCGGCCGGGGACGGACCGGTGCGGGTGGTGACGGATCAGACCGGGTCCCCGACGTACGCCGCAGACCTCGCCGAGGCGCTGTTGGACCTGGCGGCCTCCGATGTCCAGGCTCCGATCCTGCATGCGGCCGGCGGCGGTGTGGTCAATCGGTTCGACTGGGCCAAGGCCGTGTTCGAGCTGGTCGGGGCGGATGCCTCACGATTACAGCCCTGCCGTTCTGTTGATTTTCCGAGCGCCGCGCCCCGGCCGGTGTACACGGCGCTGGACGGCGATCATTGGGCCGACGCGGGTCTGGCGCCGCTGCGCCCATGGCGCGACGCGTTGGCTGAGGCGCTGGCCACACACTAGGGGTGGGTACCCTCAAGCACCGTGCCTGATCCCCTTCGCCCGAGTGGCTCGTCGGTATTGCCCGAGCAGCTCGCCGTGGTGACGGTGACGTACTCGCCCGGCGAGCACCTCGACCGCTTCCTGCGCACGCTGCGCCATGCCACCGCTCGCCCCCTGCGGGTGATCCTGGCCGATAACGGCTCCACCGATGGAGTGCCCGAAGCAGCCGCTGAGGAGCCCGAGGTGGAGCTGCTTCGCACCGGGGGCAATGTCGGCTATGGGAAGGCCGCCAACCTCGGAGTAGCGCAGGTCGATCCCGACGCCGAGTGGATTGTGATCGCGAACCCCGATGTGCAGTGGGGTCCGGGAAGCATCGATGCGCTGCTTGAGGTTGCACAGCGCTGGCCCGCGGCGGGTGCGCTGGGTCCGCTGATTCGTGAACCCGACGGCTCGGTGTATCCCTCGGCGCGGGTGGTGCCGAGCCTCTCCGGGGGCGCGCTTCATGCGCTGCTGGGATCGGTATGGCCCACCAATCCGTGGACCGCGGCATACCGCCAGGACCGGATGGAACCGTCCGAGCGTGTCGTCGGATGGCTGTCGGGGTCGTGCCTGCTGCTTCGGCGTAAAGCCTTCGATGCCATCGGCGGGTTCGACACGCGCTACTTCATGTACATGGAAGACGTCGATCTAGGGGACCGGCTTGCGCGTGCGGGCTGGCAGAACGTGTACGCGCCCAGCGCGGAGGTTGTGCACGCGAAAGGCCATGCGGCCGGACGTGATCCCGCACGCAGCCTCACCGCTCATCACGACAGCGTCTATATCTATCAATCCGACCGGCACCCGCACTGGTGGCAGGCGCCGTTGCGCTGGAGCATTCGGAGCGCACTGGCGGCTCGATCTGCGATCGTGGTGCGTGCGGCGATCCGCGCGAATCGGCGCCGGGACAAGCAAGGAGATGGGAATGCCTGAGAGTGTTGTATCTGGCAGTGTTGAACCGGGCGCCGTGGTTGAATCGGGCACCGTGAAAGCCGATGCCGTCATCTTGGTGGGAGGGCAGGGCACCCGGCTGCGCCCACTGACCCTCTCGGCGCCCAAGCCGATGCTGCCGATCGCCGGCTTCCCCTTCCTGACACATGTCTTGTCGCGGGTAGCGGCGGCCGGGATCGATCATGTGGTGCTGGGGACGTCCTACAAGGCCGAGGTCTTCGAGTCGGAATTCGGCGACGGATCCAAGCTGGGCCTGTCGATCACGTATGTCACAGAAACTGAGCCGCTGGGCACAGGCGGGGCCATCCGGAATGTGCTGGAGCATCTACGCCACGACACCGCCCTCGTCTTCAATGGCGATGTGTTGTCCGGTCTGGATCTGAAAGATCTTCTCGCGCATCATGAGCAGACTCAGGCCGACCTGACGTTGCACCTGGTACGCGTCGGCGACCCGCGTGCGTTCGGCTGTGTGCCTACCGATTCCGACGGTCGTGTCACTGCGTTTCTGGAGAAGACCGAGGATCCGCCCACCGATCAGATCAACGCCGGGTGCTACGTGTTCCGGCGTGAGCTGATCGAACAGATCCCCTCTGGTCGGCCGGTATCGGTTGAACGAGAGGTCTTTCCGGGACTGCTGAGCAGTGGCGCCAAAGTGTGCGGATACGTGGACACCAGCTATTGGCGCGATATGGGAACTCCCGAGGACTTCGTGCGTGGCTCGGCGGACCTGGTGCGCGGCATCGCGCCGTCACCGGCGATCCCCGAACATCCGGGTGAGGCCCTGGTGCACGACGGCGCTTCGGTGGCACCGGGTGCGCTGGTGATCGGTGGCACCGTGGTGGGTCGGGGAGCCGAAATCGGCCCGGGGGCACGGCTCGACGGTGCGGTCATCTTCGACGGTGCGCGCATCGAAGCGGGTGCTGTGGTGGAACGCTCCATCATCGGGTTTGGCGCTCGCATCGGTCCGCGGGCACTGGTGCGCGACGGCGTGATCGGTGACGGTGCCGACATCGGCGCGCGGTGCGAGCTGCTGCGCGGAGCCCGGGTGTGGCCCGGAATCACCATTCCCGACGGCGGCATCAGGTACTCGTCGGACGTCTAGGCGCCCGGGCTCAGGCTGGCGCTCAGCGCAGACGTGCCTGTGCCCGCTGGGCCAACATGACGACCGAGGGGTCTTCATCCGGAATCTCATCGATGGGCCACCAGCGCAGGTCGAGTGATTCGTCGCTGACGGTGATCTGTGCGCCCTCGGGTGCGTGCGCCAAGAACTGCAAGTCGAGATGGCGCGTCGGCACGCCCAGTGAGCACGTGATCGGATGTACGTGTATTCCAAGAAGATTCGATGCCAGGTTGAGATTCGGGATCCCCGACTCCTCGGTGGCCTCGCGCAGCGCGGCGGCCCTGATGGTGGAGTCCTCTTCCTCGCAGTGGCCGCCCAGTTGCAGCCATTTACCGACGCGGGGGTGCAGGGTCAGCAGCGCCTGCGATCCGTCGTGATTGACCACCAGTGCCGAGGCGGTGATATGGCCGGCGGCGCTGCGGCGACGGCAGGCGTCCGGATTGGCGTCGAGGAACGCCAGCACGGCATGCCGGAGACTGTCCTGCTCTGGGTCCGGCGCCTCCCACAAGGAGAGCAGCTCGACGGCCGACTCGCGCAGCCCGGTCACAGTTCCACCAGCATCTGGCCGGCGGGCAGGGGAGCGCGCGGCGTCAATCCCTCGTCGGGGTAACCGTGGGGATACCCAATCGCGATGGCGCCCATCGGTTCCCATGAAGTGTCCAATGCGAGCTGCCTGCGTACTACGTCTCCTGTGAAGATGGTGGACCCGATCCAGCAGCTCCCCACACCCCGCGCGGCCAACGCCACCAGGAGTGCCTGCACTGCGGCGCCGACCGCAACGGTGAACATGGTGCGTTCCGCCGCATTCCGGCGCTCGTCGGGATAGTCATGTGCGCCGTCGGGTACCAGGAACGGAATCACGACCTCCGGTGCGTCATAGAGGATCTGTCCGCGTGCCACCCGCTTCTGCACGGACTCGGGGCTGCGGCCGTCCCCGTTGAGGTCGACGGTCCACGCCTGCTTCATGGCGTCCAGCAGCGCGCGTCGTCTCGTCAGATCCCGTACCCACACGAATCGCACCGGATGGGTGTGATGCGGCGCGGGGGCCGTCAGCGCCTCGCCAATGGCTTCGCGTAACAGGTCGGGATCGACTGCCATGTCGGCGAATTGCCGGATGGAGCGGCGCACCAGTACCGCATCGCGGCGCCCCTGCTCCAAGGCCTCTGCGGTGCCGAGCCAGAACAAGTCGTCCGGGCCCGAGCGCTGGAGATCGCGGGCCACACTGCCGTCATCGGACACCGACAGGCCGCGCACCACCGCGACCGGCACGTCGGTGAGCTTGCCCTTGACAAGGTCGGCAGCCGCGGCGATTTCATCGGCGATAGCCACCTCTGTCACCTGAAGCTCGTTGCCGTGCTTATCTTTTGCACCGGCGTAGCCGTAGAGGACGGAGATACCGGAAGAGCCGATGGCCGCATCGGTCTGGCCGTTGCGCCAGGCCCGGCCCATGGTGTCGGTGATCACCACCGCTACGTTCACGCCCAGTTGGCGTGACAGCGCGGCCCGCACTGCCGCAGCGCTGGCATCGGGGTCAACGGGCAGTAGTACGAGTTCCGCCGTGTCCACATTGGATGCGTCGATTCCGGCGGCGGCCTGCACGATGCCGATGATGTTCTCGGTAATCAGTGTCTTGCCCTTGCGGGCCAGCACACGGACAGATTCGGAGTCGATCAGCCTGCGCCGTAAGTTGTCTCGCGCCTCGGGATCGGTGGGCGCGGCCACGATTCGACCCTCGGCCTTGGAAACGATCTTGCTAGTGATCACGATCACATCGCCGTCGCGGACCCACGGCGCCACCGCGGCGATGGCCCCGGCGACATCGTCGCCGGGGCGGAATTCCGGCAGGCCCGGAACGGGTAGGATCTCTACCGGAGCCGCTGAACCATGTTCGGGTGCAGGGGAATCCGCAGGTGAGGTCATAGAGTAACTCCGGCCAGGTCAAGTCCCGCACGCACCATCGCCGCCGTCGCGTCCGGGTCGGTCATGAGCAGCGGAACCGACCGTACCTGAACTCCCGCAATGTGAGCGGCGTCACCCTCGTCGACCAGCCAGCCGTCGAGGATGCCGGTCTGTGAGCGGGCGCCGAAGTGTTCCCCGACACCTTGCGAGCTCACCTCAACACCGATCACGCGCAAACATTCGTCGGCCATTCCGCGGAGCGGCCTGCCGGACACGATCGGCGAGTACCCGATGACCGGAGCGGGGGTTGTGCGGAGCGCCCCGCGAACTCCGCCGACCGCCAGGACCGCCCCGATGCTCACCACCGGATTGGACGGGGCCAGCAAGACGACATCGGCCTCGCCAATGGCCTCGGCAACACCCGGGCCGGCCTTTGCTTCGTCCGCGCCGACGAACGCGAAGCTGTGCGTGGGGACCTGCGCGCGGTGCTGTACCCACCACTGTTGGAAGTGGATGGCGCGCCGCTCTCCGTCGGCAGGGTCGGTGATCACCACATGGGTCTCACAGCGGTCGTCGCTGGCGGGTAACAGCCGGACTCCGGGCTGCCATCGATTGCATAACGCTTCGGTGACCGCTGATAGCGGGTAACCGGCTCGCAGCATTTGACTGCGTATCAGGTGAGTGGCCAGGTCCCTGTCGCCGAGCGAGAACCAGTCGGGCTGGGCGCCATAGGCCGCCAGCTCCTCCATGGCGTTCCAGGTCTCGTCGCGGTGTCCCCAGCCCCGCTCGGGGTCGACCCCTCCGCCCAGGGTGTACATGCAGGTGTCCAGGTCAGGGCAGATCCTGACGCCGTGCATCCAGGCGTCGTCGCCAATGTTCACGATGGCGTTTATCTGATGCTTGCTGGAGTCTGATCCGAGCAAGCGCTGGACGCCGAGCAGGAAGCGCGCTCCGCCGACGCCGCCGACGAGGACGGTGAGTTTCACGCTGACCCAGACTAGTGCGCCGGCAATGATGCGACACGCCACGAGGGCGCCACGCCGATTTTGTCGGTCGCAGATGGTATGAATTTTCGTCCTTCGCTTGACCCCGGCAGCGAACACGTGTGTAATCACACCAGTGTCATTCCTCGGGCTGAGTTTGGAAGTTACAGGCGCAGACTGGGATTCGATCAGATGTTCGAATGGGAATGGCCGAGAAAACTAAGATGTGGCACGAAACCGGGCATTACGAGCTGTATTGGGATGCAAGAGGAACAGTGAGGAGGCGGGACGATGCTGTTTGGGCGCAATGAATTTGGCGTACACGACGAGCTGAGTTCCGGCGTTGGCACGGGTGCGACGGGCTTGCCGCCCGCACGTCCGCATCTGACGTTGGTGCAGAACGATGTTGATGCACTGATCGGTGTCGCTGACGATCAGTGGCAAGAGAAGGCACTGTGCGCACAGACCGATCCCGAGGCGTTCTTCCCTGAGAAGGGTGGGTCGACTCGCGAGGCCAAGCGCATCTGCCAGGGCTGCGAGGTCAAGGACGAGTGCCTTGAGTCCGCGCTGGCCAACGACGAGCGGTTCGGCATCTGGGGTGGGCTGTCCGAGCGTGAGCGCCGTCGCCTGAAGCGGGGCATCATCTAGCTCCGCGTTCTGTGCTCGACTGGGCGGGTTAATCGCCCTCGTCGGTGATGGATGGGTCGATCACCGACGGTTCCACCCCCAAGTGGGTGGCAACCTGCGCGACCAGTAGATCGTGCAGGAGATCCGACAAATCCCCAGATTTCTTCGCGCGTAATTCAATCGGCTTGCGGAATAGGACAATTCGTGCCCGGGTGGTGTTTCCCCGGGTGTCCACACCAGCAGGAATCAGCCTTGCCAGCGGGATCGGTCCGTCCGCGATGACCTCCGGCGGCCACTGCACCGACTCGGGATCCTTCGGCTGGATGCGTGGAATTTCATCGACCGCCACATCCAGACCCTCCAGTCGTGACTGCCACGCCCGTTCGATCGGCTCATAGGCCTCCAGGACCGCCATATCGAAACGCTCGGCGCGTGAGCGCCAGCCGGGAACGGTCGGCGGTAGGAGTGGGCCACGGAAATCGCGCCCCCTTCGAGAGCCCTGCGAGCTCGACCCGCTCGGCGAGCCGCCGCGCCGTCCATCACGTGACATACGGGAAATGGTAACGGTGTGGCGCCTGTGGCTGACGAATACAACGAGCCGGTCACCCCGGGGTCTCTGCCCGATCACCGGAGGGTCTCGGTCGGTTCACAGCGCGTGTCTGCGGGTCGGAACGTGTTTGCGCACGCTAGCCTCAACGTTTGTGAGAGCCCCCCGTCGTTGCTGTCGGCCCGGGTGCCCGAGTCCCGCTGTGGCGACGTTGACGTTCGTCTACGCGGACTCGACGGCCGTGGTCGGGCCGCTGGCCACGTCCAGCGAGCCGCATTCGTGGGATCTGTGCGCGCAGCACGCGAGCCGGATCACCGCGCCCCGTGGGTGGGAGCTCGTCCGGTACAACGGTCCCTTGCCATCGAATCCCGAGGATGACGACCTGGTTGCCCTGGCGGACGCGGTGCGGGAACCTGCCGGTGTCCGGGTGGCCGCGGCCGGATTCAGCGAGCCGGCCCTCGATATGGGATTGCCCGCCACCTCGGCTGCCCCCAGGCCCGTGCATCCGGCTCCGGTCGGGCGGCGTCGTGGGCACCTGCGGGTTCTGCCTGATCCAGCCGAGTAACTCTGATCAGGTACTTTCGGCTCGGCCTGATGACATTCTGTAGCCTCTCGCCGGACGTTCACGTTGGATACTCGCCGACCACTAGGCTGGCCAGCGACACCTAACGTCCTCTCTCTCGATAGATCAATAGGAGCACTCTCGTCATGGCCCGGTCCGCCGACGCTGTCCACGCAGTCATCAAGGCGTACGACGTTCGTGGCCTTCTGGGTGAGCAGATCGACGAGTCCTTTGTCTTCGACGTGGGTTCCTCGTTCGCGCGGCTGGTCAAAGCCGAGCGGGCGGACGCCGATGCACCGCTGCGGATCGTGGTGGGTCGCGACATGCGGGACTCGTCGCCCGGTCTGGCGCAGGCGTTCACCGCGGGTGTTACCGCACAGGGTGTTGACGTCGTGCTGATCGGGCTCGCATCCACCGACCAGCTGTATTTCGCTTCGGGGATATTGGAATGCCCGGGGGCCATGTTCACCGCCAGTCACAATCCGGCCGCCTACAACGGAATCAAGCTGTGCCGCGCGGGTGCCAAGCCCGTGGGCAAGGACACCGGACTGTCCATCATCAGCGATGAGCTGATCAACGGCGTGCCGGTGTTTGACGGTCCGGCGGGCACCGTCTCCGAGCGTGATGTCCTCGCCGAGTATGGCGAGTTCCTGCGGTCACTGGTTCAGTTGAATGGCGCGCGCCCGCTTCGGGTGGCAGTGGATGCGGGAAACGGCATGGCCGGGCACACGACACCGGCGGTGCTGGGTGCGATTGCGTCGATCGCGCTCGCGCCGTTGTACTTCGAGTTGGATGGTAATTTTCCCAACCACGAAGCCAATCCGCTCGATCCTGAGAACCTGCGCGATCTACAGGCCTTTGTCCTTTCGGAAGGCGCCGACATCGGTCTGGCCTTCGATGGTGATGCCGACCGGTGCTTTGTGGTTGACGAGCGTGGACGGGCCGTATCTCCTTCCGCGGTAACCGCTTTGGTGGCGCGCCGAGAGCTGGAGCGGGAAATCGGTGGCACCGTCATCCACAACCTGATCACCTCTCGTGCCGTCCCCGAGCTCGTCGTCGAGCACGGGGGAACGCCGGTGCGGTCGCGAGTCGGTCACTCGTTCATCAAGGCGTTGATGGCCGAGACGGGGGCGATCTTCGGCGGTGAGCACTCCGCGCACTACTACTTCCGCGACTTCTGGGGTGCCGACTCCGGCATGCTGGCGGCGCTGCATGTGCTGGCGGCTCTCGGTGAGCAAGACCGGCCGCTGTCGGATCTCATGTCTGATTACGAGCGGTACGCGTCCTCCGGCGAGATTAACTTCCGCGTGTCGAATGCCAAGGCATGTATCGATGAAGTACTGAAGTCATTTGGTACACAGATAGTTTCGATCGACCACCTCGATGGTGTCACCGTCGACATCGGCACCGGGACGTGGTTCAACCTGCGCACCTCGAACACCGAGCCATTGCTGCGCCTCAATGTGGAGGCGCGCACCGACGAAGATGTGGCGGCCGTGGTCGCACGAGTCACCGCGTTGGTCGACCGCACCGAGGCCGCGACCTGATGAACGCCACCATCGATCTCGACGACGCCGAGGCGCTCTTGGCGGCAGACCGCGATGGCTCGCTGCAGGCCGCGTCGATGGCTGGCTCGCAGGTGCGTGCTGTCGGCACCGCCGTTGCCGAGGGCGCCCTGGAGTCGCTTCAGTCGGAGGACCGGTCGCGCGCCGTCGTCTGGGTGGCGGGTCGCGGCACCGCCGCCACGGCCGGAGCGGTTTTGGCTGGGGCACTGTCGGATACGGTGAGCCTTCCGTTCCTGACTGCCACCCGCGCACCGGTATGGGTAGGCCCGCTCGATGTCATGGTGGTCGCCGGCGACGATGCCGGTGACCCGGCCCTCGGTGCTGCGGTGTCGGTGGGTACTCGCCGTGGTGCCCGGGTTGTCATTGCCGCACCCGATGAGGGTCCTTTGGCATATGCCGGTGCCGGGCGGACGATTTCGCTGGCACCCCGTTTGCGGGTGCCGGACACTTTCAGCCTCGCCCACAATCTGGCCGTCGGCGTGGCAGTGCTGGGAGCGCTCGATAAGGCCGTCGCACCTGACGTCATGACCATCGCCGACGAGGTGGATGGTGAGGTATCCCGAAACACCGTGGGGCGGGAGGTCTTCACCAACGCCGCCAAGGTGATTGCCACGCGCTTGACCGGTGGTCCCGTGGTGTTCTGCGGGGATCGATCGGCCACCGTGGCGCTGGCTCAACACGCGGCGGCGACGCTGCTGAGGCTGACGCAGCGCACCGCGACCGCATGCGGTCTCCCGCAGGCGTTGGCCGCGATGCGGGACACGTTGTCGAGCAGGAGCTCTGGTGAGAGCTCGCTGTTTCATGATGAGTTCATCGATGGTCCCCGTAGTGGTGGTCGACCGCGGATCCTTGCTCTTGCGACCGATAGCGACTTCCAATCGGTTGCCTCGAGGATCGATGGCGTCGACGAGACCGAGCTGGTGAGCACCACCGACCTCGGCGACCTGGGGGCTCAGCCGTCGGAGCTCGCGCAGCTGATGATGCTCGCGACGCGGCTCGAAATGGCCTCGGTGTACGCCCGGCTTGGCGGGGGGAGATCCGGGCTGTGAATCTGCTCAGGGGGGCGATCAGGACGTACGCCTGGGGTTCGCGGACGGCGATCGCCGAGTTCACCGGACGCCCCACGCCTACACCGCACCCCGAGGCCGAACTGTGGCTGGGTGCGCACCCGGCCGACCCGGCCTACCTGGAAACCGACAGTGGCGCACACTCATTGCTCGATGTGGTGGCAGCGGATCCGGCAGGCCAGTTGGGACCGGCGTCGGTGGCCGAGTTCGGTGATCAGCTGCCGTTCCTGCTCAAGGTGCTGGCGGCTGATGAGCCGCTGTCCTTGCAGGCCCACCCCAGTGCGCGGCAGGCGTCCGACGGGTACGCACACGAAGAGGCGGCGGGGGTGCCGCTCAACTCTCCGGTGCGCAATTATCGCGATCGCAATCACAAGCCGGAACTGGTTGTGGCGCTGGACCGTTTCGAGGCGCTGGCGGGCTTCCGTGATCCCGGCGATACCGTCGAACTCTTTCGCGCTTTGGATGTCGATGCGTTGACGCCGTATGTGAATCTGCTGGCCGGTCAGTCCGATGCCGACGGGCTGCGAGCCCTGTTCACCACCTGGATAACCCTGCCTCAGCCGAGCCTGGATCTGTTGGTGCCGTCGGTGCTCGACGGCGCGGTGCGTTATTTGTCCTCCGGGGATGAGCGCTTCGTCGGCGAGGCGCGCACACTCTTGGAGTTGGGTGAGCGGTATCCCGCCGATGCGGGCGTGCTTGCCTCGCTGTTGTTGAACCGGCTCACCCTGGAACCGGGGGAGGGGATCTATCTGCCCGCCGGAAACCTGCATGCGTACTTGCGCGGCCTGGCGGTTGAGATCATGGCCAACTCCGATAACGTGCTGCGGGGCGGGCTCACCCCCAAACACGTCGACGTACCCGAATTGCTTCGGGTGCTGGATTTCTCGCCTGCGGCCGAGAAGCACCTGCACGTCGAGACCGTCACCGACGGTGCCCAGACTCGGTATCTGACGCCCGCCAGGGAATTCGCGTTGTCGCGTTTCGATCTGGTGGATGGCGAGCGCATACCGATAGGGATCAAGGGACCGCGGATACTGCTGTGTACCCAAGGCGGCGTGCGGTTGGACGGTTCGGGTCCGGACCTCGCGGTGCACGCGGGACAGTCGGTGTGGGTGCCTGCCGACGGTGGAAGTGTCACGCTGATCGGGCAGTCCGATGCCCGCGTGTTCATGGCAACAGTCGACGCGGACGCATAGCGATCCACGGCGCAAGGCGTAGGGAACAGAAGGAGAGTCGATGTCTGCAGGCGGCAGTAAGAAGGCGATCATCGCGGCGCTGGCGGCCAATGCCGGCATTGCTGCGGCCAAGTTCGTCGGCTTCCTGATCACCGGGAGTTCGTCGATGCTCGCCGAGTCCGTGCACTCGGTGGCGGATACCTCTAACCAGGGCCTGCTGCTTTACGGACAGCGCGCGGCAAGTAAGGAAGCAGATCGCCTGCACCCGTTCGGATATGGGCGTAGCCGATTCTTCTACTCGTTTGTGGTCGCCCTGGTGCTGTTCACCCTTGGTTCGGTCTTCGCGCTGTACGAGGGCTATCACAAGATCCACGCACCCGAGCATCTTCAGTCGCCCATTGTTGCGGTCGTGATCCTGGTGTTGGCGATAGGGCTGGAGGGCTACAGCTTTCGTACCGCGTTCGTGGAGTCCAAACCGCTTAAGGGCAAGGCCAGCTGGTGGCAGTTCATCCGTAACTCACGCAACCCCGAGCTTCCCGTCGTGCTGCTCGAAGACACCGGTGCCCTACTGGGGCTGGCCTTCGCACTGTTTGGCGTGGGCATGACGATCCTGACGGGCGACCCGGTCTGGGACGGGATCGGCACCATGGCGATCGGTGTACTGCTGGGCATCATCGCGATTGTGCTGATGGTTGAGATGAAGAGCCTGCTGATCGGCGAAGGTGCGACCGCGGCGCAGGAGCAGGCGATCCTGGATGCGCTGACCGGAACCGATCACGTCGAACGGGTAATTCATTGCCGTACCCAATATCTGGGCCCGGAGGAGCTGCTGGTCGCGGCCAAGATCGCGATCGCTCCTCACGCGGATCTGCCGCTGGTCGCTGCCACGATTGACGCCGCAGAACGGCGGGTGCGCGAGGCGGTGCCGATCGCGCAGGTGATCTACCTCGAGCCCGATCTGGATCGTTCGACCGTCAATTCTTAGCTAGCCGGTGTGATCAACCATCGTGAGCATGGGGCTTGTGCGAGACTGCCGTAATGCCAGGTAGCGGATTGTGGCGAACGAAGTCTGTCGAACAGTCGATCGCAGACACCGATGAGCCGGAAACAAAGCTCCGTAGGGACCTAACGTGGTGGGACCTCACCGTTTTCGGGGTCTCGGTGGTCATCGGAGCCGGTATCTTCACCGTCACGGCGTCGACTGCGGCCAATGTCACCGGTCCGGCGATCTCGCTCTCCTTCATCATGGCCGCGATCGGGTGCGGTCTGGCCGCCATGTGCTACGCCGAGTTCGCATCGACCATTCCTGTTGCCGGCAGCGCCTATACGTTCTCCTATGCGACGTTCGGCGAGTTCGCCGCCTGGATCCTGGGATGGGACCTCATTCTGGAGTTCTCGGTCGGCGCGGCCACCGTCGCCAAAGGCTGGTCGAGCTATCTGAGCACGGTGTTTGGGTTCTCCAGTGGCGCAGTGCATCTCGGAGCGCTCAAGGTCGACTGGGGTGCATTGCTCATTGTCTCGGTGTTGACGGTGCTGCTCGCTGTCGGCACCAAGCTGTCCTCGCGGGTGTCTCTCGTCATCACCACGGTCAAGGTTCTGGTGGTGCTGCTGGTGATCATCGTCGGGGCCTTCTTCATCAAGGCGTCCAACTACGCCCCGTTCATCCCACCGGCGGAGGCGGGGAGTTCCAGCAGGACCGGACTGGATCAGTCCCTGTTCTCGTTCGTCGCCGGCGGTTCCGGAAGCCAGTACGGCTGGTTCGGGGTGTTAGCGGGCGCGTCGATCGTGTTCTTCGCGTTCATCGGCTTCGATGTCGTCGCCACCACGGCGGAGGAAACACGGAACCCGCAAAAGGATGTGCCGCGCGGCATCATCGCCTCGCTCGTCATCGTCACCGTCCTGTACGTCGCGGTCACAGTGGTGCTCTCCGGGATGGTCAAGTACAGCGATCTGCGAGCAGCTGATTCGCATCCGAACCTGTCCACGGCTTTCCACCTCAACGGTGTCGACTGGGCGGCCAAGGTCATCGCGATCGGCGCGCTGGCCGGGCTGACCACGGTCGTCATGGTGCTGATGCTCGGACAGATCCGGGTCATCTTCGCGATGTGCCGCGACGGACTGTTGCCGCGTGAACTGGCGAGAACCGGATCGCACGGTACGCCGATACGGATCACCCTGATCGTCGGCTTCCTTGTCGCGCTGGCCGCAGCCTTCACCCCGATCGAGGGTCTGGAGGAGATCGTCAATGTCGGCACGCTGTTCGCCTTTGTGCTCGTCTCGGCCGGCGTCATCGTGCTGCGGCGGTCCCGTCCCGACCTACCGCGTGCCTTCCGGGCCCCGGGTGTGCCGTGGCTGCCGATCGTCGCGATCCTGGCGTGCGGATGGCTGATGCTCAACCTTGCCGTGCGCACCTGGATGTTCGCGTTGGCCTGGATGTTCATCGGCGTGATCGTCTACTTCGCCTACAGTCGCCGGCACTCGGTGCTCGGGCTCCGCGTGGCCGTCGAGCAGTAGGCCGCCTCCGTCTCCGTTGGCCCCTTTCTGGGTGACGCGCACCACCAGGCACTTTACAAAACATACTTATTTGTCTAGACAAGCGACGAATCATGTCCTATCGTCAAATCTGTTCGGTGACGCACCTCACGAAGATTTGAACCGAGGAGAAGTGACGATGACGTCAAACCTTGACGCAGCCCACGACCTGCCCGCCGCATGGCGCGACCGCAAGCGCCACATGTGGCTGTACGGCATGATCCCGCCCACCGCGATCTTCATCGCGACGGCTCTTGTCTATGCGATGAACCAGCTCGGGTGGCAGCAGTTCTCGCCATTCTTCTTCTGGATCGGCCCACTGCTGGTGTACGTGCTCCTGCCGCTGCTGGATCTGCGCTTTGGCGCCGACGGCGAGAACGCGCCCGATGAGGTGATGGAGGCGCTGGAGAATGACAAGTACTACCGGTACTGCACCTACATCTTCATCCCGTTCCAGTACGCGAGCTTCTTCCTGGGGGCCTACTACTTCACCGCCACCGACCTGAGTTGGATCGGGTTCGATAACGGCATCAGCTGGATCTCCAAGCTGGGCATCGCACTATCGATCGGTGTGCTCGGCGGAGTCGGCATCAACACTGCCCACGAAATGGGACACAAGAAGGACGAACTGGAGCGCTGGCTCTCGAAGATCACGCTGGCGCAGACGTTCTACGGCCACTTCTACATCGAGCACAACCGTGGACACCACGTGCGCGTCGCGACACCAGAGGACCCGGCCAGCTCGCGATTCGGCGAGACGTTCTGGGGCTTCTGGCCGCGCAGCGTCTGGGGGAGCCTGAAGTCCTCCTGGAACCTTGAGGCCACGCGCATGAAGCGGCTGAATCGCTTTGTGCTGCACCCGAGCAACGACGTGGTGAATGCCTGGCTGATGACGGTGGTGCTGTTCGGGGTCACCATCGCCATCTTCGGTACCGCGGTCATCCCGTACCTGATCATTCAGGCGATCTATGGATTCACCTTCCTCGAGACGGTGAACTACCTGGAGCATTACGGGCTGCTGCGGCAGAAGGTCGCCGGCGGACGGTACGAGCGCTGCACCCCCAAGCACAGCTGGAACTCGGATCACCTGGTGACCAACATCTTCCTGTACCACCTGCAGCGGCACAGCGATCACCACGCCAACCCCACGCGGCGCTATCAGACCCTGCGCAGCATGGACGGCGCTCCGAACCTGCCCAGCGGATACGCGACGATGCTGACGCTGGCGTACTTCCCGCCACTGTGGCGCAAGGTCATGGATCAACGGGTGCTGGATCACTACAACGGCGATATCACCAAGGTGAACGTCCAGCCGGGCAAGCGCGCGAAGATTCTGGCCAAGTACGGCGTGACGGAACAGGCGGCCTGATATGTCCGCGAAAATGTCCCAGTACCGTTGCCCGGTATGTCAGTACGTGTACGACGAGAGCGCGGGGGCCCCTCGCGAGGGGTTCCCGGCCGGGACGGCGTGGTCGGAGGTTCCCGACGACTGGTGCTGCCCCGACTGCGGAGTGCGCGAGAAGATCGATTTTGAGGAAGTAGTAGGAGCGGACTCATGAGCGAGAACGACTACAAGTTGTACGAATGCATGCAGTGCGGATTTCAGTACGACGAGGCCGTGGGTTGGCCGGAGGACGGTATCGAGGCGGGTACGCGCTGGGATGACATTCCCGAGGACTGGAGCTGCCCGGACTGCGGCGCCGCGAAGGCCGACTTCGTGATGGTGGAGATCGCGCGGCCATGACGGCAGGTCTTCGCGCAAGCGGCTCATCCGCGACGGACGCACTGCCGGCGAGGGGCGCATTGACGACAGCGAGCGCCCCTGTCAGGCTCCCCGGTGTGACGCCACGAGTGCCGTACGCCGAGGCCGCGAGGGCGTTGCTTCGTGAATCGGTTCTCGATGCTCTCGGGGATCTGCTGCGGCAGCAGGACTGGTCGGCGGTGACGATGTCCGCGGTGGCTCGTCGGGCCGGTGTCAGTCGGCAGACGCTGTACAACGAGTTCGGCTCCCGGCAGGGCCTGGCCCAGGGGTATGCCCTGCGGTTGGCGCTGCGTCTGGCCGACTCCGTCAACAACGCGATATACGCCAATGTCGGTGATATCCATGGCGCGCTGCATCAGGGATTCGCCGCCTTCTTCGCCGAGAGCGCCGCAGATCCCATGGTCATCGCGCTGCTGACGGGCGAGGCCAAGCCTGAGCTGATGCGCCTGGTGACGGTGGACAGTGCCGTGATCGTGTTACCGGCGTCGGCCCGGCTCACCGAGTCGTTCGCGAACAGCTGGGTGTCCGCCAGTGCGGAGGACGCCGCGATCCTCGCGAGGTCGATTGTGCGGCTGGCGATTAGTTACGTGTCGATGCCGCCGGAATCGGATCATGATGTGGCGCTCGATATGGCGCGCCTGTTGTCCCCGTTCGTCGAGGCCAACGCACTCGCCGACAAGGCCCCCGCAAGCGGGAGTGGCCCCCAGTGACCTGCACGTCCATAAATCTCGCTACCTGATCTAACTATCGATCGCTCGCACGCGCTAACCTGGTGACGGACCCGTGTGTGTCAGTTGAATTGACATGCAAGAAACATTCACGAGACGCGATTGAGGTAGCGATGACCGAGCTGGTAGCCGACGTACGCAACGGCATTGATTACAAGGTGGCCGATCTTTCCGAGGCCGAGTTCGGCCGTAAGGAGATCCGTCTCGCCGAGCATGAGATGCCTGGCCTGATGACGCTGCGTCGGGAGTATGCGGAAGTGTTGCCGCTCAAGGGCGCCCGCATCTCCGGCTCGCTGCATATGACGATCCAGACCGCGGTGCTCATCGAGACGCTTGTCGCGCTCGGGGCCGAGGTGCGCTGGGCGTCCTGCAACATCTTCTCCACCCAGGACCATGCGGCGGCGGCCATCGTGGTCGGCCCCCATGGCACCCCGGAAGAGCCCCAGGGCACCCCGGTCTTCGCCTGGAAGGGCGAGACACTGGAGGAGTACTGGTGGGCCGCCGAGCAGATGCTCACCTGGCCCGGCGAGCCGGCCAACATGATCCTCGACGATGGCGGCGACGCCACCATGCTGGTGCTGCGCGGTGCGCAGTTCGAGCAGGCTGGCGTCGTGCCGCCCGCGGACGAGAACGACTCGGCCGAGTACAAGGTCTTCCTGAACCTGCTGCGTGAGCGGTTCGAGACCGACAAGGACAAGTGGACCAAGATCGCCGCATCGGTCCAGGGCGTCACCGAGGAGACCACCACCGGCGTGCTGCGCCTGTACCAGTTCGCCGCGGCCGGCGAGCTGGCGTTCCCGGCCATCAACGTCAACGACTCGGTGACCAAGAGCAAGTTCGACAACAAGTACGGCACCCGCCACTCGCTGGTCGACGGCATCAACCGCGGCACCGACGTGCTCATCGGCGGCAAGAAGGTCCTCATCTGTGGCTACGGCGATGTCGGCAAGGGCTGCGCGGAGTCCCTCGCGGGTCAGGGCGCTCGCGTGCAGGTCACCGAGATCGATCCGATCAACGCGCTGCAGGCGCTCATGGACGGGTTCGACGTCGTGACCGTCGAGGAGGCCATCGGCAATGCCGACATCGTGGTGACCGCCACCGGTAACTACGACATCATCCTGCTGGACCACATGAAGGCCATGAAGGACCAGGCCATCCTGGGCAATATCGGTCACTTCGACAACGAGATCGATATGGCTGCCCTCGAAAAGTCGGGTGCCACCCGGCTCAACATCAAGCCGCAGGTGGACCTGTGGACCTTCGGAGACTCGGGCAAGTCGATCATCGTGCTGTCCGAGGGCCGTCTGCTCAACCTGGGTAACGCCACGGGCCACCCGTCGTTCGTGATGAGCAACAGCTTCTCCAACCAGGTGATCGCGCAGATCGAGCTGTGGACCAAGAACGACGAGTACGACAACGAGGTCTACCGACTGGCCAAGCACCTGGACGAGAAGGTGGCGCGCATTCACGTCGAGGCTCTCGGCGGCACGCTGACCAAGCTCACCAAGGATCAGGCCGAGTACATCGGTGTGGATGTGGAAGGCCCGTACAAGCCGGAGCACTACCGTTACTGATCTCCGCTGACGCGCGTAAAGGCCCCTTGCACTCCGGTGCCGGGGGCCTTTGCGTAGGCTGACCAGCCGTGGGCCAGCTGATTGCGATCGAGGGTGTCGACGGCGCGGGCAAGCGCACGCTTACCGAGAAGTTGATAGCGCGTTCGAATGCCCAGGGGTTATCCGTTGCGACGCTGGACTTTCCGCGCTATGGACGCTCGGTGCATGCGGACCTGGCCGCCGAGTCGCTCACAGGCGGGCACGGTGATGTGGTGTCCTCCGCGTATGCGATGGGACTGCTGTTCGCGCTGGATCGGCGCGATGCCCTTGAAGCGTTGACGGAGCTGGCGCGCGCCAACGACCTGGTGATCCTGGATCGTTGGGTCGCCTCTAACGCCGCCTATGGTGCGGCGCGACTGCATCAGGATGGCGACGGTGAGATGGCCCGCTGGGTGTATGAGCTCGAATACGAGCGCTTCGGCCTGCCGCACCCCGATTGGCAAGTGTTCCTGAACGTTTCCCCGGAGCTCGCCCAGCAGCGTGCGCGGCAGCGCGAGCAGCAGGACAGCGACCGCACCCGCGACACCTATGAGCGTGATTCGGATCTGCAGTCACGGGTGTCCGCGGCATATGCCGATCTGGCGCAACGTAATTGGGGCGGGCCGTGGGTCGTCACCGACGGCGGCGATCCGGATGCGCTTGCGGAAAAGCTCCTGCACCGGGTGTGAAAATGCGGCGGGTATTCGGCCGAAATGCCGCCCTATCTTCACACTCGACGGATGTGCTTACCACTCACTGGCTTCGGCCTCTTCCTCGCGATCGACATGCCAGCGCACCGATGAGACCGCGGGTTCCATGGACAGGCGGCTCACCGCGGACTCCAGCAGCGAGTCGTTGCGCTCTTCGGCGCTCAGTTTCGCCACGACGCGCACATGCTTGCCGTCTTCGACGTC
The DNA here is from genome assembly GCF_004924335.1 of Mycobacteroides salmoniphilum. Taxonomy (NCBI): domain Bacteria; kingdom Bacillati; phylum Actinomycetota; class Actinomycetes; order Mycobacteriales; family Mycobacteriaceae; genus Mycobacteroides; species Mycobacteroides salmoniphilum. The sequence goes on along the minus strand of NZ_CP024633.1, from coordinate 3,416,636 downwards.
ATAGGACCGCACCGATTGCAGCGCGAATTCCGGCCTGCTGACGGCCTGTACGGTGAGTGCCCGGATATGCGCCTCGGTTTCGTCGGTGGTGGTGACCTCGAAGAGGTACGCCGCGGGTGCGGACTCGCGGCCGATGGCCGGTTGGCGATCCAGCAGATGTCCGAGCGGCCGCAACAGCACATTGGCCAGCACGATGGCCACGGTGCCGACGACCGCGACGTCGTACATCCCGCCGCCGGCCAGCGCGCCCACGGCGGCGGTGGCCCACATGGTGGCGGCGGTGTTCAGCCCGGTGATGGTGGCGCCCTGTTTCATGATCACACCGGCGCCGAGGAAGCCGATACCCGAAACAATCTGTGCCGCAACGCGAGTTGGATCAGCGCCGGGGCCATGGAAGCTGTAGCCACCCATGATGACGAAGAGCGTCGCGCCCAGACACACCAGCGCGTTGGTTCGTAGGCCGGCGTTCTTGGCGCGCCATTGCCGTTCGATCCCGATGACGCAACCCAGGCCAAATCCCAGGGCTACGCGGATGATGACATCCCAATGACTCATGAAGGGTCCTGTTCTCTCGCAGTGGCTTCGAGGTGCACACACATGTGTGGTGCAACAAGAGCGCCTTCGAGCGCGACCCGGGTCTGCGTTAGAAGGCGCTGGGGATACTCGGAGGTTGACTATCAGACATAGTCGCGTCACCTCCTAGGCGTTGGCGCAAAGCGCACATGAACCACTGCTGAACAAAGCGCCATCATTAAACACCTGTCTGCCGGTGACCGGCAAGATGCACCCTCGCTTCGTGGATATCCACGCCACATGGCGAGCGGGACGGCAGGATTGGTGCGTGTTCTTCGACCTGAGTGTGCGAGATTTCCTGGACCGTGCCGAGTTGGTGTACCCCGACCGCATCGGGGTGGTGGACGAGCCGACGCAACCGGCGCCCTCCTGGGGAGCGTTGAGCTATCGACAGCTCGCCGAGCGGGCGCGAGGGCAGGCCGCGGCGCTCGACGATCTCGGCATCGGACCGGGGGAGCGCGTGGCGATCGTCTCGCAGAACAGCGCGCGACTACTCACCTCGTTCTTCGGGGTGTCCGGGTGGGGACGGATCCTGGTGCCCATCAACTTTCGCTTGGCACCCGCCGAGATCGAGTACATCGTCGAGCATTCGCGTGCCTCGGTGCTGATCGTGGATCCGGAGGTGCGCGGCCTGCTGGACACCGTGCGCGCCCCTCACAATTTCGTGCTGGGTGAGGATGATGCCGCGATTTTCGGGGTAACCGGAGAGAAGGAGCCGCCCAACCCGGCTAGCCCTCGGCCGTGGTCGGGTGCTGAATCATCTACTGCCACAATAAATTACACCTCGGGTACCACGAGCCGGCCCAAGGGTGTGCAGCTGACCCATCGCAACATCTGGCTCAACGCCGTTGTCTTCGGCTTGCACGCCACCCTGCGTGATGACGATGTTCTGCTGCACACCTTGCCGATGTTCCACTGCAACGGCTGGGGTTGGCCGTACGCGGCGACCGGAATGGGTGGTCGGCACATCGTGCTGCGCAAGGTCGACGGCGATGAGATCCTGCGGCGCGTCGAGGAACACGGCGTCACCGTGATGTGTGCGGCGCCAACGGTCGTCGATTCCGTGCTGGATGCCGCCGCGCGTTGGCAAGGACCCATTCCCGGACGGGACCGGGTACGGATCATCGTGGCGGGAGCGCCGCCCCCGACGCGCACGATCGCGCGAGTGCGCGCCGAACTCGGCTGGGAGTTCATTCAGATCTATGGACTTACCGAAACCGCACCGCTCATCACGATGAATCGGTTTCGGTCCGAATGGGCAGACCTCGACGACCATCAGCAGGCGCGCATGCTGGGCCGCGCGGGCGCTCCGGCGATCGGGGTGCGGGTGTCGATCGCCGAGGATGGCGAGGTGCTCACCCAGTCGAACACGAATCTGGACGGCTACTGGGACCAGCCGGAGGCCACCACGGAGGCGTTGGCAGGCAATTGGTTTCACACCGGTGACCGCGGATCGATGTCCGATGGTTACCTCAACATCTCGGACCGCAAGAAGGACATCATCATCACTGGTGGCGAGAACGTGTCCTCCATTGAAGTGGAAGACGCGCTGATATCTCATCCCGGGGTTCGGGAGGCAGCGGTCGTCGGCGTGCCCGACGAGAAATGGGGCGAGCTCGTCACGGCGGTCGTGGTGATCGCTGAGGCGGCCCCGGGGGCCGATCCGCCAACGGGGCCCGACCTCGTCGCACACTGCCGGGAGAATCTGGCCGGGTACAAGTGCCCCAAGCGTGTCGAGTTCGTCGACGCTCTACCCAGAACCGCCACCGGCAAGATTCAGAAGTTCAAGGTCCGTGCGCAGCTCGCCGGAGACTAGTTCGCAACTCGCCCCCTTGGTACCCCGGTTTTGTCACGATCTAGTGACACGATGGGATCTATGAGGCAAAGGATCCTTGTTGTCGACGATGACGCGTCATTGGCAGAGATGCTCACCATCGTGTTGCGCGGGGAGGGCTTCGAGACGGCAGTGGTGAGCGACGGTACCCAGGCGCTCACCGCCGTTCGCGAGCTGCGCCCTGATCTGGTTCTGTTGGACCTCATGCTGCCCGGCATGAATGGCATTGACGTATGCCGGGTGCTGCGTTCCGATTCCGGTGTTCCGATCGTCATGCTCACCGCCAAGACCGACACCGTTGACGTGGTGCTCGGTCTGGAGTCCGGCGCCGACGACTACATCATGAAGCCCTTCAAACCCAAGGAACTGGTCGCCCGCATCCGTGCCCGGTTGCGGCGTAACGACGATGAGCCGGCCGAGATGCTGAACATCGCGGGTATCGAGATCGATGTGCCCGCGCACAAGGTGACGCGCGAGGGCGAGCAGATCTCCCTGACGCCGCTGGAGTTCGACCTTCTGGTGGCGCTGGCACGTAAACCGCGCCAGGTGTTTACTCGTGATGTGCTGCTCGAACAGGTGTGGGGTTACCGTCACCCGGCCGATACCCGGCTGGTGAACGTCCACGTGCAGCGGCTGCGGGCGAAGGTCGAGAAGGACCCGGAGAATCCGACCGTGGTGTTGACCGTTCGAGGAGTGGGATATAAGGCCGGACCCCCGTGATCTTCAGCTCGAAGCGGCGCATTCAGCGGCGATCGGCACCACTGATACGCGGACTGAAGGCGCTGAGTCGAGCGGTCGGGTTCACCTGGCGCCGTTCCCTGCAGGTGCGGGTGGTGGTGTCCAATTTGGCGCTGTCCTCCCTGGTCATCCTGATCCTGGGATTTGTGCTCACGAGCCAGGTGACCGATCGCATCCTGGAATCGAAGATTCGGGTCGCGACAGAGGAGATGGAACGTGCGCGGGTCATCGTCAGCGATGACGTCGGCGGCGAGGAAACCCGTTCACTACAAAGCAGCCTGGAGCTGGCCCGTAACCAGCTGCTGAACGGCAGCAAGGGTTCCGAAGGCGGGGGCGCCGGGGCGTTCGACGCGGTCCTGCTGGTTCCCGGTGACGGGCCCCGCGAGGCGACATCGTCGGGGCCGGCCACCCAGATCCCGGGCCCGCTGCGCGAATTCGTGAAGGCCGGCCAGGTCAGTTATCAGTACTCGACCGTGCATACCGAGAGCTTCTCGGGGAAGGCCCTTGTCATCGGTTCGCCGACGACGTCCAAGGTCACCGCGCTCGAGCTGTACCTGGTCTTCCCGCTGTCGAGCGAGGAAAGCACCATTTCGCTGGTGCGCGGAACCATCGTCACCGGCGGTGTGGTGCTGCTGGTGCTCCTGGCCGCCGCCGCACTGCTGGTCGCACGTCAGGTGGTGCTGCCGGTGCGGTCGGCCTCCCGCATTGCGGAGCGGTTCGCCGAAGGACATCTGTCAGAACGCATGCCGGTGCGCGGTGTCGACGATATGGCGCGGCTCGCGGTGTCGTTCAACGATATGGCGGAAAGCCTCTCGCGCGAGATCACCCAGCTAGAAGAGTTCGGAAATCTGCAGCGCCGCTTCACCTCCGACGTCAGCCATGAACTGCGTACCCCACTGACGACGGTGCGGATGGCGGCCGATCTCATCTACGACAACCGTGAGGAGCTCGACCCGGCGCTGCAGCGTTCCGCCGAGCTGATGACTAATGAGCTGGACCGGTTTGAAACGCTGCTGGCCGATCTCCTGGAAATCTCGCGGCACGATGCCGGTGTGGCCGAGCTCGCCGTGGAGCAGGTGGATCTGCGCGACACCGTCAAGACGGTGGTGGCCTCGGTCAAGCACCTGGCCGACGAGCTGGACACCGTGGTAGAGCTGGACATGCCCGACAGCGAGATCATCGCGGAGGTGGATCCCCGCCGCGTGGAACGGATTCTACGTAACCTGGTCGCCAACGCGATCGACCACAGCGAGCACAAGCCCGTCACCATCCGAATGGCCGCCGATATCGACAGCGTTGCCGTCACCGTGCGAGATCACGGGGTGGGTCTGCGTCCCGGTGAGGAAAAACTGGTGTTCAACAGGTTCTGGCGTGCCGACCCGTCGCGCAAGCGTCATTCCGGCGGTACCGGACTGGGGCTGGCGATCAGCGTCGAGGACGCCCGGTTGCATCAGGGACGGCTGGAGGCGTGGGGCGAACCGGGTAAAGGGGCGCTGTTCCGACTGACGGTGCCCTTGGTCCGCGGGCATAAAGTGACGACCAGCCCCCTTCCGTTGAACCCCGTGAGCCGTCCGAGTGCTGGTGTGCGCCGGCCGGTTTCGCGGGGAACGCAACCGGCGGAGCGGGGCACCCAACCGGGGGAGCAGGAGACCACGCCGATGCGGACCTCGGGGGCCAAGGCCGAACACGTGCGAGAGTCGTCCTGATGCGGCGCAGGGTGACCGCGATCCTGACCGCGGTGGCACTCGGGATCACCGGCTGTGCCGGGGTGCCGTCCTCCTCTTCTCCGCAGGCCATCGGAACGGTGCAGCGGCCGCTGCCGCCGGGGGTTCCGGCACCCACGCCGGGAATGGAACCCGAGACGGTTTTGCGCGAGTTCTTGAAGGCCACCGCCGAACCGTCGAACAGGCACCGGGCAGCCCGGCAGTTCCTCACCGAATCCGGCTCGCGGACATGGGATGACGCGGGCGATGCGGTGCTCATCGAGTCGCCGATATTCGCCGACCAACGCGGTGTCGACCGGTGGACGATCAACGTGCGTGCCAACAAGTTGGGCACCTTGTCCGATATCGGGGTGTTCGAGACCGCTCAGGGGGATACCCAAGATCCCCAGTTCACCTTGGTGAAGGTCAACGGTGAGTGGCGAATCGACACGCTACCCAACGGAGTCTTCCTGGACTGGGCGCAGTTTCAGGCCACCTATCGGCGATACACCGTGTACTTCGCGGATCCCGCCGGTCGCACCGTGGTGCCCGATCCGCGCTATGTGGCGGTGAACGACCCCGATTCGCTGGCCACCGAGCTGGTCTACAAACTCCTGTCCGGTCCGCGCCCGGAACTGGCCGGGGCGGTGCGTAATCACCTGAACGGCCTGCGGTTGCGTGGGCCCGTGACACGCGCCGATGGCAGCAGGGTGGACGTGGGGCGTGGCTACGGCGGCGTGCGGGTCGATCTGGAAGGCGAGCTGACACCCGATCAGCGGACCAGGCAGTTCCTTGCCGCGCAGGTGATTTGGACACTGTCGCGCGCCGGTATCGCCGGGCCGTACGTCCTGCAGGTCAATGGTGCTCCGCTGGATGAGCAATTGGCGCAGGGCTGGAGCACGCAGAATGTCGCGTCAACCGACCCCGGTGCTTCCGAGGGTGCGGGAGTGGGCCTCTACGGACTGCTGAATGGGTCGCTGGTGACGGTCGACCGTGACACGGCAGTGCCGGTGCGTGGATCGTTTGGTCAAGTGGGAAGCCAAGTTTCGGCAGCACTATCGCGTAGTGGGCGTCAGGTGGCGTCGGTGATCCGGGTGCAGGCCGGAGAAGATCCGCTGATGTCGATGTGGGTGGGCGCCAACGGTGCGAACGGCAGCGAGGCAGTCGGCGGTAAGACGTTGACCCGCCCGACCTGGGCCCTTGACGACGCGGTATGGGTGGTCATCGATGGTGGCCGGGTGGTCAGGGTCATCCAGGAAGCCACCACGGCCATGGTGGCGGTGTTGCCTGTCGAATCATCGGCGGTGGCACAGAATTACAAGGGGCAGATCACCGAGCTGGCGTTGTCACGCGATGGCACACGTGCCGCCATGATCATCGACGGCCAGGTGATCATGGCGACGGTTGTACAGACCGACAACGGCGATTACGCACTGGTGCACCCGCGCCGTCTCGGTTTCGGCCTCGGAAACTCCGCGGTGTCGCTGGCCTGGCGCACCGGTGACGACATCGTGGTGGCGCGTAACGACGGGTCGCACCTGGTGGCCAACGTGAATCTCGACGGAGTGAATTCCGATCTGGACGACCGCAATCTGCTGACTCCGGTATCGACGATTGTCGCCTCGCCGGCCATCATCTACATCGCCGATGCGCGTGGCGTGCTGCAGCTGACGGGACTGGGCACCCCGGAGGAGCGGTGGATCGAGGTGCGTCCGCTGATGACGCCGCAGGCGATACCCGTGCTGACGGGCTAGTTCTCGGCGATCATCTCCGTGGCGAGCAATGCCTCAGGAATTCCGAAAGCGTCGACCAGAGTGCGCAGATGCGGGCGCAGCTCCTCGCACAGCTGGTTGACACCGCGCCTGATGGCCTTCGCCCGTTCGGTCGAAACATGCCGGTGCATGAGGAACCACGACAGGTCGGTTTCGAGCACGCTGTAGACATACAGATCGCACAGCTTTTCCAGCAGCTCTTGTGCTGATTTGCTGTCGCAGCTGTCGATTGCCTCGATGAACGCCTCCAGCACCACCCGCTCGGTGTGGGCGGAGCCGACCTTGAGGATGTGGTCTTGCGCCGAGTTGAAGACCTCGAACGGATCCTCGTCGTCGGATTGTGCGCGTTGCATCCGGGTGGCCGCGGTGCGCAGCAGATGATCTTCGCGGTTGCGCAGCAGGCGTAGCTGGGTGCCGCGGTTGCTCAGCTCGGATTCCTCGACGTCCTCATCGGAGGAGTCCAGGATGGTCTGGATGACCTGCCGTGCCGCGGAGCGTTCCAGGATCACGTCGCGGGCCATGCCTGCGATAAACCGCGTCCAGCCCACGGCGTTGAGGCCACGCACGTCCTCGCCGTAGGACGATAGGAGTTCCTTGGCCACCAGCTGGGTGAGCACGGTGTTATCGCCCTCGAAGGTGGTGAATACGTCGATGTCGCGCCGCAGAATGGTGAGCTGGTTGGCATCGAGGTACCCGGCGCCGCCGCACGCTTCGCGGCATACGGTGATGGTGTTCTGGGCATGCCAGCTGGTCGTGGCCTTCAAACCCGCTGCGGTGCTTTCCAGCTGACGCTGTCGGTCGCCGTCCACCTCATCTGCGGTCTGTACTTCATGCAGCTCTTCGGTGAGTTCGTTCTGTGCGAACGCGAGCGCGTACGACCGTGCGATCAAGGGCAGAAGCTTGCGTTGATGCACGAGGTAATCGGCGATGATCACTTCGTCGTCGCTGTCCGGAGTGTCGAACTGCTTACGTACCAGGGCATATCGCGACGCGATGGTCAGGGCCTTGCGGGCCGCCGCACCCGAGGTGGCGGCGACGCTGACCCGTCCGCGGATGAGTGTGCCCAGCATGGTGAAGAACCGCTTGTTCTCGTTCTCGATGGGCGAGCTGTACGAGCCATCGGCGGCGACGTCCGCATATTTGTTGAGCAAGTTGGCGCGTGGCACCCGCACGTTGTCGAACACGATGCGCCCGTTGTCGACCCCGGCGAGACCGCCCTTGTATCCGCAGTCGCTGGTGGTGACGCCGGGCAGGTCGTTGCCGTCTGCGTTCCTGATCGGCACCACAAAACAGTGCACTCCGCGGCCGGTGGCCTCCTCGCCGGGCCCGCCGGTGACGAGCTGCGCGAAAACCGCTGCCACGCTGGCATGCTCGGCGGCGCCGCCGATGTAGTCCTTGCGCGCCAGCGAGCCCTCGGAGTTGATGACGAAGTCGCCGGTCTGGCTGTCATAGGTGGCGATGGTCTGCAAGGCCTGGACGTTGGAGCCATGGCCGGTCTCGGTCATGGCGAAACAGCCGAGCACATCGAGGTTGATCAGCGGGACCACGTACTGCTCGTGATGGGTTGCGGTGCCCAGGTTTTCGATCGCGCCGCCGAACAGGCCCCATTGCACACCGGCCTTGACCATGAGCGACAGGTCCGCGTAGCCGAGCATCTCGATGCCGACAATCGCTGCCCCGACATCTCCGGTGCCGCCGTGTTCCTTGCGGAATCCCGCCTGCGGTAAGCCATGGGGAACCAGCTCGCGCATGATCTGCAGTGATCGCGCGCGCGCCTCCTCGAGCGTCAGCGACGGGTTGGGTAGCAGGTCCGCACGGTTCAGGTATTCGCGCGCGGCGTCGCGTATCGGACCGAAACGGCCGTCGAGTGCGACGCGCAGGTTCGAGGTGAGGATGTCGGCATCGGCGGGTGCTGTCCGGGTCTCCATGTATCCGAGCCTAGTCAGATCAGATCGGCGGCAGCGGCGTTCTGCGGCACACCGCGTGCGTTTACCGACCGGTGGTCTAACATACCGACCAGTGGTCTAATCACGGCGTTCGGAAGGAGTTCACGACATGACTATCGCGTTCACCACGGGGGATCCCGCCCAGCGCACGCGCGCATTTGCGCGGGTGATCGGCCCATTCGTCGCCACCGTCACCACCGTCATCGCGATTCGCGTGGGCGGGCCCGGCTTCCTCAGCGACAGCTTCTTCAAAGACCCCATGTGGGCGTGGCTCTTCGGCGCCCTGCTGCTCTTCTGTGGACTGATGATCATCGCCTTCCACCAGTTCTGGAGAGGCCTCGCGCCGGTGATCATCTCGCTGTTCGGCTGGTTTCTGGCACTGCGCGGATTTGTGCTGTTGGCATTTCCTCAGCTGATGCACAGGGGCGTTGACGCCTCGGTGCCCGCGGTCGGCCCGGTCCGTGCCTTCTTCGTGGTCCTGGCGATCATCGGTCTGTACCTGACGTACGTGGGCTGGATGAGGAAGCCCTGACCCATGCCGCGTGTGGTGAAACATCCGGAGGTGCGCCGGATCGAATTGCTCGAGCTGGCGATGTCCCTGTTTCTGGAGCGCGGCTACGAGAAGGTGAGTCTCAACGATCTCATCGCCACCTCCGGGATTTCGAAAGGTGCCTTCTACCACTACTTTTCCTCCAAGGAGGCCTTGGTGTCGGCGCTGGCGGAGCGCAGTGCGGACCAGGCCTTCGAGGCGTTGAGCCCGGTGTTCACCGATCGGGGAATGGGTGCGCTGGAGCGGCTGAACTCAGGCCTGCGCGCCGGCTACGAGGTCAAGATGGCTCTCGGCGCACCGGAGAGCATCGCGGCGATGGTGTCGATGTTGCGGCCGGAGAATCAGTCGCTGCTGCGGAGGATCTCGGGGATCTGGGAGGACAAGTTTCGGCCGGTGCTCACCGAGGTGATCGCGCGAGGGGTTACCGAGGGAGTATTCGAGACATTCGATCCGGAAGGCGTCGGTGACATGATCCAGGGCTTCGCCGCCGCTATGGGTGCCACCGTGCAACGGATCGTCGCTGCGCCCGATGCGCGTGCGCGCGCCGAGGCGATCGACGCCGCGGTTCAGCGTCAGCGGCTCTATGGCGTTGCCACCGACCGGATTCTCGGCCTGCCCGATGGGACGATCGAGGTGCTGGATCGCAGTCAGATCGAGAGGCTCGTCGCGGCACTGCCTCGCAGTTACTAGCTCGGGCGCAGCGGGATGCCCGCATGGATGGCGAATGCGAGGTCCGTGCCGACGGCGAGGCCAAAGGCAACGGCGATCGGCACGCGCCAAGTCGCGTGCGCGCGTGCCGCGCTTACCGCGGTGAGCGTCGCGATCACCACTGCGGCGATGCCGGTAACCACGGCGCCGTACGACGTGAAGAGAACATCCCCGTAGTGGCTCCGGAGCCTGAGCAGTGACGCCAGACCGATGGCATCCAGAACGTTCTCCGCCACGTACGCCTGCCACACCGGCACGAGACCGGCCAGTGCGGCAGCCGAGGTGGCCAGCGCGCACGCCACCAGACGTGAACGCACGCAACCGAAACGGCCGCGAGTCCACATGACTGCGATTGCCAGGATGAGAATGCCCGCGACGGCGGTCGCGACCCCTGGTTGTCCGGCCTCGCTGGACAGTGATGCAAACGAGGGATCGCCGGTCATCCGGCCGATGCCGGTGACGGTGACCGGTCCCGAAGTTCCGATATCCGCGGAGATGCCCCACCACGGTAAGAAACTGAAACCAATGACGAGAAGTGCCAGCGGTCCCGTCATCAATCCCAAGGCTCGTGACGGGATGCTTTCGGTATCGGCGGGGTCTGTCGACATGAGGAGTTGATACCACCACGGCGCAGGTGCGGAACGTGGAAATTGCGTGAAGGTGAGATGTCGGACCCTGCGCGCACAGTTATCGCATGCTCGATCTGATGCTGCCGCTGGCCTGTGGCGGTTGCGGGGCCCCGTCCACCCGCTGGTGTGACGCCTGCGCGTGTGCGTTCACCGCGGAGCCCGTGGTGGTGACGACGCGGGTCGATCCGGGTGTACCCGTCCTGTCCCTCGGGCGGTACGCGGGTGCTCGGCGACAGGCCATCGTGACAATGAAGGACCGCGGTCGCCGCGACCTCACGGCTCCGCTGGGGGCGGCGCTGGCACGGGGAGTGGATCAGCTGCTGCGCTGGCACCTTGTCGAGCGGCCGGTGACTTTGGTTCCGGCGCCCACTCGGTGGATTGCGGCGCGCGGACGCGGCGGAGACCCGGTGACGGCCGTAGCGATGGCCGCCACCCGGATTCCGGGCGTGCACGTCGCGTCACTGCTGCGGATGAAGATGGGTGCGCGAGATTCCGTCGGACTGTCCATTTCCGCCCGGCAGCACAACGTGGCCGGACGTGTCGCACTGCGCCGGGTCCCGCGGCCGGGCACCGAATTGGTGCTGGTCGACGATGTCGTGACCACCGGGGCCACCGTTGCCGAATCGGTGAGAGTGTTGAAATTCGCAGGATTTCGGGTCGCTGCCGTGCTCACGCTGACGTACGCCTAAAGATCGTATGACGATCTCGAAACGACTCTCCCGAATTGGTGGCAAGGCGAGTGAACACGGACTACCGTCGGGGCCAACAAGCTATGAACGTTCCGCGTGTGGGCGGTTGAACCGCTCGCCAACACGGAACGCCTGCGTCCCATTCGGCGGAGGAGGTGGTTACCAACACCAGCGCCGGCGGGCTGCCGTCTCAGAGTTTCAGGCGACTCCGGCGTACTTCAAACATCAAACATGCGCGTCGCCAACGTCTTTAGTCCCTAGCGGATGGGTTGAGCGCAGGCGCACTCTCAGTACCGGAGGTATGAGTTGTCAAGCACATCAAAGGCATCCGTTGCTATCGAGGACGGGGAGCGGACGGCCCAAGCCGATATCGTGGTCAAGGGTCGAAACGTAGATATCCCCGATCATTTCCGAATTTTTGTGAACGACAAACTGTCCCGTCTGGAACGGTACGACAAAACCGTTTACCTCTTTGATGTAGAACTCGAACACGAAAAGAACCGTCGCCAGAAGAAGGTCTGTCAGCGCGTGGAGATCACCGCGCGGGGCCGGGGACCGGTCGTCCGGGGCGAGGCGTGTGCCGACACGTTCCACAGTGCGCTCGAAGCGGCCGTTGCCAAGCTGGAGAGCCGATTGCGCCGAGGCCGTGACCGCCGCAAGGTTCACTACGGAGATAAGACGCCGGTATCGCTCGCCGAGGCCACCAAGGTTCTGCCCGCTGATGCTTTCACGCCTCCCGCCGCGGTGAATGGTGCACACAGTCACAACGGTGCCGAGATCGATGACGGACACGGCCCGGGTCAGATCGTGCGGACCAAGGAACACCCCGCCAAACCGATGACGGTTGACGACGCGCTCTACGAGATGGAACTGGTTGGTCACGACTTTTTCCTGTTCCATGACGAATCCTCCGGTTGCCCGTCCGTGGTGTATCGGAGACACGCGTACGACTACGGCCTGATACGCCTCGGGGAGTAGTAGGGCGCGCGGTCAGCCGCGCAAAGGGCCCCCGCACTCAGGTCTGGTGCGGGGGCCCTTTCACGTCGCATACTTCCTCCGTGAGTACCGCCCGGCGAAACCTCTGTGCTTTATACGGCGCGATCGCACTGATCGCCTTGGTTGCCACCTGGTGGCACAACATCGCGTACATCTCGTCCGGCGGGAAGCTGGTTGATGTCGTGACCAGTGCGTATGCAAATCACGTCGCCGGCTCACTCACGAATGACCTGATGCTGCTCACGATCGCCGCCCTCGTCCTCATGGTTGTCGAGACCCGACGGTTGGGTATCCCGCACATCTGGGTGTACGTCGCGCTCTGCTTCCTTGTCGCCATCAGCGTCGCGTTTCCGTTGTTCCTCATCGCCCGCGAGCGGCGCCTGGCGGCGCTGGCGGATGGCACGACCGCCGCCCAAGAGTGACTGCTCGGGGAAGCTGGTGCGGGCGACGCCTACGATGGGACTCGCTGAAGTCTGACAAGTCCTAACGAGTACAGGGGATATTGACGTGCTGTCGAAGTTGCTGCGCCTTGGTGAAGGTCGCATGGTCAAGCGTCTCAAGGGCGTGGCCGATTACGTCAATACCCTGTCCGATGACGTCGAGAAGCTCTCCGATGCCGAGCTGCGGGGCAAGACCGGCGAGTTCAAGGCACGCCTGGAGAAGGGCGAGACCCTCGATGACCTGATGCCCGAGGCCTTCGCCGTCGCGCGCGAGGCCTCCTGGCGGGTGCTGAGCCAGCGCCACTTCGATGTCCAGGTGATGGGTGGCGCCGCGCTGCATGCCGGGAATGTCGCCGAGATGAAGACCGGTGAGGGCAAGACCCTTACCTGTGTGCTGCCGGCATACCTCAATGCGCTGGCCGGGAAGGGCACGCATGTCGTGACCGTCAACGACTACCTGGCCAAGCGTGACTCGGAGTGGATGGGCCGCGTGCACCGCTTCCTCGGCCTGGAAGTCGACGTGATCTTGTCGCAGATGAACCCGCAGGAGCGGCGCGCGGCCTACAACGCCGACATCACCTACGGCACCAACAACGAGTTCGGCTTCGACTACCTGCGCGACAACATGACCCACTCGCTCGACGAGCTGGTGCAGCGCGGACATGCCTACGCCATCGTCGACGAGGTCGACTCGATCCTCATCGACGAGGCCCGTACCCCGCTCATCATCTCCGGCCCGGCGGACGGGGCATCGAACTGGTACCCCGAGTTCGCACGGATTGTCCCGCTGATGGAGAAGGACACCCATTACGAGGTGGACATCCGCAAGCGCACCATCGGTATCCACGAGGTCGGGGTGGAGTTCGTCGAGGACCAACTCGGTATCGACAACCTGTATGAGGCGGCCAACTCGCCGCTGGTGAGCTACCTCAACAACGCCATCAAGGCCAAGGAGCTGTTCAACCGGGATAAGGACTACATCGTCCGCGACGGCGAGGTGCTGATCGTCGATGAGTTCACCGGTCGCGTGCTGCTGGGCCGGCGCTACAACGAGGGTATGCACCAGGCCATCGAGGCCAAGGAGCGCGTGGAGATCAAGGCCGAGAACCAGACGCTGGCCACCATCACCCTGCAGAACTACTTCCGTCTCTACGACAAGCTCGCCGGTATGACCGGTACCGCCCAGACCGAGGCGGCCGAGCTGCACGAGATCTACAAGCTCGGTGTCGTGTCGATCCCCACCAACCGGCCGATGGTGCGCAAGGACCAATCCGATCTCATCTACAAGACCGAGGAAGCCAAGTACATCGCGGTCGTCGACGATGTGGTGGAGCGGTACGAGGCCGGCCAGCCCGTCCTGATCGGTACCACGAGTGTTGAGCGCTCCGAGTACCTTTCGCGGCAGTTCACCAAGCGCCGCGTTCCGCACAATGTGCTCAACGCCAAGTATCACGAGCAGGAAGCCCGCATCATCGCCGAGGCCGGGCGCCGGGGGGCCATCACGGTGGCCACCAACATGGCCGGCCGCGGTACCGACATCGTGCTGGGCGGTAACCCGGACTTCTTGGCGGACACGCATCTTCGCGAACAGGGCCTGGACCCGGTGGAGACCCCGGACGAGTACCAAGACGCCTGGGACGCGACGCTGCAGAAGTTCAAGGATGCCGCCGAGACCGAGGCCAAGGAGGTCCAGGAGGCCGGAGGCCTGTACGTGCTGGGCACCGAACGGCACGAGTCGCGTCGTATCGACAACCAGCTGCGCGGTCGTTCCGGACGTCAGGGCGACCCGGGTGAGTCTCGCTTCTACCTGTCGCTGGGCGACGAGTTGATGCGACGCTTCAATGGCGCTGCGCTGGAAACGATTTTGACGCGCATGAACGTCCCCGACGACGTGCCGATCGAGGCCAAGATGGTCACCAGCGCCATCAAGAGCGCGCAGACCCAGGTGGAGCAGCAGAACTTCGAGGTCCGCAAGAACGTCCTCAAGTACGACGAGGTGATGAACCTGCAGCGCAAGGTCATCTACGCCGAGCGTCGTCGCATCCTCGACGGCGAGGATCTGCAGCCGCAGATCGAAGAGATGATCACCGACACCATCGCCGCCTACGTCGACGGTGCCACTGCCGACGGCTACCACGAGGACTGGGACTTCGAAGCGTTGTGGACCGCGCTCAAGACGCTGTACCCCGTGAGCCTGAATCCCGAGGAACTCATCGCATCCGACACCTATGGTGAGGCCGATGAGCTGAGCCCCGCCGACCTCAAGTTGGCCCTGCTCGACGACGCCAAGAAGGCTTACACGGCAAGGGAAGCCGAGATCGACGGGCTGGCAGGCGAGGGCTCGATGCGCCAGCTGGAGCGCAACATCCTGCTCAGCGTGATCGACCGCAAGTGGCGCGAGCACCTCTACGAGATGGACTACCTCAAGGAGGGCATCGGCCTGCGGGCGATGGCGCAGCGCGATCCGCTGGTGGAGTACCAGCGCGAGGGCTACGACATGTTCACCGCCATGCTCGACGGCCTCAAGGAGGAGTCGGTCGGCTTCCTGTTCAATATCAACGTCGAGGTAACGTCGCCCGCGGAAGACGCGGCCGGAACCGTTGCCCCCCAGGCCGCGCCCGAAGGGTTGGCCGAGTTTGCTTCCGCCGCCGCGCAAGCCGCGCAGGGTGAGCTGCGGGCGAAGGGGCTCGAGGAGTCCACGCCGGAGCTGACGTACTCGGGGCCGGCGGAAGACGGTTCAGCGCAATCCCGGCATGAAGCCGGCGGCGCTGACTCGGCCTCGGGCGGTGGCACGCGTCGTGAGCGTCGGGAAGCGGCACGCAATGCGGGCCGCACCTCCAAGCCGCCGCGGTCACGCCGCAAGCGCTAGCGGCGGTCTGCGTCAGCCGAGCTGCAACGCGACCACGAGCCAGTTTCCCCGCACGGATCGGATACGTCCGGCGAATGCCCTGACGCGTCCGCCGCGCTCGAAGGTTCCGAAGATTTCGGCGGTGTCGTCCGCGCAACGGCGCACCCGAATCTTGCAGAGCCGGGCTGCAGTGGTGGTGGGGGTGCGCGAGGAACGTGCCATGACCGCACTCAGTGGCCCGTCGGCCAGCAGCGGGCGCAGCTGGACTATCGGTCGGCGCCGGTCCATCACTTCCAGGACCCGGCGCATCGCGGCATCCGCGAACGCAACCGCCTCAGGCGGCGGGGACTGTTCGCGCAGATGTGCCTGGCGCTTGATACCTGCTGGCCGGGCCCGCGATTGGCGCAACCTCGCCGGACGTGGTGACTGACAGGCCGGTGGCAAGCTGGCCAGCACCGGCTCCGGTTCGTAGTCGGCAACCCGGGTGACATAGCGATGAGACATTTCCCCTCCAGTGAATGAGCCCCCTCATTCGCTCTGCTGGAGAGGCGCAGAACGTTGGCGATCATGATCGCACAGCCGGGGTCCAGGGCGCCAGGGTACGGTTGGCGGGACGTTCGGCACGGCGGCGCCGCTGGGTACAAGTGGCGAGGTTCTTAGGGGAAGGCGGCGCGGATCGTGGTCAGCAGGTTGTCCGCGCTTGACGCATCGTTCTTCTCCAGCGAGGACAGCTCAACCCCGATGCACGTCGGCTCGTTGGCGATCATCCGCAAGCCCCGGGGCGGCTTCACATACGAGGAGCTTCTTGCGTTGGTGGAGCGCAGGCTCCCGCAGGCTCCGCGCTATCGGCAGAGGGTCAAGGAGATCGGGTTCGGGCTGGCCCGGCCGGTCTGGCTGGACGACGTAGATTTCGACATCACCTACCACATTCGCCGCTCGGCGTTGCCGTCCCCGGGCAGTGACGGTCAGCTGCAGGATCTGGTGGCACGCTTGACATCTCGCCCGCTGGATCGGTCGCGGCCGCTGTGGGAGATGTACCTGGTTGAGGGGTTATCCAAGAACCGGCTGGCCATTTATACCAAGACGCATCAGGCTCTGGTGGACGGCCAATCCGCGCTCGAACTGGGACAGGTCATGTTCGACCGGACAGCCCGCACCCCGGACTTTGGTGAGGATATCTGGGTTCCTGAGCATGAACCGAGCAACAGTGAGCTGGTTGCCGGTGCGGTCGCGGAATGGTTGGCGCGCCCCGGCGCCCGGCTGGAGGCTGTGCGCAGCGCGGTCGCCGATGCCGCGTCGCTGACGGGCGAGATCGGCGAGTTGGGGGAGCGCATGGCCAAGGTGGTGCGAACCGCGGCCCGCGGCGCCGCCCCGCGCGGGCCACTTAACCAACGCGTTTCGCGCAGTAGGCGATTCAGCGTGGTGACCACCAAGCTGGCCGACTATCGGCGGGTGCGTGCCAAATACGATTGCGATGTCAACGATGTGGTATTGGCGGTAATCGCTGGGGCGCTGCGCAATTGGTTGATGAGCAGGGGAGAGCCGGTCACCACTACCTCGATGATTCGGGCGATGGTGCCGATGTCGGTGTACCGGGATGGCGACCTGGATGTTCTCGCCGAGGGCGCCGCCACCACGGAGGTGTCGCCGTTCCTTGTCGACCTCCCGGTCGGTGAGGGCAACACCGTGGTGAGGTTGTCGCAGATAGCGCACGCCACCGAATCGCATTCAGCGGCATTCAGTTTGGTGGATGTGCCGAACATGGCGGCCCTCTCTGGATTCGTCCCGCCGACCTTGCATGCGTTGGCCGCCCGCGTCGCCAGCACACTGCCGAACCGTTTGTTCAATCTGCTGGTCACGAATGTGCCTGGGCCGCAGGCCCCGATGTACATCGGGGGCGCGCGCTTGGCGGAGATCTACCCGGTGCCCCCGCTGTTGCGCAATCAGGTGTTGTCGATTGGGCTGACTTCGTACAACGGCGTCGTGTATTACGGAATCAACGCTGATCGTGATGCGATGCCGGACGCGGACATGCTTCCGGTGCTGATCACCGAGGCGCTCGACGAATTGTTGGAGGCGGCGCAGTAATGCCCATGCAGGTCTATATCCCGGTGACACTCGCGATGCTGCGCGAATTGGTGGCCGAAGGTGAGTTGTGGCCGGTGAACGGCACCGCTTTCGCGGTGACGCCGGCGCTGCGCGAGGCCTATTCCGCGGGCGACGAGGATGAGCTGTCGGAGGTGGCGATGCGTGAGGCGGCGCTGGCCTCGCTGCGGCTGCTGGCCAACCACGACGGCGACGACGAGTTACCGGCCCGACGGGCGGTGCTGGTGGCGACCGCCGAGGAGGCCAAGCTGCGTCCGGATCTGGACGATGCCGTGGTGCGGTTGGCGGCCGCGGTGCCGATATCTGCGGTGGTGGCCGCACACGTCGACCTGGCGCAGGCCGAACCGGACGTGGTGCGTGCGGCCGAGGTGATCGACGCCGCGGACCTGGGCGACGAGGATGCCGAGCTGGTGGTCGGGGATGCGCAAGACCATGATCTGGCCTGGTACGCGACCCAAGAACTGCCGTTCCTGCTCGACCTGCTGTAGGCAGCATGACCAGGCCGATTGGCCTGTTCCCGACCGGTAACCTACGGTAGCGTAGGTTACGCCTCGCTGGGCATCCCCTTCGTCAATGGAAGGTCATCGGCTGTGAAACTGGCTTCCTGGCTCGACGCATCGGCTCCGGGTGGGCCCAAGTCACGCCATGCTGCGGTAAACGTCTTGCGTGGCTTGGCTTCTCGCATCACCACGCCACTGCTGCCGGATGACTATCTGAGCCTGGCCAACCCGCTGTGGTCCGCGCGTGAATTGCGGGGCCGCGTGGTCAGCGTGCGCAAGGAAACGAGTGACTCCGCGACCCTGGAAATCAAGCCGGGCTGGGGCTTCCGCTTCGACTATCACCCCGGTCAGTACGTCGGCATCGGCGTGCTCATCGACGGTCGTTGGCGCTGGCGGTCGTACTCGCTGACATCGGCACCCGTGCACGCCGGCGGTTCGGGGCGCACCATCACCATCACCGTCAAGGCGATGCCCGAGGGGTTCCTCTCTACACACCTGGTCAACGGCCTGGAGCCGGGCACCATCGTGCGGCTTGCCGCCCCTCAGGGCAATTTCGTGCTGGACGACCCCGCGCCACCCGCGATCCTGTTCCTCACTGCGGGCAGTGGCGTCACCCCGGTGATGTCGATGCTGCGTACCTTGGTGCGGCGCTCGGCCGCCGCGGACCTGCCGCTGCCCGACGTGGTGCACCTGCATTCGGCGCCCACTGAGAGTGACGTGATGTTCGCCGGGGAGCTTGCGGAGCTGTCCGAAGCGCACCCGTCGTACCACTACCGGCTCCGGACGACGAAAACGCAGGGGCGTTTGGATCTGTCCTCGCTGGCCTCCGAGGTGCCCGACTGGGCGCAACGCCAGACGTGGGCGTGCGGCCCAGAAGGCATGCTCGACGATGCGCAGCGGGTGTGGGCCGATGCCGGTGTCGTCGAACTGCTGCACCTGGAGAGATTCGCGGTGTCGCGGGCCGCGCCGCATGGACAGGGCGGTCTGGTCACCTTCGCGCGTAGTGGCAAGCAGCGGGCGGCCGATGCTGCCACCTCGCTGATGGAGGCGGGGGAGGAAGCCGGGGTGCAGATGCCCTTCGGGTGCCGGATGGGGATCTGCCAGACCTGTGTGGTGCCGCTGCTGGAAGGGCACGCACGCGACCTGCGCAACGGCACCGAGCATGAGCCCGGAACACGGATCCAAACCTGTGTTTCCGCAGCGTCAGGGGATTGCGTACTCGACGTGTGAGGTTAACGGCCTAGTAACCTACGGTGCCGTAGGTTACGCTATCGTAGGCACGAACCGGCGAAGGGAGCTCACCGATGGCGATTGCGGATATCCAAGAATTCGCGCACCTCACCGAGGCTGATGTTGAGGCCCTCGGACATGAGCTGGACGCGATCCGTCGGGATGTCGAGGAATCGCTCGGAGCTGCCGACCGCCGCTATATTCGCCGCACCATCGCGGCACAGCGAACCCTGGAAGTGGGCGGGCGCGTGCTGCTGGCGGCGAGTAAGAAGCGGTCAGCCTGGTGGGCGGGAGCAGTGACTCTCGGCGTGGCCAAGATCGTCGAGAACATGGAGATCGGTCACAACGTCATGCACGGCCAGTGGGACTGGATGAACGATCCCGAAATCCATTCCTCCAATTGGGAATGGGACATGGTAGACCCGTCCTCACACTGGAAGCAGACCCACAACTACATTCACCACAAGTACACGAATGTGCTTGGCATGGACGACGATGTGGGCTACGGCCTGCTGCGCATCACCCGTGACAAGAAGTGGACGCCATTCAATCTTGGCAACCTTGCGTACAACACGTTGCTGATGCTCCTGTTTGAATGGGGTGTTGGGGCACAGCATTTGGAGCTGGGCAAGGTGGCGCAGGGGCGCGCCGACAAGGAAGAGTTCGCGGCCAAACGTGAAGAGGTGCTGGCCAAGATAGGCAAGCAGGTGGCCAAGGATTATGTCCTGTACCCCGCGGCCAGCGCGCTCTCACCGTCGGGCAGTTTCCGTAAGACCGCCACCGCCAACGCGCTGGCCAATGTGATCCGGAACATCTGGTCCAACGCCGTCATTTTCTGCGGACACTTCCCGGATGGTGCCGAGAAGTTCACCAAGCAAGACCTGGCGAACGAGACGCAGGGTCAGTGGTATCTGCGACAGATGTTGGGCAGCGCCAACTTTGACGCCGGCCCGGGGATGGCCTTCATGAGCGGCAACCTGTGCCATCAGATCGAGCACCACCTGTTCCCGGATCTGCCGAGTAATCGGTTGTCCACGGTGGCGGTGCGAGTGCGTGAACTGTGCGACAAGTACGACCTGCCGTACACCTCCGGCCCGTTCCTGGTGCAATACGCCAAGGCTTGGCGGACCATCGCCAAGCTGTCATTGCCGGACAAGTACCTGAAATACACTGCCGACAACGCTCCGGAAACCCGCAGTGTCAAGATGTTTGACGATCTGGAGCCACGTGAGCGTCGTGGGCTGAAGTCTGCCTTTGCCGCCGTGCGCGAACGCAGAAAGACCCGCCGCAGCGTCAAGGTCTGACGAGAGTACGCAAAAGCCCCCGAACGCTTAGGTGCGTCGGGGGCTTTTACGTTGGGTTGCGGTATGGCTATCCCAAACCGGAGACGGATAGCCACATGGTTGCCCAGGCAGCGACACCACATGCGGAAATGGCTGCCACGCTAGCGATTCTGCGGAAGTAACTCGTCATCTGTCAGCCCCTGACCCTCATTGGCTGTCTCCGTTGCAGCCACTGATGGCAACGCTAATCGGCGTGTGCTGTTCCCGCGATCTGAGAAGGGCCTCGCAACCAAGAGTTAGGACGTTGTTAACACAGAAAGCAGCTGGCGAACCGCTATTACCCGTTTCGCCGAGGCTCCCGTCAACTCGTCGAGCATGCATTCGGGATCTGCTGGCGGGCCAAGGTGCTGGCAGCCGCGCGGGCAGTCGTTGATTGCCCCGGACAGGTCGCTGAACGCGCCCACCACATCGGACGGCTGGATATGGGCCAAACCGAACGACCTGATACCCGGGGTGTCGATGACCCAGCCCGACGGATGCAGCGGGAGCGCTATCGATTGAGTCGAGGTGTGGCGCCCCTTGCCGACTCCGGTCACCTCACCTGTGGCTCGGTGAGCCTCGGGGACAAGGCGGTTCACCAACGTGGACTTGCCCACCCCGGAATGGCCGAGTAGCGCGGTGAGACGGCCGGACAGTGTGTCCATGATGGGTTCCAGCGGCGCATCGCGTCCCACGTTGATGACCTGTAGATCGAGATCGGCGAACTGCGCGGCGAACGCATCAGGGTCTGCGAGATCGGTTTTGGTGAGTCCGAGGATTGGGATGAGGCCCCCGGCATAGGCGGCGATGAGCGTGCGCTCCACCAGGCCGGTGCGCGGTGGGGGATCGGCGACCGCCACCACGATCAGCAATTGGTCGGCGTTGGCCACGAAGATGCGCTCGAAGGGGTCGGTGTCATCGGCGGTGCGGCGCAACACCGTTCGCCGTTCCTCGAGCCGCACGATGCGGGCCAGTGCGTCGGGGCGCCCGGACAGATCACCGACCAGGCTTACGGTATCGCCCACCACAATCGGGGTACGGCCGAGTTCTCGTGCCCGCATCGCGGTGACTTGACGGGTGGGGTCAGGTGCTGAACCATCCTGCAACACACAGCCCCAGCGGCCGCGGTCCACGGTGATGACCATCGCGGGCACCGCGTCGGCATGCTCGGGACGATTCTTGGTGCGAGGCCGCGAGCGTCGGCCCGGCCGGATGCGGGCGTCGGACTCGTCGTACTCGCGCGGACTCAAGAGGTGCGACCGCCCGGTCCCGATGAGCCGCTTACGCGAAGAGCTTCAGATTGGGCGAGCATGTCGGCCCACATTCCGGGGAAGTCGGGCAGCGTCTTACTGGTGGTGGCGATGTCGTCGACGGACACTCCCGGCACTTTCAGGCCGACAAGGGCTCCGGCCGTGGCCATCCGGTGATCCGCGTATGAGCCCCAGACCCCGCCGTGCAGATCAGTGGCGACGATCCGAAGGCCGTCCTCAGTCTCCTCGCATTGCCCACCGAGGGTGTTGATTTCGTGGGCGAGCGCCTTGAGCCGGTCGGTTTCGTGCCCTCGCAGATGGGAGACGCCGCGCAGTGTGGAGACGCTCCCGGGCTCGGCCAGAGCGGCCAGCGCTGCCACCGTTGGGGTCAGCTCGCCGACCTCGCCAAGGTCCAGATCGACACCGCCATAACCGGTCTGGCCGGTGACCTCCAGATGCGAATCCGTCAGTGAGACATTGTGCGCGAACCGGCGCACCACGTCCTCGATCTGACGCGCGGGCTGAGTGGACTTTCGCGGCCAGTCGATGATGCGCACGATGCCGCCGGTGGCCAGCGCCGGCGCGATGAAAGCCAGCGCGTTCGACAAGTCCGGCTCGATCACCCAGTGGTGCGCGGGAATTGGTTGCGGGTCGATATGCCAGCGGCCGGGGGTGGAGTCGTCCACCGCGATGCCCGCCTCGCGCAACATCGTGACCGTCATGACCACATGCGGCCCCGAGGGCAGCACGTCCGCGGTGTTCACGGCCGTCAGGCCCTCGGTGAATGCGGCACCGGAAAGGAGAAGGCCGGAAACGAATTGGGACGATCCCGAGGCGTCGACGCCGACCTCGCCGCCACGTACCTGCCCGGTGCCGGCCACCGTGAAGGGCAGGTGCTGCCCCTCGATGCCGACCCCGATCGCACGCAGTGCGTCCAACAGGGGAGCGATAGGTCGGGCACGTGCCTGATCGTCACCGTCGAAGACGCTGGGGGCGTGGCGAAGTGCGGCCACCGGTGGCAGGAATCGAAGGACCGTTCCGGCAAGCCCGCAGTCGACCGTCGAGGTGTCACCGTCGCCGGATCCGGGAGAGATGGTCAGGTCGGTGCCGTCACCTGTGATGTCGCACCCCAACGCGCGTAGCGCTCCGATCATGAGGTCGGTGTCACGGCTGCGCAATGCGCCGCCCACCGTGGAGGTGCCGCCCTCACGTGCGGCCAGCGCGGCGAGGACGAATGCTCGATTGGTCTGAGATTTCGAGCCGGGCATGGTGATGGTCGCGTTGACGGAACTGTCGATCGTTGGTGCCTGCCAGAGTCCGCTTGTCACCGCCCTATTGTCCCGGACGCATACCTGCGGTGTCGGCCCCGGGTGGCACGATGGCGATATGTGCGGACGGTACGCGGTGACGATCGACCCGGCGCTGCTCGCCGTCGAGATCGATGCGGTGGACGAGATAGACACAGTGAGTCAGTCGACCGGGCCGCAGCAGCTTCCCACCATCCCGAACTACAACGTTGCGCCGACTGATCCGGTACTCACCGTGGTGGCACGACATCGCGAACCCGGCGACGTTCCCACTCGTCGCGTCCGCGCCATGCGCTGGGGTTTGGTGCCGACATGGGCCAAAGCGCGCGAAGACGGCCGACCGCAGGCCAAGGGCGCGCCGCTGATCAATGCACGCGCGGAAAGTCTCACCACGGCCGCAACCTTCCGTGTCGCCGCGCAGTCCAAGCGGTGCCTCGTCCCGATGGACGGCTGGTACGAGTGGCGCAAGCAGGATGGCGCCAAGACGGCGTTCTATATGAATGCGGGCGACGGGAAGCGATTGTTCGCGGCGGGATTGTGGTCGGTGTGGAAGCCCAGTAAGGAAGCGGCACCCCTGCTGAGCTGCACGATCGTTACCACCGATGCCGTCGGCCCACTGCTGGAGATTCACGACCGGATGCCGTTGATGTTGGGTGCCGAATCGTGGGACCGGTGGCTGGACCCGGACCAGGATCTGGATCAGCGCCTGCTGCAGCCCGCCGGCCAGGTAGCCGGCATCGACACGCGTCAGGTGTCATCGCTGGTGAACAGTGTCGCGAACAATGGGCCGGAGCTGCTCGCACCGGATGACGGAGCCCAGGCAGTGGGGGAGCAGATCACCCTGCTGTGACGGACGCCGTGACCGCAGAGGTGAGTCGGACCAGGTCGGTGGGCGCCAGTGCCATCTGCAGCCCGCGTTTTCCGGCACTGCACAGGATGCGACCCCACGTCAGGGCCGACGAATCGATCACGGTGGGCAATGGTTTTCGTTGTCCGAGCGGAGAGATCCCGCCGACCACGTAGCCGGAGCTGCGTTCGGCCGCCGCCGGGTCGGCCATGGTGGCCTTCCCACGACCGAGAGCCGCCGCCGCGGCCTTGAGTGAGAGGGTCGCGGGCACCGGGATGACCGCGACCGCCAGATCCGCCCCGCGGTCCAGCGAGATCAACAGTGTCTTGAAGATCTGCTCGGGAACCAATCCGGAGCCCGCCAGCGCGCGCACCGCCTCGTCGCCGAACGCGTTCTCTCCGGGACGGTGTTCGTAGGGCAACAGTTCATAGTCGACCCCGGCAGCGATCAACGCGGCGACGGCCGGAGTGGCAGCTTTGACGGCCTTGGAACCCACGATCTGGACAGTAGTGCCCGGCAATGCGCCGCTGGCGCGAGGAGCATCAGGCCGGGTCCAGTGAATTTTGAGTTGACAGTCGAGATACTTTGGGAAATACCCCGGCACGAGTCGGTGTTGAGCAGTGTGTCCGCAACGAGCGGACTATGGTCCTCAACACGGAAGGGGTATTGCAGGTGACAATGGCGTGCCTCGAACGTCCGATGTCGGTGCCGATCCGTATGGTCGGTGTCGCTACCGAAAGGACCGCCGTGACAGACACCGCAGATCCCTCTAATCAGGCGATTCACGTCGAGACGGAGGCTGAGCGGGCCGCACGCTTCGAGCGTGACGCGTTACCGCTGCTGGATCAGCTCTACGGTGCTGCGCTGCGGATGACCAGAAATCCCGCGGACGCGGAGGACCTGGTGCAGGAGACGATGGTCAAGGCGTACGCCGGGTTCGGGACCTTTAAGGAAGGCACCAACCTCAAGGCGTGGCTGTACCGGATTCTGACCAATACCTACATCAATATCTATCGCAAGAAGCAGCGTCAGCCCGCGGAGTATCCGACTGAGGAGATCACCGACTGGCAGCTGGCCGCGAATGCTGAGCACACCTCGACGGGGCTGCGGTCGGCGGAGATCGAAGCGCTCGACGTGCTGCCTGACGACGAAATCAAAGAAGCGTTGAATAAGCTGCCGGAAGAATTCCGGATGGCCGTGTACTACGCGGACGTCGAAGGCTTCCCCTACAAGGAGATCGCCGAGATCATGGACACCCCGATTGGCACGGTTATGTCGCGGTTGCACCGCGGCCGTCGCCAGCTTCGCGAATTGCTGGCCGAAGTGGCCAAGGAGCGTGGCTTCCTGCGCAACAATGAGTTGGCGGAGGGCCGGGCATGACCGACGGTGAGCTGAAGAACAGTGCCGACAAGGGTGGCAACTGCGAGGTATCGGGTTGCGCCGAGGTGATCGCGGAGGTGTGGACCCTCCTCGACGGTGAATGCAGCGCGGAGAGCAGCGCACGGCTGCGGCATCATCTCGAAGAGTGCCCGGGCTGCCTGCAGCATTACGGCATCGAAGAGCAGATCAAAACACTCGTAGCCCGCAAGTGCGGTGGAGAAAAGGCACCTGACGGGCTACGTGAGCGTCTTAAGTTGAAGATCACTCAGACCACCGTCATCGAGCGGCGGGCTGAGAACTCCTAGCGCTAGCTGTTGGGACGCTTGCCGTGGTTGGCGGCGTTGTGCTTGCGGCTGCGCTTCTTGCGACCACGCTTGGCCATGGGAATCTCCTTACCGATCAAATGGGTTCCGGGGGTGAGCCCGGCTGACAGGCCGGCTGCGCATAACGCGCGCCGGTGTGTGTATCCATTCTCTCATGCCGGTGAGGGTGGTTGAACGCGTGGATCCCGTACGTGTGGTTCGATACTGAGGACCAGTAATCGGATGTTGACGAGAGCGAGGTGGCGCGCAGGTGGCCGAGGAAGTACACGCCGAGATCGTGGCCAGCGTGCTGGAAGTACTCGTCAAGAAGGGTGACGCGATCGCTGAAGGCGACACCATTGTCCTGCTGGAATCCATGAAGATGGAGATCCCGGTGCTCGCCGAGGTGGCGGGAACTATCGGTGACGTGAGCGTTTCCGTGGGCGACGTGATCCAGGCCGGCGACTTGATCGCCGTCATCGACGACTAGATCGCCACCACATGTCCACTCTCGGTGACCTGCTTGCCGAGCACACCATGCTGCCGGGTGAAGCGGTCGATCACCTGCACGCCGTGGTCGCCGAATGGCAGCTACTGGCCGACCTCTCCTTCGCCGATTACCTGATGTGGGTGCACCGCGACGACGACGCCTTCGTCTGCGTCGCCCAGTGCCGACCCAATACCGCGCCGACCATCATCGACAGCGATGCCGTGGGCACCGTCGCCAAGACCTCAGACGTTCCGTTGGTCGAAGCGGCATTCACCTCCGGTTCCATCGAGCGCGAGAGTGACTCGGACCTGACCGAGCACGCCTCCGAGCTCAACGTGGAGGCGGTCCCGGTGCGCTGTGGGGACCGCACGGTGGCGGTGTTGACCCACCAGACCGCGTTGGCCTCCCGGCTCAAGAAGGGCGTACTGGAACGCGCGTATCTGGAGTGTGCGGGCGATCTGCTGGTGATGCTCACCGAGGGAACGTTCCCGAATGTGGCCGATCAGGCGATGTCGCGCTCCAGCCCCCGGGTGGGCGACGGATTCATCAGACTCGATGTCTCCGGTGAGGTCCGATATGCCAGCCCCAACGCGTTGTCGGCGTATCACCGCATGGGTTTGGCCAGCGATCTGCAGGGGCATGACCTCATGGAGGTCACCAAGCCGCTGATCTCTGATCCGTTCGAGGGTCAGGAGCTGGCAGCGCACCTCCGCGACGTGCTTGCCGGCGGCCCGAGTATGCGTATGGAGGTCGACGCACGCGGTGCCGCGGTGCTCATTCGCACGCTGCCGCTCATTGTGCGCGGCTCATCGGTGGGGGCGCTGCTGCTGACCCGTGATGTGACGGAGGTCAAGCGTCGCGATCGGGCGCTGCTGTCCAAGGACGCGACCATCCGCGAGATCCACCACCGGGTGAAGAACAACTTGCAGACCGTGGCCGCGTTGCTGCGGCTGCAGGCTCGGCGTACCCAGAACGAGGAAGCCCGCGAAGCGCTTTTCGAATCGGTCCGGCGGGTGTCGTCCATTGCGTTGGTCCACGATGCGTTGTCCATGTCGGTGGACGAGGAGGTCAACCTCGACGAGGTGATCGACCGGATCATGCCGATCATGACCGATGTGGCGACCGTCGACACCAAGGTGCGTGTCTCCCGTGAGGGCGCGCTGGGAGTGCTCGACTCCGACCGGGCGACACCGTTGATCATGGTGATCACCGAGCTGGTCCAGAACGCCATTGAGCACGCATTCGAAGAGGGTGCGCAGGGCCAGGTGATCATCAGGGCTGAGCGGTCGGCGCGCTGGCTCGATGTTGTCGTGCACGACGACGGGCGGGGACTACCCGACGGATTCAGCGTGGAGACATCAGATCGGCTGGGTTTGCAGATCGTCAGGACGCTGGTGTCGGCGGAGATCGACGGTTCGCTGGATATGCGCAGCGACCCGGAGGGTGGAACAAACGCGGTGCTTCGGGTGCCTTTGGGCCGGCGTGCTCGCTTGATGGCCTGAAAGTCCCTGCGCGGCGCGCGATCCGGCTGAGAGCAGCAAAGAACCCGGCACCAAATTGTGCCGGGTTCTGATTGCTGCGACGTTAGACGGCGCTGCGGGCGCGAGCGCGAGCGTTGCGACGCTTGAGGGCGCGGCGCTCATCTTCGCTGAGGCCACCCCACACACCTGCGTCCTGGCCCGACTCCAGCGCCCAGGTAAGGCACTCGGTCGTCACCGGACAGCGGTTACAGACGAGCTTTGCGTCAGCGATCTGGGCGAGGGCCGGTCCGCTGTTCCCTACGGGGAAGAACAGTTCAGGATCCTCGTCGCGACAGACCGCCTTATGGCGCCAATCCATAGTTGTGCACTCCTTTTTCATCGCGCGCGCCACAAGCGCACGAGATCAATGTTTTTCGGCTGTTAACGCGTGCGTACCAAATGTTTCTGCACTGTTGCTTCCGATCGTTTCACAAGCTCAGCAGAAGTCAATAGCGTGAGTTAACACGTGGTCAATCTCACTCGGGGGTGGTGTCTGCGGACTCCACATTCGTTTGTACTACACTAAGCCGATCTGCGCCTTGAATCTGGCGAGATTCCCTCATTTTCCCAGGTGGCCTGGTGCTACTGGTGAGTAACATCACGGCCCATCGGGGCTCGACTACGTGAAGTAGTACATCAAATCCAGCACAGGTGTGACGTGGACCGCGTTGCGCCTGTGAATCGGCTGTGCCCGGAACGGACTGTCGCTCAACACTATTGCGCTTCGAGCGCGGCTCAGAAAGGTGCGTCGGAGGGTTTTGCCGGCGCGACCACGTCGAGAACGTCGCGCTCCGCGGTGAAGGTCAGGTCGCTGCGCATCCCGAGGAAATCACCGTCGACCTGGGTGGCGATCGGTGCTGACGCGCGTATCCGCACCCACGGGACGTCGTCTTCACGCACCAGGTGATTGGCTGCCGGACGATCGGGGCGAGGCGCACCCACCATGTGGCGGACCAGACGAAGATTCGCCGTCACATTCATGCTCTTCGACGCGAACACGCCCAAACCGCTCTCGAAACCGGTGCCGGGATTTGTCCAGATGGCACGCTCGTTGGCGTACGTCCACGGGTTGGAATTGCTGATAAACGCGAAATGGACACCCGCCTGCGGCTCCTGGCCGGGCAGCTCGACGGTGAGGGTCGGCTGGCGCCGGGCGGCACGGAAGAAGCTCAGTACCGCGCGGGTGACATAGCGCCCGGCCGTGACCTGCTTGCCCTTGTTGCGGTGAGCCTCCATTGCGGCAACCACCTCGCCGTCCAGGCCCATACCCGCGTTGAAGATGAACCAGCGCTCGCCGCAGTGCCCAAGGCCGATGCGGCGCCATCGTCGCTGGTCGCGACGGTGTTCGTCCAGCAGATCGACGACTTGATTGGTGGCCTGGACAGGGTCGGCCGATATACCCAGCGTCCGGGCGAACACGTTGGCCGAACCGCCCGGAACCACCGCGATGGCGGGCAACGGACCGGGCGCCGGGTGTCCCGGCCGACCGAGCAGCCCGTTCACCACCTCGCTGACCGTGCCGTCGCCGCCGTGTACGACGATGACGGCCGCCCCGTCGTCGGCTGCGCGGCGGGCCAGCTCGCTGGCGTGGCCGCGGTGGTCGGTGTGCAGAACCTCCAGGTGCACACGGCTTTCGAGTGCGTGAGCCAGCAGGTCACGCCCTGCCGCCGTCGTCGAGGTGGCATTGGGATTCACGATGAGGACCGCACGCACGGGGCATGAGCCTAGTCGGATGTTCCTCGCGCAAGCTGCTCATCACAGTGGTGCTGGGTCCACATAGGCTTGTCGGGTGACCACAGCCGTTCCGAACACCGTTCGCCGCGCCGGGATGATCGTTGCCGGTGAAGGCGCCGTCGGATTGGTGATCGCGGTTGTTCTTGTGGTGCGCGCGGCCGGCGGCGCCGACCAGCATCTGGTGAACGGGTACGGCACCGCCGCCTGGTTCGCGACATTCGGCACCGCAGTACTTGCCGCGGGGCTGGCGCTCGCCACAGGGAAACGTTGGGGCAGAGGGATCGCGGTGATGATGCAGCTGCTGCTGCTGCCCGTCGCGTGGTACGCGGCCGTGGGGTCGCACCAACCCGCACTGGGTGTACCTATCGCGATCGTCGCGGTGGTCGCACTTGTGCTGCTGTTCAGTCCTACCGCGCAGATGTGGGCCACCGGTGACGAGGTCGGCGCTGACGAATCCGACTAGCGTCAGCGTTCTGAGGCCAGCTCCGCCAATGCGGGGCCCTGCAGCCGGTAGGTGATCCAATCCGATTGCGGATTGGCCCCCAGCGAGTCGTAGAAGTTGATAGACGGTGTATTCCAGTCCAGTACAGCCCAATCCAGCCGGGTATAGCCATTGGCGACGCATTCTGCGGCCAGTGCCGACAACAGCGCCTTCCCGAGGCCGCAACCGCGCTGCTCGGGCTTGACGTACAGGTCTTCAAGGTAGATGCCATGTTGACCGGTCCAGGTGGAGAAGTTCAGGAACCACACGGCGGTGCCACAGACCACGCCGTCTGCCTCCGCGACATGGGCGAAAAGGGCAGGAGTCGAACCGAATAGCGCCTTGTGGAGCTGTTCCTGGCTGATATGGCACTCATCGCGCGCCTTCTCGTATTCCGCGAGATCCTCGATCAGGCCGACGATGGCCGGAACGTCGGCTTCGGTGGCGCGGCGAATCTGGGTGTTACTCAATCTCGGCTCCTAGCCCTGCCAACACGGTCCGGAATTTGACCGTTGTCTCGGATAATTCGTCCTGGGGGTCCGATTCGGCGACGAGGCCACCGCCTGCGTAAGCACGGATTGCGGTGCGGTCGGCCGACAGTTCGGCGCAGCGGATCGAGACGGCCCAGCGACCGTCCCCGCTGCTGTCACACCAGCCGACCGCGCCCGCATAGAACCCGCGATCACCCTCGATGCGTGCAATCAGGTTGGCGGCCGCCGCGGTGGGGGTGCCGCACACCGCCGGGGTGGGGTGCAGTGCCACTGCCAAATCAAGTGCAGTGGTGGAACTTTGGCGCAGCCGGGCGCTGATCGAAGTGCTGAGATGCCAGAGCGCGGCGGTACGACTGAGCGTCGGCTCTGGTGGAACCTGGACATCGACGCACAGCGACGCGAGATCCTCACGCAGCTGATCGATCACCACGGAGTGTTCGTGGCGGTTCTTGTGCGAGCCCGCGAGGTCTTCACCCGTGCGCCGATCCAGTGATGGATCGCTGGACCGAGGGGCGGAACCGGCGAACGGGTGACAGATCACCATGTCTCCGCGGCGCTCCACCAACAGCTCCGGACTGCAACCCACCATGGCGTGGCCGCGGAATCGGTCGCCGGCGGGGGAGAGGTCCACGCAAAAACTGTTGGCGTCGGGGTCGTTTCGGATCAGCCGATGCGTCAGCACCAACGCATCTAGGGGCGTATCGGCCTGCATTTCCAGCACGCGCGCAAGGACGACCTTGGACAGTCCACTGGCGGAGTCGCGAAGCACCTCGACGGCCTCGGAGACGCGCCGCAGATGCTCGAAGGGCTCCGGTATTTGTTGCGTGACACGGATATTCGGCATGGTGCCATAGAACTCTTGTGGTCGCCCGCGCTCAACCGTCACCGGGACTGTCAGCGCTGCGGGCTTGGAGGTGTCAAACGGCAGCGCACCGACCAGCATGTGGTGCCGACCGGTACGCAGGGCGTCTGCGGCGCTCGCGATGTCGTCGTACGCGGTCTCACGGCCGTACGCGTACAGCGCCTCGGCGGCCCGCGACATCACGAAATGTGGGTGCACGGGCGAGTCTGTGGCCGTCATGTCAGCTTGACGGTACCGGGTGCCGATACCCGGTCAGCCCAAGTGCGGCTACCTGACGCTGGCCGTGCTCATGCCCGCCCACCGCGATCGAGGCCGTAGCCATCCCGAGGCGAGTGCCCTCTTCCAGCGGCAGGTCGATCCACCGGGTCATCAGCGCGCGCGAGAAATGGCCGTGACCCACCAGCAGCACGTCGCGTTGGGTGAGGTCAGCGGAGATCTTGGCGATCACCCGGTCGGCTCGGGCCTGTACCTGAGCCACTGATTCGCCGCCGGGGCAGCCGTGCGTCCACACCAACCAACCCGGGTCGTTCTCGCGGATCTGGGGCGTGGTCAGGCCCTCATAGTCGCCGTAGTCCCATTCGGCGAGGTCCTCGTCGGTGGCGGTGATGGTCAGACCGGCCAGCTCCGCGGTCTGGATCGCGCGTCGGCGCGGACTGCTCAGAACCACCGGATCATTCAGATCGAGATTGGCCAGCACCTCACGTGCCGCCACGGCCTGGGCGCGACCGATTTCCGTGAGATCCAGGTCGGTGCGACCGGTATGCCTGCCGATCTTTGACCATTCGGTTTCGCCGTGACGTAGCAACAACATTCGGTTTTGGGGGGCAGACACAGGATGATTGTGCCGTACCGACTTCCGTCGTGATCGCGTTCGGCATGCCAGTATGTGGGCGTGACTCGGGTGCTGGCGGTAGCCAATCAAAAGGGCGGGGTGGCCAAAACCACGACGGTCGCGTCCCTCGGCGCGGCGTTGGCCCAGGCAGGCAAGAAGGTTCTGCTGGTTGATCTTGACCCGCAGGGCTGCCTGACGTTCTCGTTGGGACAGGACCCGGACCGGCTTGGGGTCTCGGTGCACGAGGTGCTGCTGGGGCAAGCAGATATCAAAGAAGCGCTGGTCACCACCGCTGAGGGTCTGACGCTGCTGCCCGCGAACATCGACCTGGCCGGTGCCGAGGCGATGCTGCTGATGCGGGCCGGCCGCGAGTACGCGCTGAAGCGGGCACTCGAATCGCTGGGGGACGAGTTCGATGTGGTGATCATCGACTGCCCGCCGTCGTTGGGCGTGCTGACTCTGAATGGCTTGACGGCAGCCGACTCGGTGATGGTGCCGCTGCAATGCGAGACGCTGGCGCACCGGGGCGTCGGCCAGTTCCTGCGGACGGTGACCGATGTCCAGCAGATCACCAACCCGGGGCTGACACTGCTCGGTGCGCTGCCCACCCTGTACGACTCGCGAACCACGCACAGCCGCGATGTGCTGCTGGATGTGGCGGATCGTTACGAGCTGCCGGTGCTTGCGCCGCCGATTCCGCGGACCGTGCGGTTCGCCGAGGCAAGCGCCTCGGGCGCGTCGGTGCTCGCGGGCCGTAAGAACAAGGGCGCGCTGGCCTACCAAGAACTGGCGCAGAGCCTGGTGAAGCACTGGAAGAGCGGCAAGGCGATGCCGACCTTCGCGCCGCCCGTGGACTGATTTCCGTTCTCCCGTCGAGTCGGCATTTCACGACGGTTTCCGCCCTAGAAATGTCGTGAGCCGCAGACTCGGCACGGGTGAGTTACCCCAGCGCGAAGACTCGTGACCCGCGCTGCTCCACCACGGTGTTGCCGACGACGGCACTGATGACGGGAATCTTCTCGTCGGCCGGATCGCGTTGCACTGCAATGGATTTACGTAATTCTCCGGTGGTCATGTTGAACACGTCGATCCCGCCTTCGACGGGGATTAGCAGCTCACCGGCCATGGCGGTGCCCGGCCCCAAGGGCTTCTTGGTGGTGGGCAGCACGAATCGGTAGGAGAGATCGAAGGCGCCCAGCACCAGCACCTGATTGCCCGTCCACCAGGTGACAACGTCGCCGGCTTGCGCGGCGGTGTTGGACTGGACCACCTCACCCGGCAGCGCCGTCGCGCCGACGCGCATTCCATGGTCGTCGAACACCACCAGCTCATTGTGGGTGCCGGGCAGGTATACGGCCGACCGGGTGTCCGCGACAGCGAGCACCTTGGCGGCGGAGCCGCGTTCAACCCCTGGTAGCGCCGCCGAGTAGAGCTCCTCGGGTTTGTCGTTGTCCTTCGGTGTCGGCTTCTGCAGCGTCAGCCGCACGGTGGAGTCCTGGGGGCATGTCTCCAGCACGGCGAGCACACTGGAGCCGACGGCACCCGACTTCAGCGTGCAGTCCACCCGGGGCTGGCTGTTGGGATTCAGGGGAGCGACGGTTCGTCCGTACTCCAGGGTGCGCACCATGTCCGAACGCCACAGCTCGAGCCGGGTGCTGCCAAGTGCCAGCACGTAGGTGCCGTCGGTCGATAGTGACACCTTCGGGTCATTCGCACTGCTGCGTAACGGGCCCCGACGGCCGGTCTGCCCGTCGATCATGGTGACCTGGCCGCATCCGCGTGCATCTCGGTAGACCGCCACCGCGTCGTCGATGAAGCCGATCACGCCGCATAGATCGAGATTGCGGCGTGCATAGGACCACAGCTGTGCGCCGGTAATCGGGTCATGGCCCACCACGTCGTGCCCATCGGCGCTGACGATCGCGCCGCTCGCGATGACCGGGCCCTTCGTGGCTGCACTCGCGGCCGACCACAGCTCGCGCACCGAGTCGGGAACCCGGGTAGCGCTCATCGGGCGTTTGATGTCCCCGGCGGCGGGCCGGCTGACGGTGGCGCGAGCATCGCTGGTCCACCAGATCGTGGCACCGGTAACGGCGACCACGACGGCGATCACCGCCGCGGCAATGATGTCGGCCCGGGTGCGCCGCTCCGGTGCGATCACGCCGTGGCGGTGGTCGCAGCCGGACGACGGCGCCGACGACGGCGCGCGGGAGCGGGCTGGTCACCTTCCGCGGTGGCCACCGCCGCAGGCGCTTCGGCGACCGAATTGTCGGCGGCCTCGCCTGCGCGAGTGCGTCGACGGGTGCGGGTGCGCTTGGGCTTGTCGCTTTCAGTGCGCTCAGCGCGGGGCTCGCGGCGCTTCGGTCCGCCGGTGAACTTGGCTCCGACCGAGCCTGCGACGCCGGCGGGGATGTTCATCTCGGTGAACAAATGCTCTGAGGTCGAATAGGTTTCGTCGGGATCGGGCACACCGAGGCCGAGCGCCTTATCGATCAGCTGCCAGCGCGCTATGTCGTCCCAGTCCACGAGGGTGACCGCGATACCGGTGCGTCCGGCACGGCCGGTGCGTCCGATGCGGTGCACGTAGGTCTTGTCGTCCTCAGGGCACTGGTAGTTGATGACGTGGGTGACATCGTCGATGTCGATACCGCGGGCGGCCACGTCGGTGGCGACCAGCACGGTGATCTCACCGGAGCGGAAGGCGGACAACGCCTTTTCGCGAGCGATCTGACCGAGGTCGCCGTGTACCGCGCCGACGATGAAACCGCGCTCGGCCAGTTCATCGGACACCTTCTGAGCGGTCCGCTTGGTGCGGGTGAAGATCATGGTGGCACCGCGGCCCTCGGCCTGCAGGATGCGGCTGACCAGCTCGATCTTGTCCAGGGCGTGCGCCCGGTAGACGAACTGCTCGGTCGTGTCGTGCACCGACGACGAATGGGGAGCTTCGGCCCGGATGTGGGTCGGACGATTCATGAAGGTGCGGGCCAGGGTGATGATCGCGTCGGGCATCGTCGCCGAGAACAGCATCGACTGCCGCCCCGATTCGGCGGACGGGGCCAGTGCCAGGATCCGCTCGATATCGGGCAGGAAGCCCAGGTCCAGCATCTCGTCGGCCTCGTCGAGCACCAACATGGCCAGTCCGCCCAGCTGCAGGTGACCCTGCTTTGCGAGGTCCAGGAGTCGACCGGGCGTCCCCACTACGACGTCGGCGCCGGCGCGGAGCGACTCGATCTGCGCCTCGTACGGGCGCCCGCCGTAGATGGCGACAACGCTGAAGTCGCGGTCACCGGCTGACAGGTACTTGGACGCTCTGGTGAGGTCTTCATAGACCTGGATGCACAGCTCGCGAGTCGGTACCACGACGAGGGCGCGGGGGGTGCCGTTGAGCGGTCGGTCCTCGACGCCGGTGGCGATGCGATGCAGCAACGGGACGCCGAATGCGTAGGTCTTGCCCATGCCGGTGCGGGCCTGGCCGATGAGGTCCGAGCCGGCGAGGGCAAGGGGAAGAGTGAGCTCTTGGATGGCGAACGGATGTTCAATCCCGGCCTCGCTCAGGGCCCGGACGATCTCGTCGCGGACGCCGAGTTGGGCAAAAGTGTGTTCGATATGACTCATGGGTGGGTGTACGTACCTTTCGTGTTTTCGCTCAGCGCGCACGATCGGTAGGTCGGATTTCGACGGGGCCGGGCTCGCGTCTAGCGGCGAGGGCAGCACGTGCACGCACATTTCCTGTGGGAGAACTCTCTGGGTGCTTCACAGTCAGGGCGTTCGTCCCGCACTTATGATAGCGGGTGAGCTGCGATTTTCCGATTCGCCGTCGTTTGCCCCGCGGTTCGGTGTTCTCCTGCGGGTGCCCGGCTAGAGTTCCAGACATGACTGCGGACCTCGATCCTCCCGGTGTCAATCAGCTGTTCGCGGTGATCGCGTACGGCGAGATCGCGGCGTTCTACCGGTTGACCGACGAGTCCAAGATGGCGCCCGACCTGGCCAGCAAGATCGCCATCGCCAGCATGGCGGCCTCACAGATGCGCCACTACGAGGTGCTGCGAGATGCGATGGAGGCTAAGGGAGCCGACGTCCTGACGGCCATGGAACCGTACGTCAAGACGCTGGAGAATTACCACTCGCTGACTCTGCCGCGTACGTGGTTGGAGGCCATGGTGAAGGCCTACATCGGCGACTCGTTGGCGGCCGATTTTTATGGCGAGGTGGTCGCCTCGCTGCCGGGTGAATCGGCGACAGTTCTCAAGTCGGTACTGGGGACCACAGGGCACTCGGAGTTCGTCATCGCCCAGGTGCGGGAGGCCGTCAAGGACAACCCGCAGCAGCGCAACCGGCTCACCTTGTGGGGACGACGGCTGCTCGGTGAGGCCGTCACGCAGGCGCAGCATGTGCTCGCCGGGCACGACGAGCTCGCCGAGCTGGTGATGTCCGGCGGTGCGGGTCTGGGGAACCTGAACGAATTCTTCGAGCGGCTGCAGGGGGCACATGCCGAGCGGATGGCGGTTCTCGGGCTGGGCGGTTAGCGGGGCGAGCCGCTAGAGCTCTACTTGGCGCAGCGGGCGATGATGCTGTTGTTGCTCTGCACCGCCAGCATCTGGTCCTGGCTGTTGGTGATCGAGCAGTTGATCTGACTCGCGAAGCTCGTCGCGGTGATCGACCCGCCGACGATTCCGGGGCTCGGTGTCACGATCATCGTCCAGGGCAGCGAGGCGCCGAGCACGGTCCGAGTCACGCCGTTGCCGTCGGTGTAGGTGATCGTGAGCAGATCGCCCGGTGTCTGGTTACCGGTCACGTAGTACGCGAACGCCGCGGGGGTGATCGGTCGCTGGCCTTCCGGCGGCAGCATCGGGTTGGACGGCGGCGGCTCGGGTGCGGGCGCCTCGGTGGACGGTGCCGTACTCGGCGTCTCTTGCACGGGGGTGGTTGTCACGGTCGTTGTCGACGGTTGTGCCGATGTCGCCGAGGGCGAGGGCGCAGGGGGAGTGGTGGTCACCGGCGTCAGCGACGGCACCGGTGTGGTGACGGCAGCGGCCGGCAGCTTGTCGTCGCCACCGCTGAGCACGACCGCCGTCGCGATGACGGCAATCGCCAGCACCGCCCCGGCAATGGACGCGACCCATTTCCAGTTCTCGTTGGAGCCCGGTGGCCTGTACTCGAAGTCCTCGTCCAGACCCGAGTACCCGCCGTACTGCGGGGTCGTCTCGGATTCATACGGGTCGTCGTAGGGCTCGTAGCCGCTGGAGGACCGAGAATCTCCGCGATAACCGACCATGATCAGCGCCTCTTCTCAATGTGAAACCTGGTACTGATGTTACTGCTGTGACTAAAGGACTGGCACGATCATGCGAGGTGTGTCGGCCGACTGGCGTCGGCTAACCTCTGCAGTACACGCTTAATGACCTGGAAGGTGCCTTCGTGGAGATCAAGATCGGTGTCACAGATAGCCCGCGCGAGCTGGTCATTTCTAGCGACCAGACCCCGGCTGACGTCGAAAAGGTCGTGTCCGCGGCGCTGTCCAAGGACTCGGATGTGCTGAACCTCACCGATCAGAAGGGCCGCAAGTACCTGATCGCCGCAGCCCGGATCGCCTACGTAGAGATCGGTGTTTCCGACGCACGTCGGGTCGGCTTCAGCGGCTAGTCCAGCGGCTGAAGCGGAACGTGTGAGAGCCCGCCCCAGGCGAATCCGACGGTGGCGTTGACCGCGTCGTCCTTGGAGATGGGCTTCTCGTTGTCCAGCCAGTAGCGCGCGCTGACCTGGCTGATTCCGACCAGGCCGACGGCAACCATGCGCGCATGGTGGGGGTCCAGTCCGGAATCATGGCTGACCAGGTCGAATACTGCATCGGTGCAGGCGCTGATGGCGCCCTCGACGCGTTCGGAGACCTGTGGGACGCCCACCAAGTCGTTTTCGAAGATCAGCCGGTATCCCTGGCTGTCGTGCTCGACGAAATCGAAGAACGCCATGACGGCCGCACGCAGCCGCTGACGGTTGTCGGTGGTGGTGCGCAACGCCTGCCGCACGCTGGAGACCAGGTTGTCGGCATGCTTGTGCAGTACCTCGAGGTACAGCTCTAGCTTGCTCGGAAAATGTTGGTAGAGAACGGGTTTACTCACCCCTGCGCGTTCGGCGATTTCATCCATGCCCGCGGCGTGGTAGCCGCGGTCGACGAATATCTCACTGGCAGAACCGACCAGCTGACCGCGACGCTCATCGCGAGGCAGTCGTGCGCCACGACGTGTATTTCCCGGAGTCGAATCCTGCGTTGCCACCGCCGAGTTCACCGTGCCTCGACGCCCGGCCAGATTCGCAAGATCACGCATGTCCTTATCCTCTGTGCGCACACGACTTAATGGTCGCCTACGCCATTTCAGTCAGGCGGCTATTCAATCCGCTTGAACCCGAACTACAGACAGTACTCCTGGCATCTGGCGGCGTGCCCGAGGCGTGATGGCCTGTCGCTATGCCATCCTTGCCCGGTGACCTACGACCGGCACCAATGGGCGCATAATCGTAGGTCCATGCCAGAAACCATGAGTCGACTCCCCGTGCAGGAGTCCTCCGAACGCTACGAGCCGCTGCGCGCCCAGCGCGATCCGCTCGCCGAAGGAAGCGGACGCGTCCGATCCGACCGGCGTGATCGCGACCGCTGGCGCAAGCAGACCTGGCTCGGCCGTTTCATCTCCACCTATGGATGGCGCGCGTATGCCATTCCGCTGCTGGTCGCGTTGACCGTCTTCGTCGGGTACCAGACCGTGACGCAGCGCGAACCCGCATACGCGGGCACCGGCCCCAATGAGCCCGTTGCCGATCCTCCGTCCATCGGCGCGCTGGGTGACGCGATCATCGGCGCCCCGCCCAAGGGCCTCACGCAATTCGACGCAACCCTGCCCACTGGTGTCTTGCCCGAGGGGGAGCCGTTCACCGAGGCGGGCGCCAAGTCCTGGCATGTCGTACCGGGTACGACACCCCAGATCGGAACGGGTGCCGCGAAGGTGTTCGCGTACACCATCGAGGTTGAGGATGGCATCGACACGATGGGTTTTGGCGGTGACGACCTCTTTGCGCGCATGGTGACCGAGACGCTGGCCAGTCAGAAGAGCTGGACGCACAACCCTCAGTTTGGATTTGTCCGGATCGACTCCGGCACACCTGATTTCCGGATCTCGCTGACCTCCCCGGCCACGGTGCGTGAGGGCTGTGGTTATGAGATTCAGCTCGAAGCCTCCTGCTACAACCCGCGTTACGGCGAGAACGGTGACCGGCGCGTGTTCATCAACGAAGCGCGGTGGGTACGCGGCGCCGTCCCGTTCCAGGGGGACATCACGTCGTACCGCCAGTACGTCATCAACCATGAAGTCGGGCATGCCATCGGTTATCGGGTGCACGAACCGTGTGAGCAGGACCAGCAGCTGGCGCCGGTGATGATGCAGCAGACGTTCAGTACCAACAACAACGACGCGGCCAAGTTCGACGCGGATTCGATCAAGCCCGACGGCAAGACCTGCCGCACCAATCCCTGGCCGTATCCGATTCCGTAGCGGCAGTCCCGGGCTCGGGAAGGGTTGGCATCCCGATACTGTTGATGCAGCTGTAGCCCTCTCAGACAGCCCTGAGGAACCCGAATCACAGGAGTCACGGTGCCCACATTGCCGCCGTTGGTAAGCCCCGCCGCAGATCTGACCCGCGAGGAAGTCGCCCGGTACAGCCGGCATCTGATCATCCCCGACCTGGGCGTGGACGGGCAGAAACGTCTCAAGAACGCCAAGGTGCTGGTGATCGGCGCCGGTGGCCTCGGATCTCCGACACTGCTCTACTTGGCCGCCGCCGGTGTCGGCACCATCGGCATCGTCGAGTTCGACGTGGTCGACGAGTCCAACCTGCAGCGCCAGATCATTCACGGCCAGTCCGATATCGGCAGGTCCAAAGCGCAGAGCGCGCGTGACTCGGTGCTGGAGATCAACCCGCTGGTCGAGGTGCGGCTGCATGAGGTGCGTTTGGACCCGGACAACGCGGTCAACCTGTTCCAGCAGTACGACCTGATCCTGGATGGCACCGACAACTTCGCGACTCGCTATCTGGTCAACGACGCCGCGGTCCTCGCGCACAAGCCGTATGTGTGGGGCTCCATCTACCGCTTCGAGGGTCAGGTGTCCGTCTTCTGGGAGGACGCGCCCGACGGACTCGGCCTGAATTACCGCGATCTGTACCCCGAGCCGCCCCCTCCGGGCATGGTGCCGTCCTGCGCGGAGGGCGGCGTATTGGGCATCCTGTGCGCCTCCATCGCCTCGGTGATGGGTACCGAGGCGATCAAGCTGATCACCGGAATCGGTGACTCGCTGCTCGGCCGGCTCATGGTCTACGACGCGCTGGACATGACGTACCGCACCATCAAGATCCGTAAGGATCCGGCCACGGCGAAGATCACCGAGCTCATCGACTACGACGCGTTCTGCGGGGTGATCAGCGATGAGGCCTCCGCCGCGGTCGCCGATTCCACCATTACCCCGCGTGAGCTGCGCGAATTGCTTGACGCCGACAAGAAGGTGGCGCTGATCGACGTGCGCGAACCCGTCGAATGGGACATCGTCCACATCGACGGTGCCGAGCTGGTGCCCAAGTCGACTCTGGAGTCCGGAGCTGGCCTCGCCAAGCTGCCGCAGGACCGTCAGGCGGTGCTGTACTGCAAGACGGGCATTCGGTCGGCAGAGGCGCTTGTGGCCGTGAAGAAGGCGGGTTTCTCCGACGCGGTGCACCTGCAGGGAGGTATCGCCGCCTGGGCCAAGCAGGTGGACCCCGACATGGTCATGTACTGATCGGTGGGAACCAGCAACAGCCCCATATTGCGGGACGCCCCATCTGTGACCGCCGACACGAACTCCGAGCGAACACAATCCAGTTCATTGCAGGCGGTAACGTATCCCGCGTGACTGTGGACCGCCCGCCCGAGCACGTGCTCGCGACTTACGGGCTCAGCGGCGTCAAGCCAGTCCAGCTCGGCCCGACATGGGAGGGCGGCTGGCGCTGCGGTGAAGTGGTGTTGTCACTGGTAGCAGACCATGCGCGTGCTGCGTGGTCCGCCAAGGTGCGCGACACGCTGTTCATCGACGGGGTGCGGCTGGCCCGGCCAGTTCGGTCCACGGACGGACGGTACGTCGTATCGGGTTGGCGCGCGGACACATTCGTAGCCGGTGCGCCCGAACCCCGGCATGACGAGGTGGTGTCGCTGTCGGTGCGCCTCCACGAGGCCACGTCCAAGCTGGAACGTCCCCGGTTTCTTACCCAGCCTCCGGTGGCGCCATGGGCCGATGTCGACGTGTTCATCGCGGCCGACCGCGCGGCCTGGGAAGACCGGCCGCTGCAATCCTGGCCCTCCGCGGCCCGGGTCTCGCCCGGCTCGCCGGACGGCGAGCGCTCTA
Source organism: Mycobacteroides salmoniphilum (assembly GCF_004924335.1). Lineage (NCBI taxonomy): Bacteria > Bacillati > Actinomycetota > Actinomycetes > Mycobacteriales > Mycobacteriaceae > Mycobacteroides > Mycobacteroides salmoniphilum. The sequence goes on along the minus strand of NZ_CP024633.1, from coordinate 3,375,134 downwards.
TCGACCTGATCAACCAGTTGGCGAGCCTGCGTCGGCCCACCAAGAGCCCGCCGCAGCTGGTGCACGGCGACCTCTACGGCACCGTGCTTTTCGCGGGTGCGGCTGCGCCCGGCATCACCGACATCACGCCGTACTGGCGCCCGGCCTCATGGGCGGCCGGCGTCGCGGTGGTGGATGCGCTGTCCTGGGGCGACGCGGACGACGGTCTCATCGAACGCTGGGCGACCTTGCCGGAGTGGCCGCAGATGTTGTTGCGGGCCTTGATTTTCCGGCTAGCCGTGCACGCCCTGCACCCCCGTTCGTCGGCACAGTCCTTCCCGGGGCTGGCGCGATCTGCGGCTCTGGTGCGGCTCACGCTGTAACGCACGTCACATTTGAGTCCTGACAGCGACCCAGGCGAGTAGCTCACCGTCACATGACAGACTCATGTGAGCGAGATGTGATGGCTCGGTCATCGCCAGCAGCGCCGCCGCAACAAGATTTTTCTACCGTTCTGTCATGGCGAACAACACGGCAACAGCCCCAATTGCACGGCGCGGACGCTGGATTGAGAACTGGGATCCAGAGGACGTCGTCGCCTGGGACAACGGTGGTGCGAAAGTCGCACGCCGCAACCTGATCTGGTCGGTGGTTGCCGAACACGTCGGATTCTCTGTGTGGTCCATCTGGTCAGTGATGGTTCTGTTCATGCCGCAGAACGTGTATCACATCGACGCGGCCGGAAAGTTCTTCCTGGTGGCCATGCCGACCCTGGTCGGGGCGGTGCTGCGGCTGCCGTACACCTTCGCCACCGCATGGTTCGGCGGGCGCAACTGGACCATCTTCAGTGCCTTGGTACTGGCAGTCCCGACCGCGCTCACGTTGTACTTCATGGCGCACCCCGAGACCTCGTACACCACCTTCATGATCGTGGCGGCGGTCGCGGGCTTCGGTGGCGGAAACTTCGCCTCCTCGATGACCAACATCAATGCCTTTTACCCGCAACGCTTCAAGGGCTGGGCGCTCGGCCTTAACGCGGGTGGCGGGAACATCGGGGTTCCGGTAATCCAGGTGCTCGGCCTGCTGGTCATCGCCACCGCAGGTAACCGCTCACCGCACTGGGTGGCGGGTATCTACCTCGTGCTGATTGCCTTCGCGGCCGTGGGCGCCGCACTGTTCATGGATAACCTGGCCAACCAGAAGACCGATGGCCGCTCGCTGATCAACGTGATGAAATACCGGGATTCGTGGATCATCGCCTTCTTGTACATCGGCACTTTCGGTTCCTTCATCGGGTTCAGTTTCGCGTTCGGGCAGGTGCTGCAGCTGAACTTCCTTGCCGGGCTCGCACACAGCGGCTTGACCCCGGCGCAGGCCGCGGCACAGGCATCGCTGCATGCCGCACAGATCGCGTTCATTGGGCCGCTGCTCGGTTCGCTGGCCCGTCCGTTCGGCGGCTGGCTGTCGGACCGCACGGGCGGCGGCAAGATCTCGCTTTACGCTTTTATCGCGATGATCTTCGGCGCGGGCATCCTGGTGGCCGCGGGAACCATCGACGATCGCGCGGCCGGTGCACCCTCCGGAGCCATCCTGACCTCCTACGTCACCGGATTCATTGTCCTGTTCGTTGTCTCCGGAATCGGTAATGGCTCGGTCTACAAGATGATTCCGTCGATCTTCGCCGCCAAGGCGCACAGTGCTGGACTCGACGAAACCTGGTCGAGAACCATGTCGGGCGCATTGATCGGTGTGGCCGGTGCCATCGGAGCGCTCGGCGGTGTCGCCATCAACCTGGTGCTCCGCGCCTCCTACCTCAGCGCCGCCAAGTCGGCCACCATGGCGTTCTGGGTGTTCCTCGCCTTCTACGTCGTCTGCGCCGTGGTCACCTGGTATGCCTACGTGCGACGCCCTGTGGGCACCCCCGTTCCGGTGATGTCTAGCTCCAAAGACGAAGTGACGGTGTGAAACTCATGAACAAGAATGTCGTCGTCATCGGCCACGGAATGGTCGGCCACCGATTTGTCCAGGTGCTCCGCGAGCGCGACGCCACCGACCAGTGGCAGATCACCGTCCTCGGCGAGGAAGCCGACGCCGCGTACGACCGGGTGGCGCTGTCCTCGTACATCGACAGCTGGGACCGGGACACACTGGCGCTCACCGGAAACGACTACGTAGACGATCCCATGGTGACCCTGCATCTTGGCGATAGGGTGGTCGGCATCGACCGGGTGGGCCAGACGGTCACCACCGAGGCCGGCACCGTGCTGAACTATGACGCGCTCGTCATGGCCACGGGGTCTTACCCGTTCGTGCCGCCGGTGCCGGGTGGCGACGCCGAAGGCTGCTTCGTCTACCGCACCATGGATGACTTGGATGCCATCAAGGCCACCGCCGACAAGTCGCCGGGCTCCGCGGGTGTCGTCATCGGTGGCGGGCTGCTCGGGCTTGAGGCCGCGAATGCGTTGCGTCTCATGGGGTTGGCCCCGCATGTGGTGGAGCTCAATCCCCGTCTCATGCATCTGCAGGTCGACGAGGGCGGCGGTGCCCTGCTCACCAGACTGGTGACCGAGCTCGGGCTGACGGTGCACACCAGTGTCTCCACGAAGTCCATCGAGACGGCAGCCGACGGATCGCTCTCCGTGCAGCTGTCTGACGGATCCTCGATCGATGCCTCGGTACTGGTGTTTTCCGCGGGCATCCGGCCGCGCGACGAGCTGGCTCGGGAGTGCGGGTTGGAGCTGGCCGAACGCGGTGGCATCTTCACCGACGTCGGCTGCCAGACAAGCGATCTGCACATCTATGCGATCGGTGAGGTGGCCGCCATCGAGGGCCGCTGCTATGGACTGGTGGCACCGGGGTACACCACCGCCGAGATCGTCGCCGACCGACTCCTCGGCGGAAGCTCTGAATTTCCGGGAGCCGATCTTTCCACCAAGCTCAAGCTGCTGGGGGTGGATGTCGCCAGCTTCGGTGACGCCCACGCCACTGCCGAGGGTGCCCTTGAGGTGGTCTTCAACGACGCCACCAAGGGCACCTACGCCAAGCTCGTGGTCTCCGATGACGCGCGAACCCTGTTGGGTGGCATCCTCGTCGGTGATGCCAGCACATACGGCACCCTGCGGCCCATGCTCGGCCGGGAGCTGCCGGCAGATCCGGCCTCGCTGATCACTCCGGCAGGCGCGGAGATCGGTGTGGGTGCGCTGCCCGATGACGCGCAGATCTGTTCGTGCAACGCGGTCACCAAGGGCGCAATCTGCAGCGCCATCTGTGATGGCGCCACCGATGTGCCCGCCCTCAAGGCGGCCACCTGCGCCGGAACATCCTGCGGTAGCTGCATTCCCATGCTCAAGCAGATCCTCGCCGCGCAGGGCGTCGAGCAGTCCAAGGCGCTGTGCGAGCATTTCACCCAATCGCGTGCCGAGCTGTTCCAGGTGGTACAGGTGACCGGCATCCGAACCTTCTCCGAGCTGATCGCCAAGCACGGCAGCGGAACCGGCTGCGACATCTGCAAGCCCACCGTCGCATCCATCCTGGCCTCGACGTCCAGCGATCACATCCTGGAAGGGGAGCAGGCCGCACTGCAGGACACCAATGACCACTTCCTGGCCAACATGCAGAAGAACGGCACGTATTCGGTGGTGCCGCGGCTCCCGGGTGGCGAGGTGACTCCGGAGAAGCTCATCGTGATCGGCGAAGTGGCCCAGGAGTTCGGGCTGTACACCAAGATCACCGGTGGTCAGCGCATCGATCTGTTCGGTGCTCGCGTCGAGCAGCTCCCGCTGATCTGGAAACGGCTCATCGATGCCGGCATGGAATCCGGACAGGCCTATGGCAAGTCGTTGCGCACCGTGAAGAGCTGTGTGGGTTCGACGTGGTGCCGGTATGGGGTTCAGGATTCGGTGGCGATGGCCGTCGAACTCGAATTGCGTTACCGCGGGCTACGTTCCCCACACAAGCTCAAGATGGGGGTGTCCGGGTGTGCGCGCGAGTGCGCCGAGGCTCGGGGCAAGGACGTCGGTGTCATCGCTACCGAGAACGGCTGGAACCTGTATGTCGGAGGCAACGGTGGCGCAACCCCTGTGCACGCCAAACTGCTTGCCGGTGACCTGGATTCCGAGACGCTGATCAAGTACATCGACCGTTATCTGATGTTCTACATCCGCACGGCGGACCGGCTTCAGCGCACGGCGCCCTGGCAGGAGGCGATCGAGGGCGGTCTGGATCACATTCGGGCAGTGGTGTGCGAGGACTCGCTCGGTATCGCCGATGAGCTGGAAGCCGCGATGGCCCGCCACGTTGAGGGCTACGCCGATGAGTGGGCGGCCGTCCTGGCTGACGAGGACAAACTGCGCCGTTTCGTGTCGTTCGTGAACGCGCCCGATGAGCTCGACTCGACCATCGCGTTCGATGAGAGTGGACCGCGAAAGGTGCCGGTGCTGTTGGGTACGCCGGGATTCAGGTCGGCCACCGAGTCGGCAACCTAAGGCGTCAGCGGCGGTAATACCTGGGTAACACAACCCAGGTAGACATGACAGAACACAACGAGAAGAAAGGCCGGAGATGACAATTCTGGACGCTCGCCCCCGTTTGAGGCGGTACCAGTACGTGTGGTCGACGGTCTGTGCGGTGGATTCGCTCACCCCTGGCCGGGGTGCGGCGGTGCTCCTTCCGGACGATGTGCAGGCCGCGCTGTTCCTGCTGCCCGATGGGGAGCTGTACGCGGTCGGTAACATCGATCCATACGGCCAGGCCGCGGTGATGTCGCGCGGTTTGACCGGTGACCGTGGCGGCGAGCCTACGGTGGCATCGCCGCTGCTCAAGCAGGTCTTCTCGCTTATAGACGGGCGTTGCCTCGATGATGCGTCGCGCCGGTTACCAGTCTTCGAGGTGCGGGTGAGCAATGGAAATGTCGAAATCGGAATGCTCAGGAGTCGACACCGGGACTCGGTTGCCGCCTAACGAGCAGGATCGTCGGCTCGACGGGTTCACCATCGGTGTCACGGCTGCGCGGCGGTCAGAGGAATTGATCGCGCTCTTGGAGCGCCGCGGGGCTGCCACCGTGCACGCCGCGGCGATCAGGATCATCCCGTTGGCCGACGATGCCGAGCTGCAGCTCGCCACCGAACTCGTCATCGCCAACCCGCCCGATGTCACGGTGGCTACCACGGGAATCGGGTTCCGCGGTTGGATCGAGGCAGCCGATGAATGGGGCGTGGCCGACAGTCTCAAGTCGGCATTGGAGTCCGGGCGCCTGGTCGCCCGCGGACCCAAGGCTACCGGGGCGATTCGTCAGGCGGGGCTGCGTGAAGAGTGGTCGCCCGCGTCGGAGTCGTCGGCGGAGGTGCTCGATCGTCTACTCGAAGAGGGTGTCGAGGGTCGGCGCGTCGCGGTGCAACTTCATGGTGCCGCCACCGAATGGGAACCCATCGCCGATCTCTGCGAGGCATTGACAATCGCTGGTGCACAGGTGATCCGGGTTCCGGTGTACCGCTGGGAGCCGCCGGAGGACCAACGGCCGATGGATCGCATGATCTCCATGGCCATCAACGCCGAGCTGGACGGGATAAGTTTCACAAGCGCCCCTGCGGTGGCGTCAATGCTTGGTCGTGCCAAGGCAACCGGTCGATTGGATGAGCTGCTGATGGCGTTGCGGGGACGGGTGGCGCCGTTGTGCGTCGGGCCGGTGACCGCTGCGCCGCTGGAAGTGCTGGGTGTACCGACGACGCAGCCCGAACGTGCGCGGCTGGGGGCGTTGGCCCGGCACATGGCCGACGAACTGATCAGGCGGGCACCGCGTTTCCAGGCCGGTGGACACGTGGTGAGTGTGCGCAGCTGTGGGATCGCCATCGACGGTGACACACGGCAGATCTCGCCGGCGGGAATGGCGTTGATGAAGCGGCTGATGGTGCGCCCCGGTCAGGTGGTATCCCGTGAGGATCTGTTGGGTGTCCTGCCCGGCGGTGGAGACGATACCCATGCCGTCGAGACGGCTATGACGCGTCTGCGGGCGGCGCTTGGTGCACCGAAAGTGATTCAGACAGTGGTCAAGCGCGGTTACCGGCTGGCCATCGATCCGACCATGATTGGGGAATGTGGTGGATGACGGTCTTTGCGTAAGCGGCTCATCCGCGGTTGAATTCGTTCTGGTCGCCCATGGAACGCGCTCGGCCGCCGGGGTGGAGAACATCGCGGCGCTCGCCGAGGCGGTATCGCTGCGTGTCGGTGCGGTGCGCACTGCGTTCGTCGACGTGCTGGGTCCGACCCCGGCAGAGGTACTGTCGACGATCGAAGGACCCGCGGTTCTGCTTCCGGCGTTTCTGGCATCGGGATACCATGTGCACCACGATATTCCGCAGCACGTCGAGCTGAGTGGACATCCTGATGTGGCCGTCACCGCGGCGTTGGGGCCCGATCCCGTGTTGGCCAGAGTCATGACCGAGCGGCTGCGCGAGGCGGGGTGGCGCCGCGGCGATGCGGTGGTCCTCGCCGCAGCAGGATCCTCCGATCCGCGTGCCCGCCATGAGGTTCACACCGCGGCGAGCATGTTGGAGCGTCACACCGGGCCCGTGAGCGTGGGCTATGTCGCGACAGGTGAACCGCGGGTGCCCGACATGGTCGCGGCGGCGCGCGCGAGCGGCAAACGCGTCTTCATCGCGTCATACCTGTTGGCGCAGGGGCTTTTTCAGGAGCGCTTGGCCGAGTGTGGCGCCGATGGTGTCGCACAGCCGTTGGGCGTGCATCCCGAGATTGTGGATCTCTTGGTGCGACGGTTCGCGTCGGCCACGGTGGATTCGGGTGCTCTAGAAGCCGTGGCGGACGTCGCGTAACGCGATTCGACCGTCCACGGCGAGTACGCCCTCGGCCCTGAGCAATTCGAGCTGACGGGTCCGGATGTGGGGGGCGGGGCGACCGCTAGCCCCGATGACGCGATGCCAGGGCAGATCCGCGGAGTCGGTGCGCATGATCCACCCCACGATTCGTGCGCTGGAAAGGCCTGCCGCGTCGGCGATATCGCCATATGTGGCCACCCGTCCGGCCGGTATGGACGCAACCAGCGAGCGCACCAGCTCGACTTGTTCCTCGGTAACTGTCGCCATGATTACTCCAGGTGTGACCGTATCGCGGCGGCGGTCTCGGCGGGCCGCGATTGGGACACCATGTGATCGCAGTCGACGTCCACCAGTTCGAACCGATCGCCAAGCGCGGCCGTAAGTCCGTCCAGGAGCCCGGGGGTCACGTAGGGCGGCGCGGTCCGGGTGGCCCGCAACAACGTGACGCGAATGATGCTGGTGGGTAAGGTGATATCGCGTGCCAGTTCACTCCATGCGGTGACCACGGCAGGCAGATTCATGCGCCAGCCCCACCGGCCGTTTGCCAGCTGGATCAGGTGTTCATCGAGTTCTGCTTCGATGACGTGATCCGGCACGTCCGACCAAGCTCCCGCGACCTTGTCCGATTTCGCCTCGGCGCGGTCGGTGTAATCCGGGTAGGCCACCATCTGTTCGGCGATCTGACGCATCCAGTCACCGTCGAGCCCGATCGCCGGATCCAGGAGCACGAGCGATTTCACCAGATCGGGTCTGCGTGCCGCCAGGTGTAGTGCGGTGGCGCCGCCAAACGAGTGCGCCACCACCACGATGGGCCTGGTCTGCGTCTTGTCGAGCACGGCGGCGACCGCGTCGGCATGGGCTTCCAGCGACCATGGCGCGGGCGCGGGGGAGCGTCCGTGGCCCAGCAGATCCGGTGCCAGGGTGGCCACATCGGGGAGGTGCTCATCGAAAAGCGGCGCCCAGCGCTTGCTATGTCCGGTGAGTCCGTGCAACGCCAAGAGACGCGGCGGTTCCTCGGGGCCGTATCGGTGAGTGTTCAGCGTCGGTGTCACCCATGGAATCCTGCCACGGTTCTCCCCGTTGTCCGTGAACGGATACCCAGGTCAGATCCGCTTGTCAGACCCTCGTGCTGTGATCTGCATATGCCGACGCCGACCGCTTCGACCCGATCCTGGGACGGCGCCGCAGCGGATCTGCTGGACCCTGACCGGCAGGGCCGGTTCGTGGTGGTCGGCGGTAGTGGAACCGGAAAGACCAGTCTGCTGGTCGACATTGTGGCGGCGCGAATTGCCGCGGGTGCGCGCCCGGAATCCGTTCTCGTGCTCACCGGTTCCTCCCGCGCGAGCGTCGACCTGCGCAGCCGGATTTCGGCCGCGGTGTTCGACCGCAGAGGGTCCATCGCTATCCGTGAACCCATGGTCCGCACCGTGCATTCGTATGCCTTCGCCGTGCTCGCCGCCCACGCGGCTCGCCAGGGGAATCCGCCGCCGCGTTTGATCACCGCTGCCGAGCAGGACAGCATTGTGCGGGAGTTGTTGTGTGGCAATGCTGAAGATAACGGTGGCTGCTGGCCCGCTTCGCTGCGGCCCGCGTTGACGACGGCCGGTTTCGCGACCGGTGTTCGAGATCTCATGGCGCGTTGCACCGAACGTGGTGTGGACGCCAAGGAGCTTCGTGCGATCGGGCGACGGCACAATCGGCCGGAGTGGGTCGCGGTCGCCGATCTCGCCCGGCAATACGAGGAGGTCATGCTGCTGCGGTCGGCGGTGGGCATGGCGGCTCCGCAGGCCACGGTGCCGGCACTCGGCGCCGCCGAGCTGGTCGGATCGGCGCTGGAAACCTTCGCTGTCGAGCCGGCAATTCTTGCCGCGGAACGTGATCGCATCGACCTTCTGCTCGTCGACGATTCCCAGCATCTTGATCCGCAGGCGGCGCTGTTGGTGCGGCTGCTGGCGGGGGGAGCCTCGCTGTCGGTGTTTACGGGTGATCCCAACCAAGCCGTGTTCGGGTTCCGTGGTGCCGACGCCCAGCTGTTGCAGACCGGTACTGACAGTGGGGCCATGACGATCGCGCTCGACAGTTCGTACCGGTGCGCCGCACCGGTCGCCGAACTTGCGAACGCGGTGGCGGGGCGGCTGCCCGGAAGTTCGCCGGTGCGCACGATCTCTGGGGCGGAGGACACGTTGGCCGCCGTCCGTCTTGCCGCCGTGCCCACAGAAACCGCAGAGGCGTCGCTGGTTGTCGACCTGCTGCGGCGGTCGCACCTGATCGACGGTGTGCCGTGGTCTCAGATGGCAGTCATCGTCAGATCGGTACCGCGCAGTGGTGCGGCTCTTCGGCGTGCGCTGCAGTCGGCGGGCGTCCCCGTGCACGCGGAGTCGTATGACGGTCCTATCGCCGCCGTTCCCGCCGTACACGCGCTGTTGCTGGCGGTCTGCGCCGCACAAGGCAGACTGAACGACGAGGACGCGGTGACGCTGGTGACGGGTCCGATCGGGCGAGTGGATCCGGTGGCGCTCAGACGGTTACGACGCCAATTGCTGCGTGCGCAGGAAGCCCGGGGCGCGGAAGGAAACAGCGCCGAGCTGTTGCGTGCAGTTCTTGTCGATGCCGATGACACGCAGCTCGCCGCGCTCACCGACATCCAGGCCGCGCCGCTGCGGCGCGTGCGAGCAGTGATCGCCTCGGCACATGGTGCCGTCACTTCCGGCGCCAGCGTCCTCGACGTGCTGTGGGCCGCGTGGACCCGGTCGGGCCTGCTGCGACGTTGGGACGGGTTGTCTCAACGCGGAGGTCCGCTGGGCGCTCAAGCGGATCGGGACCTCGACGCGATGTCCGCGCTGTTCGACCTGGCATCTGAACATGTGGCGCGCACACCGGGTATCGGTGTGACGGGATTGATCGACCACATCCGGTCGCTGGCGCTCCCCGGTCAGCGCGCGACCGGTGAGCCTGATGCGGTTTCCATCGTCAGTGCGCACGCTGCCGTGGGCCGCCAGTGGGATGTGGTGGCCATCCCCGGTGTGCAGGAAGGGCTGTGGCCCAACACGGCGGTGCGGGGCGGGGTTCTGCGCACCCAGGAGCTGATGGATGTATTGGCAGGCATCGACCACGTAGCCCATGTCGACGGGTCGGCGGTGGCGCTGGCCGAGGAACGCCGGCTGCTGTTGCTCGCCGTGGGCAGGGCCACTCGCCGCGTTCTCGTCACCGCCGTCGACAACGAGAACGCCGATGTGGGTGGCGGTCCCGCGATGGCTTCGCGCTTCCTGGCTGAGCTCATGGCGGCGCATCCGGAGTGGGTGATGCCGGATCGTCGTCCGGGAACACCGGAGTCTCGGGCATTGACCGTTGCGAACCTCGTTGGCGAACTGCGGGCCGTCGTCACCGCGGACACCGGCACGGTGAGTGAGGCCCGCCGCCGCGCTGCCGCCCGACAACTTGCCCGGCTCGCCGACGCCGGTGTCGCCGGTGCGGATCCCGAATACTGGTATGGGCTGGCCGATATCAGTAGTGATGCACCGCTGTGGCATGCCGAGGATGGTCCGGTCCGCTTGTCGCCGTCCAACGTCGAGACGCTCATGGCGTGCCCGCTGCGCTGGCTGCTGGAACGGCACGGCGGAACTGACCTCACGGACCCGCGCCGGGCGCTCGGAACATTGGTGCATGCGCTCGTGGGTGAGCATTCCGCAGATGCCGACACGATGCGCCGGGAACTCGACAAGGCGTGGGAATCAATGCCGTTCGAGTCACAGTGGTATGCGCGTAACGAACTGCACAGGCATCATGAGCTGCTGGAGGCATTCAGTGCGTGGCGCGTAGCGACGCGCGGTGAACTCACTGAGGTAGGTCGGGAGATCGGTGTCGACGGAGTGCTCACGCACGCGGACTATCCGCAGGTGCGGCTGGTCGGCCGCATTGACCGACTGGAACGGGATGCTGAGGGGCGCGCCGTCGTCATCGATATCAAGACCGGGAAGAGCCCCGCCACCAAAGACGATGCGCAACAGCACGCTCAGCTCGCGACGTACCAGGTCGCCGCTGCTGAGGGGCTCATCGCCGGCCAACCCGCGGGTGAGCCGGGCGGCGGCCGGCTCGTGTACGTCGCGAAACCGAATCTCGATGACGGTGCCACGCAACGTCACCAGGATCCGTTGACCCCCGCCGCCCAGGACACCTGGCGCGAGACCATTCACACCGCCGCGGCCAACACGCAGGGCCCGATCTTCATTGCCCGGGTCAACGATGGATGCGGGCACTGCCCGCTGCGGGCGTGCTGCCCCGCGCAGGCCGATGGGCAGGCGGTGTGCCAGTCATGAGCGCATACTCCCCATCCGAACTATCCAGGGCGCTTGGGCTTTTCGAGCCCACGGATGAGCAGGCCGCCGTGATAGGGGCTCCACCCGGTCCGATGGTGGTGATCGCGGGTGCCGGTGCGGGTAAGACGGAGACGATGGCCGCCCGGGTGGTGTGGCTGGTGGCCAACGGTTACGCCACCCCTGGCCAGGTGCTCGGGTTGACGTTTACCCGCAAGGCCGCGGGCCAGTTGTTGCGCCGGGTCAGATCGCGCCTGGCTCGGCTGGCGGGAAGCGGGATCATGGCGCCCGTCACGGCCGATGAACCCGATCCGGTGATAGCCACCTACCACGCCTATGCCGGAACCTTGCTGCGCGAGCACGGGTTGCTGCTGCCCATGGAGCCGAGTGCGCGCCTGCTGACCGAAACGCAGTTGTGGCAGTTGGCGTTCCGGTTGGTCTGCGATTTCGACGGGGATCTGGATACGGAGAAGACGCCCGGTGCGGTCACCGCCCAGGTGCTCGCGTTGGCTGGTCAGCTGTCTGAGCATCTGGTGGACACCAGCGATCTGCTGTCCTCGCATGACGAGCTGGAACAGCTGATTCATACCCTGCCGCCCGGCCCCTATCAGCGGGAGGGCCGGCCGAGTGCGTGGTTGTTGCGTCTGGTGGAGACGCAGCGTGAACGAGCGCAGCTCGTCGCGATCGTAGAACAGCTGATGACGCAGATGCGTGCCCGCGGTGTTCTCGATTTCGGAGTGCAAATGTCGCTGTCGGCTCGTCTGGCGGCCGACCACGCCGTCGTGGGACAAACTCAGCGGGATCGGTACCGCGTGGTGCTGCTCGACGAGTACCAGGACACCGGGCATGCTCAACGCATCTTGCTGTCGTCCTTGTTCGGTCGGGGCGTCGATCCCGAGCTGGCGTTGACCGCAGTGGGTGATCCGATCCAGTCCATCTATGGCTGGCGCGGCGCGTCGGCGACGAATTTGCCCCGATTCACCACAGATTTCCCGCTGCCGGACGGATCGCCCGCGCCGACAAGGGAACTGCGCACCAGCTGGCGCAATCCACCGGAGGCTTTGCACCTGGCCAATGCCGTGTCCGAGGAAGCGAGGCGGCGTTCGGTGGCGGTCCGGCCGTTGCGTCCCCGGCCGGACGCTACCTCCGGCAAGATTGCTTGCGCGCTGTTCGGCGATGTCGTCGCCGAACGAGAATGGGTCGCAACAAAACTGGCCTCGGTGTACGAGGAGGCGCATCGTAGCGGGAACCGTCCGCCGTCGTCGGCGGTGCTGGTCAGGCGCAACAGCGATGCCGCCCCCATGGCAGAGGTCCTTGCCGCGCATGGTGTTCCGGTCGAAGTGGTGGGTTTGACGGGTCTGCTCGGTCTTCCCGAGGTCGCCGATACCGTGGCGATGCTGCGTCTCGTCGCAGACCCGACCGCGGGTCCGGCCGCGCTGCGCGTGTTGACTGGTCCGAGATGGCGTCTTGGAGCACACGACCTGGCGGTGCTGTGGCGACGCGCGACGGGATTCGGTCGGTCCGGCACCGACGTGGTGGGGGAGCACGCGGACATTCCGTGCCTGGCCGACGCCATCAGCGATCCCGGTGCGCCCGAGCAGTATTCGCCGGATGGTTGGACCCGCCTGAGCGCGCTGCGGCGCGAACTGTCCGCGTTACGTGCCCGGCTGGGAATGCCGCTCACCGACCTGATCTCCGAAGTGCAACGCGTGTTGGCGCTCGATGTCGAGCTCGTCGCCGGTCGCCGCACGGGTGGCTTGGAACAGCTGCGCGCGTTCACCAATGTCGCCGCCGATTTCGCGGAGGCTGCCGATCAGAGCGACCCGGTTGGGGTGATCGCCGCGTTTCTGCAATACCTGGACGCGGCGTGGGAGGTCGAAAAGGGTTTCACGCCGGTGGAAGTCGCAACCAGCCCGGGGCGGGTGCAGATTCTGACTGTGCATTCGGCCAAGGGGCTGGAATGGGATGTGGTCGCTGTCCCGCATCTGAGTGCCGGAGTGTTCCCGTCGGGTGTGGCCGCGTCGACCTGGCTGACGAGCGCCACCGAGCTACCGCCGTTGGTGCGCGGAGATCGCGCCACCTTGGGGGATCGTTTCGGCGTCCCGCAGCTGGACACCGAGGGCATCACGAACCGTAAGCAACTCTCCGATGCCATCGCGCGGCATAAGGACAGCCTCGCCACTCGCCGGATCGATGAGGAGCGCCGGCTGTTGTATGTGGCAGTTACCCGATCAGCCGAGCAGCTCTTTGTCTCGGGACATCATTGGGGCCAGACCGGACTCAAGCCCAAGGGACCGTCCGATTTTCTGGTCGAGTTGCGTGATGTCATCGAAAACGCTGCCGCCGAAGGTATTCCCTGTGGGACTGTCGAAGAGTGGGTCACCGCACCCGCAGCGGGTGAGCGCAATCCCATGCTCGACCAGACTGTCCAAGCACCATGGCCCGCCGACCCACTCGCCGGCCGGCGCAGCGAGATCGAAGCGGGAGCGCAGATGGTACGGGAAGCGCGCGCCGGTACAGCACCTCTGGCCGAGGACGAAGACGAGGATCTCGATGGATGGGCCGCCGATGTCGACGCGCTGCTGCGTGAGCGTGAGCAAGCCCATCGTCGTCCGGAAATTACACTTCCTCAACATCTTTCGGTGACAAGCCTCGTCGAGCTGCGCAAGGATCCGCAGGCGTTGGCACGCAGGCTGATGCGTCCGCGCCCCACACGTCCGGACCTCGAAGCGCGCCGTGGCACCGCATTCCACTCCTGGGTGCAACGTCACTTCGGGTCGGTACGCCTGATCGATTTCGACGATCTTCCGGGTGACGGCTACGGGGAGTTCGAGGACGCCGAGGATCTGGCGGCGCTGCAGTCGGCGTTCCTTGCCTCGCAGTGGGCGGACCGAACTCCCGCCGAGACCGAGGTGCCGTTCGAGATTTCCGTTGCCGGGACCATTGTCCGTGGTCGGATCGACGCGGTGTTCGGATCTCGCGACGGCACCTGGACCGTCGTGGACTGGAAGACCGGTCACGAGCCTTCGGGTGTTGAGATGGAGGCCGCAGCCCTGCAGCTGGCCGTGTACCGGCAGGCATGGGCGGCGTTGCAAGGCATCGATCCCGCACAGGTGAGCGCGGCATTCCACTACGTGCGCACGGGGCGCACGGTCGCCCCCGCCGAACTACCCGAGCTGCCGCAGGCAACAGAGTTCGCGGAGCTGACTGGGGATTGAGATCCGACCAAACTTCAGCGCCAACTCGCTAGCCAACGCGAATCACGGGCGCCTTGTGAGTAGATTGACACCCGTGCAACCGCTGACTCGGACGCGATCGGCATATGGCCGGTAAGTTCCGCCAGCGGTTTCGTGGCATCGACCAGGCGCTGACCGCACAGCCAGACCACGCTCTCGTCGGTGTGCTGCGTATCCCCGAAAATGCGGCCAGCCCGTGGCGAGCCATCGGAAAACGCATCCTCATCGCGGTGGGTACGCTCTTCGCCGCCGTGCTGGTGGTGTACGCGGATCGCAGCGGTTACCGCGACGTCGCAGCCACCCCGGAGGAGAGCGATCCGCTCAGCTTCCTGGATTGCTTCTACTACGCCACCGTCTCGCTCTCCACTACGGGCTACGGCGATATCACCCCGTACACCGAGGGCGCGCGGCTGGTGAACATCCTCGTGATCACACCGCTGCGCCTGCTGTTCCTGATCGTTCTGGTTGGCACCACGGTGGAAGCGCTCACCGAACGTTCGCGTCAAGCACTGAAGATCCAGCGATGGAGGGCCCGCGTGCGCAACCACACCGTTGTCGTCGGATACGGCACCAAGGGGAAGACCGCCGTTCAGGCGATGCTCTCCGACGGCGCTACCCCGGCCGAGATCGTGATCGTCGACGAAGACCAGATGGCCCTGGATGCCGCGGCCGCCTCGGATCTGGTGACCGTGCGCGGCAGCGCCACCAAATCGGACGTGCTGCGGCTTGCGGGTGTGCAACATGCCAAGTCGATCATCGTGGCCGCCAACCGGGACGACACCTCGGTGCTGGTCACGCTGACCGCACGGGAACTGGCTCCCAACGCCAAGATTGTCGCCGCGATCCGCGAGGCCGAGAACGTCCACCTGCTGCGCCAGTCGGGCGCCAACTCGGTGGTGGTGTCCTCGGAAACGGCGGGACGGCTGTTGGGCATCGCCACCTCGACGCCGCGCGTCGTCGAGATGATCGAGGACCTATTGACCCCCGAGGCGGGGTTCGCGATCGCCGAACGCGAGGTGGAGCGCAGCGAGGTCGGCGGCTCACCGCGTCATCTCTCGGACATCGTCCTCGGTGTGGTGCGCGACGGCACTCTGCACCGGGTGGATGCGCCCGAGGTCGATTCCCTTGAGGCATCCGACCGCCTGTTGTACGTCCGCAACGCCGGAGCCTGATATGACCTTCCGCCTTCGCAACATCCCCCTGCTCTCGCGCGTTGGCCTGGATCGCGCCGACGAACTGCGTTCCAATCCTGAGGAATTGGCCAAGGGTTGGGCCGGGGCGGGACTGATCACGCTGGATATCCGTGGGCGCGTGAACATTGTCGATGGACAGGTGGTGCTCGAAGACGCGGCACGTGTCGGCGACGGGCCGCCGGAGCATGCCGTGTTCCTGGGACGCATCCCGGGTGGTCGCCATGTGTGGGCCGTGCGCGCAGAACTGGATGATGGCAGCGCACCGCTGCTGGACTTGCGTCGCTCCGGTGAGTTGTTCGACGACACCAGTGCGGCCCTGTTGGCCACGGCAATGGCGATGCTTGCCTGGCATGACAGCGCCGGCTACAGCCCCGTCGACGGATCGCCCACCACCCCCGCCAAGGGCGGTTGGGTTCGGGTGAACTCCACCACCGGGCAGGAAGAATTTCCGCGCACCGATCCGGCCGTCATCTGCCTGGTGCACGACGGTGGTGATCGTGCGGTGCTCGGCCGTCAGAAGTTCTGGCCCGAGCGGATGTTCTCGCTGCTGGCCGGATTTGTCGAGGCGGGCGAATCGCTGGAGGCATGCGTGGCCCGTGAGATCGCCGAGGAGGTGGGCCTCACCGTCACCGATGTGCAATACCTGGGCAGCCAGCCCTGGCCATTCCCGCGATCGATCATGCTGGGCTTTCACGCCGTGGGCGACCCCTCGCAGCCCTTCTCGTTCAACGACGGCGAAATCGCCGAGGCCGAGTGGTTCACGCGCGACGAGATCCGGGCCGCACTGGAGGCGGGGGACTGGACCACGGCCTCCGACTCCCGGCTCATGCTGCCCGGGTCGATTTCCATCGCCCGGGAGATCGTCGAGTCCTGGGCCTATGCCTGACTTTGGCGGGCGGAACTAGACCCCGAGCTTGGCCTTGACCTGTGCCAGCGACGGATTGGTCAGCGCGCTGCCGTCAGGGAACTTCACGGTCGGCACGGTCTGGTTTCCGCCGTTGACGTTCGCGACGTAGTCGGCCGCGGCCGGGTCCTGTTCGATGTCCACCTTGGTGTAATCGATGCCCGCGGCCTTGAGCTGCGTCTCGAGTCGACGGCAATAGCCGCACCAGGTGGTGCTGTACATGATGAGACTGGAGTCGCTCGCTGTAGTCACATCGGCATTCAACGTCATACCCCGCTGGGGTGTTCCGTCGGGGTATGTGAGATGTCTCAATGCCGAGAGCGGGGCCAGCGGCCGGTGTTGTCGGCGGTTGCTGCGAAGATGGCCCGGTGGCGCGTTCTCTCCTCGATGGTCTTGACGACGAGCAGCGCGCCGCTGTCACCGCGCCGCGGGGCCCCGTCTGCGTGCTCGCCGGCGCGGGGACCGGCAAGACCCGCACCATCACCCATCGCATCGCGCACCTGGTCGAATCCGGCCATGTCGCTCCCGGTCAGATCCTCGCGGTCACCTTCACCCAGCGAGCAGCAGGTGAGATGCGTGGACGGCTGCGTGATCTCGGTGTCGGATCCGCGCAGGCCGTCACGTTCCACGCCGCGGGACTGCGGCAGCTGCGATACTTCTGGCCGCAGCTGGTCGGGGATACGCGCTGGGAGCTGATCGACAGCAAGTTCACCATCGTCGCCCAAGCCGCGAACCGTGCCAAGCTGAGCACCAGTACCGATACCGTGCGCGACCTCGCCGGTGAAATCGAGTGGGCCAAGGCCTCTTTGATCAGCCCCGAGGCCTATCCGGCCGCCGCCGCGAAATTCACGCGAGATACGCCGGTCCCGGCCGAACAGGTCGCCAAGGTCTACGCGGGTTACGAGAAACTCAAGGCCCGGCCCGATGGGTCCACCCTGCTCGATTTCGATGACCTGCTGCTGCACACCGCGGCCGCCATCGAGAACTCCGAGTCCGTCGCCGAGGAATTCCGGGACCGCTACCGCTGTTTCGTGGTCGACGAGTACCAGGACGTCACGCCGCTGCAGCAGCGCGTGCTCGATGCGTGGCTCGGTCCCCGCGACGACCTGACCGTCGTGGGCGATGCCAACCAGACCATCTATTCCTTCACCGGGGCCACCCCGCAGTATCTGCTTGGCTTCTCCCGTCGATTCCCCGAAGCGGCCGTGGTTCGTCTCGAACGTGACTATCGCTCGACCCCGCAGGTGGTTTCGCTCGCCAACCGTGTGATTGCGGCCGCGCAAGGAAGGGTGGCGGGCAGCAAGCTGCAACTTATCGGTCAACGACCGGAGGGTCCTGCTCCGAGGTTCTCCGAGCATGACGACGAGGCGGCGGAGGCCAAATCGGTCGCGAAATCCATTGCTGCGCTGATCGAATCCGGAACTCTGGCATCGGAGATTGCGGTGCTGTACCGGATCAATGCGCAGTCGGAGGTGTACGAGGAGGCGCTTACCGAGGCGGGCGTGCCGTTCCAGGTGCGCGGTGGCGAGGGGTTCTTCACCCGGCAAGAGGTGCGTCAGGCGCTGGTGGCCCTGCAACGTGCGGCGGACCGCGAAAGCGCAGATATCCCTGTACCACAACAAGTTCGGGATGTTCTGGAACCACTGGGATTGTCTGCCGAGGAACCACACGGCACCCAGGCCCGCGAGCGGTGGGAATCGCTGCGGGCCCTCGTCGCGCTCGCCGAGGAGGAATGCGCGCGCCTGCCGGAGCTGGATCTGCCGGGGCTGGTTCGTGAGCTCCGGGTGCGGGCCGAGGCGCGGCATCCACCGACGGTGCAGGGCGTGACACTGGCCTCGCTGCATGCGGCGAAGGGGCTTGAATGGGATGCGGTGTTCCTGGTGGGGCTGGCCGACGGCACCCTACCCATTTCCCATGCCTTGTCACGTGCCGGGGATATTGAACCGGTTGAGGAGGAGCGGCGCCTGCTCTACGTCGGAATCACCCGCGCGCGCGTGCATGTGAACCTGAGCTGGGCGCTCGCGCGGGCTGCGGGCGGCCGCAAGACGCGTAAGCATTCGCGGTTCCTCAATGGGGTCGCTCCCACCGCGCAAGTCTCCGCCACGGTGGCACCGCGGCGCCGGGGTAGTGGCGCGCGCTGCCGAATCTGCAATGCGGCACTGAACACGCCGGCGGCGGTGCTGCTGCGGCGCTGTGAGAGCTGTCCGTCCGATATTGACGAGGAACTCCTTGTTGCACTGAAGGATTGGCGACTCAAGACGGCCAAGGAAATGAAGGTACCGGCATTCGTTGTCTTCACCGACAACACCTTGATCGCCATCGCCGAACTGCTTCCCGGTGACGACGCCGCGCTCGTCGCCATTCCCGGGATCGGCGCGCGCAAATTGGAGCAATACGGTCCTGACGTGCTGCGCTTGGTACGTGCCAGGTCCTCGTAATCCCTTGTTCAACACGTGTCTAGCGCGGATAGCGATCTCGTCCTAGGCTCGCCCCATGGCCGACGATGACCTCCGCGATTTCGAAGCAGGCACCTTCACTCATGAAGGTGAGACCAAGATCGTGTTGAGAAAGGGCAGTGGACCGGCGGTGATCGTGATCGCCGAGATGCCCGGAATCAGCCCCAAGGTCGCGAACTTCGCGCGCAAGGTGGCCGATATCGGTTGCACTGCGGTCATGCCGCATCTGTTCGGCAATCCCGGCCAGAGCGTGGACCCGAAGGCCGATGGCTGGTTGCGCACCGCCACCTACGGTTTGTCGTCAATGTTCCGCGGCTGTGTGAGCCGTGAGTTCACGGTGCTGGCGACGGGGAAGAGCTCACCGGTGGTGACGTGGCTGCGCGCACTGGCCCAGAACGAGCATGAGCGCAATGGCGGTCCCGGTGTGGGTGCGATCGGTATGTGTTTCACCGGGGGATACGCGCTCGCCATGGCCGCGGACGACCGTCTGCTGGCACCCGTGCTGTCACAGCCCTCGCTGCCGTTCGGGCTGAGCAAGAAGGCCCGGCACAACATTGATATCTCGCCCGCCGATCTGGACAAGGTCAAGCATCGCTGCCAGCACGACGGGCTCAAGGTGCTCGGTATGCGCTTCACCACCGACAAATTGGTTCCGGCCGAACGGTTTGAGTTCCTCAGGGAAGAGCTGGGCGATGGATTCATCGCCATCGAACTGCCGGGCGAGGCCGCGAACCCCGATTCGCTGATGCCGCCGCATTCGGTGGTCACCGAGCATCTCATCGACGAGCCCGGTCAGCCCACGCGCGCGGCTCTCGATCAGGTGTTGGAGCTGTTTCGATCCCGATTGCTCACTGGCGTATAGGGCATCTGTCCGCCCCCGGGTGGTCCCGCCGATCCCGGGGAAAGATGCCAGTTCGACAAAACTGGTCTTGAAGTATCGCCGCAGGTCAAAAATAACTTGTCAACCGATAGATGACCTTTTACTCTGGGCGTCAGGAATTCGTGAGAATTCCTAAGCAGACCTGTTCATGTGCGAGTAGACGGAAGGAGGAGCGATGAATACACCCACCAATTACGGCGACACCTTGTGGCGTGATGCCCATGGTGCGTTTGTCGTATTGCCGATCGCTCCGCCGTCGCTCCTGACGCATGTCGCCGCTGCCAAGCCGGCGGCCCAGAGCATGTCGGCCGTCGGCATTAAGCACCGCGCCGTCGTCGCCGCAGCCGCGAATGTCGCGTCCGTGAATAGGGGATACATCTAGGTAGCCCCACAACCGCCTCCCAGGCCACGGACCCGACACCACCGGGATCCGTGGCCACTTTTGTTTGAGCCTCAACCTCAGACGTGGTTCCGGATCTCGATCGACAAGACACCGATACGAGACCAGCAGTTTTACCAGGAACCGAAGAGGAAGCAGGTGAACGGACACATGATGACCGTCGAAACGGAGGCCCGAAGGCGTGTCCTGCCGTGCCATGCAGCGGATGCGGACCTGTGGTTCGCGGAAAGCCCCGCTGATCTGGAGCGGGCCAAGACGCTATGCGCGGACTGCCCGATCCGGTCGCAGTGCCTGGCCGCTGCGCTGGACCGCGCGGAGCCCTGGGGTGTGTGGGGTGGCGAGATTTTCGAGCAGGGTGCCGTCGTGGCGCGTAAGCGTCCGCGTGGTCGTCCCCGCAAGAACTCGCTGCCCGCAGCAGATCCCGCCGCGGCATGACCCGGCATGTCGCCAATGCCGTCGGGCCCGCCAAGCAATGCTCCCCATCGCCATTAGCGGTGGGGAGCATTGTTATCAGGAGGATTTCGCGTGGGGTTCGAAGAACCCCGGCATCCATTCTTCGGCGATCGCCGCGTAGTTCACGTGCGCACCGAGCTGCACGAGAACCCCGATCATTCCGCCGAGCGTGCGCAGCAGCATGACGTAGCCCGGCGGCACCGTCATTTGGCGCGCCAGCTTGAATCGTTCGGTGAATCCCTCGTCCAGAAGATCGGTCGACGCCACCGCGGCCTGCTGGAACCACTCACGGGTGAAATGGAATTCGCCCGAGCGCAGCGGATCGACATAGGGCCATAGCGGCCTGATGTAGTCCATCACTTGGTCCCCGGACAGTTGGACCTCCGGCGGCATGAATCCGAGCTGCTTGATAAGCCGGATCACGTGCTCCCACTGCTCATCTCGAGCCCAGCACAACACCTCACCGAACTCCGGCGGAATGCCGCCGGGGTGCTCGGAGACCGCGCCGAAATCGATGATGCCGAAACGTCCGTCGGGCAGCAGCATGAAATTGCCCGGATGCGGGTCGGCGTGCACCAGACCCACCTTTTCTGGGGACTTCACCGTGAATTCGAGCATCAGGGCGCCTGCGGAGTCTCGTTCTTCACGGGTGCCCTCGGAGATGATCTTCGAGAGTCGCCGCCCCTCCATCCACTCGGAGATGATCACCTTGGGTGCGCTGGCGACCACCGCGGGCACAAAGAACTTCGGATCATCGACGAAGACCTTGGCGAAGGCGCGCTGGTTCGACGCCTCCTGGCGGTAGTCCAGTTCGGCCTCGATGCGGTCGCTGATCTCGGCCACCAACCTGTCGATATCCGCTTTGGGTGCAATCTGTTTGGCCAGCGGCGTCATCCGCTGGATCAGCTTGAGATCTGCGCGCAGCGCATCGTCGGCGCCGGGGTACTGGATTTTGACGGCCACCTCACGGCCGTCCTTCCAGATCCCCTTGTGCACCTGGCCGATGCTCGCGGAGGCCACGGGTGTGTCGTCGAAGGACTGGAAGCGTTCGCGCCATTTGGTGCCGAGCTGCGCGTCGAGCACGCGATGTACCTTTGCCGCGGGCAGGGGTGGGGCCTCGCTCTGCAGTTTGACCAGGGCCTCACGGAACGGGTCGGCGAACTGCGGCGGTATCGCCGCTTCCATCACCGACAGGGCCTGGCCCACCTTCATGGCGCCGCCCTTGAGCTCGCCGAGCACATTGAACAGCTCGTCGGCCGCCTTCTCCAGGAGTTCGGCGTTGACCTCATCCGCGGAGGTTCCGGTCAGCCGTTTGCCAACCCCGAGGACTGCACGACCGGCCATACCTGCGGGCAGGCTTGCCAGTTTGGTCATTCGGCTGAGTCCGCCGCGGCGAATATCTGCCATGTCACCTCATATCGTTCAGTGTGGCGTCGTTGCCCTCACGTCTTCACGGAATGCTAGCTGTTGCTAGCTGGCGGCGACGGGCTCGTCTTCACGAAAGCCGGGAACCCAGTCGCCAATGATCCGCGCGTAGGGGACCGTCGCATCGAGCTGGGCCAGAATGCCGGACAGGCTGCCGAGCACCCGAAACATCATCAGGTAGACGGGCGGCAGGTCCAGATGGCGGCCGGTCTGGAACTGGGCACCGCGCACGTCGCTGGATTTGGCGGCTACCCGCTGCATCCATTTCCGGGTGAAGTGGAACTCGTCGGACTTCAGCGGGTCGATAAATGGCTTGAGGTACTCGTCGATGTCTTTCGGTGACACGTCGGTACGCGGCGGGATGAACCCCTCCGCGCGCATGAGGGGAATGAGCTCATCCCAGATGCCGTCCCGCTCCAGACGCCAGATGGGCCCCAGGTTGGGCGGAAACCCGCCCTCGTGGGTGGCGACGGCGCCGAAGTCCATGACGCCGAGGCGCCCGTCGGGCAGCAGCATGAAGTTTCCGGGGTGGGTGTCGGCGTGCAGCAGTCCGCACCGGTAGGGGGAGCTGACGGTGAACTTCAATAGCAGGCGTCCGCATTCGTTGCGCTCGTCTTCTGTTCCGCTGCTGATGATTTCGGAGAGTTTGCGGCCTTCCATCCACTCGCTGATGACGACCTTGGGGGCAGAGGCAACCACCGGCGACACGTAGAACTCGGGGTCGTCCTTGAAGGCCTTAGCGAAGGCCCGTTGGTTGGTGGCCTCGATGCGGTAATCGAGCTCTTCCTCGGTGCGCTCGATCAGTTCGTCGATGATGCTTTTGACGTCCGCTCCGGGGACGATCTGTTTGAACAACGATGCCAGCCGCTGCATGGTCTTGAGATCGGAACGGACGGCGTCGTCGGCGCCCGGGTACTGCACCTTGACCGCGACGATGCGCCCATCGCTCCAGATGGCCTTGTGCACCTGGCCGATGCTCGCCGAGGCGACGGGCTTGTCGTCGAAGGACTGGAAGCGCTCACGCCACTTCGTGCCGAGCTGTGCGTCGAGGACCCGATGGACCTTGTCGGCAGGCAACGGCGGCGCGTCGCTCTGTAACTTCGTCAGGGCGTCGCGGAAGGGTTCGGCGAAGGCCGGCGGAATCGCGGCTTCGAACACCGACAGGGCCTGTCCGAGTTTCATCGCGGCGCCCTTGAGCTCGCCGAGTACCTGGAACAGCTGTTCGGCCGCCTTCTCCATCATCTCGGCGTTGACTTCGTCCTTGGACTTGCCGGTCAGACGTTTCCCGACGCCCAGGGCGGCGCGACCGGCAATGCCTGCCGGCAGGGATGCGAGTTTTGCGGCGCGTGCGGCGCGGCCACGACGAATCTCAGCCATGCGTTACATCATGCCGGAGGGCGCGGTGGGTCTGACAACGCAGGTTTTCTTTTTCGCCTACGTGGCGGCGGGCGCCTTGCTGTCCTCGTGGAAGCCCGGCACCCACTTGTCGATGATGGCCGCGTAGTCCACCGGGGCATCAAGCTGTGCGGCGATGCCGATGAGGCCGCCCAGGACCCGGAAGAACATCAGGTAGTTGGGCGGCAGGTTCATCTGCCGGCTGGTCTTGAACGACTCGAGGAACTCTTCGCTGCGGAAATCGGTGGCCTTGGCGGTGATCCGTTGCAGCCATTTACGGCTGAAGTGGAATGTCTCGTGGTTGAGCGGCTCGATGTAGGGCTCAAGGTAGGAGTTGACCTCCTCATGAGAGACGGAAGTCGCACTCGGTGGGATGAAGCCCTCCGAACGCAGCACCTCGGTCAACTCTTCCCACTTTTCATCGCGGGCCAGACGCAGGATCGGTCCGAAACCAGCCGGGAGGCCACCCTCGTGGGCGGCACAGGCGCCGAAGTCCATGATGCCGAACCGGCCGTCCTCCAACAGCATGAAGTTTCCGGGGTGGGTGTCGGCGTGCAGCAGCCCGCACCGGTACGGCGAGCTGATGCTGAACTCGAGGAGAAAATGTGCGCAATTGCTGCGCTCTTCCTCGGTGCCCTGGGCGATGATCTCCGAGAGCTTCCGGCCCTGCATCCACTCGGTGATGATCACCTTGGGGGAGGAGGCCACGACCGATGGCACGTAGAACTCGGGGTCGTCCTTGAAGGCCTTGGCGAAGGTGCGCTGGTTGGTGGCCTCGATGCGGTAATCGAGTTCTTCCTCGGTGCGCTCGATGAGTTCGTCGACGATGGCCTTGATATCGGCGCCCGGGGCCACCTGTTTGAACAATGACGAGAGCCGCTGAATGGTCTTGAGGTCTGAGCGGACAGCCTCGTCAGCGCCCGGGTACTGCACCTTGACGGCCACCTCGCGGCCATCCTTCCAGATGGCCTTGTGTACCTGGCCGATGCTGGCCGAGGCGACGGGCTTGTCGTCGAAGGACTGGAAGCGCTCACGCCACTTCGTGCCGAGCTGGGCGTCGAGGACCCGATGGACCTTGTCGGCAGGCAGCGGCGGCGCGTCGCTCTGCAACTTGGTCAGCGCTTCCCGGTAGGGCTCCCCGAACTCGGGGGGTATCGCGGCCTCCATCACCGAGAGCATCTGGCCGATCTTCATGGCCGCGCCCTTGAGCTCGCCGAGCACCTGGAACAGCTGTTCGGCGGCCTTCTCCACGAGTTCGGCGTTTACTTCGTCTTTGGATTTCCCGGCGATCCGTTTCCCCACACCGAGTGCGGCGCGGCCCGCGATCCCGGCCGGAAGCGATGCGAGTTTTGCGGCGCGTGCGGCGCGGCCACGACGGATCTCTGCCATGCGCACATCATGCCCGGTCGTGATGAAGTTAACAAAAAGTGGGTCTTCGTCAATTTCCGGCGAAGTAGGCGCCACATCGACACAGAGGGTGTGCGGTCCAGTGTCGGGCGGTCAACGCGTGCGTGGACAAGTCGAGTTCGAGTGTCGCGTTGAGCGTTACCAACGGTCCCGGTGCCTGCCCGCGGATGGCCGACAGCACTCGATCGATCTGTGCCAGCGCCACCGCCACGGTGCCCAGCACCGTGGCGGGCGCGGCGACGCCGACGGCTCCGGTGAGTTGGGCGGCGACCGCGGGCCACTGTTCGTCACGGTCACGCCGATGGCGGTCGGCGCATTCCAGGCAACTGGTGATACCGGGCAGAACCATGGGCCCGATGAGGCCCCTGCCGTCGCGTGCGCGGACGGACAGGTGCGGCACCTCGGCGTCGGCGAGGATCCGCAGTAGCCGGGTATCGGCGATCAGATCGTCGGCGAGTATCGCCAAATCCACATGTTGCCAAGATTTTTCGTGCGCCGACTGGGTTGAGCGCTGGATGCGTGCCGAGGTATGGCGGAGCGCCTCGGCGAGGGCATCGGAAAGCGGACCGCGGCCGACGAGCCGGATTACCGGCGAGGCGACCGCGACCGAACGGGTTCGGCAGATGACGGCGCCGGCGTCGACCAGCTCGTCCAGCAGCGAACGAATGTCCTTTGCATCGTGAAAGTCCTTGACGCACTGAAGGTTAAGAATCTGTCCCCAGGTGAGCTCGTCCGTCAGGGAGCTCAGCAGCTGCCGTACCGCGACGGCCGGCGTGGCCGCCGAGGGGCGCACGATCACGGCGTGACGTGGCATCCACCCGATCTGAACCCCGTCGTCCGGTCGCGGCAGTACGGGACGCGCCGGATCGAGGGTGAACGTCGGCTCGCTGGACATGACCCACTGTGGCATATCCGGCGCCCACTGTAGGCGGGCGAAAGCCGTTTATCCACAGCCCGATTCATTCGCTGACCAGCACCGAATGGGTGCGCGTCAGATTTCTCAGTCCTCGCGGTTCTCTCGGTTTTCTTCGGGGTTGCCCGGATCGAGCTTCTCGATCTGTGCGATGGGGTCATCGGCGGCGTCCGTGTCGCCGCCGATGATGCGATCGATAAATGCTGCCGGGTTGTCCAGATCGCCCGCATCGGGGATCAGATCGGGGTGTGCCCAGATCGCGTCGCGCGTGTCCGTGCCGACGGCATCGGTGAGTCTGCGCCACAGGTCCGCCGCCTCGCGCAGCTTGCGCGGTCGTAGCTCCAGGCCCACCAGGGTGCTGAAGGTCTGCTCGGCCGGGCCGCCCGTCGCGCGGCGGCGTCGCAATGTCTCGCTGAGGGCCGCGGTCGCCGGGATGCGCTCGCCGAGCGCGTCGGTCACCACGGTTTGCACCCAGCCCTCCACCAGAGCGAGCAGGGTTTCCAGGCGTTCCAGGGCCTGCTCCTGTTGCGGTGTGGTCTTCGGCTCGAAAATGCCCTGGGAAAGAAGCTGTTCCATATCGGACGGATCGCCCAGCGAGGCGGGGTTGAAGCCGCGTGCGGCCTCCTCGATGGCGCTCATGTCGATCGAGATGCCCTTGGCATATTGCTCGAGGGTGTCCATCAGCCGGATGGTCAGCCAGCCGACACCACTGAACAAGCGGTGATGCGCGGCTTCCCGAGCGGCCAGGAAGGTCATGATTTCGCTCTTGGACTGCTCGAGGCCCTCCGAGAACGCTTCGATGGCGGCCGGAAGGAGCGCCGCGGTGCCTTTGGGGCCCAACGGCAATCCGATATCCGTGGACGTCAACACCTCTCGGGACAGTTGTCCGAGGGCCTGGCCGAGCTGCGATCCGAAGGCCATGCCGCCCATCTGGGTCATCATGCCCAGCAGCGGACCCGCCATGCCCTGGGCCTCTTCCGGCAGGTTTGCCGCCCACATACCCGAAATCTGTTCGGCGACAGGATCGACGAGCCGCTTCCAGTTTTCCAGGGTGTTGTCCACCCAGTCCGTCGCGGTCCAGGCGGCTGTCCGGGTGGTGCCGGCGGGCAAGGCGGTGGCCCCGTCGAGCCAGGTATCGGCCAGGTGCACCGCATCGGCGATGGCCGATGTCGTGCTCTCGGTGATGGGGGCAACGAAACCGATTGAGCTCGAGGCCAGTTGCCGGGCTACGTCGTAGTTGACCGGGCCCGCGGGCTGACCGCTGGCCGCGCCCGCGGCAGCGCCGCTGAACATCTGGCCCAGCTGGGTGAAGATCTGGCCGAGATCGGCGGGATTGAATCCACCAGATCCGAAGCCGAACGGGTCTGAACCCGACGAACCCGAGCCGGGCCCCGGTCGCGCGTCGTCGCCCCGCTCACGGTCGGGGTCGTCGCCAGCAGCGAATCCAAAGGGGAGGTCGGCCATATCTCCACGGTACCGCTGGTAGAGGTGGCCGGATCACGCTGTCAGTGAACGCGCTGCTTGTGGCGCGGGATCAGGCCAGGAAGCGTGCGCGAACCTCGGGCGGCGGTACCGGGCAGGTGTCGTACTGGCCGAACACCCGGTACCGGGTGCGTGCCACCAGCCGGTACAGCGCATCGCGGATCGGACGGGGGACGAGACGCGCGATGAGGGCGGCTCGGCGGGTGTTGCCCAAATAGTCCATGATGCGGAGCACTCCGTCGGACCGGATATGAATTCGTTCGACGGGCTCGCCCGGATTGTCGATGACCACGAAGGAATCCACGCCCACGAGTTCGGGGTGCCGCGCGATCACTTGATCGCCATACTCGCTGTCGAGCGCGGCGAACCGCATAGTCCCGACCTTGTCGTCGCGCAGGATCTTCTTCACCGCGCCGTTGCACAGTGCGCAGACGCCGTCGTACAGCAGGACGGGGGCATGCTCGTTCATCGAACCTCCACCACGAGACTACCGGCGGGGTGCTGATCAGGCCTTGCCATAGGGTGCAGGCATGAATCGCCGCGTAGCGACGCTGCTGGTCGCGCTCATCCCGATCATCGCCTTCGGGTTGTTGATGTCGGTGATCACCGTGCCGTTCGTATCCCTGGGCCCGGGCCCGACCTTCAATACCCTCGGGCAGGTCGAGGGTAAGGAGGTCGTCGACATCAAGGGCACCAAGGTGGATCCGGTCTCCGGTCACCTCAACATGACGACCGTTTCCCAGCGTGACGGGCTGACCCTGGCCGACGCGCTGCGGTTGTGGGCAAGCGGTAGTGAGCAGTTGGTGCCGCGCGATGTGGTGTATCCGCCCAATCGGTCCAAGGACCAGGTGGATAAGGAGAACGACCTCGAGTTCAAGAAGTCCGAGGAGAGCGCTGAGTTCGCGGCGCTCGGGTATCTCAAATACCCGACGGCCGTGACCGTTCTGACCATCAGCGAGGACGGGCCGTCCAAGGGCAAGCTGCAGGAGAACGATGCGATCACCGCCGTCAATGGGCGCCCGGTCGCAACGCTCGAGGAATTCACGGGACTGCTCAAGGCGACCAAGCCGGGTGACGAGGTGACGCTCGATTACAAGCGCAAGAATGCCCCCAGCGGCACGGTGAAGATCACCCTCGGCAAGAACGCAGATCGCGACTACGGGTTCCTGGGGGTCGGCGTGGTGCAGGCTCCGTGGGCGCCGTTCACCATTGATTTCAATCTGGCCAACATCGGTGGGCCGTCGGCCGGGTTGATGTTCAGCCTCGCGGTGATCGACAAGCTGACCCCCGATGAGCTCGACGGCGGAAAGTTCGTCGCCGGAACAGGAACCATCGATGCCGAGGGCAAGGTGGGGCCCATCGGTGGGATCACGCACAAGATGCAGGCTGCCAAAGACGCTGGAGCGACGGTGTTCTTGGTGCCCGCGGCCAACTGCGCCGAGGCGAAGACGGACGGCGGGCAGGGGCTGACCCTGGTCAAGGTCGGCACATTGACCGAGGCGGTTGATGGACTCAATGCCCTCAATCGCGGTGATCAGCCGCCTGGTTGTTAGCCAACCTCACCACTATCGATGCAGGACGATGCCCGCTGTTCTGCGGCTACAGTGGGGCTGAGAATCGAAGCGCGAAAACTGAGCCGTGCTTGAACACTCGACGAGGAGCGTAGCGACGTGGGTATGCGGCCAAATGGGGCTCTGCCACGACTGACCCGACGGAGCCGGCGACTGGTCGCCGCTGCGTTGGTGATCGTGGTGTTGTTGTTGATCGGCCCACGCCTGGTCGACACCTACATCAACTGGCTGTGGTTCGGTGAGCTCGGATTCCGCGGTGTGTTCACCACGGTGCTACTGACCCGGCTCACCTTGTTCCTGATTGTGGGAATCGTGGTCGGTGCCGTGGTTTTCACGGGCATCGGGCTGGCGTACCGCGCGCGGCCCGTATTCGTGCCCACCAAGGGACCCGGCGATGCGCTGGCGCAATACCGGGCTCTGATCTTGTCGCGGGTGCGGCTCTTCGTCATCGGTGTTCCCGTGCTCATCGGAGTGCTGGCAGGCATTGTGGCTCAAAGCTATTGGATGCCCGTGCAGCTGTTCCTGGAGGGCGGGGACTTCGGCATCAAGGATCCGCAGTTCGGTTTGGATCTCGGCTTCTTCGCCTTTGAGCTGCCGTTCTACCGATTCGTGCTGACCTACCTGTTCATTGCCGTGTTCGTCGCGCTGGTCGTCAACGCCTTGGTGCACTACATTTTTGGCGGCATTCGGCTGTCCGGTCGTGCCGGCACGCTGTCACGTCCGGCCCGTATCCAGTTGGTGACTCTCGCCGGAGTTCTGGTGCTGCTCAAGGTCGCCGCGTACTGGCTCGATCGGTACGAGCTGCTCTCACACACGCGCGCCGGCAAGCCGTTCACCGGCGCCGGTTACACCGATATCAATGCGGTGCTGCCGGCCAAGCTGATCCTGTTGGCCATCGCGGTGATCTGTGCGGTCGCGGTGTTCTCGGCCCTGGTGCTCAAGGATCTGCGGATCCCTGCCATCGGGCTGGCGCTGCTCCTGCTGTCCTCGTTGGTGGTCGGTGCCGGGTGGCCGCTCATCGTCGAGCAATTCAGCGTTAAACCCAATGCGGCGCAGAAGGAGAGCGATTACATCGCGCGCAGCATCAAGGCGACACGCGATGCCTATGGCCTGACAGATGACGTCGTGACGTACCGCGACTACAGCGGTACGGCATCGGCACCAACGGGGAGCGAAACGCTGGCTAAGCAGGTTGCCGCCGATCGCGCGACGATGGCCAACATTCGCGTGTTGGACCCGAACATCGTGAGCCCGGCCTTCACTCAATTGCAGCAGGGCAAGAACTTCTATGCTTTCCCTGATTCGTTGTCCATCGATCGATACCAGGACAAGAGCGGCTCGCTGCGCGACTATGTGGTCGCCGCCCGCGAGCTCGATCCGGCCAAACTTCGTGATAACCAGCGCGACTGGATCAACCGGCACACCGTGTACACGCACGGCAACGGGTTCATCGCGGCACCGGCCAACACCGTGCGGGGAGTGGCAGACAAGCCGGACGAGAACGGTGGGTACCCGGAGTTCCTGGTGAATGCCGTTGACGACGGCGGCAAGGTTCTGTCCGACGGCCCGGCGCAGTTGGCTCAGCCGCGCGTGTACTACGGCCCGATCATCGCCAGCGATACCAACGACTACGCGATCGTCGGGAAGAACGGCAACGACCGAGAGTACGACTACGAGAACAATGCGGGCACCAAGAACAGCACCTACACCGGCGGCGGCGGCGTTCCCGTCGGTGGCGCGCTGGCGCGGACAGTGTTCGGTCTGAAATATGCCGAGCGGAACTTCCTGTTCTCCAATGTGATTGGCGACAACAGCAAGATCCTGTTCAACCGCGATCCGAGCCGGCGCGTGGAAGCGGTGGCGCCGTGGTTGACCGTCGACAGTGGTACCTACCCCGCGATCGTCGACAAGCGCATGGTCTGGGTCGTGGACGGCTACACCACGCTGGACAACTACCCGTACTCGCAGCAGACGTCGTTGTCGGAGGCCACCTTTGACAGCCAGGTAGGCAGGACCGGGGGAGCGCTGCCCAACCAGCAGGTTTCGTACATCCGGAACTCGGTGAAGGCGACGGTGGATGCCTACGACGGCACGGTGACCCTGTACCAGCAGGACGAGAAGGATCCCGTGCTTAAGGCATGGATGAAGGTCTTCCCGGGAACGGTGAAGCCGAAGAGCGACATCTCCTCGGATCTCGCGCGGCATCTGCGCTACCCGGAGGATCTGTTCAAGGTGCAGCGGACCCTGTTGGCGCGCTACCACGTCAATGACCCGGTGACGTTCTTCTCCACCAGTGATTTCTGGCAGGTGCCCGATGATCCGAACGCACCTACCGGGTCGCAGCCGCCGTATTACATTGTGGCGAAAGACATTAACAAGAATGACAATTCGGCGTCGTTCCAATTGACGAGTGCGCTGAACCGTTTCCAGCGTGATTTCCTGGCGGCCTACGTCAGCGCGAGCTCCGATCCCGAAACCTACGGGAAGATAACGGTTTTGACGGTCCCCGGAACCGTGCAGGGCCCCAAGTTGGTGAACAATGCCATCACCACGGACAACCTGGTGTCCTCACACGTCGGCATCATCAAGAACCAGAACATCCTCAAATGGGGCAACCTGCTCACGCTGCCGGTGGCCAACGGGGGACTGTTGTTTGTCGAACCGCTGTATGCCTCGCCGGGTCAGGGTGATCAGTCGTCGTATCCGCGTCTGATCCGTGTGGGCATGTTCTACAACGGCAAGGTCGGCTACGCGACCACGGTCAGGGACGCGCTCGACATGGTGTTCGGGCCGGGTGCCGGCGCGACGGCTACCGCTCCGGCGGCCGAGCCCGGAAGCGTCAGCGCGCCGCCGCCGAGCGGTCAGAGTGTTCCGATCGTCCCTCCGGTGGCACCGCCGCCCGTAGGGTCCTCGGATCTGTCCTCGGCGAAGGCTGCCGCCCTGCAGGAGGTTCAGCGAGCCATCGGAGAGGTGAAGGACGCCCAGAAGAGTGGGGACTTCGCACGGTACGGACAGGCCCTCAAGAGCCTCGATGACGCGATGACCAAGTTCACACAGGCCAAGTAAAACGGCTCGTCCCTGCCACTGCGTGAAAGCGCAAGTGGCAGGGACGAAACCACTACGTGGTGCCGAGAACGTGCAGGCCAGGTTAACGATTTGGCGCCACGCAGTGCGACCGGTAACCTTGTGTTCACCACCGCGGGGTGGAGCAGCTCGGTAGCTCGCTGGGCTCATAACCCAGAGGTCGCAGGTTCAAATCCTGTCCCCGCTACTAGGTCCCCAGGCCAGAGGATTCATTTCCTCTGGCCTGGGGTTTTTTCTTGCCCTGAATGGCCTTGGGTCTCCGTTTAAGTCCCACTAATTGCGGGGTGCCCCAGCGTCCGATGGGATGCCCTACGTGGATTGTGTGCGCTGATGAGCATTCGGGCCTCCCACCTCTGGTATTCCACCTGGCCACGGCCACGGCCACGGCCACGGCAACGGGCTACGCATCGCTGGATATCTGCTTACGATTTCGGCTATGTCAGGGGCTGAAGGCGATGCGGCCGGGCCGGGGAGTGAGAGCCCGTCGGGATCCGAGTGGCCTTACGCTGCTGAGACGCTCGGGGCAGGAGGGCGTGTCGGTAGCGCGCGAGATCTGTTCGGACCCGAGCACAGGCATACCCGCTGGGCACAATCCCAATCGGGAGTTCGCGATCAGTGCCAGGCGCTGTATTGCGCGAGAGCCGGTATACAGAAATCGGATGCCATACCTCATCCCGGCGACCATTGGGCCGCACCGGAAATCTATTTCGACCGTTCGTACTGTTGCACTGCGCATCGACGGTAACAGGGCTACGTTTGTATTGGTTGAGTTCACAGCCACGCAGGGCACCAGCTCCCGGTGCAGAGCAGAACTCGCTCCCCTCATCCCCGCGCAGGCGCTCCTGAAGTTCGAAGTACCAGACACTGGCGGAAGTCAAAGTTATGTCTATTCAATCGATTTCATATCCGCGCCCGCTCTCATCCGCTGCACCTTATAGCGGACAGGGATTTCAGTTCACCGCCACACCGCATCGCGACGGCGTGGTCGTCGTGGCCGCCACAGGCGCCCTCGACGCAACCAATGCCGACTGCTTGGTCTACTACGCCGTACGTCATCTTCATGAACGCCACGCGCTCGTCCTGGACCTACGCGAACTGGACTTCTGTGGCAGCGAGGGCTTTCTTGCCGTGCTCAAGATCCGTTGCTGCTGCAAGTATCACGAGGTGCGCTGGTCACTGCTATCCGGCGAGGCTGTCGACCGAATCCTCGAAATCGGCGACCCAGACAGCTGGCTTCTGGATGCCATTCCACTCATTGATGCGCTGGAAAACAGCTCACAGCTGACTGCGGCGGTCTAGCCCCGTACATACGCGCACGAGAACTGGCTGCCCAGGATTCCTGGGCAGCCAGCGTCGTTACGGCTTATCGGGCGTTGCGAGGAGGCATCCGGGATAGGCGTTCAGGGCTGGGGGTTTTCGCCGGAGGTCGCGTTGTACCGGTCATCGAGGCTGCGGTGGAGCTGGGCGTTGATATCGTGGGCTTCGGCAAGTTGGTCTTCAAGGATAATGATGCGGCATGCCGCATCCAGTGCGGTACCGCGCTCAACCAGTTCACGGACTCTTGCCGCGATCCGAAGCTGATAACGCGAGTAGCGGCGGTGACCGCCCTCGGAGCGTTGCGGGGTCAGTAGTTTGGCTTCATCGAGGCTGCGCAGGAAGGCTGGGGTAGTTCCCAGAATCTGCGCCGCGCTACCCATGCTGTAAGCGGGGTAGTCCTCGTCTTCGAATTTATCGTTCGGGTTGCTGTCGGCAGAACCGTTCTTTGCTTGTATTGCAAAACCTTTCGGACCAGCGAGAAGGCCCGCGGGCCCATCACTGACTGGCTATTAAGAAGGCCGGTAGCCCCGGGTACACCATCACGCCGGGGCCACCGGCCCTGAGGAGATAACTACCATCTCTCGATACTGCTGTAGAACTGCGGCATCGGCCCGATAGTGAACAATCACGGGCGATCCGACGGTAACTGCCTCCTTCCTCATTTTCATGCGGGTACTGCATCTAACCGGTACTGCTTGACTTGCGGGTACTGCTGGACGGCCCCAAAACCGTTGTACTGCTAACGAATCTGGAGTATCTGGCCGCCTCCGATCCTGACATCACGGGCAGTTCATCATCTCCCGTGCCATCACCTTCTGCTCTGTGTACATCCGATACTCTAACCGCATCGATGGCGAATGTCTACCCCAGCCACTATAGATTTTGGATAGCGCAGGTTGAAGGAAATGTTCTAGGCTCCGGGTATGGCCTTACGTGACCCCGCCGGGGTGGATGCGATCCTTCGCCACATCGACACCGAAGCCGGTTCTGTCAGCATCGAAGTGACGCTCTACCTCCCCTGGGGAGTGGCCACAGGAATCACCGTGACCAGCACATACTTCGGGCACTACATCGCGAACTTCTTCGGCAGGAACGACGCCCAGGATGTCGCCGGCCGTATCGCGGCGCTCGAAGCCGAGCAGGGCAGCGTCTTTGTTCACCTTCGCAAAGCTCGTTGCTACGTCGCGGGCACCACAGTCGAGCATGACTCGCTGCGCATCCGCTTATCTGATGTGTCCGCGTGGACAGTGACCGGCATCAAAGAACCATCAACTCAACCGGACCCACTCCCGTAAACACACCCCCGCCCCGCCGCCAGGCCGATCCGACCCGGCCCGCAATGACTGCGTAGCCATCAGATCGTTGTCGGACCGCCACTAGAGGTTTGGAAGGGCGTCGACGACCATATGCGCCCGCGACGGATAGCGCCGGTAGAGCACGGGTTTGCTCGTGTGTGCGCCGGGCCACGCCTTCTTGGGTGACACCGGTACAAGGGATCTGACGGCCGGTTGCTTGTTTCTGCCCGTCGTCTCGATGAGAAGCTGTCCACCGACGACATCCCCGCTCACACTTCGACCGGACGGAGAAGCTTTCTGCTGGCGAGATCGTCGACGTCGAAATCGACCTGCTGCCAGTCGGTCCCGCATTTCACCCCGACGAGCAGCTTCGCTTCGTCATGAGTAGCCGCAACCTCCTGGGCACACTGATGCCTGCGATCCGGGAATGCGTTGGCGCCAACAACGGCCAGCATGTCATCCACACTGGCGGTCGAAGGCCTCCTGTCTCCAACTTCGTTTCCCTATATCAAGGGTTGACGGGCCTGCCGCCGAGGAATGGAATGGCAGGTATGCAGAAGCACTCGATCGACGCATTGATACGGCAGTTGTTCGAGCGCGCCGCCGACGGCCACAATGCCGCGGACACCGTCGTGGGTGGCCATGAGCGAGTGTTGCGTCAAACCGTCATCGCACTGCGCGAGGGTTCCGCGCTCGGCGAGCATGAGAACCCGGGTGAGGCCACGATCTACGTCATTCAGGGTTCGGTTCGGCTGGTGGTCGGCGACGAACATTGGGACGGCCGTGCCGGAGATCTGATCGAGATCCCCGATGCCCGGCATTCGTTGCAGGCGCTGGCGGATTCGGCGGTCCTGCTCACCGTCGCCAAGCACCGCTGAGCCGCGCCGCTATCGCGCCAGGGTTATCCGTGGCAGGTGGCGGTTGAATCCTGGCCCGCGGCGGTGTCCTCGACCTTGACCTTGCCGTTGATGATCAAGCGGCAGGTGACGGGCGCCCCGGCGGATTGGGCGCTGACGAAGTACGGCGGATCGCTGATATCACTGGTGAAGGTCCAGGACCAGGTGTGCTGAGTGCCATCGACGGGCTGTTCGCGCATATGCCCAAGGCTGTCTCTCCACGTGATCGCCGATATCGGGCGATCTGAACTGATCACGTAGAGGATGGTGTCCGGCGGCTGCGGGGTGATGGCGAGCGAGGCGCCAAATGCTGTCGCGCCGACCGCGGTGGTGCAGGCGGTGATCAGAGTTGCTGCGAGTGCCACGAGTCATCCCTCGCGATTCTGAGGGATCGGGGCCATGAGCTTCATTGCCCATCCTTATCTTGTTGTGATCTTGTCGTGCTGAGGGCACAGTACGCCCGAACACGTTCACGCCGTGGCGAATTGACGATCTGAATTCGGGGGAGTTGGTCCCGGCCGCGCGCGTCGGTGTCTGGCGCGAGATGATGGGTGCATGGGTCTCATTGCGCTACCTAATGCCGTGCTCACCGATGCCGATATCGCCGACGCATTGAGCCGCGCGGTCCGGGTGATCAACCCCGTGCTCACCGTCCTGGCGCAGTCCGATCCGTTCGGTCTCAAGGAGCGCACCTATGAGCTGGGCGACGGCGAGGGAGTCGTCGACAAGGCGCTGGATGCGCTGGCCTGTGCCTTGAACACTGCGACCACCCCCGGCACGAAGGCATGGGAGCAGCTAGACACCCGCGGGAAGGCGCACTGGTGGGTGCAGCGCGTCGGTGCCGTCAACACCGTATTCGTCGCCTTCCCAGGGATTTTCGGCGCACTGGCTGCTCGGCTTCCTGTGCAGGACCTCCTCGGATTCTCCAACCAGGCCATCGTGCTGGTCGCCATTGCCCGCGAGTTCGGGATCGACGACCACCAGGAGCAGGTCCGGCTGCTTGCGAAGGTGCTGTGCGATCGCACCCTCGGTGACGAGGTGCTGGTCGGCGCTGACGATCAGGAACCCGAGACGCCCCGAAGCTGGTCGCCGTTCGCCCTGGCCCGCACCCTGTGGCACCTTGCGGGCATCCTGCGCGCCATTGCCGGCGAGCTGGAGAAGCGGCCGCAACCCAAACCGATCTTCCGTTATCTCGGAATGCTGCCCGCGATAGGCAGCGTGGCCGGATACATCGGCGAGTACGGGGCTCTGCGGCGGACCGCGCGCGCAGGTGAGCAGAGCATCGCCGCGCAGTCACAGCCCGTGCGCGCTTAGTCGCCGAGGTTCTCGTCCAGGTGCGCCCGGACGTTGTCCCAGAGGTCGAGAACATCCACGCTGAGTTTCTCCCATATCTGGATGATGACGGGATCTGCGGCGTCGACGAGGCCCAGCAGCAGGTGTCCGGTGCAGATCTCCGTCTGCCGCCTGCTTGTCGACGCGGTCATCGCCAGCTCGAGGGTCCGCTGGGCCCCCGGAGTGAACGGCATCTTCTCCGTCGGTGGCTCCTGGCCCAACGGGACGATCAGCTGAATCACCCGAGTCGCGTTCTCAAAACGGACTCCGGCCGTCGCGAGCAGCCGAGCCCCCAGCCCGGTTCCTTCGCCGACCAGACCCAGCAGGAGGTGTTCTGCTCCGAGGTAGTTGTGCTGCCGTTCGCGTGCTTCCTCTTGTGCGATCACGATGACCTGCCGTGAGCGCTCGTTGAACAGCTGGAACATGACCCTCCCTATCTCCGGCTCAACGTACATCTTGCCGGAGCTGGGTTCGGCGATGAGTTACTGTCACCGCATGAGCGCTGTGAAGGTTTTGGCTGGAACCGGTTTCGTGGCAGTCGCCCTCGTGACGGGGTGCTCGGGTGTCATCAATCAGGGTGGCGACACCACGTGCAAGAACTTCATCGCCGCCGAGGAACAGAAGCAGAATGACGCGGTGAGCAAGATGCTCAAGGACCAGAGCGGGCGTGACGCGTCGAACCTGGAGATCTCCGCGACCCGCACCTCGGTCACGATGTACTGCAAGACGCTCGGGAACGACGGCAGCAAGATCCGCGAGGCCCCGCACATCTAGGCGGTGGCCGATTTGCCGATCAGAGATGTCCTGTCGACGTTGCCGGCGGTTCGCCCGGCCCGGCGCTCGGCAATCTGGTCACGTCAGTGACATGAACCACAACAGTTCCTGGGCAGTGATGCGCGTCATCGGGTACGCTCGCGCGGTGCATGACCGAAAACCCCAGGTAGGACCACCATTATGGTCGCTGATGTAATTAGTTGCGACAAGTTGCTCAAGCACCCACGCGGGCTGGTGTGGGAGCTGATCAGCTCACCCGACATGTACCCCATGTTCTTTACCGGGGTCGGTTCCTGCGAGACCTTGATCGAGAGCACCGAGGCGGGACCTGACCCCGAATACCTGGTGCTGTCCGCCAAGACCAAGGCCCGCGTGCGCCTGATTCTCAGCAACACCAAGGAGAGCCTCGCGATCGAGGGGGTCGACAACGACGGGCTGATCTCCGTGCGGTTGTTCGAGGAGCGGTCCGCGCAGACCCGGGTTCGCATCACAGTGTTGCGGGCGGCTTCGGTCCTGCCCGCCGGTATCAAGAAGCCAAGCGTGGCCGTCAACCAATGGTTGATGGACGGGCTGGACAGAATTGATGACTATCTGTCCGGCGCGTCAACTTCCAACGTGTCCAACATGGGTGAAAACGGAAATATTCACGTCAGCATCGCCCGGCTGATGATCGGGGTGGGTGTGGTGCGTATCCCGCGCCCCGATCGCGGCCTTCGTCAATTGGGTTCACTGGCGCGGTGGGGATTCACCCTTCAGGGCGGCTACGCGGCCGCCGCGGCGCGCGCCCCCAAGCAGCTCGCGATTGCCGACGACGCCGGGCAGCTGACCTTCGAGCAACTTGACCGGCGCGCCGAGGCAATGGCCACCGGTCTGATGCGCGACGGCATCAACGAAACCTCCAAGATTGGCCTGCTGGCTCGCAACAACATTGCCATGGTGGAGTGCCTCATTGCCTTCGGCATGCTCGGGGTGGACGTCATGCTGCTCAACAACGCGTTGGCAGCAACTCAGATCCAGATTGCTGTGGCACGCAACAATCTCACCAAGGTGTTCGTTGACGATGATCTGGACGAACTCGTCAGGTACGTGCCCTGGGAGGTCGAGCTCATCAGCACCGGCCGCCGCAGTGCCATCAACGGGCGCCGCGGGCTGGATGATTTCGTGGTAGCCGACAAGCCGGGAGTGTTGCCCCCTACCCGGCCCGGTCACCAGGTGGTGCAAACCTCCGGAACCTCGGGAACTCCCAAGGGAGCGTTGCGGCCCACCCCGCGTGGGTTCGCCGTCATCGCCGCGATGCTGTCGCGGATGCCGATGAAGATGAACGAGACCATGCTCATTTCGGCCCCCGTCTTCCATGCCTGGGGGCTGGGTTGCCTGCAGATCAGCACACCATTGAGGGCGACGGTGATCCTGCAGGAGAAGTTTGATCCGGAGGAGTGCCTGCGCGCCATCGCGACCCGCAAGGTGACCACGCTGATCGCCGTCCCGATCATGCTGCAGCGCATCGTCGATCTGCCCGCCAAGGTGCGCCAGAAGTACGACACATCGAGCCTGCGGCTGGTCGCCTGCAGTGGGTCGCCGCTGAATGCCTCACTGGTACAACGATTTACCGAGGCATTCGGTGAAGTGCTCTACAACTTCTACGGATCCACAGAGGTGTCCTGGGCCACCATCGCCGACCCCGAGGATCTTGCGATCGCCCCCACCACGGTAGGCCGGCCGCCGCTGGGCACCACCGTTGCGATTCTCGACGCCGACCGGCGTCCGGTGCCGCGCGGTGTGACGGGCAGGATCTTCGTCGGCAATGAGATGTTGTTCGACGGGTACGTGGCCGACCCGTCACCGGCGTCGGTCAACGGTCTGCTGGACACCGGCGATCTGGGCCACCTGGACGCTGATGGCCGTCTGTACATCGACGGTCGCGATGACGAGATGATCATCTCCGGCGGTGAAAACGTTTTCCCCAGGCCGGTGGAGGACGCGTTGGCCTTCCTGCCACAGGTTGCCGATGTGGCTGTCGTCGGGACGTCCGATGACAGCTTCGGCCAGCGGCTGTCGGCATTCGTCGTGCTACACAAGGACGCCGGCCTTGACGGCGACATGGTGCGCGCCTTCATCAAGAACCGGCTCAGCAAGTTCCATGTGCCCCGTGACGTGTACTTCGTCACGGCACTGCCGCGTACGTCGACCGGCAAGGTCATCAAGCGACTACTGCTCGCGGACTGCGAACGTGACGGGATCAGGCCGGAGTAATCACGCCGACACGGGGGAGGCGGCCCACCCGCTCCACCGGGATACATCGGTCAGCACCATGGGGCCGGTCGGTGGCGTCTCTCGGTATTGCCGATATTTGTTGGCCAGCAAGTCGATCCAGGAGGAATCGGGCGTATCGAGCGTCCGCGCGATGCCATCGGCGCGTGCCCACCACAGCGCCGACCAATCCTCGTCATAGTGATCTGCCAGGAAGCTGACCGCAGGGTTCGCAGCGATGTTGCGCAAGCGCTGTAAATCGTTGCCTGACTTCGGCTTGTGATCAACCGCCCAGCAGATGGTGTCGTCAGCCATGGCGAAGGTCACCGGAACCACATGCGGCACACCGGATTCGTTGACCGTTGCCAGCCTCGCGACCGCCGCCGTCTGGAAGCGGTGGCGTGCGTCGGCTGGGCTGAGTCGCACGCTTAGTGACGGCCACCGTTGCAGATGTTGGCCAGGACGTGGAAGTTGTTGACGCCGTCGAACAGCAGGCCGCCGACCGCGGCTCCGCGATCGATGATCTCGGGGGAGGAGCGCACCTCCGGGGTGGCGGCCAGCCATGCCCCCGCCAGGTCGTAGGCACCGCTCAGGCCGTCGGCGTATGCCGTGAGCTGCTGGCGAGCGCCGGGCTCGGTGACACCGTCCAGATTGGCCCGCACGCCATCGTTGGCTCGCCCCCACATGTCGCGGGCCTGCCCGATCGCCTCGACCTGACGGTCCAGCCCGGAGTAGGCGGGATTGTCGCCGCGGATGTACATCAGGGCCTCGGTGACGATCGGACCGTTGTTGGCCGGGTCGTCGACTGCCTTCGACATCTGGTCGATTGCAGCGCAGGTCGACTCCTCCGCGCTAGCAACCGGAGCGCCGGCGCCGAACGAAACGAGTGCACAGCTCACCGCGGTAAGCAGACCTGACCGAACCCTCATATGTCCTCCACAAGATGATGTGTCGCGTCGATAGAAACGGCAGCTTAGCTGTCTTTGCCAGACTTCGCTGACGTGGCTCATAGGTTTGTTGTTGCTCTTCGCGCAAGCGCTCATCGAGCAGGTGGTTGCTCTTCGCGCAAGCGCTCATCGAAATGATGCGGCCCCTCCGGGGTGAAATCCCGGAAGGGCCGCAATGGATCTTGATTAGTGCGTCACTTGAGCTCTGCGGAGCTCAGCCCCAGCAGACGGCGGGCGACCACCAGCTGCTGGATCTGCTGAGTGCCCTCGAAGATGTCCAGGATCTTCGAGTCGCGGCCCCACTTCTCCAACAGGGTGCGCTCGGAATAGCCGGTGGTGCCGGCCATTTCGACGGCCTTGAGGGTGATGTCGCTGCCGACGCGGCCGGCCTTGGCCTTGGCCATCGAGGCTTCCATCGAGTTGGGAATGTTGTTGTCAGCCTGCCAGGCGCTGCGCAGCGTCAGCAGGTACGACGCCTCCCAGTCGGCCTCCATCCGGATAAACTCCGCGGCGGCCGCGTGCTGAGCGTGCGCCGGCTTGTCGTAGGAGATGTCGATGCCGGCGTCCTCGAGGATCTTGCGCAGTTCCTCGAGCGAGGCCCGCGAGACACCCACGGCCATCGCCGCCACGATTGGGCGGGTGTTGTCGAAGGTGCTCATCACACCGCCGAAGCCCTTTTCGGTGTTGATCTCCGGATCGGACAGGATGTAGTCCTTCGGGATCCGCGCGTTGTCGAAGCGGATGACCGCGGTGTCGGAGGCCTTGATGCCGAGCTTCTCTTCGAGACGCTCGATGGTCACACCGGGGTGCTCACGCGGCACCAGGAAGGACTTGATGGCGGGGCGGCCCTTGGTCTTGTCCAGGGTCGCCCACACCACGATGTGGGTGGCGCGTGAACCGGCGGTGACGAAGATCTTCTCGCCGTTGATGACGTACTCGTCGCCGTCGAGCTTGGCGGTGGTGGTGACCGCCGCCGAGTCCGACCCGAAGCCCGGTTCGGTGATGGCCATGGCGGCCCACACCTTGCCGAACTTGTCGGCGTCCTCCTTGGTAGTCACGCTCGACACCGCGGCGTTGCCCAGGCCCTGGAAGGGGATGGTCAGCAGCAGACCACAGTCGCCCCAGCTCATCTCGAGGGCGTTCAGCAGCGCGGACATGTTGGCGCCGTTGACGTTCTGCTTCTCGGTGTTCTCCTCGGCGCGGAAGGCCTCGGCACCGGCGAAGGCGAACGTGCCCGCAGCGGTGACGCCGGCGAACAACGTCTCCAGGGTGTCCAGCTCGACGGGGTAGGTGTGCTCGGCCAGGTCGTACTTGCGGGAGATCGGCCGTACCAGCTCGGCAGCGCCCTGGTGCCCCTTCTCCTGAACCGCCTGCAACTTCTTGGGGAGTTCCAAATTGATTGCCATGGAAAGACTTTCGTTTAGTAGAGGTTCTGGGCTTAGAGGACTACGACGCCTTCGGCGACACCGATGGCACGCAGGTTGCGGTACCAGCGCTCCACCGGGTGCTCCTTGGTGAAGCCGTGGCCGCCGAGTAGCTGCACCCCGTCGAGGCCGATCTGCATGCCCTTGTCGGTGGCGAGCTTGCGGGCCAGTGCGGCCTCGCGGATGAACGGCAGGCCCTGCTCGGCACGAGAGGCACCGCGCAGCGTGACCAGCCGCAGGCCGTCGAGCTCGATGGCGATGTTGGCACACATGAAGGCAACGGCCTGGCGACGGGCGATGGGCTCGCCGAATGCCTCGCGCTGCTTGACGTAGGGGATTACGTAGTCGAGCACGGCCTGGCCGGTGCCGACCGCGAGCGACGCCCAACCGAGGCGGGCCAGTGCGACGGCCTCGGAGTAATCGGACTCTCCGGCTGCGTCCTCACCGAGCAGGCCGGAGGCGGGAACCGCGACGTTGTTCAGGTTCAGCCGTCCCAGCGCGGCACCGCGGATACCCATACTCGGGTCTTCCTCGACGGTGATGCCCTCGGTGCCGGACTCGACGATGAACAGCGACGGGCGGCCGTTGTAGTTGGCGGCCACGATGAACAGCTCGGCCTGTGCGGCGGCCGGTACTAGTGACTTGACGCCGTTGAGCCGGAAACCGCTGGGGGTGCGGGTGGCCGTGGTCTTGAGGCTGAAGGGATCGAACAGCGCCTGCGGCTCGGCGATGACAACCGAGGCCTGCGGCACGCTCTCGCCCGCGAACTCCTTGAGGTAGGTGGCCTGCTGATCGGCGCTGCCCCAGTTGGTCAGCGCGGAAGCGACACCCGAGGGTGCCAGGATCGGTAGTGCCAGACCCAGGTCGCCGTACGAAAGTGCCTCGGCAACAAGGGAGTTGGTGACCGTCGAGCGCTGCGAGGCGATGCCGTCGAAGTCCTCGGGGATGTTGATGGCGGTGACACCCAGCTCGGCGACCTTGCTCAGCAGGTCGGCGGGGTACGCCTTGTTCTTGTCCGACTCGTAGGCGGCGGGGCGGATGACCTCGACGGCGAATTCCTTCACCGTGTCGGCGATCATCTTCTGCTCGTCCTCGGGGTTGAGGTCGAAGAAGTCGGCGTTCGCCTTGTCGAGGCGCTTAGGTGCGCCCTTGCTGCCGGACACCTTCTTGAAGGTGCGGTTGGCAACGCCAAGGGTGGTGAACAGGCCCTTCGTGGTCTCGAAGATGCCCTTGTTGAAGGCTCCGCGCAGGTTGTACTTGTCCAGCAGCTCTGAACCCGCGATCGGGGTCAGCACCGCGATCAGGATGTCGATGGCGCCGCGCTTGTGCTTCTGGAGGCCTACGCCCGTCTCGTGCTTCGCCAGGCTCTTGCTCTTGGCGGCCTTCTTCTCGTCGCGCGGGGTCAACGTGTTGGTCATGTCACCAGCCGTTTCTGGGGTCAAAGTGGGGTTCTGCCGGAGTATCTGATCGGTACCTTACTCCGAAGTAAGAACCGTATCTTACTAAGCGGTAAGATCCTTACAAAACGAGGCCCAGATCACACCAGGTTCCTGTGCGTGAGCAGGCGGCAACACCCGCTTGCGGGAACCCGCATCGCGGAGAAGCCCATGACGCAGAGGCAACAAGCGTCTGCTCGCGGGGAGCCGGGGCTTAGGACAGGGCGCTCAGCACCTTGTCGTGCAGCAACCCGTTGGTCGCTACCGCGCTGCCGCCATGCGGGCCGGGCTCGCCGGCCAGGCTCGTGAACTGGCCGCCGGCCTCGCGGACCAAGATGTCCAGCGGGGCCAGGTCCCACAACGAGACCTCGGGCTCGGCAGCGATATCGACCGCGCCCTCGGCCACCAGGCAATATGAGAAGAAGTCGCCGTATCCCCGGACCCGCCACACCTCGTCGGTCAGGTCGATGAATCGATCGCGCTTCCCGCGATCCGCCCAGCCCGACAGGCTGGAGAACGACAGGCTTGCCGACGCCAGTTGGTCGACTCCGGAGACGTGGATCGGTCGATCGTCACCCGACCCGACACGGCTGTGGGCGCCGAGCCCGGCGGCCGCCCACCACCGGCGGGACAGTGCCGGAGCGCTGATCACACCGACGACGGGTACGCCGTCCTCAAGTAACGCGATGAGCGTGGCCCAGATGGGGACCCCGCGCGCAAAGTTCTTGGTGCCGTCGATGGGATCGATCACCCATTGCCTACCCGTGAATACGGCCTCGCCGCCGTACTCCTCGCCGAGTACCGAATCCGCCGGGCGCGATCGATGCAGCAGCGAGCGCAGGACGGATTCCACCCCGGTGTCCGCGTCGGTCACCGGGGTCAGGTCGGGTTTGGTGTCCACCCGAAGATCGAGCGCGCCGAACCGCGACGTGGTGATTTCATCGGCGGCATCGGCCAATTCGAGTGCCAGCCGACGGTCTTCGCGCAAGGACACGGTGGGCGTCATGCCTGCAGTCCTACCATGGACGTGTGTGGGAATTCCTGGTGCTACTGCTGATCGGCGGATCGCTCGTTTTCGTCATCATGCAGATGCGACGCGGTCGGCAGGCTCAACCCGGTGTGAACGCGGCGGAAGGAACCCTGTTGGTGACCGGGGTCAGCCCCCGTCCTGAGGGGGT
Source organism: Mycobacteroides salmoniphilum (assembly GCF_004924335.1). Taxonomy (NCBI): domain Bacteria; kingdom Bacillati; phylum Actinomycetota; class Actinomycetes; order Mycobacteriales; family Mycobacteriaceae; genus Mycobacteroides; species Mycobacteroides salmoniphilum. The sequence continues at coordinate 3,330,364 of NZ_CP024633.1, read as the reverse complement.
GACGGGCGGCCAGCTGGTCACTATCACCGGTGCCATCAATGGTCCGACGGTCGCCGAATACATCACCTACCGGCAGATTGTCCGTGACGTCAACAACTGGCCGCGCATTGGCGATCTGATTCCGGTGTTGTATTCGCCGAAGAATCCCGAGCGTTGGGATGTGCTGCTGGCTCCGTCAGGTGGGCCAACGCCGCAGCAGTATCCGAGTGGGCCACCATCGATCGAAAACATCGATCCGGTGCCGCCACCGCCCCCGCCATCAACGCCGCCGCCACCCCCCGGACCTATTGAGGGGCCGTCATCAGCCGAGGATCCGGCCAAAAAACACGAGCCGCCGCCGCGGTACTACGAGCCCCCGCCGCTGTAACGCGGTGGCCCGAACCACGTGTGCAGCGCGTCGTTGAGCCCGGCCGCCGTACCGTCGCCGACCCAGGCGACGTAGCCATCCGGCCTGATCAGAATCGCCTGGGGGGGCATCGACCACACCTATGGCCGGAAGATCCAAGACACCAACGTATTCGGCATCGATGGCATCGACCCGATGCGACCATCCCGAGGTGCCGGTGATGGGTGCACCCAGGTTGAGAAGGACGCCGCGCGCATCGTGTAGCAGCGTGAACACCCGCACCATGCCATCGTTGGTGAGCACATCAAGATCCGGCATGCGCCGTCCGAGGAGAGGGTGCCCATCGCCCAGGTCGTAGTGGATGTCCAGGCCGCTCATCATTGCCGCGATGTGGCGTCGTGGCGTGTCGAAGTCAGTAGCTCCGAGACGATGTCGCGCAGGGCATCGACCCGGTCGCCGGAGCGGCTGAGTGCGGTTTGTGCCATGGTGTTGTGGAGTACTCGCGCCGCCACCGGGTGCCGTTCTGCGTGATACGTGTCCAGCAAGCTTTCGTGCGATGTCCCATTGACGACTTGGGCCAGCTTCCAACCGAGGTTGACCGCGTCCTGGACTCCGGTGTTGAGGCCCTGTCCGCCGATGGGGAAGTGCACATGGGCCGCGTCACCGGCAAGCAGCACCCGTCCCTCGCGGTATGTGGCGGCCTGTCGGGTCACATCGGAGAATCGGGAAATCCATGTGGGACTGTGCATTCCGTAGTCAGTGCCGCGGGCGGCCACTAATGCTTCGCTGAGATCGCCTAGGGTTGGTTCATCCGTTCGGCCGATTTGTGGTTCGGTGACCAAGACCCGAACGGGTCCACCTTCTTCGAATCTGAAGAAAGAATGCAGGGCGCCCTCGCGATGGATGCCCCACTCGGGTTCCTGGGCTACCTGAACATCTGCGACCAGGCAGCTTGTCGATGGATCCCAACCCGGGAACCCGATTCCGGCGATCTTTCGGATCAGGCTGCGTCCGCCGTCGCAGCCAACCAGATACTGCGCTCGCAGCCTCGAGCCGTCGGAGAGCTCGACATCGACGGCGTCGTCGGATGGGGTGAATCCAGTGACCGAACGCCCCCGATAGATCGGCACCTCATGTTCGCCAACCCATTCGGACAAGGTGCGCTCAACGCGGTATTGCAGCAACGCCAAACCGAATGTGTGTCTGGTCGGCAGGTCGGTCATATCCAGAAGGAGCGCGGAGAAATGCGCGATAGGTGCGGTAAACCCTTGGGGTAGAAATCGGTCGACGATCCCGCGTTGATCGAGTACTTCGAGGGTGCGTGACGTCATGCCGCCGGCGCGCGACCCGTCGAGTTCGTGTGTGGTGCGCCGCTCGACTATGGCCACGTCTACACCGGCCAACGCCAGCTCGCCGGCCAACATCAGTCCGGTCGGCCCGCCGCCGACAACCACCACCGCATGCTCTGTCATAAGGACGAAGCTACCCGGAAAATAAGTAAAATAAGAAAAATCTAAGGAAATGTTAAGAATGAATGTGCCGGGTGTGCTCACGCAGGAAAACAGGCGAAATGTCTGCCTGGACGCTCACTCGGCCTGTGACACCACGATGTGGACGGTCACGGATGAGCCGTTGGGCGAAGGCCAACGTCACGGTTCGCCGTGTCGTCCGGTTGCGGCCAGCAGATCGGGCACCGTCTCCAGCTTCACGCGGGGGCGGCCCTGCGGTTCACCGGTGGCGCGCTCATGCGAATCAATGGTCAGCCAATCGGATTGCGACACGATGTGCGGTTCGTGGCCCAACAGCCATTCTCCCAGTGCGGCGGTATCGGGCGCGGCTCCCAAGTCGGCGGTCACCAAGTCGGCGAGCAAGGTGTCTACCGTCTCCTGTGAGTCGCTCTTGTTGGTTCCGATGACGCCGACCGGACCGCGTTTGATCCAGCCGACCACGTACTCGTTCTCGCGGCCCTCGATGCGTCCGGCGTTGTTGAGGATGACACCGCGCCGGGAATCGAAGGGCAGTCCGGGCACCTGAACTCCGCGATATCCAATGGCACGTACGACCAGGTGAGTGGGCAGCGTCTCGCGTTCACCCGTGTCACGGGCGACGATGTATCCGTCGTCGTCGACGAGTTCGTTGCGGCCCAGCGTGATTGATTCCACCTCGCCGTCGCCATGCAGCTCGATGGGGGAGGTGCGGAACTGGAACACCACCCGGCGATGGCCCTCGGTCTGCGGTCGCTCCGAGAACTTGCGCAGGGTGCCGATGTTGGTGCGGGTGGGCTTGGGTGCGGCCGCCAATTGTTCATCGGTGATGCCGGCCAGGTCTTCGGGATCCACCACGACGTCGACGCCCGGCAGTTCACCCATCTCGCGCAGCTCCAGCGGGGTGAAGGTGGCCTGCAGTGGTCCGCGTCGTCCGATGATCACAACCTCACGGATCGCGTTGTGGTCCAGGGAGTCCAGCGCGCGGTCGGCGATGTCGGTGGTGTGCAGCGACTCCGGATCCATGCCCAGGATGCGTGCGACGTCCAGTGCCACGTTGCCGTTCCCGACGACCACGGCGCGCTTGCCGGAGAGGTCGACCGACACCTTCTGATGCGTGGGATTGGCGTTGTACCAACCCACCACGTCGACGGCGGCGATGCAGCCGGGCAGTTGGTCGCCCGGGATGCCCAGGGGCTTGTCGGACTGGGCTCCGACCGCGTAGATCACCGCGTCGTAGCGTGACGCCAACTCCTCGGCGGTGATCTGCTCTCCCACTTCGATGTTGCCGAAGAATCGGAAACGCGGATGCGTCGCCGTCTTCTCGAACACCGCGCTGACCGACTTGATCTTGGGGTGGTCCGGAGCCACCCCGGACCGAACCAAACCCCAAGGAGTCGGGAGCATTTCGAGCATGTCGACATGCACGTCGAAATCGGAGTGTTTGAGCAGCGATCCGGCGGCAAAGAAGCCCGAGGGCCCCGCACCGACGATGGCGACGTGAACGGCGCGCACCCTCGTACGTCCTTATCTGCCCGACAGGGGGCAGCGGCTGTCGTCGGCTATGGGCTGGCCGACAGGGGGCTGGCCGCGGTCCTGTGCGGACGGGTTACCCCACCGATGCTAGCGACGGTTCCGAGGGCGCGCGGGTAGACCTGCGGACTAGGCCCGCATTTCGTACACGCCGGACAGCGCCTCGACTCGATTCCAAATCGCATCGAAGCGTTCGGAATTGAATACCGGTTCTGAAATAACGTCCTTGGCCCACTGCCGTTGCGTCGCGGTGGCCTCGCGCTTGCCGATCAGATCGACCGCGTACTGCGAGAAGTCCCGGTTGAGGATCTCGAAGATCTGGTCGATGAGCTGCTCGTCGGCACCCCGCAGCTTGGCCTGCTCCAGGATCAGACCGCCGTAGACCACGAGGGTGAACAGCTCGCCGATGCTCAACTGCAGATCCAGTCCGGCGGTCTTGATGGCGTCCTTCTCCGCGGCCACCAGGGTGGCCAGTGCCTCGGCGCGCTCGGTGAAGGCCGCGACATTGGGAATGCCTGCGTTCTCCGCGAACGGCTTGCGCCAATCGTGGAACTGGACCTTGCCCAGACCGCTGGCCGGACCCTGGTTGAAGAGGAACTCATCGTCGCGCGCTTCCAGCTGCACTCCGGGAACCGGGAGGTCCTGCGAATGGTGCAGGTAGGCGGGCATGAACTTGAGGATCAGTGCCAGGTTGACGGCCACCGTGCCCTCAAGCTTGGGCAGCCCCGCCACGTCGATACGTGCCGCGGTGGTGTAGGTCTCGGCCTCGAATGCCTTGGCCGACATGACGTCCCCCAGCAACGCCAGTACCTTCTCGGCCTCGGTGGTGGCCTTCATCTTGGTGACAGGGTTGAACAGCAGGTAGCGCCGATCCTCGGGGCTGGCGGTGCGGAAGTAGTCCACGGCACGCTCACTGAACAGCTTCATGCCCATCAACCGGGCATAGGCGTCCACGAACTCGCGGCGCACATGGTCGAACTTGGTGACCGGGCTGCCGTACAGAATGCGGTTGTGCGCGTGGGTGACGGACTCGTACAGGGCGTGTGTCGAGAGGCCGATGCCGCCGAAGCACAGGTTGAACTTGCCGATGTTGACGGTGTTGAGCGCCGCGCTGAAGGCGTCCGCGCCGACGTGCAGGATGTCGTCTTCGCTCACCGGGTAGTCGTTGAGCTCGAACTCGGCGACGTACATCTGGGACGGCACGACGTTCTTGATCACCGTGTAGTTGGGGTGCTCGCTGTCGGCGAGGAAGAAGACGTACTGGTCCAGACCGTCGCGGCCCTGAACGCGGCCGAACACCGAGACGATGCGGGCGCAATTGCCGTTGCCGATGTAGTACTTGCTGCCGGAGGCCGTGTATCCGCCACCTTCGACGGGAGTGAGTACCAGGTCGGTGGAGTAAATGTCGGCGCCGTGGGCCTGCTCGGACAGGCCGAAGGCCGCGACGGCACCGCCGTCAAGCAGATCGGCGGCGCGCTTGCGGGGGTCGGTGTTGGTGCTCTGCCAGACCGGCCCGAGCCCGAGCACGGTCACCTGCCACGGGTACCAGTAGTTCAGGCCGTAGAAGCCGAGGATCTCCGAGAGCTTGGCCACGCGGGCGGTGTCCCAGCGCTTGTCGGCGTTCCCGGCGCCGTCTGCAGCCGGGGTGAGGAAGGTTGCGAACAGCTTCTCGCGCGCCGCGAAGTCCAGGAAGTCCTGGTAGAAGACCTTGTCGACGTAGTCCTTGAGAAGGCGGGTCTTCCCGCGTTCTTCGAACCAATCGACGGTCGCCTTCAGGAGTCGACGTGTCTCGCCGTCGAATTCGGCGAAGTCGTCCTGGGTGGGGTGAAGCAGTTCGGTCTTGGGCGCAGTTTTCGTTTCCTGACTCACGGTCAGGAACTTACCAGTGCGTCAGTTTGGATAGGGAGGGACGGGAAACTGAACGCCCGATGCACAACTGTCGGATCGTCAGTTGACGCCGCGGACGGTGCGGCAATCCGGCTGATCAAGTTCGTGACGACATTGACGGTGCCGCCGGCGTCCGAGCCGGGCCAAGGCCATCAACGCGAGATCGTCCGCGTCCATCGCGGGCCGATGTGGCACGTAATCGTCGAACAGCGTTACCTCGACGCCCTGCCTGTGTAGGTCATCGCGGATGCCCGTCGTGAACGTCGAATCGGCTCCGCGAGGTTGAGTGTGGTGCGCGATTCCTCGTGCTGCCAACGATCTCACCATGATGACGCCACCCTGCCCGCGGTCGGCGATTCTGTGCCCAAATCGATGGGACAGGTAGAGCGTCCGCATGCGATTCAGGTCCGATTCGCCGAAGCGGCTGCTGCCGGTGTCCTCGTCGGTGACGCACACCAACAAGCCCACGTCGATATCGTCGGTGGCCGCGGCGAGCTCGCCGGTGAAGACGTCGGGCGATGTGGTGCGGACACTCACCCCGGTGGTCACGGCCAGTGTGTAGGCGTCGGCCCTTCCGCCATGCGTCGCCAGGACGATGTTGATCCCGTTGGCCGCGATATGGCGCGCGAATGCGGTCGCCGTTTCTGTCTCTCCGGCCGCGATAACGGCCCACGGGCCGTACCGTGATCTTGGTAGCGCGGCTAGCTGTTTTCCAAAGGAATGCATGGATCAATCCACCGGGTAGCTAGTAGTTGATTATTGTATGTCTTTGTCGGATTTGATATATCAAATCCGACAGCAAATCGTAGCAGTCTGCTACCAGATTGGGACGCGAATGACGAAGCCCGCGCCCGCTGTCGTGCGGGCCACGCAGATCTTGGATCACTTGGCGGCACGCCCCACCCAGCCCAGGTCGATGACCGAGATCGCCGAAGCGGTGGGTGTCAACGCCGCATCCACTCTCGCGATACTCCAGGCGCTGACGGACGCTGGCTATCTGGAACGCCATCCCCGGCACAAGACGTACTCGATAGGCCCGGCGTTGCTCATCGGCGGTCACGCGGCGCGTGCGCGCTTCGGTATCGCCGCGGCGGCGGATCGCGAGGTCGCGGAGCTTGCACACCACTTCGCCGCGCTGGCCACGATGGCGATGGTCATCGGCGACGATGTCGCGGTCATCTCGTCATCGGGACGTTCGGCGACGGGAGTCGGCTATCCCGTCGGTAGCCGTGTCCGTTTGGCGGCCCCGGCGGGGATCATTTTCATGGCATGGGCCGAGGATTCCGTGGTTCGTCGGTGGCTGGAGAACGCCGGGGCGGCGGTGTCTGACTCGCGGTGGGAGCGCGTCTGCGCCATGTTGGCGCGGGTGCGTGCCGACGGGTTCTACGTCGCGCGCCAGAGCATGTACGTGGATCAGTTCTACTCACTGGCTGGCGCGCTGGCGGGAGGGCGCCGCGACGCCGACCAGCGAACTCTCGACCTCATGGTGGACATGATGAGCGAACCAGTTGACTTGGCCGCGCCATGCCGGATCGGGTTCTTGGGCGTGCCCGTCTTCGGCGATGACGGCGAGGTGGTGGCGGTTCTCGGCGCGCTGGGGCCACCGGAATTGATGGATCACCAGGCGGTGGCGGAGGCCGCGATCCGGCTGGGCCATTCCGCCGATCACATCCGCGCGGTGACCCACGGCTAGGGGTGATCCGTCGGGTCGGAATGTTGTGGTCCGTCAGCCCGGTAGCCTGAACTGTTGTGGATCTGGACTGCCAAGCCGACATCGCTGACCTCGACACGACTCTCACCACGGTGGAGCGGGTGCTCGACGTCGACGGCCTGCGTGCCCGGATCGAGACGCTCGAAGAAGCCGCCGCCGACCCGAACCTGTGGGATGACCAGGCGCGTGCCCAGCAGGTGACGAGCCAGCTCTCACACGCGCAGGGTGAGCTGCGGCGGGTCGAAGCACTCCGGCAGCGGCTCGATGATCTGCCGGTGCTCTACGAGCTCGCGGAGGAAGGTGAGGACGCCTCGGTGGTGGCGGAGGCCGATGCCGACCGCGCCAAGCTGCGCGAGGACATCGAGGCCATGGAGGTCCGGACACTGCTGTCCGGCGAGTACGACGAGCGCGAGGCCGTGGTCACCATTCGGTCCGGCGCCGGCGGCGTGGATGCCGCGGACTGGGCCGAGATGCTCATGCGCATGTACATCCGCTGGGCAGAGGCGCATAAGTACCCGGTCGAGGTCTTCGACACCTCCTACGCCGAAGAGGCGGGTATCAAGAGCACGACCTTCGCCGTGCACGCCCCCTTCGCCTACGGCACGCTGTCGGTGGAACAGGGCACACACCGGCTGGTGCGAATCAGCCCATTCGACAACCAGAGTCGGCGCCAGACCTCGTTCGCCGATGTCGAGGTGCTCCCGGTGGTGGAGACGACCGATCACATCGATATCCCCGAAGGTGACCTGCGCGTTGACGTTTACCGATCCAGCGGACCGGGTGGCCAGTCGGTGAACACCACCGACTCGGCCGTGCGACTGACGCACATCCCGACGGGAATCGTCGTCACCTGCCAGAACGAGAAGTCGCAGCTGCAGAACAAAGTCGCGGCGATGCGCGTGCTCCAGGCCAGGCTGCTGGAGCGTAAGCGGCTCGAGGAGCGTGCCGAGATGGATGCGCTCAAGGGCGATGGCGGCAGCTCATGGGGCACCCAGATGCGCTCCTATGTGCTGCAGCCCTATCAGATGGTCAAGGACCTGCGTACCGAGTACGAGGTAGGCAATCCCGCGGCGGTGCTCGACGGCGACATCGATGGATTCCTGGAGGCGGGGATCCGGTGGCGCAATAGGCGAGATGACTAGCGCCGCCGAGTTCAACGCGGCGAGCCTTCGCCTCGCAGAGCGCTGGGACACTCTGTGGTCCAGCGAGGTTGGCCGCTGGCTACTCAACAACGGTCTGCAGATCGTCATCGCCGTCCTCGGCGCGATGATCCTCGTCCGCTTCATCAACTGGGGCGCGCACAAGATCACCCGCCGACTGGACCGTTCGTTCACCCAGAGCGACGCATTGGTGCGCTCCGAAGCCAGTAAGCACCGGCAGGCGCTCGCCTCCGTTGTCTCGTGGATCGTCGTGGTGCTGATTGTCGTGGTGACCACCGTGCACGTCGTTGGGGTGCTGGGCATTTCGATAGGCGGGCTCGCGGGTCCGGCCGCCGTGCTGGGCGGTGCGCTCGGTTTCGGCGCTCAGCGCGTCGTCCAGGACTTGCTGAGCGGGTTCTTTCTCATCACCGAGAAGCAGTACGGCTTCGGCGATCTGGTGGAGCTGTACGTGCAGGGGCAGACCACCGAGTCCCGGGGGACTGTCGAGGAGGTCACTCTGCGGGTTACCAAGTTGCGGTCGAGCGAGGGCGAGGTCATCACCATTCCGAACGGGTTGATCGTCAAGGCGGTCAACCTTTCCAAGGATTGGGCCCGCGCGGTCGTCGATATTCCGGTGCCGACGAGCGTGGACCTGGCCCGGGTCAACGATGTGTTGTATGACGTCTGTCAGCAGGCGCTGGTGGACCGCGATCTGTCTCAGCTACTGCTCGACGCCCCGTCGCTGATGGGTGTGGAGAGCATCGAGGTGGACCGGGTCAACGTGCGTATGGTGGCGCGGTCGCTGCCCGGTAAGCAGTTCGAGGTGGGACGGCGGCTGCGCGCCAAGGTGATCGCGGCGCTGGCCAAGGCGGGCGTCGCGCTGGTGGGGGACAGTCGCCCGGTGGTGCGCACCATGTCGTCGTCGAGCTCCGGAGAGCTCAAACGCGACAACAAACGCGACGAGGGGCGCGACGAGGGTGTTGACACCAAGCCGCAACCGATCGTGAAGGACGAGGATCTCAAATGAGTGAACCTCGCCAGGAACCTTTATGGGAAAAGCTCCTGTCCTGGGGAACCAAGATCAGGGCAAAGGTCAGGATCCGTACCTCGACCGCCGTGCTCATTCTTGCGTTCGTCGCGGCAAGCTGGCTCTACGAGATCAACAAGCCGGAGCCCGCGCCGCCGCAGCCGCCTCCCGGATACACCTGGGTGCCCACGCCCAGCGTCACCACGACCGCGCCGCGGCCTGTGCCGAGCACCACGAGGCGTCCGGTGACCACGACTGCGCCCACCACGACCACGACGGCGGAGCCGACGAACACCATCGTCACCACATTCCCGACGTCGACGCCCAGCGGAACACCGCCGACACCCCCGACGACGACCGCACCTCAGCCGCCCGGATGGTTGCCTCCCTGGGTGGTCCCGCCGCAGCTTCCGCCCCTGCCGGGTGCGCCGCCTCCGGCTCCCGCGACCCCGGCGCCCTAGTGCGCCCTCACGGTCATCACGGGTTTCCCGGCTACACTGGCGTGCCGTGATCAGCCTCGACAAGGTAACCAAGCTCTACAAATCGTCGGCTCGGCCCGCGTTGGACAACGTGAGCCTCGAGATCGACAAGGGCGAGTTTGTGTTCCTCATCGGTCCTTCGGGTTCGGGTAAGTCGACATTCATGCGACTGCTGCTGGGTGAAGAGCTGCCCACCAAGGGCGAAATCCAGGTTTCCAAGTTCCACGTCAACAAGCTGCGCGGCCGCGAGATCCCGCACCTTCGGCAGACGATCGGCTGTGTGTTCCAGGACTTCCGGCTGCTCCAGCAAAAGACGGTGTATGAGAATGTGGCCTTCGCACTCGAGGTGATCGGCAAGCAGACGGACATCATCAACCGCATCGTTCCCGAGGTGCTGGAGATGGTGAACCTGACCGGCAAGGCCAGCAGGCTGCCCTCGGAGCTGTCCGGTGGCGAGCAGCAGCGCGTCGGTATCGCGCGCGCGTTCGTCAACCGCCCGCTGGTGCTGCTGGCCGACGAGCCGACCGGGAACCTGGATCCCGAGACGAGTGAGGACATCATGGCGCTGCTGGAGCGGATCAACCGCACCGGCACTACCGTGCTGATGGCGACCCACGACCATCACATCGTCGACTCGATGCGCCAGCGCGTGATCGAGCTGGAACTGGGCAAGCTGATCCGCGACGAGCAGCGCGGTGTCTACGGGGTAGATAGGTAAGTGGAATAGAACATGCGTTTTGGATTCCTGTTCAACGAGGTACTCACCGGCCTGCGCCGCAATGTGACGATGACCGTGGCGATGATCATCACGACCGCCATCGCGATCGGGTTGTTCGGTGGTGGTCTGCTGGTGATATCGCTTGCCAAGAACTCGAAGGCCATCTACCTGGACCGCGTGGAGACGCAGATCTTCCTCACCGAGGACCTGTCGGCCAGCGACACCAACTGCAGCAGCGATATCTGCAAAAGCCTGCGCGACGAGATCGAGAAGCGTTCCGACATCAAGTCGGTGCGTTTCGTGAACCGTGAGGACGCGTACGCGGACGCCGAGAAGCGACTGCCGCAGTTCCGGGACTTGATGAAGGATGTGAGCAAGGATGCGTTCCCGGCCTCCTTCATCGTCAAGCTCAAGGAACCGGAGACACACGCAGATTTCGATGAGTCTTTCGTCGGCAAGCCCGGTGTGAAGGGCGTGCTCAATCAGAAGGATCTGATCGACCGCTTGTTCGCGGTCCTGAACAGCCTGCGTGATGCGGCGTTCATGATCGCGCTGATCCAGGCCGTTGGTGCGGTTCTGTTGATCGCCAACATGGTTCAGGTCGCCGCATACACGCGGCGCACCGAAGTGGGCATCATGCGGTTGGTGGGTGCCACCCGTTGGTACACGCAATTGCCGTTCCTGTTGGAGGCGGTGATCGCTGCGCTTGCCGGTGTATTGCTGGCGGTGATCGGTCTGATCGTGGCGCGGGTGACCATCCTGAACGGGGCTCTGGAACAGTTCATTCAGGCCAACCTGATTGCCCCGATCACCTACGGCGATGTCTTCCTCGCGTCGATTCAGATGGCGGCGCTGGGCATTCTGCTGGCCGGGGTGACCGCGTACGTGACTTTGCGTCTGTACGTGCGTAGATAGGTCCTGGCGATGAGTAAGAAACCGACCGACGGGCGCCAGATCATCGCGTCCAATCGCAAGGCGCGGCACAACTATTCGATTCTCGATGTGTACGAGGCCGGGGTGCAGCTGGTGGGCACAGAGGTCAAGAGCCTGCGCGAGGGCAAGGCCTCGTTGGTGGACGCCTTCGCTACCGTCGATGACGGCGAGGTCTGGCTGCGCGCGTTACATATCCCGCAGTACGACCACGGCACCTGGACCAACCATGCGCCGCTGCGGAACCGGAAGCTGTTGCTGCACAGAGCACAGATTGATCAGCTGGTCGGAAAGATCCGCGATGGCAACCTGACGCTGGTGCCGTTGTCGCTGTATTTCCTGGACGGCAAGGTCAAGGTCGAATTGGCCTTGGCCCGTGGCAAGCAGGCGCACGACAAGCGTCAGGACCTGGCCAAGCGGGACGCCACCCGCGAGATCACCCGTGAACTGGGGCGTCGCGCAAAAGGCATGTAGCTCACACGGATTCGAGGACCGTGGCTGGTTGATGTCTGCGCTGGCGTTCGACGGTGACCAGGTAGAAGGCCCACGCGAACGCAAAACTCGTGAAGAGGCTCGATACGAAGTAGAGCCACGGGCGCCGGATGCCGCGGCGGTACCCGTCGATGATCGTCATCAGCGGCAGCAGAATGACATTGCCGATCGTGTAGTCCTGGCTGGCCGAGCCCGCCGCGGGATTGACGAACATCAGCTTGATGTAGTCGATCCAGCCGGTGAGCGGGTTGGACACGTGGTACTCGGCGACGTACCGGATGTTGAAGTACCAGCCCAGTGCGATCGAGGCGATACCAACGACGTAGTACACGATTTCGAGCAGCGATAACGCGGGACCCGTTGCGGTCCGGGCGAATATCGGCCGATTCGAGGCGACGATGAGCGCGATGACGGTGATTCCGAGGATCGCGTGGACGACGAGCGACACCATGTCGGGAGCCTGGCAGCGTGCGCAAATTTTGTCAATAGTGACATAACTTGTCTCCGGCTGCCGGTGGGGTACCTTTCCAGGATGGTCAGACCTGCCCAGACTGTGCGCAGTGAGCGGACGCGCGCGGCGCTTCGGCAGGCGGCGATAGTGCGCTTTCTTGGGCAGGGCGTAGAGGACACTTCCGTCGAGCAGATTGCGGCGGATGCCGGTGTCTCGCTGCGAACCTTCTATCGCCATTTCGAGTCCAAACATGATCTGCTCTTTCTGGACTACGACCTCGGTCTGGAATGGTTTCGCAGCGCTCTGGATGCGAGAACTGCGGGCGAACCCATCCTGGAATCGGTGGAGTCGGCGATCTTCAGCGCCCCCTACGACGTCGACGCGGTGGTCAAGATCGCGACGTTGCGCAACCAGGAGCTCGATCGGGCGCGCATCGTGCGGCATATCCGGCAGGTGGAGGCCGAATTCGCCGAGGTGATCGAGGAGCATCTCATACGTGATGGTGGCGGCGATGCCAATCCCGATGTGCGCCTGCGCAATACCGTGACGGCGCGCTGTATTGCCGCGGCGGTCTTCGGTGCCATGGATGCGTGGATGCTCGGCGAGGACCATTCGCCCGAGGAGCTCACGCGGCGGAGTCGCACCGCGCTGGATTTCTTGAAGGCGGGAATCGGCGATATGCCCTGAAACCAAGTTTTGTCACTATTGACAAAACTTGGTGAGCCGTGTCAGCGTGGCGTGATGGCGGACTTCGAAGCGATCGTGATCGGCGCCGGGCATAACGGGCTTACCGCCGCGGCGAAACTTCAGCAGTCGGGGCTGCGTACGGTCTGCCTGGACGCCAAGCTCTACTCCGGCGGCATGGCCTCGACGGTAGAGCTGTTTGACGGGTACCGATTCGAGATCGCCGGATCGGTCCAGTTTCCGACATCCGCCGTCCTGAGCCGCGACCTTGGCCTCGACACCTTGCCGTCGGTCGACCTGGACGTTGTTTCTGTGGCGCTCAGGGGAATCGGCGACGATCCGGTTATCTACTACAGCGATCCGATGAAGCTGTTGACCCATCTCAACGAGGCGCACGGAGCCGAGGCTGTCAACGGCATGGCGGGGATCATGGCGTGGAGTCAAGCGCCGACGAGGGCATTGGGGCGATTCGAGGTAGGACTGCCGCCGAAGACATTTGACGAGATGTACGGCTGCGCGACAAATGAATTCGAGCGTGCCAGCATCAACGAGATGCTCTTCGGGTCGGTGACCGACGTGCTGGACCGGTATTTTCCCGACAAGGAGAAACACGGTGCGCTGCGCGGGATGTTGGCATTCCTGGCGCTCAACATGACCTATCGAGGTCCGGAAACTCCTGGTAGCGCAGCCGCACTGGCCTTCGGGTTGGCGATGCCGGATGCCACCGCGTTGCAGATGAAGAAGCTCCGCGGCGGCATTGGAGCGTTGACATCGCATCTGCATGACCTCTTCGTCGGACACGGTGGAGAGGTGCGACTGCGTAGCAAGGTCACCGAAATCCGCACCGCGGATGGCCGGGTGACCGGAGTCGCCTTGGACGATGGATCGACAATCACCGCGCCGGTGGTCGTTTCGTGTATCGCACCCGATCTCACCGTGGTGGAGATGTTGGATTCCTCGGCGGTTCCGCCGGATCAGCGTGACCGGTTCGCGCGGGTGGATCACCGTGGCAGCTATCTGCAGATGCATTTCGCTCTTGCGGCGCTGCCGGAGTTCGTCGCGCCGTACGAGAGTCTGAATGATCCGCAAATGCAATCGACCGTCGGGATGTACAGCACGCCCGAAGAGCTGCAGGCGCAGTGGGAAGACTGTCGGCGGGGGATCGTGCCCGCCGATCCCGCTGTGGTGTTCCAGATCCCGTCCCTGCACGATCGGCAGCTGGCGCCGGAGGGCAAGTACGCGGCCTCGGCGTTCGCCCTGTGGTTTCCGGTCGAGACAGAGCATGCCCGGTATGGCGAGATGAAGGCGGAGATGGGGCAGCGGGTCATCGACAAGATTTCCCGGCTGGCTCCCAATTTCGAGGACATCGTGCTGCGGCACACCACATTCACGCCCCGGCACATGGGCACCATGTTCGGAGCGCCGGGTGGCGACTATTGCTTCGGGTTAGTTCACGCCGACCAAATCGGAGTCAACAGGCCGGGGCCACGCGGATACCGCGATCATCCGTTGCCCGTCGAGGGTCTATACCTCGGGAGTGCGGGATGTCATGGTGGACCAGCGATTTCTTTCATCCCCGGATACAACGCCGCCTTGCAGGTGCTCGAGGACGCGCGCTAGAAGGCTCCGCTCCCCGCTTGTGCCGAGACCGAGGTTGTGGCTGATTCGTCTCGCATCTTTTCGCCACAACCTCGGTCTCGGCGACGGCTAGAAGGCCCGGCTGCCGGCGGGGGACAGCACGAATCCGTGCGGACTGTCGCCGGTGAAATTGTTGGGCAGTACGCAGATCGTCTCGCGTTGATCGCTTACGGCGCACGTGATCATCTTGTCGGTGGCCCTGAGGCCGTAGGTGATCTTCTGTCCAGAGGCCAGCGGGTGGTAGGCGCTGGGGTCAACGGGCGCCGGGCCGGCCGGTGACGCGTCGGGCCGCGCGACAATCTCCTGCTGGCCTAGATCGGGCATGTGGGTCAGGCTCGCGGCCGGGGTGTTGAGCGACACCGTGGCGATGTTCTCGTCGCCCGCGACGCCGGGCAGCTTGCCCCAGCACGTGCCCTCGAGGCCGGTGGCCCGGGAGTTTGAGGTGATGCGGCAGCGCAGGCCGTCGGGGGTGAGGAACTGCACACCCGTCGTGGCGTATGCGGAGTACGTCTCATAGGCGGTGGGCTCGACCGGTGCGTAGCCGTCGAGGTTGGGTACCGACGGGTCGGCAGACGCCTGAGCAGCGAATACGGTGGCGCCGGCCATAACGGCGGCGTAAGCACTCAGCAGCATGCGCATGATGGTGGACTCCCCAGGTTTGGCGATTTCCAGCACGCTACCGTGGCGCGGGCGGGTAATTCGGTGGCTTCGTGGATATGCGGCGGTAGGATGGAGTGTCCCACCGAAGGTCGGCGGGGTGACGGGGCTGAAAGGTTTCGACAGCGAGTCTCGACTTAAGGGAAGCGTGCCGGTGCAGGCAAGAGACCACCGTAAGCGTCATTGCAACCAATTAAGCGCCGATTCTCATCAGCGCGACTACGCACTCGCTGCCTAAGCGACTGCGTGTCTGTCAGACCGGGAGCGCCCTCGGCCCGGACCCTGGCATCAGCTAGAGGGACAAACCTACGGGTTCGGTCGCGGGACCCGTAGGGAAATCAAACAGCGACTGGGATCGTCATCTCGGCTTGTTCGCGAGACCGAGAGATCCAAGTAGAGGCATAGCGAACTGCGCACGGAGAAGCCTTAATGAACGGCCGTTGGACCCGGGTTCAATTCCCGGCAGCTCCACAAGAAGAGAAGACCCCCCGAATGTTCGGGGGGCCTTCTGCCTTTCAGGGACCAGTGCTGCCCGCTCAGGCGATCCAGACCGTCTTGATATTGCAGAACTCGCGGATGCCATGGGCCGAGAGTTCGCGGCCGTACCCCGAGCGTTTGATGCCGCCGAATGGAACCTCCGGGTAGGACACCGTCATACCGTTGATGAAGACCTGTCCGGCGTCGAGGTCGTTGATGAAGCGTTGTTGCTCGGCTTCTTCGCCAGTCCAGGCGTTGGCGCCGAGGCCGAACGATGTGGCGTTGGCGATCTCGATTGCTTCCTCGATGTCGGTTGCGCGGTAGACCGAGGCGACCGGACCGAACACCTCCTCGCCAAATATCGGCATGTCCTTGGTGATATCGGTGATGACGGTAGGCGGGTAGTACCACCCTGGGCCATCTGGGCGTACGCCGCCGCAGCGGACGGTGGCGCCGGCCGCGAGGGCCTGCTGGACCTGCTTGTCGACCTCGTCACGGCCCTGCTCGGTAGCCAACGGTCCGACCTCGGTGGCCGGATCCGTCGGGTCGCCGACGCGTAAGGCAGCCATTTTGTCGACAAACCTGGACAGGAAGTCGTCGTAGATATCGCGATGGGCGATGAATCTCTTCGCGGCGATACAGGATTGGCCATTGTTCTGGACTCTGGCCGTGACCGCGGTCGAGACGGCCCGCTCAAGGTCCGCCGACGGCATTACGATAAACGGGTCGCTGCCGCCGAGCTCGAGAACAGTGGGTTTCACTTCATCGCCGGCAATCGCGGCCACCGAGCGCCCCGCCGGTTCGCTTCCGGTGAGCGTGGCGGCAGCCACTCGCGGGTCACGAAGAATCCGTTCGACCGCACCCGATGGCACCAGCAGTGTCTGGAAGCAGCCGTCGGGGAATCCGCCGCGAGCGATCACATCGGCGAGATACAGCGCGGACTGTGGCACGTTCGACGCATGTTTGAGCAGGCCCACGTTGCCTGCCATGAGTGCGGGCGCCGCGAATCTCACCGCCTGCCAAAGGGGGAAGTTCCACGGCATCACGGCCAGTATCACCCCCAGGGGCTGGTACTGGGCGTAGGCGCGTGATGCGTTGATGGCAGACGCATCGGCCGATTCCGGGGCGAGCATGGCTGGGGCATTCTCGGCATAAAATCGGAATCCCTTGGCGCACTTGAGCACCTCGGCCCTTGCCGAGGCTAAAGTCTTGCCCATTTCCAGCGTCATCAGGGCGGCGACCTCATCGGCCTCGGCCTCGAGGAGGTCGGCTGTAGCTAATGCCCAGGCGGTTCGGTCGGCGAAACTCGTTGTGCGGTACTGCTTGAACCGGTCGTGTGCACGTCCGATGGCGGCGTCGATTTCCTCATCGGACGCCGGTACGAAGGTCTTGATCGTCTCTCCGCTGGCCGGGTTGATCGTTGCGATAGGCATGTCTCTAGCGTGCCACTACCGTAGGGAAGATGAGCACAGCTGCCCAATTAATGGTGAAGTGTTTGGAGAATGAGGGCGTTTCCGTGGTCTTCGGGATACCGGGGGAGGAGAACATCCGGTTCATCCAGGCGCTCGCGGCGTCGGATATCCGCTACATCCTCACTCGCCATGAGCAGGGCGCGGCATTCATGGCGGAGATGTACGGCAGGGTCACGGGGCGGGCCGGGGTGGTTTCTGCCACGTTGGGTCCCGGTGCGATCAACCTGCAGCTGGGGGTCGCCGACGCATCGACCAACAGCACGCCCCTGGTCGCTATCTCTGCGCAGGTGGGGCAGGACCGGGCCTACAAGGAATCCCATCAGTACGTAGACCTTGTGGCGATGTTCCGTCCGATTACCCGCTGGGCGGACGGCGTTCCCACGGCCCGGGCGATCCCAGAAATGTTCCGTAAGGCATTCAAACTCGCGGAGACCGAACGGCCGGCGGCCGTCTTTCTGGCGGTGCCCGAAAACATCGACGCCGATAGCGCCGAATATGAACTGAATCCGTTGCCGCGCAATGTGGTACATGCAGAAGCGCCGATGGCCGGCCAGGTGCAACGGGCGGTCGACATCCTGCGGCGAGCGCATCGGCCGGTGGTGCTGGCCGGTCACGGCGCCGCCCGTGGTGGGGCGACCGCCGCACTCATGAGGTTCTCCGAGGGGCTTGGCGTGCCAGTAGCCAATACCTTCCACGGTAAGGGTGCGATGCCCGATGATCACCCCAATAGCATGGGGACGGTCGGCTTTATGCGGCGCGACTACGCCAATTTCGGCTTTGAGCAGGCCGATGTGATCGTTGCGGTGGGGTATGAGCTGCAAGAGTTCGACCCCGTACGGATCAACCCACTCGGCGACAAGGAGATCATCCACATCCACAGGTTCCCGGCCGAGGTCGACGCACACTACTCGGTGTCGGTGGGAATCATCGGTGATATCAGTGCGTCGGTAAACGCGCTTACCGACGCACTGGCCGGGCATCGGTTCGACTGTGCCTCCGCTCCTGGATCCGCCCTGCTTGTAGAGGAATTTTCTCGAGGACAGCAGGATTCGCGTTTCCCCATGGCCCCGCAGCGGATTGTGGCTGACATCAGGGCCACGTTGGGCCGCAGTGACATCGTGCTAGTCGATACCGGCGCCACCAAGATGTGGATGGCGCGCCTTTACCCGACGTACGAGCCCAATACCTGTCTTGTCTCTAACGGTCTGTCCACCATGGGTTTCGCACTGCCCGGAGCAATTGGCGTCAAGCTCGCCCGCCCCGGTGTGAAGGTGCTGGCCGTCGCGGGTGACGGGGCGTTCCTGATGAACTCGCAGGAGATCGAGACTGCCGTACGCGAGCAGATCCCGCTGGTGGTGCTGATCTGGGAGGACGGTGGCTACGGGCTCATTGAGTGGAAGATGGACCTAGAACTTGGCGAACACCATCACGTCTCGTTCACCAACCCCGATATCGTTTCCTACGCGGAGAGCTTTGGAGCCAAGGGCTATCGCATCACCGCCGCCGACCAATTACAGCCGACGCTGCAAGCCGCCCTTGACGATGATGGCGTCTCACTGATCGCCTGCCCGGTTGACTACTCGGAGAATTTGAGGCTTACCGACCGGCTAGGGCAACTGGACGCAACCCTGTAGTACCTGCGGCGGGCGCCCCTGGGCGCTATGGCCGCGGTCGCCCCGGGGCGCTATGGCCGCGGTCGCTTCCCGGACAGGGTGGGGAGCACGTGCTCCGCGAGCAGCGGCGCCAGGTCTGTGGGGTAGGGCTCATCGAGTGACTGCCAACGCAGTTCTTCGATCTCGGCGGCGGGTTGGCTGACCGATACCGGTGGATGCTCGAAGACTGTCGACTCGACATCGAATCCGGGTTCGTTCGCGGCCGCGGCTCTGAAGACTCCGACCGGTTGCAGGGCCGCCGGTTCCAGATGCACCGAGAGCTCTTCACGGACCTCGCGCACCGCGGTCTGCGCGGCGCTCTCACCCGCGTCGGGCTTACCTCCGGGCAGCATGAAGCGGGTGCTGCCGCGCTTGCGGACAGTCAGGACCGCGCCGCGGTCGTTCCGTAGTACGACAGCACTGACCCGAATGGTGGGCCTGGTCTCGGTCGTGCGCACGTCGCTAGCATAGAAGCTGCGAAGTCCTCCGCTCCGGGCGTCCCCAGCTACCCTGTGGCACTGACGATTTCAGGCATGCTAATTCCCCGGGGCCGCTGGCGCACCTGATTATTTGCCAACCATGCCGCTGCCATCGCGACCGGATCTCGTGCACGGCGTGGATCATTTGGCCGCGCGTTTGCACGCCACCGTGATGTAGGCGATCTGGTGGTCCACGTCATGGCTCCAGGTGACACCTCCGCGGGTGCCGGCACCGTCGCCGACGCCGCCACCGGCCTTGGTCTGCGTGGTGGTATCCGCCCAGACCGCCGGGCCGATCCGGGTGCCGACAACCGATCCGGCATCCAAGGCACAGTTGCCGATTCGCTCGTACTGAACTTTATAGCCCTGTGATTGGAGCTCGGCGCCGAGTTCGCTGGGTGTCTGAGGTGATTTGGGTCCCGCGGATGCGGGCGCCGCACACAGCAATGCGAACGAAGTGCACGCCGCGGCCGTCAGGCCGAGAGTAGATTTGGACATGCCACACCTTCCTGGAGTGGTTCTGAAGGCGTTGGCGGCGGGAGACTTTGGCGAGACGACCGCCGCCAACGCTTCTGTGAGATTGCGCCGTTACGCACAACGGCAGCTGAGCTCCATGCATTCCCCGATGGGTGAAGCCACGCTCACGTAGCCGTTCTCCGGGGTACGGATGTATTCCAAATACGGCTTGCTGCTTTCGAATCCGACGTTGTCCGCGATGACCAGTGCGCCCGGCGCCAGCTTGTCCTCGAGGATCTTGAGAATTGGCAGGTCGAGGTCGGGCCAGCCGTCTAGCAGCAGGAACTCGATCGGTCCATCAATCGTCTTCAGCGTCTCGCGGGCATCACCCTCCAGGATGGTGATGAGGTCGGACACCCCGGCCTCGGCGAAGGTCGCGCGTGAGGCGGCAATCTTCGTGGTGTTCATTTCGGTGGTGATGATGCGGCCGAAACCGTTGTCGCGAACCGCGGCGGCCGAATGCAGGGTCGAGATTCCGTACGACAGCCCGTACTCGACGATGGTGTTCGGCTTGGTGGCACGGACCAGGCTGTAGAGGAGCCGCCCGGCATCGGGTGCGACGGGCACGTAGGTGTTCTGGAACAGCTCGACGCGCTCCTCGACGGACTTCTTGTGGAAGGTGTCCCGGTCGACGGGGGGTGCATCGTGCGAGGCGTTCTCGAAGAGGCGGCCCACAATCGTGGCGAATTCGGGTTCATGGAGTGTCGTTGTCATGCCATTTAGAATAGACGCAACGTCTCGTCTAGTCTAGGGTGATGATTCGATGGTCACTGTGAGTGAGACGGCGAAGCCCCGCGAGGCTGACGACGCGCGCCGTCATTTCGGAAACCGGCATGGCCGCAGCGAGACCGCGCGTGAGGCCGTTATTCACGCTGCCGACGATCTGCTGGTCGCCAAGGGCTATGCCGGAGTGACCATGGAAGGCATTGCCAAGGCCGCGGGTGTGGCCAAGCAGACCGTCTATCGATGGTGGAGTTCCAAGGCGGAGGTGCTGATGGACGTCTTCCTGGAAGATGCCGCTTCGCAGTTGGATCCGCCCGATCTGGGCAGCCTCGAGGCCGACCTGCGGCACCACCTGGGTGCCACCGCGCGGTTCCTGACGACCGATGACGCGGGTGCGGTGTTCCGGGCCCTCATTGGCCAGTCGCAGCATGATCCGCAGCTCGCGGATGCGTTCCGGGCTCGCTATCTGCGCGAACAGCAGGCGCGCGACCAGATTCCGATCGCTCGTGCGGTGCGGCGAGGGGAGCTGTCCGACGGCGTGCATGTCGCTCGTCTGGCCGAACTGTTGGTGGCGCCCCTGTACTACCGCGTGATCGTGACGGGGGAGGCGGTTGACGACGGGTTTGTCGAGGGACTTGTCGAGGATTTCACTCGTCGTCGGGAATAGTGTCAGTTAGATTGACATTGCACAGGTCATGACCGAAACGAACCCCAACGACTTTCATGCCAGCGTGATGAGCCAGATTCGCGAGAACGGCGCCGTTGATGGCTTTCTGGCGCAGTTCGACATGTTGATCCTGCACACCGTCGGCGCGAAGTCGGGCGAACCGCGTGAAAACCCGATGGCCTACCAACCGGGCGAAGAGGGCAGCGAGTTCTACGTGTTCGCCTCCAATAACGGGCGGGACAATAGCTCCGCGTGGTACTACAACGCGCTGGAACATCCCGAGAAGGTGTCCGTCGAAATCGGTGATGACCACTACCCCGTGACGGTGCGCGATGTGGTGGGCCAGGAGCGTGACCGGATCTACGCGCGCCAGGCGGAGCGCTTCGAGAACTTCGCCGAGTACGAACGCAAGACCACCCGGATCATCCCGGTGTTGGGGCTCACGCGCGCGGATTAGCGAGCGGCCCTGGCAAATTCACACGCACTTCACAGTGGGCGTCGATAAGGGACTCGCCGGAGAGTCCGAGGCGTGCTTGCCGCGTTTTGGACCGATTGTCCACAACAATGGTCAACTGTTATGGGCGAGCAGGATTCTGGTCAGGCGCAGCGCTGGGTGCTGGAAAAGGGCCGTCTGGTCGTCGGTATCGCTGCGGCATTCGTCATGGCCATCACGGGTTTTGGCTGGGCCGGATACAACACGGCGGTAGGGCAGATCATCACCTCGCACGTGCTACCCGGGGTCCTGACTCCTGTCGGCCAGGACCAGAACATCCTGCTCATGGGCCTGGATAGTCGGCTCGACCAAAACGGGCAGCCGCTGCCACAGGACATGTACGACGCGCTGCATGCCGGCGACGAGACATCCGGTGGGTACAACGCGAATGTGCTGATTGTGGTGCACATCCCGGGCAATGACGGCCCCATCACCGCGGTCTCGATCCCACGTGACGACTATGTTGACCTGGCGGGCTGCCCCGGGTCGGTGTGTAAGGGCAAGGTCAAGCAGGCCTACGGATTTGCCTACCAGCAGGCGTTGGACACGCAGGCTAGGGGTGGCTCGGATTCTGCGGGCGCCAATGATCTGACCGCGCGTGAGCAGGCCGCTCGTGAGGCGGGGCGCAAGGCCCAGATCGACACGGTACGTGACTTCCTCGGCGTGCCGATCGATCACTTCGTGGAAGTGACCCTCGCCGCGTTCTTCCAGATCGCCAAGGCGGTGCAGCCCATCACCGTGTGCCTGAACCACGACACGGTGGACGAGTTTTCCGGCGCCAACTTCCACGAAGGCGTGCAGCAGATCGACGCATCCCAGGCGATGGCCTTCGTCCGGCAACGGCGCGACGAAAACGACGGATCGTTCACGGATATGGACCGCACCCGGCGCCAGCAGGCCTTCCTGGTGTCGTTGTTGACCGCGGTGCGCAAGGGCGGGGCGATGTCGAATCCCGCCGCGGTGCGCAACATCCTGAATGTCGCGCACGAGAACGTCGCGATCGACTCCGGGCTCAACATCGTCGACTTCGCCGCGCGCGCCTCGACATTGACCAAAAGGCCGATGTCTCTCTACACGCTGCCCATCTCTGACTTTGGCCAGGACTCGAACGGTTCGGACGTCAACATCGTGGACCTTCCGACGATCCGGCAGATCGTCCACGATCGCTTCTCCGCCGATATCGCCCCCGCGCCGCCCACTGCGGCTGCGGTGGTTCCCGTGGTCCCGCTCTCGGCGCCCGTAGTGCTCAACGTCGTCAACGCGACAGAGCGCGACGGGCTGGGTGCGGCAATCGAAGATGCCTTTACGGCTCGGGGATTCACGCGTGGTCGTGCAACGACGGCAGAGGCCATGTCGACCGAGAGCTCGATTGTCTATGGCTCAGACGCACAGGAGGGCGCGCAGGCACTCGCCGATCAACTACACCTGCCCATGACGGAATCCGGGGCGGTTGCACCTGGGACTGTCCAGTTGACGGTGGGCTCGCAGTTCCCCGCGGACGACTACATCGCACATCACAGCGCCGCTAACAAGGGCGATACGTCAGCGGATGCAAATTCCACCGATGTCCTGACTGCGGTTGCCGCCACGGGAACGGGTGTCCAGGCCCCGGCGCCAACCGACCTGAGTCAGATGGGCGCGGACGGCGTCGCGTGCGTCAAGTGAGCTGATCACCCGCCCGCGCGGAACCGAATGTGCAATGCATGCACATTCTCGGCGAGATCCGGTGCCGGACCATCGGTCTCGATGCCGGGCGCTACCTCGTTGATGGGCAACGCCGCGACAGGCCCCGGGGGCACGCCCAGGTCGGTGAGCCACCGCGTCAGCTGGGCCGAGGAGCTGGCGTACACGATTCGGCCCAGCCCAACCCATGCATGCGCGGCCGAGCACATCGGGCAGTGCTCTCCCGAGGTGTACACCGTTGAGGACGCGCGGTCGGCCGGCGGCTGATTCTCGGCGGACCACCGGGCCAGCTCGAACTCGGGATGGCGTGTCGAATCGCCTCCACCGACGCGATTGCGGTCCTCGACGAGCACGGTGCCATCGGGTCCGGTGAGCAGTGATCCAAAGGGCTCGTCACCGGCATCGAGCGCCTCGGTGGCGAGTTCGACGCAGCGGCGCAGGTGTCGGATGTCGTTGTCGTCCATGGTCATCCCATCCTAACCAGGGGCAACTACCAGGCGTTTTGACCGAACCCCATAAACTGTACTTATGCCTCTTCCTCCGGGCACGCCCGACCTCGACGTGCTGGACCTGCTGATGTCCGTTGCCGAGACGGGCAGTCTCGGAGCGGCGGCGCGCCAGCACGGCATTTCACAACCCGCGGCCAGCATGCGTATCCGGGCTCTGGAACGGCGCCTTCGGTTGGTACTGCTGGAGCGTGGCCCCACCGGGTCGCGGCTCACCGATGCCGGACTGGCCGTCATCGGGTATGCGACGCCGGTGCTCGCGGCGGCGCGAGAGTTTGTCACCGGTGTGGCCGCGCTACATTCCGGCCAGGCGCCGCGGCTGGTGGTCGCCGCTTCGCGCACCATCGCCGATCATCGGATTCCATTGTGGCTTACCGTCCTTCGCTCTCGGTATGCGGATGTCGCGGTATCGCTGGAAGTCGGTAACACCCAACAGGTCTGTGAGTTGGTGCGGGCCGGTGGCGCGACCCTGGGTTTCATCGAGGGGCCGCACGCCCCAGCCGGATTGGGTGGGGAAGTGCTGGGCGCCGACGAACTGGTCGTCGTGGTGGGGCCGGGACACAAGTGGGCTCGGCGGCGTAAACCCGTGACGCTGCGCGAACTTGCCACCACGCCGCTTCTCATGCGCGAGCCGGGCTCCGGTACCCGCGACACCGTCTGGGAAGTGCTGAGTCAGGTGTGCCAGCCCGCGACGCCGGCGGCAGAACTGGGCTCGGCAGCGGCAATCAAGGCCGCGGCGGCAACGGGTTTGGCGCCGGCGGTGATCAGCCGTCTCATCGCTGCCCCCGAACTGTCCGCGGGCACTCTCTGTGAGGTCGCCCTCGCCGACGAGATGGTGTTCACGCGTCAGTTCCGGGCGGTATGGATGCCGGGGTCTCCGCCGACGGGACCGGCGCGGGCACTGGTGGACTTGGCGTCCTCCGTCGATTAGGACGCCAATGCCCGCAGGTAGCGACGGCGGAAGACCCGCTGTGCCACCAGGAGTACTGGGAACACTGGCCGCCAGAGGCCTGATGGGGCGGCTCGCGTCAGTGAGCGCAGTGTCAGAAACACTGTGCCGTCGCCGTTCTGGTGCACGATGAACGCCTCCTCGCCCGATACGGGATGGCCCGGTAGCGTGCCGTACGCAAACCCGCAGCGGTCGTGGGTGTTGGTCACGGCCACGATGCGCACCGGTTCGTGAACGCTGATCCGGCCCCATCCGAAGCTGATCCGGAACTCCGCGCCTTCGCTCACGGTCACCTCGGGGTTAACCCGGAAGCCGCTGCGCCGCTTGACACCCCACGTCAGCACGGCCTGCGAAGCGTTGCGCCATGCTTCGTCTCCGCGTCCGATGGGGACGGTCTGCTCGAATCGTCGTAGCCCGGACAGCGTTGGGGCCCAGGTGCCTTCGCCCGGACACGTGGCGCCCGCCGGCCCGTAGGTCAGGGCGTCGGAGTTCATCGCACCCTCCCTAGCCGGCGCGGCGTGAGATCGTCGAACGTCACTGCCTCTCCGCAATTCTCACAGGTCGGCTGGACATGCAGCACCGAGCCGCATTCGTGTTCCCAGACGCTCGGCGGGGGGCCCTGTGTGACAAACGCGTCACCCCAGTCCATCAAGGCGAACAGCACCGGCCGAAGGGCTCGCCCCGATTCGGTCAGCAGGTATTCGTAACGGGGAGGGCGCTCTTCATACTGGCGCTTTTCCAGGACGCCCGCATCCACGAGTTTGCGCAGCCGGGTGGCCAGGATGTCGCGGCTGGCGCCGGTGTTGCGGACGATCGCGTCGAAGCGTCGATTGCCCAGCATGATCTCGCGCAGGGCCACCAGGGTCCAGCGTTCCCCGATCACGTCGAGGGCATTGGCTATCGAACAGTCTCTCATAGTCGTGAAATCCAACTTAGCACGTTATGCACTTGGTCACACTTAGTTGTGAATTCCAACTTACTGGGCGTATACCGGCAGAAGAGGAGTTCAACGATGAATTCAGGAGGCATTGCCATGAGAGATGCAGTGATCGTCGACGCGGTGCGGACACCCGTGGGCAAGGGGAAGCCGGGTGGGTCGCTCTCGGGTGTGCATCCGGTCGATCTGCACGCACATGCCATCCGCGCGCTCGTCGAGCGCACCGGGATAGACCCGACCCTCGTCGACGACGTCATCAGCGGCGCGGTGGGGCAGGTGGGGGAGCAGAGCTCCAACACGGCACGATGGGCGGCACTGGCCGCCGGGTTGCCCGAGACCGTCCCCGCGGTGACCGTCGACCGGCAATGTGGCAGCAGTCAGCAGGCCATCCACTTTGCCGCGCAAGGGGTCATCGCCGGGGCCTATGACGTGGTGATTGCTTCGGGTATCGAGTCGATGAGCCGGGTGCCCATGGGCAGCCAAAGCCTGGGTAAGGACTTCTTCGGCCCCGAGATCGCCAACCGCTATCCGGAAGGGCTTGTCCCGCAAGGCATCAGTGCTGAGCTGATCGCGACGAGATGGAGCCTGTCGCGCGAGCAACTGGATACCTTCGCTGCCGAGAGTCATCGCCGTGCCGCGCAGGCCTGGTCCGAGGGCAGATTCGCGCGCGATGTGGTGCCGATCAAGGCGCCGACTGTCGGCGGCGAATTGGTCGAGGTGAACGCCGATGAATCGATACGACCATCGACCACCGCGGACATCTTGGCCGGGCTCAAACCGGCTTTCCGTCATGAATTGTGGGAGCAGCGCTTCCCGCAGATCGACTGGAAAGTCACCGCGGGCAACTCTTCGCCGATCAACGATGGCGCATCGGCGGTGCTGATCACTTCCGGTGAGACCGCCCGCCGGCTCGGACTGACCCCGCGGGCACGCGTGCATTCGGTCGCGGTGGTGGGTGACGATCCGTTGTACATGCTTACCGGTGTCATCCCCGCGACCGCGAAAGTCCTTGACCGTGCGGGATTATCGTTGGCGGATATCGATGCGTTCGAGGTCAACGAGGCCTTCGCGTCGGTGGTGCTGGCCTGGCAAGCCGAGACCGGTGCCGATGTGTCCAAGGTCAATATCAACGGCGGGGCCACCGCCATCGGACACCCCCTCGGTGCCAGTGGTGGGCGGCTCATGACCACGCTGGTGTCGGTGTTGGAGCAGACCGGTGGGCGCTACGGATTGCAAACGATGTGCGAGGCAGGCGGTTTGGCTAATGCGACCATCATCGAGCGGTTGTAGGGCTGTTACGGAAGGGTCGTGCGCATCAACATCACGTTGTACGCCGACCACAGAGACAGGTTGAAATACAGCTCCTTGCCGGTTGTCCACGGATGCAGGTACGGCGCGTAGGGTCCGCCCGGCATCTGTGACTCGGTGACGAGGATCTGCGGTGGGCTCCACGGGCCCTGCGGCGCGGGGGAGGTGGAGAGCAGGACATCGCCGGACTTGTCGCCATACATCACCAGGTATTTCTTGAGGTAGGTGTTGTATTGGGCCGACATCTCACCGACCGGGCCCGAGATGATGGGAGTCGCTGCGTTGGGATCACCCGGTACCCAGGAGCCCCGGTCGGTGTTCCAGAACTCATGCTTGCCGGCGTCGGGCAGGTTCCCGGGCAACGCGCGTGACACGAAACCGGATCCGCTTCGCCCGGAAGGGGTTCCGAAGATGTAGATGTATCCGTCGTTGCCCTTGACGTAGGCGGCCTGCTGAAAGTTCTCATTTCCCGGGGTGAACGGGACCTGGCTGATGGCGTCGGGGGAGGCGGGACGGACGCTCTGCGGGAACGTTTTCCAGTTCTGTCCGTTGTCGTTGGACACCGCGGTCGCG
Organism: Mycobacteroides salmoniphilum; assembly: GCF_004924335.1. Lineage (NCBI taxonomy): Bacteria > Bacillati > Actinomycetota > Actinomycetes > Mycobacteriales > Mycobacteriaceae > Mycobacteroides > Mycobacteroides salmoniphilum. The sequence continues at coordinate 3,302,753 of NZ_CP024633.1, read as the reverse complement.
GAGTAATTGGTGGTCCATTCGCCGGCACTGTCCCAGCTCTTGATGGACATGTAGTTCATGTACTGGGTGCGCCCGACGGAGATGGCGGCCGTGGGAATGATGCCCCGTTCCTGGGCGGCCCACTTGATGGGCGGGATGATCTGCTTGGAGTAACCCGGGCGTGACTGCGGGGAACCGGCATACGGGTTGGAGGTCGATCCCTCGGCCACCGCGAGGCCGCGCGAGAGCGACTTGTCCTGGGTGCGCAGCAGGGTGTTGTACCGCCACTGCTGGCTCCTCATTCCGCAGTATCCGTAGGTGTCGCCAAAGGCCATCAGAACCTGGCGGCCGGCGGTATCGCCGTTGTCCCACATGATTCCGAGGTCGGTTCCGGAGATGCTGAATTTCTGAAGTGTGTTGGCGCCGGTATCCACACCGGTGACCCAGCCGACGACGGAGGTGGAGGGGGAGACGGCGGCTTCGGGGGCAGGGCCGATCGCGGGCGCCGGGGCGGGTGCGACGGCAGCGGCCTGCTGGTCCTGCAGATTGTTCGGTGAGCCGGGCTCGGGCGGGTTGGGCAGGGCGGGGCGTGCCATCTCTTGGGCCCATCCCGGCTTCTTCTTGGCGCTCTGTTGGGGGAGCACCTGCTTGAGGATGGCCAGGGGCAACTTGCCCAGCTCCGGCAGTGGCGCCTTGTCATTGGCGCCGGCGGGCCGGCGACCGATGGGCGGAGCCTGGCCGGGTATGCCGTCGTCGGGGACGGGGGTCGGCGGCTGGAGCCCTGCGGCGGGGCCGGTGCACGGGTCGGCGACGGCCAAGGGCGCGACATCGATCGCGACGCTTGTTCCGATTACGGCCGAGGTCAACAAGACCACGGAGATTCGGCGACGCCTCGACATGTCAGACCTTCCCGGGGCAGGACGCCGTTTCGACGTCAGTAATCGACCCTCGTGACGATAGTGGCAGGTGGGGCCAATGTTGCTATTGGTGCATCGATAGGTACGTTCCCGTGACCGGTCCGAAATCCATCGAGTCGGCGCCGCCCGATTTCTGAAGGCCGTGATCAGTTATCTGTTGTGGGTGGTGTCGCTGCTGGTGAATTACCTGGATTTCCCCCACCAACAGCGCGATTGAGGTCGCGGACAGCTATCTTGACTGCCATGGCTTCAGGGTCGAAGACGCCCACTGTCCGCGTGCGCACCCCCCACGGAATCGTCGAAGGCTTCGTGCGGGGAGGTGTGCGGCGTTTCCGGTCCATTCCGTACGCCCGCCCCCCGATCGGATTGCTGCGCCTGCGCGCACCGCAACCGGCACTGCCGTGGGACGGAGTGCGCGACTGCACCGAATTCGGTGCGGCGGCCCCGCAGCAGCGGCGCTACCGGGTGCTGGGACCCGGACGCGTCCAGCGGGCCAGCGAGGACTGCTTGACGGTCAACGTCGTCACCCCCGACCGCCCGTCCAACGAGCCGCTGCCGGTCATGTTCTTCATCTACGGCGGCGGCTATCTGTTGGGCAGCTCGGCGACCCCGCTGTACGACGGCGGCTCGCTGACCCGGCGTGGGTGTGTCTACGTGTCGGTGAACTACCGGGTGGGAGCACTGGGTGCCCTCGATCTGTCTTCGTTGTCGAACACCACCCACACCATTGACGGGAACTTGTTCCTGCGCGATGTCGTGCTGGCGCTGCAGTGGGTGCGCGACAACATCACCGCATTCGGAGGCGATCCGAACAATGTGACGATCTTCGGGGAAAGCGCGGGCGCGCACTGCGTGGAGACGCTGATGGCGACCCCCGCAGCTGGGGGCCTGTTTCACCGCGCGATCTGCCAGAGCACCGCCAGCGGCATGGCAGTGCCCGCCGAGTCGGCCGCGCTGTATGCGCAGAAGTTCGCACACATCCTCGGTGCCACACCGGAAACAGCCGCGCAGACCGTGTTACGGGCGACGCCCGCTCAGCTCGGAGCGGCGCTCAATACCCTCATTGCCGACATCGTGGCGAACATGCCGGGCGGATCGTTCGCGATCGGTCCGTGCATCGACGGCCACTACCTGCCCCGCCATCCCGTTGAGGCAATGGAACACGGTGAGGCACATCGTGTTCCGCTGATCGTCGGCCACAACGCCGACGAGGCCAAACTCTTCACCCGGGTCCTCAAGATGATGCCGCTGTCGGAGCCCGCGCTGGAGGGAATGCTGATGCGCGGCGGACCCGTCCATCGTGACCGCATCGTGGCGGCGTATCCGGGGTACCCGGCGCGTTCCGCATGCGTCAAGCTTGCCGGGGACATGAACTTCTCCACGGCGGCCTGGCAAATGGCCGAGGCCCACCATCGGTACGCGCCGGTGTATTTCTACCGGTACGACTACGCACCCGGAGCGCTGCGGATGGCCGGCATGGGCGCCACACATGCCACAGAATTGCTCGCCGTGTTCGATAGTTACCGCGGCGCGATGGGTACCGTGATGGCCGGGGCCATCGGGCGCCGGGATGCCGTGCGGGTCAGCAATGATGTGCAGCGCCGCTGGCTTGCGTTCGCACGCAGTGGAATTCCCGGAGATGGCTGGCCCACCTATGAGCCCCCGGATCGCGCGGTGATGGTGTTCGACCACGCCACCCGGGTGGAGCTGGACCCGGAGGCCACCCGGCGCTCGGCATGGGAGGGCTTCAGTCTCACTCTCTGAATCGGGCATTGTGGGCCAACCGGTTGGTTGCCTAGGATGTGCCGATGGCAAAGAAGCCCATCCGCATCAACACGGTCAACGGCACTGTCGAAGGATTCACCCGGGGCGGCGTGCACCGCTTCCGCGGGATTCCCTATGCGGAACCGCCCGTGGGGCCGCTGCGCCTGCGTGCGCCGCGCCCGGCCCAGCCGTGGGTCGGGGTGCGTAAGTGCCGTACCTGGGGCGCCGCCTCCATCCAGCAGCATCGCTACGCCATCATCCTGCCCGGCAAGCCCCAGAAGCTCAGCGAGGATTGCCTGACCCTCAACGTGGTAGCCCCGGAAGGGCCGGTCACCGGGCCGCTGCCGGTCATGTTCTTCATTCACGGGGGCGGGTACTTCTTGGGTAGCTCGGCTACACCGCTCTACGACGGTGCGAGCCTGGCGCGGCAGGGATGTGTCTACGTCTCGGTCAACTATCGGCTGGGTGCTCTTGGCGCGCTGGATCTTTCGTCGCTGTCCGATGAGACGCACACGATTGACAGCAATCTGTATCTGCGTGATTTGGTACTGGCGTTGCGGTGGGTGCACGACAACATCGGGGCGTTCGGAGGCGATCCGAACAATGTGACGATCTTCGGGGAGAGCGCCGGGTCGCATGCGGTGAACACCCTGCTCGCGGTGCCCTCGGCGGCGGGGCTTTTCCACCGTGCCATCTGTCAGAGCACCGCCTCCGGTCTCGTCATCCGTCCCGAGGACGCCGCCATCAACGCGCGCCAGTTCGTGAACTACCTGGGCGCAACGGACTCCAATGCCGCCGAAACGGTGTTGACAGCCAAGCCGCGTCAGCTGGTTAAGGCCTTCTTCCGGTTGATGGGGACGGCCAAGCATGTGCCGGGGCTATCGTTGCGGTTCGGGCCGAGTATCGACGGTGATGTGCTCCCTGTCGATCCGAACGAGGCGCTGGAACGCGGTGAGGCACATCGTGTTCCGCTTATCATTGGGTACAACGCCGAGGAGGCCACCCTCTTCACGAAGATACTCAAGATTCTGCCGATCACGCCGGAGGCGCTTGAGCATTCCCTATCCAAGGGCGGTCCCGAGTATGTGCAGCGGATCATCGGCGGCTATGACGGTTACCCGTCGGAGAAGGCGCTCCTGCAGCTCGCGGGTGACCTGGCCTTCGGATCAGCGGCCTGGCGGGTGGCCGATGCACACGGTCGGCATGCGCCGGTCTACTTCTACCGGTACGACTACGCCACGCGGGCACTGCGTCGCTACGGGCTGGGACCTACCCATGCCATCGAGCTGCTCGCGGTCTTCGGTACCTATCGAACCGTGGCCGCGCCGTTCCTGTCGGGACGCGGGGATCGCGCCCAGGCGCGCGCCGTTAGCGACGAGATGCAAAGGCGTTGGCTCACCTTCGCGCGTACCGGGGCGCCCGGTGAGGGCTGGCCGATGTACGCGGTGCCGGACCGCCAGGTGCTGATCATCGACAGCCCCTCACGGGTGGAGAGCGACCCCGATGGTGATCGGCGCCCGCTCTGGCAGGACGTCGCCTCCATCGCCTAGCGCACGCACGGCGGTACGTTGGGCCCATGATCATCGTGACGAGCAATGACATCCCCGGATACAAGATCGCCGCGGTGTTTGGCGAGGTCTTCGGCCTGACGGTGCGGTCGCGGCACATCGGTTCGAACCTTGCCGCCTCCTTCAAATCCATCGCCGGTGGTGAGCTCAAGGGCATCACTCAATTGCTGCACGAGAGCCGTCGCGAGGCACTGTCGCGGCTGGCCGCCGAGGCGGAGTCGCGCGGCGCCAATGCCGTGGTCGCGTTCCGATTCGAGACGACCGAATACGCCAACACGGGTGTCGAGGTGTGCGCATATGGCACCGCCGTCGGCATTCAGCCCCTCCAATAGCGGCCGTTCGGTAAGACACGGTTCACCTGATCCGGGCAGAATCGTGCGGGTGAGCAATGCGCGCGCCGGACAGCCGGCCCAGCCGGAAGACCTCATCGACATCGCCCACGTGGTGACCGCGTACTACGCGATAGAGCCCGACCCGGCGAACGTCGCACAGCAGGTCGCCTTCGGGACCTCGGGGCACCGCGGGTCCAGCCTTGACGGCGCCTTCAACGAGGCGCATATCGTGGCCACCACCGCCGCGATAGTCGAGTACCGGGCGTCGCAGGGCATCACCGGGCCGCTGTTCATCGGCCGCGATACCCATGCGCTCTCCGAGCCGGCATGGACGAGCGCACTCGAGGTGTTGCATGCCAATGACGTTGTGGTGGCTGTGGATTCAAGAGACCGATACACGCCGACGCCGGCGGTGAGTCATGCCATCTTGCGGTACAACCACGGTAGGACGACGGGGTTGGCCGACGGGATTGTGGTCACTCCATCGCATAACCCGCCTCGGGATGGTGGATTCAAATACAACCCGCCGCACGGTGGGCCTGCCGACGCCGATGCCACCGGCGTGATCGCTGCTCGCGCCAACGAGATTCTGCGCTCGGGATGGCGCTCGGTGACGCGGGTTTCGTTGGCGCAGGCGCTGAAATCGGCGCAGCGGTACGACTTTCAGCAGACCTATGTGGACGACCTGATCAATGTCGTCGACCTCGGCGTCATCAAGGATGCCGGAATCCGGATTGGCGCCGACCCGCTCGGCGGGGCCAGCGTCGACTATTGGGCCGCGATCGCCGACCGGTGGTCGCTCGAGCTGACCGTGGTGAATCCGCTGGTGGACGCCACCTGGAGGTTCATGACCCTGGACCACGACGGCAAGATCCGGATGGACTGCTCGTCGCCGGACGCGATGGCCTCGCTGGTGGCCTCGCGGGACAAGTACCAGATCGCGACGGGGAACGACGCCGATTCGGATCGCCACGGCATCGTGACTCCCGATGCGGGCCTGATGAATCCCAATCACTACCTGGCGGTGGCCATCGACTACCTGTTCAGTCACCGTGATGGCTGGGCCGCCGAGACTGCGGTGGGCAAGACCCTGGTGAGCTCGTCGATCATCGATCGGGTGGTGGCGGGATTGGGCCGGACGTTGCTCGAGGTTCCGGTCGGATTCAAGTGGTTTGTGGACGGGTTGATAGGCGGAACAATCGGTTTCGGCGGTGAGGAGAGCGCCGGGGCGTCCTTCTTGCGCCGCGACGGGTCGGTGTGGACCACCGACAAGGACGGCATCATCGCCGCATTACTGGCCTCGGAGATACTGGCGGTCACCGGAGCCACGCCATCGCAGCGGTACGCCGCGCTGACCGAGAAGTACGGCGCCCCAACGTATGCCCGCGTTGATGCGCCAGCGAGTCGCGAACAGAAGTCGATACTGAGCAAGCTCTCGCCCGAGCAGGTGAGCGCCACCGAGCTGGCCGGTGAGCCCATCGTCGCCAAGCTGACGAACGCGCCCGGCAATGGGGCACCGATCGGCGGGCTCAAGGTTGTCACCGAAAACGCCTGGTTCGCGGCGCGGCCATCGGGCACCGAGGATGTATACAAGATCTATGCAGAATCGTTTAAGGGTGCCGAGCACTTGAGCCAGGTACAAGATGCCGCACGGGAGGTTGTCTCGGCGGTCATCGGTTGAGTGGCTGTACCGACGATGTCGCAACGGTAAAACCGCGTCTGCCATGGGAGATATGGGTTCTGGTTGTCGCGAGCCTGGTGATCGCGCTCGGGTTCGGTGTGGTGGCGCCCGCGCTGCCGCAGTATGCCCGTAGCTTCGGGGTGAGCGTAACCGCGGCGACCGCGGTGGTGAGCTCGTTCGCCGCATTCCGGTTGGTGTTCGCACCTGCCGCGGGGGCGTTGGTCCAGCGGCTGGGGGAGCGCTGGGTCTACATGACCGGACTGCTGATCGTTGCGGTATCCACCGGCATCTGCGCCTTCGTGCATAGCTATTGGCAGCTCTTGGTGTTCCGATCACTCGGCGGTGTCGGCTCCACGATGTTCACCGTGTCGGCGGCCGCGCTGCTGGTGCGCATAGCGCCCGAAGAGATTCGCGGACGTGCGCAGGGGCTGTACGGGTCGAGCTTTCTGCTCGGCATGGTGGCCGGACCGGCCTTGGGTAGTGCCGTTGTGGGCCTGAGTCTTTCGGCGCCCTTCATCATTTATGCGGCGGCGCTGGTGATTGTCGTCGTGCTGGTCTATTTCGGGCTGCGGCGCTCCACACTGTTGGAGGTCGCCGACGAACATCACGGCGCCCCGGTGACGTTGACATCCGCGCTGCACCATCGGACGTTCCTGGCCGCCCTGATGTCGAATTTCAGCGCGGGCTGGGCGATCTTTGGGATCCGCGGTGCATTGTTGCCACTGTTTGTGATCGAGGCGCTGCATCAGCGACCGGGTGCTGCCGGGTTGGTGTTCGCGGCGTTCGCGGCGGGGGACGTGTCGACGGCGTTCCTGGCGGGGTCGTGGTCCGACGACATCGGGCGTAAGCCGCTTGTGGTCGGGGGGCTGGTGGTGTGCGGGTCGACCGTGGTGGCGATGGGCTTTGTGTCATCGCTGCCCCTGCTCATCGTGCTCTCGCTCATCGGGGGGATCGGTGCGGGGCTGTACGCCTCCCCGCAGCAGGCCGCCGTGGCCGATGTGGTGGGCAGCAGGGGCAGGGCGGGGACGGCGCTGGCCACCTTCCAGATGACGTCCGATATCGGGCTGGTGATCGGGCCCGTGGTCGCTGGGGTGATCGTCGAGCACGCGTCCTATGGATGGGCGTTCGTGGTGGGGGGCGCGATGCCGCTGATCGCGGCGGTGGCATGGATCTTTGCGCCCGAGACGCTGGGGAGACTTGCGTCACCGCAGGTTAGGAGTATGCAGGAAGTAGCAGAGGATGTTGGTGGGCCGGAGCGCTGAGATTTTGAGAGCCCGTCGCCGTGGTGTAACTTCGTCCGAGCACGCAACTAAACATGGGGCTATGGCGCAGCTGGTAGCGCACCACACTGGCAGTGTGGGGGTCAGGGGTTCGAATCCCCTTAGCTCCACAATAATCCCAGGTCAATGACCTGGGATTTTTTGTACTCAGAGCCCAAATGGCAACCCGGGTCTCGGTCTCTCCGTCGGTACTGATGGTGACGTTGCGGGTCAGCTGGCAGTCGACGCGCAGACTGTCAACCGACTGGGACGGGTAAGGGGACGTTCATGGAGCTAGCAGGTTTCCTGATACAGGTGTTTGGCGCCCTGTTTGCAGCGGTGGGGCTCACGGTGGCTTGGAATCGGATATCGGATCGGTCGATTCAGTGGCGCAAGGGGATTGGTGAATTTCTTGGCGGGCCGCTTAGGAGCTCCAAGAAGGGCGGTGGCGACAACGTGATCACCCCCGAAGGGGACCGTCATAACTGTTGTGGGGCACTCGCCGGAGATAACGGTTGAGCCAGACAGCCTGGAAAGGCGACTCAAACGGCTCGAGGAAGAGTCGGAACGCTTGCGTAGCCGGGTTAAGAAAGCCGAGAAAACTGTAAAGCGAATCGATGACGCGGTCAGTCAGGTAGACAGCGCGATCGATACTGCGCTGGCCAAACTGGTCAACGACGATAACTTGATCAAGTTGAGTGATATCCGTTTGGCGTTGGTCGGTCTCGAAATCTCTTTTGTCGGGTTTGTCATTGAACATGGTCCATTGCTGCACCAACTCTTTTGCGCCACTCAACAGGGAATGTGACCACCCGTAGTGACCCACAATCGATCTGTAGTCGTCCGGTAATCGTGCACCAATCGACGATTCGATTGCTTCCCAATCGATCGCGAACCGCTACAGATCCGGCGGCCGAACCAAAGCGACCAACTCATCAAACGCAGCCACAGCACTTCGATCCTTTCCGCGTCAACACAAGGACACGGTTGATGTGCATGGGAAGCTGCCGACGACCGGCTACCGACCGCATCAGTTCGAGGAACAGACCTCGATTATCGACTATCCGACTTTCTGCCACGATTGGCAGCCGTAGGTTGCGAAGGCGTAGTCGCTCGGCTTGATCTGCACCGTGGCGGGGCCTTCTGTCACCTTGCCGGTGGCGAGGGTGTTTTCCATCGTCATTTCCTGACCGGACAGTCGTATCCATAAGCAGTGCTGGTGACTCCCGGGGTGTGGACCTTCGGTGTGGATCCAGCCAGGGGGGATGCCGGTGGGGGAATTGTCACCGGCTACACGGAAGGTGCCGTCGCACTGGGGTTCCAGCTGTTGCTGCTGGCAGTGCAGTGAGCTTGCTTCTGCCCCTGCAGGGTTCGCTGATTCGGTTACCGCAGGTGTAGGCCGGGGGCGTTCTTCCTCTGCGCCCCAGCTGGTGGAGTTGGCGACCGCGAGTATTAGGAAGATGCCACCGGCAACGATGATCCAGCCGGTGAACGGCGATTTGGCGGCACGGTTGTCGCTCATGTTTCCCTTACATGGTGGTTGCCCCCAACCGTGACGGCAGCGTACAACTCCTACAGCTAACAGGACAAGCGTTGTTGTCGACTGTGTCGCAGGTCTGCGGCTGGGCCACGACAGGTGTAGTGGCATATTTTGGTTACGCATGTGTCTGCACTTGCTGCGTCTAGGTGAGTGCGTTCATCATGGCTGCGTGAATGGGTTTGCTGCTGGGCATCCGCCCGATGATTGCGTCGGCATGGTTTGCGTTATCCATAACCCCAGCGGCCATCACATGCTCGACTGGCCGCAACGGTGGCGGTCAAACGGTGTTCTGGACCGTATTTGTGTGCACGGACAGTCCCATCCTGACCAAGATCAATTCGCGTTGTGGGTTGCCCGGGGTTGGGAGAGGTTCGCGGCGCATGAGTGCGACGGCTGCTGCGCGTACGAGGGGTACGTGCAGACGGGCCACCGCGGCGCTGATGACATCGAGTCCGAGCTATCTCTGTTGAGAACGGTGCGGGAGGTGCTCGCCAGCCGCGGCGCACCTGATCCTGGGTCCACCGCGCTGGAGGCGACACTGCATCATGAACTCAAACGCCTGCAAGACCCCGTCGAAGACCGCTAGCCGCTCTGCAGCATTCAGCCACACGTGATCGAGCGCGCACCCTGACATGCCGCCGGATTGGAGAATGTCTCGATGCATGATGAGCCTGTGATTCCCGCGACGATTGGTCGAGGCAAGTTCGAGGCGGCTGTGGTGGCTGCGAGGATCATTCCGTTGGCTGAGATTGTGATGATGCCCGGGTTCGCCGATCTCACGATGGAGCAGACCCCGCGGGTGGCGTTCACACCGATGAATCTTCAGTGGGTCTCTCGGCCTGTGTATTGGATGCAGCGGGGCCGCAGCGCCGCAACGCTGCGGGGGGTCAGTGGCGAGTACCAGACCGGGCAGGTGCAGTTAGAGGACAGGGTGCGCGTCAAGTTGCGTCATGTCATCGCTGCAGCTGCCGCTGGCGACGATCGGTTGCTTAACGAACTGAAGTTTGGGGCGCCGTCACCGGCTTCGGGCTTAGCCAAACTCGATGAGCTGTGTGGCGGCGGCCGAGGTCCTGTCGCGGTGCTGGATTCACCGGTTGCCGATATGGCTGGACCGTTTGCTGAGGTGGCGGCATCGGCTGATCCTGAGCAGCGTGTACAGCTGGCATTGGCGCGGTGGAATCCGGGCTTTCTGGAGATGCTCCCGCGGTTTGCCGACGCACTCCAGAGCCGCCTCCGCGATGTGCAGGTGTGCTATTGGCTCGAGGAAGGCCCGGCGCTGCTCTACTTCGTTGAGGCCGCCGACGGTGACGTAGTGATTTGGGTTGGCTGGGATCCACGAACCTTCACCGGGTCGCCGCCGCCGTTGTGGCAGACCTTGCCGATGCCGGCGCGTGAGTTTCTCCGTGATGTGCATCCCGGGTTTACCGTCCTCGATGGGGAATCGTTTGGCCTGGCCCAACCCTCGTACATGTCCACTTTCGCGGCCTGGGCGGGCTGGCCCACCGGCATCCCGGACTGGGACCGTCCCGATGTCATCGCCTCCACCGACATGCTGTGGCTGACCACCAACGGGGGCGACACCGCCCTCTGTACCTCACCGGATCTAGAAATCGGTCAGGTGGCGGTGCTCTTCGAAAACGATATCGACATCGCAGACCTCGGCACCGAACTCGACCAACTAATGCTCCGGTCCCTGCGCTTCTAGGCACGCAGCAGCAGCGGACACCCAGTGTCCATTCGCCTCGTAGGAGCCCAAAAGTGCACGCGCATTGCGTAAAGTGCGTCAGGTGAGGTCGGCGACCAGCCTGGTTCGGCTCTGCACTGTGATGTGTTAGCTGGATTATCCGGACTTGGAGATGAAAGGCATCAGGTCGTGACCTCGACAATGCGACGAACCCCACTACGACGTGGTTACAGCTTGTTCGTATTGCTCGCACTGATATGTGCGCTGTGCGCACCTGCTGCCTCGGCCGACGCCGCGCATATCAGCCCGGCGAACGAACGCCGGCTCCAAGAGCTGCTCACTGAGCGCAACCGCCTCGCGGCTGAGAGTCCCGCCCAATTGAGCGCCGCGGTATCGGCCCTTTTTCTGCATGTGCCGTACGGTGCCGACACCCTGATCGGATCCGCCTCCGTCCCCGAGCAGTTGGTCGTAGAACTCACCCGCGTGGACTGCTTCACCTATGCGGACTATGTCGAAGCGCTGAAGCGGTCCAGTAACAGCGCCGATTTCATCGCCCAACTGACCCAGATCCGTTATCGCGGGGGCGATATCAGCTTCACGCAACGCCGCCATTTCTTCACCGATTGGGCCGCCGATGCGCCTGTTAACGCCACCGATGTGACAGCAAGTCTGGGGGCACCCTCGGAGCAGGCCGCCAAGATGCTCAACCTGAAGGATTCCGGCGGCAGCTATCTACCGGGGCTTCCGCCTCGGTCGCGCACGGTCGTCTATTTACCGAGTGCCCGTGTCTCCGATGGTGTTATCGCGAATCTTCACGACGGTGACTACCTCGGTGCCTACGCGAGGGCCGGCGGGCTCGACGTCACGCATGTAGGAATCTTCCTGCACACACCGGGTGGGCCGGTATTGCGCAACGCCTCGTCTTTGCGGGCCAACAACCAAGTCGTCGATACGCCGCTGCGGGAGTATCTGGGTACGGTCCCGGGAATTGTTGTGCTGCGGCCGACTCGATGAGGTGTGCACCGGCGCTGGCCCCTGACTAAGGAGTGGGGCTCAGGGAATCGGCCGACGTCTGTACTCCAGAGATCCCGCGTGAGGCGTTGGCCGGCGCCGGAGCTGCGGGGCTCAGGGTGTCGGCTGATACAGACACACCCGAGCGTCCTGGAGGCAGCAGCGGAACTCCGATCGCCGCAGGGTATCCCGGTGGCCCGTACTGCAACGCCCCGATCACTGGCGGGGGTGGGGGCGTTATCGGGCCGGGGTCGGCGTGTGCGGTACCCGAACCCGCGAACAACACCGATGCGGTGACTACGAGCAAGGTGGCACTGCCATGCCGGGGAATTGTGTTGAACAGAAACATCTATCGCTCCTAGTTCAGGACGTAGGGGTCGCCGTACACGGACAATTGTGTTTGTTGAACTGCACTGGCGACCGCGAATGTCGCATAGGAGCGCACTGTCACTGGCCCGCCGCAGGCATCCACTTTCAAGTGGACGTCTTGCATGTCCAGTCGTCCAAGGCCTGCCGTCACCGGCATAGTGCCCATTGCGACGGTGGTGATCACGCCAGGCTGCAGGTCGGTCTGCACGAAGCCGCCGATCGCCCCCGTTCCGCCCACCTGTACTCCCGGCTGGCCGCTGATGGTCGCCCCGACCGATCCCGCCAACTGGCCAGTGCCGCCAATCTGAAGACCCTGCGATACGTCGATCTGGCAGCCGACTTGGTAGCCCGCGACAAAGTTGGCTGCGGTGATGGGATTGCCGCCACTGCCACCGATATTCGCCTGCGCGGACAGTGTCATGAACGCCTCGCGAGAGTTCTGCGCACCGGCCAGATTCGGGACCGCGTTGATGACCTCGCCCGAGAGGGCAACTGACAGGTGCCAGCCATCGATGGTCGTGCGTTGGCTCGATTGCGGAGCCATCTCGACGGGGGCGGCCCAGCTGGTCGCCGACGTTACGAGGGCCCACCCTATTGCCATCGCGGTCGCCCCGGCGATCACGCCGGATCGCGTGGATCTGCCCACAGTGGGTTCCTCCAATCAAATCGTTTGATTAAGACTAACGATTTGATTAAAGCAGATGATCAAGATTGATGTACTGTTGGGGCATGACCGAGTTCCCGCCGGAGGATCACCCCAGGCCAGCGGGGTTGTTCGGACCCCTGTTCGAGATCCTTCTGCGTCGCATGCATGTCGAAGTGGCTGCCGTACTGGGTGAGCACGCACTGCGGCTACTGCATATAGGCGTGCTCAACGTCTTGGATGCGGCCGGCAAGCAGTCGCAGGCGGATCTCGCCGAAGCCTTGCGGGTGGACAAGACCACCATGGTTGGGCTTCTGAACGATCTGGAAGCCATTGGCTTCATAGAGCGGCAGCGGTCCCCGGAGGACCGCCGCCGTCACGATGTGGTGATGACTGCGCTCGGAAAGCGCCGGTACGCCGAGATAGTCGACGGGCTCAGGGGGGCAGAGGCCCGGGTGCTATCCGCCTTGAGTGCAACGCAGCGATGTGAACTGTTTGTACTACTCGAAAAGGCTTTCCTGGCGGGGTCCGGGGATACCAGGATTAACGGGGATTGATCACGTAAGACCGGTGACGAACCGGATTCTGCCCTGCACCGTGATGTGGTAGCTGATTCGGTGGATCACCGCGTCGCTGTCACGAACGGCCAAATCTACGAGTAGACCGTCGAACAGACTTTGGAGTGTCTGCCCGGGTTGCAGTCCGATGCCGGTGCGTGTCCGGAAACGCCAACGGTCGACGGCGAATCCCGCGTCAATCGCCTGATGCCGATCGAAGATCGAACTCAGGGTGGCGAAGGGAATGGCGCTGTCCACCTGAAACCACGGGAAGGCCCCGGCCGGAATCGGGATGTTGTGCCGCGTCGTGATCGCCTTGAACGCATCGCTCATGTTCGGGGAGATCAATGCTTGGTTCCGTGACCAGTCGACGCTGCTCTGTCCGGGCATATTGACGATGGCCACGCCGTTTGTCTGGAAGACGAAGCGCTGATCGGCGATCGAGGCCGGCTGTTGTTCGTTGACCGCCAATGCGGCGGGAGTAAAGAAGTGCGACTGACTTTCGAAGTTCGGAATGAGGACCATGGTGCACGCGCCTTCCGTCACTGGATGAATGTCCTTCCAGCGCAGGGCCATTGCTACAGATCGGTTCTCTTGTCCGGCCGAACGTTGGTGATGCGACGATATGGACTCAGGGAGGCTGTGGGCTCGGGTAGTGCACTACCCGATTTCGGCCTGTGGCGTCAGCGTGCGGCCCACGTTTTCGCACGATCCAGCTCGTCCAGGCCGAACAACGCGATCTCACCGGGAACCATCCACGCGAGCGCGTGCAAGGTGTGCGCTACCCATTCCTTATCGGTCACTACTGCGATTTTCTTGAAGGCCGAATGATGCTGGAAGAGCATCCCGAAGCCCAGCTTCAGGTCTTCGGCTAGCCCGCCGGGGCCAAAGCCCTCGTAGTCGCTCGCGATGACCTCAACAATCCGTAGTTCATCGGATGTCAGCGATTGTTCGATAGTCGGTGTGAACTTACGTAGCTCGTCACCGGCCACCCTGCCGGAGACGCGGAATCCGACTACGCCCTCGGGCATATCAGTCAATGTTTCGATCATTGTTCCATCGTGCCAATCCCTGAGAATCACGCAAGGGCCGTCGAACGTCTCAGATGACGAATTGGACGACAGTCACCGTCACGTGGCTGTCGTCCAATCCAACACTGAAGAGCGGTTAGTAATCCCAGGTGGCCGGTATGCAGCGGAACGCGTCGCCCGCGGTTGCCACGTGGCAGACGGACGGGAAGGGCAGGTGGGTGGCCACCATCGGCTCGCCGGTCGATGCCAGCTCTTGCAGGAGACGCACTCGCACACGGGCGGCTTCCTCGGGGTCATGCTCAAAGCCATTGTGCCACTCGGGGTTATCAAACCCCGGTGCGAACACCGCATCGCCGGCGAAGGTCAGCTTCTGTTCGCGTGACTCAAGGCGGACCACGCTGTGCCCGGGGGTGTGACCACCAGTGCGGGAGATGAGGACTCCCGGTGCGACCTCGTACTCCGTCTCAAACGTCTGCAGCTGGCCGTGATACTGGTCCAAGAATTGCGTGGCGACCCTGCGCAGCACGTCCGGAATTGGCTCCGGCATGGTGACGTGGGAGAAATCGGGTGCTACCCAGAACTCGGCTTCCGCGGTTGCCGCGTGGACCCGCAGATTCGGACGCAGCCGTTCCTTAAGCCCCTCCGTGAGTAGCCCGCCGACGTGGTCCATGTGCATATGGGTGAGCACCACGTCAGTCACGGATGCCAGATCGACGCCTGCGGCCTCCAATCGCGCGACCGTCTGCCCCGCTCTCGGGAAGTCCGGGAACTCCAGCCCCAGCCCGGCGTCGACGAGAATGGTCTGATCGCCGCTGCGCACCACGACGACATTGAGTGGCCAGTCCACCACCTCGGGCGGTAGGAACATGCCGTCGAGCCAGCCCGCCAGCTCGGCCGGGTCGGCGTTGGTGGCCAATGTCGAGGCGGTAATCGGCAGCACCCCATCGCTGATCACCAGCACCTCGATATCGCCGACGTCTACCGCGTAACGCGAGGGAACCAACTCGTCCACCCCGAGGCTCCCAAGGTGTGTTGCGTTGTCCAAGGTCATGATTTCTCCTGCTGGCTGTATGGGCTGGTTTCCGATCAAGATCAGCCTGGCGGCCCGAACAGCGATGCGAACCCTTGGAAGTCCGTAGTCCGTAGTCAGTGATCCTGAGTCTCAGCCGCTTCGTCCGGGTACGGGCGTGGTTCCGATCCAAACAGTCCCTATGGGTGAGAATTTGTTCGATGAAACAGGCACAGGTACCCGACGAGCTGTTGGCCGCCGCGACGAAGGCGCGCACCGTCACGGTGCTCACCGGCGCGGGCATGTCCGCCGAGAGCGGGCTGCCCACCTTCCGCGATGCCCAGACGGGACTGTGGTCGAAGTACGACCCGATGACTCTGGCGACACCGGAAGCCTGGAACGAGGACGCCGGGCTGGTGTGGGCGTGGTATCAGAATCGGCGCATCCAGCTGATGGCCGTGCAGCCCAACGCCGGGCATCGTGCGTTGGCGCAGTGGGGGTCTCATCGCGACGTCCGGATCGTCACCCAGAACGTCGATGACCTTCACGAGCGCGCGGGCAGCGCAGAGGTCACGCACGTTCACGGCAGCTTGCTCAAATCGCATTGCGACACCTGCCAGACCGGTTTCGACGTGAGCGTCGCTGCCCCCGAATCCGAGCGGGTCGCGCCCCCCGAGTGCGACTGTGGCGGAAAAGTCCGGCCGAGCATCGTGTGGTTCGGGGAGATGTTGCCCGAGGTCGAGTTCGGTCATGCCGTCGCGCACGCGCAAAACTGCGAGTTGATGCTGCTCATCGGGACCTCAGGCATCGTGTATCCGGCGGCGGGGCTTCCGCAGCTGGCACTGAGCCGCGGGGCGACGGTCGTCGAGATCAACCCGCATGAGACCGACCTGTCTGACCGGGCGGATCTCGTCTGGCGGGCCACCGCCGCCACCGCGCTGCCGGCGCTGGTGGAGGCGCTTTCGCTGTAGAGGACGAACTGAGTACCGTTGGCCCGTATGGGAAACACGCGAAGCATCGGCATCCCGCGGGTAGGTGTGGGTCACTGGACCAATGAGGCGGTGCAGACCGGCTGTACCGTCGTTTCCCTGCCGCCGGGCACGTGCGCGTCCTGTGAGGTGCGCGGTGGTGCACCCGCTTCCCGCGAGCTCGCCGCGTTGGCCCCGGACAAGTCGGTTGTCGCGATCGACGCGGTGGTACTGACGGGCGGTTCGGCCTTCGGGCTCGCGGCCGCCGACGGCGCCATGCGGTTCTTCGAGGAGTCGGGCAGGGGGGTGCCGACACCCGGCGGGCTCGTCCCGGTGATCCCGACGCTCGCGCTCTTCGATCTGGCGGTGGGGCAAGCATCGGTTCGGCCGACCGCGGACGACGGATACGCGGCGGCGCGAGACTCGGCTGACGGGCAGCACTTCCAGGTCGGGCGAGTGGGCGCGGGTACCGGTGCCTACACCTCGCACTGGCGTGGTGCGGAAGGACGCCGGCATGGCGGTATCCGGTACGCGGAGGTTGCCGCCCAGGGGGTGATCGTCGGCGCACTGGTGGCCGTGAACGCCTACGGCGACATCGACCCGGGTGGGCAGGAAGTATCGCTGGATCCGGTGGCGGCCCTGTCCGAGGTTTTCGGGTTTGGCGATTCACGTCAACACACCACGATTGGTGTGGTCATCACCAACGCTCAGCTCGACAAGGTGGGCTGCCATATTGTCAGTCAGGGCGCGCACGACGGACTATCGCGCGCAATCACACCGCCGCACACGCGATTTGACGGCGACGCCTTCGTTGCCGCCGCAACCGGGCAGGTGCCCGCGCATGTCGATGTGGTGCGGTTGATGGCCCTCGACGCGGTGGCGCGCGCGATTCGTTCGGGCTGAGCACGCACGTCGGGTCGCCCGGCTGCCAGCGACGACTCCAGCCCGCTAGGCCAAGCGCACCCTTGCACCAGTTGCGTTATTTCAGATAACGTATCTGTCGAGGCGAGGATTCCGCTCAACGTCGAGATGAATTCGGATGGAGGCGTGCGTGTTTGAGGCCGTCCGTGCTGCGGTATCACTGGTCGACCAGTCTGTCCGGTACGTCGTGGACCGCACGCATCCCGCCCGCTCGATGCCGAAGAACGGCCGGGATGTCACCCCGGAATGGATGGCACGGGCCCGTGGGTTGCGGCCGGGAGACGAATCTCTTGGCAGCGCATATCGCCTCGCTCCTTGAGCGATTCGCACATGAAGTCATCGAGCCGATGGGAGCAGTCAATGGACAAGATCCGATTCGATGGGCAGGTGGCGATCGTCACCGGTGCGGGCGGCGGGCTCGGGCGCGAATACGCGCTGCTGCTCGCAGGCCGAGGCGCCAAGGTCGTGGTCAACGACATCGGATCGCCCGATGAGCTTCTCGGCACAGGTAGCTCCGATGCTCCCGCGCATTCGGTGGTCGCCGAGATCCGGGCCCTCGGCGGTGAAGCGATCGCGGACACGAACACCGTCGCTACGGGAGATGGTGGACGCGCCATCGTCGGTGCCGCGCTGGACGCGTGGGGCCGGGTCGACATCGTCATTAACAACGCGGGAATCATTGGGCCCATCAAGGCATTCGCCGAACTCACTGATGAGGACGTCGACACCGTGCTCGGCGTTCAACTGCTTGGGCCGTTCAACGTGTTGCGCCCGGCATGGAAGGCGATGGTCGACCAGGGATACGGACGAATACTGAACATCTCCTCGAGCAGCATGTTCGGGCAGGGTGAGGCGTGCACCTACCCGACCGCCAAGGCCGCAATGATCGGTATGACAACGAACCTGGGGCTCGCTGGTCCGGCCTACGGCATCAAGGTGAACGCGCTGCTTCCGGTCGGGTTCACGAGGATGGTGGAGAACATGCCCGAACCGGCACTCAGCTGGCTTCGCAACACCTTTCCCGCCGCAGCCGTCGCACCGGTCGCGGCCTTCCTGGTGTCCGAAGATGTGCCGTGTTCCGGTGTCAGCTTCAGCGCCGGCGGCGGACGATTCGCGCGGGTCTTCCTCGGCGAGACGCAGGGAGTGACCTCGGCGCAGCTCACCATCGAGGGGGTGCGCGACACCTTCGAAGCGGCGATGGAAACGGACGGCGCTGGCGCCATCGCCAATGTTGGAGACGAACTCGCGCTCTACGCGGCACAGCTTTCCGCGATGTGAGTCGCGGCGCTGAGCGGCTGACCTGGTATCGGTTTGGTTACTCGCTGCGGTTACTACCGGATCGCGTGGGCTTGAGGACTGTGCTGGGCGATTGACAGACGCGAAAAGCGGAACGCCACTGACCATGTTCGTGATGTGGAGCGCACGACGCGGCGCGCAAGATCGTTACCAAGGAACCTGAGAAGTCGCATGGGTGAGGTGGTGAACGATGGCCGATTTTCGGACAACGGTGTGCATAGTGGGAGCAGGGCCCGCCGGGATGTTGCTGGGCTTACTGCTGGCCCGTGCCGAGATAGAAGTAGTTGTACTGGAGCAACATTCAGACTTCATTCGGGACTTTCGCGGCGATACGGTGCATCCCTCTACTTTGGAAGTCATCGCGGAGCTTGGTCTCTCCGAAGAATTTGAACGACTATCACACCAGAAGGTCTCGACCGTTGGTGTGGTTCAGAATGGGAAGCGTTTCAACATCGCCGATTTCAATAAGCTGAACGTGCGCTTTCCTTACATCGCATTGGTGCCGCAGTGGGATTTTCTTTCGCTCCTGGCGCGGGAGGCAAAGCGATACGACAATTTTCGGCTTCTCATGTCGACTCAGGCGGTGGGTGTGACCCGCGATCGCGGACGTATTACGGGAGTCAGGGTACGTGACCGCACGGGGGAATTTCGCATTGAGGCGGCGCTTACAGTGGCAGCCGACGGTCGTCATTCGGTGCTGCGTCGCGATATTGCCTTCTCACCCAAGGATCTCGGGTGTGCTCTCGATGTTGTCTTCTTCAGGATCCGCCGGCTGGAGACAGACCCCGCAGAGGGCATTTGCGTACGTCTAGGGCGGGGAAAGATCTTCGGAGCTACCGATCGCGGTACGTACTGGCAGATGTCGTATGAGACCAGTCGCGGTGGTTTCGACGTGCTGCGGCGTCAAGGGGTAGACGCATTGCGTGCGGACTTGGCGCGGTTGGTGCCGTTCATGGCTGACCGAGTTGACGATATTCGTGGGATTCAAGATGTCAGCGTGTTGCAATGCCGTATCGACCGGCTCCGACGCTGGCATGTCCCGGGGCTGCTTTTCATCGGTGACGCAGCGCACGCAATGTCGCCAGTGGCCGGACTCGGCGTCAACCTGGCCATACAGGACGCGGTAGCGACCGCAAATATTCTGTGGCAGCCGATACGGCTGGCGCAGGCTACTGGTATCGAAATTGACTGTGCCGCCTTGGCGAAGGTTCAGCACAGACGCTGGGCGCCGACGGTGCTGTCCCAAGGGCTGCAACGCATGGTTCAACGGTTCGGTATCGATGGTGCCTTGAACGGAAGCCATCAGCCGCGGTTCCCGGAAGTCCTCGATCGATTCGAAATACTGCAAAAGTCCATGAGCCACGTGATTGGTGTCGGGTTTGGGCCCGAGCACGTTCGCTCTCCACTGTATGCCTGCGCTAGATGAGGAGAATGGTTGTGCTGGAAGACGTTGTGATTGTCGGTGGTGGCACTGCGGGTTGGATGACTGCGTCGTATCTGAAGGTCGCGTTCGGCGACAGGATCACGGTGACAGTGGTGGAGTCGGGGCGGATCGGGGCAATCGGAGTCGGCGAAGCAACATTTAGCACGATACGACACTTCTTCGAATATCTCGGCCTGGAGGAGCACGAGTGGATGCCATCATGCTGCGCCACATATAAACTGGGTATCCGGTTTCAGGACTGGCGCCAGCCGGGTCATCATTTCTATCACCCCTTCGAACGACAGCGTGTCGTCGACGGATTCAGTCTCACCGACTGGTGGCTGAACAATCCGAGGTCCGATAGCTTCGATCGCGATTGCTTTTTGACAGGTACCTTGTGCGACAACGAGAAATCGCCGCGTCGCCTCGATGGCTCGTTGTACATGGCCACTGGCGGGGAGGGCGCCGCATATCGAACGACACTGTCCGAACAGGAGGAGCAGTTTCCGTACGCGTATCACTTTGATGCATCGCTGCTTGCAGATTTCTTGCGAGACTTTGCGGTTCGGCGTGGTGTCCGCCATGTAGTCGATGACGTCGTGGATGTCCTACAGGACGATCGTGGCTGGATCAGTCACGTGCGTACGCGCGCGCATGGCGGCATCGGGGGTGATCTCTTCATCGACTGCACAGGATTTGCCGGCCTGCTGCTCGGTCGTGCCATGGGGGAGCCATTTGAGTCGTATCAGGGGAGTCTCCTCAATGATCGGGCGGTTGCCTTGCGCGTCCCAACCGACCAGGACCGCAGGCATCTGCCGCCATACACCACCGCGACGGCTCGAGACGCGGGATGGATCTGGAGCATCCCCCTGTTTGGTCGGATCGGTTCCGGCTATGTGTACGCCGCGGATTACTGCAGTCCCGAGGACGCGGAGCGTGCTCTGCGTGACTTCGTCGGTCCGGCAGCAGAAGGGTTGGAGGCCGATCACATTCGGATGCGCATCGGGCGTAGCCGAAGAAGCTGGGCGCGGAACTGTGTGGCAATTGGGCTGGCCAGTGGGTTCGTTGAACCTCTCGAATCAACCGGGATCTTCTTTATTCAGCATGGCATAGAGCAGTTGGTGAAGCACTTCCCTGACGAGAACTGGGAGGAGAGCCTGCGAGATTCCTACAACCGCGTGATCAATCGATGTATGGATGGTGTTCGCGAATTCCTTGTTCTTCATTACTATTTGGCCGCGCGTACGGACACCCAGTACTGGCGCGACACGAAGTGCGTCGAGCTTCCCGCTGCTCTCTCGGAGCGGATCGAGCAATGGCGGAGCAAGCTGCCTGACGCTGGATCTGTCTACCCTCATTATCACGGATTCGAGCCCTACTCGTACGTATGCATGTTCCTCGGGCTTGGTGGAATTCCGGGGCGGGCGTCGACGGCCATGCGGCATCTCGATGCGACGCGCGCACAGCGCGAGTTTGACCTGCTTGCACAACAGGCATCACGTCTGCGGGATTCATTACCCACTCACCATGAGTATCTCGCTCAGATGTACTGAACAACATGAGCCGACGCACCTGCTCGCTGTGAGAGAGCGATTCACTCCATACGTGTGGGTTCAAGGTCCAGACACCGCTCACATTGCGGTCGACTACCACTCGGATGTTTGGGCAGATGAGTGATGTGGAGACTGCCGGCCTGGACAGAGGATGGGAAGTGGATAAGAAACCAAACCCCGAGGAGTATGCGCGGATGACATTGGCGCCGAGTGAAACACATGGGAAGAAGGGAATCGTCCGGTCACAGGGTGTCACTGTTATTGGCGCTGGTGTCGCCGGACTTGTCGCGGCGTATGAGCTGGAACAGCGTGGCCATCATGTCGAGCTTCTCGAGGCGCGTCCGACTGTGGGCGGGCGCTTACACACGCATAGTTTCTCGTCGGATCGAAAGGGGCCAATCGCCGAACTTGGTGCGATGCGGATCCCGGCCCGGCACTGCCGAACAATGAAATTGGTCGATCAGCTTGGGCTGTCCGATCGGGTACGGCAATTCCGGACCCTGTTCTCCGATGATTCCACGTACCTCGCGACGCCCGATGGTCACGCACGAGTGCGAGACGCATCACCAATACTGGTAGCTAAATTTCTTGCGGAAAGCTCTCTAAGACAGCGTTATCCAGATGATGCGGTGTTGTGCGCGTCTTGGCTGGCCGCAAGTGTCAACGCCATTGCGCCTGATAGGTTCCGCCGTGGTCTTGGCTCGGATCTCAATGTCGAGCTGCTCGATCTACTGCGCCGCATCGATCTGGCGCCGTTCATCGTCACACGAGGTGGCGTAGAACGTGTTGATCTCAACCGATTCTTCGCCAACCATCCGAACTTCGCATGTGGAACCAGGCTCCAGCTTTTCTTCGCCGACGTCGTCACCGAAACATCATCGGCATTGTTCCGCCTGGAAGGTGGAATCGATCAGATCGCCCTCCGCTTGTCGGCGCAGTTACGCGGTCCCATCCACCGGGGGAGCCGGGTCACCGGCCTGCATGTGGTGCGCGATGGAGTGCTTGTAGAGACACATCGCGGCACGGCGACCGAGTTGATCAGACGTCACTGCGTCCTGTGCACGGTGCCCTTCTCGGTTCTACGCAGAATTCGGTTGTCCGGCATGACCGCAGACAAGATGGCGGTGATCAGAGATATGCGTTACTGGGCAGCGACCAAGATCGCTCTGCATTGCCGTGAGGCCTTCTGGGAGCGCGACGGGATTAGCGGCGGCGGTTCGTTTACCGGCGGCCTGGTACGCCAGACCTACTACCCACCTGTCGAGAGCGATCCTCGTCTGGGTGCGACATTACTGGCCAGCTACACCATTGGCCCGGACGCAGACTTGCTGGCGCAAATTCCGAGGGAGCAACGCTTGGCAATGGTCCGTGCGGAACTCTGCAAGATCCATCCAGAGCTCAGTCAACCAAGCATGGTGTGCGGCAGGGTAATGCGGGCATGGGGTGAGGATCCGCTCAGCATGGGCGCGGCTTCGGTCAGGTGGGGCAAGGATTCAGATACGGCGGAGGAGGAGCGCGTGCTGGCGGCAGCGTCCCAGGGTGCGTTGTTCTTCGCCGGTGAGCACTGCTCGTCTGTCCCGGCCTGGATCGAGGGTGCGGTGGAGTCGGGCTTGGAAGCCGTGAACCAGATAGACGCCTACCTGCAGTCGATCGGCGTGGGAGCCGTGGCTCGTGGCGGCGGCCGCGAGGGGGGTGCGGCGTGACTGCGGATGCGGAACGTTCTGTCGATGTGTTGATCGTCGGTGGTGGGCCTACAGGACTGGCCATGGGGATGGAATTACGCTCGCGCGGTGTGGACTTCGTGATCGTTGAGTCTGGCGACGGTACGGTCACTCATCCGAGAGTGAGTGGCATTGGTCCGCGGTCGATGGAGTTGTTCCGCCGCTGGGGGGTCGCGGAGAAGATCCGCAAGTCCGGTTGGCCCGGCGACCATTCACTGGATTGCGCGTGGGTCACCAAGATCGGCGGCCATGAGTTGTTCCGGGTTCGTAGATTCACCATGGACACGCGACCGGACTACCAACACACGCCAGAACCGGATGCGATCTGTCCGCAGCATTGGCTGGCGCCATTGCTTTACGCCGACCTCGGCATCGCTCCCGCGGGTCCTATATTGACACGTACTCGGCTCGATAGCTTTGATCAGGACGACGAAGGTGTATTCGGCCGGGTCACTGACCTCGTGACGGGTGTGCAATCGACAATCCATGCGCGATACATGGTCGCGTGTGACGGCACTTCTTCATACGTCAGGCATGCGTGTGGTATCTCGGCGCCGCCGTTGCACCGCACACAGACTTTTCGCAACATTCTGTTCCGTGCGCCCAAGCTAGGCATGCAGCTGGGGGAGTCTGCTGCGGGTTTCTACTACCTGATGATGTCCTCCGCACTGAGATTCCCTGTGAGAGCGCTTGACGGTCGGGAGCTCTATCGGTTGACCGTTGGGCTCCAGGGTGACCGGGAGGCGATGGACGACGCTGACGCGTTGGTAAGGAGAGCAATTGCGTTTAGCACTCCGGTCGAGGTGTTGTCGGACAACGAGTGGCATTTGGTGCATCGCGTGGCCGAGAGATTCCGTCACGGCAGAGTGTTCTTGGTCGGTGATGCTGCACACACACTCTCGCCGTCTGGTGGTTTCGGCATGAACACCGGAATCTGTGGCGCCGCCGACCTTGGTTGGAAAATAGCCGCCACATTGGATGGATGGGCCGGGCCCCACCTACTCGATAGCTACGCCGTTGAGCGTAGGCCGGTCGCGCTCAGGGGAGTGGAGGAGGCCAACCACAATCTTGTCCGGGCAATGAAACGCACGGTTCCGGACGGGCTCGGGGATGACTCCGCACACGGTGAGTGGTTGCGTGCGCGTGCCCGGGACGCACTCGCTGACAGTGGGCTGGCCAGGGAATTTGACGCCCCCGATATCCATCTTGGTTTCAGATATGAGAACTCTCCGTTGGTGATTCCAGACTCGGAGGTGTGCCCTGCGGTGCATTCATCTTCCGGCGTAGACGACATGCGGCCCAGCACGCGACCCGGATCACGCGCTCCACACGCCTGGCTGGCGACGGGAGCCTCGACGCTGGATCTGTTTGGCAAGGGATTCGTATTGCTGTGTTTTGCGCCATCTGGTCGAATTCGGCGGCTGGAAAGGGCTTTCGCAGATAAGCGTGTCCCGTTGACGGTGGTCGCTGAGAGGCAGCGGGATATTGCCGAACTTTATGCGCAGCGGTTCGTTCTAGTCCGACCAGACGGTCACGTCGCCTGGCGCGGCGAGCGGCCTCCGGTGAATCCGGAGGAGCTTGTCGAACGAGTACGAGGCGTCTACTCGAGGTGACCGGAATCGTGAACCGTGACACGCTGCCGCCATTTGCCTTAACCGGCTGGTCGGCCGCCGAAGTCGCGAACCCCTATCCGGTGTACCGGCGCTACCGTGATGTGGCAACGATCCATCGCGGCGCAGACGGGACGCACTATTTACTCGGCTACGACGAGGTGGCGAAGGCTCTCTCTAGTAGGAGTTTTGGGCGCCGCGCGGCCACGGCGGGTCATTCCGGGGCCGCCGGCCTGGTCCCGGCGGAGTGTGTCGCCCTGCGGAATATGGTGGAGAGCTGGCTGGTGTTTCTCGACCCGCCCCGGCACACCGAACTAAGGTCTGTACTCGCTGGGCGATTCTCTCCTGCGGTAGTTGCGGGGTTACGGCAACGAATTACTGAGATTGCTGTCGCGCTGCTTTCACGCTGCGCCGATGAATCGGAATTCGATCTGGTAGAGGCTTTTTCGGCACCGTTGCCGATTTTGGTGATCTCAGAGTTGTTAGGTGTGCCAACATCGGACTGGAAGTGGTTACGAGACAGAGTAATAGCTATTCAGGCTGTAAGCAGTAGTCGGAGGTTCGCGAGTGGCGCTGAAGTGTTCTGGCTCGCTGACACCGCGGCGGCGGAACTTACTGAGTACTTTGCCTCGCAGGCGAGACAGCGGCGGAGAGCCCCCAAAGACGACCTGGTGTCGTTGATGGCGTCGGATGGCGCGCTTTCTGCCGATGAAATCTCCTCTAGCTGTGTACATCTCATGTCGGCAGGACACGAAACGACGACGAATCTACTCGGCAAGGCGGTCCTGGCTCTCGGCGAAGATCGGGAGGCGCTGAGCCTGCTGCGGGCTTCGGAGGGTGTTCCGACCTCAGCGGTCGAGGAGCTGGTTCGATTCGATGGACCGGTGCAGTCGGTGACTCGTTGGGCGTACCGCGACGTGTCCTTGGCAGGGAACGACATTCCCCGCGGCACTCGGGTGGTGGCGGTACTGGGTGCGGCCAATCGCGATCCCGCACGTTTTCCTGATCCGGATGCCCTGCGCCTCGATCGCGGCGCGGGGTGCGGTGTTGGGTTTGGGCACGGAATTCACTATTGCCTCGGTGCAGCACTTGCTCGCGCCGAGATTGAGATCGGCCTCGGTCTGTTGCTTGACGTACTCGGCGAGTTTGCCGTCGACACGGTGGAGTACCCAGGCGACATGGTCTTTCATGGCCCGTCGTCGCTAATGCTCTGCCGTTACTAGTGTTCGCCGCGGTCTTGATCGACGCGGAGCAGCGCCTCGTCGAGATGCCGTAGCACATACGTGAGCGTGTCCCAGTTGAATGGATGGACGATGGCGGCGATATGTCCGTCTGGACGCACCAGGACCAGCTTGGGGTTCTTGGTAACCCGATATGCGCGGCAGACCTCGGTTTCGTTTTCGGTAAGTACATGCGTCGCGACTTCGGCGGTGTATCGAGCCGTCAAGAGGTTCCTCAGGTGGGCAGCTTGGCATGGATCGATGGCTCCGATCAAGAGAGCGTGATAGTTCGGTGGATGCGTAAGCGCCATGACGCTGCG
Source organism: Mycobacteroides salmoniphilum (assembly GCF_004924335.1). NCBI lineage: Bacteria > Bacillati > Actinomycetota > Actinomycetes > Mycobacteriales > Mycobacteriaceae > Mycobacteroides > Mycobacteroides salmoniphilum. The sequence continues at coordinate 3,276,377 of NZ_CP024633.1, read as the reverse complement.
GGCCGAGCCGCGGGGACTGATGAGAGTCGCATAGGGTGCCCGATCGCCGGGGTGAGGGCCACGGCCGGGGGAGTCCGAGCGATCGATGGCAGTACTAGTCCGGTAATTGATCCATAACTGAGAGAACATGTCAAAGAACAACTTGCGTACCGGCGGCAGGCGGCAGGCAAGGCCGATTGCACGAGTTGCCACGTGCGTTCGCATCCACAACGCCATGGGGCTGGTTGATGTCTCTAGCTTGAATCCGATATCAGTGCGAGCCAACACGGCGGCGGCGATCGGACGACGTTCGGTTTCATAGGTTTCCAGCAGCGACGCCGGCGCCTCGCCCTTGACAACCTGTGCGAGCTTCCATCCGAGGTTCACCGCGTCGCCGACTGCGAGATTGAGCCCTTGCCCTCCAGCAGGGTTGTGAATGTGGGCGGCGTCGCCAACGAGAAAGGAGTGGTCGACACGGAAACGCTTGCTGATGCGACTGTGAAATCGAAACATGGCCGCCCACACGATAGTCTGCAACTTCGCTTCGACCGAGAAGTAGGACTCGAACCAGTGTCGCAGGTCGCTGTCGTCGAGTCGCGCATAGGCATCGTGTGACAGGATCTCCGCTTCTGGCCCGCGGTGAAAGTCTGGCGGTACCACACCGAAAAGCCGGTAGTGCCCACTCGCGAGTGGAAGCACCCCCACGAATCCGCCACGCGTGAGGTTCAGGCGCATCTTCTTGATACCAAGGTCAACCTCCATGTCGACATCGGCGAGAAGCCCCTTCTGTGTGTATGTTTCGCCGTGAAATTCCTGACCGGTAAGACGCCGGATTGTGCTGCTGGCCCCGTCTGCGCCAACGAGCCAGCGAGCAGAAATACTGCCGACACCCGTGGGGCCCTGAATGCCCACATGCACGCCGTTAGCCATCTCGGCGATATCTTCTACGGCACAGCACCATTCAACGTCTGTGCCATGCCTAGCGAGCGCGGCGACGAGAAGCCTCTCGGTCGCGAACTGTTCTAGGGCGAGTGCATAGGGAAACCTGGTCCGAGCCGCTGTTCCTCTACCGGCCAGCGGCAACTCGCCCACATGCCGGCCGTTCTCGTGAATGGCTACATGAGTTATCGGCAGGCCACAGGTAACGGCGTGTTCGGCGACTCCGAGACGGTCGAAGTACTCAAGTGTCCGGGCGTGCACAATGGTCGCACGAGATTGCTGCACGGGCCCGGGCTTTCGATCAATGACCCGCACGCGCACTCCGTGCTGCGCGAGCAGCAAGGCGGTGCATAGCCCACTCGGACCCGCCCCCACGACGAGAACGTCACAATCATAGCCAGTTTCCATAGCCCATTTCACCCATTGAACCTGTTGTGTAGTAAGGGGATTCCTGCGGTACTGCCAGTATTCCCACGGTTGCCCAGGCGCTCATCCTGCGTATAGAGCGATACACACCACGCATACGCATAGTTTCTATCGCGATGGGGCTCAGCTCAGTGCCATCGGATGAAGCCGGACGTACCTTCGCGGTATGACCGCTGGTAATCCCAAGGACTTGATGCCCGACGAAACGCCATACTTCGATGATCTCGCCGAGATGTACGAGAGTTTCACGGCAGTAAGGGACGCACGTACCAGTCCGATTCGTGCATGGCTTGTCGAGCATCTGCCCGTAGGCAGCCGCGCGCTCGACGTTGGTTGCGGTACCGGCAATAACTGCGTCATGCTGGCTGAACATTACGACGATGTGGTGGGTGTGGATGTCGCCCAGCGCATGCTCGATTTGGCGGCCGTCAAAGAGAGCCGGGTGCCGATCCGGTACGAATGCCGCAGCGCACTCGAGCTGTCCCCAGATGTTGATGGCCTGTTCGATCTAGTGATGTCGGTGAACACGGTGTTCCACATGGGGTCGGCGGCTACGGTGCTACCGCGATTGCGCGAACTCGTCGCGCCCGGTGGACGATTGTTGATTGTCGATGTCACACGTCCCGATGGCGAGGCGGACACCGGCGCCGGATACGCCTATGCCTTCGACAATGCTCGCATCATCTACGAGGCATCCGCCAGCGCAGAACTGGCGGCCTCTGCCCTGCGTATGATGCTTCAACCGCGGTGGCTGGAAATGAGATCAGTCATTACGCCGCAAACCGTTTCGGAGTTTCTCCGCGACTACACCGCTGCGCTACCCGGTGTGCGCATCACTCATGACTTGATACCCACTCTGATTGCGGCTGCCTGGGATGCGGCCTGAGATCCGGAACGGACCGTACTGAGAATGAGCGTGCTGAACGTGCCGAGAGTACATTTCGCAGGTGTCGCAGTAACGCGCCTGCCGACCGGGCCGCGTAGCGGGCTGCTGGACCTCGCTACCAACCGACCGCTCACCGTTGACGGTCCTTTTCCGCTTGACCGGCCAGCTCGAGAATACGATGAATTGCTGGAAGCCGCTGGGAGTCGTTTCGATCAGTCGGGCGCGTTGACGGCCGGTGGTCCTTTCCACACCGTGAAGGGATGGAATTTCGGTGGGAATGGGCACTTTTGGATCGACGCAAAGGTGGTCTCTTGCGAGTCAGTGGCGGGAGTGGTCGATACGGATGACTTGCTCGTCGGACGAGCCGTGGACTTCTGGGGGCACTACTGTGAGTACACGGCGAGCACTGCCAATCGCGCAAGGGTTTTTGATGTAGACCCTTCGTCAAACTGGACCACAACACTGATGATTGGCCAGTTGGCCCTTGGGCGCATGGGCCGCTCCCATGATGTTGGTTACCTGTTGACCGGTGATGTCAATGGGTACTGCCCTCCGCGCTGGCAAAACTCCCATCATGTCAATGAAGTCGGAGATCATCCACTCGCGCAGTGGTTCCGACGCTCGACGTTGTTCCAGTTCGCGATAGGCCGAGACGACGGTCTGCAATGGCTGCAAGGCGCTGGGGCCTCGCCGGGCCTTGCGGCGCTGCGTGACCTGATCGATTCTGATGCGGCAGATGGACTCGTGGTCCAGTTCGCGTTGACGGGAATGGCGGCCCCGGTCGCCGCCGACTCCCCCGATCGGTGGGGGCTGCGCGGAACAATAGGTCCCTGGCGGACGACGGAATTGCGCACCTACCCTGCTGGCCGATTGCTCACTCCACGATCGAAAAATACTGTCGGCGAAGATGCTTTGCCACATATGGCGAGCGTGCAGGTGGCGGACTCAGAGGTAGCGATGAACTTGGTTACCGCGATTCCCGCTGTACGGCGAGGGGTGCAAGACGGTCACACGCCCGCCGGCTGCGTGGACCAAATGACCGATATGGGGGATTTGGAACTACAGACGACCACAGGTGAAGTCATCGCCGTGGTGCCACGAAGCGCGTATCTCGACAACAGCTATCACCTGACTTCTGGCATTCTCACAGTACCGAGGCTTGATAAGCGCCAGGGGAATCCGGCCGCTGCTTTGCGCCTCATCGCATCAGGCCGGGTCCTGCTGGAAGAGACTGAAACGGTGGTGCAGTCTGATGAGGCGAGCTTGTTCCTCGAACATCCGAACTCACGAACTGGTGAGGACTTCGCCGTCGACGTCTCTGTGCGTTCGTATTTCAGGGGGGAGCCTGCTGCCGTCCGGGGGATACGCATCCGCCAATTCTTCAACCCACGAGCATTGCCACTGGATACGGTCGCGCAAGCGCCGGGAGCACTTCCTGAAGACGTGATGATCGTGGCCCTACGTGGGGCAGACACGGCCGAGTACGCGACGGATGCCATCATGAGCACAGATGCCCGCGGGCACGGGGTTATCACGGTGAAAGGCATGCGCGCCGGCACCACCCGGGTGCTGCTGCAGCCCGAAGGATCGCCATCGCCTGAGGCGGAGAGTGCTTGCGGTGCATACGATAACGATGACCAACTGCGGTATTGGCCCGCCGCGGGAAGTATTTCATTACGGGTACTCCCGGATCGGTGGTACCTCGACGAATTGCACGATAGCGCCATCAGTTTTGACCTCCTGTACCAAGAGGTGTTCGCCTATTACGAGCTGTTGTACTCGTTCATGCGGACGGACGTATTGAGCCTTGCCGATGAGTTCAAGGTGGAGCCGTACGCACGGCTGATCTGGCATGTCAGCGATCCGGTGCACCGCGACAGAACGTACTTCATGCCGTCGACTCGCGACATAAGTGCGCCCCAACTCCGTTTGTTGCACAGGTATTTCCTCGCATGTGAAGCACGGCGACAGGTCCCGCCCATGCCTACTCGGCACCGCCCGCCGCTCGAGGCGATCACTACACGTAGCGAGCTGCATGTCGCCCTGGATCAGGCGCTGTCGATCGAACTGGCAGTGATGATCCAGTACCTCTACGCGGCCTACTCGATCCCGACTCACGACGCTGCGAAATGCTATGTAAAAAATGGGATTTGGACAGAGCGGCAGTCCTCTCTGGCGTGTGGCTCCGGGCCGGAGACACTGGACAATGGATACCGAGGACTCCTCATGAATGTGGCAAGAGAGGAGATGATTCACTTCCTCGCCATAAACAACATCCGAATGGCATTGGGGCTACCGTTTCAGGTACCGCGGTTGGACTTCGGGCGGCTCAACGGCAGACTCTGGACTCCACTCGAATTCTCCCTTGAACCATTTGGACTTGCTGCCGTAGAGCGGTTCGTGGAACTCGAACGACCTCACGAGCTGGTGCCCGGCCTGGTGGATGATCGACCCACATCGCAAAGGCCGTATCGATATGGCTCCTTGAGTGAGCTCTACGCCGCGATTCGAGCCGGGATTCAGCGAGTCCCGGATGCGTTGGTGGCCAAGAAGTATCAAGGCGGGGGAGGGCATCACCTGTTCATGCGCGAGTCCGTCAATGCTATCCACCCTGATTACCAGTTGGAAGTAGACGATGTCGCTAGTGCGATTTTTGCGATCGATTTCGTTACCGAACACGGAGAGGGCGGAAAGATCGCGTTGCCGAATACAGACGAAGAATCGCACTTCGAGACCTTCCTGAGGATTTCTGGATCCTTGGTCGACGAACGCGTGAATACCTCACGAGGAGAGCGTATTCCCTGGGACCCGGCGTATCCGGTTCTGCGCAACCCAACGCTGCATACTGCTGACGCCGCAAGGTGCCATGTCACCAATGCACCTGCACGGGACGCCATGACGGCGTTCAACCGTTCCTATCAGTTGGCCGCGCAGCTTATGGTGCAGCATTTTGGCTACTGTCCTGCGGGCAACTTGCGGCGATCTCCCTTGATGAATTGGGCTTTAGACATCATGGTTACCGTGCTGCGCCCATTGGGCGAGCTGATCGTCACCCTGCCGTCCGGGCTGGCGGGAAGGACCGCAGGGCCTTCGTTCGAGCTGGAAAGAGAGCCGCGGTACATTCCGCGTCCCGAAATTGCGATGGAGTGCATGGCCCGTGAAGCAGACGAGATCGCCACGCTAGCCCGCCGCTGCCCTGGATCAACTGTTGCGGTGCCGGACGTTCTGACCTTCTTGGGGGAACAGTTCCGGGCCTTCGCCAAGGAGCAACACTGATGGATGCGCAGCATCTCCAGAGACTGGAGCTCACCCGCGCACAATCCGAGCAGTGGATGGCGGTGGATCCTGCCGATGGGGCCGCAGGCAATGTGGCGCACTGCGTAGAACTCACGGGCTCTGTGGACTTTCCACTGCTAGCGCAAGCGTGCAATTACGAGCTCGCGGCGTCCGGTGCCGGCGTGATCAGATTCTCTGAACGCGATGGCCGTCCGTACCAATGGTTATCTCCGAGCCTAGGCAGAGACTTACTGTGGGTGGACCTTAGCGACGAGGCGGACCCGGTCGCTGCTGCGTATTCGTGGATGCGTGGCGACTACACCGGGCCGCTCCGCATGATGTGTAGTCCGCTCACGCTGTGGGCGCTGATCAAGGTGGGACCGGACCACTACTTCTGGTACGTGCGGTCGCACCATGCCGTGGTGGACGGCTATGGCGGTCTCGGAATCACTGCCCGGATCGCCGACTACTACTCGGCGAGGATTCAAGGGAACGAGCCAGCTCCCTATCGCGGTCTCTCGGTGTCAGAACTCATCGCGCTGGAACAGGAATACACGAATTCTGAAGCTTTCGAGCTGGACCGGCGCTACTGGGCCGAGCGGACAGCCGAGCTGGAAGTCGCTGTACATAATCGCGAAGCCGGAGCTCGCGGGATATCGGAGCACCGCGCACAGGATGGGATTAGCGGGGACTTAAGCGCGCGGCTGGATGCTGTTGCCGGGGCGGCGGGCACAAGCGTCGCCAGGGTTCTGACAGCAGCGCTCTGCGGATTCGAATCAGTGCTGGCGGGCCAGGAGACGGGCATGGTGGCGCTTGCCGTTGCAGGTCGGCGGTCCACGGCGCTGAAACTTTCCGGCGGAATGATCTCTAACGCGATACCGATCGGGCTCCCGTGCGGATACCCGGTGACGCGAGACGGCCTGATTGGAGCCGCCATCACCGAGGTGTCTACCGGCCTGCGGCATGCGCGGTACCGGTTCGAGGACATAAGACGTGACGCCGGTGCGGTGGGACAGGGGCGGAATGCGTTCGGGCCAACTGTCAATATTCTTTTGGCCGACAACATGATGCGGCTGGGTGCGGCCGTGGGCAAGTACGAGATTCTCACCTCAGGAAATACCGAGTACCTGCATGTCGACGTCTACCGATCTGGGCCTGAGGGTCTCATCCGCATCAACCTGATGGGGAATGGCGCCTTCTTCACCGCGGCGGATATCCGGCAACGGCTCGATCGATGTATGAGATACCTTCACGAGTTCTTGAGTGCGTCGGGGGATACCCCACTGGGCAAGATCAACACGCTCGATGATGAGGAACGGCGCCAGGTACTTGCGTGGGGTGATGGTAATGAGCTCGCAGAGCCGCCCGTTGTTCCCGAGAAGATCTCACTCGCGCAGATCTTCGCAGAGCGGATGGCGAATCACGGAGGCGAAGTGGCTGTCCGCAGTGACGGCATTTCGTGGACGTACCGAGAATTCGCACGCGGGGTCAATCGGCTGGCGCGACAGTTGATTGAACTGGGTGTCGGGCCCGAGACCGTCGTAGGGGTCGCGATGGTGCGGTCGGTGGACATGTTGGTGAGTATGTACGCGGTGATTGTCGCGGGCGGCGCCTACCTGCCTATCGATCCGGCGTCGCCGGAACACCGCAACGCACATATCGCAGAGGTGACCACACCGCGTCTTGTTCTTACGAGGAGTGGTGACCCGCATATCCAAGGGCTGCCGGCGTCTGTCCCCGTCATCGCGATCGACAAGATTGACTTGTCGGGGTTCTCTGGGAGTCCAGTCAGTGACGCCGACCGTACGTGTCTACTTCAGCCAGCCCACATTGCCTACATAATCTTCACTTCTGGTTCAACCGGACGGCCCAAGGGGGTGATGGTCGATCACGCGGCCATTACCGCCCATCTGGGATGGATGCAAGCGCGATACCACATGGGTTCCAGCGATGTGGTGCTGCACAAGACTCCTGCTACTTTTGATGTCTCGATGTGGGAGATGTTGTGGCCCATTCTATGTGGAGCGCGATTGGTCATCGCCTCTCCAGACAGGCATACCGATCATGCTTATCTGGAGACTCTCATACGCACCGAGCAGATTACGATTGCCCACTTCGTTCCTTCGGTGTTGGAGGTGTTCGCGGCCGAAGCCGATCTATCGGCATGCCGGGGCTTGAGGATGATCATCTCGTCGGGTGAAGTACTGCCTGCCGATCTGGCCGTCCGTGTACGTGCAGCTGGTGTCGAGATACACAACCTATACGGGCCCACGGAAACAGCCATTGATGTTACTTCGCACCAAGTTTCAGAGACGGATACGGACACGGTACCGATCGGCGTGCCGGTTGCGGGTACCCGGCTCTTCGTTCTGGATGGATGGCTGCGGCCGGTGCCACCGGGAGTGGCGGGTGAACTGTATATCGCCGGAATCCAACTGGCTCGTGGTTACGTCAACCGCCCGGGACTGACCGCACAGCGCTTTGTAGCCTGCCCGACCGCGGCAGGGGAACGCATGTACCGTACTGGTGATGTAGTGCGGTGGAATGCATCGGGGTACCTGGAATATCTGGGCCGCAAGGATTTTCAGATGAAAGTCCACGGTGTACGCATTGAGCCGGGTGAGATAGAAGCCGTACTGACTGATCATCCTGCTGTCGACCGTGCCGTAGTGATAGCGCATGCGGAGGGCCCGGCGAAAGATTCCAGGCTGGTGGGATACGTCTCGGCATCAGGCGACTTCGGCGCGACGCATGAGCGCGATACGGTGCATCGTTGGCGTGACGTCTACGACGAGTTGTATGGCAATGGGACACAACATCAGTCGCCACGATTCGGCTCAGCGGCCGACGACGATTTCACGGGCTGGACCAGCAGCTACACGGGAGCTCCGATCCCGTTGGATCAGATGCGTGAATGGCGCGACCTAACGGTGGACCGCATTCGCGAGCTCAGCCCGCGGCGAGTACTGGAGATCGGCGTTGGCTCGGGACTGATTTTGTCGAAGATTGCCCCCCTGTGTGAGGTCTACTGTGGCTCGGATCTCTCTCCCGTAACCGTTGCCCGCCTTGAGGAGTGGCTGCGCGATGTGAACGAGGGTTGGGCGAGACATGTCCATCTCATTGTCGGTGCGGCAGACGAATTGGGTGACTACGCCACCGGATCCTTTGACACGGTCATACTCAATTCAGTAGTGCAGTATTTCCCCAGTGCGTGTTACCTCCGGCGTGTCATCGATGAGGCTCTTCGGCTCCTCGCGCCAGGAGGTGCGCTATTCCTCGGTGACGTGCGAAGTCTGAGATACCTAGAGGAGCTCGAGACCGGAGTGGAACTGACGCGGGGAAATGATGGTGATTTCGGCGATGTACGTCGGCGCGTGCGGAGGCGATTGTCGAACCAGCGCGAACTGTTGGTGGAACCGCACTTCTTCTCCGACATTGCCCATGAGTTCCCCGGCGTTATCGAGCACGACATCCAACTCAAACGGGGCAGCTCGATCAACGAACTGACGCGTTACAGATACGACGTGGTCCTGCATAAGTTACCTAAACCTACTGTGTCCGTGAGGAAGGCGACGAACGTCGAGTATGTCGACGTGGATACCATCCGAGCGCTACTCCTCGGGCGAAGTATGGAATGCGTCCGAGTGGCAGGCATTCCGCATCGGGGGCTGTTGACCGAGGTCCGCGCGGTCGAGGAGCTCGCGAAGAACGCGAAAGGGGTAGCGGGACTGCCAGATCGCAAGGACGGCCTCGCGTACGGACGTGCTGAAGGGATGCTGCCGGACGATCTCCATACCGTGGCGGCCGACAGCGGCTACTCCTGCGCGGTCACGTGGTCTGCGCGACGGGGATGCATGGAGGCCGTTTTCGTGCAGAAGTCTGCGCTGAGTGCACGATGCATCGTCGACGCCTACGTCCCCGGCGCGTCCGGTCGCTCTGTCACACCGTCGTCGAACAAGCCGATGGCTGGCGTCTTAGCTGACGCGGTTCGCGAGTTCGCCCGGGCGCGGCTGCCCGAGTACATGGCGCCGTCGGTGATTGTGGTGCTCGATGAGTGGCCGTTGACCGCGTCTGGAAAGCTGGACAGAGCCGGACTGCCCGCTCCGTCGATGGTGCAGAAGACATATCGTGCTCCCACATCCGAAGCCGAGCGGGTTCTGGGCGGTGTATTTGCCGAAGTGCTCGGAGTGGATCGGGTCGGTATCGACGATGACTTCTTCGCACTTGGCGGAGACAGCATTCTCTCGACTCAGATCGTGGCGCGGGCACGCAAGCTCTCCATGGTGTTCACTTCTCGCGACGTGATCGAGAAACGCACAGTAAAGCGATTGGTTCAGTTCATCACGAGTGAAGCAACAGTCCCGGCTCTGCAAGAAGTCTCTGGCGGGGGTGTGGGTGAGATGGAGTTGTCGCCCGCGGCCGGATGGTTAATGGAGTTGGGCGGCAACGGCTGTAGCCGTTTCCATCTATCCACGCTCATCAGATTGCCCAAAGGTATCGATCGGCGCTCGCTCGTGTCAGTGCTCGCGGCGGTCATCGAGCGGCACGATATGCTGCGGGCGCGGTTGTGCCGCATAGAGGTTGGGTCTCATCAGGAATGGCGCATGATTGCCGAGGCGGCAGACTCGATAGATGTTGACGCATTGCTGAGCCGGGTCCACGTCGAGAGTGATCAAGGCATCCCGAAGGACGCATGGGAAGCGGCTGTAAGCGAGTTGAATCCTTTTACGGGCGAGGTTATTCGAGCGGTGTGGCTTGACTTCGGATCTGATTGCGCGGGCAGTCTGTTGCTGGTGGCGCACCATCTGATTTTCGATGGAGTGTCATCACGGATCGTGATGGAGGACCTGGCGGCGGCATGGGTGGATGTCGAGGCGGGACGACCGGCGGCCCCGGCGCCCGGCAGTACCTCGATGCGAACCTGGTTGCACGCCTTGCATGCTGAGGCGAACTCCGCGTCTCGAGTGGCGGAACTTGCGATGTGGAAGTCGATGATTGAGGGACCGGACCCGCTGCCGGGGGTTCGGGCGCTCGATCCGACGGCCGACACCACCTCGAAAATCCAGCGGGTGCAAAGCTTCATTGATGTCGATACGACTTCGGCAGTTCTTGGCTATGTGCCGATGGTGTCGAAGACTCAAATTGGCGAGATTTTGATAGCCGCATTGGCGGTCGCTGTGGCGCGATGGCAGGGCCGCAGAGGTGTGGTACTGCCCTCGGTACTTCTGCGGCTGATAGGCCATGGCCGAGAGGAACTCGCCGGGGCCGACTTATCGCGGACTGTCGGCTGGTTCAACTCGATATATCCGTTGCGGGTTACCTTATCCGACAGCGGTTTAGAGGACATTTCAGTGGATGGTGCCGACCTCGCCGCCGTGGTATCGGCCGTCGCCCAGCGGGTGCAAAGGGTCCCGGACGGCGGTGTTGGGTATGGGCTACTTCGGTATATGAACCGAGACACCGCACAGGAGTTGCCCGATGAAATGCCGGGCCGGATCTGCTTTAACTATCTCGGTCAAATACAGACCGACACAAAGGATGCCGGCGCGTGGAAGCCAATTGTCGAGGGACTGTATGAATCCATGCCGGACCCAGCGCTACCCGCTGCCGCGGCCTTGGACATCACCGTGGTTGTGATCAACGGTCGAATGATTGGTGATTTCGGATTCCCCGCGTTGCTGTTTGAGGTGAGGGAGGTGCAAGAGTTGGCCGAATTGTGGGCCGATGTGGTGTCCAGTTTCGTCGTAACAGTGAGTAGTAGGTAACGAAGGGCACGAGCCCTTGTTCGATGAGTTGACAAGGTGCACAGCTGGGTTGAATTGCGCGGTCTGGTGACCTTCTTAACTTGCTGTAAGCCAGGCCCCCGATTTTGCGATTACGGTTGATCATGGCCTCTTTCTGTAGGGTAGGGCGGATTGCAGCCTTGTTCTACTTGCTTCACGTTGATCATGACAAGAGGTTGCGATGGAGACGGTTAGATGGAGTTCACAGTCGTTACGGCCGCTGCGCGGTCGCAATGATCACGTAAGGCGCATCGTCGACATACTCGATGCTGCGGCAAAGACACGGCGCTGCAAAATACTTCTCTTGGAGTCGCCGGTCGGCAGCGGCAAGAGTCGGCTACTGCTCGAGTCAATGGTGCTAGCCGACCGCCGCGGTTTCGCCGTGGTCGATGGGCTCCCGGAACGGCCCCGGGTTATGACGTCGTCGATGACGCGAGCCTGTCAGCTCGAGTCTCAAATCAAGGATCTACTGAGGCGGGGACCGGTTTTGGTGGCCGTCGATGATCTCCAATGGGTCGACACCCCGAGCGTGGAAGCGCTACTAGGTTTGGTTGATAGGTTTGCCGGTGTCCCGTTGGTGTGGGAATTTGCGCTGAGGCCAGGCGGTTTGGATGATCTAGGCGGGTACTTCTTCAAAGCCATGAGCCGAGATGGGCGGGCCGAGTGGCTCCAGCCACTGGGTGCGCTATCCGAGTCGGCGATTGCCGAAGTCATCGGTGATCTGCTCGGGGCGGAGCCCAGTCAGGATCTTGTCAGGTTGTGCGAGTGTTTTGATGCCACTCCGCAGGTCACGGTGCAACTGATTCAGGGCTTGAAAGAGGACGGCGCGATCGAGGTCAATCATGGTGTTGCGCAGCTGATACCCGAGAAGCCTGACCCCTTTGCGGGTGAAACCATCATGGCACCAGCATGTTTGGCATCTCTGGTGTCAGATCGCCTTTCCAGGCTGCGGGGAGTAAGTCGGGAGGCGTTGCAGGTGGCTGCCGTTCTGGGCCGGGTTTTCTGCCCGGAGGACTTGTCGGAGATGCTCCGATGTTCTCCCGCGGAGTTGGTGGCACCGCTGTCGGAGGCCGTGGCCGCAGGTTCGCTCGTCGCTCAAGCGGTGAACTTCGCCTTTCCGCATGATCTGATCCGGCGCGCGGTGCTAGGAAGCGTGCCGGCTCCTTTGGTCCCGCTACTGCATCGTCAGGCGGCGGCCATGCTGGTCGAGCGAAACGGTGGGCATACAGAGAGGTCCGCTGTCCATTTGTTACACGGACACGCGAACGATGCGGAGGCGGTTGGGATTATCGCCCGGATCGCTGAACGATTGATGTCGTCTGCGCCGGAGTCGGCCGCAGCCTTGGCGCTACGAGGAATGGAGCAGGCGCCGAAGGGCAGTCGTGTGCACCTAAGGATGGCGGGCATTGCGGTGGTTGGATTGCTCCGGTCCGGGAGCCTAGCTCGAGCGGCCGAAATCGCTGAGCAAGTCATGCGCCACCCGTGGGAGGGAGCTGGCGTCATGGTTGACCGGGTTCGGGCTGGGCTGATTACGGCGATGGCGCTGCGCGGCGAGACGGATGGAGCGTTTGTGCTGGCATCGAATTCGCGAGGTCCTGTTGAGGGGCGGGCCGAACGCCGTACCCAGCTGGTGCGTCTTGCGCTTTCCTTCTTTTCGCACATCGAGACCGTCGAGGCAACCGCGGAGGGGATCCTCTCCGATTCGACGTCGTGCCCTGCCTCTATGACGATGGCGGCGATGTCAATACGTGCAACGTCGTCCTGGCGTCGGGGCAAGGTTTCCGATGCGTTATGTGCTATCGAGGAATCGGTTGGCATGTGGCAACGCCAATCTGGGGATTCCTTTGATTCCTACCCGCTATGGCAGAAGGCCTGGATGCTGTTGAGGATGCAGGAATTGGACGCCGCCGTCAGCGCGATCGAGGCCCTTGGCCGGGTCATCGAGTCCAGCAAGACTGAAGTGTTGGTCCCGGTGTATTTGTCGCTGCGTGGATGGTATCGACTTGCCAGGGGTGATATGGCCGGAGCGGAAGTGGACGGTTCCGATGCGTTGAGTTTGTGTTATCGCTACCGGATGCAATTGCCCGTGCCATGGCTGCACGCGTTGTTGGCATGGGCCGCGCTGCGCCGTGGCGAGCTAGGGTCGGCATCAGAGTGCGTGCAACGCCTCGACGAATGTCTCCCGCACAATCAACAACATCCATTGTGGGGGCTGCGCTGCCTGATCCGTGCTCAGGTCAATGCGGCCGGTGGTGAGCCTGGGACGGCGCTGAGAGCTCTGCTCGACGCTGCCGACAGCCTGGAACTGATGATCGCAGACCCTGCGTCTGCCGTGTGGTGCGTGCGGCTAGCGCGGAGTGTCGGGCACGAGTCCTTCGCTCGGGATGTCGTGCGGACCTCCCGGACGCTCAGCGATATGAACCCGGATCAACCATTTTTGGCGGTAGTTGCGGACCATTGCCGGGCCCTGATGGAGTGTGATGCCAATGCTGTCAAATCACTTGCGGGACAATACATAGACCCCTGGTTGCACGCTTCGGCAACAGAGGACCTCGGTGTGTTGCTGGCAGAAGTGGATCGCGCGACCGCGGTATCTGAACTCAGTGCTGCGATGGCAGGTTATGTGGAGCTGGGCGCGGACTGGGACGCTGCCCGGGTTCGGCATCAGCTGCGTGATCTCGGTGTTCGACGGCGGCATTGGAGTCATACGACGCGTGCATCCACGGGTTGGGCGAGTCTGACCATTGCAGAGGAGAAAGTGGCGCGCCTGGCTGCCGGAGGTCTCACCAATCGCCAGGTTGCGCGAGAGCTCTTCATCTCTGCCCACACTGTGGGGTTCCATCTACGCCAGATATACCGCAAGCTGGAGATTCGGTCGCGGGTGGATCTGGCAAGAATCGCGCCACCCGATGTATGCGACGTGTTAGGTGGCGAACGGGTGAACGATGATCTCTGATCCACGCGCACGTGGTGCGGCGGCGCGGGATGGCGCACTTGTTGTCGCAATTGTCGTGCTGATTGCGGCCGTAGCGTGTGTCTCTCCGGGCCCGCGTTCGAGAAAACCGACCATTACCGGTGATGGATCGGTGGTTACTTTCCCTGTCGCGGAAGGCGTTTTGCAGTTGGACCTCAGGGACCTCCGCGTGAACGGAGCGGCGGAGCTTTCACGCCCGACCGCGACACGTATCGGTGTGCCGGGCGCAGTTCAGATAGACGATCGAGGTTCCGTGAACTGGAGCTATCCAGAAAGCGGATTCACGTTTACCGCGGCTGCCCGCGGTGCGGGGCTCGTTATCGATGTGACGAGTGACCGCGAGCAGAACTTGGCATGGCCCATTGCGGGTGCCGATGCCACTGAACTGCAATTGCCTCTTGGGGAGGGCGTGAGCATCCCAGTTCATGATCACATCTGGACCAGCCCCGAGGTGGGTGTCGTGGGCGACCATTCCATGCAGGAATTGGCCATGCCAATCTTGGGCTACTCCTACGTGGGTACCGGGGCTAGCTATGTAGTACCCACGGACCTGGGCTCGACGCTGACGCTGGACTCGAATCTCGTGGGCACGGTGTCTCACACATTCAGCAAGAGCCGGGGTACTCAGAACTACTCCGTGTCTATGGCGATAACCGATGGATCGCCGACAGCCGCGGCACGGAACTACCGTACGTTGCTCCAAGCGGAGAACAAGTTCGTCACCCTGGCCGACAAGATTAAGGCGAATCCGGACGTACAAAAGCTCATCGGCGCTTTTCACGCATACACGTGGGCGGGCGGGCGTCGAGCTGAAACAGTGCTGCGACTGCATGCGTTGGGGGTCCGGCGAATGTGGCTCGGATATGACGACGACGGGGACCCGCCAGCGAACTCCGCGGCGGTCCAGGCCGCGAAGGACGCCGGGTATCTGGTAGGGCCATATGTGTCCTTTGACAATGCCCAAGACCCAGCCGGGGAGATCGATAATCCCGGGTCGCGCTGGTCGGCGGGTATCTACCCCGATGCCTGCGTCCACACCGCAGAAGGAAAGACCGTCAACGGTTTTCAAGCCCGCGGCTGCTACCTCAGCTCGCAAGCCTTAGCCCAGATACCCGACCTCGTGCCAGCGCGAGTTCGGTCACGCACGGCCAACGGTGTGAACAGTGTCTTTGTGGACGTCGACGCGACCGGTACGACATTCGATGACTACACGCCGGGCCACCCGATGACACAGGCCCAGGACCGGCAGAACCGCCTGAAACGGCTCGATGAGATTGGCAAACAGTATGTGCTGGGTTCCGAAACGGTCGGTTCCTGGGCCGCGAGCGCCGTCGCGTTCAGTCACGGATCCAGCACACCCATCATTTCCGCCTTGTGGCCTCTCGAGCGAGACAAAGGAACCTGGGGAGAGTATTGGGGGGAAGACGGACCTCAGTTCTTCTTCAAGCAAGTTCAGCTCCCACCGGTACTGCACGACACCATGTTCAATCCGAAGTATCGAATTCCGCTATATGAGAGCGTGTTTCACGACTCATTGATCAGTACTGATAGGTGGGAGCTACCTTTCAACAAACTTCCCGCCGAGAAGCGAAGTCGGGCCCTTCTCACGCTGCTCAATGTGACTCCGATGATGTACGCGCTGAATACGGACACACTCGACCGTGAAGGGCCGGATTTGGCGGCCCTGCAGGCGTTCTATTCCACGCTGAGCGACATCGCGGGGACTGAGCCCATGTCCACGTTCGAATGGCTCACTCCAGATCGACTAGTCCAGCGGACAGTCTTCGGCGACAAGAAGCTCACTGTGACCGCCAATTTTGGTGATGTGCCCTACGCCGGTGTTGCAGCGGGTTGTGTAGCGGCAGAGCCGGGTGGTGTCTTCTGCACGTGAATTCCTTGGCATGCCGGCGATGCCTCAGGCGGGGTAGGAGGGCAGGATCTTCTCCCAACTCTCGATCTCGCCACGTGCCGGCCGGAAGATGGGATGCGGGCGTAGCTTCGACGGGTTATCGGCCGCGAGAAGCGCCGGATCACGTTGTCTCAGTGTGGCATCCAGAAGTCATCGTTCGTAGGAGAGCTGTCCGCGATGAACATTGGTTAACGGTTCGAGTGCGGCGGTGGGCACGCCGATCAGTTCGCGGTTGAACCGATGACCGCGCCGGTCGGCCTCATCGGCCAGGCCCACCAGGTACGCGCCGATCCCGTCAAGTGGCTGTTCCAACGATGTGAACCTGTGCAGCTGCGGATGGTTACGGTATCCGCGCGTTCGACCTTGCAGCACCTTTGAGCCAGGAGTGTTTCCCGCCAGCACGCGACCAGCCCCTTGGCATCGAGGTGGCGGTCCTACAGATTCACCATCTCACGCGACCGCTGCCACAGCTCTTCTTGTGCCTGCTGGTTCGCACGGATCCGGACGGCGGGCAACACACCGAGGCCCGGGGTCGACGTGAAGAACTGTCCGCTGACCGTCGCGAGGTCATCATCGAGCACCAACCGGATGCCCATCCGGGCTCCCTGATCGGGACGGCGCACGAACGGTGTGCGTGAGGCCAGACCTGCTGCGGTGGTAAGGATGCGGCTGTCCCGAACCAGGCCGCTCGAGACCATGCCCGGGCAAAAGCAATTGGCCGTCACACCGGTGCCCTCCAGCCGCCGCGCGAGTTCCTGGGTGAACAAGATGTTCATCAGCTTGGACTGTCCGTACCGGACCTCGGAGCCGATCGCGTTGTAGGGACGTGGCTCTGCGAATCGGTCCAGGTCAATGCGTGGCCACGATCGGTGGGCCTCGGACGCGGTGATGACAATCCGCGCCTGGCCTGCGGCGATGATTGGCTCGAGCAGCAGGTTGGTCAACAGAAACGGCCCAAGGTGATTGGTCGCGGTCATCAGGTCAAAGCCGTCCACGCTGGGCTTGCTCGATAGCGAGTGGATGCCGGCGTTGTTCACCAGTGTGTTGATCCGGGGGTGCGTCGCGGCGATCTCGCGGGCAGCCGTCCGCACCGAATCGAGGTCGGCAAGGTCGGCCTGGATGTACTCAGGTGCCGTGATGGCGCCATTCTCGGCCGCCAGCTCGCGGACGGTGTGGGCCGCCTTGTCGGGGTCCCTGGCCAGCAACGTCAGCAGTGCCCCGCGCCGCACCAGCGCACGGGCAATCTCTTTCCCGATCCCATTGGTCGCACCGGTGATGACGATCCGCGAGCCGGCGATGGGGCGATCTGGATATGTGCTCATGACCCTCCTCGTTGAGTGAACGCCTTGCATTCAAATGCAGAGAGCATGTGAATGCTGTGAGCATTCCAACTGGTGGCTGCCGTGTCAAGAGCGCGCTGATGGAGCCACAGGGCGCTGCTCGCGTTGGACGGCGGGCCGTCAGTCTGAGGCTCCCTCGGCAGCTAGCCACGAGGGACCGAATGGTCAGGCAACAGACCACCGGGCAATGTATGTCATCCCGCGCCCGCCAAGGCGCGGCGAGTGCGGCAACGCCTAAATAGTGTTGCCGCGCACTAGATCCCGAAGGTCAGGGTGATCTTGGCGCCCGGCTCAAGGTGAGCGCCGGCCGCGGGATCTTGGGTGACGATCCGGGATTTCTGATTGGCGTCGTCGACGGGAATCTCTTTGGTCGCGACGCTCACTCGGCCCAATTTGCGCAAAATCGGGTTCACGTCGGTCCACTGCAACCCGACCAGCTGAGGCATGACACCCGGTTGAATCGACGGGGCGGTGGTACTCGATGGTCCTTCCTGAGTGGCGGGTGTCGAGCATCCTGCGAGCAGCCCCCCGGCGATGCAGATCGCGGCCACTATTCTCATCGAGCCCCTTCCCAATACTTCTGGCGCAACAGTCCTTTGGCCAGCTTACCGGTGGGGGTGCGTGGAAGGGTATCGGTGAAGTCGAAGCTGCGAGGCACCTTGTATCGGGCAATGCGCTCGCGCAGGAACTCGGTGAGCTCGGCGGCGAGCGCCTCCTGATCTGCAGACGAGTCGGCGGGCTGCACCACGGCCTTGACCGATTCGCCCATCTCGACGTCGGGCACCCCGATGACGGCGACATCTAACACCTCAGGGTGTAGCGCCAGGGAATTCTCGATCTCCTGGGGATAGATGTTGACACCCCCGGAGATGATCATGAACGCCTTGCGGTCGGTGAGAAACAGGAATCCGTCGTCATCGATGTACCCGATATCGCCCGTCGTCGTCCACGTGCTGTGCGTGGGATGGCAAGCACTACGGGTCTTTTCGTCGTCATTGTGGTACGCGAACGGCAGCTCGTCGCGTTCGAAGTACACCAGCCCGGCCTCGCCGGTCGGCAGGTCGGCACCTTCTTCGTCGCAGATATGCAGCACTCCGAGCGCGGGGCTGCCGACCGAGCCCGGGCGTTTGAGCCAGTTCTCGCAGTCGATGAAGGTGACGCCATTGCCTTCGGTCGACGAGTAGTACTCGTAGAGGATCGGCCCCCACCAGTCGATCATCGAATGCTTCACCTCGACCGGGCAGGGCGCGGCGGCATGGATTGCGACCTTCAGAGTGGAGACATCGTGCTGGTCACGGATTACCTTGGGCAACTTGAGCATCCGCACGAACATCGTGGGCACCCATTGGCTGTGGGTAATGCGATGCCGCTCGATCGCGGCCAGGGCCGCTTCGGGATCGAAACGTTCCATCACCACCACGGTACCGCCCATCGATTGCACAAAACCGGAGAAGCGCAGCGGGGCCGCGTGATACGCGGGAGCGGGGGACAGGTACACCGTGTCGGCGTCGAAGCCGTAGAGGTGCGCGAAGAGCATGGACAGCGGGTTGGGTTCGTCGACCTGCCGGTCCGTCAGCGGCACCTTGATTCCCTTGGGGCGCCCAGTGGTTCCCGAGGAATACAGCATGTCCGATCCCGCGGGCTGGGAGGGCAGCGGTTCGTGTGCGGCGCCGGCGAGGGCGGCTTCGTATGAGTCGTAGCCGGTCACCTCGCCGCCGAAAACGAGGCGCAGCGTTACCGCCGGGATATCCCCGAGAATCGCCGCGGCCTGTTCACGCACACCGGCGGCGGCGACGAGTGCGCTGGATCCCGAGTCGTTGATGATGTAGCTGATTTCCGCGGGAGCCAGATGATGATTTACCGCGGTGATGTAGAGGCCTGATCGCAGGGCGGCCCAGTACACGACAAACACCTCGGGGACGTTGTCGCTGAGCAGGGCAACATGATCGCCCGTGCGCAGGCCGCTGTCGTACCAATGCCGGGCCAGCCGTAGGGACTGCTCGTCCAATTCTCCGTAGGTGAGCGTGGTCCCGGAGCCCGCCATCACGACGGCGGGTTTGTCGGGGAACTGGGCAGCGTGGGTACCTGGATACACGGACGAAGACCTTCCGACGGCGTTGTCTGCGGGCGTCGTTGACTGTACTTGACAGGGTGTCAAGTTTGATGCCGCACCCCGCCTCGACTCAATACGAGCGGATGTCTTGTGAGCCTGGTGGCGCCCCACGAAGATTCTGGTCCGTGACCGACGAACAGCCCGGCGCCGCGGCACCCGCCGACGGCCAGCCCCCGACCTCTCTCATCGCGCGCATCGGCGTCGACTGGTGGGCAACCATCATCGCCGGTGCGATCGCCCTACTCGCGGTGGCCAACGTGCTGCCCAAGATTCCGTGGTGACCCGATGACTTCACAGACCGAGACACAGACCGCCGATGAGGCCTACGACAACCCCGAGGCGAGCTTCACCTCCACCCGTCCTCTCGACTACGTACCCGGCATCCTGCTGCTCATCGGTGTGGGCCTGCTGGGCAAGTACGCGCAGATCTGGTGGAAGGACCTGGCCAAGGCGCAGCATTGGACCGTCCCCGACATCGAATACGTGTTGTGGGCCATCGTGATCGGCCTGCTGATCACCAACACCATCGGGCTGCATCGCATCTTCCGGCCTGGTGTGCAGACGTATGAGTTCTGGCTCAAGATCGGCATCGTCGCGCTGGGTGCACGGTTTGTCCTGGGTGATGTCCTCAAATTGGGTGGTACCAGTCTGGTGCAGATCCTGATCGACATGACGGTCGCGGGCACCATCATTCTGCTGGCGGCCAAGTGGTTTGGTCTGAGTGGCAAACTCGGCTCTCTGCTGGCCATCGGAACCTCGATCTGCGGGGTGTCGGCCATCATTGCGGCCAAAGGTGCTATCCGAGCGCGCAATTCGGATGTCAGCTACGCCATCGCCTCTATCCTCGCGCTCGGGGCGGTGGCGCTGTTCACTCTGCCTGCGATCGGGCACGGGCTCGGCCTGACCGACTACGAGTTCGGTCTGTGGGCCGGCCTGGCCGTCGACAACACCGCCGAGACCGTCGCCACCGGACGTCTCTACTCCGAGCATGCCGGTGACATCGCGACGGTGGTCAAATCCACGCGCAACGCGCTCATCGGATTCGTGGTGCTCGGGTTCGCGCTGTATTGGGCGGCCCGGGGCGAGGCGGACACCCTCGCGCCGGGGATCAAGGCCAAGGCCGCGTTCGTATGGGACAAGTTCCCGAAGTTCGTGCTGGGCTTCCTGGCGGTGTCCACCGTCGTCACTCTCGGATGGCTGACCAAGGGCCAAGTCAACAACCTCGTGAACGTCTCCAAGTGGGCATTCCTGCTGACCTTCGCCGGGGTGGGACTGAACACCAACATTCGGGAGATCGCCCGCAGCGGCTGGCGTCCGCTTGTGGTCGCGGTGATCGGTCTCGTGGTCGTGGCGGCGGTGTCTCTGGGCCTGGTTCTGTTGACCTCGCGGGTGTTCGGGTGGGGAGCGCACGTATAGATCCGGGGGTGTCGGACCTCCCGGCCAACAAACGGTGGCGGTCCGCCCGGATCGGTGCCGAGATAGGTGGGGCGGGGCCCTGTGGGCGGATCCTGGTACAGGGGAACCGGGCTGGCAGATTGTGCAGGAGGTCGCCCCGTTGCCGGGCGAACCCATTATCGACAAGCCCGGCAAGGGTGCCTTCTACGCGACCGACCTCGATGTGGTGTTACGTACCCGCGGTATTCGGTACATCGTGCTGACGGGCATCACGACAGATGTCTGCGTGCACACCACCATGCGCGAGGCGAACGACCGGGGCTTCGAATGCCTCATCCTGTCCGACTGCACCGGTGCGACCGACCCCGGAAACCACGCGGCCGCGCTGAAGATGGTGACCATGCAAGGTGGGGTGTTCGGTGCGGTTGCAGACTCGAATCAGCTGCTCGCGGCGCTTTAGGTGCCCGCAGATCTGGGGGTCTTTACACTCAACTTTGCGCGATAGGCGACGATGGAGGGGTGAACTGTCAGGAAGTGCGCGAGCAGCTGTCGGCGTGGGTCGACGGTGAGCAGGCGAGCGTCGCACGCAAGCGTCTGGATGAGCATGTGCTCTCCTGCGCGTCCTGCCGGGAATGGCTGGGGCGGGCGCGGGGGCTGGACCGTCAGTTCGCCTACGCGCGTTCGGCTCCGACCCACGACCTGACCGGACAGATCCTGGCTGCCGCGGCCGTCGAACCCCTCACTCGTACGGCCCGCTACGCGCACTGGGCCCGTCACAACATCAACCGGTGTGCGTTGGTGCTCATCGGGCTGCTCCAGCTGGGCGTGGCCGGCATGCAGGTTGCCGGAATCGACTTCGGAATGGTGTCCTCGCATCACCACGGTGCGATGACCGGCGCGCACCTGATGAATGAATCCACCGCCTGGGTGGTGGCCCTTGGGGTGGCCATGGTGATCGCCGGCGTCCGTCCCGCCGCAGCGGCCGGTATGGCGACGGTGCTGGGCGCATTCGCGTTCGTACTCACCGGATACGTCATCAACGACGCCGTCAATGATCAGGTCACGTTGGCGCGCATCGTCAGTCACTTACCGGTGCTACTCGGATTGATCTTCGCGCTGCTGGTCCTGCGCGACTACCGTGCCGGACGCACACCGCCCAATCAGCATCGTGCCGTGTTCCTTGACGAAGTGGCTCCGGGGGAGCGGCATCTGCGCTCCGCGGATAACTCAGCCGCCTGATACCCCGGCCCGGCGGTCGGCCACGAGCCCCCACGTGAGGTCGATGGCCAGGAACACCCCCAGCGAGATTCCCAGCAGCGGTGTGAACCAACCGATCCCGACGACCACCACGGCAAGTGCCAACAGCTCCAGCGGCTTGAGGGCCAGCAGACCACCCCTCCTCGGCGGCACCGGCAGGCGCCCGCTCCTGGTCGGACGCCTGCGCCACCACATCAGGTAGCCGCGTGTGATGACGGTGATGAGCCCAATCACGATGAGCGCCACCAGTATCTGATTCGGGATTCCGAACAGGATGCCCATATGGCCGTCGATCGCCCATTCGGTCGACTTCTGCAGCAGCGACCAGTCGGAGAAGTCACTGCGCCCGGTGATCTGCCCATTGGACGGGTTCACCGTGATGGTGTCCAGATACGTCGGGAGATCGCGCTTGCGCTCCGACACCAGCCACGCCGTATTGGCCTCCGGCGGTGGGGTCATCCACAGCGGGCTGCGCAGCCCGGCGTCGCGCACCGTCCGCAGCACCGTGTCGACGCCCGCCAACGGCTCTCCCGACGATGTCGGGGCGGCGCTGTGATGTTCATGCCCGGTCATCGGGGTGGCGGCGGCCGGATCGAGTTCGGTGGACAGTGCCGGCCGGATGGCCTGGGTGATGTTGCCGATGTTGGTTCCGGCATACCGCGACCAGGTGAGCCCGGTCACCGAAAGCGCCAGCAGCCCAACGACTATCCAGACCCCGACGGCGCCATGCCAGGTCAATCTGCGGCGGCGTGGGGTGGCGTCGCGATCGGGGAGCGCGATCCTGCCCAGCCGTGCGGTGCGCTGGCGATAGCCGATCCACAGGAACATGCCACCGAGAGCCACCACCCACAGCCAGCTGGCGGCGAGTTCGCTGTAGTTGCGCCCGAACGCGCCCAGATGCAGATTCCGGTGAAGTTCGTCGAACCAGGCGCGCACCGGCAGCCACTCACCGTAGGTGGTCAACGTTCCGCGGATCTCGCCGTTGTAGGGGTCGACGAATACGGTGCGCGAGTAGTCGGCGGGAACGTCCTCGGTCGCGAAGACGATCCGCGTGGTGTCGTCAGGGCGCGCGGGCGGGCGGATGGACGTCACGGTGCCGGCCGGTTGTGCCGCGGTCGCCGCCGCCACT
The DNA here is from genome assembly GCF_004924335.1 of Mycobacteroides salmoniphilum. NCBI lineage: Bacteria > Bacillati > Actinomycetota > Actinomycetes > Mycobacteriales > Mycobacteriaceae > Mycobacteroides > Mycobacteroides salmoniphilum. The sequence continues at coordinate 3,252,971 of NZ_CP024633.1, read as the reverse complement.
TGTTGTGAGAGTGGCAGCTGCTGGGATCCGACGGAATCGACCGTGAGTTCGTGTCGGTATACGGCGGCGTCGACCTGTCCCACCAGCGCATAGGCAAGTCCGGTCAGCGCCGCGACCAAGAGGAAAGGTCCGACGAGAAGCCCCGCATAGAAGTGCAGACGCAGTACGATCGGTGCGAATCGTCCCCACACGGTGTCAGGTTGGGACTCGCGAGCCTCCGGCCGATCCTCGGTATATGTCACGAAATATTGGTCGGATGAACCGGCTAAAGAGTTCCCGCTGTTCACCCCGGAAGGTCTACGACATAGAGTAGGACTCGTGGCCACCGGCACCGACGACGATCAGCTGCTTGAGCTTGCGCTGTCCGCCGGTCGTGGTGACAAATCCGCCCTCGAATCTATGGTGAAGGCGACCCAGTCCGACGTGTGGCGATTCGTCGCCTACCTGGCCGATACCGGTGTCGCCGATGACCTCACCCAGGAGACGTACCTGAGGGCACTCGGTGCTCTCCCACGTTTTGCCGGGCGCTCGACAGTGCGCACGTGGCTGCTGTCGATCGCGCGCCGCGTGGTGGCCGACCACATTCGCCACTTGAAGTCCCGGCCGCGTATCGCGCACGGGGCCGATCTGGAAGAAGCCTCGCTGCGCCGCCCGACACACCGGTTCGAGGAGTTGGTGGAGCTCAAGGCACTTCTGGCCGCGCTCGACGATGATCGGCGTGAGGCATTGGTGCTGACCCAGGTTGTCGGGTTGTCCTATGCGGAAGCGGCCGACGTATGCGGCTGCGCGATCGGCACCATCCGGTCCCGCGTGGCCCGTGCCCGCGACGAGCTCATCAGCTGGGCCGAGCCCGAGAATCTGACCGGCTAGCGCGACAAGCGCTCGACGATCTCCTGGAGGTTGGCCTCCATTCCCACGCGCCAGTCCTGCAGGCGGCGGGACACGATGCGCGCTTCCTTGTCGGGCATGGCCTCGATGGCCGGTGTCAGTCCCGACGGGCCAGGGCCGAGCCGGCCCCATTGCCGGACGATCACTCCGTCGCTCGCCGGTTCCACTTCAAAACCCCAACTCGCCGCGTAGGTGCCGCCCTCGGAGAGCACATTCCACACCCAGCGGGACTCGGGCTCGACCTCGGTGATCACCGATACGGTGTCCCACTGCTTGCCGTCTCCGCCGTTGGTGCCCTTGAACCGTGCGCCGACCGCAACCTTGTCGGCCCCGTCCAGCCACTGGACATCGATGAGCTCACCCGTGCAGTAGGTGGGGAAGGCAATATCGGTGACAAGAGCCCAGGCCTGCGCCACGGTCCCCGACATCCGTTGGGACACTTCGATAGTCGGACAGTCGCGGTATCGCATACGCTGATCCTACTTATGCGATGGAGGACCGGATGCGTATTGGTGTGACGATCGAGCCGAGGTTGCCGGGCGCCGCCGACTTCGCACGGCGTGCGGAGCGGCTGGGTGTCGCCTCGCTGTGGGTGCCCGAGGTGTGGGGGTATGACGCCCTCACGGGCCTTGCCTACCTGGCCGCATGCACCGACACCATTGGGCTGGGAACCTTCGTGGTTCAGCTGGGGTCGCGATCGCCGGCCATGCTGGCGACATCCTCGCTGAGCATTCAACAGCTCTCCGGCGGACGCTTCATCCTGGGTGTGGGAGCCTCCGGACCACAGGTGATGGAGGGGTGGCATGGTGTGCGCTTCAGTAAGCCGGTGCAGACCACGCGGGAGACCATCGACATCGTCCGGATGGTGGCACGTGGTGAGCGGCTCCAGTACGAGGGCGAGGTATACACGCTGCCGCTGCCGGGGAGCACAGGAAAACCCTTGCGGCCCATGGTGGCACCGCGGAATGTGCCCATTTACGTCGCGGCCATGGGCCCGGCGAACCTGGCGCTCACCGGTGAGCTCGCCGACGGCTGGCTTGGCAACTCCTTCATTCCCGAGCTCGCCGAAGTGTTTCTCGGGCCCATTCGTGACGCGGCGGTAGCCGCCGGGCGGGAGTTGGGGGATATCGATCTGGTGGCACCGGTCGCGCTCGAATTCGCGGACACCGCAACCGATGCCGCTGCCGCCATCAGGCGCCATGCGGCCGGATACGCATTCACCATCGGCGCCATGGGTGCCTCTGGGCGAAACTTCTACAACGAAGCATTCGCCCGGCTTGGCTACGGCGATGGTGTCCGCGCGGTCGAATCCTTGTGGCGCGCGGGCGATCGCGACGCCGCCCGCGAGGCCGTGCCCGACGATCTGGGGCGCCTCACCAACCTCGTCGGAACCGACGAGATGATCGGTGAACGGCTGGAACGCTATCGCGCCGCCGGGATCTCGACGCTGCTGGTCAAGCTCGACACCCCGTTCGATGAGCAGCTGTGCGCGCTTGATCGCCTCTTCGCACTGCTCTAGAGCGCGTGCACCGCACGGGTGATCGGGATGGCGCCCTCGGTGAGGAACAGGATGTCGTGCACCGTGTTGGGGGCGGTGAGTAGTTCGGCAGTCACTGCCGCGACATCGGCACGGGTAACTGATCCGCGTTCAATCCTGCTGGCCGACAAGGTGACCGAACCGGTCGGTTCCTGATCGGTGAGCAGACCGGGGCGCAGGATGGTCCAATCCAGGCCGTCGCGAGCGCGCAGGTCCTCCTCGGCGGCAGTCTTGGCGATCACGTAGGCGATCCACGACTCGTCGCCCTCGGCCGGTGCGGCTTCACCGGCGCCGAAAGCACTGATCTGAATGAACCGGCGCACCTGCGCATGCTCCGCGGCGTCGGCCAGTAGAACGGCGGCGGCACGGTCCACGGTGTCCTTGCGTGCCGGACCGCTGCCCGGTCCCGCTCCGGCCGCGAAGACAGCGGCATCGGACCCTGTCAGGGCGTCGGCGACCGTTCTCACGTCGGCCGATTCCAGGTCGAGAACCAGTGGTTGCCCGCCCCATGCCTGAACATCGGCCGCATGGTCGGGATTGCGAATCAGGGCGACGGCGGCATCGCCACGCGCCGCGAGCAGACGGATCAGGTGCGCGGCGATCTGCCCGTGGCCACCGGCGATGACGACTTTCTGCGGCATGGTGGGTTCCTCTCGTAAGTCCACGACCGATAACCCCGACGGTAGTGCGGGCATTCCCGCTCCGGGGATCATCTCCACCATCAACGAGTCGCCGGTCTTACCTACACTGGTGGCGTGCGGAGAAGTGTCGAGGACCCAGCTTGATCCCGGTCACCATCGTCTCCGGTTTCCTGGGCGCCGGTAAGACGACGCTGCTGAACAACCTGTTGCGCAACACCTTGGGTGTGCGAATCGGTGTAGTAGTCAACGACTTCGGGGCCATCAACATCGACGCCATGCTGGTCGCCGGTCAGGTTGACTCGACCATGACGATGTCCAACGGATGCCTGTGTTGTACCGCCGACGACGATGAACTCGGTGGCATGCTGACCGCTCTCGCGGGCCGCGATATCGACGCCATCGTCATCGAGGCGAGCGGGCTCGCTGAGCCCTTGCCGCTGGTGCGCATGGTGCTGGCGGCGTCGGCCGGGGATAGCCGGATCGGTTACGGGGGGCTCGTCACCGTCGTCGACACCGCCCAGTACGAGGACGTCGCGGCCCGGCACCCGGAGATCGTCCAGCACCTGTCCCTGGCGGATCTGGTGGTCCTCAACAAGATCGACCTGGCCGACGCCGCAGATCGCACCCACCTGCGCGCCGTCGTCAAGGAACGCAACCCGCGCGCGTCGATCGTGGAGACCACCGGCGCCGACGTCGACCCCCGGTTGCTGTTCGACAAGAAGGAACGCCCGACACCGATCGGTCAGCTCTCGCTGGAGGACCTCATTCGCGAGGATCACAGCCACCATCAGCACGCACATCACCATTACGAGACGGTCGAGTTCGCGACCGAGCAAGCCCTACATCCCCGGCGCCTCATCGAGTTCCTCGACAGTCAGCCCGCCGGTGTGTACCGCATCAAGGGTGTCGTTCGGCTCGGCGACAAGACACTCGCCGTGCACACCGTGGGGGATCACATCACCATCGACAAGGCGCCCAGGCGGACAGGGCTGGCGGCGGGGGCGAGTTTCGTACTCATCGGCACCCACTTGGACGGCGACACCATCACCGAGCGTCTGCACGCTCTCGTCGACGATTCACCGGATCCCGATCACGAACGATCGATACTGGTCCTCGGAAAGTATTTGCGCTAATCAGACGCCGCGTCTAGTGTTTGTTCTCGTGCAGTACTTCTCCGGTCCACTCGTAGTAGCAACCCGCAGCGGGGTCTGATCCAGACCGACCCCTCGCTGTGGGTCGAAGCTACTACCTGTCGGTCACCTTCCCTTTCGGATGAAAGACCGGCACATGCACTCCTCAACAAGAATTTCCCCGCAGATGGCTCCGTCAGCGGCTCCTGATCCGTTCATGGACCGCTTTGGCGTCCCGCTGCCGCGCGGTCTGCGCGAAGAGGCCGGCGATATGTCCTGGGCCTCGTTCTGTCAGACGTACGAGCGCAGCGGGGGTTCGCTGCGGCTGGGCCAGTGGTCCGAGGCCGGCGGGATCTACCAGGCCACGCTCGCGATCGGTGAGCGCACCGAATCGTCGACGGCCGCCGCGTGCGGGCCCATGGCGGCGCTCACCGCGATGCTGTCCGAGCGGGGGATACGGATGGAAACACTCAGCTTCCATCAGCTGCAGGACGGCGACCAGACGTGCACCTTTGTGCGCGGCACCAACGGCACCGGCACCGCCTGGGCGATGGGCCGTGCGCACGATGCCACGACGTCATCGCTCAAGGCGGTGACTGCCTGCGCCAACCGACTTGGCGGCTAGCTTCCGCGTGCTCAGCGCAAGGGGCGCAGGACGATGGGCATGCCGTCGATCGGCAGCGGCATGCCGGCGTAGTCCCACTTGGCCTCGTAGCTGGGATGGGCCAGCTCAAAGCGGTACTGCCGCAACAGTCGGTGCATGACGGCCTTGATCTCCAGCTGGCCGAACACCATGCCGATGCACTTGTGCGCACCCCCGCCGAACGGCGAGAACGCATATCGATGGCGTTTGTGCTCGTTTCGCGGTTCGGCGAAGCGGTCGGGGTCGAACTTGTCCGGGTCCGTCCACAATTCGGGCAGCCGGTGGTTCATGCCGGGCCAAAGATTGATCATCGTCCCGGCCGGGATGTGGAACCCGAGCAGATCGGTATCCCGCACCGCGGAGCGGATATTGAAGGGCAGTGGCGTGACGAGGCGCAGCGCTTCGTTCATCACCAGATCGAGGCTTTCCAACTTCTCGAGCGCGTCGATGTCCAGCGGGCCGTCACCGAGACGGTCTGACTCGTCCCGAACCCGTTCTTGCCATTCGGGATTCGCGGCCAGGTAGTAAGCCATCGTCGTGGTGGTCGACGTGGTGGTGTCGTGCGCGGCCATCATCAAGAAGATCATGTGGTTGACGATGTCGGTATCCGTGAAGGCGTCGCCCTCGTCGGTCTCAGCGTGACACAGCGCCGTCAACATGTCGGCACCTGATTCCTTGTGGCGCGCAATGCCGACCCGTTCGGCGAAGTACTCCTCGAGCAGCTTGCGCCCCTGCAATCCCTGCCACCATTTGAAGGGAGGCACGCCGAAGCGGAAGATGGCGCCACCGGCGCGGGTGGTCGCGACGAACGCCTTGTTGACCTTCTCCAGCCGCTCATGTTGAGAATGCGGCTCATTGCCCATGAACACCACCGAGGCCACGTCCAGGGTCAGCTCCTTGATGGCCGGGTAGAACAGGAACCGTCTGTCGTTGGTCGGCCACTGGGCGACGATCTCGGTTGCCACCGAATCGATCTGCTCCACGTAGCCGGCCAGGCGGCTGCGCAGGAACGCCTGCTGCATGATCAGTCGGTGCTCGCGGTGCTCCTGGAAGTCCAGCAGCATCAGCCCCCGGCTGAAGAAGGGGCCGATGACGGGAACCCAGCCCTGCTGCGAGAAGTCCTTGTTCGCGTTGCTGAACACCGCCTGGGTCGCGTCGGGGCCCAGCGCGGCGACAATCTTGCCGATGGGAGTCTGTGACCAGCTCACCGGGCCGCGCTCCTGATACATGTTGAGCACCCAGTCGATTCCGCCGCGGAACATCTCGATCATGTGCCCGAGCATCGGCAGGCCCTGGTCACCCATCACGGGCTTCAAACCGCTTCCGGGTGGCGGCGGCGCTAATTCGGTCAGTGGCCACTCGCGATTGTTGAGGTAGTTCTCGACGTAGGCCATACCCGGAAGGGTGTTCATGGTGGGAAGACGTCGTTTGGCCTGGTCTATGAGGTAATCGGTGCTGCTGATCGTCGCCATTGGGCGTGGCTCCTTCGCTCGCGACTAGCACTTCGGTGTGCTCTAGATCATCTTCGCCGCAGAACTTGACGGGTGTCAAGTTCTGTTCGTACGGTGTTTCAGTGCAAACTGTGCAGGTGGTCAGTCCAGCGCGCAGTGGCACGCAGACCCGTGGTGATCGTCAGCGCGACGCGATCATGACGGCTGTTGCCGGGCTGATCGCGGAAAACCACAGTTTCGCCGAGCTGTCGGTGAGCGCGATCAGTGAGCGGGCCGGCGTCGGCCGATCGGGGTTCTACTTCTACTTCGACAGCAAGTACTCGGTGCTCGCGCAGATGGTTGGCGACGCCTTCGCGGAACTCGACGAGCTCACGCACTACTTCGCGCCGCGGGGTGAGGAAGAGACTCCCGAACAGTTCGCCAACCGCATGGTGGGCAGTGCCGCGGCCTCCTTCGCGCACAACGACCCGTTGATGAAGGCGTGCCAGGAGGCGCGGATCACCGATCCGACAATCGCTGGTCTGCTCGACGACCTCACCGACGTCGTGATCGAGAAGATCATCAAGATCGCCGAGATTGAGGTGAATGAACGAGGCGCCCAACCGATCTCGAATGATCTGCCGGCCTTGGTGCGATCACTGGTGGCGCTCACCGCGTCCACCGTGTCCGGCGACAGCTCATTCGTCGGGCGTGAAACCGATCCCGCGCGGGCGCTTGGGGTTATCGAGACCCTATGGCGTGTCAGCCTTTTGGGTCGATAGCTGCGACGCCTCGGATCGACGCTGCCGCACCACTCGGCGAACGCCGTAACCGATTCCGCCGAGGACCGCGAACGCGCCGAGCCAGGGGAGTAGCAGGCCGAACAGCAGCAGCACGTTGTTGCCCGCCGCGACGAGTCCATCCCAACCACGCTCGATCTGTCCGAAGAACCCCTGGTACTTGGGCGGTGTCGGCGGCAGGCCCGCTTGTTCGGCGAGGAATGTGACGGTGACCGAGCTGTAGGCGACTTGTTCGCCGAGCTCGTTGCGCTGTGCCCGCAGACTGTCGAGGTCGGCCTGGCGCTTGGACAACTCGGTCTCGGCCTGGATCAAGGCCTCGGTGTCCTTGGAATCGCGCATGATCCCCAGGAGTCGGTCGACGGAGGTCTGCAGCGCGGCGATCCTGGCATCCAGATCGACCCGCTGCGCGGTCACGTCATCGCTCTTGGTGTCGGCGGATTTGACCTTGCCCAGCTCCTTGAGATCGCGAAGAACGCCGTCAAGCTTGGCTGCCGGTACCCGCAGCACGATGGCGGTATGCGCACGGCCTGATCCGGATCCGGCATCCTCCGAGCGGCTCTCCACCCGGCCATTGGCCGATTCGGCGAACCCGGCCGCCTTGTCCGCGGCTTCGGACGGGTTGGACACGGTGATCGTCATGGTCCCGGTCTTGATGATGTCTCGTTTGGCCTCCGGCGGCGGGCCGTACTGCGGGGCCTGTTGCATCGACTCGCGCATGGGGGCCGCAGGGGGCTGGGTGTAGGTGGGCGCCCCGATAGGGGTTCCGGTGGCGGCGGGGGCGTCGTCTGCACCTTGTGAAAGGTGGGAGGAGGTTCCGCCCGCGCATGCCGTGGTGGCTATCAGCACTACTGCAATTGTAGTTGCCCAAGGTAACCAACCGCAGCGAGATTGCGTGCCCTCAATCGTCATATTCCGAAGGTACCGTTTGCTATTGGACCGCGCAGAAATTCAAGAATGACGGCCGGTACGGTTCAGTGATGGCATACGACTTCACCGGTAAGCGATGCTTCGTCACCGGGGCCGCCAGCGGGATCGGACGGGCCACCGCGCTGCGTCTGGGGCGCGAGGGCGCCGAGCTGTTTTTGACCGATCGGGCCGCGGACGGACTCGAGTCCGTGGTCGAGGAGATCAAGGCCGCCGGAGGGAAGGTCAGTGCCTACCGGGCGCTCGATATCTCCGACTATGACGCGGTGGCCGCCTTCGCGGCCGACATCTTGGAGACGCATCCGAGCATGGACGTCCTGCTCAATATCGCGGGCATATCCGTGTGGGGATCCGTGGACAGGCTCTCCCATGAGCAGTGGCGCTCGGTGGTCGATATCAACCTGATGGGACCCATCCACGTCATCGAGAGTTTTGTGCCCGCGATGATCAAGGCGCGCGGCGGTGGCCAGATCGTGAATGTGTCGTCGGCGGCGGGGCTGGTGGCCCTGCCGTGGCATGCCGCGTACAGCGCCAGCAAGTACGGGCTGCGTGGCGTCTCGGAGGTGCTGCGCTTCGATCTGGCTCGCTACAAGATCGGCGTCACCGTGGTGGTGCCGGGCGCCGTCAACACTCCGCTGGTGCGCACCGTCGATATCGCCGGAGTGGACCGTGAGAACCCTGACGTCAGTAAGTGGGTAAACCGGTTCGTGGGGCACGCGACCTCGCCCGAGAAGGTGGCCGACCGGATCCTGCACGGCATCCGCCGCAACCGCTATCTCGTCTACACGGGGGTGGATATCCGCGCGCTCTATCTGTTCAAGCGCACGCTGTGGTGGCCCTATAGCGTCGCGATGCGGCTCGTCAATCACGCCTTCACCAATGCGCTGCGTCCCGGCTTTCAGAAGTCGGGGTCGAATCCGCCGTCGACGGATTCCTAGCGCCACCAGCCGTCGAACGGGGTGACGGGCACGGTCCGCTTGTGCCGGGTCTGCAGGTACCACCGTTCGATACGTTCGGCGGCCTCGACGGTGACCGCCTTGCCCTCCAGGTAATCGTCGATCTGCGCGTACGTGACGCCGAGTGCGACCTCGTCAGGGAGCGCGGGCCGGTCATCTTCAAGATCGGCGGTGGGCACCTTGTGTGAGATGCTCTCCGGGGCGCCGAGGTGGGAAAGAATCTGTGCGCCTTGGCGTTTGGTGAGTCCAGTGAGTGGGGTGACATCGACGCCACCATCGCCGAACTTGGTGAAGAATCCCGTCACGGCCTCGGCGGCGTGGTCGGTGCCGACCACGAGTAGCCGGTGCTGACCGGCCACGGCGTATTGGACGACCATGCGTTCCCTGGCCTTGATGTTGCCGCGCACGAAGTCGGACGGTGTCTCGCCGAGTGCGTCGGCGACCGCGTCCACCGCGGTGTCGGAGGCGTCTTTGACGTTGATGACGATAGAGCGGTCAGGGTCGATAAACCGAAGGGCCACCTGGGCATCGTTCTCGTCGGCCTGTACGCCGTAGGGCAACCGCACGGCGATGAACTCGGCCTCTGTTCCTTCGAGTCGTGACTCCTGTGCTGCCAGCTGGCACAGGCGCCCGGCCAGGGCGCTGTCCTGTCCGCCGGAGATACCGAGCACGAATCCCGCTGTCCCGCTGACTCTTAGATAGTCCTTGAGGAACCCCACCCGTCGCGAGACCTCGGCGGCCGGATCGATCGTGGGGGAGACGTCGAGGGCGGACCGGATCTCTTCGCGAAGGGTGCTCATTGCCCGACTGTAGAACGCTCGGTCAGCGTGCGCACACCTTGCACACCAGGTCCTCCCACGCGTCGCCGAGCCCTGTCAGCGTCTGGCCGTTGGCGTTGGTGGCGAAGTGCACGTAGCCGGGATCGATGATCGACATCAGGGCATGGGTCTGTGCGTCGAGGTCTCCGGTGCATTCGAGCTGGCTCAGCAGCATCCGGATGTGTGCGCGGACCAGCAGGGTGGGCGGTGCGTTGTGCCAGGCGTCGGCATTGGCGGTGGTGGCGCGTGCGAGGTCGAGGTGCCGTTCCAGGAAGGCCAGGCGGGCTCGCCCGAATGCGATGAGCCGGGTCAGCGGAGGTGCATCGGGACCCAGGGGCGGTGGACCGAACATGAATGCCTGCTGCTCGATGTGCTCTTCGTGGTCCAGCAGTGCCAGCAGTAGTCCGGTGCGGCTGCCGAATCGGCGGAAGAGGGTCCCCTTGCCCACGCCGGCCGCGTTGGCGACGGCATCCATGGACATGTTGTCCGGACCGACTTCATCGAGGATCTGTCGTGCGGCATCCAGGAGGCGAACGCGGTTGCGCGTGGCAACGGCACGTTCCCGGGTGGGATTCTGCGCAAGGTCGACAGAAAGCAGGGGTATTTCTTGACCAGGCATAACACCTCGATAATAGCGCCGGGGAAATATACGGACCGCAGTCCGTATTGTAGAACGTGACAGAGACACAGGATGTAGGTGCGACAAACGTGCCGTTCTGATGAAAGGTGTTCCCCATGGCCGAGAAAGTGGCAGAGAAGAACGTGCTGGCAATTGTCGGAAGCCTGCGTAAGGCATCGCTCAATCGGCAGCTCGCCGAGGCCGCTGCTGAGAACGCACCGGCCGGTGTGAGTGTGAGCATTTACGAGGGGTTGGGCGATCTCCCGCACTACAACGAGGACATCGACGGTGAGGGTGGTGCACCTGCGGCCGCCGAGGCCCTGCGGGTGGCTGTCGCTGGCGCCGATGCGGTGCTGTTGGTCAGCCCGGAGAACAACGGGACCATCTCGAGCTCGCTGAAGAACGCGATCGACTGGTTGTCGCGCCCCTTCGGTTCTAGCGTCTTCAAGGGCAAGCCGACCATCGTGATCGGGACCTCGGCGGGCCGCTACGGCGGCATCTGGGCGATCGACGAGACCCGCAAGGCGGCCGGGATTGCGACCGCGAATGTGATTGAGGACGTCAAGCTCGCGGTGGCCTCCTCGGCCTTCGACGGTAAGCACCCGCGTGAGCACGCCGAGACGGTTGCCGAGCTGACCAAGGCGTTGGACGCGTTGACGGCCGATTCTGACAGCTGATTTGTCGCGGTCGATTGACGGTCATGCCCGGTACTTGCCGGGCATGACCGTTCTCGTTACTGCTGTGTTGATCCGGCCCATGTTTCCTTCATGGCGGAGACCGAGGCGACGCTGATGGCGCATATCGCCAGCAGCATCAGTCCGACGGCCCAGCTGCCCAGAGTGCTCTGCAGCGGGCCGGCGATCAACGGCGGGATGGCGCCGCCGAACACGCCGGCCACGTTGAACGCCACGCCGGTGCCGCTGTAGCGGGTGCCCACGGGATAGGACTCTGGAAGGAAGCTCGCCATCGGTCCGAATGCGAGCCCGAACAGTACATAGGTGAGCACCATGGCAGCCAGATAGGCCCAGAACGGACCGCTGGCCAGCAGGGGAGTGACCAGGAGCGTCCACGGCAGTATGAGCGCCATGCTGGTCAAGATCACCCGGCGCCGGCCCAGCCGGTCGCTGAGGATTCCGCCCACAGCGGCGGACACCATGAGGACCACGGCCCCGAGCACACCGGCGGTGAGTATGGCCGCGCGGGAGAAGTGCAACTCCGATCTCGCGAATCCGGGGAAGTAGGTGTTGGTCATGAAGGACAGCGTGAAGATGATCAGCATCGTCCCGCAGGTCAGTACCAGGGTGCGCGGGCTCTCCGTCATCACATGCCGCAGAGGTGATTTCACCAGCTTGTCCTGAGCTTTCGCCTGGGCGAACTCTGGCGTCTCGGCGATGTGGAGCCGGATGTACAGACCGACCGCCACCAGGAGCCCGCTGGCGATGAAGGGCACTCGCCATCCCCACGACAGGAATGCCGGGCTGTCTTCCCCGACCGTGACGCTGACGATGAGGAAGACCAGGCTGCTGAGCAGTAGCCCGGTTGAACTCCCGATCGGCACGGCGGTCGCGGCACGACCGCGGACGCCGCTTGGCGAGTACTCGGAGGAGAGCAGTGCCGCCCCACTCCATTCACCGCCGACTGCAATGCCTTGCACGAGTCGCAGCAAGACGATGGCTGTCGGGGCGGCCGCCCCGATCGAGGCGGCGCCGGGAACCAAGCCGACCGCCATGGTGGCGAGCCCCATGGTGATGAGGGTGACCACCAGAGTGCCTTTACGGCTGAAGCGATCTCCGTAGTGGCCGAACAGGGCGGCGCCAATCGGCCGCGCTAGAAACGCGGTGCTGAAGGTGGCTATGGAGGCGAAGAACGCCAGAGAGTGGCTGAGATTCGGGAAGAAGACGGCCGGGAAGACGAGTGCGGCCGCCGTGCCATAGATATAGAAGTCGTAGAACTCGATGGCCGAGCCGACCGCGCTGGCCATAAACACTCTGCGGGGGCTGACATCTGCGCCCGTCATGTGCTGCTGCGGCTCCGCGGCTGATGACGTCATCGCGGAGCGATCCGGCTCAGTTCCATGCGTGGCAGCTTAGGGTGCAGCGCCGTTGTGCCCTGAACCTACGGATCCTGACTGCGGCCAATGGTGAGTCTCACGAGCGCGGAACTGTCGGTCATGCCCGGTAGCTTGCCGGGCATGACCGTTCTCGTCACTGGCGCCACCGGAAACATCGGCCGGAAGGTCGTGGATCATCTCGTTGCTTTGGGTGTCGGCGATATTCGAGCCTTGACCACCTCGCCGGAGAAGGCGGCACTGCCGGATGGGGTGACGCCGGTCCTCGGATATCTGGGCAAGCCCGAGAGCCTCGAGGGGGTGTTCGACGGCGTCGAACGGATGTATTTGGCGCCGCTGCCGTCCACGGCCGTGGACGTGCTGGAGTTGGCGCGCGCCGCTGGGGTGGGGTATGTGGTGGCGCTGGCAGGGGATGCGTCGTGGTGGGCCGAGCAGGCCGCGGCGGTCGAGAACAGCGGCGTCGGCTGGACGCAGCTGGGTCCCGGGGAGTTCATGGAGAACTACGCGATGTGGGCCGAACAGATCAACCGCACCGGCGCGGTCCACGAACCGGAGCGCCACGCGGCCCAATCGCCCATCGCCATGGATGACATCGCGCGGGTGGCCGCGGTGGTTCTTGGTTCGGGCGATGAGCACCTGGGTAAGAGGTATCCGATTACCGGTCCGGAGGCGGTGACCCGGCAGCAGCTGGTGCAGACCATCGCCGATGTGGCGGGCGTGGAGGTGCGCTATGTGATCAGCTCACCCGAAGAGGCGGTGCGGGAGCTGAGGCCGACGATGGGAGATCGGGCCCAGTGGTACGTCGATACCCTGACCGACCCTGCTTTCGAGCAGCCGGCGAACACTTTGGTGGCAGATCTGACCGGGTACCCGGGTACCACTTTCGCGCAGTGGGTGGCCGACAACGTGGGACTCTTCCGTTAGATCGGAATCTGTCCCCAGATTCGTCCACAGAACTCCACAGTTTCCACAGACTCGCCGGGCTACAGGGTTTGCCCGGCGGTGGGTGATCTGCTAGCCGGTGTGGGTGCCCGGTGGTGGACACCAGATGTGGTCTAGCCACCGCCGGACGCCTGGACACGCCGCGCATACGACACGCCCGAATTTCACGGGTGTCAGGTCTCACGACCAGGGAATTTCATGAATGTTGTTCAGAACATCTTGTATAGGTTCCGATTGTCGGACACTAGGTGTAGTGTCTGGAACACCGAAAGGCCGGGAACCAATCCGGGCCGAACGGCCCGGATTCTCGCCAGATCTTCTGGCCGATTCTGGCGCTCAGCCACCACGGGCGACACGGAATTTTCCGGGGTGCTTGACTGCTGAAAACTTTGTTGAGATGTACACGATCGATTCGCTGAGGAGCTACGCATGAGCGTCACCGTCTACACCAAGCCCGCTTGCGTACAGTGCAACGCGACGTACAAGGCCCTCGACAAGCAGGGCATCGAGTACAGCATCGTGGACATCAGTGAGGTTCCCGAGGCGCGCGATTACGTGATGGCGCTCGGCTACCTGCAGGCGCCCGTGGTCGTGGCCGGTGACGATCACTGGTCGGGTTTCCGTCCGGACCGCATCAAGGCGCTCGCGGGCGCAGTCGCAGTCTCTGCCTAATAAGTAGTAAGTAGTACGGGAGCCGGGCATGGCCCATCTGGTCTATTTCTCCAGCGTGTCGGAGAACACCCACCGCTTCGTTCAGAAGCTGGATGTTCCCGCCACCCGGATCCCGCTGCGCGGCGACATCGAGGTTGACGCCCCCTATGTCTTGGTCGTGCCGACGTACGGCGGTGGGCATCCGGTTCCCGGTCAGGCCGGGGGATACGTCCCCAAGCAGGTCGTGAAGTTTCTCAACAATGAACACAACCGGTCCCTGATCCGCGGGGTCATCGCGGCCGGGAACACCAATTTCGGTGCGGAGTACTGCTACGCCGGCAAGGTCATCGCGGCCAAGTGCGACGTGCCATATCTGTACCGCTTTGAACTTATGGGCACCGTAGAAGACGTGCAGCAGGTGCTCGCTGGACTCGACGAATTTTGGAAGGACACACCGTGGCGCCAACCGCGACAACTGCAGAACCTGTGACCTCTGCGCACGGCTCGGCTCACGGCGAGCTGGACTATCACGCCCTCAACGCGATGCTCAATCTGTATGACGCAGACGGCAAGATCCAGTTCGACATGGATGCCGCGGCGGCGCGGCAGTACTTCCTGCAGCACGTCAACCAGAACACGGTCTTCTTCCACAATCAGGACGAGAAGCTCGACTACCTGATCGAGAAGGAGTACTACGAGCGCGAGGTACTCGATCAGTACTCGCGCAACTTCGTGAAGTCGCTGCTGGACCGGGCCTTCGCCAAGAAGTTCCGGTTCCCGACGTTCTTGGGCGCCTTCAAGTACTACACCTCTTACACGCTGAAGACCTTTGACGGAAAGCGTTACCTGGAGCGCTTCGAAGACCGTGTGGTCATGGTGGCGCTGACCCTGGCCTCGGGTGACACCACGCTGGCCGAGAAACTCGTCGACGAGATTATCGACGGACGTTTCCAGCCGGCTACCCCCACCTTCCTCAACTCGGGCAAGAAGCAGCGCGGCGAGCCGGTGTCCTGCTTCCTGTTGCGCATCGAGGACAACATGGAGTCCATCGGGCGCTCCATCAACTCGGCGCTGCAGCTGTCCAAGCGCGGTGGCGGTGTGGCCCTGCTGCTCACCAACATTCGTGAGCACGGCGCGCCGATCAAGAACATCGAGAACCAGAGTTCGGGTGTCATCCCGATCATGAAACTGCTCGAAGACTCGTTCTCTTACGCCAACCAGCTGGGTGCTCGTCAGGGTGCCGGGGCCGTGTACCTGCACGCGCATCACCCGGACATCTTCCGTTTCCTGGATACCAAGCGGGAGAACGCCGATGAGAAGATCCGCATCAAGACGCTGTCGCTGGGCGTGGTGATTCCGGACATCACCTTCGAGCTGGCGAAGAAGAACGAGGACATGTACCTGTTCTCGCCGTACGACGTCGAGCGCACCTACGGGGTGCCGTTCGCCGACATCAACGTCACCGAAAAGTATTACGAGATGGTCGATAACGGCCAGATCCGCAAGACGAAGATCAAGGCGCGCGAATTCTTCCAGACCCTCGCCGAGCTGCAGTTCGAGTCGGGTTACCCGTACATCATGTACGAGGACACCGTGAACCGGGCCAACCCCATCGAGGGCAAGATCACCCACTCGAACCTGTGCTCGGAGATCCTGCAGGTGTCGACGCCCTCGCTGTTCAACGATGACCTGTCGTACGCCAAGGTGGGCAAGGACATTTCGTGCAACCTGGGCTCGCTGAACATCGCCAAGACGATGGACTCCCCGGATTTCGCGCAGACCATCGAGGTGTCGATTCGCGCGCTGACCGCGGTATCGGATCAGACGCACATCTGGTCGGTGCCCTCAATCGAGCAGGGCAACAACGACTCTCACGCCATTGGGCTGGGGCAGATGAACCTGCACGGCTACCTGGCTCGCGAGCGGATCTACTACGGCTCCGAAGAGGGTGTGGACTTCACCAACATCTACTTCTACACGGTGCTGTACCACGCGCTGAAGGCGTCGAATCGTATTGCCATCGAGCGCGGCAAGAGCTTCGGTGGCTTCGAGAAGTCGAAGTACGCCAGCGGCGAGTTCTTTGACAAGTACACCGAGCAGGTGTGGGAACCGGCGACCGAGAAGGTCCGCCAGCTCTTCGCCGATGCCGGGATTCGCATTCCGACACAGGATGATTGGCAGCGGTTGAAGGAGTCGGTGCAGCAGCACGGCATCTACAACCAGAACCTGCAGGCGGTGCCGCCGACCGGTTCGATCTCTTACATCAACCACTCCACGTCATCGATCCACCCGGTGGCCTCGAAGATCGAGATCCGCAAGGAAGGCAAGATCGGGCGCGCGTACTACCCGGCGCCGTACCTGACGAACGACAACCTGGAGTACTACCAGGATGCGTACGAGATCGGGTACGAGAAGATCATCGACACCTATGCCGCGGCCACGCAGCACGTGGACCAGGGCCTGTCGCTGACGCTGTTCTTCAAGGACACCGCCAGCACGCGCGACGTGAACAAGGCGCAGATCTACGCCTGGCGCAAGGGAATCAAGACGCTGTACTACATCCGGCTACGGCAGATGGCGCTGGAAGGCACCGAGGTCGAGGGCTGCGTCTCCTGCATGCTGTAGGAGTGTTCTAGACGAGAAGCGGGCCAGGGAGAATTTTCCCTGGCCCGCTTCTTTATGCCTTCCAGTGCGTTCACTGACAACTCACCAGAGCGGCGCGCGGATGAGTTCCTTTGTCTATAGGCGGCGCATGAATGTTTGCTACCCGCATGGACAGCTGTCCCAAGATGGGCGTAGTGTCAGGTCCCTGAGGGCTTTGCGGGATTCAACGGAGGCGGCGTGGCGGGGAACGATCGATCGACTAAACAGCTGACAGCTGTATCGGACTGCCGCGATATGGCGCATTCTGCTGCGGCTACGCAAGAGTTGCCTGCATGTGATCCTGAACAGCGACGCGGTGTCGAAGTCGATGCCGGTCGTCGGTTGGCTGCTTTCGCTGCTGGGGGTGTCCTGGTGGTTGGTGCGGTGGCCGCGTTGCATAATCTGTACCGCAGCGGCGATAGCGCGTCCGAGTTGGTTGGTTGGGCTGGGTTGTTGCTGCTTGCACTGACTGCGCTTAGTGGCGGTGTGAAGCTCGCGATGTGGGCTGCCCGGCCGGTAACCACGGCGTTGTTCGACGAAGTGAAGACACGCCTGCCTGAACCTGTGTTGGCGGTTGTTGCGGCCGCCGCGGTGATCGCCGGGGCACTGGGCATGTGGTGGACGTTCCGCGGTGGGTACGCCATCTGGTGGCGGTCGGTCACCGGTGAGGGCCAGTGGACGCTATCGCTTGGAGTCGGCCAGATGCTGGTCGCGGTGCTGGCAGGCGCTGCACTGTTCACCGGTGGCAAGTACCTCACTGGATTGGCCAAGGAAGTGCTCACTGACTCGGGTCTGCTCATTGAGCGTGAGCGGGCGACCGGCAAGCGCCGTGCGCAGGAAGGGCTGTGGCATCCCGGCCTGGTGGCGGCCTTGATCGCTGGTGGTTTGGGGTTGGTGCTGCTGACCGCCGGGATTACTCCGCGGTTGTATGTGTGGATCACCGGCCCCGACGTGCTGCCCGCTATCGCCTCTATCGCCGCAGTCCTGGTGTGGGCGATCGGGTCCAATCTGGGCTGGTGGAAAGGCCTTGCCGGTCTGTGGAAATGGGCCACCGACGCCTCGCAGAAAGCTACCGCGACCGCGGGTGTGGTGGGGGTGCTGATGTTTTCGGCTGGGGGACTGGGTTTGGGCTGGTTCACTCCGGCCACGGTGCCGGTGGCGCGGGCGGCGTGCCCGCCGGATTGTGGTGGTCCGGGCGGTAGTGACGGTCCTCCCGGGGGCGGGCAGATATTTCAGCCGCCGAGTCAAGGTGGGCCGCAGATGCCCGATTATCAGGGCGGTATTAATCAGCCGCCGATGGATCAAAACGGCTCGGTATCGATCTATAACACTCAGGCACCCTCGGCGGGTAACAGCACTGGCTCCCAAGGCGCGCAGCAGGGGCCTCAGCAAGGGTGGGATCAGCCCGCACACGGCACCCAACCCCCGGACTATCAGAACGCGACGCCGTATACCCAAGGACCAGGCAGGCCCAATCCAGATTTCAACGGCGGACAAGCAAATCCGGGATCGCAAGGGGGTCAACCGAATCAGGGTGTGCAGCAGCCGGCGCAACAGCCACAACAGGCGCCCCAGAATCAGCCGCCACAGCAGAACACCGGGCAGGAGCCTAATCAGCAGCCGAACCAGTCGTCGGATCAGCAGAAGATCGATGATTTGACGCGGCAGTTGCAGGAGAAACAGCAGCAGTCCGTTCAGGATCGTCAGCGTGCTGATGATCTGACTAAGCAGTTGCAGCAGAACAAGCAGAACCAGAAGCAGCAGCAGTTGCCGAAGTTCCCGTCGAAGGACAAGAAGAAGGACGATAAGGACGAGCAGGACGACCGCGATAAGCAGTCCGGTGACAACGATTTGGCGGCGCTGTTGATGGGTGCGGCCTCGACGCGGCGCCGTAAGCAAGACGAACAAGAACCACAAGGCCCGGATACGCAAGCCCTTGGGCAGGATGCATCCCAAGCGGTGCAAGGTCTTCCGGGTGATGTGCAGACATATGTGCAGTCCGGCCAACAGATCGGACAGTCGTCGGGTCAGGCCGCGCAAGGCTTCGGCTCCGCCGCCCAGGCCGGTGCCTCGCTGGCGTCGTCGGCGCAATCTGGTGCGGTGAATCCGCAGGACGCCATCACGCTGGTGCAGGGTGTCTCGCAAGGCATCCAAGGCACCGCAGATGCCGTCAACGCGGGCTCGCAGATCGTGAAAACAGGTCAGAAAGAAGCCGATCAGGCCGCCCAGGCGGTCGGGGACGCCAACCCACAACTGAAACCGCAAACCGAGCAGTTCACCCAACTCAACGACACCGTGTCGAAGGGCACAGACGGTGTCGGCCAGGTCGCCGCCGGTGTCTCCCAGCTGTCCGGCGTGGTGAATTCGGTGAGCAGCATGGGCTCGGGCGGGCTGCCGTCCGATGCACAGCCGGTGGACCTGCAATCTGGGGAAGTACCCGATGGCACGGCGACGGCCGTGGACGGGCCCACTGATGGCGGAGACAAACTCCCGTACGAGCTGCAAAACGGGCCGGTCCCTGGTGATGACGCTGACGATTTGGGCAGCCTGAATGAGACGCAGGATGCGCTGGATCGGGCCATTGTTGATAGGCAGCAACAGGCCGCACCGCTACAACAGGCGCTGGATAAAGCCGCCGCGCAGGCGTATGTAGAGCGCTCGGGCAGCGGCTTCGTGTCGGCCAATGCCCGCGCCGAGCAGCTGCGCAGCCAGCTCGCCCAGCTCTACGGGGACATTGGTGCGTTGTCGCAGTCCGCCGATTCAGTAAACACCCTGCAAGGCGGTGTGGTCGATGGGGCGGGCAGGGTGTTCGACCCGTCGAACATGTTCGAGTACAGATTCACCGACGGTGCCCTGACCAGCATTAACTATCTTGATCCGGGGCAGGTTCAGGCTGTGGCCGAGCCCCTGCTGTCGGCGATCACTGGTATCACCGGCGCTCCTGGCCTCATCAGAGGTATCGGGGCACTGCTGGCACGTGAGGGCGCCGCCGAGATCGCCACCATCACCGCCGAAAACGTGCTCACCCGTGCTGGCACCCAAGCAGGCGCTCAAGCCTCCAGCGCGGCCACTCGGCTCGCGGCCAACCAAGCCGCCGGCAACGCCTTCCGCGACGCTTTCGCCCAAAGCCTCGGAGGAGCAACACGAGGGATCGCGACTGAAGCGTTCCGCCCGACCAGCCTCGGCGCCCGCTACATCGACGTACTGAATCCCAGAACTTTGGCAGCGTTCGAGACCAAAGTGGGCCGCACGTCGTTCGGCAGTAGAATCCAGGCCCAAGTAGCCAAAGACGCCGAGCTACTCGGCAACGGCCAGCTCACGAGTGTGACGTGGGTGTTCAAGCTGGCCGATCCGACGAAGGTGGCCTCGGCTGCCAACGGCGGGCCGACCGCGAATCTGTTGAACGCGTTGACCAAAGCCGGTATCAGCGTTCTCTACCGGTAAGAGTGAGGGATTCTTATGGTGTATCGGATTGATTTCGACAAAGCCCCCGACGAGGAGGCCATGGTCGCGGAATTGATGTCGACGGTGACTGATGCGGGCGCGCAGGTGATTCCCGCGTTCGAGGAACGGGTAGGCCGCTACCGGATCGAGCCGTGGGACATCACCCTCGATGTGGACTGGCAAGTCCACCTGTCCATCCCGACGCGCCCAGAGGCCGATCCTGACGTTGCCATCGAGCGGCTGTATCTATTGGCCCGTGACCTTGACAGCCTCGGCATGCACGGCTTCGACCGCGAACTGGGCACCCCAGTCAGCGACACCGCTGGCCTGGATGCCCCCACCCGCGAATTCGCCACCCAAATCGAGAAATCCAAATCCCCGGTTCCTGACGTACTGGGCCCGGTGGATACCGACCGAGTGCCGTGGCCAGTCAATTGGGACGGCTACATCCCCTTCGGGCGCATCGGCGGCCTCATACCGAGTGAAGACCTCTCCAAGGAAGACGCCCAGGCGCGGTTTGAGCAGGTCGCCAGCAGCATTGACGAACGCATTAACGAACTCGGAAAACTCACCCGCACACACGGATTTGAGCTCGTCAACAGCCCGGCACACATCGAACAACTCACCAACTGGGTTATCGGCAGCATCGAAGATGCAGGTCATGGCGAGCTGCGTGCCTACTGGCAATCGGTGCTCTATGACGTAGCGATCTTCGTTGGAAAATCCCTCATCCAACGGATTCCCTACCTGAAATGGACTTTCGTTGCTAAAGGTTCGCGACGCACCGTCGAGAACTACCAAGGCACCGTTATCGGAGGATTCACCAAAACCCTCTCTCCAACCTTTGACGTGTTCACTGCGGTCGCGTTCATAGGGGGTGCCACAGAATTGGACATAACCCCAGGTACGGGCAACGCGCGGCCAGATGTATCGGCCCGGAGAAAGACACTCCTTTCCGATCTGATCAACAAGAAGGACGAGCCTGCACCGAAATTTGAGCCATCCGCGGAATTACGTGAAGCACTAAGTCAAGTAGAAGAAGAAGAAGTCTGAGCAAGGCTCGTCTGCGCGGCCTGTGCAGGCCGCCTTCCGGGGCAGGCAGCCGGGACACATGTGGTGGCATGGCATTGGACTCGGTCTACGAGCACGGTACTGGCCCTGCCCAGCTCGTTACCAAAACCTCTGAAGAGTTCTTCGGCGACACCGCCCAACGAGGTGCCCGTTCTGATGGGCACAAGACCTTTCAATCTATGGGGTAGCGATGAACTTGATTCAGAGGGCAGACGCGCACAGAATTGCTGTCGAATTTATCAATCTAGAAGGCCTTGGCGATGTCACGATCGTGGATGACGCTGTCGTAGAAGCTGGCGACGCCTGGTATTTTCCGTATGATGGTACGGACTATCTTGTGAATGGTAATATTTCAGCGGCATTGGCGGGGAATCTTCCTATCAAAGTTCTGAAAGATGGCACCTTGGTGGGCTATGAACGTCCGCCTGGATGGTGACCTCCAGCCCTGGAGATATCCAAGTCGTGTCTCGCGGCAGTGGAGCAGTTCGGGCTTGCTGCACTCGATAACTGAGTGCTGATCGCGCGTACTCTCGTTCGGGGTACGACTCTGGTCCTGCGTTCCAACTGACGAGGGGCGTTCAAACGAGGAACATGATCGGACTAGTGACCGTTGGTCTCACGTGTAGCCCTCGATCGGACGAAGCATGTAGCCACCGGGGATATGCCCTGTCGCGTAATGGTAGATGAAGATGTCAGCGGCTTCTTCGGAGTTGAAAACCTCGGGGTAGCTGACATATTCAGCGCCGTGCGGCAACCGAATCCCCGTCACGAGGGCCGCGTCTCTTGCATGCGGTAGGGGCGTATTCCGGACAAACAAGCATGCCAGGGGATCACGTCCTGCCCGTCTGGATTCAACGACATTGTCGGTGTCGCAATTTGGCCATGACCGTATGACTGACGTGCGATTTTGACTACTATGTCGATATGACTCAAGGGATTTCGCGCCGGTGGCCCAGAGAATGGGCCGGGCTTGCCGTCTCTGCCATTGCGGTGACGATCGCCGCTGGAGTCGGCGGGGCGGCCGCAGCCAGTGCTGCGGAAAGCTATGGGCGTCTGCAGCAGCCCGGTTGGGCCCCACCGGCCGCACTATTTGGCCCCATGTGGACGGTGCTGTACGCGTTGATGGCGGTATCTGCATGGCTGGTATGGCGATCACACCCCTCGCGGGAGAACCGACTGCCTCTGGCGGTGTACGGCGTACAACTCGTCCTGAACATGGCCTGGACACCGCTGTTCTTCGGGCTTGGCTGGCGGGGAATAGCATTCATCGAGATCCTCGTGCTGTGGGGGTTCATTGCCGCAACGGTGGCGCTGTTCTGGCACAGAAGCCGTTGGGCCGCAATCTTGTTGCTTCCCTACGTGGCATGGACGACATTCGCGGCGGTGCTGAATTTCTCGGTGTGGCAGCTGAATAGCTAGTGGTCTTGCCTTGCCCGGTAACGGTGCAGCGCGATGTTTCTTTCCTCTGCGTGATCGATGATGGTAGCCGGGTATCCGCGACTGTGGCCGTCGGAGTGCTTCCAGGGTGTGAGGGCTGAGGCACCGGGCAGGTGCTGTAGTTCCGGGATGTATTTGCGGATGTAATCGCCGTTGGGGTCAAACTTTTGTGCCTGAGCCGTGGGGTTGAAGACTCGAAAGTACGGGGCGGCATCGGTGCCCGTTCCTGCGACCCATTGCCAGCCGTGTGTGTTGGAGGCACTGTCGGCATCGATGAGGTGGTTCATGAAGTGCTTGGCTCCGTGCGGCCACCAGACGTGGAGATCCTTAGTAAGGAAGCTCGCGGTGACCATCCGCACTCGGTTATGCATCCAGCCTTCGGCAAGTAGTTGCCGCATACCTGCATCAACCAATGGGTATCCGGTTTCTCCGCGTTGCCAGGCTGTAAAGCCTTCGCCGGGTTCGGTATAGGCCAAATGTGCTAGGGCGTCGGTTAAGTCGGCGTGCGCGGAGTGTGGTTGGTGGTAGAGCACGTCGGCGTAGAAGTCTCGCCAGGCCAGCTCCGAAACGAACTTGGCGCCGTCTTGGCCTGCGATGGCCGCCAGGTCGGCGAGGAGGGTGCGGGGATGGATCGCCCCGACTTTCAGATAGGGCGAGATCCTGGATGTGGCGTCCAGATCGGCGCGGTCGCGACGTACGGCATACCCGGTGAGGTCGTGTGTGAGGAAGTGTTCCCACAACATGCGGGCCGCTACCTCGCCCGCGGGCGGCATGGTGATGCCGCATCTTTGGGTCAGTTCGGTGAGTAACGACCTGGCGGAGTCTGATTGCGCGGGCTCGGGAGGCTTGGTCCAGGAAGGCCTGGTTTTCAGGTGGGCGGGGCGCGGCCAGTGGTGCTCGCGCCAGGCGCGTTCGAATGCGGTGAATACCCGGTACGGGGACCCGTCGGATTTGAGGATTCTTCCCGGCGTCACTGCGTAGGGTGAGCCCGTCTCGATCCAGTCCACGCCGATCTCGGCCAACGCGGCCGATACCGAAGTATCGCGGCGCCTACCGAAGGGGGTCGTCTCCCGGCTTACGTGCACCTCAGTTGCGCCGACACGTTGGGCGAGCTCTGTAAGGACCTGTTCCGGTGCACCGGAATGGAGGCAGAGCCGCCCGTCGAGTTGGTTATCAAGGTCAAGAACGTTGGCGGCAAGCCACGCATCCCGTGGACGCGGTGCGCCGCTAAGCAACTGCGGGTCCAGGACGAACACGGCAAGTACGTCGCTGCGCGCGGCCGCGGCTTGGAGCGCGGGATTGTCGGCCAACCGCAAGTCGCGGCGGGCCCACCAGATAACGGTCACGAGCGGATATGACTTCCCAAGAGATGACCCAAGGCCGGACCGATGCTGGGAGTCCGGAACACGTGTTTGCGGTCCAATAGTGTTGCGGGAGAGACACGCTGACTTGCCATCGCGAGCTCTTCGGCTCCCTCGCGTCCGAGCAGCAGTGCGGGGCCGAAGGCAGGCACGGGTATGACCGCGGGGCGGTGGACCGCCTGGGCCAGCGCGCGCGTGTATTCGACGTTGCGAACCACGCCGGGTGCCACGGCGTTAAGGGGGCCCGATAGTGAAAGGTCCCACAGGCAGCGGTGATAGATGTCTACCAAGTCGTCGATTCCGATCCAGGGCAGCCACTGGGTACCGGAGCCCAGTCGCCCGCCCAGGCCCGCCCGAAAAAGCGGGAGCAGGAGCTTGAGGGTTCCGCCGCGTGGTGACTGCACAATGCCGGTTCGGACAGTGACAACCCGGGTCCCGGCGCTCTCGCCTGCTAATGCTGCCTGCTCCCAGCGAGCGACCACATTGGAAAGAAAGTCTGCCGTTTGCGGGGGTGGGCTTGTCTCGGTGAGGGTTTCGTCGTCTCGTCTCTTTCCGTAGTACCCCACCGCTGAGGCGCTGACAAAGGTGCTTACACCTGCGGATGCGGCAGCTCGGGAAAGCAGGCGAGTGGGCTCGATTCGGCTGGAGGCGATGAGCTCTTTGTGCCGCTGGGTGAAGCGTCCGGCGATGGTGGCACCCGCCAGATGGATGACGGCATCGACGCCTTCCAGTGCGGCCGGGTCCGGATCGTCCGGTTCCCAATTCCGCTCGGTACGGTGCATTGGCTCTCCGCGGATCAGGCGGATCACCCGGTGCCCACCCGTGCTCAGGAAGGCGGCAAGCGCGGTACCGACCAGGCCGGATGCGCCGGTGATTGCCACTGTCGAGGCATGCATTCCATGGTCGGCGGCCCTGCGGTGTGCGGCCAGATCCCCGGTGAGCTGCCGGTGACGGTATGCGATGAGCTCGGCCAGAAACCTTCCGGGAATAGGGGTTTCGATCGTGTCGCGTACCCGGGTGCTGCCGGCGCCGAGTGGCTCGAACTCGTGGACATGCCGCCACGGCAACAAACCGCTTACCGCCGACCGCAGTCCCGTCGTGACGCCTTCGTCGACGAATCGTCTGCCGGGCAGGAAAGCATCCTGATCGTGGCGGGAGACCCAGCGCAGGCCTGCCGGCAAGTCCAGGACGGCAGTCCCGTCGCACAGCGAGGCCGCTTCGGTACGCAGCTCGAGTGGCGCCCACGGTGCAGCCAAGCGACTGAACGCGCCCGGTCTGGAATACCAGGCGAACACATCCTCGATGGGCGCGTCGACAATCACCGAACCACTGATACCCATAAGTCTCCGATCATCGGGAAGGCTGGTTCCACTGCCCTCTACGTGGCCCTTCAGAAGGCGTCGTCAACCCTTAGCCTGGATCGGAACTGCGACCTCGTTGCGTCGAGCGCACGACAGTGTCCACGGCGGGTCGTAGAACCAGGCTTGGGGATCGCCCGAGATCTTTATGCCGTTGTCGCGCAGGGTATTGAGCAATTCATTGGTGCGTTTGGTGACGGTAGCCGCCGATCGGTCACCGCTGAAGCGCAGCACTGCGAGCGTTTCGGCGGGCACTTCGGTAAGCCGGATGCTGTCATCGCCGGGAGTGGGCAGGCTTGCCAGTGTCCATGTCGCCGGCATGTAAAACCGGATGATTGAACCGCCAGTACCGCTTGATAATTGGCCAACAGGTGCCGTCATGGCGATGGTGTCGTTTTGTTGGGCTACCGGTGCGGTCATGGCGATCGTGGCCTGCCGGTGGTTCTTGCCGAATATATAACCCGCAAGGCGGCGAAAGCCTTCGCTGCGTGCCCGGTCATCATCGGCCAAGACGATCGTTTCTGCCGCGATTCGGCTGCCGTACTGCCTGATCTGCACCGAACCGGTCAGTGGCCGTGACGAGTATTGCGGTTCTTCGGTGCCCGTACGGACCCCGAAGATATTGCCCGCGGCTTTGAGCAGTTCGACACCCAGGGTCCAGAGCGGCACGATGGCGCTCATTTCTTGCTCCTTTCGACAGTCGCTACTTCTCGAGATATGGGAGGTGCAGCTTGGGGAGGGTGAACTGGGCGACGTCGATGTAGCCGACGCGGAAATACTTCGCACATCCGGTGAGGTACTTCATGTACCGCTCATACACAACCTCGTCCTGGATGGCGATGGCCTGATCCTTGTGTTCCTCGAGCGCCGCCGCCCACAGGTCCAGGGTCTTGGCATAGTGCGGCTGCAGTTGGTGTATGCGCGTGCAGCTGAAACCCGCCCGCTCGGCGTGCTCTCGCACCATGTCGATGGAGGGCACTCGCCCGCCGGGGAAGATCTCGGTGACCATGAATTTGATGAAGCGCGCCAGCTCGAAGCTCAGCGGCAGGCCATTGGCCACGATCTCCTTCGGGTGCAGTCCGGTGATGGTGTGCAGCAGCATCACGCCGTCATCGGGTAGCGCGTTATAGGCGAACCTGAAGAAGTCGTCGTAGCGGTCGAAGCCAAAATGCTCGAACGCACCAATCGAGACGATCCGGTCAACCTTGCCGTCGAACTCTTCCCAGCCGTGTAGTTGGACGGTCTTTGACCGGGTGCTCGACGATGCCGCCAAAAGCTCCTCGACGTGCGCCTTCTGGTTCTTACTCAACGTCAAACCGATGACGTTGACGTCGTACTTCTCCAATGCGCGATTGATGGTGGCACCCCAACCACACCCCACATCCAGCAGCGTCATCCCGGGCTCCAGGTGCAACTTGCCCAGCGCCAAGTCGATCTTGGCGATCTGCGCCTCCTCGAGGCTCATATCGTCGCGCTCGAAGTAGGCACAGCTATATGTCTGGGTCGGGTCCAGGAAGAGCCGGAAGAAGTCATCCGACAGGTCGTAATGGGCCTGAACATCGGCAAAATGCGGGCGCAGGCGCGGTGATTCTGACATCTGGGCGAAACCTTTCATAGGCGGTACGGGGACGTCGACCTGGCGGTCTTTTCTCTGCGGTGTACGGGGGCGGCCGTACTTCGGGGGGCATGTGTGCGCAGCTCTGTTGTCATTCGGTGCCGAACGTCATCCGGATGGGTCTGTTGTGTAAAAAGCCGGGCCCGTGCCGGACGCCGCCTGATAACAGGCAATACCCATCCGTGGGCCGGTTTACTCCGAATACGGGGTGTGAGTGCAATATCTGGCCCCGGCACACGGTCCATCGCCGTCATCGGGAGTGGCGTGGCCGGACTGACCGCAGCGTACGTGCTTTCTGCCTACGACCGGGTCACTTTGTACGAGGCCGATGGGCGGTTCGGGGGCCACGCTCATACGCAGTTCGTCGATGCCGGCCAAGGTGCACTGACCGCGGTCGACACCGCGTTCTTGGTGCACAACGACCGGACCTACCCCACACTGTGCCGATTGTTCGACGAACTCGGTATCGAGACGGCCGACACGGATATGTCGATGTCGGTACGCGACGACTGCATTGGCCTGGAGTACGCCGGTGCACGGGGTGTGCGCGGCCTTTTCGCCTCACCCGCCGCAGCGAGTCCTCGCTATCTGTGGATGCTGGCAGAGATCAAGCGGTTTCACCGCCGCGCGCGCCGACTGCTCGCTGACCCCGACGCAGACGACAAAGCCCTGAGTCTCGGGGATTTTGTTCAGCAGTCCGGTTTCTCGCAGTTCTTCCTTGACCGCTTCCTGACACCACTGGTGGCCGCCGTGTGGTCCTGCCCGCCCGGGCAGGCCATGGCGTACCCCGCGCAGTACTTGTTCAGATTCCTGGACCATCACGGCATGCTGTCGGTGTTCGGGTCGCCGCAGTGGAAAACAGTCACAGGGGGCTCGCACACGTATGTCGACGCTGTGGTGCGCGGTCTGCACGAGGCGTTCACCGATGCCCCGGTCACCCAGATCGAGCGGATCCCCGAGGGCGTAGCGGTAACGGCTGCGGGACACCCGCCGACGGTTTTCGATGCCGCCGTGATCGCGACGCATCCCGATCAGGCACTGGACCTGCTGGCGCAGTCGACCGCTGCCGAGCGTGCGGTCCTGGGAGCCATGGGATACGTGAGCAATTCCGCGCAACTACACACCGATGAGTCGCTGCTGCCGCGCCATGCACATGCCCGTGCGTCGTGGAACTACCTGAGCATGGGTGGCACCCACGGCGTCGTGGTGACGTATGACATCACCCGGTTGATGAGATTGCCTGGCCCGCACAGGTTTCTGGTCACCCTGGGCGGTGAACACCTGGTAGACGCCGGGGCGCTGCTTGCCGAAATGACCTACCGTCACCCGGTCTACACGTCGCAATCTGTTGCCGCCCAACGCAGACTGCCAAGTCTCAACGACGGCCGCATCGCGTTCGCCGGTGCGTACCACGGGTGGGGATTCCATGAGGACGGCGCGGCCTCGGGCCTACGCGCAGCACAAGCACTGGGCCGGGACTGGCCGGCCGGTGCGGCCGGTAGGCGCGAGCACCGGGTGGGAGCACGATGAATTCGGCGACGATGGTTCCCTGCCTGTACCGCACCCGGATCTTGCATGTGCGGCGTTCGCCGGTGACGCACCGGTTCACCTATCGCGGCTACTGCTGGTACATCGATATCGACAAGCCGCCGCGCCTGCCTCTCGGCCTGGGTGCCTTCGCCAGTTTCCAAGCACGGGACCATTTCCGGGGCGATGACGATGACACGCTGCGCCAGCGTGTGGACCGATTCTTAGCCTCGCACGGGGTAGACCTGGGCGGCGGTACGATCACCGCGCTGTTACAGGCACGGGTGTTGGGGCATGTCTTCAACCCGCTGAGTCTGTACTGGTGCCACGACCGCGATGGCAATCTTGCGCACATAATCGCCGAGGTCCACAACACCTACGGCGGGCGACACGCATATCTGCTGCCGCCGACTGCCGATTCTGAAGTGGACAAACAGCTTTACGTGTCTCCTTTCAACGGCGTCGACGGGCGATATCGAGTTCGTGCTGCCCGCCCCGGCAAGACGTTGAATATCAGTATCTCGCTGCAGCGCAGCGGCCAGCGGCCGTTCTTCGCCGCGGTCCGCGGCACCCGGCGCCGGGCCCGGGTCGGTGAACTGTTGTGGTTGCAGGCCGTTGCGCCCTTGGCGCCGCTGATGGGTGCGCTGGCCATCCGTATAGAAGGGATCAGGCTGTGGCTGAAAGGGCTACCGGTGGTGGAGCGCACACCCACACACGAGAGGGCGAGGGCAGCGTGAACGGGCATCTCGACAGCGCCACAACCGATGTGCGCGATATCAGAGCGCACCGCGGGCCGGATATCACGCCGGTTCCCTCTGGGCCGCTGACGGCGGCACGAGCGGTGGTAGCCGACAAGCTGCTGCGTCGTGCGGCCGCGCGGCTCCCGGTGCGATTGATGTACCCCGATGGATCCGTTGTGGGCGCAGCAGATGCGTCCCTGCCCACCATGAGGATCCGGCGGCCCGCGGCGCTGGCACGACGCCTGGGCCGCTACGGCTTGATCGGGTTCGGTGAGGCATACATGGCTGGAGACTGGGACTGCGACGATCTGGGCGACTTTCTCACCCAGTGGGCAGCGTCGATGGGGGAGCTGGTTCCTGCTGTGCTGCAGCGCTTCCGACGTATCGCGGTGCCGAGTGTCCCTCGGACCCAGCGTAACGAGCCAACGCAGGCCCAACGCAATGTTGCGCATCACTACGACCTGTCGAATGAGTTCTTCGCCCTGTTCCTGGACGAGACGATGACCTACTCGTGCGCACTGTTCGACCACATCCCGGGCTCAGCGGAGATACTGGCGGATGCCCAGCGTCACAAGATCGACCGCCTGCTGGACCACGCACAGGTAGGCCTCGGCACCCGGGTTCTCGAGATCGGTACGGGCTGGGGGCAGGTGTGCTTGTCGGCAGCCGCTCGCGGAGCGCATGTACGGTCGGTCACCTTATCGAGCGAGCAACAGAAACTGGCGCAGCAGCGGGTACAAGCTGCCGGGCTGTCCGACCGAGTGCAGATAGAGCTGCGCGACTATCGAGACGTGCAGGGACAATACGACGCCATCGTGTCGGTAGAGATGATCGAAGCGGTTGGATTCGATTTCTGGACAACGTACTTCCAAACCATCGACCGATTGCTGAGGCCGGGCGGCCGGCTGGCCCTTCAAGCCATCACCATGCCCCATGAGCGGATGCTGGCCAGTCGCAACACCCACACCTGGATACAGAAGTACATTTTCCCCGGCGGTCTGCTTCCCTCGGTGCGGGCAATCACCGAAACGACCACTGATGCCACGCACCTGCGGACCATCGAGACAATGTCCCTGCGACCCCACTACGCCGAAACGCTGCGGTTATGGGGCCAGCAGCTCGCGGCTCAGCGCGAGGCCGTGTCGGCGTTGGGCTTCGACGACGCGTTCTACCGCATGTGGGAGCTCTACTTGGCCTACTCGGAAGCTGGATTTCGTTCCGGGTATCTCGATGTCCACCAATGGATTTTCCAGCGAGGCCAACAATGAACTTTCTGATCGTGATGGCGTGCTCGCTGGGTGCCGTGGCAGTTGTGCACGGTGTTACTTTCCTTATCGGCTACCGCATTGGGCGCTACAACGTGGTCGACGTCGCTTGGGGTATTGGGTTCATCGCCGTCGCCGCGGTCTGCACCGCGCTCGGCGGCGGTGACCTTTGGCGGCGCATTCTGTTGCTGGTGCTGATTGGGGTATGGGGAGCCCGGCTGTCCTGGCACATGCTGGTGAAATCGGCTGGGAAAGGTGAAGACCCACGGTATCGTGACCTGCTCGGCGGCGACTTCTCTGTGCCCCATGTACTACGCAAGATCTTCGCCATCCAGGCCGCCGCCACCTGGCTGGTATCCCTACCCATTCAACGCTCAGCAGTCGAAGGGCCCACCCCCGAGTCGCTGCGCCCCGTCTTGGCCGCCGGTATCGGGTTATGGCTGCTCGGAATGCTTTTCGAAGCGGCGGGCGACTATCAGCTGCGCCGTTTCAAGCAGGACTCTGCCAACAAGGGCAAGATCATGGACCAGGGCCTATGGGCGTGGACTCGGCACCCGAACTATTTCGGCGATGCCTGCGTGTGGTGGGGGCTGTGGTTGGTCACCATCACCGGTTGGCAATCGTTGGCAACAGTGCCGTACCCCGTGCTGATGACCTACTTCCTGGTCTACGCCACCGGCGGTCGCCGCACCGAGAAGGCAATGGCCGGGCGGCCCGGATTCACTGACTACCAACGGCGGGTGTCGTTTTTCGTGCCGCGTCGCCCGAAACGCGGATCATCATGAACATTCTCCGCGATGCGTTTAGGCTCACGGGCGTGACCGGCGACCTGGATGTCCTTTTGCGCCGCGTCGCCGACCGCGATACCGAGGCGTTTGCCGCTCTCTACGATCACACCCGCGCACGCGTCTACGGTCTGGTGTTGCGGGTATTACGCGACCCCGGCTACAGCGAGGAGACAACGCAAGAGATCTACCTACAGATCTGGCGTTCGGCCCAAAGCTATGACCCGACCGCCGGCTCGCCCCTTGCCTGGATCATGACCTTGGCTCATCGTCGCGCCATCGACCGCGTGCGCTCAGAGCAATCTGCGGCCGACCGCGAGTCACGCTATGGCGCCGCCACGATCGAGAGAGCTGTCGACGAGGTCACTGAATCGGTGATTCGCAACGAAGAGCAGCGGCAAGTCACCGTATGCCTCGAAACGCTGACGGATACCCAACGTCAATGCCTGCATCTGGCCTACTACGACGGTTTGACTTATAACCAAGTCTCGCAACGGCTTGCCGCGAATCTGGCAACCATCAAATCTCGGATGCGTGACGCAATCAAGGCGCTGCGCCGATGCCTGGGGACACCATGACCGAACCCAACGACCTCGTCACCGCCGCCGCCCCCTACGCATTGCACGCGTTGCCCGACGATGAACGAGATCAGATCGACCACTGGCTGTCGACGGGCGCGACCGAACAAACGCTCTCCTTTACCGAGGAAGTGCGTGCCACACGGGAAACCATGGCGGCCTTGGCGGCAAGCACCGCGGTCGAACCCCCGGCCCGGCTTCGCCCACGACTACTCAAGATAGTGGCCCGGGACGCCGAAAGAGTTTCCAGAACAACAGATATCAACCGCTGGCGGGCGCCCGTGGTTGCCGTGGCGGCCGCCACCGCTATCGGGTTGGCCGCCGCCGGAATCGGCACCATCCTGTGGCCTCCGCCTCCGAGTGCGCAGCAAGTCTTCACCGCAACCGACGTGCGGACCGTTACTGGCGCCATTCCCACCGGTGGTACCGCGACCGTCGTCTACTCGCGGCAGAAGAACACCGCAGTGTTGGTGATGAACAATGTCGCACCACCACAACCCGGCACCGTTTACCAAATGTGGCTGATCGGCGACCGCGGGCCGCAGTCCGCGGGAACGATGGATGCTCAGGCAGTCTCACCCTCGACTACGGCGGTCATACCTCGTCTCAACGACTCCACCGCACTGGCATTCACTGTCGAGAACGGCCGAGGTTCGACCACGCCAACAGGCCCAGTCATCGCGCAACTGGCGCTGAACCAGTAGGGGGCCGTGCACTGCGGTACTGCGTATGGGCTCAGTTCTCGCGGTTCTAGCGAGCCTTCTCCGCATGCTGGGCCTTCAGGCGTCGCTCTTCACGCAGCACGTTCTGATAGCTCTCGCGTTCCGCGACCAGCCACTCTGGCTTCTCCTCGAGCAACTGGTTGATCTGCTCGGTGGTGAGCGCACCCTCGACGCCGCCGCGCGAGAGACCGGAGATCGAGACGCCCAGCTTGGCTGCCACAAGGTTCTTCGGGTGCGGTCCGTTCTTGCGGAGGTCCTTGAGCCACTGCGGCGGGTCCGCCTGCAGGGCCGCGAGCTCGGCACGGGTAATCGGGTTCTCCTGGAACTCCGCGGGTGTCGCTTGCAGGTACACGTCCAGCTTTTTCGCCGCGGTAGCGGGTTTCATGGACTGCGCGTTCGGCCTGCTCATAGGACCAGCCTATCGGTAGCCTGAGGCAGTGACCTCGCGCTCCCTCACCCTCGGGTACGTCCCCGGCGGGACGCCCGCGAAGTGGGCTCGGGTCTGGGCGCAGCGTCACCCCGAGGTCCCGCTGCAGTTGCGCGTCGTTGCGGCAGCCGACGCGCCCGCTGCGGTGCGGGAGGGGACCGTCGATGTGGCGCTGCTGCGGCCGCCGGCCGACACCTCGGGGCTGGCCATCATTCCCCTCTACGACGAGGCAACGGTGATCGTGGCGCCGACCGATCACGTTCTCAGTGCCTTCGACACGATCACCGCCGCAGACCTCGACGGTGAGCCGATGCTGCTCCCACTCGATGACGTCATTGCCTGGGCCGGTGCTCCCGGTAACCCGGTCGATCACCGGCCCGAAACCACCGAGGAAGCAATAGAACTCGTCGCCGCAGGAATCGGCGCGCTCATCGTTCCGCAGTCACTGGCGCGGCTGTATCACCGCAAGGACCTCACGTACCGGCCGATCGCCGACGCGCCCGCCTGCCCGGTGGCACTCGCTTTTCCGGAAGGGCCGCAGACGGACCTGGTCGAGGAGTTCATCGGCATTGTGCGGGGTCGCAAACCCGGGTCATCGCGAGGGCAGGATCCGCCCGCGCAGAAGCGCACCGCACGGGAGAAGACCATCGCGAAGCAGGCCGCCCGAGCGGCAGCGGGCAAGCGCGC
Source organism: Mycobacteroides salmoniphilum (assembly GCF_004924335.1). NCBI lineage: Bacteria > Bacillati > Actinomycetota > Actinomycetes > Mycobacteriales > Mycobacteriaceae > Mycobacteroides > Mycobacteroides salmoniphilum. The sequence goes on along the minus strand of NZ_CP024633.1, from coordinate 3,219,264 downwards.
CAGCAAGACGACCCCGGCCAAGCGCGGGCGGCGCTGACGCCGCGTCCTGGTGTCGGCTCTTTCGGGGTGGGAGGGGGCGGGAATCTCGGCGTTGGCGGTGGGCTCGTGGATAGCCGCAGCGCCGAGTCTGAGTCTCGCGACGCTTATCGTCCCGAAACCGGCGCGAGATTCAGACTCGTCAGTGATCTAATGGGCGCGTGACGCCTGAACAGTGGCTGGAAGCGCTGCGTAACGGGATATCGGCGGTCGCGGCGACGTCGTCCGAGTACCTGGACCATAAGGCACCGTCCTGTCCGGGATGGACGGCGCGCGACGTCGTTGCCCATCTCGGGGGAGTGCACCACTGGGCAGTGGGAGTCATTGTCGGTCAAAAGATTCCATACACCGACGTCGACCCGGACGCCCCGACAGGGGAGGCCGTCATCGGTTGGTACGCCGACCGTGCGGACAATCTCGTCGCCGCTTTGACGTCGAAAGACCTTGATGCGCCGACGAAATCGCCCTTCGGTGAGCGGCCGGTGCGGTTCTGGTATCGCAGGCAGGCAAACGAGGTGGCGGTGCACCGCTGGGACATTGAGCACGCCTATCGCGGATGGGACGCCGAACCCATCGACGCTGCCCTGGCGGCTGACGGCATCGGCGAGTGGTCGGAGCTGTTCACGCCCCGCCGTATCGGACGTGAAGGCGGGACCCCGGAAGGCCTTCGGGGAGCACGAATCCTCTTGACCGCCAGCGACGCGGACGGTTCGTGGCTGCTGCGTGTGGATGCCGATGCCATTGGCATCGTGGACGAAGACGCCGTACCGGACGCCACGATCACGGCGTCCACGTCCGATCTGCTGCTTGCGCTGTGGCACCGGGTTCCGTTGTCACGCCTGGCAGTCGACGGAGATGGCGCCCGCGTGGAGCAGGTGCTGGATCTAATCCGGATCTAGTACCGGCCGGGCGGGGCTCGATCGGCGTACCAGCCACGTGGTGGCCGTGGCGATGAGCAGGAGTGCCCATCCGATCCACAGCGCATCGAGCCCGATGCGGTGGTAGGTCGCGGCGCCCGACACGGCGCCGGCGGTCAGGCCCGCCCACAGCGTGATGTAGCGCAGCCACACCCATCGGGGTCCGCCGAAGAACGCGTCGACGAGCCGCTGTCCGGCCTTCACGACGGTGCCGGTGATGTAGGTGAGGCCAACCTGGACCTCGCCGGAGCGCTGGAAAACCGAGTTCATCGCACCCATGGCCAGCGCCGTGAGGAGCAGCGCCGCGACACCCGCTCCGAATTCCTGTGTGATCGCCGCCGCGGCCACGGTTGTCGAGGCGACCGCCAGCACGGCGACCCGCTCGTGATCGCCGCTGACGCGTGACGCGATGGCGCCGATCATCACGCCGATGAAGAACATGGCGATCAAACCGGCTGCCTTGTAGGCGGATTCCCACTGTTGTGCGGCCGTCGAGGCGGCCATCCTGGTCGTGTTACCGCTCATGAAGGACAGGAAGTACCCGCCCAGATGTACGAACCCGATCGCGTCGAGAAAACCTGCCACACTTGACAGTCCGGTGGCGAGTATCATCTCGCGCCGCCGGATCGACCACACGGCAGATCAGTGCTTGTGGCCGGGGCCCTGGGCCCGCTTGTACAAGACCTTCAGCAGATTGTCGCGGAACATCGAGTTGTCCATCAGCTTGATGCCCTTGTCGCACAGCCACGGATTGCCCAACGCCCGGTGCATGATCCGTCCCCGCTGGTACTCCCGGCCCCAGGCGTCATTCATCCGCTGCTGGTAGTTGGTGAAGTCTTGCGGACCGGCGTTCTGCAACGCCGCCACCGCGCATTCACCTGCCGCCAAACCGGATTCGAGTGCCTTCGAGATGCCGGCACCACTGACCGGCTTGCCCGCGCCCAGCGCGTCACCGGCGAACAGCACGCCGGGGCGCCAGGGCGGCCATGCGGTGAATCCCATCGGGAGGCGCCAGGCCCGCACGCCCTTGTTCTTGCGCAGCTCGGCCAGATCGGGCAGCTCCCACTCCCGGGGCAGCTTCTTCATGTAAGTGTCCAGCACCTGCGCCGCGTTGACGTCCTGCCACTTCTTGTAGCTGTTGACGTACCCGATGCCGATATTGATCCGCCCGGCACCGAGCGGGAATACCCAGCCGTATCCGATCAGCGCGTCATTCTTATGGTGCAACCGCAGGTCGATGTCGAGCATGTTCGAGTCTTCGCGGTTGGCTTCCATCTCGGCGCGGATCGCAATCGCGGTGTACCCCTTGACCTCCGAGTCGAGGTTCATCGCGCGCTTGATGGGGGAGTAGGCGCCGTCGGCCACGATCACCGCGTCGGCCGAGATGGTCTCGCGAGATCCATTCGCGGTCTTGACCTCAATGCCCTTGACCAGATTGCCATCGCCGATCGGGCCCACCGCCTCGGTGGACTGGCGCACTTCGACGCCCGCGGACTCGGCGTGCTTGAGCAGCAGCGTGTCCAGCTCGGGCCGGCGCACCACATGCCCGTGATTGGGCATCCCGGGACGCTGGGGGAAGGTGAGCTCCCAGACACTGCCGCTGTCGACGCGCACACCATCGACCCGGTGGAACTGGGCGACCTCATGGGCCAGGCCCATCTTCTGCAGGTAGCTCACCGCGCGGGCGGTCAGCCCGTCGCCGCATGGCTTATCCCGCGGGAACTCGGCCTTATCGACGAGAACCACGCTGGCGCCCGTGCGAGCGGCCTGCCAGGCCGCGGATGACCCGGCCGGGCCCCCGCCGACTACCGCAATGTCGTAGTGCTTCTCGGTCACGTATCAAATAGTAAGGGCCGCGAGTGCGTCTATTCGCCCTCGGGTTTGGTCACACCCAGGCTCGAACCCGCACGGTTCTCGTACGCACTGCGTGCTTTCGTGTCGATCTCGAGGAACACGCGGTCGGTTCCGGTCTTCTTGCTCATGAATCGGCGGACCTTGGTGGGCAGCGAATTGACGATTGTGGTCACCGCGCCGAGTGGCTTCGGGACAGTGACCTGGACGCGCGGCTTTTCGATGATCCGCACCACGGCCGCCGCGATGTCTTCGGGTTCGACGGGTTTCTGCGCGCCGGTCGAATCAGTGCCCGCGATCAGTTCGGTGTTGGTGAAGGTCGGTAGTACAGCGCTGACCTGGACCCCTTGCGGCTCGAACTCGTCGCTCAGCGCGCGGGACAGGCCGACAACGCCGAACTTGGAAGCGTTGTACACGGCCATACCGGGTGCCGCCATGAGGCCGGCCACGGATGCGATGTTGACGATCTGACCGCCGCGGCGTGCCACCATCTCGGGAAGCGCCAGACGACACCCATTGATGACGCCGTACAGGTTGACCTCCAGCATCGACCTGATTGCGCCGTCGCTCGTGGACAGGAACGGCCCGATCGGCATGACGCCCGCATTGTTGACGAGCACATCGACCGGTCCGGCGGCGCCGGCAGCCTCCAGAAAACGCTTGAACGAGGCGGGGTCGGTCACGTCCACGGGATGGGCGTCGACGTTTCCTTCTTCCTTGAGGCCCTCGACCGCTGCTCCGAGCGCCTCAACATCACGGTCGCCGATCACCACCCGGGCGCCCCGGCGCAGCAGCGCGGTGGCGGTGGCATATCCGATCCCGCGTGCGGCACCGGTGATGGCGATCGTTTTCCCGTAGATCTTGTCCCTGGATGAGCCCATGACCACGGACTTTACACGTGTCAAGTTTGCGTCACTAGAGATTCTTGCGATTGGGCTCGACACGCTTAACCACAACACGTTGTGTTGCGCCGTGATGTCTCACCCCAGGGGTAGTGTCTGTGGCACAGTCAGCGAATCCCGCGAATCTGTTTGACGTTCTCCAGGAGTGGTCTCGTGAGTGAAAAACTTAAGCTGGTCAGCCGCGTCTCGGCGATCAACTGGAACCGGGTTCCCGATGAGAAGGATGCCGAGGTCTGGGACAGGCTCACCGGTAACTTCTGGCTGCCCGAAAAGGTGCCGGTATCCAATGACATCCCGTCGTGGAACACCCTCACGGATCTCGAAAAGCAGTTGACCATGCGGGTTTTCACGGGCCTGACGCTGCTGGACACCATTCAGGGCACTGTCGGCGCGGTCAGTTTGATCCCCGATGCGATCACTCCGCACGAGGAGGCGGTGTACACCAACATCGCGTTCATGGAGTCCGTGCACGCCAAGAGCTACAGCTCGATCTTCTCCACGCTGTGCTCCACGCGCGACATCGACGACGCGTTCCGCTGGTCGGAGGAGAACCCGAACCTGCAACGCAAGGCCGAGATCGTCATGGAGTACTACCGGGGTGATGAGCCGCTCAAGCGCAAGGTTGCCTCGACCTTGCTGGAGAGCTTCCTGTTCTACTCGGGCTTCTACCTTCCGATGTACTGGTCGAGCCGCGCCAAGCTCACCAACACCGCCGACGTCATCCGGCTCATCATCCGCGACGAGGCGGTGCACGGGTACTACATCGGCTACAAGTTCCAGAAGGGTCTGGAGCGCGTCGACGAGGCCACGCGCACCGAGCTCAAGGACTACACCTATGAGCTGTTATTCGAGTTGTACGACAACGAGGTTGAGTACACCCAGGACCTCTATGACGAGGTGGGGCTCACCGAGGACGTCAAGAAGTTCCTGCGTTATAACGCCAACAAGGCCCTGATGAACCTCGGATACGAGGCCATGTTCCCGCGGGACGAGACCGACGTGAACCCGGCGATCCTGTCGGCGCTCTCACCGAACGCCGACGAGAACCACGACTTCTTCTCCGGGTCGGGCTCGTCGTATGTCATCGGCAAGGCCGTGAACACCGAAGACGAGGACTGGGACTTCTAGGTTTCTCGACGTCGCTAAACATGAAAGCCCCCGACACGCCAAGTGTTCGGGGGCTTTCCTGTCAGGTCGCGGGTAGTGGCGGATTCACACATGAACGGCCGGTGAACTGTACTGATGTCACCTCGCGCTGTGAACCTGCTGCGGGGACACTATTACCGTGACGAGCACATCGATTATCGGTTCGATCCTGTCCTGGCTGTCCGCCGGATACCCAGAAGGGGTACCTCCCACGGATCGGTTCCCGCTGTTGGCGCTGTTGCGCCGCACGCTGACCGAAGAGCAGGTCAAGGAAGTGGTCGCCAAGCTGACCGACCCCGCGTCGGTTGCACAGCTGGACGGTGTGGTGAGCAAGGACGAGATCGAGAAGTTCATCTCGGATGTCACCAAGGATGAGCCGACCGCTCAAGACATTTCACGTGTTGCCTCACGCCTGGCCGCTGGTGGGTGGCCCCTGGCCGGTGTGGACGCCACCGCACTCAACGCGTAACTAGAACGCCCAGTTGCGTTCTGGGCTCAGCACAAATCCGTGCCTACCGCGGACATCATCGACCACACACGCTGTGGTCTTGGGCGCCGGGGTGGCGCACACCAATGTGGTCTGGCTGCCGTCGTTCTTGTGCACGGGTGCGGCTATCCGCACCTGGTGTTGGCTGGGTAGCACCGGAATGCCGGACATCTCGGTGGTGCCCTGCGATTCGCCCACCGTCGCGGGTACGCCGTTGGTCCGTGCGTAGGCTCCCAGGTCCAATTGGGCCGACCCGCTGCCTTTCGGTCCAGCGCAGGTCCACTGGAAGTACGGGTTCCACCCGGCGCTTTCGCACACGACGCCATCGGGTGTCACGAAACGATAGACCTTGACGCTGAAGTACTGCCGGGAATCGACGGTAGGGAGCGCGCTCAGGTCAGGGAAATCCGGTGGCGGCTCGGCGGAGGCGCGGCAGGCGCCGAGAGGCGTCAGGTACAGCGCCGCAACACCTGTGATCAGCAGGGCTCTGACGCCCCGGTTGTCCATGGACGCAATCTATCGCCCCCGGGTAGGGGCCGGTGCGGTGGACCCCGATGATGACGGCACGGTGGATGGTCGATCGATGATGGTCGAGAGTGGTCCGCCGATCCGGTACCTGGCGCCCCGGTGCTCCTCGGGCAACCGGTCGCCATTGCCCAGCAGCTTGTGGCGCAATGTTCCTGGGGTGTAGTCATTTTGGTATGCGCCGCGTTCGGTCAATACCGGGACGACATGCTCGATGAAGTCCTCGAAGGTGCCCGGAGTGATCGCGTAGGCCAGGTTGAAGCCATCGACATCGGTTTCCTCCACCCACTCCTGCAGGGTGTCGGCCACCTCGGTGCCGGAGCCGACGACAAGGGGTCCCATACCGCCGATCTCGCCCCACTCGGCGATATCGCGTACCTTCCATTCCCGACCGTCGTCGGTGGCGGCCTGAAACGCCGCGACCGCCGACAGGATCGCGTTGGAGTCCACATTTCCGATCGGTTCGTCCAGGCCGTAGCGGGCCAGGTCGACGCCCATCCAGCCGGACATGAAGACCAGTGCGCCCTCGGCACTGCCATAGCTCAGCAGCTCGCGGTGCTTGGCGTGCGCCGCGTCGGAATTCTCGCCGGTGACCACGGTGGTGAGGTTGAAGATTTTGGCGGAGTAAGGATCGCGTCCGGCGAGTTCCAGCTCGCGGCGGATGGTGGTGACCGTCTGGCGCAACAGGTCTTTGGTGGGGGCCGCGGTGAAGACAGCCTCGGCGTTCTCCGCGGCGAAGCGCACCCCGCGCGGCGAGGATCCCGCTTGATAGATCACCGGAGTCCGCTGCGGCGACGGTTCGACGAGATGGACGCCGGGAACGGTGAAATGCGTTCCCGCATGGCCGATGTGGTGCACCTTGTCGGGATCGGTGAAGACCCCGCGGGCGGCATCGCGGACGACGGCGTCATCCTCCCAGGATCCTTCCCACAGCTTGTAGAGCACCTCCAGGTACTCGTCGGCGTGGTCGTACCGGGCATCGTGTGCCGGCTGGTCAGTTTGTCCCATGTTGCGTGCCGCGGCAGGCAGGTACCCGGTGACGACGTTCCATCCGACTCGGCCTCCGGTCAGGTGATCGAGTGTGGATAGCCTGCGCGCGAACGGATATGGGTGTTCGAATCCGGTGCCCGTGGTGACCCCGAAGCCGAGGTGTTCAGTGACCAGCGCCATCGCCGAGACCAAGAGCAGGGGATCGGCGACCGGAATCTGTGCGGCCTGGCGGATGGCCGCCTCGTCGCTGGCGTCATAGATGTCATAGGTACCAAGCACATCGGCGATGAACAGTCCGTCGAAGCGGCCACGTTCGAGGAGCTTGGCCAGATTTGTCCAGTAGGACAGATCCTTGTACCGCCAGGACTGGTCGTCGGGGTGCCGCCATAAGCCGGGGGATTGGTGCGCAACGCAATTCATATCGAACGCGTTGAAACGGATGACGCGGGTCATCCCCTCAGCATCGGCACCCCGACGACATCAGTCACCGGTTGTACTCGGGATGAAACTTACAAAGTGGCGGTGTCGATGACGAACCGGTACCGCACATCGCTCGCGATCACCCGCTCGTACGCCTCGTTGATGTAGTTGGCATCAATGACCTCGATCTCGGAGCCGATGTTGTGCTCGGCGCAGAAGTCAAGCATCTCTTGGGTTTCCGGAATACCGCCGATGCCAGAACCGGACAGGCTACGGCGGCCGAAGAGCAGCGGGAAGGCCGGAACCTCGATGGGGTTCTCCGGTGCGCCGAGCTCGACCAGTGTCCCGTCCACATTGAGCAGACCGAGGTACTTGCCCATGTCGAGATTGGCGGAGACGGTGTTGAGGATGAGGTCGAAGCCGTAGCGCAGATTCTTGAAGGTGTCCGGGTCCGAGGTGGCGTAGTAGTGGCTGGCACCCAGGCTCAGTCCGTCTTCGAGCTTCTTCAGCGACTGGCTCAGCACCGTGATCTCGGCGCCCATCGCGGCGCCCAGCTTGACGGCCATGTGCCCAAGTCCGCCGAGTCCGATGACCGCAACGCGCTTGCCCGGACCGGCACCCCAGTGCCGTAGCGGTGAATAGGTGGTGATGCCCGCGCACAGCAGCGGTGCTGCCTTGTCCAACGGCAGGCTGTCGGGGATGCGCAGCACGAAGTCCTCATTGACGACGACGGCCTGGCTGTATCCGCCCTGCGTCTGGGTTCCGTCGCGGTCCTTGGCGCCGTAGGTGCCGACCATGCCGCCGCCACTGCAGTACTGCTGCAGCCCGGCCAGGCACTGCGGACAGGTGCGGCACGACTCGACCATGCAGCCGACACCCGCATGATCGCCTGGCTTGAATTTGGTGACTTCCGAACCGACCGCGCTGATGACGCCGGCGATCTCGTGGCCGGGCACGATCGGGTAGTTGGCACGTCCCCATTCGTCGCGGACGGTGTGGATGTCGGAGTGGCAGATGCCGGCGAACTTGATGTCGATGAAGACGTCGTGCGGACCGAGCTCACGGCGCTCGATCGTGATGGGGACCAGCGGTTCCTTGCCGGATGTCGCGGCGTAGGCAGAGACGGTGACCATATATGCGTCCTTTTGCGATAGTTAACGAAGCTACCGATCTCAGACTACTCGCCCCGCACATGGCGCGCGCTTAGACGGGGGACAGCGACCACCGTCCATCGGCCTCCAGCTGCAGCTTCTGGTCGTGGTGCTGATCGATCGTGCTGCGATGGCCGACGCTGACGAGTGTGCAGTCGGGGACTTCGGTGCGCAGGAGCCGGTAGAGCGCGAATTCCAGCCCCTCATCGAGTGAGGACGTCGACTCATCCATGAAGATGGCCTTGGGTTTGAGAAGCAGTATCCGCGCGAACGCGACGCGCTGCTGCTCGCCGGGGGAGAGCACCTTGATCCAGTCGGACTCTTCGTCGAGCCGGTCGGACAAATGACCAAGTGCCACCTTGTCGAGGGTGTTGCGCAATTCCTCGTCGGTAAAGGTGTCCGGCGGTGCCGGGTAACTCACGGCGGCGCGCAGATCGCCCAGCGGGAGGTAGGGCATCTGCGACAGGAACAATGTCTCGTGTTCGCCGCCGGGTCGGGTCCAGTCGCCATCGGTGTACGGCCACAGTCCCGCCAGCGAGCGCAGCAGGGTGGTCTTGCCACCCCCCGACCGTCCCTTGATCAGCAGTGCGTCCCCCGCGGTGAGGCTGAGGTTGAGGTCGTCGATCAGAGTGTCGCCGTTGGGCTTACGGACGTAGATGTTGTGCAGCGTGACACCGTCCGCCTGATCGCCGGGCTCGAGCATCGGCAGCTCGCGTGACTGCGCGTTGGCCTGTAGCAGGCCGTCCAGACGCATGACGGTGGCGCGGTAGGCGGCGAAGTTGTCGTAGGCATTCCGGAAGAAGGACAGGGAGGTTTGCAGCTGGCCGGCGGCGCTGGCGCTTTGGCTTACATCGCCATAGGTAATCTGCCCCGCGATCAGCCGCGGAACCTGCAGAACGGAATTGAAGACCGCCGCGGTTTGCGACACCGCGAAGTTCCAGCCCGTGAAGCCCATGCTCCGATAGACCAGCTGCCAGAAGTTGTCGATGATTCCATCGAAGCGGCCCTTGAGCTGCTTGGCCTCGGCCTTCTCGCCGCGATAGAAGGCCACGCTTTCTGAGGTGTCGCGCAGGCGCACCAGTGCGTAACGGAACATGGCGTTGAGGCGTTCGTTGAGGAAGTATCTGCGGATCAGTGGGCGCCCGATCCGGAAGGCGATCAAGGTTGTCACGATCACGTAGATGTAGGTGAGAAACACCAGAGCTCTGGGCATTTCATATCCGAAAATGTTCAGCGGACCCGACAGATTCCACAGGATGATGGTGAACGAGGGCAGTGAGATGCATGCGTTCACGGCACCGAATGCCAGGTGGAGCGAGGAACTCTGCAGCTGCTCCGGCGCGCTCGACATGGCGACAAAGTTGTTGATATCAGCCTGAATTCGCTGATCTGGGTTGTCGATGGTGTTGTCGATGAAACGTGACCGGTAGAAGGCGCGCTTCGAGAGCCAGTCGGTGGTGATGCGGTCGGTGAGCCACACGCGCCACCGAATGATGAACGCCTGCAACAGATACAGGTCGGTGACCACCACTGCGATGTTGATACCCGCCAACAGGCAGAACCGTCGGATGTTCAGCCAGAAGAATGCCTTGGCCTCCGGCATGCCCTGGCCATCGCGCGCCAGCGCCTGGACGATGTACTGAATCGATGCCGACATGTCGTTGTAGTAGTAGGTGAACACCACCGACAGGCGGACGTTGACGACTACCGAGAGCAGCACCAGTGCCAACAGGGCCCAGCCCACCCGCCCCTCGCGCGTGGTGAAGTACTGGCCGGTGATGCGCCAGAATTGCCGACCCCACTGCGTGAACCGAACAATCAAGAATGCGACGGTAAGAAAAGCCGCGATGGTTACCGGCAACACCCAGCCGATCCATACCAGCGATCGCCATACCTCGGTGCCCCAGTCGGTCGCAGTCTTCATCGATCAATGCCTTCCGAGTCCGTCACTATCCAGTTGTCCGCGGAGTGTACGGGCCTCCCCTGAGCACGTCCTGGCAAGCGCTAAGAGCGGCGAGGTTGCGAGAGTCTTGTGCGGTGCCGCCGGCAGGGGGATCACAATGCGGTCGGTGTGCCATTCGGGTCGCGGTTTCGGCGTGAAGCGACCGCGATCACGATCGCGAGGATGCCGAAGAGCTCTGGTGTGCTGGGAATCTGGTGCATGACGAGCACGCCGATCACGGTTGCGGAGACCGGAAGAAGGGCTAGGAGCACTGCGAAGTGGCTCCGCCCGGCTCGTCGCAGGATCACCTGGTCAAGCCCGTAGGGGATGACATTGGAGAGCACGCCCATCAGCAGTCCCAGCACCAGGACATGGCCGACGGGTATCTCGTGATGAGCGCCGGCGATGCCGAAAGCCAAGACCGGTGCGGTCGCGATCATGGCGACGGTGAATCCGACAGCCAGTGAGTCTGCCGGATTGCCCTGCAACGCAACGTGTTTTCCGAGAACGATATATCCGGCCCAGAACAGCGCCGCGAGCAGCGCGAATGCCATGCCTGCGGGTTCGGCAGAGAGCTGCACGTCGGCGATCAGGATGACGCCGACGAGAGCGGCCAGGACCGAGAATCCTTCGCGGAGCGATCTCGATCCGATGGCCGCGACACCGATCGGTCCCAGGAATTCGATCGCCACCGCGGTGCCCAGCGGCAGCCGGTCGATCGCCAGGTAGAACGACATGTTCATCAGGGCGGTGACCAGCCCAAAGCCGCCTGCCCACCACAGTCCCCGGCCTTGCCAGGCCGCACGTCCGGGGCGGGCGATGGCGAGAAACACCAGCGCCGCACCGCATATCCGCAGCCAGGCCACGCTGGCCGGGTCGAGCCACCGGAACAGGCTGACTCCGGCGGCCGCACCGATGTACAGCGAGGTACCGCTGACAAGCATGAGGGCGGGCGCGGCGAGCCGGTGGCGCTCGGGTTCGGTCACCGTGATGCCAACAATGTGCGCACAGCCTCCGCTAGATCTTCTTCGAGCCACCCGGGCAGGCCGGGCATGTGGCGGCGGACCGCGGCGTACGGCAAGTCGACCACGGCGCGCATGAGCCGGTCGCGGCATCGCGCGTCGGTACGGCGATAGATGGCCCGCGTCAGATCCCGCATGGCGGTGAACAACGGTTCGTTCATCGTGTGCAGGGTCGCCGCCGCGTCGGCTCCAAGGACGTCGGCGCTACGTAAGGAGAGCAGCAGCCGGGCGTCATCGGGATGGGCGCGCGCAAACGCTGGTACCGAAAGTGCGAGCGCCACAGCAATGTCAACAGGTTCTGCGGAGGAATGGAGCGCGCTGAACGCGTGCTCGTGGAAGTGTTTCACCGCACGCAGCCATGTCGCCGACATGATGGCCTCGCGGTTACCGAAGCGATGATTCAGGGTTCCGGCCGGGGCGCCGGAGACGCTCGAGATGGCCGCGATGGTTGCGGCCCGGGGGCCGCCGTCGAGCAGCAGCGATCGCACTGCGTCGAGGATGGCATCGCTGGTGTGCTTGCGCTCGGGGGCCATCTGGAATATTCGTCCTAATTCTGATACACCTGAGATATGGAACATCTATCCTATATTGACGAGCATGCGATCCGTATCGACGCGCCGCGTGACCGGGTGTGGGAGAGCCTGCGGCACTACGTTGACGCCGTGTTGCGATCCGCCGAACGCAACCCACTCGGCACCGTGTTGGGCACCAGTCCGCGTGCGGGCTTCGCTGTCGACGGTGTCGACGCCGAACAACGGCTGAGTCTGGCCGGGAAACACCGTTTTTCGCGCTACGAGCTGGTGTTCGAACTCGACGAGACCCGCGACGGTGGCACTCAGCTGCGCGCGCAGACGTATGCGGATTTTCCTGGGCTACGCGGCCGGATCTACCGTGCGCTGGTCATCGGAACGCGCGGCCACGTGTTGGTGACCAATCATCTCCTGCGTTCGGTGAAGCGACGTACCGTCGGCGTGGGTTCGCACTGAACCCAGATTGCTACGAACTCAGTTCGCGCCGGGCCGATTCGGCGGCAAGCGCCCGCTGGAAGCTGCGGACAAATCCCACCTGGGTCTTCTTGAGCTGGCGCTCCAATAGGCCGGGCAGTCGGATCTTCAGATCCAGGGAAATATCGGCGGTCAGGCGGGATTCGGGGTCGTCGGGGATTACGGTGAATCGGCTGATGTTATGGCGGAGGGTTTTGCTTTCCAGCAGGGTGAGCCGGCAGCCGTCGGGGTACCACTCGTACTCGGTCAGGGAATCATCCGAGATTCCGAGCGTGGTACTCACCGTTCGTACCAGCCGTGGCGAGCCGTCATCAAATGATTCGACGACGGTCATAGTGCTGGTAACCGGTGGCCACGTGGGCAGATGTGGCCGCAGCCAACCATCGACCGACTCCACGTCCTTGAGCACCTCGAGGACGGTCTCGGGCCTAGCGGCGACAGCAATGTCGATGCGTTCCTGGATCACGTTCCATCCTTCCGCAGACTGCGGGGAACGTTAGCCCAATTGGAGCCAAAATGGGGACCTTTGCGGCAAATTGATCATAAAGTCCCTGATCAGAACCGGTACTGAAGGTACGGGTACTGTCCGTTACGGATAGCTTTAGGTGACACGCTCCAGGATGAAGACCCTGATCTCGCGTCCGGTGCGGCCCTTGTAGGCGGAGTAGACCTCGAGCATTGCCTCGAAGCGCCGGTAATAGTCGTCGCGCTCGGCGCCCTGCGCGAGGGTCGCGACCACATCGATGGTCTGGCCGGCCAAGGTCACCTTGGCATGCGGATCGGCGAGCAGGTTGGCGGTCCACGCCGGGTGTTTCTCCTGGCCGAAATTGCTGCCCACCAATGCGATCCGATCGCCATCGTGGAGATACAGCAGGGGAGAGACCCGAGGCTGGCCAGACTTGCGGCCTGTCGTGGTGAGCAGCAGCGTCGACAACCCCAAGGGGCCCAGCACGGTGTACCGGCTGCCGGTGCGCTCCATGACGGCCCGGTCCAGCGGGGTCAGCTTCCGGATGGTCCACGAACCCGGTTTGGTGGCCGCGAACTTGGCTGCGACCCGGGACAGCGCGCTATCGGGATTGCCCCAGCGATTTTCGGGAAAACCCTTGTTGCTCACGGGATTATCTCAGCTTTGCGTCCCGCGTTGAACCCAAGCCGGGTGTACTCGGCAACCCCGGCCGTGGTGTACGGATCGGCGGCGATCAGGGCCTCGGCGTCCTGTGCGCTGATGTCGCCGGTGACCAGCACGCCGCCGGTGCCCGCCTCGTTGCGGCCGCTGATCAGCAGATTGCCCGCCGCGATCTCACCGTCGAGCCACTCCAGGTGCGCGGGGCGGACGCCGTCGACGACGTCGAGCGGTTGGGTATAGGTCAGCTGCAGTACGTGGTACATGCCGGGAGCGTAACGCGTGGCGCGGTGGGTGTGAGCGGAGCGACCAGGGGATCTAGTTGATGGGTGCGTTGACCCACTGCAAGTCGTCGAGGATCCCGCGTGCCGCGACAATTCCCTCCCCGGTCTGCCAGACCTCGTTGTTGACCGCGAACACCCGGTGATCGCGTGTGGCGCCGAGTGCCATCCATGGCTTGGTGCCGAAAATCCGGGCGGCGCGATCCTTGGCCGACGGGCTGGTGAACGAGACGTAGACGATGTCGCCCTCGGCGGCCGAGAAGTCGTCGGTGTCGATCTCGACGAACGGGGTGTCGGTAAACCGTTGGGTGGCAGGACGATCCAGTCCCACAGTGGCAAGCACCGACGCCGGGAAGTTATTGGCGCCGTACACCCGTACCGTCTGGTCGGTGAACTGAACGATCGAGACCTGGAAATGGGTGGCGTCGTTCTCGCGGCCCACCTTCTTGGCGGCGTCGACAAAACCCGACCACAGCTTGTCGGTCTCGGCGGTCCGTCTGGTCGCCTTACCCACCAGCCGGACGTGCTCGGCCAGATCATGTCCGGACACGATCACGGTGGGAGCGATAGCGCTCAGGTCGAGGTAGGAATTCTGCTCGCCGTTGGAGCTCAGGATGAGATCGGGTTTGGCCGCACCGATCTTGGCCAAGTCCGGAGATGCCATCGGACCGATTGACGGCAGGTCGTGGACGGTCGTGCCCAGGTACGACGGGGGAGAGGTCGCGCGGTCCGCCAGTGCGACTCCGACGATGCGATCCTGCAGGCCCAGCGCACACAGTGTGTCGATGGCGCCGGCGTCCAGGACCACGATGCGTTTGGCGTCCTCGGGTACCTCGGTCTCGCCTTGGGCGTGCCGCACCTCGCGCGGTGCGGCCGAGTCGAGGGCCGCCGGATCCTTGGCGCAGGACTCGTCGGGCTTGCGCGCATTGCCCAGCACACCCGCGCCGGCGATCTTCGTGGTGCTGGTGGCCAGGGTGCTCGGGGTCTCATGGGTGGGTTTCTCGGTACAGCCGGATACCGTCGCCGTCACCAGTGCTGCCGACATCACGGCAGCGCCCCAGAACCTCGCTGTCTGCACCCGGTTGAACTTACCGCGCGGGGTCGCGAACACACGGGTAGGACGCTTCGACCACGGCCGCGCGGATGCTAGTCAACCCCAAGTACGACTCTCTGTAGGACCCGCTCCACGATCGGGGGTGGCGCGGGCTAGGATTCACCCCAGACATGCAGTCACTGGAACGACTGCGCGCTACAAGGAATCGGAGGAGCCGTGACCGCCGAAGCACCCCCCATTGGTGGATTGCAGGCCAGCCGCCCGTTCCCGCCCCGCACGGGTGCGCGGGGCACTCTGATCTACCGATTGATCACGACCACCGATCACAAGCTGATCGGCATCATGTACCTGGTCGTGTGCTTCGCGTTCTTCCTCATCGGTGGCTTGATGGCGCTGTTCATGCGCGCCGAGCTGGCGGTGCCGGGACTGCAGTTCCTGTCCAACGAGCAGTTCAACCAGCTGTTCACCATGCACGGCACCGTGATGCTGCTGTTCTACGCGACGCCCATCGTGTTCGGCTTCGCGAACGTGGTGCTGCCGTTGCAGATTGGCGCGCCTGACGTCGCCTTCCCGCGTCTGAACGCCTTCTCGTTCTGGCTATTCCTCTTCGGCGCCATGATCGGTATCGCCGGATTCATCACTCCCGGTGGCGCCGCCGACTTCGGCTGGACCGCCTACACCCCGTTGACCGACGCCATCCACTCCCCTGGTGCCGGAGCCGACCTGTGGATCATGGGTCTGGCCGTCGGTGGTCTGGGCACCATTCTTGGCGCGGTCAACATGATCACCACGGTCGTGTGCATGCGTGCCCCCGGTATGACGATGTTCCGGATGCCGATCTTCACCTGGAACATCCTGGTGACCAGCGTGCTCGTGCTGCTGGCCTTCCCGCTGCTGACCGCCGCGCTCTTCGGTCTGGCCGCTGACCGGCACCTCGGAGCCCACATCTTTGACCCCGCCAACGGTGGTGTTCTGCTGTGGCAGCACCTGTTCTGGTTCTTCGGACACCCCGAGGTGTACATCATCGCGCTGCCGTTCTTCGGCATTGTCTCGGAGATCTTCCCGGTGTTCAGCCGCAAGCCCATCTTCGGATACACCACACTGATCTACGCGACGCTCGGTATTGCGGCGCTGTCCATCGCGGTGTGGGCGCACCACATGTACGCCACCGGCGCCGTGCTGCTGCCCTTCTTCTCCTTCATGACGTTCCTGATCGCGGTTCCGACCGGTATCAAGTTCTTCAACTGGATCGGCACGATGTGGAAGGGGCAGTTGACCTTCGAGACCCCGATGATCTTCTCGGTGGGCTTCCTGGTCACCTTCCTCTTCGGTGGTCTGACCGGTGTGCTGCTGGCCATGCCTCCGGTCGACTTCCACGTCACCGACTCGTACTTCGTGATCGCGCACTTCCACTACGTGCTCTTCGGCACCATCGTGTTCGCGACTTACGCCGGTATCTACTTCTGGTTCCCGAAGATGACGGGCCGCCTGCTCGACGAGCGTCTCGGTAAGTTCCACTTCTGGTTGACGTTCATCGGCTTCCACTCCACCTTCCTGGTGCAGCACTGGCTAGGTAACCAGGGCATGCCACGCCGGTACGCCGACTACCTGCCCACCGACGGCTTCACCTTCCTGAACTCGTTCTCGACGGTGGGTGCCTTCATCCTGGGCGCCTCGACGCTGCCGTTCCTGTGGAACGTGTTCAAGAGCTACCGCTACGGCGAGGTTGTCACGGTCGACGATCCGTGGGGCTACGGCAACTCCCTGGAGTGGGCCACCAGCTGCCCGCCGCCGCGGCACAACTTCTCCGAGCTGCCCCGAATCCGTTCGGAGCGTCCGGCATTCGAGCTGCACTACCCGCACATGTCCGAACGCATGCGCGCTGAGGCGCACGTGGGTGGCGGCCACAAGTAACCGGTGGCCCGTAACTTCACGGTCCTTGTCACCGTCACCGGGGCGGACAAGCCTGGTGTCACCTCGGTGCTCATGGGGGTGCTGTCCCGCCACGGTGTCGAGCTGCTGAACGTTGAGCAGGTTGTCATCCGCGGGAAGCTCACGCTCGGCGTCCTCGTCAAGGCGCACGGCGGCAACCAAGCCGTGGAGGCCTTGCAGGACGAGCTCGAAGAGGCCATGCACACCCTCGGGTTCAATGTTGACGTCGAACTCGGCCGCGATAGCTCGGTCATCAGGGACCCGTCGACCCACACCATCGTGGTGCTGGGTCGGCCCGTCACCGCAAGGGCCTTCGGGGCGGTAGCGCGCGCACTTGCCGAACTAGGGGTCAACATCGACCTCATCCGGGGTATCGCCGACTATCCCGTGACGGGCCTGGAGCTGCGGGTCACGGTGCCGCTGGGGGCACCCCCCGCTCGCGGGGGACAGCGGCTGACCGATCTCGACCTGCACACCGCCATGGCTCAGGTGACCGTCGACGAGCCGGTGGACATCGCCGTAGAACACAGCAGCCTGGACCGGCGGGCCAAGCGGCTCATCGTCTTCGATGTCGATTCGACCCTGATTCAGGGCGAGGTCATCGAGATGCTCGCCGATCGTGCCGGAGCCCGTGAACAGGTCGCGGCCATCACCGAGGCGGCGATGCGGGGGGAACTGGACTTCGCCGAGTCGCTGCACCAGCGGGTGGCCACGCTGGCCGGGCTGCCCGAATCAGTCCTCGAAGAGGTGGCCGAGGAGCTGGTGCTCACCCCGGGCGCACGTACCACCATCCGGACCCTGCGCCGCCTGGGGTACTCGTGCGGTGTGGTGTCGGGCGGATTCCGGCAGGTGATCGATCCGCTTGCCCACGACCTGGCCCTCGATTTCGTGGCCGCCAATGTCCTGGAGATCGTGGATGGCAAGCTCACCGGCCGTGTCATCGGGGAGGTCGTGGATCGCCCGGGGAAGGCCAAAGCGTTGCGGCAGTTCGCCTATGAGGCGGGGGTGCCGCTGGCGCAGACGGTGGCGGTCGGTGATGGCGCGAACGATATCGACATGTTGTCGGCGGCCGGGCTCGGTGTGGCCTTCAACGCCAAGCCCGCACTGCGCGAGGTTGCCGACGCGTCGGTGAGTCAGCCGTATCTGGATGTGGTGTTGTTCATTCTCGGGGTGACCCGCGCCGAGATCGAGGCTGCCGACGCCGTCGACGGCGGAGTGCGCCGCGTCGAGATTCTCGACGATTAAGAGGCGTGCGGGTCAGCCCACCATCGCCGAATCGGCAAGCGGTGCAGCACCGGTCACGGTGTGCCAGGCCTGGGCAAGTAGCTCCACACCGCGTAACAACTGATCGTCGTGCTGAGTGAAGGGAACCCGCACAAAACGTTCCAGTGAACCGCCGACCCCGAACCGTGGGCCGGCAGCAATGCGGACCCCGAGGCGCGCGGCGGCGGCCGCGAGCGCGGTACTCATCGGAGCGGGTAGCCGGGCCCAGATGCACAGTCCGCCTTCGGCTTCCTGTAGCTCCCAATCGGGGAGTCGCCGGTGCAGCTCGGCCACCACCAGGGCGCGCCGTGCGCGAAGGGTCTCTCGCTGCGTGGCTTCCACCTCGTCCGCACGTTCCAGCAGCTCGGCGGCGGCCAGCTGTTCGAGGATCGGTGTTCCGGTGTCCATGGCCGCGCGCACCGCGGCGAGCCGGGCGATGGTGGTGCGGTCGGCGCGAATCCAGCCGACGCGCATGCCGCCCCAGAACGATTTCGACATGGACCCGATGGTGACCACCAGATCGGGACGCGCCACCAGCGAGGCCATCGGCGCGGGCGTGGGTGCCACATGCCAGGATCCAACGAGTGACTCGTCGACGATCGTGCGGGTTCTAGTCTGAGAGATGATGTCCGCCAATATTTTTCGTTGTGCAAGTGGCATGGTGAGGCCGGTGGGGTTGTGATTGTCCAGCACCAGGTAGGCCAGGTTTGGAGCCGTTTGACGGATGGTGGTCTCCATGCCGGTCATATCCCAGCCCGACTCGCCTTCGTGGGTGTGCATCGGTACCGGAACAGGGCGTGCACCACGTTGGGTGATCGCATCGAGCGCACCGTGGTAACTCGGCTGCTCCACCAGGACTCTGTCGCCGGGCTCCACGAAAGCGCCGAGGAGTAGCGCGATGGCCTGCTGGGCGCCGCACGTCACCATGATCTGGTCCTCTGCGGTGGGCAGGCCGCGCCGAGAGAAGTGCTCGGCGATGCGGGGGCGCAGCTCCGGAATGCCCACCAGTTCATGACCGATTCCCCGAAGGTGGGTCGGCAGTTTGATCAGGGCCAGCTGATACGCCTCCAGTACCGCGGCGGCCGGTGCGGCGGTGGCGGCATTTTGCAGGTCGATCATCGCGCTCGCCAATCCCGTTGTGGCCGAATGTGATCGGTCGGGGCCGGGCAGAGCAGTGGTGCTGCGCGCTCCCTGGCGGCCGCGCAGGTATCCGTTCTCGCGCAGTTCCGCGTACGCGGCGGTCACAGTGGTGCGGCTGACATGCAGGGCACTCGCCAATGCTCGTTCGCTGGGGATGCGGGCGCCAAGGGGTAGCCGCCCGTCGATGACGAGTAGCCGGATAGCGTCCGCCAGCGCTCCGTACGCGGGGCCCGCAGAGCCCGCGGTGCGCCATTGGCCGAGGTGACGGGCCAGGGTGTCGGCAAGGACGACGCGATCAGACATAAAAGCCAGTGTGACTCAACTGGCTATTGAAAGACAAGCCAGTTGGCCGAGAAACTCGAAGGGTGACCGGGAAATGGATTGGTTGGAGTGCGCGCGGCACTGCCCTGCTGGTGGGTCTGTACCTGTACGGGTTCTCGATGGCGCTCATGGTGCGCGCGGGGCTCGGATTGGACCCGTGGGACGTGTTCCATCAAGGGCTCTCCATGCGTACCGGGATGAGCATCGGACTGGCCTCGGCGGTGACCGGTGTCGTCGTACTTCTCGCGTGGATTCCCTTGCGTAACAGGCCGGGTGTGGGGACGATCGCGAACATCGTCGTCATCGCCGTTGCCGTCGATTCCACGCTGGCCTGGCTGCCCGCGCCGTCGGCGATGGCCGCGCGGGTGGGGTTTTTGGTCGGCGGCGTATTGCTGAACGCGATTGCGACGGTGCTGTACGTCGGCGCGGGGCTGGGGCCGGGTCCTCGTGATGGACTGACAACTGGACTGGTGCATCGCACCGGCCGATCGGTGCGGCTGATCAGGACCACCATCGAGGTCATCGTGGTGGCGACGGGTTGGCTGCTCGGCGGGAACGTGGGCGTGGGGACCCTGCTCTACGCGCTGGGGATCGGACCCCTCATTCAGGTGGTGCTATGGCTGATGCCCCGGCGACTGCTGGCCGTCAGTGGCTGGGGTGCGGTGTTGAGCACGCAGCGCGACAACTCCGCGTCTGTCGTGGCGGCGGAATCACCTCAGGACGTCCCGGCCTGATTGCGTTGGTCGAACGACTCGGCGTCGATCAGGAACTGCTCGCAAAGGGCTTCCGGAAGGTCGATCAGTGTGGATGTCAGCTCGATGACCGCTGGGTCCTGGGCGAGCTCGAGTGTGGTCAAATCCGCGTCCAACTCGTCCGCGTAGCCACTATCGGTGAAGTAACGGACATCGATGCGAAAGGCATGGGCGATACTCTCCAGTGCCTGCAGGGAAGGCCGTCCGCGCTGCCCGTTCCGCAACTGTGACAGATAAGGTGCGGAGACTACGGTACCCCCGGTCCGCATGAACACTAGGAATTCGCTGTTGGAATACGGCCCGCGGCCGGGCGTGTGCAGCACCGCGAACACTCGGTTAAGTCTGGCGACGAATTCCTCTTGCGCTCGGGGATCTTTGAACGGGTAGAGGGTGCTGCGGTTGCTATCGGCCGAGGAATCAAGTTTTGATGTGCGACTATCTTCCACACTATCTGATCCTTGGATTCGCCGGTTGGCGTCGATCAAGCGTCCGAGTGCCGTCGTGTCACGGCGCAGCTGAGACTGGAAGGCGTCGACCCGGCGACGCCACGCCTTGAGGTCATCCCATACCCATGAACGATCCTCGCCATGAGCTGCGCGTTGCTGGATTCGACTCGCTTCGGCATCGAGCTGAGAGATGAGTCGATGGTTAGCAAGCCCGATATTGTGCACCGTGTCCAGGTAGGGATCCGGATCAAGATCGTTTGTCATATCGTTGCCTAGAATTCCTTCCGAGCTTGCTGACGTATGCACGAGGATACGCGATGGCGGCTCGGACGCATGGTCTGGACGGTTCGCGAGATGGCTCCCGCTCGCCGCTCGCCGCGCTCGATGCGGCACGATGGCCCCGTGGCCGAAATTGATCCGGACCTTCTGCTCGATTTCCGCGATGTCCTCTTGCGCCGCAATCGCAAGGTGTTGGTGGGCCCGGTCACCTGGTCGGTCGAGCTCGACGAGCGGTGGGTGGTCGTCGGTCCCAACGGAGCCGGGAAGACGTCATTGCTGCGGATCGCGGCCGCCATGGAGCACCCCACCTCGGGTCACGCGGCCATCCTGGGCGAGCGGTTGGGCCGTGTCGATGTCTCGGAGCTCAAGGCACGGATCGGCCTGAGTTCGGCCGCGCTGGCGCAGCGGATACCGGATAACGAAGTGGTCCGTGATCTGGTGGTTTCCGCCGGATACGCGGTGCTGGGGCGGTGGCGCGAGGAGTACGAGGAGATCGATACCGCGCGCGCGGTGGACATGCTGGAGACCCTTGGCGCCGAGCATCTGGCCGATCGCACGTACGGGACGCTATCCGAGGGTGAGCGCAAACGGGTGCTCATCGCTCGTGCACTGATGACCGATCCCGAGCTGCTGCTCCTCGACGAGCCGGCCGCCGGGCTGGATCTGGGCGGGCGTGAGGAACTTGTGGCGCGGCTGGGTGAGCTTGCCGCCGATCCGGATGCGCCCGCGATGGTTTTGGTGACCCACCACGTCGAGGAGATCCCGCCCGGTTTCAGCCACGCCTTGTTGCTGTCCGAGGGAGAGGTTGTCGCTCAGGGCCTGCTGGCGGACGTGATGACCAGCGAGAACCTGTCCCGCGCGTTCGGCCAGTCGATCGTGGTTGAGATGATCGACGGGCGCTACTTCGCGCGACGTGCCCGGGCCCGGGCAGCCCACCGGGCGCAGTAGCGCGCAAAGTTTAAGGAGCCCTCGTCGATGACACCTACCCCCAGCGATCCAGCGCAGCCGAAACCCGCGGCCACCGTCGTACTCATCCGCGACGGCGCTGTCGGCGTCGAGGCGTTTCTGATGCGCCGCGATAACGCCATGGCCTTTGCCGGCGGGATGACGGTGTTTCCGGGTGGCGGCGTGGACTCCCGCGACCTGCGCGCCGACCTGCCATGGGTGGGCCCGGATGTCGACTGGTGGGCGCAGCGGTTCGGTGTGTCGCCCGAGCTGGCGTCGGCATTGGTGTGTGCCGCCGCTCGCGAGACCTTCGAAGAGTGTGGAGTGCTGTTCGCGGGCACCTCGGAGGCCGAGATCGTGGGGGACGCGGCCGTTTATCGTCAGGCACGTCACGACCTCTCCGACAAGACGCTGTCCTTCGGAGAGTTCCTGCAGCGTGAGGGGCTTTTTCTGCGGGCAGACCTGCTACGACCGTGGGCCAACTGGATCACACCGGAGGCAGAGCCGCGTCGGTACGACACGTTCTTCTTCGTCGCGGCGTTGCCGTCGGGGCAGGACGCCGACGGCGATAACACGGAGGCCGTCGCCTCGGGTTGGCAGACTCCCGAGGCCGCGATATCGGCCTTTACCGAGCGACGCAGCTTCCTGCTTCCTCCCACCTGGTCGCAGCTCGACGCCGTGTCCTCGTCCGGAGCGACGGTCTCGGAGGTGCTGGCATCGGCGCGACAGATCGCTCCGATCATGCCGATCCTGACGGAGCAGGACGGTCGATGGTTCGTCCAATTCGACGATGTGGACCGCTACGAGGCCGCCCGGCAGGGCGCCGTGGAGATCCCCGAGGTGGCCGGGCCGGAGCTGTCATGACCGAACCCGAATTCGTCTCGGTACGTACCGCGCCCGAGCATCCCGGCATTGGCACCATCGCGCTGTCGCGTCCGCCCACCAACGCCCTCACCCGCCAGATGTACCGCGAGCTGGCCCTCGCCGCCGCCGAGGCAAACGCGCGCGCGGACATCCGCGTCGTCATCGTCTACGGCGGGCACGAAATCTTTTGCACTGGTGATGATTTGGCTGAACTATCGGAGTTGACCCCTGATGAGATGTCGCGCAGCGCCGGTGACCGCCAGGCCGCGCTGACCGCGGTGGCAGAGCTGGCCAAACCCACGATCGCCGCGATCACGGGATACGCGTTGGGCAGTGGTCTGGAGTTGGCGCTGGCTGCCGATTGGCGGATCGCGGGGGACAACGCCAAGGTGGGTTCGCCAGAGATCCTGGCGGGCATGATCCCGGGCGGTGGCGGGACGGTGCGTCTGGCGCGCGTTGTGGGTTTGAGTCGGGCCAAGGAAATGGTGTTCAGCGGCCGACTGGTCGCCGCCAAGGAGGCCCTGCGGATGGGGCTTCTGGATCAGATGGTGGCACCCGACGATGTCTACACCGAGGCCGCGGCCTGGGCCCGGCGCTTTGTCGACGGGCCACCCCTGGCGCTCGCCGCCGCCAAGGCCGCAATCGACCACGGCTTCGACAGTCCGCTGGCCGGGGGACTGGACAGGGAACGCGAGCTGTTTTGCCAGGTGTTCGCGACACAGGATCGTGCGGACGGGGTGGCCGCTCAGCTGGAGATCGGCCCGGGGACGGCCCGGTTCAGGGGAGCCTAACCAGGCGTTAGGCTGACGGCCATGACGGAGATTTCCGAGCCGACGACCAAGGCCACTGCGGAGCAGGTCGCTGCCGCTTTTGAGGACAACAAACTCGCCCAGATCCTCTATCACGACTGGGAAGCGGAGACCTACGACGAGAAGTGGTCCATCTCGTACGACCAGCGCTGCATCGATTACGCCCGCGGACGGTTCGACGCCATCGTGCCCGCCGAGGACCAGCGCGAGCTGCCGTATGACCGTGCCCTGGAGCTCGGGTGTGGCACCGGTTTCTTCCTGCTGAACCTGATGCAGTCGGGCGTCGCGCGCCGTGGTTCGGTCACCGACCTGTCGCCAGGCATGGTCAAGGTCGCCACCCGCACCGGCAAGGAGCTGGGCCTGGACGTCGACGGCCGGGTCGCCGATGCCGAGCGGATTCCTTACGACGACAACACCTTCGATCTGGTGGTGGGCCATGCCGTGTTGCACCACATTCCCGATGTCGAGCTGTCGCTGCGTGAGGTGCTGCGGGTGCTCAAGCCCGGTGGACGGTTCATCTTCGCCGGCGAGCCCACCACGGTCGGGAACCTGTACGCGCGCGCGCTCGCGAATCTGACGTGGAAGGCCACGGTCCAGGCGATGAAGCTGCCGGGATTGGAGAGCTGGCGGCGTCCGCAGGAGGAACTCGACGAGAATTCGCGTGCCGCGGCCCTGGAATGGGTCGTTGACCTGCACACGTTTGATCCTGCCGACCTCGAGAAGATGGCCACCAACGCCGGTGCCGTTGCGGTGCGGACGGCCAGCGAGGAATTCACCGCCGCCATGCTGGGCTGGCCGGTGCGCACGTTCGAGTCGACGGTGCCGCCGGGCAAGTTGGGCTGGGGCTGGGCGAAGTTCGCGTTCGGTGGTTGGAAGGCGCTCAGCTGGGTCGACGAGAACGTGTGGCGTCATGTGGTGCCGAAGGGCTGGTACTACAACGTGATGATCACCGGGCTCAAGTCCTCGTAATCCCTCGAATTCCTGCCGGTGTTCGAGCTTCCCGACGTCGCATATCTGTCGTCGGAGGCGGGCAGTGCGGACCTGGCGCGGGCCTCCGCGTACACCTTCGCGACGGGCACTCTGGTGGCCGATACGACGGCCCTGCGCACCGAATTCGGCGACCGCGCCGCTGTCTTGGCGCAGACCGTGCAGCTGCGCCGTAAGGCGATGGCCAAGCTGGGCGATGTGCGTGACTGGCTGTTCACCGATGACGCGCTACAGCAGGCGACGCCCGCCGCGGTGGCGCGACACCGGGCCGGGCGATTGACCGGGCGGGTGGTTCATGATGTGACGTGCTCGGTGGGGACCGAGCTCGCGGCCCTCGACGGCGTTGCCGCCACGGTCATCGGCAGCGATCTCGATCCGGTGCGAACGGCAATGGCGCGCCACAACATCGGCAACCAGGTTCTGGTGTGTCGGGCGGATGCGCTGGCACCATCCAGCCGTGCCGAGGTGGTGATCGCCGATCCGGGGCGCCGCGCCGGCGGGCGCCGACGGTTCGATCCGTCGGCCTACTCACCGCCCCTGGACGCGGTGCTGCGCACATACGCCGATCGCGATCTGGTCGTCAAATGCGCTCCGGGACTGGACTTCACCGATCTGCGGGAACAGACCGGGTTTGCCGGTGAGGTCGAGGTTGTGTCGCTCGACGGGGGCGTCCGCGAGGCATGTCTGTGGTCGGTGGGGTTGGCTCGGGCACACCGGCGCGCCACCGTGCTCACCACGGCCGGTGCCGGCTATCAGCTGACCGATGCCGACCCCGATGACTGTGCGGTCGCCGACGCGGGCGAGTGGATCATCGACCCCGACGGCGCAGTCGTGCGCGCCGGTCTGGTGCGGCAATACGCTGCGCGGCATGGGTTGTGGCAGTTGGATCCCCGTATCGCCTACCTGTCGGGGGATTCGGTGCCTGCCGGTGTGCAGGGCTATCGGGTGCTCGATGTGCTCGCGTACAGCGAGAAGCGGCTGCGTCAGGCGCTCGCCGCTCGCGATTGTGGGTCCGTGGAGATCACCGTGCGCGGGGTCGATCTCGACCCGGCGGTGCTGCGCACCCGGCTGAAGTTGCGCGGCGGTGTGGCGCTATCGGTCGTCATCACCCGGGTAGGTAGTGGTGCAACAGCATTCGTTTGTGAGGCTAGGTCCCCGGGCGGAACCCGTACACCAGACCCTCGCTCAACGTGACGATCACCCGCTGATCGGGTCCGATCGAGATGCCGACCGGGAAGCCTGTGGCATCGGGCAGCGGGTACCGGTTGATGGTGGCTCCGTCCGGGGTGTTGAACACCACCAGAGCCAGCCCCTTGTCTCCGTCTCTAACAACGGCATAGCCCACGTTTCCTGCGGCCTGACTCGATGTCGAGAGCGGAGCGAGATCATCGCGACGCCAGGCGATTTCACCCTTGGTGCCGGAGTCCTTGATCCCCACCAGGGTGGCCTTGTCGCCGGTTCCGGCGATGATGGTCCCGTCCGGTGCAACAGAGGGTGGCGTCGTGGCGTTGAATCCCAAGGGCACCGACCATTTCTGGCTGCCATCGAACGTGTGCATCGCGTGTAGCGAACCCTTGCGGTCGTTGATGTAGACCGTCTCGCCATCGTGGGACATCACGGGGGAGCCGATCACGCCTTCATCGATGATCTTGTTGGCCCACTTGTGTTTCAAAGTGATCTTGCCGTCGGCGTCGTAGGTGATTCCCAGCAGCACCGGTACCGGTTTGCCCGGCTGCCACAGCGTGGTGACAATCGTGCCGGTCTCCGGATCGTAGGCGGGGGAGGCGGATATCGGGCATTGGGGCCTCGCCGCCTCGCAATCATCCAGGCCGCGTCGTGGATCGGCAGGGTCGACCCCTTCGAGCAGATCCATGGGGGTACCCACGACCTCGCCGCGCTGGGCGTCGAAGATCAGTATCTGGCCGAGGTGCGTGACAACGAGAAGCCGTCCGGGCTCGACGATCTTGGGCGTGGTCGGTGCGCCGATGACGGGCTTGCGCCACCGAATCCACTGGGTGGGCGGGAACGACACCACGGCGCCGGGCTGACCCATGTAAATGTTGTTGTAGCCGTCGGAGAGCGGTCCTGACCACGGGCTTCCGGTGACCATCCGGGTACACCAGCGCTGGCGGGCAGCCTTATCGTTCTCCCACTCCATGAGCGTGCAACCGGACTGGGTGTCGGCGCTGACGGCGACGAAGTTGTCGATACCGATGGCCGCGGCACTGCGTATCTGGCCCTTGGTGTTCCGGCTCCACTCCAGGGTCAGCTCGCGAGCGCCCTCGGTGGGCGTGTAGCTGCTGTTGTGCGCATCGGCGTAGGTGGCGGACCAGCCGGGCGCCGCCTTGATGTTGATCCAGGAATCATCCCCGGAACATCCGGTGACGGTGAGGAGTGTCGCGAAAGCAATGCTCGCGAGTACTCGTGCCCGGGAAAGCACGGTGAGGCACTCCTTCCATAGGGGGCGGTCCGGCCCATCGCAGGGTAGCGTGCGCGTCCTGCCCCGTCCCGTAGGCTGTGCGGCCATGACGACGATGTGGGGCGCTCCCCTGCACAAGCGGTGGCGCGGACAGCGCCTACGCGACCCAGCACAGGCTAAATTCCTGACCAAGGCCTCATTGCGATGGGTGATCGCGAACAAGGCATACACGCCGTGGTACCTGGTGCGGTACTGGCGCCTGCTCAAGTTCAAGCTTTCCAACCCGCACATCGTCACGCGCGGCATGCTGTTCCTCGGCAAGAACGTCGAGATTCACTGCACACCCGAGCTGGCCCGGATGGAGATCGGCAGATGGGTGCATATCGGCGACGGAAACTCGCTGCGTGCCCATGAGGGGTCCCTACGTCTGGGCGACAAGGTGGTGTTCGGTAAGGACAACGTCGTCAACGCCTACATCGACATCGAGTTCGGCGACTCCGCCCTCATGGCCGACTGGTGCTACGTGTGTGATTTCGACCATCGCATGGACGACATCACCTACCCGATCAAGGACCAGGGCATCGCTAAATCTCCGGTGCGCATCGGGCCGGACACCTGGATCGCCACCAAGGTGACGGTCCTTCGGGACACGATCGTTGGCCGCGGCTGCGTGCTCGGTGCCCACGCCGTGGTCAAGGGTGTGATCCCGGACTATTCGATCGCCGTCGGGGCGCCGGCCAGGGTCGTCAAGAACCGGAAGGTGGCCTGGGACGCCTCGGCCGCGCAGCGTGCGCAACTTGCCGAGGCGCTGGCCGATATTGAACGCAAGAAGGCGGCCGCTAGCTCACCGGAGTGAGGGTGAACAGTGGAAAGACCCGCGCGGTGCGTGTCGTGTACTCCGCGTAGGGAGGGAAGGCCGCCACGGCACGGTCCCACCATGTGTCACGCTCGGCCTCGTCGGTGACCTCGTCGGCGCGTACGGTCTGCACGTTCTCGCCGTCGCGCAGTTCGATCACCGGATTGGCCCGCAGGTTGGCGACCCAGGCCGGGTTCTTCGGGGCTCCACCGATTGAGCCGACCGCCAGGTATATGCCCGCGCGCTCGACGCGCATGAGTGGCGCCTTGCGGATCTGTCCCGATTTCGCCCCGACGGTGTACAGCACCACGACGGGGATGCCGTCGAATGTGGTGCCTTCGGCCCCGCCGCTGGATTCGTAGATCTCGATCTGCTCGTCGACCCACTGCGGGTTGGTGGCGATGTACTCGGAGGTGAAGTGGTTGCTCACGGTCGCTGCAACACACGCGGTGGGCGCCCTATTTCACCCCAGGTCGCGCAGCAGGTCCTCGATGCGGTTGTAACTGACCTGCATGCCACCCTCCATGCCGGAGTTGATGTGCCCGTCGCGGTGCTCCTTGCAGCTGTGCTGCACCAGCACCCGCATAGTCGTCACGCCATCGGCCTCATCCAGGGTGGTGGAGACGAGCGCCTCGCCGTCGGGCACACCTTCGAACACCTCGGTGCTGACCAGCCGGTGCGGTGCGTCGATCTCGCGGTACTCGCCATGGAAGGCGACCTTCATGTCGGGCTCGGACTCGCACGGTTGGCTGACCACGTACCGCCACGTGCCGCCGACCCGCAGATCGATCTCGCAGACCTGCCATTGTGCGGTCTCGAATCCCCACCAGCGCTTGACCAGCTCGGGTTCGGTGAGTGTCCGGAAGACCAGCGCGGCGGGCGCGTCGAACGATCGGGTGATGAGAATTGTTGTGTCCGAGGGAAGTTGGACGGTGGCGCTGCCATAACGGTTGCTAACGGTCATTCCATTTCCTCTTTCTTGAGTTCGGTGAGTAGATCGTCGAGTCGGTCGAGGCGCTGGTTCCAGGTGCGTTCGAACGCGCCCACCCAGTCATGGACGGGCCGCAGGGCCGCACCGTTGACGCGATAGAAGCGTTGTCGTCCGTGTGAGCGCACCCGCACCAGATCCACAGCACGGAGCACGCCCAGATGCTTGGACACCTGCGGTTGACCCATCCGGGTCCGCGTCACCAGTTCGTTCACGGTGACCTCACCGGCGCCGATGGCGCTGAGCAGGTCACGGCGGCCCGCCTCGGCGATCGCGTTGAACGCGTCAGCGGTGGTGGGGGTGCGCGCCATGAATGAAACATATACCGATATAGGTATATGTCAAGGCCTGGGTCATCGGAATCTCAGCGAACTGCGGTACCCTGAGCCCGTTGGCGATGCCGACCGAAATCAGTCATTGCGGGGTAGTGGGAAGCTGAGTATGGACAGGCCGATCAAGACCCGCCGTATCAAGTTTCGCTACCAGCCGGGTTCGCTGGATCGCCATTTTGTGCAGGGTGACCTGGTGTCGAGCCACATGATGGCGATGCTGTCGGCGGTGTTTCCTGAGGGTGAGGAGTTCTTCATCCGGTCGGTTCGGCGCTACTCGGACCAGATCACCGATCCCGAACTCAAGAAGCAGGTGTCCGGGTTCATCGGCCAGGAGATGACCCACGGGCGTGAGCATCGTGAACTCAACGAGCGCCTGCAGGAAATGGGATATCCCACTGCGTTCGTGGAACGGTTGGCTCGCCGGATATTCAACTTCCAGACCCGGAACTACCCGCCGATCTACACGTTGGCCGTCACGGCCGCGTTGGAGCATTACACCGCGGTTCTCGCGGAGACCCTGCTGACCGATCAACGTGCCCTGGACATGCTCGGCGAGGGCGAGGTGCGTTCCATGCTGCTGTGGCATGCCTTCGAGGAGGCCGAGCACCGTTGCGTCACGTTCGACGTCTACCGAGCGGTCGGTGGTAGTGAGCGGCTGCGCATCTGGGTGATGCGGCGCACCACCATCGCGTTCATCTACACCACATTCTTTGAGACGGTGATCTCGCTGCTGCGTGACAAGGCCGCCTACAACCCCATCCGGCTGGTGAAAAGCATTGTGGCGTTACGGCACTTGCCGTTCCTGAGCCGCGAGGTGCGACGCCGCATCGGTGAGTACAACCGTCCGGGATTCCACCCCAACGATTCCGACAACACCGAACTCATCGAGAAATGGCATGCCGAACTTTTCGGGGAGAACGGGCAGCTGGCCGGACACCTGCACTAGGGCCGGGCTCACGCGCGTCGGCACGCTGGTGATACTGGTGGGGAGACGGACAGCGGGTGAGGTGATCGTGGAACGGGAAATCAAGACCAGGCGGATCAAGTTTCGCTATCCGGCTGGTTCCATGCGGCGTCACTACGTGCAGGACGACTTGGGGATGAGTCACGTGGTGTCGGTGCTCTCGGGGGCTTTCCCCGAGGGCGAGGCGTTCATGATCCGCTCGGTGCGCGCGGTCGCCGACCAGATCACCGATCCTGAGCTCAAGAAGCAGGTGGCCGGGTTCATCGGCCAGGAGGCGACACACAGCCGTGAGCACCGCGAGCTCAACGAGCGCCTGCAGGAAATGGGCTATCCGACCGCGTTCATCGATCGAGCGACGCGCCGGGGGCTGGAAGCGCGCACGCGCTACTCCTCGGCGAAGTACTGCCTCGCGATGACCGCGGCGCTGGAGCATTACACCGCGATCCTGGCCGAGACGCTCCTGACCGACGAACGCGCCCAACAGATGTTGGGGCAGGGTGAGGTGCGATCCATGCTGCTGTGGCACGCGTTGGAGGAATCCGAGCATCGTACGGTGGCCTTCGATGTCTACCAGGCCGTCGGCGGCACCAACCGCATGCGGGTATTTGTCATGTGGTTCACCACATGTGGATTCTTCACGCTTGCCGCGTGTGCGTCGTTCATATCGTTGTTTCGGGACCGGGACTTCTACAACCCCAGGATCTCCTTTCGCAGCGCCATCCGATTGTTCCGCTCGCCTTTCTTCTCGCGCGAGGTGTTTAGGCGGCTAGTGTCTTACAGCCGCAAAGACTTTCACCCCGACGACGTGGACAACACCGAACTCATCGCGACGTGGAATGCCGTGTTGTTTGGTGAGCAGGGGCAGATCGCCGACCACGTGCACTGATTCTCAGTTCGTCAGGTCCGAGCTAGCCCGGCTACGTCGAATCAAAGGGGGGCGCCCCCTTGGCACAAACCTACAGCCGTGTCGATCACGTCCCGCGAATTTCTGTCGTTCTGAGCCAGCTCTGTGCTCCACACCAGACAGGTTGGCAGGACGAAGTCGAGACCGTCTACAGGCAGGCACACCGTCTCTGCAGAGTGGTAGAGGTCAGAGGTCTCTCTGGCGCCCTCCGAGATAGGTGCTATCGCGAATGCTCTGCCGGTGCTGATGGCTTCAGCGGCTGAAGAATGATCGGCGGGGTTGTGTCGTGATCGCTTGAGAAGGCTAGTGGCCCTTAGCAGTCCATCGACCTGTCGTCGGTATTCGGTGTCGCTGTCACGCCGATCGGTGACGTAGTCGAGCTTGATGAGTTCTTCGAGGGAGATTGAGCTACGCGCTCCGTACTCAGCTCTCGATAGCACTGCTCCTACACTCTCTTGCCGAACAACGACGCTGCTCAATGTGGTGTTGGTTGGTGCTGACCGCGCGAAGCCGAACACCAAGTCTTTCCGCACTATCGCACTGATGGCTTCCTGGCTTCTTCGCCGCCGCTTGATCAGCGTCAGGCGCTCGGCGTAGAGCTCCTCCAGGCGCTCGAGCTTGGAGGACAGTTCTGGGTGGAGCCAGGGCGGTACGCCGTAGCTAATTGTTTGACTGCCAGAGGCGAGATCAGGTGACACAGCATCCGGCAAGGTATCGAATTGGTGGAGTATCTTCTCGGCGAGCGGGAGTAGGTTGACGCCTGAGGGAGTGAGAACTACCCGGCGCGTATCGCGAATAAATAGCTTTGTTTTGAGTGTCCCTTCCATGGCGCGGATCCGCCGGCTAAGCGGGGGAACGGACATATGAAGGTCGGCCGCAGCACGAGTGAAGTTTAGCCTCGCTGCCACCGCGACGAAGCAACGCAAGTCGTGTATCTCGAGGCCTCTTACATCCACGTTCCCGATTATATCCAAGTAAGGGATGAACAAATTTTGCGGGCGCGTCCGCGAGTATCGATGAGGGCACGGATCGATTGATTACATGCGTCAATATTGGAGCGTCGGGCATGATCCAGCGACTGCTTGGCATTTCCGAACTGAATCAGAATCACTGTTGTTTGCTGAGCAATAGTTATTGCTCAGAAAGCAATAGTCATCTTACTGGGTCTGTTGCTGCGTGGTGATCGATCAAAAACGTCATTGACCTCTAAAAATGCTGCTTTTTAACTAGCTCGATTCAATGATAAATAGAGTATCTATGATCCTTGTCACATGCCATTAGTTTGCGGTTGCTTTATTCGCTAGATACTGTCCTCGCCAGTTGCCTTACAGGTGAACCGCAAGGTGCAAGAAGTAATACTGCACGCCGCAGATATCTTGCAGATGCTGCTAGGTGGGCAACGATCATGTTCTCATTTTTAGTTGCCATTTATTCGGTTATGCGAAGAGTTTTTCTAGTCGAGAATTTCGGAAAGGTGACGATGAATCCGCTAAAGATTTCAACTCGGCGACGGGGGTCGGCGCGCGCGGTTATCCGGGTGGTCTCGGGTCTCTTCGCTGTATTGGCGATGCTCGCCACGAGCGCTGTGACTGCGAATGCGCAAGGTCTGCCTGACTCAAATTTGCTTGATCGGACCGAAGATGGCTGGGGCATTGAAGTAGACACGCTCGACGAGGAAGTTAACCCAGTTCCGAATCTGGCTGCGACGGCATTTTCGAGGGAAGCGTTCGTGCAGTTCACGGGCGTTGGAAAGATCAACGGTCAGGGAAGCAACCCTGTGACCTCAGCATCGCTGACCATCGGCTACCAGATGGGATGCCAGATCGATCTAAGTCAGGGCATCACTTTGGGTGGCAGCGTAGGTGCTGGCGTGGGCGGTGGAGTTGGCGGGATCTTCGGTGGGCCGGGGCCGTTTGGTGCGGGCTTCGGCGCAGTGGGCGCGGGTGCAGGCATCAATGGAGGGTTGCAGTTCACATTGCGGCCCGGCGGAATTGTCGCGATTCCCATGGACAGCATGGCTCTCAGAGGCAGTGAGGCGCGGTTGCGGGTGCGGAACATGCATATCAAGATCGACGCATGCGGAGGCCCGGTTACGGTTCGGTCTTTCACGCTGCTGAGTATCACGACCGATTTCACGCACTCCTCGTTGGCAACTTATGGCGAGCCCATTCAGATCTAGTGTGGGCAAGACTTTGGTCGCCAGAAGTTCAATTCCTGTAAAGCGATTAGGAGCACTATGCACAAGCTAGTAGTGAGGTCGGCGTTCGCGGTTATGTCGGTGAGCTTGGTTGGATTAGGTGTTGGTTCGGCGCTCGCTCACGCGGACCCAATACCAGCGCCTGCACCGGCACCAGCGCCCAATCCGTATCTCAATCCGCACAGTTCCAGCGCGCCTGGGGCGGCGATTTATGGCGAGATGAGCCCATATGCGGGGGGACAGGCTCCAGGCGTTAGCTCGCCGCAGCCCGGCATCGTGCCGGGGTACGTGCCCGGTGGTTTGGGTCCGCTGGCCAGCGAAATCAGCACGGGGTCAAGCGGATATCGTCCGGGGACGAATGCAATTCTTCCCGGATACATGACAGGTCTTCCTGTCCCGGACTTCCCCGCGAATCACATTCAGGGACCGCCGTTAAAGCTCCCGGGCAACTAATATGCGGCACGGAGGCCGGTTGAGTCAGATATTGGCCCACACCGTCCGTTGCATGGTGGTGTGTGTGGTCTGTCTTGCCTTAGGCGGTGTTCAGGCAGGGGTTGGAGGCAACGTGGCCAAAGCGTCGTCTCCAACCCTCCGCGACGTGTCTGGCCGGTTGGCTGATCCGCCGATCGATCCTCTACCGGACCCTGGTCCCGGACTGTCTCCTCCGGGAGGCGCGGCAACGCCACGCGCTGAAGATGCTCCGGGGCAGCTACGGGCGCCTGTATCGCCGGCGCCAGTTGATGATCCTGGTGCGTCGCCGGCACCGGCTGACACTCGACCCGATGAGCCGGCTTCGCCGCAGGATTGCCAGATCATTCGATCGGCGTCCGGGAGAATCGACGCATTGGCGATCAGGATCGCTGCCGTCTCGGATCCTTTTCCCACGAAGGAATCGGGGGAATTGGTTGTCGACAGCGATCTTCGGTTGTTCAATAGCATCGTCAGCTTGGCGGTGAGCGCTAGCGTGAACCTCGAGAATGCTCGCGAGAAGAACAAGTTTGAAGTGTTCAAAAACGCGGTAATCGCGATGAGCACGCTGTACACCGAACGCCGCAGTCAGGACCTCACGAAGCCAGCCACCGCGGAATGGGCGGCTCGTCTGGCGCAGCTTCTGGATTCTTGGTCCAAGGCCTACGCTCTGATCTTGAACAGCTGTTATATCTGATGTGGTTGGTGGCTCTTCATCACGATGCGGCTGCCCGAGCCGATTGACATCGAACTGGACCTTGACGGCGGAGTGATCTACTGGACCGACCGTGGAGCTCCCCCGTTGGGAAATACGTTGAACCGCGCCCAGATCCCCGCCCAGAGACAGTCAGGCGCCTACGTCAGCGATATGGCAGGCGAGATTCGTGCAGTCAACCTCGACGGTAGTGGTGAGCGCACGTTGGCCAAGGTTGACGGGAACTTCACCGGAATCGTCGGAATCTGAAGCGCTCGGCGTTCAGCTGATCTTCGCGCGGACGCGTTTACAGCAACCCGTGCGCGCGCAGATCCGATATGTACTTGGAGATGAGCGCGCGGTCGATATGTGGAATGTCGGCGCTGTCCCCGTCGCTCCCGATCTTGTAGTCCTGCACTGCCTTCCGGAACATGTCGGTAGGGGTATCGGCACCACGCCGCGGGTGGCCCGGCGCGCGATAGGCGTCCAGGAGGGGAAGCACCGAGCTGCGCCGCAGTTCGTCCGGCAGGCCCCGTAGCGCCGTCTCGAAGCGGGACAGCCATTCGTCATAGTCGTCGATGATGTCGATGGTGTGACCGTCTTCGATAAGCCAGTCGACGAAGGTGTCTACGGATATGCCGTCGTCGTGCGGGTTCATGACGTCGTACGAGCGGAATCCCTCGGAGTTGGCCAGCCCCAGGGTGGTGATCGCCTCGGTGACGAAATCCACCGGCAGCCCTTCGTAATGCGCTCGCGGACGGTCTCCGTCGGAGCCGCCTTGGTAGAAGCTGCGCGGTGCGATTCCGGTGAGAACGAGGCTCAGCAGCATGCGGGTAAAGGCATCGGTGACGTTGAGCTGACCGCTGTACAGACGGTGGGTGAGGATCATGTCGGAGCGGAAGACGCTGGCCGGTAGGCCGCATAGATCGTGCGCCTCCCGCAGTAGCACCTCGCCGGCCCACTTGCTATTGGCATAGCCGTTGGCGTAACCCGCGCCGATATGGCGAGTCGGGCTCACCGTGCGGATATCGCCGTCCTCGTCGAAATTGGGCACCGCCATGGCGACTGCCATCGTTGACAGGTAGGTCACCGGCTTCATTCTCGTCGTCAATGCCAAGCGGATAACCTCTGCTGTGCCAAAGACATTGGGACCGAACAGCTGGCTGTAGGGGAGCACGTGGTTCACCAGTGCGGCCGGATGGACGATCTTGTCGACCTCGCGAGCCAATTGCTCCCAGGTCGCGTCATCTAACCCGAGGCGGGGCTGCGCGATATCGGCGGCGACTACCCGCAGATGTCGCCGAGCCAGCGCGCGGAATTCGTCGAGCAGTGTCTGATCGGTGTCGCCGTATGCAGCCTCAAGACGGGCGAGGGCGTCGTCGTTGTCATCGCCGCGAACCAGACAGATCAGTTGTCCATCGGACTGTGCCAACCGCTGCAGCCACTCCAGGCAGAGGAATCTGCCGAGATACCCGTTGGCCCCGGTGAGGAGAACCGTGTGCACGGCGCTGGAGGGGGCGGGAAGTGTGGAGGCATTGCCGAGCGTCTCGGCGTCGATGAATTTGTCGAGAGTGAGCTGATCCGCGTTGATGACGGCCGCGTCCGGTCCGTGCACACTGGTCGCGGTGGCCACGTTGCTCTCGCGGGCGGTCTCGATATAGGCGGCGAGCTTACGCAGATCGGCCGCGGGACCGGTGATCACACCGACCGGCACGTCGACGTCGAACAAATCGCGCAGCAGGTTGGAAAAGGTCAACGCCGACAGCGAGTCTCCGCCGAGATCGATGAAATGGTGGTCGGGACGCACCGCGTCCGAGGACATGCCGAGCAGTGCCTGGGCGGCCTCGGTGACGGTCTCGATGATCGGTCGCTGCTGTGCGGTATCGCGTAGCAGGCGTAGCTCTTGGACGCGGGCCTCGGCGAGGTCGGCATATAGCTGTTCAAGTCGACTGCCGTAGTGCTCGATCATCTTGGGGCGTATCGGCTTACCCACCGCCGCGAGCATGCCGCTCTCGATCGTGAACGGGGTGGTTTCGATGATGAAGTCGGCCGGAAGTTCGTACGAGTGCAGATGGTTGGCGCGGGCGGTCCGCTGTAGCGACTCCCGGATTGAGTTCTTCATGTCGATGGGCGAATTGGTGTAACGCTGCAGTGTCTCTTCGGTGGGCACGATGACTGCCAACAGGTACGCGCGTTCACTGTTGCCGTAGACGAAGATCTGGCGAACCAGCGGTGCGCCGACGTACACCGTCTCAAGGTTCGCCACCGCGACGAACTCACCCTGGGCGAGCTTGATGACGTTGTTGCGCCTGTCTACGTACACGAGCTCGTCGGGCGCGATCTCCGCCATGACATCGCCGGTTCGGTAATAACCGTCGGCGTCGAACACCTCGGCAGTGACATCGGGACGTTTGTAGTACCCGGGTGTCGCGGTGGCACTCTTGACCAGCAATTCGCCACGCGGATAGGGCTTATCGGTGGTGTAGTACCCCAGCTCGGGGACGTCGACGAGTTTGTAGTCGAGTACCGGCGGACGGGAGATTTTGCCATCCCGGAACACGCCGCCCACCTCAGTCAAGCCATACAGATCGAGTAGGTGGAAGTTGAGGGAGGATTCCAGGAACGTCTTCATTTCGGGGGACAGCGGCGCCGTGGCGAGCATGCCCGCGACCACACGCCCACCGAGAACATCCTCGCGCAGTTCGGTTTTGGCCGTGCGGTCGGCAGAGGTGGCGTTGGCTCCCTCGGCGATGAGTGCGTCGACACGGGTTTGGTAGTGCTGGAAGAGCATGTCGACCACTCGCGGTACCACGCCCATGTGGGTGGGGCGCACTAGCTGCCAGTCCTCGAAGAGTGTGGATAGATCGCTCTCCGGAACGAAATAGCATGTGCCGCCGGGAATGAAGGCGGTGAGGAGCCCAACTCGACCGGCGAGGTGGTTGAGCGGCAGGAAGTTGACGTTGATGATGGGGGTGTCCCGGTTGGGTGCCGCACCCGAGGACCAGAAACGGGTCACCGTCCACTCGGTGAACGTCGCGCCTTTGGGTGCGCCGGTACTGCCCGAGGTGTACATGATCAGTGCCGTGCGCTGATCGTCGCCGGCCGTGTAGAGCACGGGCTCGGGCAGTTGCCGTCCCTTCGCGATGACGTCCGCGAGTGACTCGACGACGACCTTCATGCCGGCTTCCTGTAGGCGGCTCCTTGCCGCGGCGAGCTTTTCGCGATGATCATCAGTGTCAGGCCGGTAGTCGAATACCACCACCCGCCGCAGATCTGTAAGCCCCAGTGCTGCCTCCACCGCGAGATCGAGACTGTCCGCGCTCGCCGCCACCAGCCGCGGACTTGTTTCCTCCAGCATCATGCGCAGCTGGGCCGCTGATGCGTTGTGTTGCAGAGGAATCGATACCGACCCGTTCATGAGCGTGGCAAGGTCAAGGGTGACGTAGTCGGGGCTGGAGAAGCCGATGGTGGCAACGAAGTCGTCGGCACCCATGGCGTTCGGGCCGTGCTGCCATTCGGCGAGAATGGCCGAGATGTTCTCGCGGAGCTCGCCGTAGGTGATCGTCTCGAAGGCGGGGAGCAGCCGATCGACCGTGCGGCCGGTGGCGGGGTCGACGACCGATTCGCGGGATCGGAAACCCATGACGGGCCGGTTGGCGTAGCCGGTCAGGAGAGCGTGCAGTACCTGCGACAACCGCAGTCCGGGCACCAGCAGGGAATCCATCACCTCAGGGTCGGGAATGGCCGCCTGAAACTGGGGGTCGGACTCGACCAGCTTCGCCGCCAGGGCCGCGGCATCGGTCATGGTGTGAGTCCCTTCTCTCGCCGAACAGACATGTATCGCGCAGGTATCTCGGGATTTTGCGTGCAACAGTTGTCTGCTCGCGGAATCGAGGTTAGCGGTCCGGCAGCGGACGCTCGACGATAACGCTGCGGCCCAACGGCTCCCGTTCGCGGCGTTTGGCGGCCAAGTACACCTGCGCTGTTTCGTCGGCGACGGTGGCCCAGTCGAAGTCCGCGGTGAGCCGGGCCCGTGCCGCCACGGCCCGCTCGGCGGCAGCGGCCGGGTCATCGAGGGTGCGTTTGACCGCATCCGCGATGCCTGCCACATCGCGTGGGGTGAAGGACAATCCGGTCTCGCCGTCGATGACTGCTTCGCCCAGCCCGCCGACGGTCGAGGTCACTAGGGGAGTACCCGCGGCCGCGGCCTCCAGCGCCACGATGCCGAACGGCTCGTAATGGCTGGGCAACAAGATGGCGTCCGCGCGATGCAGCCACTGCAACAGACCCTCGTGGTCCAGGTTGCCCAGGAACTGAACGGACTTGACGACCTTGTGCTTGCGCGCCTGTTCGAGGAGCCAATCCTGCTGCGTGCCATCACCCGCGACCGCCAACACCGTTCCCGGGTGCGAGCGGCGAATTTTCGGCAGCGCCGCGATGGCGTCGTGGATGCCCTTCTCGTACTCGAGCCGTCCGACGAAAAGCAGCACCGGCGCGGACCCATCAGAGGGCAGTCGGGGAGCGAACACCCAACGGGTGACATCGATTCCGTTGCGGATGACGTGAACCTGCGGCAGTTCCGGCCCGAACAGCTGAGTTACCTCATCGAGCATCGAGGCCGAGCACGTGATCAGCGAGTCCGATTCGCGGGCCAACCACCATTCCACCGAATGCACCTGCCGGCTGATGCGTCCGGATACCCAGCCGCCGTGTCGGCCTGCCTCGGTGGCGTGCAGCGTCGACACCAGCGGCACGTCGAAGTGCTCGGCCAGGGTGATCGCCGGGTGGGCCACCAGCCAGTCGTGCGCATGGACCACGTCGGGGCGCCAATCGCCGGACCCTTTGAAGCCCAAGGCCAGTCCGGCGCGGACCATCGCATGCCCCATGGCCAGCGTCCAGGCCATCATGTCGGTGCCGAAGTCGAAATCGTGTGGATCCTCGGCAGCCGCGACCACCCGGACACCTTCAGAAATCTCGTCGGATGTCGGGTGGCTCGCCGGGTCCGTGCCTGACGGGCGACGGGTGAGCACCACCACCTCATGCCCGGCAGCGGCCAGCTCGGTCGACAGGTGATGTACATGCCGGCCTAACCCGCCGATAACCACGGGTGGGTACTCCCACGAGACCATCAGGATTCTCATTGATGAGCCTCTCGGGCGAAGACCGTGTTCATTGATGAGCGGGCGAAGATCGTGTTCATCGTGGCAGCCTCCGCGCATCAAGCGCGCCGAACAGCCCGTCCGCGCGGTTCCAACCGTCCGCCAGCCGGATTGCCGCATCGTGCCGTCCGCCGGCCAGCGCGTCGGCAATCTCACGGGTGGCGTGTGCGTGCAGATGCGCGCGGTAACGCGCGTAATCGGCGGCCGAATCCTTACTGACCATGAACGGCCAGTCGCTGGACACCGTCAGCAGTGCCTCGCGCAGGATCTGATCGGCGACCCGATTCCGGGTATGCGGCGCGGGTTGTTCACTCAGGGCCTTGTCTACTGCGGTGAGTGCGGTGTCGACCACCTCGTTGTTCAGCTGCACGAGGTCGGCCACCTTCTCGCCGTTCCACACATGCCAGTCCTTACCCGAACCCCATGAGCTGGCAGGTAAGTCGAAGGGCTTGCCCACGTAGCCCCGTTCACGGGCCTGCTCCAGGGTGCCTACATGGATACCGGCTTCGGGCAGGGCACGCAGCACACGTTCGAGCCACATCGGCCCCTCGTACCACCAATGGCCGAACAGTTCGGTGTCGAAGGCGGCGATGACATGCGCGGGCCGCCCGATGCGGCCGGACTCGGCGATGAGGCGCTGGCGCACGGTGTCCACGAAGTCGCGGACGTGGACGTCAATCGCGGCATCCGCACGCTCAGGGTCATACGGCGCCTTGGCTTCCGGAGCCACGTTGCGTCCGGTGACCCGGGCGGGCTTGAGGCCGGTGTCGTGGTCGTAGGTGTGGAAGTCGCGGTACGCGGCATGGCCGGGATATCCGGACTTGGGTGACCACACGCGGTAACTCACCGTCAGATCGCGGCCGAACGCGACCACATCGGAGTCGCCCACGGGGCGGCCCAGTGAGGTATCACCCTGAAGGGACGGACCATCCACCATGAAGTGGTTGACCCCGGCGGCCGCGTAGCCCTCCTCCATGCCCGGGGCGTAGGCGCATTCGGGTGCCCAGATGCCGGAGGGTGCATGGCCGAAACGCTGTGCGGCATCGGCCAACCCCTCGCGCAGCGCGAATTCGCGCAGCCGGGGGTGCAGCAGCGGCTGGAACGGATGTGCGAGCGGGCCGCCCAGCAGTTCAATGGCTTTCGCATCGATGAGGCCGCGCAGCTGGCCGCTGCCACCGTGGCGCCAGCACCGGTCGAATTCGTCAAGGGCGTCCGTGGCGCTGCGGTATTCGCGAACGCCAAAGGCCCGCAACATCTCCGGGTTCGAAGCAGTGCCAGGCTCCGCGTCGGTGCTGGTGATGGTGGCCGCCTCGAAGGCGCGCAACTGCCAGTTGGCCAGCCAGCTGTGCAGCCCGGTCAGGCAGTGTGGGTCGTCGAGCTGCGCGGCTACCACTGGGGTGATACCGAGGGTGATCAGGCTCTCCCGGCCCTCAGCTGCCAGTGTCCGCAGCACCTTGAACAACGGCAGATACGAGGCCGACCAGGATTGGTATAGCCATTCCTCGCCGACCGGCCAGCGACCGTGATTGGCAAGCCACGGCAGGTGCGTGTGCAGCACCAGCGTGAATAGCCCAGGAACCTTCTCCGTCACGCGATCACCGGTCTATCACCGCTATGGAAACCAGATCCAGACTCTGGTCAATGTCGCGTTCCCCCGCGTCGACAATTTCGAAATCCTCGGTGGTCAAACCTGTGATGTCGGCGAGCAGATCCTGCGGCCACGGCGCGCCGGCGACCGCGCGCTCGATCTGCGCGTCGATGATCGAGCCGCCGTACTTGGCGTCGAGCTCGCGAAGTCGTGGTCCGTGAAACACGCCATTCATCGACTGCACCGAAAAGCCGTTCTCTACAAGGAGCTCGGTGAGCTCGGCGGCATTCAGCTCACGGGTGTGGAACGGATTCAGCGGGGTATCGCGCCCAGGGGAGAAGGTGATGCGATTCGGGGTGCTGATCAGCAGCGAGCCACCGGGGCTGAGTACACGCGCGCACTCACGGATGAACTGGCCTTGATCCCATAGGTGCTCGATGACCTGGAAGTTCACCACAACATCCACAGCGCCGTCGGCGAGCGGCAGGTCTGCCAGGTTTCCGGCGCGCATGTCCACGCGGGGATAGCGGGCCTTCACATGCGCGATCGCGGACTCGTCGTAGTCCAGGCCGATGACGTGCTCGGCCACTCCGGCCAGCATGTTGGCGCCGTAGCCCTCACCGCTGCCTGCCTCCAACACCTTGCGGTCCGCACAGAGTCTGCTGAGCCGCTCGTACACCACTTCGTGGCGGCGGAACCAGTAGTTCTCCTCGGCGATCCCGGGCACGGTCCGCTCCCCGGTCAGCGCCAGGGCGTCCGGGTCATCGGCTGATGAGCCGCTTGCGCGAAGAGGGTCAGCCGGGTGCGGGTCGGTCAGGTGCGAGTTCATCGTTTGGCAGGCTATCGGGTGAACACCGTGTCTTAATACTGGTGGCCCAGATCACAGGCCGGAAACCAGGAGTGAACCGGTTATGGTGTACGGGCGAACTCCGTATATTACCCGTGAGTAACTTTGTTCGCCGGATTAGTCACGAAACGTGACAGTG
Organism: Mycobacteroides salmoniphilum; assembly: GCF_004924335.1. Lineage (NCBI taxonomy): Bacteria > Bacillati > Actinomycetota > Actinomycetes > Mycobacteriales > Mycobacteriaceae > Mycobacteroides > Mycobacteroides salmoniphilum. The sequence continues at coordinate 3,177,120 of NZ_CP024633.1, read as the reverse complement.
CGACTGGCGTAGTACGGGCGCGCACGGAACTACCACGCAATAGCTAGCAGACAGCGAAGAGGAAGGACGATCGGAGACTTATGACGAACATCGCGGTCCTGATCAAGCAGGTCCCAGACACCTGGTCGGAGCGAAAGCTCACCGACGGTGACTTCACGCTCGACCGGGAAGCCGCCGACGCGGTACTCGACGAGATCAACGAGCGTGCCGTCGAGGAAGCGCTGCTCATCAAGGAGCGCGAGGGTGGCGACTCGGTCGTGACCGTCGTCTCGGCAGGTCCGGAAAAGGCCGCCGAGGCCATCCGCAAGGCTCTGTCCATGGGTGCCGACAAGGCAGTTCATCTGCTGGACCCGAGCCTGCACGGGTCCGATGCCATCCAGACCGGCTGGGCACTGGCCCGCGCGCTGGGGCAGGTCGAGGGCGTCGAGCTGGTCATCGCCGGTAACGAGGCCACCGACGGCCGTTCGGGGGCCATCCCCGCGATCATCGCCGAGTACCTGGGTCTTCCGCAGCTGACGCACCTGCGCAAGCTGACCGTCGAGGGCGGCGTCGTCAAGGGCGAGCGCGAGACAGATGAGGGCGTCTTCGAGGTCGAGGCGACTCTGCCGGCCATCGTCAGCGTCACCGAGAAGATCAACGAGCCGCGCTTCCCCTCCTTCAAGGGCATCATGGCCGCCAAGAAGAAGGAAGTCGCCGTACTGACCCTCGCTGAGATCGGGGTTGAGGCCGACGAGGTGGGTGTTGCGAACGCTGGTTCGACCGTGCTGTCCTCGACCCCCAAGGCCGCCAAGACCGCGGGCGAGAAGATCACCGACGAGGGCGAGGGCGGCACCAAGGTCGCCGAGTTCCTGGTTGCGCAAAAGATTATCTAGAGCAGATCATTCCGAATAGAACCTGATTAAGAGAAGGCATACGCAATATGGCTGAAGTACTTGTGCTCGTTGAGCATTCAGAGGGTGCACTGAAGAAGGTGAGCGCCGAGCTCATCACCGCTGCCCGCGTCCTGGGTGAGCCCTCGGCCGTGGTGGCTGGTCCGGCCGGCACCGCCGCGCCGCTGATCGACGGTCTCAAGGAGGCCGGCGCCGCCAAGATCTACGTCGCCGAGTCCGACGTCGTCGACAACTACCTGGTGACCCCCAAGGTCGACCTGCTGGCCAGCCTGGCCGAGACCGCTAGCCCCGCCGGCATCCTGATCGCCGCGACTACCGAGGGCAAGGAGGTGGCCGGTCGGCTGGCCGCACGCCTGGGCTCGGGCCTGCTGACCGATGTCATCGAGGTGCGCGAGGGCGGCAAGGCCCTGCACTCGATCTTCGGTGGCGCGTTCTCCGTCGAGGCCCAGGCCAACGGCGACGCCCCGGTCATCACCGTGCGTCCGGGTGCCGTCGAGGCCGCACCGGCCGCCGGTGCGGGTGAGCAGGTAGCCGTCGAGGTGCCCGCGCCCGCCGAGAACGCCACCAAGGTCACCTCGCGCCAGCCTGTGGTCGGTGGAGATCGTCCGGAGCTCACCGAGGCCAACATCGTTGTGTCCGGCGGTCGTGGTGTCGGTAGTGCGGACAAGTTCAGCGTGGTCGAGGAGCTCGCCGATTCGCTGGGTGCCGCTGTCGGTGCCTCGCGTGCTGCGGTCGACTCCGGCTACTACCCGGGCCAGTTCCAGGTGGGCCAGACCGGCAAGACCGTGTCGCCGCAGCTGTACGTCGCGCTGGGCATCTCGGGTGCTATCCAGCACCGCGCCGGGATGCAGACCTCGAAGACCATTGTCGCGGTCAACAAGGACGAGGAAGCCCCGATCTTCGAGATCGCCGACTTCGGTGTGGTGGGCGACCTGTTCAACGTCGCACCGCAGCTCACCGAGGCCGTGAAGGCTCGTAAGGGCTAAACCACCCCATGGAGCCCTGGAGCCGCCCCGCCGGCGACATCCAACCTCAAGGGGCGGCTGACGGTACGCCACTGGACTATCCAGAGCCTCGACCACCGCGTCGAGCGCCCTGGATAGTCCTTTCGGCGTTTCTGGGCATCCTGGTGGTGGGGCTGGTGGCCGCCGTCGTGACCGTTGGCTCGCAGCGCAGCATTGCGGGCATGGCGATCATGGCGCCGGGAGAATCCCCGGTGACGCAGAGTCGGACGTCGACGCCGCCCGGCTCGACCCCAGGGGTGATCCCTCCGCCGAACGGGTCACAGGGGCCGCTCGGAGGCGCGACATATGGGCCGGGCGAGAAACTCCAGCCCATCTCGATGCCCACCTACGTGGCGTTCAATTTCAACCTGCCCGCGGGGTGGGGGTGCATGCACACCGAGAACAAACCGCTGGATAAGCGCATCACGTGTATGGACGAGGCCAACAAGGGCGGGGCGGCCGGCTGGATCGGGTCGAGTCGGTGTGCGGACGGCTGCGCGCAATCCACGCAGGTCAAGGTGCGTGCGAAACTGCCGGTGGACGCGCAATCCTGGAAGCCGATCGACGATGTCACGTCGTACGCGCGGATGACGGGCACCCTCGGAAACGGTATGCGCGTGGTTCGCATCGCGATGACATGTGCCTTCGCATCGACTTCCGGCGGATCGCGCGACACCCTGGCGGTGGCCATGCTCACCGGCCCGCCCGAGACCGAGGACACCCTGCAGAAGATCGTGAACGAATTGCGGTCGCGAGTTCCGGCTTAGACGCCGTTGCGCAGCTGCCTGCGTGAGGTGATGCCGCGCTTGGCGAAGACCTTCCGCAGATGCCATTCCACGGTGTGTGCGCTGATGAACAGCTGGGCGGCGATTTCCTGATTGGTCAGACCCTGACCGGCCATCCGGGCGATCTGTGCCTCTTGAGCCGTCAGTGTTTGAGCAGAGGCGGCGGATGAACTGGCGGAACGTTTCCGCACTTTCGCGCCCGTCGCGAGAAGCTCGCGCTGCGCCCTCCCGGCGAAGGCCTCGGCGCCCATACCGGCGAAACTTTCGTGTGCCACTGCGAGTACGGTGCGGGCGTCGGCTCGTCGATGGCAACGGCGTAGCCACTCTCCGTAGATGAGGTGTGCCCGGGCCAGATGGACGGAAATCCTTGTGCTGGATAGCCGTTCGATCGCCTCGCGGTAACAGGCCTCTGCGTCGTCGTCGACGGCGAGCAGTGCCCGGGAGCGCGCGACCATGCCCCTCGCCCAATCGCTGTCGCCGGCCACTGCCCGCTCCTCCAGTTGGTCGAGTGCCTTCGTGGCGGTGTCATGCTCGCCGCAGCGCACGGCCGCCTCGATCAGTTCGGTAAGACACCAGCTGTACAACCCGAGATCCTCGTGCTCGCAAGCCCTTCGCGCCGCGTGGAACGCGAGCTCGTAGCGGCCGAGGCCGTTGTTGAGCACACCGGCCGCGTAACCCATCGCGCCGAGCAGTCGGCCCTCGCCCCTGGCCGCGCCGTCGCGCATGGCGGCATCGATCAGTGGGATCGCCTCGGGTTCCGTACCGCGCCAGGCCGCCAAGATCAACGAGTGATATCTGATCGGAGCGTGACCTGTCGCCGCGGAGATGGCGTCGGCCTCCTGGACAAGCTCTGCCGCGGCATCAAGTTCGCCGGCGTGCACATGCACTCCAGCGCGGTAGATCAGTGCCGAGGGGAGAACCGACAGCGCACCGATATCACGGGCGATTTGTACCGCGCGGGTTGCGAGGTGATGCCACATCTGGTCGTCCCACACCTCATGTGTGGCTGATTCGAGGGCAATGGGAAACGCTTGCCACATCCAGCTGGTGTTGCCGGGACGGTCGGCTTCACGGCGGATCAGATCGAGGGCGTCGCGCAGCGTCTGGGCGCTTGCCGCGGCCCCATGGGTGATTCGCATCGCCAGGCCATCGAGCAGAAGGTCGGTCGGCCGTGGGGGCTGCGACCCGGCCGGCGCCAGCCGTGCGGGTTCGGCCACCTCGACGGCGCCACCGCGCGGACAGAGCCGGCCGCCGTACATGGCCGCCCCCACCGCGTCCAGGTAGGTCTCCCGGGCCAGGTCGTCGTCCAGGTTCTCCAAGTCCTTGGCGGCCTCCAGCAGGCCGATCGCGGCGCTGGACACCGTCGTGGAGCCATCCGTGCCCACCCGGCTTTCCGCGAAGGCGATCTTCGCGCGCAGGCGGGCTGCTCGTGCCCGCGCCAGCGGATTCAGCGGAGCCATGTCTGCGATGGCGAGCAGTTCGCGGGCGGCGTCGTAGGCCGCCGCATCGTGTTTTGACTGGGCCGCGGCCAGCGCCCGTAACCCGCGTTGTGCCGGATCCGAGGTGAGCTCGGTGGCCCGTTGCAAAAAGGCCGCAGCCGCCAGGATGCCGCCCCTGGCCTGTGCGCGGTCGGCCGACTGCTCAAGTTCGGCGGCGATCGCCTCATTGGTGCCCGCCGCGGCGTGCGCGCGGTGCCATGCTCGCCGATCCGGATCGGTTACCGGATCTGTGGCCTCCGCCAGCGCGCCATGAATTCTTCTGCGTTCCAACGGTTCTGCGCTTCTGTAGATGGCGGACCGCACCAATGGATGGCGAAAGCGGACCCGGGTGCCCAACTCGATGAGATCGGCGCCCTCGGCGGGTGCGAGCGCATCCATCGAGATTCCGAGCCGTTCGGACGCCCGCGCCAGTAACGCCGCATCGCCCAGCGGATCGGTCGCCGCGGTGAGGAGCAACGTCTGCGTCTCGGTGGGCAGCTGCCGGACCCGCCGCAGGAACGCTTGCTCGATATGTCCGGTCAGGCGACCGCCGTCGGGCCATCCGAATCCGCCCGCGAGTTCCTCGGTGGTCAGATCCCGCGGGAGTTCTAACAGGGCCAGCGGATTGCCGTGCGTCTCGGCGACGATGCGGTCACGAACCCGATCATCGAGGAGCCCCGGAATCGCGGAGTCCAGCAGCGCGCCGGCGTCGGCCGCCCGCAGGCCACCCACCGTGAGCTCTGGCAGTCCGGTCAGCTCGTCGTCGGAACTACCGCGCACCGCGAAGAGCGCGGCGACCGGTTCACTGGCCAAACGCCGCGTGGCAAAGGCCAGTGTCTGCAACGAGACTCGGTCGAGCCACTGGGCGTCATCGACCACACACAGCACGGGCTGATGTTCGGCTGCCGCGGCCAGCAGACTCAACACGGCAAGCCCGATCAGAAACCGGTCGGGCGCAGGTCCGCTGCGTATCCCGAAGGCGATGTCGAGCGCCTCGCGTTGTGGACTGGGCAATGCCTCGAGGTGGTTCGACAGCGGCCCACAGAAATGTTGTAAACCGGCGAACGCGAGTTCCATCTCGGATTCGACGCCTGCGGTGCGCGCGACGCGAAATCCTTGCGCTTCTTCGAGTGCGTACCCGAGGAGCGCGGTCTTGCCTATTCCGGCTTCACCCCGTAGGACGAGTATCTGACTGGGGCCCGATCGTGCGGCCGCGATGAGCCGCCCGAGTGACGCGCACTCGGGCGCTCGACCGCGCAAACGCGATCCCGGGTAACTGTTGACCAAGTGCTCCGCCGAATTCGATGAATAGGGTGGAAGTTTACCGAGCTGCCGATTCACCCCAACGACTACGTGCTTTCCAGGGTTCGAATCCCGCGCCGAGCTGCGAACGTTGCATGGGTGACGAGAAAGGTAATCGCAGAATGAAAATCACAGTTGTTGGTGCCACCGGCCAAATCGGTTCCCGGGTGGTTTCTTTGCTCACCGCCGATGGTCATGACGTGGTCGCGGCATCGTTGTGCTCTGGCGCGAATGTGTTGACCGGCGAGGGGCTGGTGAACGCGCTCACCGGATCGAATGTGGTTATCGATGTTGTCAATTCTCCCTCGTTCGAGGACGGGGCGGTCATGGATTTCTTCACCGCCTCGGCGCGCAATCTCGTTGACGCGGCGAACCAGACGGGCGTCGGTCACTACGTCGCGCTCTCCATCGTCGGCGCGGATGGTCTGCCGGACAGCGGATACATGAGGGCGAAAGTGGCGCAGGAGAACATCATTACCGAATCCGGATTGCCCTACACGATCGTGCGGGCCACCCAGTTCCAGGAATTCGCCGAGGCCATCACCGACACGCTCGTTGTCGGAGATGAGGTTCGCGTACCCGATGCGAGAATTCAGCTGATCGCCGTCGATGATGTGTCCGCACAGGTGGCCCATGCCGCGGAGGCCGAGCCTCGTAATGGCATCATCAACATCGGTGGGCCAGAGAAGTTTTCGTTCGCCGAGATGGCACAGGCGGTGCTTGACGCGCGCGGCGACGACAAGCCGGTGGTGGTCGACTCCGCCGCCACCTACTTCGGGACTCCCGTGGACGACTTCAGTCTGGTCACCGGTGATGACGGCGTGCTGACCCAAACGCGATTCGCCGACTGGATGGCCCGCCGATGATGGCGAACGACGACCTGATGAGTGCACTTACGGTGCTGCAGACCGTGACGCCGCCGGTGATCCCGTCCGATGCCCACGTGATGACGGTGGAGATCGAGTGGCCGGCCGGCAGTTCCGGTACGCCACCGCATCGTCATCCAGGTGGTCCGGCGTTCGGATATGTGGTCGAGGGAGAGATGCTCTTCGAACTCGAAGGACAGGCACCGCGGGTGGTCAAAGCCGGTGAAGCGTTCTGGGAGCCGGGCGGTGATGTCATCCATTACTCGGACGCCAACAACCGTGCGGACGCGGCGCTGCGCTTCGTGGTGACCATGATGTGCACACCCGGTGCGCCGATGTTAGTGCTGGTCGAGGAGGAGGAACTTCGGCAGCGCGCCGATGCGCGAGTGCCCGCGTAGCGTCCGTTAGCTCCGTGTTTGCCTTAGGGATTCACTGACGCAAGCATGCATTGGGTGTACTGAACGCTGCAATTAACGGATCGTGCATGGACACGACACGCTTCCGATGCCGTTCCGCCGCATAACTCCGCGAATCTCGCAGTCATGAGTACCGCTTCAGTTCTCATCGCCGCAGATCAATCCATCTCAGACGTAGCGGGGGAGGCTGGGGACGCTCCACTAGGTCCTCGGTACACCCTGCTGCTGTCGAACGATCCCGCCGATATCGATGCCGTGCAACGGCTTCGATACGACGTGTTCAGCAGCGAGCCGGGATTCCAGCTCGCGAGCACCCCGGCAGCGTTCGAGGGACGCGACGCCGACCGCTTCGACGAGCACTGCGATCACCTACTGGTGCGCGAGGATACCTCGGGTGATGTGGTGGGCTGCTACCGGATGTTGCCCCCGCCCGGTGCCATTGCCGCTGGAGGACTTTACAGCGCAACAGAATTCGACATCAGTGGGCTTGATGCGCTGCGTCCACAGCTTGTCGAAATGGGTCGGGCGGTGGTACGGGGCGATCACCGCAATGGCGCGGTGGTGCTGCTGATGTGGGCGGGAATTCTGGCCTACCTGGACCGCTGCGATTACACCTACGTCACCGGATGCGTATCGGTTCCCATGCGAGACAACCCCGAACAGGCGCCCGGCAGTCAGGTGCGTGCCGTGCGCGACTTCGTCATGAAGCGGCACGCCGCGGCGCCGGAGTACACGGTGCGCCCCTACAACCCGGTCGTTGTCGACGGGATGGGTCTCGATGACATCGCTCCGCCCGCCAAGGTGCAGGTTCCCGCGCTGATGCGTGGATATCTGCGGCTGGGCGCGAAGGTTCTCGGCGAACCCGCGCACGATCCTGACTTCGGCGTGGCCGACTTCATGGCACTGCTCAACAAGGACGAAGCCGACGTGCGCTATCTCAAACGGCTGAGGTCCGTCGGGGCGGCGTCGGAAATCGGTGCGGCGGCGGCTGGCCAGGAGTAGCGATGGCACCCGAATTCGCGCACGCCTGGCTGCCGAAGGCAACCTGTGACGACAGCTGCATGCGGGCCACCCACATCGACGAGCCAGGGCGGCTGACGCGAACCCTGCGGACCATGACGCGGATCGGCATGGCGATCACATTGTTGACCCTTGCGCCGCTGCTGGGGATACCGATTCCCGGACGGGTGCGCTGGCAGCGCGGCTACTGCCGGTTGATGCTGCGTTGCCTCGGCGTACGCATCTCGGTCTCCGGTGGTCCGATCCGCGATATCCGGGGTTCCCTCGTGGTGGCGGGTCATGTGTCCTGGGTCGATGTCTTCGCCATCGGTGCGGTGCTCCCGGGGTCGTTCGTCGCCCGGGCGGACCTGATCGATTGGCCAGGTCTGGGCATCATCGCCCGGATGATGCGGGTCATCCCGATCGAGCGGGGAAACCTACGTACCCTGCCGCGGGTGGTCGACACCGTCGCGGCGCGGCTCCAGGCTGGTCAGACCGTGGTGGCATTCCCAGAGGGCACCACCTGGTGTGGTCGTGCGTACGGATCATTCCGCCCCGCTATGTTTCAGGCCGCGATCGACGCGCAGCGGCCGGTACAGCCGCTGCGGCTGACCTACCACGACCCGGGCGGCGACCTGTCGACCGTTCCGGCCTATGTCGGCGAGGACACCCTGATGGCCTCTATCCGCCGGATCACCGCGACGCGGATGACTGTGGCGCATATCCAGGTGGCGGGGCTGCAATTGCCCGGTGAGAGCCGCCGTGATCTGGCCAACCGCTGTGAGGCCGCCGTGCGGGCCGGTGACCGAACCCCCCAGATCCACAGCCACCCGGAGCACCCGGAGCCGATCGCAGCCTGACGCGATTGCACGAGCCCACCGGGGTGGGACTTATCCTGGATGCGTTATGTCTGCTGCTCGAACCCCAGCTCGCCCGGATGGCTCATCCGCGGTGTACCTGGACCACGCCGCCACCACCCCGATGCGCCCCGCTGCCATCGAGGCGATGGCAGCGGTCATGGCACGGACCGGGAACGCCGCGTCATTGCACGGATCCGGGCGTGATGCGCGGCGTCGGGTGGAGGAATCGCGGGAGTCGATCGCCGCGGCCCTGGGCGCCCGACCGTCGGAGGTGATCTTCACCGCAGGCGGCACCGAGAGTGACAACCTCGCCATCAAGGGCATCTACTGGGCACGCCGAGACGCGGACGCGCGCCGGACGCGCGTCATCGCCAGCGCCGTTGAGCACCATGCCGTGCTCGATGCCGTGCAGTGGCTCGCCGACCACGAGGGCGCCGAGGTGACGTGGCTGCCGGTGGACAGCGCCGGCACCGTCACTCCCGCGGCACTGCGCGCGGCCCTTACCGACCATGACGACGTTGCCCTCATCACGGTGATGTGGGCCAACAACGAGGTCGGCACTATCAACCCCATCTGTGAATTGGCTTCCATCGCCGCGGAATTCGATATTCCGATGCATAGCGATGCCATCGGAGCGGTGGGCCAGCTCGATATCGATTTCGCCGTCAGCGGCCTGTCGGCGGTGAGCGTGGCCGCGCACAAGTTCGGCGGCCCCATGGGCGTCGGCGCTCTGCTGTTGCGACGTGAAACCGCTTGTGTTCCCTTGCTCCACGGCGGCGGCCACGAACGTGATATCCGTTCGGGAACCCCCGACACCGCGGCCATCGTGGCGATGTCGACCGCGCTCGTGGATGCCGTCGCGGAACGGTGCGAGGGTGTAGCCACGATGAAAGCACTGCGCGATGAGCTGATCGATCAGGTGTTGACCGGGATCGAGGGTTCCGTCCTCAACGGTGCGGTCGGCAGCGGCAGATTGCCCGGAAATGCGCACTTCACCTTTGCCGGATGCGAGGGCGATTCCCTGCTGATGTTGTTGGACGCCAACGGCATCGAGTGTTCTACCGGGTCGGCGTGCACGGCAGGCGTCGCACGCCCCTCGCATGTGCTCATCGAAATGGGTATCGACCCCGACGTGGCGCGTGGATCGCTGCGATTCACGTTCGGCCACACCTCCGTGGCCTCGGATGTGGCGCGTGCGGTCGAGGCGTTGCAGCTCGCCGTTCCGCGTGCGCGGGCCGCCGCCCTCGCCAGCGCAGGCGGCCGGTCATGAGAGTGCTTGCCGCCATGAGTGGCGGAGTGGACTCCTCGGTTGCGGCCGCGCGCATGGTGGATGCCGGACACGATGTGGTCGGTGTGCACCTGGCACTGTCGGCGGCACCCGGCACATTGCGCACGGGCTCCCGGGGGTGCTGTTCGAAAGAGGACGCCGCCGATGCCCGGCGGGTCGCCGATATGCTTGGAATCCCTTTCTATGTATGGGATTTCGCCGATCGTTTCAAGGAAGACGTCATCGATGACTTCGTCGAGGCGTACGCCGAGGGGCGCACTCCCAATCCCTGTGTGAAGTGCAACGAGAAGATCAAGTTCGCGGCGCTGGCCGATCGTGCCATCGCGTTGGGCTTCGATGCCGTCGCCACCGGCCACTATGCGCGGCTGCAGGACGGCAGGTTGCGCCGTGCGGTCGACGAGGACAAGGACCAGTCCTACGTACTGGGGGTGCTGACACCGCAGCAGCTGAGCCGTGCGCTGTTCCCGATCGGCGACAGTTCCAAGCCCGATATCCGGGCCGAGGCCGAGCAGCGCGGTCTGCTCGTCGCGAATAAGCCCGACAGCCACGACATCTGCTTCATCCCGTCCGGAGACACCCAGGCGTTCCTGGGTGCACGCATTGGCGTGCGCCGCGGAAACGTCGTGGACTCCGACGGCAGCGTGCTGGCCACCCATGCGGGGGTGCACGAGTTCACCATCGGTCAGCGCAAGGGGCTCGGGCTGGTCGGTCCTGCGGCGGATGGCCGTCCCCGCTACGTCACCTCGATCGACGCCGAGACCTCCACCGTTCGGGTGGGCACCGTTGAGGACCTTGAGATTTGGGAGTTCGGGGGAGAACCGGTGGTGTGGACCTCCGGTCGGGTTCCGGCCGGACCCATCGAGTGTCAGGTGCAGGTCCGCGCGCACGGATCGGTCGTGGACGCGGTGGTCGATCCGGCGGCCGCGCGGATTCAGGTCCGGCTACGTACCGCCCTGCGGGGTGTGGCGCCTGGGCAGACGGTGGTGCTGTATCAGCCCGATGCCGAGGGTGACGAGGTGCTCGGCAGCGCCATCATCACGCGCGACTAGGCCCGCTAGACCCCTGCCGAGCGCATGGCGATGGCTACCCGCTCGGCGACGTACTGCCGTCCCGGCGCCGTCGGATGCATCGGAATTCCCTCATCGCCGGCGCCGGTACCCGTCATCGACACGTAGCGCTGAAAATCGGCTGCGCACACACTGTGGTCGCTGCTGGTCGCCGGAATGACGGGGGTGAACCCCGCCTTCGAGGATTCGGTGATGATCGTGTCGTTGAGCTGACGCTGCAGACCATTGAGGAAGGTGATGGTCTCTTGGGTATTGATCAGGCCGACCAGGCACCCCTTGGCGTCCGGGGGAAGGATCGGCAGGTAGCCCACCGTGAAGACGCGCGCGTTCGGAGCGGCCTGGCGTATGGCCGCGTATGCACCCGTCAGTTTCGGGCCGACCGAGGCCACGTTGGCACTGAATTGCGCCTTCTTCTCCGGGGGGCAGCTCAACGCGAACAGACAATCGGTGGCGATCTGCTCAAAGCCGGCATCGTTGCCACCGACGGATACGACCGCCACCTTGGTTGCGGGGGACAGCCCCGTGTTCTGCGGGCCGCGCGTGGAGGGCGTGTAGACGTCGGTGGAGAGTGCGCCCACGCAGGAGTAGTCGGCGAATGTCATCTGCGGGAACGAGGTGGCCACCAGGTGCGCGACATTGTCGGTCGCCTGGTTACAGGCGGTGCCGACAGGGCCGGTGATACCCGCGGCATTCGAACCCGCCGCCATGAACGAATCCCCGATCGCAACCAGCTGGGCACCCGCGACAGGTTCGGCCGACGCGATCGAGGCGCCGGCCACTGTCGCCGCGAACACCGTGGCGATGCCGATCACCGTCGAGAGCGTCCTGAACGCGCGCATGTGTCCCTCTCCTCCCGGCTGGCCGGCAGGCGGCCCCGAACCATGGTACTGAACGGCATATCGCCGTTTGCCCACGTCGGCGTTACGGAGGGCTACACCTTGGCGGCATTGCGCTCGGCGCGCCTGGCCTGGCGATCGAGGTACTTTGCCTTGACTTCCTCGAAGTCGGTGGCGGTCTTCTTGAGGTCGGTGATGAGGCGATCGAGGTCTTCGCGATACCACTCGCCCTCGCCGGTGATGTCATCGCGCTCGAAGATGCGCCACTTGCGCAGCACGGGCAGGACCACTTCGGCAAGGTGCGACTGCGGGTCGTAGACGCCGCCGGTGGCGATGGTGACGGCGTTGCGGCGAAATCCGGGGATCGTGTATCCGGGCATCGTGAAGTTGTCGAGAACTTTGTGGATTGACTTCACGGCCTGGTTGGGCGCGATCTGGAGACCGGCCTCGACCATGTTGCGGTAGAAGATCATGTGCAGGTTCTCGTCATTGGAGATGTGTTTGAGGAGTTCCTGGGCGATGGGCTCGGCACACGCGACGCCGGTATTGCGGTGCGAGACACGGGTGGCCAGCTCCTGGAATGACACGTACACCACCGAGTCGAACAAGCTGTCGGCGAACATGTGATCCCCGCCCTGGCGGTTCTGACCGGGGGAGAAGCCGCGGGTCATCTGCTCCATGCGCAGCTTCTCGAGTTCCACCGGATCGACCGCGCGGGTGACGACGAGGTAGTCGCGGATGGCAATGCTGTGGCGGTTCTCTTCGGCGGTCCACCGGTTGACCCAGGTGCCCCACGGCCCGTCCATGGTGAAGTTCATCGCGATCTCGCGGTGGTAGGCGGGCAGGTTGTCCTCGGTCAGCAGGTTGGTGATCATCGCGACCTTGGCCAGCTCGGAGAGCTTGCACTGCTCCGGATCCCAGTCCTGCCCACCCAATGCCTTGTAGTTCTTGCCCTCGGACCACGGGATGTAGTCATGCGGGCTCCACTCTTTGAACACGCCGAGGTGGCGGTGGGTGTTCTCCTCGACCACGGGCTCGAGTTCGTGGAGGAGCTCGAGGTCGGTGAATTCCTTCTGCGGCATGAAAGCGGTCCTCGGGTTAGTTATCTGTGTCTAAAAGTGACACTTATATTTGATCGGGTGGCCGCACGCGCCTCTAGTGACAAAGGTCCTCGATCTGGGGTGGAAAGTCCCTCGCCCGGGTTGATTCCGATGGGCGACCGGCAACCGGGGCCTGTACTTTCAACGGCTATGAATGGCCTCCTGGACCGGTACTTCCGGATCTCCGAGCGGCAGTCGACGTTGGGGCGGGAGGTTCGCGGCGGGATCGTCACCTTCTTCGCGATGGCCTACATCGTGGTGCTCAACCCGCTCATCATCGGTGGGGAGCCGGGACACGCACATAACGCCGATGTGCTGGGCCACGTGCTGCCGGTGGGGCAGGTAGCCGCGGTCACCGCCCTGGCCGCCGGAGTGATGTCGATCCTGTTCGGTGTCATCGCCAAGTACCCGTTTGCACTTGCCGCGGGGCTGGGCATCAACAGTCTGCTCGCGGTGTCGTTCGCGTCGCAGATGAGCTGGCCCGAGGCCATGGGATTGGTCATCGTCGACGGCCTCGTCATTGTGGCCCTGGGCATCTCGGGTTTCCGGACCGCGGTATTTCATGCCATTCCCGACGAGCTGAAGGCGGCGATCGCTGCGGGAATCGGGTGCTTCATCGCGTTCATCGGTTTCGTGGACGCGGGTTTCGTGCGGCGGATCCCTGACGCTGCGAACACCACGGTGCCGGTCGGTTTGGGAATCGACAACTCGGTGGCCACCGTCCCGACCCTGATCTTCGCCGCGGGTGTGCTGCTGATGGGAATCCTGGTGGTGCGCAAGGTTCGTGGCGGACTGCTCATCGGAATTGTGGTGATGACGGGGATTTCCATGATCGCGCAGGCGTTGACCGAACGCGGTGCGCAGCCCGTCGATGCCAGGGGATGGAATCTCACTGTGCCCGATTGGCCGTCCTCCGCGGGCGGCATCCCGGATCTGAGTCTGCTCGGCCAGGTGGACGTGTTCGGTGCGTTCACTCGGGTGGGCGTGCTGTCGGCCACGGTCCTGGTGTTCGCGTTGGTGCTCTCAAACTTCTTCGACGCGATGGGAACCATGACCGGTCTAGGTAAAGAGGCCGGACTGGCCGACGAGCACGGCACCCTGCCGGGTATCGGACGGGCACTGTCGGTGGAGGGCGTGGGAGCGGTTGTTGGTGGTATCTCGTCCTCGTCCTCCAACACCGTGTTCGTGGAGTCCGCTTCGGGCATCGCGGAGGGCGCCAGGACCGGGCTGGCCAATGTGGTCACCGGGCTGCTGTTTCTGGCGGCCATGTTCTTCACCCCGCTGTATTCGGTGGTACCGCTGGAGGCCGCGGCACCGGCGCTGGTGGTGGTCGGTGCCATGATGATCGGCCAGCTCCGCAGCATCGACCTCACCCGGTTCGACTACGCACTGCCCTGCTTCCTGACCGTGGTGACCATGCCATTCACCTATTCGATCGCCAACGGCATCGGTGTCGGGTTCATCAGCTGGGTGGTGCTCGCCGTCGTGTCCGCGGAGCGCGGGACTCGACGTCGTGCTGTGCATCCGCTGCTGTACGTGGTGGCCGGATTGTTTGTCGTCTATTTCGCCAAGGGACCGATCGAGTCGCTCATCACCTAACGTTCAGCATGTGAATGTATGGGCGAACGGAACTGGCGTCGGCTCCTGGCCGGGTCAAGAGGCGCGTGCCGCGACCGAGATCGTGGTGGCCGAGCTGCCGCTGCCCCATATCGTGGAGCTGCCCGCGCGCGGGGTCGGTGCCGATCTGATCGGACGGGCCGCCGCACTGCTGGTCGATATCGCCGTCGATGTGGTACCCACCGGCTACCGGACCACCGCCCGGCCCGGTGCGGTGGTCCGACGGGCACGCGGATTTCTTGACGAGGACATGGATGCACTCGAAGAGGAGTGGGAGCGCGGCGGGCATCGGGATAGCGAACGCGCGGTGAAAGTACAGGGCCCCGGGCCGATAACGCTGGCCGCGCAATTGGAGCTTCCCAACGGCCATCGCGCGATCACCGATCCCGGTGCGGTGCGGGACCTTGCGGCCTCCTTGGCAGAGGGACTGGCGCTGCATCAAGCCACGCTGTCTCGCAGGCTCGGTGTTCCCGTGGTGGTGCAGCTCGATGAACCGTCCCTGCCCGCCGCGCTGGACGGCAGGCTGTCCGGAACCAGCATGTTCTCACCGGTACATCCGGTCGACGTACCGACGGCGATCTCGCTGTTGAACCTGTGTGCCGCCGCGGTGGGCGGTGAGCTGGTGGTGCATTGCTGCGCCGCAGATCCTCCCTGGGAGCTGTTGCGCGGGGCCAATATTCGTGGGATCGCGGTGGATTCCGAATATCTGACGGATGCGCGGGCGCTCGATGGTCTGGCCTCGGTGCTGGACACCGGGAAGATCGCGATCCTCGGCGTGGTCCCCTCCGCCCCACCGTCGGTGCCGATATCGTCCGAACTACTCGCAACCCGTACCGCGGCGCTCGCGGACAAACTGGGCTTCGGGCGTGCCGTGCTGCGTGATCGCATCTGCATCAGCGCCGGATGCGGGCTTGCCGGTGCGGACCTCCCATGGGCACGTACCGCAACCGAATTGACGCGCAAGGTCAGCGATCTGATCGATGCCGACCCGGATGCACTGTGATGGACGTCTATCAGGCCATCGCTACCCGCCGGGACGTCCGTGCCGAGTTCACCGGACAGGTTGTCGACGACGCGACGTTGATGAAGCTGCTCCAGGCTGCGCATCGTGCGCCCAGCGTCGGGAACAGCCAGCCCTGGGATTTCGTGGTGATGCGCGAGTCGCAGACGCTGGAGAAGTTCGCGGCGCATGTCGCCGAACAGCGCCAGAGATTCGCCGACAGCCTGCCGGAGGAACGGCGAACCACCTTTGACCCCATCAAGATTGAAGGCATCTGCGAAAGCGGCACCGGGGTGGTGGTCACCTACGACCATGGCCGTGGCGGTCCGCACGTCCTGGGTAGGCACACCATTGCGGACGCCGGGCTGTTCTCGGCGGTGCTCGCCATCCAGAACCTCTGGCTCGCCGCGGTCGCCGAAGGGATCGGCGTCGGCTGGGTGTCCTTCTACGAGGAACAGTTCCTGGCCCAATTAATAGACGCACCAACGCATATCAGGCCGATCGCCTGGCTGTGCGTCGGACCGGTACGTGAGTTCGCCGAGCGCCCCGACCTGGAGCGCTTCGGCTGGCGTAACGGGCGCCCCCTGGAGGACGCGGTGCACTGGGGCCGCTACCGGGAGATCTAGCGTCCCTTGAAGTCGGGATCGCGCTTCTCGAAGACCGCGCCGATGGCTTCCTGCAGGTCTTCCGACGGCAGGAACGCGGCGTTCCACGTCGAGACGTACTTGAGGCCGTCAGCGACGACACTCTCGCGCTCGCGGCCCAGCACGTCCTTGACGCCCTGCACCACCAGCGGTGGATTGGACGCGATCTCCGCGGCGGTGGCGTGTGCGGCCGCCAGCGTTGCCTCTGCAGTGTCGAACACATCGTTGACGAGTCCGATCTTCTCGGCCCGTGCCGCGTCGATGTCCTTGCCGGTGAACGCGAGTTCGCGCAGGTGGCCATCGCCGATGATCGGCGGAAGGCGGTGCAGTGAGCCAATATCCGCCACAATCGCGACCTTGGCCTCGCGCACGCTGAACTTCGCCCCGGCACTCGCGTACCGGATGTCGGCGGCCGCGATGAGGTCAACGCCACCGCCGATGCACCAGCCCTGCACCGCGGCGATCACCGGCTTGCGGCAGTCTGCGACGGTGGTCACCGAGGCTTGCAGCCGGCGTATCTCGTCGAGGAAGTCGGTGCGCGGTTTCGCCAATGCCTTCTCGGCCATCAGCGGCATGAAGGTGCCTGCCATCGCGGGCAGATCCAATCCGTAGCTGAAATTGGCACCCGCGGCGGCAAGAACAATCGCTCGCACTTCCGGGTCCGCGTCGAGCTCGGTGAAGATCAGCGGCAATTCCCGCCAGAAATCGGGTCCCATCGCATTGCCCTTGCCGGGCCCGATGAGGGTGACCTGGGCGATGTGCCCGGTGGTCTCAACGGTGAAGGCTTTCCAGTCGCTCGCCGATGAGCCGCTTGCGCGAAGAGAATCAGACATGGGCGTGAGCCTACGGGTTCAGGCGGGCAGCAGGCCCTTGCGGTCCTCGCGGAGTTGCTTGACCACCGATGGCCAGGACATCGCCCAGGACTGCACGTCATCGCCGGATTGGCTGGTCATGAAACCGCGAATGATGCCGACGAGCACGGTGCGGTCACCGACATGGGTGTACACCGGGCCCCCGGAATCGCCCTTGGCGATCACGGGGCCGTTAAACCTGAACCAGCCGTTGCCAAGTCGGGTCACCGATCCGCACGCATCGCCCGTGGTAAAGCCGGTGCGGCAGACCGGCATTCCGACATCGGGAGTGACCGTGTCATCACGTTCGAGCCGTTGACCGTTGGCCATCACGTCGTTAACGGGCAATCCGTCATCGATCGAGATGGCCTCGTAGTCGATGGTGTACTCGTTCTCGTACACCGGGCCCTCGGGGGGACGGTTGTCGTGCGCCAGGATCTTGTGTCCCACCGCCGCGAAGTCTCCATTGCGAACGATGCCGTCACCGTTGAAGCAATGCCCAGCCGTGATGCCCACGCGAAGCCCGGGATCGACGTAACCGAGCGTGCAGCTCAGCGAGCCCTGGTAAATGAGCATGCCGGGATACACCAGCGGCGGGTCGGCATGTGCAGGTGCGGGGTTCGCGGCGGGAAGCGCGCACAGCACTGCGACGATGGTCGTTATCCACAAGAACGGGCGCATGGCGGCTAAGGGACAACCATTCTCGCGGGACCGGACGGGCGGTCATCGGAGGGAACCGGAGGCAGGACCATGGGCGGCGCCTGCGGATTGATGGCCACGGGACTGGCGGACTCGGGGGGGCGCGCGGCTGCCGCGATGTCCTCGCGGATCTGCTGTTGCACCGTCGGCCAGGACAACGCCACAGTGGACTCCCGGCGGGTCTGGTTGGCCGTGAATCGCGCACTCACGATGCCGACGATGGCGGCATTGCCGGGTGAGGTCACCGTGTACACGGCGCTACCGGAGTCGCCGTGGTCGGCAGGCAGGCCGTCCACGAGGAACCAGCCGTTGCCGAATCCGGCGATGGCGCCGCACGCCTCACCCGTGGTGATCCCGATTCGGCACACCGCCAGGCCGTCCCGGGGGACGACGGCGGGGTCGACTCCGAGCCGTAGTCCGTTGGGCAGCACGTTGTTGATCGGCACGCCCTCGTCGAAGGCGATGCCCTCGTAGTCGATTCGGTAGTCGTCGCGGGACAGTGGCCCTTCGGGCTTGATGTTGGACTGGGCCACCGCGAGCTGTCCGATACGCACGCCGTCGTTGGTGAACACCGGCCCATTTCCGCCACAGTGACCTGCGGTGACGCCGACGCGCGCGGTGGGATCCACGAATCCGAGGGTGCAGCTCAGCGATTCCTTACCGGGTGGGCGTTGAATGATCTCCATGCCCGGATAAATCAGCGGATCCGCATGTGCCGCAGCCGGGTTCGTGAGACCAAGACCGCCTAGCACAGCCAGGGCCGCCACCCACACCGTCCACCGTCCCCACGGGTCGGTCCGTCGACCGTTCTCGCCGACACTGGTCACGCGATAGCTCTCTGTCTGCCACGTTCACCGTCAACAAAGCCCGACCAGTGTGAGGAGAGCACGCGGCACGACTCTCCGTGTCGCTACGAGCCTATGCGAATTGGGTGTCTTGTGGTGCAGGAAGTGGCGTCGAGGGTGGTGAATCCCCAGGTGGAGGGGGAGTGGCGGGTGATTTTTCGAGGTCTTCCCGCAGTTGATTGAGGACGGTTGACCAGGAAATCGCAGTGGTTTGCACCACGCCGGTGTCCACGCTGCGCGTGGTTCCCCGCGCAATGCCGACGATGGAGCCGTGCCCGGGTGAGGCGATCGAGTACACCGGACTGCCCGAGTCCCCATGGTCGGCGGGTAGGCCGTCGATTTCGAACCAGCCGTTGTTGACCGTGGTGACGGCGCCGCAGGCCTCCCCGGTGGTGACACCATTACGGCAGACGGGCAGCCCGGTATGCGGCTGGACTCCGCCGCCGCGTTCAAGCCGAATCCCGTTGGGGAGTACGTCGTTGATCGCAACGTCATCGCGGAACTTGATGGCCTCGTAGTCGATCAGGTACTTGGCGCCGTCGATCCGCTCGCCGTCGCGCAGATTGGAACCGGCGATGACGAGGACACCGATGAGTTGGCCCGTCGCGTCGTATACCGGTCCATCGGTATCCATGGCGCAATGCCCCGCGGTGAGGCCGAAGCGCACGTCGGGATCGACGAAACCGAGCGTGCAGCTCTGCGTTCCCTGAATGATCTCCATCCCCGGAAACACGAGGGGGCCATCGGCGAGGGCCTGGGGCGCCATGGTGACTGCGGTCAGCGCGGCAGCACCGAGTGCAGCGCACAATCTGTTAGCAACAGACAATCTGCATCCCATCCCGTCTTCTCTGAGTGGTAGGCAAAGCGTGAACTGAGTGTAGGGATTGTCAGAGGATCAGTCGCGCTGATCGAGCAGCTTGATCAGCCTCTTGGTTGCGATCGATCGATAGGAGGCATCGAGAAGTTCGGCAACCTCGTCCCAGTCCACGTCGGTGGTGCTGACATCCAGTCCGAGCCAGCCGAAGGGGCCCATGTACGCCGGGTAATAGAAGCGTTCGTCCTGCACGAGGGCGGGGCGCTCCGAATCGTCCACCTTGACCAGCACCGAGTAGGGGTAGGCGATCATCTCGCCCCGCGTTGCGCCCTTGGCGTTCCCGCCGAACATCGCGAACATCTTTCCGGCCTTGAAGACAGGTCTGCCCCAGGAGATCTGTTCGGCGGCCTCGGGCAGTGCGAGAGCCAGCTCGCGTAGCTCGGCCAGACCCGGATCGTCCTCGGTGAACATAATCGGGTGTGTGCCCAT
Organism: Mycobacteroides salmoniphilum; assembly: GCF_004924335.1. Classification (NCBI taxonomy): domain Bacteria; kingdom Bacillati; phylum Actinomycetota; class Actinomycetes; order Mycobacteriales; family Mycobacteriaceae; genus Mycobacteroides; species Mycobacteroides salmoniphilum. The sequence goes on along the minus strand of NZ_CP024633.1, from coordinate 3,157,270 downwards.
GGGCACATCGTAGAGTTCGGGTGCTGTCGGGCGGGTCCGTTAGCCTGCCGGTATGGATCCCGACATCCAGCGCCAATGGGGTGAGCTGGCCGAAGAGGTGCGCGGCCACCAGTTCCGCTACTACGTCAAGGACGCCCCCGTCATTTCTGATGGCCAGTTCGACGAGCTGCTGAAGAGGCTGACGGCGCTGGAAGAGCAGTACCCGGAGCTGCGCACTGCGGATTCGCCGACGCAGCTCGTGGGTGGGGCGGGTTTCGTCACCGAGTTCAGATCGGTCGATCACCTGGAGCGAATGCTGAGCCTGGACAACGCATTCAGTTCCGAGGAGCTGGCGGCCTGGGACGCGCGGGTTCGCGGAGATATCGGTGAAGAACCCGAGTACCTGTGTGAGCTGAAGATCGACGGTGTGGCACTCGCGTTGGTCTACGAGAACGGCGTGCTGGTGCGCGGGGCAACTCGTGGGGATGGACGTAGCGGTGAGGACGTCACCCTGAATGCCAGGACCATTGAGGATGTGCCGGAAAGGCTTACGGGGTCAAAGGAATACCCGATACCTGCGCTCTTGGAGGTGCGTGGCGAGGTGTTTTTCCGGCTGGAGGACTTCGGGGTGCTCAATGCCTCGCTGGTGGAGGAGGGTAAGCCGCCGTTCGCCAACCCGCGCAACAGCGCCGCGGGCAGCTTGCGACAGAAGAACCCGGCCATCACCGCCCGACGTCGGCTGCGGATGATCTGTCACGGGCTTGGCCGTGTCGAGGGCTTCACGCCGACGAGCCTGCATGATGCCTATTTGGCTTTGGGGCAGTGGGGATTACCCGTATCCACTCATACCACCAAGGTGCGGGGCATCGCGAAGGTTCAGGAGCGCGTCAACTACTGGGCCGAGCATCGTCACGATGTGGAACACGAGATCGACGGCCTTGTCGTGAAAGTTGACACGGTGGCGTTGCAGCGTCGTCTCGGTAGCACCTCGCGTGCGCCGCGCTGGGCCATCGCGTACAAGTATCCGCCTGAAGAAGCGACGACCGAACTGCTCGACATCCGGGTGAGCGTGGGCCGTACCGGTCGGGTCACGCCCTTCGCGTACATGACCCCGGTCAAGGTGGCCGGGTCCACCGTGTCCCTGGCGACCCTGCACAACGCCTCCGAGGTTAAACGCAAGGGCGTGCTGATCGGCGACACCGTGGTGATCCGCAAGGCCGGGGACGTCATCCCCGAGGTGCTGGGGCCGGTTGCCGATCTGCGCAACGGATCCGAACGCGAATTCGTCATGCCCACAACGTGTCCGGAGTGTGGCACCACGTTGGCCCACGAGAAGGAAGGCGATGCCGACATCCGCTGCCCCAACTCGCGTAGCTGCCCGGCGCAGCTGCGTGAGCGGGTCTTCCATGTGGCGGGGCGTGGCGCCTTCGATATCGAGGCGCTCGGTTATGAGGCGGCGATCGCGCTGCTGTCGGCCGGGGTCATCGAGGACGAGGGCGACCTGTTCAGCCTCAATGCCGATGACCTGCTGCGCACCGATCTGTTCACGACCAAGAATGGGTCGTTGTCCGCCAACGGAAGCCGACTGCTGGACAACCTGGATAAGGCGAAACAGCAGCAGCTGTGGCGTGTGTTGGTGGCGCTGTCGATTCGCCATGTAGGCCCGACCGCGGCGCGCGCCCTGGCCACCGAGTTCGGTGAATTGGAGGCCATCGAGGGTGCGTCCGTCGAACAACTGGCCGCCGTGGAGGGCGTGGGAACCACGATCGCCGCGGCCGTGGTGGATTGGTTCACCGTCGACTGGCATCGTGCCATCGTCGACAAGTGGCGCGCCGCGGGAGTGCGGATGGCCGATGAGCGCGATGAGTCCATACCGCGCAATCTGGAAGGCTTGTCGATCGTCGTAACCGGTTCACTCCCAGGGTTTTCGCGTGACGAGGCCAAGGAGGCCATCATCGCCCGCGGTGGCAAGTCCGCGAGCTCGGTGTCCAAGAAGACGGCCTTCGTTGTCGTGGGCGACGCGCCGGGATCCAAGTACGACAAGGCCGTCGAGCTGGGAGTGACGATCCTCGACGAGGACGGCTTCCGGGCGCTGCTGGCCGACGGGCCGCCTGAGCCACCAGCGTCGTGACGCCAGCCGCCGAGTGTGACGCTATGGCGAGAAATCCCTCGGAATCTCGCCGTAGCTTCACACTCGGCGGAGTGTGAGGCGGCCCGGCCCGTGGTTCTAGGGTTTCGGCGGCACCGCCAGATCGAACACCCGAAGATCTCCGTAATCCTTTGAGGAGAAGTGGGTTTCGACCCACTTCTGGACCTCGTCGGCCACCCGCTTGGTATCGCCGTCCTTCTGTGGTTGATCCTCTTGCTTGTCTTTGTCCTTGACGGATTCGGCGTAGAACTCGACCGTGCCGTCCTGCGTGTAGCCGATGAACTGCTGCAGGGTGATGGGGTTGTCGCGTCCGGAGAACCCGCCGATCGCCATCACAGGCGCGTTGGTCTCCAACTGGATGGGAGCGGCCGTGCGGGTATTGGTGGTCGCCACCGGCCACCTGGCATCGGAATCCCTGATCAACGCCGCCAGTGCGGGATCGAGCGGCTTGGGCTCCCGCCCGCCGAACTTGTCATCGTCGGGCATTGTCGGGCCGGAGGTCGACAGCCCACCTACCTTGGGCGTGGTGACGTTGGCGATGGTGAAGGCGATCGACCCGCCCAACGAAACCGCAAGGGCCAGTGTGGCAATGGCATAGCGCAACCGGGCGTTGCGCTCGAGCGCGCCAAGCGCGAGGGCAATGGCCGCGGCGATGCCGCCGATCAGCAGGACCCAGCGTAGCCACGGTAGCCAGGCCGGTATGCGCCGAAGCAGGACGAACGCCATGATGGTGGCGCTGAGCGTGAGTGCACTCAACCCCAGCTTGCCGATTCGCTCGGATCGATGCCGCCAGAGCAGAACCGTGCCGATGGCCAGGGAACCGGCGATGGCGGGGGCCATGGCCGAGGTGTAGTAGGGATGGAACTGCTTGGCCATGTAGCTCAGGATCACGTAGTTGGACACCATCCAGGTGCCCCACAGAACGAGCCCTGCCCCTGCGGGATTGGTGGTGATCGCGCGTAGGCGGCCCATCCAGCCCTCAGTCTGCGGCGTCCTGCTGACGATGGCGAGTCCGAGGATCAGTGCGATGAACGCCGTGGGTAACAGCCAAGCGATGTGGTCGGCCTGGGTGTCCTGGAAGAGTCGGAATATGCCTGGGGTGCCGGAGAATGAGGGTCCGCTTCCGTGGCCGCCTTCGCCCATTCCATTCGAATCGTCGCCGAGCAGGCGGTCCAGTCCGTTGTAGCCGACTGCCAGGGTCCATTCGCTGTTGTCGGTGGAGTTGTCGACGTACGGACGGCTGGCCGCCGGAGTCAGCGCGACCGCGGCCATCCACCATCCCGACGCGACCAGCAGAGCGGCGCCGGCGCCGAGCAGATGTACGAGCGTCGTCTTCCAGGGCCATTTTGCGGACACCAGATAGGCCAGGAGCAGCGCGGGAGCCACCAGCAGCCCTTCCAGTGTCTTGCACAGGAACGCGAACCCGATACCCATGCCGGCCAGCGCCAGCCACCCGGCCGCGTTTCGAGAACGCTCGGAGTCGATTGCGCGCGTGGTGAAGTACGCGGCCACCACCATGCCGAACACCATCGGTGCGTCGGGGTTGGAGTGCCGGAACATCACCGAGACCACGGGGATCAGGGCGAACAGAGCCGCCGCGAGCAGGCCCGCGCCCGGACCGGCCTGGCGCCGGACCGTGGCGCGAATCAGGGCGGCGCTCACAATCGCCAGCACGGCCTGCGGAATCAGCATGCTGGCGCTGGAGAAGCCAAAGGTTCTGGCGGACAAACCCATCAGCCAGAGACCACCGGCGGGCTTGTCGACCGTCACGTAGTTCTGCGGATCGAAGCTGCCGAAGAACCAGGCCTTCCAGCTTTCGCTGCCGGATTGGACGGCCGCCGCGTAGAAGGCGTTGGACCAACCGTTATGGCTGATGTCCCAGAGGTACACCACGGTGATCGTCAGCAGAATGGCGGCGAAGATGAGTCGTTCACGAGTCCTGCTCATGGACGCGTCGATATCAGTCACGCCAGTGAGTGTGCCGGGCGATTCCGAGAGACGGCTGTACCGTTCCTGTGAACCGGCCGCTACCGCACCAAGGTGGCGACGATGCCCGCCAGATAGCCCAGGCGGGCGACCTCCGAGGGCCGGAACGCCGGGCCGCCGGGACGACCCAGCACTACGGCGGTGTCACCCGACCCCAGCGGTGCGGCCGCCAGGGTGGTGTCCATGTCCTTCCACAGTTGCGGCACCCAGTCGGCAGCGGTGTCGAGGACCTGCGCTCGCTCCAGCGGTAACCAAGGGGCCGAGGTGGCCTGGGTTTCCGGAGCCCCGGAACTTCCGGCCACCCGAATGAAGCCGCTGCCGTCCTGCCGCACCACGGTGCACCAATTCGCGCGCAGCACATGGGGGGCTTCCTGGGCGAGCACCTCGAGACGGGCGGATGCCGCGGCGGCGGCCACCCTGTCGATGAGTTCCAGCTCGCGATGCGCCTCCAGCAGGCCCGTGTGCGGGCGGATGGAGTGCACATGCACCCCGTTCAGCGCCTCCGCGGCGGTGAGCAACGAATCGGGCATGGCCCCCGGCGGCAGGTCGATGACCAGATCGTCGATGGCGTAGCCCGGGCCGCGCTCGACGACGTCGAGGGACAGGATGTCTGCGCCCACCGTGCCGAGCGCGACGGCGACCGATCCGAGACTGCCCGGACGGTCAGCGAGCTGCAGGCGCAGCAGATAAGACGGCACGTCCAACACTGTGGCACAGGTCAGGCACTGCCGCCCTCTAGGCTGTCTAGCCGTGAGCGCCATATCCCGTGACGAGGTCGCGCACCTGGCCAGACTGGCCAGGCTTGCGCTGACTGACGCTGAGCTGGACGGATACGCGGGGCAACTCGACGCGATCCTCGGCCATGTCAGCCAGATCAGTGCCGTTTCCACCGAAGAGCTCGATGAGGTGGACGCGACCAGCTCTCCGCTCGATGCGGTCAATGTCACACGGCCCGATGTGATTGCCGACTGCCTGACCCCCGATCAGGCGCTGGCGCAGGCTCCGCGGGTGGCGGAGGGGCGTTTCGCGGTGCCGCAGATCTTGGGGGAAGAACAGTGACCGATCTGATCAGGCAAGACGCCGCCTCTCTGGCCGCGCTGATTCATGCGGGCGAGGTGTCATCCGTTGAGGTGACGCGTGCGCATCTGGATCAGATCGCCAGCACCGACGAGACCTATCGAGCCTTCCTGCATGTGGCGGGAGAGCAGGCACTTGCCGCCGCCAAGGACGCCGACGACGCGATTTCGGCCGGCTCGGTGCCGTCTCCGCTCGCCGGCGTTCCGCTGGCACTCAAAGACGTTTTCACCACCAGGGACATGCCGACCACCTGTGGGTCCAAGATCCTGGAAAACTGGGTTCCGCCCTACGACGCGACGGTCACCGCGAGACTGCGCGCGGCCGGGATTCCGATCCTGGGCAAGACGAACATGGACGAGTTCGCGATGGGTTCCTCCACCGAGAATTCCGCATACGGGCCCACCCGTAACCCATGGGACGTCGAGCGGGTGCCGGGTGGTTCGGGCGGCGGTAGCGCGGCCGCGCTGGCCGCATTCCAGGCGCCCCTGGCCATCGGTACTGACACCGGCGGCTCGATCCGTCAGCCCGCGGCGCTGACCGCGACAGTCGGGGTCAAGCCCACGTACGGAACGGTTTCGCGTTACGGCCTGGTGGCCTGCGCGTCATCCCTGGATCAGGGCGGGCCCTGCGCGCGCACCGTGCTGGATACCGCACTGCTGCACCAGGTGATCGCGGGGCATGATCCGCGCGACTCCACCTCGGTCGACGAGCCGGTACCCGATGTCGTGGCCGCCGCTCGGGCCGGTGCCACCGGTGATCTCAAAGGCGTTCGCGTCGGGGTGGTCTCGCAGTTGCGTGGTGACGGGTATCAGCCGGGCGTGATGGCATCGTTCGACGCGGCCGTCGAACAGCTCACCGCGCTGGGCGCCGATGTGGTGGAGGTGTCCTGTCCTCACTTCGAATACGCACTTCCGGCGTACTACTTGATCCTGCCGTCCGAAGTGTCGTCCAATCTGGCTCGGTTTGATGCCATGCGGTACGGCATGCGCGTTGGCGATGACGGAACGCACAGCGCCGAGGAAGTCATGGCGCTCACCCGGGCCGCGGGCTTTGGCCCAGAGGTCAAGCGGCGCATCATGATCGGCACGTATGCGTTGTCCGCCGGGTACTACGACGCCTACTACGGCCGGGCGCAGAAGGTGCGCACCCTGATCAAGCGCGACCTGGAACAGGCCTACGAGCAGGTGGACGTGTTGGTGACCCCGGCGACGCCCACCACCGCATTCCGGCTGGGGGAGAAGGTCGATGACCCATTGGCCATGTACCAGTTCGATCTGTGCACGCTGCCGCTGAACCTGGCCGGACACTGCGGAATGTCGGTGCCGTCCGGACTGTCGGCCGATGACGGGCTCCCGGTGGGACTGCAGATCATGGCTCCCGCACTCGCCGACGACCGGCTGTACCGGGTGGGGGCGGCCTACGAAACGGCCCGCGGCCCACTGCCCTCGGCGCTGTAGAGATTCACAGGTAACTATTAGCCTTCTGTCGGCGTGCTAGCCGAAAGAGCTGTCATATTTGCATATATGCATATGAGAGTTCGGTGTGGGAGGGCGGCAACGCAGCAGGTGCCGGTCCGATGCTCAGTACAGACGGACACCACCTGCGATTATTCCGGCGATCCGCACCTGACCGCGCGACCGAACCCGGGCAACATGGTGCCGCGGGCGACCGTCCCGCAGACGAAAACACGCCCCAGTACCGTCGTGCCGCGATCGTGACGAGCAGCCATGGAGCGTCGATACGTCGGGTGGCTGCGGCCGCAGCATGCGCGACGGTTCTCGCCGGTGCGGTGTGGACGAGCCACACCGAGGCTCCCGAGGCGGTGGTCCAGGTGAAACCGGTGGATTGCGGGGGATCGGTGGAACGTGACTGTCTTCCTGCCGGTGAACGTCACCTGTCGTCGACGCCCGACCCCGGGAATGCTCCGCCGTCCGCGACCATCGTGACGACCAGGCCGGGCCCCACGACGGTGCGCCCCGGGCGATGACGACGCGCCTCGGGGGCTAGGTTGGCATCCGTGGCAGCGGCGCCGAAGCGAGTAAGAGTCAACAGTGGCGTCGTTGAAGGCTTTGTCCGGCGCGGGATGCGCCGTTTCCGGGGGATTCCCTACGCCGAACCGCCGGTGGGGCCGCTGCGGCTGCGGGCGCCGCGTCCCGTGCAGCCCTGGGAGGGCGTCCGGCGCTGCACAAGATTTGGCGCGGTGCCGTACCAGCCCAAGGTGTTCACGCCGCAAAAATGGCGCAGCGAGGACTGTCTGTCGCTCAATGTGGTGACGCCGGAGGAATTGCCGGATGGTCCGCTGCCGGTCATGTTCTACATCTACGGCGGTGGGTACTTTCTCGGCGCCAGCGCCTCGCCGCCTTATGAGGGTTCGATACTGGCGCGCCGCGGATGCGTCTATGTGTCGGCGAACTATCGGGTGGGCGCGCTGGGCGCCTTCGATCTGTCCTCGCTGTCCGACGCCGAGCACGTCATAGAAAGCAACGTGTACCTGCGTGATCTCGTGCTGGCCCTGCACTGGGTCCGTGACAACATTCGCGCCTTCGGGGGCGACCCGGACAACGTGACCATCTTCGGTGAGAGCGCGGGCGGCAGTGCTGTCGAGACGTTGATGGCCACCCCGGCAGCTGCGGGGCTGTTCCATCGCGCGATTATCCAAAGCACCGCCAGTGGCCTCGCCGCCCATGCTGACGCCATCGCGCATGACGCCCGGCGTTTCGCCCAACTGCTCGGCGCCGCACCCGATAACGCGGCGGCGACCGTGATGAATGCCTCACCACGGCGGCTGCTGCGCGCGCAGCGCAGATTGATCGCGGAGGGCAGCTTCCCGTTCGGTCCTTCGGTCGACGGTGACTATCTGCCCAAGTCTCCCGTGGAAGCGATGGAACATGGTGAAGCGCAACGTGTTCCGTTGATCATTGGCAGTAACGCCGATGAGGCCAGGCTCTTCACGAAGGTGATCAAGGCGATGCCGCTGTCCGAGCCCGAGCAACAGGAGATTCTCGCGGGCGGCGGCCCCGGTTATCGGGAACGGATCCTGGCGGCCTATCCGGGATATCCGTCGAAGGACGCGCGGTTGCGGCTCGCGGGCGACATGTTCTTCACGTCCTCGGTGTGGCGGATTGCCGGGGCGCATCAACAGTTCGCGCCGGTGTACGCCTACCAATTCGACTATGCGCCCTGGACAGTGCGGGCCGCCGGTTTGAAGGGGTCGCACGCTACCGAGCTGCTGGCGGTCTTCGGCAATTATCGCGGTCCTGCCGGGCCGCTATTGGCCGGCAGCCTTACACATCGCGATGCCTCACGTGTGGTGGACGACATGCAACAACGCTGGGTAGCTTTCGCGCGCAACGGCGTTCCCAGTCAGGACTGGCCGCTATATCGCGGACCGGACTGGCCGCTGATGGTCTTCGACCGTGCAACACATGTCGAGCAGAATCTGGGCGCCGACCGTCGCGAGGTATGGGCCGGGTTCAGGCTGAGTGTTCCGAGTCGCCTGCCGAAGGCTCCGTAGCGCTGCCGTCTCACCGGCTCACAGGCATGATGGGGCTATGCGTATCGGAGTGCTTACCGGTGGAGGAGACTGCCCAGGGCTCAACGCCGTCATCCGCGCGGTGGTCCGAACCTGCGCCAACCGCTACGACTCGCAGGTGGTCGGATTTCAGGACGGCTGGCGTGGCCTGTTGGAGAACCGGCGTATCCAGCTGGCCAACGACGACCGCAACGACCGGCTGCTGACCAAGGGCGGCACGGTGCTCGGCACCGCGCGCACCAACCCTGACAAGCTGCGTGCCGGGCTGGACCAGATCAAGCAAACCCTCGATGACAACGGGATCGATGTGCTCATCCCGATCGGCGGGGAGGGCACGCTTACGGCGGCGAGCTGGCTCGCCGACGAGAATGTGCCGGTGGTGGGGGTGCCCAAGACAATCGATAACGATATCGATTGCACCGATGTCACTTTCGGGTTCGATACGGCGCTGACCATCGCTACCGACGCCATCGACCGGCTGCACAGCACGGCCGAATCACACCAGCGCGTCATGCTGGTGGAGGTAATGGGCAGGCATGCGGGGTGGATCGCTCTGCACGCCGGGTTGGCCTCCGGTGCCCACATGACGTTGATTCCCGAAGTACCGTACGACGTGGAAGAGGTGTGCCGCCTGATCAGAGGCCGCTTCCAGCGCGGGGATTCGCATTTCATCTGTGTGGTGGCCGAGGGCGCCAAGCCGGCAGAGGGATCAATGGAGTTACGCGACGGGGGAATTGACGAGTTTGGGCATCAGCGGTTCACCGGCGTGGCCCAGCAGCTGGGCGCCGAAATCGAGAAGCGCATCAACAAGGAGGTCCGCACCACCGTGCTGGGCCATGTGCAGCGCGGCGGTACCCCGACACCGTTCGACAGGGTGCTGGCTACCCGGTTCGGCGTGAACGCCGCCGACGCCGCCCACGCCGGCGAGTACGGGGTGATGGTGTCGCTGCGCGGCCAGGACATCGGGCGAGTGCCGTTGTCGGAAGCGACCCGTCATCTCAAGCTGGTCCCGAAGAATCGCTACGACGACGCGGCCGCCTTCTTCGGCTGAGGCGTCGTCATCCGGCGCAGAGATCGAGAGCTCAGATCCACCGCTCGACGGCGGCCACGGTATCGGTGGGCACGGTGTTGAAGCAGATCTTCGCGTGCGGTGCGTGTGCGTGGACCACGTTGAGCACGATCTCGAAGAGTTCGAGGTTCGAGGGCATGGCGCGTATGCCTGCGCCGATGACCACGCAGTCCCAGCGCCGGGCGTCAAGTGCCCTCGTCAGCTGTGCGGTGACCTCGTCGGGCGTCAGGCTGATCAGGCACAGTTCTGCCGTGTAGCCCTCGGCATTGAGGATCGCGGCGGACTGGTCCAAACCCTCCTGGATGACGTCGGCGGTCAGGCCCGTACGGGCGAAGTCGGGCATGCTGAAATCGATCAGGTACGGATCAATGCCGATGACCACCACGCTGCCGCTCATAACGGCGACCGTACCCGCGAGCGGACAGATAATGCGTGCATCACCTGCGTTTTCTCCGCAACAAGCGTCTGCTCGGCCGGCAAAGCCGACCCATTAGGATCGCAGCATGACAGAACTGCTGGACTACGACGACGTACTGACCCGATACGAGCCGGTGCTCGGCATGGAAGTCCACGTCGAACTGTCCACGGCCACCAAGATGTTCTGTGGCTGCCCGACCGCGTTCGGCGCGGAGCCAAACACGCAGATCTGCCCGGTGTGCCTGGGTCTGCCGGGCTCGCTGCCGGTTGTCAATGAGAAGGCGGTCGAATCGGCCATCCGTATCGGACTGGCACTGAACTGTGAGATCGCGCCGTGGGGACGGTTCGCCCGCAAGAACTACTTCTACCCGGACCAGCCGAAGAACTACCAGATCTCTCAATACGACGAGCCGATCGCGTTCAACGGTTACCTCGACGTTCCGCTGGACGACGGCACTACCTGGCGGATACAGATCGAGCGTGCCCACATGGAAGAGGACACCGGCAAGCTGACGCATATCGGCGGTGAGACCGGTCGCATCTCCGGGGCCACCGAGTCTCTGCTCGACTACAACCGCGCCGGTGTGCCGCTCGTCGAGATCGTTACCAAGCCCATTGAGGGCACCGGGGAACGGGCCCCGGAGATCGCCCGCGCCTACGTGACAGCGCTGCGGGACCTGTTGCGCGCCTTGGATGTTTCCGATGTGCGCATGGATCATGGGTCCATGCGCTGCGACGCGAATGTGTCGCTGATGCCCACCGGTGCCGACGAGTTCGGCACCCGTACCGAGACCAAGAACGTCAACTCGCTCAAGAGTGTCGAGGTGGCGGTCCGCTACGAGATGCGCCGTCAGGCAGCTGTTCTGGATGCGGGCCAGGAGGTCATCCAGGAGACGCGGCACTTCCTGGAGCAGGACGGCTCCACCAGTGCGGGGCGTCGTAAGGAGACCGCCGAGGACTACCGGTACTTCCCGGAGCCCGATCTGGAGCCCGTCGCGCCGAGTGTCGAGCTGATCGAGGGGCTGCGCGGCACGCTTCCTGAGCTGCCCTGGCTGCGGCTGGGGCGCATTCAGCAGGATTGGGGCGTCTCCGATGAGGTGATGCGCGACCTGGTGAACAACGGTGCCGTCGAACTCGTGCAGGCCACCGTCGCGGAGGGAGCCAGCAGCGAAGAAGCACGCTCGTGGTGGGGTAACTACTTGGTGCAGCAGGCCAATTCGCGTGAGGTCGAGCTGTCGGAGCTTCCCATCACGCCGACTCAGGTGGCCGCCGTTGTCTCATTGATCAACGACGGCAAGCTGTCCAACAAGTTGGCGCGACAGGTGGTCGACGGGGTGCTCGCCGGTGAGGGTGAGCCCGAGCAGGTGATGACCGCTCGCGGGTTGGTGGTTATGCGCGACGATTCGTTGATCCAGGCTGCGGTCGATGAGGCGCTGGCCGCCAATCCCGATGTCGCGCAGAAGATCCGTGATGGCAAGGTGGCAGCCGCGGGTGCCATCGTCGGTGCGGTGATGAAGGCGACCAAGGGTCAGGCCGACGCCGCGCTGGTCAAGGATCTGGTGTTGAAGGCCTGCGGCCAGGGCTAGCTAGTCCAGGTCGTCGTTGGCACGGGGGAATCCGCCGCCCTTCGGGAACAGTGGGAACACCACGTCCTCGGTGGGGGTGGCGGTGCCGAAGTCCTTGTTGATGGAACCGCCCCAGACGTTTCCGTCGGCAGAGAGCTTCAGCGCCCGCACGTGACCATGCTGCTCCTTCTGGCGGAGCACCTCGGGATCGCCGGTGACCGCACCGGTCTCGGGGTTCTGGCGCACCACCACGGTGGTCTGGTTGAACACCAGATTCACCATCACCGAGCTGTCCAGCGCGGCGCAACCGGCCACCCCGGGCTTGTCCGGCCAGGTCCACACGGTGGAGATCTTGCCGTCCTTGGTGAGCTTTTGCAGCCGATCGCCTGCGGGTGCGCGGTCGGTGACATACAGCGCGCCGTTCGCGGCGTCCACGCACATGGCGCCGCCGTCTCCGAGGCCGCTTATCGCGGTCGTCGGCGCGGCCTGGTCGATGGTGGTGGGCTGTTCGATGCGGATCACCTTGCCAGCCAAAGAGTTCGGATCATTGGCTGCTGCCGGGTTGCCGCCGGTGCCGGTCTGTACCACCAGCGTGGTGGGGCTGATGAACGCCAGCGATCCCGCATTGCCATTGGGTCCCTTGGGGATTCCGGTCAGGATGTCCTTGGGTACGTCTCCGTCGGCGACACGTATCACCCGGTTGTCGGTGGGTGTGCTGACGTAGGCGTACATCAGCCGGTCCTGCTGGTAGGAGGGGGAGAGCACGATGTCGGACAGTCCGCCGTCCCCGGACGGGTCGACGGGGATGGTGGTCTTCACCTTCGGCTCGGCGCTCGTCGCGATTTCTTTGATGACACCCGTCGCGCGCTCGGCGACCAGCGCGGTCTTGCCGTCGCTGCCCATGATGAGCCCGCTGGTGGCCTCCAGGCATCCCTGCATCACGCCGTCGGCGGGGCACTGTTTGGGAAACGGTTTACCCGGCAATGGCGGCGGCGGGGTGGTAGTGGTCTGGGCGACCCCGCGCCGGGGAACCTCGGTGAACGGCTGATCCTGAGTCGGATCGAACCGCACACATCCCGATAACAGCGTCACCGTCCCGGCCAACGCCGCCACCGAACCGACAAGCAGTCTTTTCCCCGATGGCTCATTGGTCGGTCCCGTCGAAGGGCTGGAGCGCATGAGCATGCCCGCAAGATTACGGACCTTACGGCGTTGCTCGCCACATTCGGGCCTCCAATGGACTTACGCTGGGCCCGTGACCGGTCATTCGGACGATCCGCAGGCGTGGCGTAAGCCGCCCGAGCTGGTCGACCCTGAAGATGATGTGCCGTCGGCCACCTATGGCGGCGATTTCGAGACCACGGCAATCCCGCATTACCAGGCGGAGAAGCTGACGAGCTCCCACGATGTGAAAGAGGTTGGACCGTTGTACGATCCAGCGCCGCTGCCCTATGCCGAACCTGCCACCACGCAAATATCCTCCGAGGCGGTGCAGGCGCGACATGCCGCGCCGTGGGGCACCCAGGACCCGACGGGCGATCGTCGTGGCACTCAAGATCTCGGACTGTTGTTGCTGCGTGTCGGCGTGGGTGCGGTGCTCATCGCGCACGGGCTGCGCAAGGTTTTCGGCTGGTGGGGCGGGACCGGACTTAACGGTTTCGAAGCAACCCTGAGTGACCGGGGCTTCAAATACGCCGACATCCTTACCTATATCGGCGTCACGGCGGAGCTGGGCGCCGGGGTGCTGCTGGTGCTCGGCCTGCTCACACCACTGGCCGGCGCGGCCGCGCTGGCCTTCATGGCCAACGTGCTGCTGTCCGACATGGTGTCCGACAAGGCGAACCGGTATGCGATCTTTTGGCCCGACGGGCACGAGTTCGAGCTGTTGATGATCGTCGCGATCATCGCGGTGATCCTCGTCGGTCCTGGTCGGTACGGGTTTGACGCCGGACGTGGCTGGGCCCGTAGGCCGTTCGTGGGGTCCTTCGCCGCAGTGCTGCTGGGCCTGGGTGCCGCGGCCGCCATCTGGGTGTTCCTCAACGGAGTTAATCCGCTGGCCTAGTCCGCACCTCTCCCGCGCCGACACGCCGCATTGTGCGTCGGCGACTCGAGAAATGCGTCGTAAACCGTAGTTTCGCTGCCGGTTCGGTGTACCGCCACGATGGCGGCCTAGTTGCTGAATCCGGAGCCTGAGGGTGTTATCCCAACGGATTCCGCTCATGTTGGGCGAAATCTCAACGGAAACCGTATTCTGCTCGCATTCCGCCGAGCAGGGAGACGCGTATGAGTTCAGATACCCCCGTCGAGAGCAAGGGGCTCAAGGGCGGCGCGATGGGGCTGCTTTCCAGCGTCGTCGTCGGGCTCGCCTCTACGGCACCGGCCTACAGCCTGGCCGCCACCCTGGGTTTGATCGTCGCGAGCGGCGGCGCCTTGCTCGCCGGGGTCAAGGCGCCTGCCATTGTGCTGATCTCGTTCATCCCGATTTATCTCATCGCGGTGGCCTATCAGGAGCTGAACAAGGCCGAGCCGGACTGCGGCACCACCTTTACCTGGGCGTCCCGCACCTTCGGGCCGATTGTCGGATGGCTCGGCGGCTGGGGCATCATCGCCGCCGATGTCATCGTGATGGCCAACCTGGCTCAGATCGCGGGCGCCTATTCGTTCACGTTTGTCGGTGATCTGGGGTGGACCGCGGCGGCGAGTCTGGCCGACAGCACCCTGTGGTCGACCGTGGCGGGCGTTCTGTGGATCGTGATCATGACCTACATCTGCTACCGCGGTATCGAAGTCTCGGTGCGGCTGCAGTACGCACTCTTGCTGGTCGAGATGGTTGTTCTGGTGGCTGTGTCGATCATCGCGTTGATCAAGGTCTACACCCATAACGCCGAGGCGTACTCACTACTGCCCTCGTTGTCCTGGTTCTGGCCTGGGGGTATGGACTTCGGCACCGTCATCGCGCCCGCCGTGCTGACGACGATCTTCATCTACTGGGGGTGGGATACCGCAGTGGCCTGTAACGAGGAGTCCGATGACCCGGGACGCACGCCCGGGCGCGCCGCGGTGCTGTCTACCTTCCTGCTGCTGGCCACCTATGCGCTGGTCAGTGTGGCAGCGGTGGCGTTCGCGGGAGTCGGCACCGAGGGGATAGGCCTGGGCAATCAGGAGAATGCCGCCGACGTGTTCAAGGCCATCGGTCCTGAACTGTTCGGCGATAGCTTCCTCGGGCATGTGGGGATGCTCTTGCTCTCCGCCTCTATCCTGACGTCGGCCTCGGCCTGCACCCAGACCACGATCCTGCCGACTGCCCGCACCACTTTGTCGATGGGTGTCTACAAGGCGCTGCCGGATTCGTTCGCATCGATCCACCGCAGGTATCTGACGCCCACCACCTCCACCGTGGCGATGGGTGCGGTCTCGATCGTGTGCTACGTGCTCTTTACGATCATCAGCACCAATCTGCTCACCGCCCTGATCGGGTCGGTAGGTCTGATGATCGCCTTCTACTACGGGCTCACCGGCTTCGCGTGTGTGTGGTTTTACCGCCGGACACTCACGCAGAGTGCGCGCAATTTCATGATGCGTGGTGCGATCCCCTTGCTTGGTGGAATCGCGCTGACGGTCATCTTCGCCTACGGGCTGATCCAGTACGCCAAGCCCAGCTGGCTCATCGATGACGCCGGTAACAACGTCACCGTCTTCGGAGTCGGGGCCGTGGCGGTGGTCGGTATCGGCGCGCTGGTGCTCGGCGTCGTGCTGATGCTGTTGTGGCGAGTGGCGGCGCCGCCGTTCTTCCAGGGAGAGACGCTGCCACGGCGCAGTGCGGACCTGGTGCTGGCTCCTGCCGGGGCCACCACCCATTTCGGACTGCCCGATGCGGTTGAGGCGCAGCAGACCGTTATCGCCGGCGATCTGTCCAATCTCCCGGAAGGGGAGGTCGCGGTGAATCCGCAGACAGGTGAGGAATTCAGCAGGGATTAGAGCGAGCGAGCGCCGCGCCGGCAGCAGCAGCGGCGTCGTAGTCGGGAATCCAGTTGCCGGTGAGGATCTCGATGAGCTGTGCTGCTTGCTGCTGCGGAGTCAGGTCGACAGAGCGATAGACGTGCCCTGTCTGGCGGGCGTTCCGTTGAACCCGGGTGGTGCGATCACGCCGCAGTGACTCGTACAGGCCCAGGCGCCGGGGGATGTCAGCGGCCGAGGCGCCTGCCAACACGGTGGCCAGTACGACGGCGTCCTCGATCGACATGTTCGCACCCTGGCCGAGGTGGGGTGTCATGGGATGCACCGCGTCACCCAGCAGCGCGATGCGATCGGTGGTCCATCGGCTCAAGGGCTTTCGGTCGTACAGACCCCAGCGGAAGGTTTCCGTCATCGCCTCGACGACGCGCTGCACCGGCCGATCCCACCCCGCGAACTCGACGGCGAGCTCCGCGACGTCGCCGGGCGCGGTCCAGGATTCCTCGGCGTCGAGATTGTTCGCGGTGAAGGCGACCACGTTAAGCAGCCGGCGTTGGGAGACCGGGTAGATCAGGAAACTGCGTCCGGGGCCGAGCCACATCTGCATGCTGTCCAGATCGACCGCGCCACCGAGGGGTTCCACCGGGATTAGGCCGCGATAGGCCATGATGCCGTCACTGGACAGCTCAACCGGGTCGGCCACCACGCGCTGCACTGCCGAGTGGATGCCGTCGGCTCCCACCGCGATGTCGGCATGTTCCTCGGACCCGTCGGCGAAAACGATGCGCACCTCGTTGGCCGTCTCGACGATGTCCTGGCACGGGCGTCCGAGGTGAACGGTTCCCTCAGGTAGTGCACTCAACAAGGCTTGTTGCAGTTCGCCACGGTGTACGGGTAGGGAGGTCACCGGGCGATCCGGGCTCACCGATGGCCACGCCGGGGGTACCGGCACGCCTTCTCCTTGCCACGTGTGCCAGAGGGTGCGCTCGATCGGGGTGCCCACCGCACGCACTCGATCGCCAAGGCCCACCGCGTCGAGGGCGCGCAGGCCGTTGCTCGCGATGACCACGCCCGCGCCCACCTCGCGCAGTTCGTGTGCCTTCTCGTAGACGACGACGTCGTCGATATCGTTGGCGCGCAATGCAGCTGCTGCCGTCAGCCCACCAATTCCGGCGCCGATAATCGCTACCCGCATGAGTTCGTCCTTTCCCTTGCCTTCGATATATAACGTTAGCATGCTAACTATTGTCATGCTAACCCTTAGACTGTCGGGGTGCCAGGACAACCGAGTGGAAACAGTGCGCGCGAGATCGAAGAGCTTGTCGCGGCCACGGATGCGCTGTACTTCGCAATGCGCCGGGGGCGAACGTCGCCCTCGGGCACTCAGGCGGGTATGAGTCGCTCTCAGCTTGAGCTGATGGCGCCGCTGCTCGACCGGGAGTCGATGTCTGTGAGCCAGCTCGCCGGGACGGCGGGAGTGGCGGTGCCGACGGCCACCCGTGCGCTCAAGCAGCTGGAAGAGCGCGGTGTGGTCGAGCGTGCTCGCTCGTCATCGGATGATCGACTGGTCCTGGTGGGGTTGACCTCGGCCGGGCGTGCACAGGTCATTAAGGCGCAAGCGGCCTTTCGGGCGCGGCAGCATGGGGTCTTCGCGGAGCTGACCGCTGCCGACCGCCGGGCCATGACCGCCAGCCTCACCCGGCTCGCGGCGCTGATCAACGACAATGTGGACGCGCGGGCCTAGCGTTTCGCGAAAATAATTCGGTGCCAGTCCTTTTCGGCGGTTCCGGTGATATCGCTCATGACGTGCTTGATGGTGAGGTACTCCTCGAGGGAGTAGTCGGACATGTCCTTGCCGAACCCGGACGCGCCGAATCCGCCGTGCGGCATCTCGCTGACGATGGGGATGTGATCGTTGATCCATACGCAACCCGCCTTGATCTCCCGCGATGCCCGCTGTGCGCGGTAGACGTCACGTGTCCACGCTGAGGCGGCAAGACCGTAAGCGGTGTCGTTGGCCTGCCGCAGCGCGTCGTCATCATCGGTGAATGAGCGCACGGCGAGCACCGGGCCGAAGATCTCGTCGCGATAGGCCTCGGAGGTCTCCGTGACATCGGCGATCAACGTGGGGCGGTAGAAGGATCCCGGCAGATCAGGAGAGCTTGCGCCGGTGACGATTCGGCCGCCTTGGTCGGGCGATCGATCCACGATGCTCGATACCTTGGCGCGGTGCGCGGTCGAGATCAGCGGTCCGATATCGGTATTGGGGTCCATTGGGTCACCGACGACGACCCTGCTCATCACCTCGCCGACCCCGGCGACGAAGTCGTCGTATAGATCGCGGGCGACGATGGCCCGCGTTGCGGCCGTGCAGTCTTGACCGGAGTTGATGATCGTTCCGGCAACCGCGCCCTGGATCGCGGCATCCAGGTCGGCATCGTCGAACACCACGAAGGGGGCCTTGCCGCCGAGCTCCAATTGCGTTCGATGGCCATGAACTGCCGCTGCCGCCATCACCTTTCGGCCGACGCCGGTGGACCCGGTGAAGGTCACCAAATCCACGTCGGGATGACCGGCGAGTGCACTACCGGCGTCATCGCCGCGCCCGGTGACGACGTTGAGCACGCCCGGGGGTAGTCCGGCCTCGGCAGCCAGGCGTGCCAGGGTCAGCGTGGTCAGGGGTGTCAGCTCGCTCGGTTTGATCACCACCGTGCATCCCGCCGCCAGTGCGGGCAACACTTTCCACACCGCCATCTGCAGCGGGTAGTTCCAGGGGGTGATGGTGGCGACCACCCCGGCGGCCTGCCTGCGGATGCTGGAGGTGTGGTCGGCCGAGTATTCAGCCGTCGCCTTACCCTCCAGATGCCTTGCGGCGCCAGCGAAGAACTCGACATTGTCGATGCTTCCGGGCACATCGAACTCGGAGGCCAGCCGCACGGGTTTACCGGTCTGGGCCACCTCTTCGGCCACCAGTGTGTCGGCACTGGCAGCCATCACGGCGGCGAGTGTGGCCAGGACATGCGCGCGGTCGACGGGTGTAGCGGAGGCCCAGCCGGGTCCCGCGGCCCTGGCCGCCGCGACCGCGGCGTCCACATCGGCGGGGGTGGCGAGGCTCAGTTCCGCGACGGTCGCACCGGTCGCCGGGTTGATGACACGGTGCGCTTCGCCGTGGGTGGTGACGGGGCGGCCATTGATCCAGCTGCTGGGAACGATCACCTGGCCACGGTATCGAAAATCACCGCCTGAATCCACGGATTCCATCGTCAATAGTCCACTCATTGCGGCAATTCGTCGTAAAACATTGCATAAAACGATGGAATCCGTGCACAATCGAGCTCGTGGCCAACACGAAACGACGCTTGTTGCGGGTCGCCGATCCGGGTAACAGCTCTGCGGCATTCCAGCTCGACGATGCGTCCAAGGCGATTGTCGAGGAGCTTCAGCAGGACGGTCGGCGTCCCTACGCGACCATCGGCAAGTCGGTGGGGCTCTCGGAGGCGGCTGTGCGGCAACGCGTACAGCGCATGATCGACGCCGGTGTCATGCAAATCGTGGCGGTGACCGACCCGATGCAGCTGGGGTTCGCGCGCCAGGCCATGATCGGGATCAAATGCTCCGGCGACACCACCGAGGTGGCCGATCGTCTGGCGGAGCTCGATGCCGTCGACTACGTGGTGCTGACGGCCGGAACCTTCGACGCGATCGTCGAGGTGGTCTGCGAGGACGATGACGACCTGCTAGATCTGCTGAACAAGCAGATCCGTGCGGTGCCGGGGGTGACCTCCACGGAAACCCTGGTCTATCTGAAATTAGTGAAACAGCAATATAATTGGGGTACTCGGTGACAACCGTCGATGTAGCACATGATATTTCCGGCGACCTGCAGCAGAAGGCGTCCCGCCATCTCTGGGGTCACTTCGCCCGGCACGGTGAGGGCATCTCCGTGCCCATCATCACTCGTGGTGAGGGAGTGAGGATCTGGGATGATCGTGGCAAGAGTTACCTCGACGGCCTTTCTGGATTGTTCGTCGTACAGGCCGGGCATGGCCGCGCAGAATTGGCGCAGGCCGCGGCCCGGCAAGCCGAGAAGCTTGCCTTCTTCCCGCTGTGGTCCTACGCCACCCCGACCGCGATCGAGCTGGCCGACCGCATCGCCGGGTACGCCCCGGGCGACCTGAACCGTGTCTTCTTCACCACCGGCGGAGGAGAAGCGGTGGAGAGTGCGTGGAAGCTGGCTAAGCAGTTCTTCAAGCTGACCGGGAAACCCGGTAAACACAAGGTGGTTTCGCGCGCCATCGCTTATCACGGAACCCCACAGGGCGCACTGGCCATCACCGGCCTGCCGGCGTTCAAGGCGCCCTTCGAACCGCTGACCCCGGGCGGATTCCGTGCACCGAACACGAACTTTTATCGGGCGCCGGAGCCATATGCGCACGATGCCAAGGCATTCGGGCGTTACTGCGCCGACCGGATTGCCGAGGCGATCGAATTCGAGGGACCCGATACCGTGGCGGCGGTGTTCCTCGAACCCGTGCAGAACGCGGGCGGTTGTTTCCCGCCGCCGCCGGGTTACTTCGAGCGGGTGCGCGAAATCTGCGACGAGTACGACGTGCTGTTGGTGTCCGACGAGGTGATCTGCGCCTTCGGTCGCATCGGATCGATGTTCGCCTGCGAGGATTTCGGATACCAGCCGGACATCATCACCTGCGCCAAGGGCATGACATCCGGGTACTCGCCGATCGGGGCGATGATTGCCACGGATCGTCTGTTCGAGCCGTTCAACGACGGCAAGACCACCTTCCCGCACGGATATACCTTTGGCGGACATCCTGTTTCGGCGGCGGTGGCGCTTGCCAATCTCGACATCTTCGAACGTGAGGGACTCAACGACCGGGTGCGTGAGAACGCGCCGGTGTTCCGGGCCACCCTGGAGAAACTTCACGACCTGCCGATCGTCGGTGATGTGCGCGGCGAGGGGTACTTCTACGGGATCGAGCTGGTCAAGGACAAACAGAGCAAGGCGACCTTCAGTAACGAAGAAAGCGAAAGATTGCTCCGCGGCTTCCTGTCCACGGCGCTGTGGGATGCGGGCCTGTACTGCCGCGCCGACGACCGTGGCGACCCCGTGATTCAGCTTGCGCCACCGCTGATTTCCGGAAAACCGGAGTTCGATGCGATCGAGGAGATCCTGCGTGGCGTGCTCACCGAGGCTTGGGCCCGGTTATAAGTATGAGGGTTCTCATTGTGGGTGCCGGGGGAGTGGGCAGCGCGGCCGCATTCATCGCGGCCCGTCGAGAGTTCTTCGAGACGCTGGTGATCGCGGACTACGACATGGCACGGGCGCAGGCGGTGGTGGATCGTCTCGGCGATCCACGGTTCGCGGCGGCCCGCATCGATGCCTCCTCGGCCGATGATGTCGCGGCGCTGTGCCGCGAGCATCGAATCACCCATGCGCTCAACGCGGTTGATCCTCGATTCGTCATGAGCGTCTTCGGGGGATGTTTCGCCGCAGGGGTCACCTACCTCGATATGGCGATGAGCCTGTCGCATCGCCATCCGGACAGGCCCTACGAACTGCCCGGGGTGATGCTCGGTGACGAACAGTTCGCCGCGGCCCAAAAGTGGGAGTCCGCGGGGTTGTTGGCGTTGGTGGGCATAGGAGTGGAGCCAGGTCTTAGCGATGTGTTCGCGCGGTACGCCGCCGACCACCTGTTCTCTGAGATCGACGAGCTGGGCACCCGGGACGGCTCCAACCTGGAGGTACAGGGTCACCGGTTCGCCCCGTCGTTCTCCATCTGGACGACCATCGAGGAATGTCTCAATCCGCCGTTGATCTGGGAACGCGATAGGGGGTTCTTCACCACCGAACCCTTCAGTGAACCCGAGGTTTTCGACTTCCCGGGAGGCATCGGCCCTGTCGAATGCGTCAACGTCGAGCACGAGGAAGTGGTGCTCATGCCGCGCTGGGTGAACGCCCGGCGGGTGACGTTCAAGTACGGCCTCGGTGCCGAGTTCATCAATGTGCTGCGCACTCTGCGTCTGGTCGGGCTGGACAGCACCGACCCGGTGAGCGTTCACGCCGAGGGCGGTGATGCCGCCGTCAGTCCACGCGATGTGGTGGCGGCGTGCCTACCTGATCCGGCGGGGTTGGGGCATCTGATGCGCGGGGCCACGTGTGCGGGTCTGTGGGTCACCGGCACCGGCAAGGACGGCAGACCACGCGAGGTCTATCTGCACCACGTCGTCGACAACGAATGGACGATGGCCCGCGACGGCGCGCAATGTGTGGTGTGGCAGACCGCTGTGAACCCGATTGTGGCTCTGGAGCTGCTCGCCGAGGGTGCGTGGAGCGGCACGGGTGTGTTGGGGCCGGAGGCCTTCGACAGCCTGCCGTTCCTGGACCGACTCAATACCTTCGGCGCGCCGTGGGGCATGCAGGAGCGTGCGGCCGCTTAACCCCGCTCGAGCCCCTGATAGGGATTCGGTACCCGGCCATTGCTGGCCGCCGACAGGATGGGCAGCGTCGAGAAGGTGACCGCCGGCAGGCGCAGCGAGGTGCCGTCCACCAGCTCTGCCCGTGCCCAGGCGTGCTTGTCGAATCCGATCCCCTTGACCTGCGTCCACGGCAGCTCGCGGGTAGCCGTCAGTGTTCGTACCCGCACCGATTGGGTGTCGACCGCGGTCTGATACCGGAAAACCGCGTAGGAGAAGACGACGGGGATAACCAGCAGTGGCGCGAGGATCGGGAGATACAGGACAAAGGTCAGGATGCCGAGCGCCAGAAACCCGGACATGAAATGCGCCATCGGCGACGTCCTGATCACTGTGCGTTTCTCCTCGGTCATCCACCCATTGTCGCCGACAGTGAAGCCATGGCGAGAATCCGGCCCAGAACTCGCAGTGGCTTCACGCTCGGCGAAGCCGCTCCTAGCAGGGATTTGACTCGGACCTCCAGAAACGGCTACCGTACGCGGTGTGAACAACCCCGCCTTGCTCGTAGTAATCGGTATGCGCGTCGACGCGTAGCCCGAGTCCAAGGCAACTCGCGCACACTCGACGCGCAACCCTCGTACAGCAGACCGCTGGCGGGGGTTTTTTGTTGCCATAGGTTTTCAGTACGGACACAACAAGAGGACAGACCACCATGAGCGCACCTGCAAAGCCCAAGCCGGCTTCGGCCCCGGGGCCGGCTCCGGAATCGAACATCGTCGCACCCCAGCGCGTCACCGGCGCGCAGTCGGTAGTGCGGTCGCTTGAGGAGCTCGGCGTCGAGGTCATCTTCGGCATTCCCGGCGGTGCGGTGCTGCCCGTGTACGACCCGCTCTATGACTCGGTCAAGGTCCGGCATGTCCTGGTGCGGCATGAGCAGGGTGGCGGCCACGCCGCCAGTGGGTACGCACACGCCAGCGGCAAGGTCGGCGTCATGATGGCCACCTCCGGCCCGGGTGCCACCAACCTGGTCACCCCATTGGCCGATGCGCAGATGGACTCCATCCCGGTGGTTGCGATCACCGGGCAGGTGGGGCGGGGCCTCATCGGCACCGACGCCTTCCAGGAAGCCGATATCTCCGGCATCACCATGCCGATCACCAAGCACAACTTCCTGGTGAACAATGCCGAGGAGATCCCACGGGTCATGGCCGAGGCCTTCTACATCGCCCTGAGCGGTCGTCCCGGTGCGGTCCTCGTGGATATCCCCAAGGACGTCCTGCAAGCGCAGACGACATTCAGCTGGCCGCCGCAGATCTACCTGCCCGGCTACAAGCCCGTCACCAAGCCGCATGGCAAGCAGGTGCGTGAGGCGGTCCGGCTGATCGCCGCCGCCAAGCGTCCGGTGCTGTACGTCGGTGGCGGTGTCATCCGTGCGGACGCGTCCCCGGAACTCAAGGAATTGGCCGAATTGACCGGCATCCCCGTCGTCACCACCCTTATGGCGCGTGGTGCATTCCCCGACAGCCACGAGCTGCACATGGGTATGCCCGGGATGCACGGCACCGTCGGCGCGGTGGCTGCACTGCAGCGCAGCGATCTGCTGATCACCCTGGGCGCGCGTTTCGACGACCGCGTCACCGGGCAGCTGGACTCGTTCGCGCCGGACGCCAAGGTGATTCATGCCGATATCGACCCCGCCGAGATCGGTAAGAACCGCCACGCCGATGTGCCGATCGTCGGGGACGTGAAGAACGTCATCGCCGAGCTGACCGAGGCCATCCGGAATGATCGCGCGACCGGCGCGACCACCGACCTGTCCGAGTGGTGGGCGTACCTCTCGGGTATCCGCTCGACCTACCCGCTGGGATACGACGCACAGCACGACGGCAGCCTGGGCCCGGAGTTCGTCATCGAAACCCTGGGCAAGATCGCCGGTCCCGACGCCGTCTACGTGGCGGGCGTTGGGCAGCACCAGATGTGGGCCGCTCAGTTCATCAAGTACGAGAACCCGCGTACCTGGCTCAACTCCGGTGGCCTGGGCACGATGGGCTTCGCGGTGCCCGCTGCCATGGGTGCCAAGATGGCGCGGCCCGAGGCCGAGGTGTGGGCCATCGACGGTGATGGCTGCTTCCAGATGACCAACCAGGAGTTGGCCACCTGCGCTATCGAGGGCGTGCCCATCAAGGTGGCGCTCATCAACAACGGCAACCTGGGCATGGTGCGTCAGTGGCAGACCCTGTTCTACGACAAGCGCTACTCGCAGACCGATTTGGCGACACACTCGCGTCGCATCCCCGATTTCGTGAAGCTGGCTGAGGCGCTTGGCTGCGTCGGATTACGTTGCGAGCGTGAAGAGGACGTGGCCAAGGTGATCGAAGAGGCCCGCGCCATCAATGATCGCCCGGTGGTCATCGACTTCATCGTCGGTGCCGACGCCCAGGTGTGGCCGATGGTCGCGGCCGGCACCAGCAATGACGAGATCCAGGCGGCCCGGGGCATCCGGCCGCTGTTCGACGACGATGATTTGGTGGCTGACGAATGACAAGTACTCACACCCTGAGCGTTCTGGTCGAGGACCGTCCCGGTGTGCTCGCCCGTGTCTCCGCGTTGTTTTCCCGTCGTGGGTTCAACATCGCCTCGCTGGCGGTGGGGCCGACGGAACTCAAAGGTATTTCGCGCATGACCATTGTCGTCACCGTCGACGATTTTCCGCTGGAACAGGTCACCAAGCAGCTCAACAAGCTCATCAACGTGATCAAGATCGTCGAACAGGACGAAGCCAATTCGGTGGCCCGCGAGCTGGTGCTCGTCAAGGTGCGCGCCGATGCGACGGTGCGCGCACAGGTGATCGAAGTGGTGAACCTGTTCCGTGCCAAGGTGGTGGATGTGTCGCCGGAGTCGGTGACCATCGAGGCGACGGGCACCCAGTCCAAGCTGGATGCACTGATGCGGATGCTCGACCCGTACGGTATTCGGGAGATCGTGCAATCCGGTGTGGTCGCGCTATCGCGTGGCCCGCGGTCCATCGCCGCCGCGAAGTAGAAGTCATAAAGACGTCAAAAGAAGAAGTAAGAAGGGAACAGCACTGTGGCAGTTGAGATGTTCTACGACGATGATGCGGACCTGACCCTGATTCAGGGACGCAAGGTCGGCGTTATCGGGTACGGCAGTCAGGGACACGCGCACTCGCTGAGCCTGCGCGACTCCGGCGTTCAGGTGAAGGTCGGTCTGCGCGAGGACTCCAAGTCGCGCGAGAAGGTCACCGAGCAGGGCCTCGAGGTCGACACCCCCGAAGCGGTCGCCAAGTGGGCCGACGTCATCATGATCCTGGCGCCCGACACCGCGCAGGCCCAGATCTTCACGAATGAGATCGAGCCGCACCTCAAGGACGGCGACGCGCTGTTCTTCGGTCACGGCCTGAACATCCACTTCGGTCTGATCAAGCCCCCGGCCAACGTCACGGTTGCCATGGTCGCCCCCAAGGGACCCGGTCACCTGGTGCGTCGCCAGTTCGTCGATGGCAAGGGTGTTCCGGCGCTCATCGCCGTGCACCAGGACCCCAAGGGCGAGGGCCAGGCCCTCGCGCTGTCCTATGCCAAGGGCATTGGTGGCACCCGCGCTGGCGTCATCAAGACCGACTTCAAGGAAGAGACCGAGACCGACCTGTTCGGTGAGCAGGCCGTGCTCTGCGGTGGCACCGAGGAACTGGTCAAGACCGGGTTCGATGTCATGGTCGAGGCCGGGTACGCCCCCGAGATGGCGTACTTCGAGGTGCTGCACGAGCTCAAGCTGATCGTCGACCTCATGTACGAGGGCGGCATCGCGCGCATGAACTACTCGGTGTCCGACACCGCGGAGTTCGGTGGATACCTGTCGGGTCCGCGCGTCATCGACGCAGGCACCAAGCAGCGGATGAAGGACATCCTCAAGGACATCCAGGACGGCACCTTCGTCAAGCGCCTCGTCGCCAACGTCGAGGGCGGCAACAAGGAGCTCGAGGGTCTGCGCAAGGAGAACGCCGAGCACCCGATCGAGGTCACCGGCAAGAAGCTGCGCGACCTGATGAGCTGGGTCGATCGGCCGATCACCGAGACCGCTTAGTTTCTCGCTGTCAAAAGCCCCCGGCATGCCAACGCGTGCCGGGGGCTTTTGCGTGCGGCGAAACCGTCTCCCGTATTTCATGGATCGATTAGCCTGGCTTCGTCGCGAATTCACGAATGTGGGAGTGGTGACATGGCCGAATCCAAGACGGGCTTATGGGTAGCGCTCATTGGTGGGGTCGCGACCATTGTCGCCGCGTTCTTCGCCTACCTGGGTGTGAAGTCGGCGAACGAGGATAAGTCGGACCCGCCACCCCGGGACACGGCCTCAGCGGCGCCCGCCGAGAAAAAGGTCAAGATTCCCATCAACACCGGCGTCGTATTCGGAACCATAGTCGTGCCACCGCCTTACAAGACCACGGTTGTATTTTCCGACCCATACTCCGTCGCGCCCTTGGGTGAAATTTTTGGTGGTCAACAGGTAGAGATTGTCTGCATTGCCCAGGGACCTGTCAGTCCCGGTTCGGTTCTCGGCCAGACTTCCAACTGGGCCAGGATCAAGTACAACAACGGAATTGCCTACATCAACGACGGGATGGTCGGCACACCTACCAAGCCCCCGCCTGTGCCGCCGTGTGAGTAGCGTGGGCAGGTGGATACTGGAACTCGATGACCACCTCCCGTTCGACCTCCGTCGCTTCCCGACTCGTCGCCCCCGCCGCTGTCGCGGGCGTGACGGCAGCGGGTTGTGTGGCCGTGTGGTTCGGTGACCCGACAACGCCTGGGGGAGTGCTCCCGGTTTGCCCGTTCAAGGCACTCACCGGCCTTGACTGTCCCGCGTGCGGCGGTCTGCGCATGGTCTATTCGGTGATGCATGGCGACGTGCTCGGTGCGTTGCGCTATAACGCGGTTGCGTTGGTGGCCTTGGGATTTCTCACGGTGTGCTTCGTCGCATGGACGCGCAGCCGCTGGCGGGGCGAGGCCGACTGGAATCCGCCATGGCTGCGCGGATGGGTGCCGGCGATCATCGTGGTGGTGTTTGTGGCCTGGTTCGCCATCAGGCTGATTCCGATCGCGCCGTTTACCGCGCTGCGGGTGTGACTCCCTACGCGGACTGCTCCATGAGCTCGCGAGCGTTCTCTCCCAACGTAATACCGTCATCGCCGATGAACAGGCGGGAGATCTCGCGGGCCAGCGGCTCGAGTGTGAACGGTACGAAGGCGGGCTGCGCAAGTCGCAGGAGCATCGCCAGCACCGGGTCGGCGATCCGGGGAATTCCCAAATGGCGCCGTACCTTTGGTGGCACCACCGCAACGGAGGGGACGGCGGTGACGAGGGTGATCGCGGCAACCGCGGCCGCCGTCAGTCCGCCGAAGCCACGCGCGTTTCTGATCACTGACAGGGCGAATCGCATGCCGCCCGGCACAAAACCTTTCACCATCCGGTACTCGGACTCGATCGAGGCGTAGTAGGCCTCCACCTCCTCGGAGGTTACCGGCACCGTGTCCGGATCGGCCCCCATGAGTTCGGCGAACGCCTTGACCTCTGAAAAGAATTGGTCGCGTTGGGCTTGGGGGAGGCGCCGTGGGATGAGACGTCCGGGTGCGGGTGTGTTCTCGTAGATCCGCAGTGCCGCATGCATGATCGTCACGTGGGCGAAGAGGATCAGCGCTGGCCCCTGCGCGTCGTAGGGCCGGTCGGTGCCGGGAATGACACCCTTCATGTTGCGGTGGTAGTGGCGTAGGTGCGCGGAGAGGGCGTCAGCGCTCGCGGTGTCGCCGAAGATGATCGGTATCGGCACCCCGGCCGTGCGTTGAATGCGTTTGACGGTGTCATCGAAGTCGATCTGGTTGCGCTTGCTCTTGGTGAACACCGGATCGTGGTTGATCTCGACGGCCTGCAGCCCCTCGTGGCTGCCCTCCAGGAGCGCGGTCACCAGGACGATCATCGGTGCCACGGAGGGATGTAGAAACACCTTCCACGTCACCGAGCCGGGGCCGAAGTAGCCGTAATCGGGGTGTCCGTCGGGGCCAGTGCGTTGTCCGGCGGGGGTGGGGCCGTCTCCGCGGCGCCAAATCCGGGCCTTGGCATCGCCTCGTGGCGGCATACCTGAAGAGCGTGGAGTCGTGGCGTGTGTAGCTGCGCTTGGCATCGTTGCCTCCCAGGGAGCGGTTCGCTTCCCCCTATTGGAGACGTTAACAACGCCAGTTGTCAACAGTAGTGGCGCAACAGTTATGGAAGTGGCTCCCGCTGTGCAATCTCCGCCGGCTACCGGCGGTTGGCGTCGATCAGGTCCAGGCCCAGTGCGGTGGCCTGATGAATAACCGCTTTGCCGTCGCGGCGGCTGTGAACCAACCGCGCCTGCCGCAACGCCGAGGTGTGTTCGGACGCCGACGCGGGGCTGATACCGAGATCGCGGGCGATGTCGCCGGTGGTGTGCTCCTCGGTCAGCACGCGCAGTACGGCCGCTCGAGTCGACCCGAGTATCGTTGCCAGGGGGTCAGATTCTGTTCCCACACAAAGGGTTAGGTCGATTGGTGCGGGGTAAGCCAGGACGACTGGATGGTCGCCAAGCTCGCCGACTAGCGGTGGCCCCGCCCAGAAAACGCTAGGTGTCAACACGAGGCCGCGGCCGCGTAAGGCGATGGTCTGGCGCTGTGGGCTGTCGATCTCCAGACAATCGCCATTCCATCGTGCGCCGGGGACGATTTTGCCGAGCGTGGCCCGCACGCCGTGGCGCGCCATCATGCGGCCCTGCCTGACAAGTTCAATCTGATGGTTCGCCTGGATATCGGGCCAGTAGGGTTCCAGCACCGCTCTATAGGCGTTCTTTGTCGTGCGCCCTAAGGCCACGTTGGCCGCGCGATCCCCTGCGATGGCGTGCCGAAGATAATGTGGTGCACCAGCACCTTCGGTGGGGCCGCGCCCGAAAACCGCCAACTCCGCCCGCGCCTGTTGCTGACTCAGCTCTTCGATGGACCGCATACCCTCATCGAAATTGTCGCCCAGCACGGTGGGTGACAACGACCATGAAAAGTGGCTTACCACAGCCCGTCCCGGGGCCACCGCGATGGGGAATGCCGCCAGTGCGCGACAACGCCACCGCTCGCCCCACGGTGTACGAATACCGTGCCGCAGCGCTCGTGCCGCGAACTTCATCTCTAACAAGGGGGCAGGCATCGGCAGAAACCGCGTCAAAGCAAGGTCATTCGCGGTGAACATGAGTTGCAACACGCTGACCTACAACCCGCTGCAGACCGCTTTGACGAGCATCTCAACACAATATGCCCTTATCTTTCGGTACACCCGCGAAACATCGTGCTGCGTGGAAACGTTGGGAGCTCAAACTAAGTCTGGAACCGCATGGGGATACTCAGCGGTCCCCGAATGGCGGGGGTGTCTCGCCAGGTGACGGGACCGGTGACCACAGGTTGGCGTGCCAGGATCTCACGAATGGCCACCGTGGCCTCCAGCCTCGCGAGCGCCGAGCCCAGGCAATGGTGCGCGCCATATCCGAAGGCCAACGGCGGGGTGTTCTTGCGGTCGAACCGGAATTCTGCGGGATCGGCGAATACCTGCGGATCGCGGTTTGCGGCCGCGATCGCGATGAGTACCGTCTGGCCCTCCAGGATTGTGTTCCCGGCGAGGCTATGGTCCTGCGTCGCCACGCGCGCGGTGCCCTGCACCGGGCCGTCGAGTCGCAGCAGTTCGGTGATGACCGCCGGGTCATCGGGGTCGATGTGATCGGCCAGCCTGGTTCCGTCGGCGCGCGCCGCGAGCAGCCGAAGCATGCTTGCCCCCAAGAGATTTGCCGTCGTCTCATGGCCCGCTATCGCGATCGTGAATGTCATGGTGACCACGTCTTCTAACGACAGGCCGGTATCGGATGCGATCAGGCTGAGGAGGTCGTCACCGGGATGCGCGCGTCGATCCGCGGCCAGGGGTAGCAACTCGGTAGCGAGGGTCGCCCCGGCCGCGGTGCCTGCCATGACGGTCTCGACGTCGGCGAAGGCACCCAGCATCTGAATGATGATCGGAGATTCCTCGCGCAGGACGGCTGACGATGAGTCATCCAGGCCCAGCCATTCACCAATGATGGCGATCGGCAGCGGCAACGCGATATCGGTCATGAAATCGAAAGACTCTCCTGCCGCGTGGTATTCGATGACCTGAGCGGTGATGGACTGCACGCCCTCGCGTAGGCCGGCAATGAATCCGGGGGTGAACACGTCTCGGACAGCGCCCCTGAGCTCGGTGTGGTCTGGTCCGTCGGCGAAGAGAATGTTTCTGCCGAAGTTGGACAGATCGAGGTACTCGGGGGCCGAGGCTCGCATCTGAGGGCTGGCTAGCGGATCACTCGACCAGCCGGCGCCGCCCAGTACTTCGCGGGCCGGGTGATAGCCGAGAACCACCCAGGTGCCGGCCTTCTCGTCCCACACCACGTCACCGCGAGCTCGGAGGTTTTCGTAGTAGAGGTAGGGGTCCCGTGAGTCCCAGGGGATCCGCGGTGCGATGGGCTTAGCAGTGGTCATGGTGATCCAATCCGAAGGGCAGGCCGCGGTCACGGACCCAGGCGACGTGCTGTTTACCTAGTGGGGAAACGGGTTCGGCGACGCCATCGAGGTCGTCGAGTAGCGCGCGGGTGTGTAGCGTCGCGTTCAGCGTTGCGGACAAGGCGCTGATGTTCAGATTGATCCTGGCCAGGAAAATCAGGTCGCTGGGGATCGACATCTGATGCAACGTTTGGAAATTGAGCAGGGATCGGGTGCCACCGTTCGATACCTCATGCGTGAATGTCACGGGTTGAGTGGCGCGGATGTCTTGCACGGTCGACCCGAGCCAGTCAAAGATGTCCTGTTCCGAAAGCGGCGAATCGATCGCGAAGTAGCCGGCGTCGACCATGAGCTGACGCAAGTCTTTCCGGCGTTCCTCGGCGGCCGCGCGAATCATCTGCACGAGCCGGTAGCGCAAGGTCTCGGGCACCACTTTGATGCAGCCGAAATCGACGAAACCGACGGACCCGTCCATGCCGAATCGATAGTTGCCCGGATGCGGATCGGCGTGAAACAGGTTGGCATGCCGAAATGACCCGGTGCTGAAACGCCAGATCGTCTCCACCCAAGCGTCTTTGAGATCCTGATCGGCCTGCTGGGCCGCTGTCCAATCCAGTCCGTCCAGGTATGTCATGGTGAGTACCCGATTGCCGGACGCTTCGGAAATCACCTCGGGTATCCGGATGAACGGATGGTCCCGGTATAGCTCCGCGAAGGTTTGAATGTTGTCGGCCTCGTGCCGATAGTCCAACTCCTCGGAAATGCGTGCGGACACCTCGTCCGCCATCAGGCGATGGTCCAGCTGTGGCCTCGGTCCGGCGATCCCCGTCGCGAACCGCAGAAAGGTGGCCATCAGCTCCGCGTTCGACAGATCATGCCTAATGGCATGTGCCACACCCGGATACTGGATCTTGACCGCTACCGGACGGCCGTCGTGAAGGGTTGCCCGATGGACCTGGCCGATCGATGCCGCGGCCATCGGATCATCGCTGAATTCGGAGAACAGTTTCTCGATCGATCGCCCGAGATCCTCTTCGAGGGCCTGGCGTGCCAATAACGGATGCATGGGCGGTGCGTCGGCCTGCAGTCGCGTCAGTGCGTTCTGATACGGCGAGAGCTGGCTGTATCCGTGGGACGCGATATCGGCGACCGAGAAGATTTGGCCGGCCTTCATGAGGACGCCTTTGGAGTGCCCGAGTAGTTCGGTGTAGCGCTCGGCGGTCTTCTCGTGGAACCGGTCGACGGCTCCCGTGTCTCCGGCTTTTTCGCGTAGGCCCGCGACGAGTCGTCCGCCTGCGGCGCGGGCGGTGAAGCCGGCCAGCGGCATAGTGCGCCGGATGCGGCCGTGGGGGATCGGGCTGGATGTCGCAGGCTTCGCGGCTCCGGGGTTGTCGCTCATAGCTGGGCACCGACCTTTGGTTGTTCCCGCGGTTCTAGTCCGAAGGGCAGTCCACGTTGACGGACCCAGGCCACATGCTGAATGCCCAGGGGCGTGCTGGGTTCAGCGATACCCGTCATGTCCTCGACGACGGCGCGCGCGTTCACCGTGGCTCCTAGCTTCGACAGCGTCGACCGCACACCGAGCGGTACCCGGACGAAGTAGATGAGGTCGGGCGGCAGCGCAATACGGGCTGAAAGCGAATCTGGGCCGCTGGTGTCCAGCGTGGCCAGGTTTCGGTTGATCAGCTGTGGGGTATAGGTAACCGGCTGCGGCCCAACAACATCCGGGTTGTTCTGATCCATCCATTGATGTGCTTCCTCCGTCGTCATGGTGGTTCCGGTGGCGATGAATCCGGCTTCCGTCATGACTGCGTGAAGGTCTGCTGTGCGCTTCTGCAGGTTGGCGACGATCATCTGCAGCCATGCGAGACGAAGGCGCTCAGGAATGATCTTCACGGAGCCAAAGTCGACAATCCCGATGGAGCCATCCATGCCGAACCGGTAGTTCCCCGTGTGCAGGTCCGTGTAGAAGGCCGACGCGTGCTGCAGAGGTGACAGGCTGAATCTCCACAGTGCCTCTCCCCACGTGTCTTTGAGGTCCTGGCTGGATTCCTGAGCCTGAGCCCAGTCGATCCCGTCAACGTAGGTCATGGTGAGCACCCGGACGCTGGAGAGCTCCGGCACGGCCTGCGGGACGCGGATGAACGGATGCCCTCCGAACAGCTCGTGGAACGTGGTGATGTTGGCGGCCTCACGGCGATAGTCGAGTTCCTCGGCGATCCGTTCCGAGATGTCTCGCGCGGTGGCGCGCAGATCTATCGCGACACTGCGACCGAGTAGTGACAAGAAGGTTCGAAGGAAGGTCGTGACGAGTTCGGTATTGGCGAGGTCCTCCCGAATAGCTTGTGCCACACCGGGATATTGGATTTTGACCGCGACCTCGCGACCGTCGTGAAGGACCGCACGGTGGACCTGGCCGATGGACGCCGACGAGATAGGCTCGTCGGTGAACTTCGCGAACGCCTGGTCCGTTGTCAGTCCCAGCTCCGACTCGAGGATGCTGCGTGCCAACGCGGGGGCCATCGGAGGCGACTGGGTCTGGAGTCGGGTCATCGCCCGCTCGTAGGGGGCGGCGCGGCCATCGCCGAGGGCGCTGCTGTCGATGCTCGAGAAGATCTGGCCGGCCTTCATGAGGACGCCCTTCGAGTGCCCGAGGAGTTCGGCGTAGCGCTCGGCGGTCTTCTCGTGAAAGCAGTCGACGGCGCCGGCGTCACCAGCCTTCTCACGCAATCCCGCGACGAGCCGTCCGCCCGCGGCACGGGCGGTGAAGCCGACCAGCGGCATGGTGCGCCGGATCCTGCCCCTAGGCACTAGCTCCTCTGCCATGGCTGCCTCCTACCGCTGAGCCGTCCCAGCTGTTAAAGTACTCACTGAGTCACACTAAGTGATTACTTTGGAGGCGTCAATGGGTGAGATTTCTACCAAGGAGCGCCTGGTCACCGAGGCCATGCGGTTATTCGGTGAGCAGGGGTACAAGGCCACCAGCGTGGCGCAGATCGAGAAGGCCGCCGGTCTCACGCCAGGCTCGGGCGGGCTGTATCACCACTTCAAATCGAAGGAGGCGCTGCTTGAGGCCGGTATCGACCGCCAGCTCGACCGTCGCAGCGCAATGCGCGACATCCGCGCGCTCTTCGGCGGCCTCGGAGATCTGCGTAATGAACTGACCATGATGGGGCGCTACATCTTGGCGATACTCGACGAGGAATCGCAGCTGTTGCAGATCGTCTCCAGCGTGCCGTCTGGCCGCCCCGCGCGGCTCGATGACGCCTACGCGGCGCTGTTCGACAGCCTGTACGGAGAACTGACCGATTGGGTCCATGGCTGGGCGCCCGGTATCGATAAGCAGGACGCGGAATCGATTGGGGTGCTTGGCGTCAATGCGCTTCTGGGCAAGCGTGCGACCAACACGGTGTTCCGAAGGCCCGGTCTTGATATCGCCGACGAGGACTACATCGCGGAGTGGACGGCCATGCTGGCCACGAGGATCGAGTCGCTGCGTTAGTCTCCGCCGGTGGCCTTGACACCGGATACCGTGCCCGCCGCGCGCGTGGTCCCGCGCAGCCGGATCGTCGTTGCCTCCATGGTGGGCACGAGCATCGAATTCTTCGACTTCTATATCTATGCCACCGCGGCGGTGCTGGTGTTCCCAACGTTGTTCTTTCCCAAGGGAAATGACACGGCCGCGCTGCTGTCCTCATTCGCGACGTTCGGATTGGCCTTCGTTGCCCGTCCGGTCGGGTCCATGCTGTTCGGACACTTCGGCGATCGGATCGGACGCAAGGCCACGCTTGTCGGATCGCTGATGACGATGGGAGTGGCGACCTTCGCGATCGGGCTGCTGCCCACCTTCGAGGCCGTGGGCTACTGGGCTCCGGCCATGCTGGCGATGCTGCGCTTTTGTCAGGGGCTGGGATTGGGTGGGGAATGGTCGGGTGCGGCGCTGCTGGCGACCGAAACCGCCGAGGCGGGCAAGCGGGGCTGGGCGGCGATGTGGCCACAGCTCGGCGCACCGATCGGCTTTTTCTTCGCCAACGGCACCTTCCTGTTGTTGATGCTCGTCATGGGCTTCGACGCCAAGAGTGTTGCGGCCAATCATGCGTTCTTGTCCTGGGGTTGGCGGGTTCCGTTCCTGGCCAGCGCGGTCATCGTGGTCGTCGGGCTGTACGTGCGGCTCAAGCTCACCGAGACACCCGTGTTCACCCAGGCGGTTGCCGAGGGCAAGAAGGTGCGTGCGCCGCTGGCCGAGGTGGTCAGGACCTCATGGCGGCAGCTGGTGATCGGCACCTTCGTCATGCTGGCCACGTACACGATCTTCTACGTCGCCACGACCTGGGCGGCGTCGTACGGAACCGGGAAGGTGGTCGACAAATCCGGGGTCAAACTGGCGATCAGTTATGTCGACTTCCTGCAGATGCAGCTGATTTCGGTGCTGTTCCTGGCCGCGTGTGTGCCGATATCCGGTCGGCTGGCGGACAAGTATGGGCGCAGGCCGGTGCTGCTGACGTTCACTGCCGGAATCATCGCGTTCGGACTCTCGTTCGGCTGGTTCCTGGACCCGGCGACCGTGGACAAGACCACGATGCTGGTGTTCCTGAGCCTGGGTATGACGTTGATGGGCTTGTCCTTTGGGCCGATGAGCGCCCTGCTGCCCGAGCTGTTTCCGACGAATGTGCGCTACACGGGGTCGGGGATCGCCTACAACTTCGCCTCCATCATCGGCGCGGCCGTCGCGCCGTTCATAGCCACGTGGCTGGTGCACGACTTCGGCGTCGGCTGGGTGGGCGTGTACCTATCCGTCGCCGGGGTGCTGAGTTTTCTGGCGCTGCTGGCCGTCCGTGAGACTCGCGGGGTCGACCTCTCGAGCGTGTGATCAGCCACCCAGGTCGATCGACGGGAAGTAGATGACCTGTCCCACTGCGATGCGGTCGGGGTCCTCGATCAGGTTGGCCGCGGCGACCATCTCCACCGCCACCAGCGTCCGCTCGTCGCCGTAGTCGCCGTAGTTCTGGCCCGCCAGCGTCCAGAGCGTGTCGCCGGCGACAACTGTGTGGCGTCGGTTGAGCCGGGGCTGGATCAGCACCGTGCCGGGTTCCGGGTCATCTCCGCTCAGCTGGTTCGCGATCGCGATCACTACCCATAGTGTCCAGTCGCCGTACCACCGGTCCGCGAGCACCTGCAGCGTCTCACCCGACACCACGGTGTGATGTCCCACGTTGGCGAGATCGGGCATCAGCAGCCATTCGCCGACGATGAGGTCGCGCTGCGACACGCCACTGGGGCTCTCGAACACCCCGCTCATCGAGAAGCTGCCATAGAAGTGTTCTGCGATCTTCCCCTTGGTGTCACCTGCTTTGACCTGGTGGCGGTACGTGACATAGGGGATTTGAAGTTCCTGCCCGACCTCGATGAGATCCGGATCGGACAAGCCGTTGATCACCGCGATCACCCGGTAGCGACGTCCATCGCCATAGAACATTTCAGACAGTTTCCACAGCGTGTCACCGCTGCGGACCGTGTATTGGCCACTGATCGGTAGTACATGTGTTTCAGTCATGCGCATAGCGTCATCCGGACGAGCGTCCTGGGTCGCGAGTAGTGCGCTACTCGATGTGGCGGGGCAGGACCCCGGCTGTCGGCGACTGTGATGTCCGCCGCTTCGGGCGGCACACTAGGCTATGACGACGTGAGCGAACGTCCAGTCGTGCTGATTGCCGACAAACTTGCCCAGTCGACCGTCGAAGCACTTGGTGATGGTGTGGAGGTGCGCTGGGTCGACGGCCCCGACCGTCCCGCGCTGCTGGCCGCGGTACCCGACGCCGATGCGCTGTTGGTGCGCTCGGCCACCACGGTGGATGCCGAGGTGCTGGCCGCGGGAACCAAGCTCAAGATCGTCGCGCGCGCCGGCGTCGGACTCGACAATGTCGACGTCAAGGCCGCCACCGCCCGCGGGGTCCTGGTGGTCAACGCACCCACCTCGAACATCCACAGTGCCGCCGAGCATGCCGTCACCCTGCTGCTGGCCACCGCGCGGCAGATCCCGCCCGCGGACGCCTCACTCAAGGCGCACACCTGGAAGCGCTCGTCGTTCAATGGCGTCGAGGTGTTCGGCAAGACGGTCGGTGTCGTGGGGCTTGGCCGCATCGGCCAGCTCGTCGCGCAGCGGCTTGCCGCGTTCGGCACGCACATCGTCGCCTACGACCCCTATGTCTCCGCGGCCCGTGCCGCCCAGCTCGGCATCGAGCTGCTGACCCTCGACGAACTTTTGGGTCGTGCAGATTTCATCTCGGTGCACCTGCCCAAGACCCCGGAAACCGCCGGGCTCATCGGTAAGGACGCACTGGCCAAGACCAAGCCGGGCGTCATCATCGTCAACGCCGCGCGCGGTGGGCTCATCGACGAGGCGGCGCTGGCCGACGCGATCCGTAGCGGCCATGTCCGTGGCGCCGGGCTTGACGTATTCGCCACCGAGCCGTGCACCGACAGCCCGCTTTTCGAGCTCGAGCAGGTAGTGGTGACCCCGCACCTGGGTGCCTCGACCAGCGAGGCACAGGACCGCGCGGGCACCGATGTCGCCGCGAGCGTGAAGCTGGCCCTGGCCGGCGAGTTCGTGCCGGACGCCGTCAACGTCGGCGGGGGAGTGGTCAGCGAAGAGGTCGCGCCGTGGCTGGAGGTCGTGCGCAAGCTCGGTGTACTCATCGGGGCTGTCTCCGAGCAGCTGCCCACCTCGCTGTCGGTGGACGTGCGCGGTGAGCTGGCCTCCGAAGATGTTGCGGTGCTCAAGCTTTCGGCGCTGCGCGGACTCTTCTCCTCGGTGATCGAGGACCAGGTGACCTTCGTGAATGCTCCGTCGATCGCTGAGGAGCGCGGCGTGAGCGCCGAAATCACCACGGCCACCGAGAGTCCCAACCACCGCAGCGTGGTGGACGTGCGCGCCGTGTACGCGGACGGCTCTGTGATCAACGTCGCCGGCACCCTGTCCGGCCCGCAGCAGGTGCAGAAGATCGTCCAGATCAACGGCCGCAACTTCGATCTGCGTGCCGCGGGCGAGAACCTCGTCATCAACTACGCCGACGTACCCGGCGCCCTCGGCAAGATCGGCACCGTGCTGGGCGCCGCTGATGTCAACATCCAGGCTGCGCAGCTGAGCCAGGATGCCTCCGGAGAAGCGGCCACCATCATCCTGCGTATCGACCGCAGCGCCCCGGACGCCGTGCTCGACGAGATCCGCACCGCCGTCGGTGCGACAACCCTTGAGCTGGTTGACCTTTCATGACCAAACTCGCGATCATCGCTGGCGACGGCATCGGACCCGAGGTCATTGGCGAGGCCGTCAAGATTCTCGATGCGGTGCTGCCCGGTGTCGACAAGACCGAGTACGACCTGGGTGCCCGCAGATACCTGGCCACCGGTGAGCTGATGCCGGATTCGGTGCTCGAGGAGCTTCGTGGCCATGACGCCATTCTGCTGGGCGCCATTGGCGATCCCTCAGTGCAGAGTGGGGTGCTGGAGCGTGGTCTGCTGCTGCACACCAGATTCGCACTCGATCACCACATCAACCTGCGCCCGGCCAAGCTGTACCCGGGTGTGACGGGACCGTTGGCGGGCAACCCGGCCATCGACCTCGTTGTGGTGCGCGAGGGAACTGAAGGGCCGTACACCGGCAACGGCGGTGCCATTCGGGTCGAGACCCCGCACGAGGTGGCCACCGAGGTCAGCCTCAACACCCGTTTCGGGGTGGAGCGCGTGGTGCGCAACGCGTTCCAGCGTGCCGAGGCCCGCAGCAAGAACCTGACGCTGGTGCACAAGAACAACGTGCTCAAATACGCCGGCTCGCTGTGGACGCGGACGGTCAACGAGGTAGCCGCCGAGCATCCGGATGTGCAGGTGTCCTACCAGCACATCGACGCCGCCACCATCCACATGGTGACCGACCCGGGTCGGTTCGACGTCATCGTCACCGACAACCTCTTCGGTGACATCATCACCGACCTGACGGCCGCGGTCACCGGTGGAATCGGTTTGGCCGCAAGCGGAAACATCGATGGATCGGGTAAGAACCCGTCGATGTTCGAGCCCGTGCACGGCAGCGCGCCCGATATCGCGGGCCAGGGGATCGCCGATCCTACGGCCGCGGTCGTATCGGTCTCGCTGCTGCTGGATCACCTCGGCGAGATCGAGGCCGCGGCGCGCGTAGAGAAGGCCGTCGAGCAGCATCTGGCCACCCGCGGGCAAGAGAAGCTGTCCACCTCGGCCACAGGCGATCGGATCGCCAGCTTCCTGTAGTCCTGATCGAGTGCGAGCCTCACGCGGAAATCCAGCCGGAAAATCGCGTCAGGCTCGCATTCGGCGTTATTGGGCGGGTTTCTCCAGCTTCACCGGCACCAAACCGACTGCCGCCAAGGGGAACAGCGCACACACGGCGAAGGCCGCAGAGAATCCCGCCGCCGTGGCGATCGCCCCGAACACCGGCGGTGACACCGCGGCGGCCAGCAGCTGACCGGTGTTCTGCGCACCCAGGGCGCGGCCACTCCAGAACGGTCCGGCGATCTCCGCGATCGACGTGTAGGCCAGGCCGTTATCCGACACGGTGATCACCGAAGCCACCAGCATGACGACGACGCTGATCGACCAATCCAGCTGATTGGTGACGGCCAGTAACGCCATGGTCGCCGACGCGGCAAGGGCGATGAGACGGATCGGTCGCATGCGCGAACCCCAACGATCGGACCACATTCCGGCCACGACCCTGCCGAGCGCGCCGACGACCTGTGCGACGGTGACCATGATGCTTGCGGCGCCGATGCTCCAGCCCCTATCGGTCACCAGCCACACCAGGGTGAATGTCCACACCACCACCTGGGGGACCACCAGTAGTACCGATACGCCGTGGATGAACCACAGCACCCGGGACCCGCGATAGGGATTCGCCAGGTGTTCCTCGGGAGCCTCTGCGCGCGGAGGGCGGGGTGGGTCGATGATGCCCACCAGGCACACCGCCGAGGACACCGCGCATACGACCGCCGGGAAGACCAATGCCGTTGCCACGCCGTGGCCTTCGGCAATACGGGGAATGACCAGGGCGCCCAGGGCAACCCCCAGCGGTTGGGCCATCTGACGGATGCCCATCACCGTGCCCCGCTGGTTCGGCGGGAACCACCCCACCACCACGCGCCCGCTGGCCGAGTTACATGCCGCGGCAGCAGCTCCACCGAGGAGGAGGAAGACTCCTGTGATCGCCAGCGACGGTGCCTCGGCCGCGGCGAATGCGGCCAACGCCGTCAGTGCCAAACCGCTCACCAACGCGATCCGTTCGCCGAACCTGTCGATGAGCGCGCCCCACGCGATGAGCGTCAGCACCATCCCGAAACTGGGCATCGCCGACAGCAGCCCCGCGTTGGCGAGGTCGAGACCGCGCTCGGTGTGCAGGGCCGGTATGAGGAATGCCACACCGTTGATGAAGACATTCGCACCCGCCGTGGACCCCAAGGCAATGGCCAGCATGGCCCAACGGCGTGTTGTCCCAATCTCATCGACACGAACCATGACAGTCATGGTTCCACATCCATCTCATATTGTTGAACTATCGTCTCATTATATGAGATCGTCTAACTGGCCGTCGCGAGCTTGTCGTGCTGCCGGTACGTGCGATCGCCACCGGTCTGCGCCATGCCGCGCGAGACGATCTGACGACGTGCAAAGTGACCGAATTCCTCACTGATGCGGGTCATTCCGGGCAAGACATTGCGGCGCTCGAAGAACCAGTTGACCACCGACGTGCCGAGGACTGCGGCCTGCATGGACTTGCTGTCGATGAGCCCCAGATGATCGGCATGCGTCTTCCCGAGGATGAGGCGGCTGTAGGAGGAAAGGTATGCGCGGGAAAGCCGCATGAACGCCGGCTCGTCCTGTGCGGACCCGTGCAGCGCCTGCGTCAGCGAGTACGAATCCGCGTCGGGTAGGAACTCGGTATCGGCCTCCAGCCAGAACAACCGCCAGGTGTCATCCTCGCTGGTGGGTACGAGTTCGGGCTGAATTCCCATGAGCTGCCCCACGTATCGCCAGAAATGGAAGACGGCCTCGCGCTCACTATCCGAGAAACTCATGCCCATCGCTTGGCACCCTGCCAGATTGGCCAGCGAGAAGAGCATCAACGTCCCCGCCAACTGGATCTGGTTGATCGGGGTGTCCCAGTTCTGGTAGTCCCAGTCATCGCGCCGGTTCATGGCGCCGCGAACCAGCGCATGCATCAGACGGACGCGAGAGATGCCCTTGAAGCCGGTGGCGAATCGCTCGAGTCCACCGGGCGAGGTGACGTCGATGAGCCATTGCGCCGTCTCGTGCAGTCGACGCGGAGCCGCGGCTTGCAGATTCAGGTTGCCGGTACCGACCAGGGGCTTATCTGCACGGGACGAGAGATAGCCCCCGGTAAGGGCAAGGCCGGGCAGTGCCAAGCCCAGGCCGACGACTCCGGTGCGCATGCTGACCCGCGCAGCCAGCTCAAGCTTCGCGTCGTCGAGCCAGTACGGCCGGGCATCGACCTGTGTGAAGAACGCAACGAGTTCCTCGGGGGGATTGTCGACCGATTCGATGCCAGACTCCAGGGCCATCTCGAACATCCGGCGCCCCTGACCTGCTGGGAAACGCGCGAACATCGCGACCACCGCATCGGCGAGCGGATCGCCGACGTGCGCGTACTGGCGGAAGGTGTCCCGCTGCTCGGCGGTCGCGCGGATGTCCCGTCCGGCCAGGAAGCGGGTGAACACGTTGAACGGGAACTCGCGAAGCTGCGGCGGGTTGGGGAGCTTCTGCCAGTTCGTACCCATCGAGGGCATCCTTTCGTCGTTGAAAGCAACCATCTGGTGACACGTCTCACCATCTGGTGAGAATCATCACCAGAAAATGCCGTGAGGTCAAGGACCACAGTGCGACAATCGGCAGATGCCATCCCGGACCTATGGCGGTGCGACAACCGGTGAACGACGCGCACGCCGACGCGCGGTGCTCCTGGACGCCGCACTGGACCTGGTCGCTAGTAACGGTGTGAAGGGGTTGACGGTGCGCGG
This sequence comes from Mycobacteroides salmoniphilum, assembly GCF_004924335.1. Classification (NCBI taxonomy): domain Bacteria; kingdom Bacillati; phylum Actinomycetota; class Actinomycetes; order Mycobacteriales; family Mycobacteriaceae; genus Mycobacteroides; species Mycobacteroides salmoniphilum. Next base: position 3,115,454 of record NZ_CP024633.1, on the reverse strand, counting down.
GGTATGCGCCGAGGCCCGGCTCAACGATCGGTACTTCTACGAAAGCTTCCGCAGCACCGACGAGTTGGTCCTCGCGATGCTGGACGAACAGATGCTCGCGGGCTCGGCCGTCATTATCGAGGCCATCGCGAAGAGTTCGACGTCCAACGATCCGGTGGTACGCACGCGTGCCGCCGTCGGCAGCGGCCTGCGGTTCCTCACTGCCGATCCACGCCGGGGCAGGCTCCTGGTCGAATCGCAGGCCACCGAGGGGCTGGCCGCGCGCCGACGCGATCTGGTCAAGACGCTGGCGCAGGTGATGGCCGATCAGGGGCGCGTGCTGCTGCCTGCCGATGATGCGCTGGACCCTGATCTGGACCTGGCCACGTTCACGTTGGTGTCCGGCGGGCTGGACTTGGTCACCACCTGGTTTCGCGGCGAGCTCGACATCACCCACAGCCGGTTGGAGGATTTCCTGGTGGCGTTGGTCACTCGCGCCAACATCCGGGAGGACCAACATGAGGACGCCGAGGAAGCCGCAAAGCCCGGCAACTAGGCTCATATGAATGCGCCTAGGACGTATTGCCAGCCCAGACGGTGTCGCCTTCGTCAGTATCGAGGGAGAAGACGGCTCCGAGACCGCCCGTGAGATCGCCGAGCATCCCTTTGGTACGCCCACCTTCACGGGGCGACAGTGGCCGCTCGCCGACGTCAGGCTGCTGGCGCCGATCCTGGCCAGCAAGGTAGTGGCGATGGGCAAGAACTACGCCGCCCACGCTGCCGAAATGGGCAGTGCCCCGCCGGAATCCCCGGTGATCTTCATCAAGCCCAACACCTCCATCATCGGACCGGGTCTACCGATCCAGCTGCCGCCCAGCGCATCCGAGGTACACCATGAGGGCGAGTTGGCCATTGTCATCGGCCGGCCGTGCAAGGACGTCCCCGCCTCCCGGGCGGCCGAGGTCATCCTGGGATACACGATCGGCAACGACGTGTCGGCGCGCGATCACCAGCGTGCCGACGGCCAGTGGACCCGCGCCAAGGGGCACGACACGTTCTGCCCGCTGGGGCCGTGGATCGTCACCGATCTGGATCCGTCGGACCTGGCCATCCGTACCGAGGTCAACGGCGAAGTCAGGCAGAGCAGCCGCACCTCTCTACTGCTGCACGATGTCGGAGCGATCGTGGAGTGGGTGTCCGCCGTCATGACCCTGCTGCCGGGTGACGTGATTCTTACCGGAACGCCCGAGGGCGTCGGACCCATCGTCGACGGCGATACCGTCAGTGTCACCATCGAAGGAATCGGCACGTTGTCCAATCCTGTTGTGCGGAAGGCGAAGTAACAATGAGTGACAGCACTGGATCTGACAGGGTCCGGGTTCGATTCTGCCCGTCACCGACGGGCACCCCGCATGTCGGCTTGATTCGGACCGCGTTGTTCAACTGGGCGTACGCGCGACACTGCGGAGGCGACTTTGTGTTCCGCATCGAGGACACCGATGCCGGCCGCGACAGCGAGGAGAGCTATCTGGCGCTGCTGGACGCGCTGCGGTGGCTTGGCCTGGATTGGGATGAGGGGCCCGAGGTGGGCGGGCCGTATGTGCCCTACCGACAGTCGGAGCGCAAGGAGCTGCACCTCGATGTGGTGCGCAAGCTGCTCGAGTCCGGGGATGCCTACGAGGCGTTCTCCACGCCCGAAGAGGTCGAGGCCCGTCACCTGGCCGCGGGACGCAACCCCAAACTGGGGTACGACAACTACGACCGTGAACTCACCGATGAGCAGCGTGCGGCATTTCGGGCAGAGGGGCGGAGCCCCGTTGTCCGCCTGCGGATGCCCGATCACGACATCACCTGGAACGACCTGGTGCGCGGGGAAACCACCTTCGCGGCGGGTGTCGTGCCCGACTTCGCACTGACCCGCGGCAACGGAGATCCGTTGTACACCTTGGTGAACCCCGTCGACGACGCCTTGATGAAGATCACCCACGTGTTGCGCGGCGAGGATCTGCTGCCGTCGACGCCGCGTCAGATCGCCTTGTACGAGGCGATGATCCGGGTCGGGGTGGCCGATTCGATACCTGTGTTCGCCCATCTGCCGTCGGTGCTCGGCGAGGGCACCAAGAAGCTGTCCAAGCGCGATCCGCAGTCCAATCTGTTCCTGCATCGCGACCGGGGGTTCATTCCCGAGGGGCTGCTGAATTACCTTGCACTGCTGGGATGGTCGATCGCCGACGATCACGACATCTTCAGCCTGCAGGAGATGGTGGCCGCCTTCGATGTCGCCGACGTCAACTCGAATCCGGCGCGGTTCGACCAGAAGAAGGCCGACGCCATCAATGCCGAGCACATCCGGCTATTGGCTCCTGAGGAGTTCGTGGCACGGCTGCGAGCCTTCTTCGGCGCGCACGGGTACGAGCTCGGTGTCGACGACAGCGCCTTCGCGGTGGCCGCAGACCTGGTGCAGACGCGGGTCGTGGTGCTGGGGGATGCCTGGGGCCTGCTGAAGTTCCTCAACGACGATGTGTACGCGATCGACCCGGGGTCGGCCCGCAAGGAATTGGGGGAGACCTCGCTGCCGGTGCTGAACGCCGCGATCGGTGCGCTGGAGTCCCTCGACGCCTGGACCACCCCGGCCATCGAGGAGGCGCTCAAAAGCGCGCTTATCGAGGGCCTCGAACTCAAACCCCGGAAGGCATTCGGGCCGCTGCGCGTGGCGGTCACCGGCGCGACCGTGAGCCCGCCACTGTTCGAATCGATGGAACTACTGGGCTCCGATCGCACCCTGCAGCGGCTGCGAAACGCGCGGACCTGGGAAAATGAGGTGGAGAGCCAAACCGATTCGGGTTAATCGCGGTTGGTTTGGTAGTCTGCTCGTCGGCTCCAAAGTCCGCAGTCAGCGCGCTGACCTGCGGTTCTGCGAGGCCAATGGGGTATGGTGTAATTGGCAACACAGCGGTTTCTGGTACCGCCATTCTAGGTTCGAGTCCTGGTACCCCAGCGCAAATCATTTGCACAACAAGTGATTTGGTGTGATGCACGCCGGTGAGCTAGACTGTCAAGTCTGCGCGCCTCGCGCGTTGCACGGAATGTTCTAGCCCCCGTCGTCTAGCGGCCTAGGACGCCGCCCTCTCACGGCGGTAGCGTGGGTTCGAATCCCATCGGGGGTACCAGCTCTCAATGTGAAATCTATAGCCAGCCTTCGGCGCGGTAGTCGCCCAACATGCGCAACGCTTCCTCGGTCAGTTCGGGATGGCGCCCCCGCAAGGTCCAGATCACGAATTTGCGCGCTTGATGCGTGCCGGCCCTCTTGACGTTCACCTCGATATCGAGGGTTTCTGCGCACAGCTCACGGATCCGATCGCTGTGCTCTCCGGCCGTTTCGCCGGTGTCGAGGTGGTGGACCAGCGCGTCGCTCAATGGCCGCTTGATCTTCTTATGCCGCAGACCCTCGCGAAAGGAGTCGAACGCATCGCGTACGAGCTGGCCCACCGCCGTACCTACTGCTGTGGTGCCGTCGACCCGCCAAGGGGCATGGCAGGCAGGCCGAGCTTGCGGTGGTCCCAGGACCGGATACGGGCAGTTCGCACCCGGACGGCGATGCGCTTGTTGAGCATCGCCTCGACGATGGGTTTCATCTCCTCGGTGTACGGCGCTGTGTAGCGCTCGAAGACGCTGATACCCACCTCGAAGAGTTTGTCGGCGTCCTCGATGATCTCGGCCTGGCCCTCGATCGATACCCCGCGCAGTGTGTCGTAGGTGAGTCCGTCTTCGATCAGGCAGGTGATTCTCGGATCGCGTTTGAGGTTCACCACCTTCTGTGACTTGGCCTTGGTCTCGAACCACAGCTCGCCATCGATCACGGCGTACCACATGGCCACCAGATGCGGCTGGCCATCGGCGCCGACGGTCGCCATGGTCGTGGTGCGTGAGTTGTTTATGAACTCGGTGATCTCTTCGTCGGACATGACGATTTGCGAGCGCTGATTGCTTCCCATAATCGGAGCTTAAAGCCGGGCAGTTATGGCCTCGGAGGCGGCAACGAGATCGGCGGCCCAGCGTGCTCCCGGCCGTCGGCCCATCCGATCGATCGGGCCGGAAACCGATATCGCCGCAACGACATTGCCGTGCCTATCGCGAACGGGCGCCGATACGCTGGCGACCCCGGCCTCGCGTTCGGCCGCGCTCTGCGCCCAGCCCCGCTTGCGCACGTCGGCCAGGGCGCGGTCGGTGAACGTCGCGCCGGGCAGTACCGCCGCCTGAATGGCCGTATCGCTGTGGGCAAGCAGAACTTTGGCGCCGGATCCGGCAGACATGGGCAGGCGTGAACCGACCGGCACGGTATCGCGAAGCCCCGCTGGTGGTTCGAGCGCCGCCACGCATATGCGTACCGTGCCTTCTCGGCGGTAGAGCTGCACGCTCTCTCCGGTGATCTCACGCAGTTTTGGCAGCACCTGGGCGCTGGCGCTCAGCAGCGGATCGTTGACGTGCGTGGCGAGTTCGGTCAGCCCGGCACCGAGCTGCCACTGCCCGGCGCCGTCACGGGACAGGAATCGGTGCACCTCCAGCCCCGCTGCCAACCGATGTGCGGTGGCACGGGGGAGTCCCGTGCGCTCGCACAATTCGGCGAGTCCGCAGGGGGAGTCGCCGATGGCGGTCAGGACCTGCACCGCTTTGTCGAGAACGCCGATACCGCTATGCTGTCTCACGGAACGATACTAGCGTTCCAGATAATGAGACGCAATGAGCACGGAGCCAATGATGACTAGTGTCCAACAGCCCCGGACCCTGGCAGAGAAGGTCTGGGACTCCCACGTAGTGGTACGCGGAACCGGTGAGGGTGAGGCGCGTGAGCCCGACCTCATCTATATCGACCTCCATTTGGTCCATGAGGTGACCAGCCCTCAGGCCTTCGATGGTCTGCGGCTCGCAGGGCGCCCGGTGCGTCGGCCGGATCTGACGATCGCGACCGAGGACCACAATGTCCCGACGATTGATATCGACAAGCCGATCGCCGATCCGGTGTCACGTACTCAGGTAGAGACGCTGCGACGCAACTGCGAAGAATTCGGCATCCGCCTACACCCGATGGGCGACGTCGAACAGGGCATCGTGCACGTGGTCGGTCCGCAGCTGGGTTTGACCCAGCCGGGCACCACGGTCGTGTGCGGTGACAGTCACACTTCCACGCACGGAGCATTCGGAGCGCTGGCCATGGGCATCGGGACTTCCGAGGTCGAGCACGTGATGGCCACGCAGACCTTGCCGCTGAGGCCCTTTCGGACCATGTCCATCAACATCGATGGCCCCCTCCCGACCGGCGTTACCAGCAAGGATGTCATTTTGGCGGTGATCGCCAAGATTGGCACCGGTGGCGGTCAGGGGTACGTCCTCGAGTACCGGGGGCAGGCCGTCGAGGAGATGTCGATGGAGGCCCGAATGACTATGTGCAATATGTCTATTGAGGCGGGCGCGCGGGCGGGAATGGTCGCTCCCGACGAGACGACATATGCCTACCTGAAGGGCCGGTCGCACGCTCCCACCGGTGAGCTGTGGGATGCCGCTGTGGCCGAATGGGACTCGCTGCGCACCGACGACGGCGCTCAGTTCGACGCCGAAGTGCACATCGATGCCAGTACTTTGGCGCCTTTTGTCACCTGGGGCACCAATCCGGGCCAGGGGGTGCCCTTGAGCGCCCACGTTCCCGATCCGGAGCTGATGGCCGACGAGGAAGAGCGGCTGGCGGCCGAGAAGGCGCTGACCTATATGGATCTCACGCCGGGTACCCCGATGCGTGAGATCCCGGTGGACACCGTGTTCGTCGGGTCCTGCACCAACGGGCGGATCGAGGATCTGCGGGCGGTTGCCGAAGTGCTGCGAGAGCGCAAGGTGGCGCAGGGGGTCACCATGCTCATCGTTCCCGGCTCGATGCGGGTGCGTGCGCAGGCCGAATCCGAGGGGCTGGGCGAGATATTCACCGCCGCGGGCGCTCAATGGCGTCAGGCGGGCTGCTCGATGTGTCTGGGCATGAATCCCGATCAGCTGTCTCCGGGGCAGCGGTGCGCCTCGACGTCGAACCGAAACTTCGAGGGACGCCAGGGCAAGGGCGGCCGTACTCACTTGGTGTCACCGGCCGTCGCCGCGGCCACCGCGGTGCGGGGAAAGCTCTCATCGCCAGCTGATTTGGCAAAATCCGCGCTCTAGAGCAGCAGGGAGAGGAAATAGTGGAGGCATTCGACACTCACACCGGAATTGGTGTGCCGCTGCGTCGTTCCAACGTCGATACCGATCAGATCATCCCGGCGGTGTACCTCAAGCGTGTCACCCGAACGGGTTTCGAGGACGGGCTCTTCGCCGCCTGGCGTAATGATCCCTCGTTCATCCTCAATCTGGAACCGTTCAATCGGGGCAGTGTGCTTGTCACCGGGCCCGATTTCGGCACCGGATCATCCCGCGAGCACGCGGTGTGGGCGTTGATGGACTACGGATTTCGAGTAGTACTGTCGTCCCGTTTCGGAGACATCTTCCGGGGCAACGCCGGTAAGGCCGGTCTGGTTGCGGGACTGGTTGATCAGTCCAACATCGAGCTGCTGTGGAAATTGATCGAGCAGAATCCAGGTTTGGAACTCACTGTGAATCTTGAGGATCGGACAGTGACCGCCGGAACGGTGGTGGTGCCGTTTGAGATTGACGACTACACCCGGTGGCGGCTGCTCGAAGGATTGGACGATATAGGCCTTACGCTGCGAAAAGTCGATGAAATTGCGGCTTTTGAGGAGACACGGCCGAAGTTCAAACCCCGTACTTTGGAGCCTTCTGAGTAGCTGATTGGGCGCCCTTGGGGGGCAAGGGCATTGCTTTTGGTCGGCATATGGCCCGACAAAAAGCTCAGAGAATTTTGCCGAAATTACGCGTGGCACTTGGAAATCAGGTGCAGTTGGGTTTACCGTGTTCGAAGTCGGTTCAAAGTGGACCACTGGCTTCGGAGGGTTTTACATGAACAAAGCAGAGCTCATCGACGTTCTGACACAGAAATTGGGCTCGGATCGCCGGCAAGCCACCGCCGCGGTGGAGCACGTCGTCGACACCATCGTTCGCACCGTGCACAAGGGTGAGAGCGTGACCATCACCGGATTTGGTGTTTTCGAGCAGCGTCGCCGTGCCGCGCGCGTCGCCCGTAACCCGCGCACCGGTGAGACTGTCAAGGTGAAGCCGACGTCGGTCCCGACGTTCCGTCCCGGTGCACAGTTCAAGGCGGTTGTCTCTGGCTCGCAGAAGCTTCCGGCTGACGGTCCCGCTGTGAAGCGTGGCTCCACCGCCGCCCCGGCCAAGCGTGCCGCCGCCAAGAAGGCCGCCCCGGCCAAGAAGGCTCCTGCCAAGAAGGCCGCTCCGGTCAAGAAGGCAGTGGTCAAGAAGGTTGCCGCTCCCGCCAAGAAGGCGCCGGTCAAGAAGGCAGTGGTCAAGAAGGCCGCTCCCGCCAAGAAGGCTCCCGTGAAGAAGGCAGTGGTCAAGAAGGCCGCTCCCGTGAAGAAGGCCGTGACCAAGGCTCCCGCCAAGAAGGCCGCGACCAAGGCTCCCGCCAAGAAGGCTCCGGCCAAGAAGGCTCCCGCCAAGAAGGGCCGCAAGTAGTTTCAGCTGACATCGGGTCCCACCTCAGGGTGGGACCCGATGTTGCATTTCAGGGGGTAGTGCGGCGGTCAGCTGTTGCACATCAGGGGGGAGTCCCCATAAGCATTTCAGGGAGCAGTGCGGCAGTCAGCTGTTGCACATCAGGGAGTAGCGCGCGCGTCAGCTCCCGGCGGGCAGCGGGCTGTCCAGATGATCTGCGGCCAGCAGCTTCTGGCCGTGCATCGACAGCACCCACATGCTGCCCTTGCGGTTACGTGACTTATCGGGGCGGATACCGTCGCGAGCGGCCCACCAATCGATGAGATCCGGGATGACCCGTCCCTGCGTGCATACCACCTGGACACCGTCGGATCCCGCGATTTCGAGAATTCTGCGATGTGCGCGCTTTCGGTCGGCCCAGTAGGCCTCTTCACTGAGTGCGGGCTCGCTGTAGATCACCGTGTTCAGTTCCTCGGCAAGCGGTTCCACAGTCTGACGACAGCGCAATCGATCAGCAGCGTGAATGGCGCTGGCGCCGAATGCGAGTAATTGACTGGTGAGCGCCTCGGCCTGGGCGCGACCTTTCTTGTCCAGTGGCCGGAGGGTGTCATCCCCGGAATAGCGTTCCTTTCGCCCCGCTTTTCCGTGGCGCACAATGATCAATGTTCGAGTGTCAATTTCATGCTTTGCGAAGTTCCGCAGTACTTTCCGGTCAATGTCGTAGCTGACCGTCTTGATCGCCCGCGTTATCGGGAGCCATTGAATCTCATCGACTTCATGGTTGGCCTCGAACTTGCCATCCAAAGCTTGTGCCGCCCAGTATCTGACGCGTTTGGTTCCCTGTGCCACGGGATAACTCACCGATGGCAATCGTCTGCCGAGCCGCGCGGTGAATCCGGTCTCTTCGGCGATTTCACGGACCGCGGCGATCGCCGCCGTCTCGCCAGGGTCCAGTTTCCCCTTGGGTAGTGACCAATCGTCGTACCGTGGCCGATGCACCAGTGCTACTTCAATGGCGCCGGCGGTGTCGTCCTGGTACCGCCAGAGCGCGGCTCCGGCGGCAAGGACCGCCGCACCGGTCCGGGTGGTCGGATCGGGCACGAAAGCTCCTTCGGGGGAGAGTTGTTCAGCCGGAAGAACCTGGGCTAGCTCACGTATGCGAGCGGTGCCGTTTCATCATTTCGACCTGATGGTCGCGCACCTCCTCGCCGTCCGCGGGCGAAGCCAACCACTGGCCGTCGGACTGTAGTTCCCAGCAGCGCGTCCGGGAGTCCAACGCGGAGGTGAACATGTCGTCGAGCTGTGCGGTGAGCTTCGGATCGGTGACGCGTGCAAGGACCTCGACCCGTCTGTCCAGATTACGATGCATCATGTCCGCGCTGCCGATCCAGAATTCATCGATGGCGTTGAAGTGAATGATGCGCGAATGTTCAAGGAACCGGCCGAGAATGGATCGCACCGTGACGGTGCCGGAGTACTCGGGAACTCCGGGCCGCAGCGCGCAGATCCCACGAACGACCACCTCGACGGGGACTCCGGCCTGGGAGGCTCGGTACAGCGCGTCGATGACCTGCTCATCGACCAACGCGTTCATCTTCAGCCGGATGCGGGCGTCTTGTCCTGCCCGATGCGCCGAGATCTCACGGTCTATGCGGTCGATGATCCCGGCGCGAATTCCGTGCGGCGCTACTAACAGGTTGCGATAAGAGACCTTCCGCGAATATCCGGTGAGGGAGTTGAACAGGTCGGTGAGATCCGCACCGATCTCGGGCGCGCTGGTCAGCAAGCCGACATCCTCGTAGACCCGGGCGGTCTTCGGGTTGTAGTTTCCCGTGCCGATATGGCAGTACCGGCGGATGGCGGAGCCCTCACGGCGCACCACCAGCGCCGTCTTGCAATGGGTCTTCAGGCCGATCAGGCCGTAGACCACGTGCACACCCGCATCTTCTAATGCGCGGGCCCACTTGATGTTGGCCTGCTCATCGAAGCGCGCCTTGATCTCGACCAGCGCCACTACCTGCTTGCCGGCCTCTGCGGCGTCGATGAGCGAATTGACGATGGGGGAGTCGCCGGAGGTGCGGTACAGAGTCTGCTTGATGGCCAGCACCTGCGGGTCGGCGGCGGCCTGCTCGATAAACCGTTGCACGCTGGTGGAAAACGAGTCGTAGGGGTGGTGCACGAGCACGTCACCATCCCGCAAGGTGGAAAAGATGCTCTTCGGCGTCTCGCCCTGCCCGAACGCGGGATGTGTTGCCGGTACGAACGTCGGGTCCTTGAGAGCGGGGCGATCCACGCCATAGACCTGCCACAAGCAGGACAGATCGAGCAGCCCTGGCACCTGCACCACATCACCGGGATGGACGTCCAGCTCGCGCAACAGCAGTTCGAGCATGTGCTCGGTCATATCGTCGGCGACCTCGAGCCGCACCGGAGAACCGAAGCGCCGTCGGGCCAATTCCCTTTCGAGTGCCTGCAGAAGATCCTCGTCCCGGTCTTCCTCGACCTCGAAATCCGCGTTCCGAGTGATGCGGAACGCATGATGCTCGACGACTTCCAGGCCCGGGAACAGCGCCGACAGGTGTGCGGCGATGAGTTCTTCCATGGGCAGGAAGCGTGAGGTGTGGGCCACCTGAGCGGATTCGGCGCCGTCGGGGCTCCGCAGCCGCACGAATCGATCCACGTTGTCAGGCACCTTGATTCGGGCGAAGTGCTGGCCGCCCGTCTCGGGAACCTGGATGGTGATCGCCAAGTTCAGGCTCAAGCCGGATATATAGGGGAAAGGATGTGCCGGGTCGACGGCCAGCGGGGTCAGTACCGGGAAGACCTGGTCGGTGAAATAGGAGGAGAGATAACTCCGCTCGTTCTCCGATAGGTCGGCCCAGGTGACGACGAAGATGCCGTTCTTGGCGAGCTCGGGCCGTACCGAGTCGCTGAACACCCGGGCGTGCTGGATCGAGATCTCCTGTGTGCGCTCACCAATTAGTTTCAACTGCTCGCGTGGCGACAGGCCGTCGGCCGAACGCACCGACAATCCCGTCTCGTCGCGGCGTTTCAGACCGGCGACGCGGACCATGTAGAACTCGTCCAGGTTGGACGCGAAGATCGCCAGGAACTTGGCGCGCTCCAGGATGGGCAGGGATTCATCGGCGGCCAGAGCCAGCACGCGCGTGTTGAAATCCAGCCACGAGAGCTCCCGGTTGAGGTACCGGTCTTCGGGCAGCTCCTCAGCCGACGCGATCGTGGTTGCGGCCGGGGGAACGCTGGGTGTGGTCACCCTTGTGATCATAGAGTTATCGGACAGGCTCAGAGCGGTAGTGCGGCCCCCAGCTCGCGGGCCGCGGCCAGATCTTCGAGGGTATCCACGTCGCAGCGCAATCCGGGCCAATCCCCGGTGAGCTCCACAGCTCCTGAATCCTGGTGTCGCCGTGCCGAATCGATTCCGAACAAGGGGTCCAAATCGCCGTCGGTGCTGAATAGTGCCGCGGTGCCGGTGCCGTGCCGATCCGCGACGAAACTGCGTGAATGATTTCGCGCAGCGTGCATCGCGGCCGCGAATTCCTCGGCCGTCACCGCGGGAAGGTCGGCCTGCAACACAACAAGATTCGGTGACGATGCGCGCAGCTGCGTGGCGGCGCTGCGTAATGCGTTGTTCAGTGGATCGGGGTGGCCTGCGGGGGTGTCATCGAAGATGAACCGCGCCCCGAGCTGTCCCGCCGCCGCCTTGGCCGCCGGATCGGGACTGATCACCGCGACGGTTCGGGCAGCGGTGAAGGCCACGGAGATGGCGTGCGTCAGCATGCCCAGTACCAGCCGTTCCCGCTCGGGTGCGGAGAGTGAGGGCGCCAAGCGGCTCTTGGCGGTCGCCAAGTTTTTGACCGCGATGATCACGCCGAAGTCCGCGTCAGCCTGTCTGCCCACATTCTCCATGGTGCCAGCCCCGGCTAGGGTGTCTGCCATGGCCACGGCTGCGGTGATGGGTGCTGGTTCCTGGGGGACCGCGTTGGGCAAGGTGCTTGCGGATGCAGGCCACGATGTCCGGTTGTGGGCACGCCGATCCGAATTGGCCGATGAGATCAATGCGACGCATCGGAACTCGGTGTACCTCAGTGATGTGGATCTGCCCGCCTCGATAGTTGCCACCGGGGTGGCCGAAGAGGCCCTGCAGGGCGCCGAGCTGGTGCTGTTGGCGGTGCCGTCACAGTCTCTGCGCAGCAATCTGACCCCCTGGGCCGACCTCATCGAACCCGGGTCCTCGGTGGTGAGCCTGGCCAAGGGCATCGAAGTGGGCACGCTCATGCGGATGAGCCAGGTCGTTACTCAGGTGCTGGGCACCGATCCCAGCCGGGTCGCGGTGCTCACCGGTCCGAATCTGGCCAGCGAGATCGCCGCGGGCCAGCCGGCCGCCACCGTCATCGGGTGCACCGACTCGACCAGGGCCGTCGCCCTGCAGCGCGCGTTCTCCACGCGCTACTTCCGCCCCTACACCAACGCCGATGTCGTGGGCTGCGAGGTGGGGGGAGCGTGTAAGAACGTGATCGCCCTGAGTTGCGGTATGGCCGCCGGAGTCGGATTGGGGGAGAACACGATCGCCACCATCATCACCCGCGGCCTGGCCGAGATCACCCGGCTGGGGCTGGCCCTGGGCGCCAGCCACACCACGCTTGCGGGTTTGGCGGGGGTGGGTGACCTGGTGGCCACCTGCACCTCGACGCATTCGCGAAACCGGACCTTCGGCATGCGGTTGGGCAGCGGTGAGACGCTGCAGGAGGCGCGTAACGCCGCCGGCGGTAGGGTCGCGGAGGGAGTCACCTCCTGTGAGTCCATCCTGGCGCTGGCATCGAGCTATGACGTCGAGATGCCGCTCACGGAGGCTGTTCATGGCGTCTGTCATCGCGGACTGAGCGTCACCGATGCCGTCGCCCAGTTGTTGGGGCGCAGTACCAAACCGGAGTAAGCACATGCCAGAGCCAGGGATATCGACCCGGGCCGTTGTGGCCGCCACCGCTGAACCGGTTGCCGGGCAACCCTTTCTGGCGGGGCCGGTGTTCGCCTCCGCCTATCATCTACCGGCACCCGAGGATGACTCGCTGGACACCTACGGGCGCGCGTCCAATCCCAGTTGGAGGCAATGGGAATCGGGTTTGGCAGCACTCGAGCGCGCCGACAATGTGCTGGTGTTCGGCTCGGGTATGGGCGCGATCACCTCGACGCTACGTGCATTGGTCCGCCCCGGGCAGACTCTGGTGGTCCCGGAGGACGGGTACTACCAGACACGGCGCTACGCCACGGAAAACCTTGCAGCACTCGGCATCAACGTGATCGCTGCCAGGTCGGACCAGATCATGGCCGCTGCTGCGCAGGCCGATGTGGTGGTGGCGGAGACCCCCTCGAATCCGCGGCTCGACGTCGTCGACCTGGCTCTGCTGGCCCGTGAGACGCACGCGCGCGGCGGTGTGCTGGTGGTGGACAACACCACGGCCACCCCGATGGGTCAGCTGCCTCTGGAACTGGGCGCCGACCTGGTGGTTGCCAGCGCGACGAAGGCGCTCTCGGGCCACAGCGACCTGATCGCTGGATATGTCGCGGGGTCGCGTGAGGACCTCATGTCAGTCGTTGCGCAAGAACGGTCGCGGGCCGGGGCGATCTTGGGTCCGTTCGAAGCCTGGCTGGGGGCCCGCAGCCTGGCCACCGCCGGCTTGCGATTCGAGCGCCAATGTCACAACGCGATCGCGCTGGCGACGATGCTGCGCGAGCACCCCGCGGTGACGTCCGTGCGGTACCCGGGGCTCGCGAGTGATCCGTCCTATCCCGTGGCGTCCGCCCAGATGAGCCGGTTCGGTTCACTGGTGTCGATTGAACTGGCCAATGCCGAGGCGGTGCACGCGCTGGTGCACGACAGCGAGTTGTTGGCGGCCGCGACGAGTTTTGGCGGTGTGCACACCTCGGTGGATCGCCGGGCCCGCTGGGGAGACGCAGTTCCAGAGGGGTTCGCGCGGATCTCCCTGGGCATCGAGGACACCGACGATCTGCTGGCCGACATCGAGACGGCGCTCGCAGCCGGTACGGTCTGACACTGTGAATGACTCCCGGATCAAGGTCGCGCTCGTCTTCGGTGGACGGAGTAGTGAGCACGCGATCTCCTGCGTGTCCGCCGGCAGCATTCTGCGCAATCTCGACCAGGACACGTACGAGGTGGTCGCGGTCGGCGTCACCCCCGAGGGCGGCTGGGTGCTCACCGATGGCGACCCCGCGCAACTGGCGATCAGCGACCGCACATTGCCGCAGGTCACCGACGCATCTGGTACCGAGCTGGTGCTCGCCACCGATCCGCGTCGCGCGGGTCAATTGGTGAATGTTGATTCGAGCGCCGCCGGTCAGGTGCTGGCCTCGGTGGATGTGGTGTTCCCCGTGCTGCACGGACCGTACGGCGAGGACGGCACCATCCAGGGGCTGCTGGAGCTGGCCGGGGTGCCCTATGTGGGCGCCGGTGTACTCGCGAGTGCGGCCGGTATGGACAAGGAGTTCACCAAGAAACTGCTGGCCGCCGAGGGGCTCCCGATCGGCAAGTACGTGGTGCTCCGCCCGCGCGACACCACGTTGACCCTGAATCAGCGGGAGGACCTGGGGCTGCCGGTGTTCGTCAAGCCCGCTCGGGCGGGCTCGTCGTTCGGCGTGTCCCGGGTAACCGCTTGGCAGGAACTGCCGGCTGCCATTGCGCATGCGCGCCAGTTCGACCCGAAGGTGATCGTCGAGGCCGCCATCATCGGCCGGGAACTGGAGTGCGGTGTACTGGAATTCCCCGACGGGGACATTCAGGCCAGCGTGCTCGGCGAGATTCGGGTCGAGGGTGTGCGTGGCCGCGAGGACGGCTTTTACGACTTCGAGACCAAGTACTTGGACGACACCGCCGAACTGGACGTGCCGGCCAAGGTTGACGATGACGTCAGTGATCAGATCCGTGAGCTGGCGGTGGCGGCGTTCCGGGCGATCGATGGCCAGGGTTTGGCCCGGGTGGACTTCTTTCTCACCGATGAGGGCCCGCTGATCAACGAGATCAACACCATGCCCGGATTCACCACGATTTCGATGTATCCGCGAATGTGGGCGGCCACTGGCGTGGACTATCCGGCGCTGCTGGACGCGATGGTGCGCACCGCGCTAGCACGGGGCACCGGGCTTCGATGAGCGCTCACCCGAAGATCGTCTAGCGAGGTAGTTCAGCGGGGTAGCGGCACCGGGTCGGGTTTCACGGCGGGCAACGCCTTGGTGATGGCGTCGGACATCTCGATCAATGGCTCCGAACCTGAACCATCGGGCATGGTCAGCGCGATATAGACACCGCGGTCCACGGCGAACCAGGTGGTGGTCGCGATCGCGGCGTCCGTGACCCGGAACCACTGCACTGAGTTGATCTGCTCTACCGAGGTGCCGACGGCGAACTCGGCCGGTCGGTCGACACCGCAGCGAGCGACCACCGAATCCTTGCCCCGGCGCCACGCGGCCGTGGCGGGCGGCGTGGGCTCGACGATCTGCGCTCGCTTCCAATCGCCCGCCATATTGACCGGGTATGCCTTGGTCATATCTATGCAGAGCGGTGAATTGGCCTGTGGTGCAGGGATATTAGTGACGGCCATCGGCTTTTTGTCGTCCTGGAACTGTGCGAACTTCAGGACGCCGAAGAGCACGGCGAGGGCTGCGACCGCGCCGAAAACCGCGATACCGATGAGGAGCTTGCGTGGCGGGCCGTCGTCGGATTGCACGGGCCTAGACTAACCGAGTGCCAAATCTGGGCGATACCGGCGAGTTCGGCGTGATCAACCGGCTCACAGCGGGCCGTGTGCTCGGCGCCGACGTCCAACTCGGCCCGGGTGACGACGCCGCAGTGGTGCGTGCGCCGGACAGTCGAGTTCTGGTGTCGACGGATATGTTGGTGCAGGACAGACATTTTCGACTCGAATGGTCCTCGCCATCGGATATCGGCCGAAAAGCGGTGGCGCAGAACACCGCAGATATTGAGGCCATGGGTGGACGGGTCACGGCCTTTGTGGTCGCGGTGGGCGCGCCCGCCGAAACCAATATCGCATTCCTGGAGCAGCTCAACGAGGGAATCTGGGCCGAAGCCGCGCGGGTCCAGGCGTCGATCGCCGGCGGAGATCTGGTGGCCGCGCGTGAACTGGTGGTCTCGGTGACGGCGCTCGGTGACCTGCAGGGGCGTGCGCCGGTGACTCGCGACGGAGCCATCGCGGGGAACACGGTCGCCGTCTGCGGTGCGCTCGGCACCTCGGCAGCGGGCCTCCGGTTGTGGCAGGAAGAGATTGATCAGTTTCCCGAATTGCGTCAGGTACACCTGGTGCCGTCGCCGCCCTACGGACAGGGGCGCGTCGCCGCGTTGGCTGGAGCGACCGCCATGACGGATGTCTCCGACGGACTGCTGGCCGATCTGGGGCACATCGCGGAGTCGAGTGCGGTCCACATCGACCTGAGCTCGCCGAGTCTGGAGCCGTTTCTGGTGCCGGTGGCGGGCGCCTCGGGGCTGCTCGGGGCCGATCCCTGGGAATGGATCTTGACCGGCGGAGAGGACCACGCCCTGGTTGCGACGTTTCCCGGGACACTCCCGGCGGGCTGGGTCGCGATTGGCGAGGTGAGGACGGGAGACCCCGGGGTAACGGTCGACGGCGACGCGTGGACACGGCAGAAGGGGTGGGATTCGTTCGCCTGATGTCTTCGCGCAAGCGGCTCATCCGTGAGCTAAGTTGACTCATCGTGACTGCCCGACCTCTCACCGAGCTGATTGATCCCGGCTGGGCCGACGCGCTGGGACCCGTTGCCGATCAGGTGACCAAGATGGGGGAGTTCCTGCGCGAGGAGAACTCCTCGGGTCGCGGATACTTGCCCACTGGGGCAAATGTGCTGCGCGCCTTCACCTATCCGTTGGCCGATGTGCGGGTGCTCATTGTCGGGCAGGACCCATATCCGACGCCCGGGCACGCCATGGGTCTGAGCTTCTCGGTGGCCGCCGAGGTGAGGCCGGTGCCGCGCAGCCTGGCCAATATCTTCGACGAGTATCAGAGCGACCTCGGCCTGCCCAAGCCTGCCAACGGCGATCTCACGCCCTGGTCGCAGCAGGGAGTCATGCTTTTGAACAGGGTGCTGACGGTACAGCCGGGCAACCCGGCCTCGCATCGAGGAAAGGGCTGGGAGGCGGTGACCGAATGTGCGATCCGGGCGCTGATCGCGCGGGACACACCCTTGGTGGCCATTCTGTGGGGACGTGACGCGGCGACGCTCAAGCCGATGCTGGGGCCCGGCGTGCCCACCGTCGAATCGGTGCATCCGTCACCATTGTCCGCCTCACGCGGATTCTTCGGCTCCAAACCATTTAGCCGTGCCAACGAATTGCTGGGCGGATTGGGCGGCCGGCCGATCGATTGGCGGCTGCCGTAATGCGTTGGTCGACGGGCGCATTGACCGCCGCGGGTGGACTGGCCGCGGCCTTGGCGACCGGTGGTACTGCGCTGCGTACCCCGGCCGTGGTCGAGCGGCTCAACGGCTGGGCGGCCCGCCGGCTCACGGAGGAACAGTGGGCCGACCCGTACTCGGCGATCCTTCCGACGCCCATCAGCGGCGACGACTTCTACAGCGACCCTGGTGATCTGAGCCTGCTGGCGCCGGGCGAGGTCATTCGTGCCGATCAGGTGTCGCCGCGGCTTCCATTACGCAAGGCGACCATGCAGCGGATCATGGTGCGTTCCACCGATACCGCGGGCAATGCCGTCCCCGTGACGGCCGCGTTGATCGAACCGGATCGTCCGTGGCATGGCCCCGGTGCGCGTCCGGTGGTGGTGCGTAATCAGGCGATCAACTCCCTGGGGCTCAAGTTCACGCCGTCGTATCGTCTGGCGCACCTCTGGTATCGGGACAACCCGCCGATGTTCCCGTTCCTGTCCGCCCAGAACTACGCCGTGCTGTTTCCGGATCATGAAGGGCCCCGGATGTCGTATGCGGCCGGCAAGATGGCGGGACATGCGGTACTGGACTCGGTGCGCGGAATGATTTCGGAGAGGCCGGATCTCGCTGATTCGCCGATTGTCATGCACGGATATAGCGGTGGTGCCATTGCCACCGTGTGGGCCGCGCAGCTGCAACCGACATACGCGCCGGAGCTGCGCATCGCGGCCGCGGCTGCGGGAGGCACCCCCACCGATTACGCCCTACTGCACGGCAGCATGAATCGCGGTCTTGGGGCGGGGCTGTTCTCTGCCGCCGTCATTGGTCAGGCTCGCGAGTTCCCGGAGTTGGCGACGATTTTCGGTGAATTCGCGCTCTACGGCGCGATCCGGGCCAAGGACTTTCCCCAGCCCCCGCTGGCCGCAGCCGGTCTGCTGCGGTTCGACTTGGACCTGCTCTCATCGATCGAAGCACCGTTCGAATCGGAGCTGGGACAACACGTTATCCGCGCCAACCGCCCCGGTGACCTCACGCCGACGATGCCGGTGCTGCTGTATCACGGCTCGCGCAGCAAGGCGATCGGCGATCTCTTCATTCCCGAAAAAGGCGCCCTGGCGCTGCGCGATACCTGGCGCGCCAACGGTGCCGACGTGGACTACTGGGCTTTGCCCGGTGAACACATCACCGCGGATATGGTCGCGATCCCGTGGGTCATGAACTGGATCCGCAAGAAGCTGCAGGGCTGAGCGAAGACCGTCGAACTCGGCCAGATCTACGGCCAGACAGGCTTGCGCTTGCCGACGAAGGCATCGACACCCTCGATACCCGTGGGGCTGACCGAGGCCTCCGCGATGCTGGCCTGCTCCAGGTCCAGCTGTGCGTCCAGGGTGTTGTTCGCGCTCAGGCGCAGCAGACGACGGATGCGGTTCTGCGCCTCACGCGGACCGGCCGCGAGCTTCTCGGCGGCGGCCACAGCGGTTGCCTGTACCTCGTCGTCGGACACCACGCGGCTCAGCAGTCCCATGGAAAGCGCCTCGGGCGCCTCGACGACGCGATCCGTCAGCAGGATGTCCGCAGCGCGGGCCTTGCCGACCACGCGGGGCAGTGCCCAGGACATGCCACCGTCCGAGGAGTACCCGATTCCCGGGTAGGCGGCGCGCAGCTTGGTCGACTGGCCACCGATCGCGATGTCGGCCAGCAGCACCAGGCTGAGGCCACCACCGGCAGCCCATCCGTGTACCGAGGCCACCACCGGACGATCTGCGCCGTTCACCGCCCGCACGAACTCATGCAGGCGCCCGGCGAGGTCGGTGAGCTTGGCCGAGCGGTCCTCGGCGGCGGCGAAGTCGCGCACATTGCCACCCGCGCAGAAATTGGCCCCGCTACTGGTCAGCAGGATCGCGCCGACCTCGGCGGGTAAGTCCTGCAGCACAGGAACCGCAGCGTCGATGCCCGCGAAGTCCAGTGAGGTACCGGCCGCCGCAGTGGCGATGGTGATGTGCAGAACGCCGTTGCGCACGGCGACGTACTCAGAAGACTGCGAAGACACAGTGGTTACGACCCGTCAGGCGCCGCGGACTACCTTGCCGGCCTTGATGCAGGAAGTGCAGGCGTTAACGCGCTGCTTGTTGCCACCGGGGGAGGTGACGGCGTGCACCGTCTGGATGTTCGGGTTCCAGCGACGGTTGGTACGCCGGTGCGAGTGCGAAACCGACTTGCCGAAGCCGGGTCCCTTGCCGCACACGTCGCAGACGGCAGCCATAGTGAAACTCCTCAAGTTCGCGATTACGGCCGCCTTCTCAGCTCTTCGCGCACGTACTCATCACGAAGCCAGAGCCGGGGCGGCCCACAACCCTGCAAGAATAGCCTGACCGGCCTGTGAACACCAAAATAGGCGTCAATGTGGCCCCCGCCAGCAGGGGATCCCCAGCTTCGGCGAGACCCTTCAACTCTGTCAGCTCCGATAGATAGGCTTTCTCACATGCAGCTCTCGGTGTTGGACAGCGCTGCGCTGCTCCATTGGGCGCGGGCGTCAGTCGACGGCCTGATCGCTCGCAGCGACGAGATCAATCGGCTGAATGTGTTCCCGGTCGCCGACGCCGATACCGGTACCAACATGCTGTTCACCATGCGTTCGGCGGTGAACGCTGCCGAGGCACTGGGGGAAAGCGCCACGGTCGCACAGGTCGCGGCGGCGCTGGCCCGGGGCGCAGTCCATGGCGCCCGTGGGAACTCGGGGGTCATCCTGTCGCAGATCGTGCGAGGGATCGCCGATGCGGCCGCCGACCAGGACGCCATCGGGGCCGAGGTGGTGCGCCGGGCGCTTCGACAGGCC
The DNA here is from genome assembly GCF_004924335.1 of Mycobacteroides salmoniphilum. NCBI lineage: Bacteria > Bacillati > Actinomycetota > Actinomycetes > Mycobacteriales > Mycobacteriaceae > Mycobacteroides > Mycobacteroides salmoniphilum. Next base: position 3,095,587 of record NZ_CP024633.1, on the reverse strand, counting down.
TCGCAGTTCGTGATCGCTTCGATGAGTACGCCGGTCGAGGGGACCATCGTGTCGGTGTTGGCCGCTGCCGCCGAGGCCGCTGACCGAGCCGCCACCGACGGCGTGCACGCCGACGATCTCGCCGGCCTCATCATCACCGCCGCCGATGCCGCAGTGGCCGCGCTGGAGAAGACACCCAAGCAGCTCGACGTCCTCGCCGATAACGGTGTGGTCGATGCCGGGGCCCGCGGTCTCGTCGTCATCCTCGACGCCTTGGTGTTGGTGGTGGCAGGGGAGCTGCCCGCGCGCCGTGAGTACAGCCCGTCGCCACCCAAGAACGCGCCGTCACAGGTGTGGGTGGCAGGGCCCGGGCGCGGTTCGAGCGGGCTGAATCTGGATCCGCCACGGGAACTGCCGCCGGAGTTCGAGGTGATGTACCTGTTGTGCGGGTGTGATGAGCTACAGATCGCGGATCTACGAACGCAACTCGACGGGATGGGCGATTCCATCGCCATCGCCGGAGATGGCGACATGGGGTATTCCGTACATGCACACGTGAACGACGCCGGGGCGGCCATCGAGGCCGGGATGAAGTTCGGTATTCCGCAATCGATCCAGATCTCGTCACTGCGCGGCGATGTGGGTGGGGGACATCACGATGGGCGTCACCGGCACCGCCGGGTGTTAGCGCTGGCGGAGGGCGACGGTGCGGCCACGCTGTTCTCCAGCGAGGGTGCCCAGGTGTTGCGCGTTGACGAACCTCCCGCGAGTGCGAAACGTCTCCTGGATGCGGTAGTCGACAGCGGCGCGCACCAGATCATGGTGCTGCCTAATGGATTGATGTCGCCGGAGGAACTGGTGGCGGTCTGTGCCGCGGCGCGCGGATGGGGGATTACGGTCATTCCGCTGCCCTCGGCGTCCATGGCGCAGGGACTGGCGGCGCTGGCCGTGCATGACCCGGAGCGCATGGCAGTCGACGACAGCTACACCATGGCGCGGGCAGCGGGCGCTACCCGGTTCGGGTTGGTCAGGGTGGCCACCGAGCGTGCTCTCACCTGGTCCGGTACCTGCGAGCCGGGAGACGCGATGGGCATCATCGGCGATGAGGTGCTCGTGCTGAACCACGATGTCGCCAATGCCACAAAGGCTTTGGTGAGCATCATGCTGTCCTCCGGTGGAGAGCTCGTGACGGTGCTGCTGTCGGACAAGGCGGATGAGTCCCTTGCCGACGCATTGATCGAGCACACCCGATCGCACCACGGCGGTGTCGAGGTGATGATTTACCGCACCGGGCAACACACCGACGTCGTGCACATCGGCGTGGAGTGAGAGGTCATAGCAGGGGATAGATGGCGCAACTTTCCGATCGTCTCGATCATATTTTGGGGCACAAGGCATCCGACGTTCTCGACGCTGAGTTCGGTCTGCTGACCGTCGAAGACCTGCTTCATCATTACCCGCGCCGGTACAGCACCGATTTCAGTCTGCGCGACGAGCAGGACGGTGAACGCGCCAAACCCGGTGAGCACACCACGCTGGTGGGGTTCATCACCTCGGCGGAACTGAAGAGCATGCGCAACCGCAAGGGGCAGTTTCTCTCGGTCATGCTGGGAAGCGCCCCGCATGCCGTGCAGGCCACGTTCTTCCATCCGCACAAGGTGAAACGTGATCTGCAGGTGGGCAACCGGGTGATGCTCTCGGGTGCGGTCGGAGAATTCCGGGGTAAGCCTCAACTGACCCACCCCGACTATCTGGTGCTGGAAACCGCGCTCGGTGAGAGCACCGAAACGCGGGGGAGTACCGCGCTGCGCGGTATCGCCGGAACGGCGCGCGATGCGTCTACGGCCATCTCGGCGTTCGAGCGCAACGTGTTTCCGATCTATCCCGCAACCAAGAACCTGGAAAGCTGGGACATCTACCGGTGCATCGACCAGGTGCTTGCCCAGCTTGATCCGGTGCCCGAGGCGCTGCCGGAAGCCGTGCTGGCAGAGCACAACCTGATGTCCCTGGACGAAGCCCTGCGCAAGATCCACATGTCGGAGGACTCCTCAGAACAAAAGCAGGCGCGCAGGCGCCTGGCGTTCGATGAGGCGCTGGGTCTGCAACTCGCGCTGGCCATACGGCGCGGCAGTGACATCGGATCGGCGGGTCCGTCCATGCCGCTCACCGCAGGGAAGCTACGTGAGGATCTACAGCGCCAGCTGCCCTTCGAGCTCACCGAGGGACAGCAGCAGGTTGTCGCCGAAATCGGGGAGGACCTTGCCGGGGTCAAGCCGATGAACCGGCTGCTGCAAGGAGAGGTGGGTTCCGGTAAGACCGTCGTCGCGCTGCTCGCGATGATGCAGGCCATCGATGCCGGTTATCAGTGCGCACTCTTGGCTCCCACCGAGGTGCTGGCCGTTCAGCACGCCCGGTCGTTGCGCGCGATGCTCGGATCTTTAGCCACCGCAGGCGAACTGGGAGCTCCCGACGACGCGACCAGCATCGCGCTGCTCACCGGATCGATGTCGCCGGCGCTCAAGAAACAGGTCAAGGCCGATGTCGCGACCGGACTTGCCGGCATCGTCATCGGGACCCATGCGTTGTTGCAGGACTCGGTGGATTTCCACAATCTGGGTCTGGTGGTGGTCGACGAGCAGCACCGGTTCGGCGTTGAGCAGCGGGATCGGTTGCGGGCCAAGGCCCCCGACGGCATCGTGCCGCACTTGCTGGTGATGACGGCGACTCCGATCCCGCGCACGGTGGCGCTCACGGTGTTCGGCGATCTGGAGACCTCGACATTGCGGGAGTTGCCGCGTGGGCGCCAGCCCATCACCACTACCGCGGTGTTCACCCGCGAGAAGCCGGGCTGGCTAGCGCGCGGTTGGGAGCGAATTGCCGAGGAGGTGGCCGCGGGCAGGCAGGCCTACGTGGTGGCCTCGCGGATCGACCCGGACGACAAAGATTCCGGCCCTGAGGATGCAGAAGAGAAGCGCCCGCCGCCGGTGCCCGTCACCGACTTGTACGAAACCATCCGCGGTTCACTGCTGCCGGGGCTGCGCATTGGACTGCTGCACGGTCGGCTGCCGTCGGAGCAGAAGGATGCCGTGATGACGGCGTTAAACGCGGGTGAGATCGATGTTCTGGTGTGTACCACCGTGATCGAAGTGGGCGTGGACGTTCCCAATGCCACTGTGATGCTGATCATGGATGCGGATCGATTCGGCATCAGCCAGCTGCATCAGCTGCGTGGTCGCGTGGGCCGCGGTGGCAACAAGGGTTTATGCCTCTTGGTAAGTCCTAGCAGCCCTGCGGGTTCGGCAGGACGGCGATTACGTGCGGTGCAGGACACCCTGGACGGGTTCACCCTGGCCGAGCTGGACCTGGAGGAGCGACGCGAGGGCGATGTCCTGGGTCGCGACCAGTCCGGCCGCGCGGTGAATCTACGGCTGCTTTCGCTGATGGATCACCGCGACATGATCGAGACCGCCAGAGACATGGCGGTACGGGCTTGCGCCGAGGATCCCGCGCTGACGCGACAACCGGCGCTGGCAGGTATGGCGCGACGCTTCCTGATCGCCGATCAGATCGAGTACCTGGACAAATCGTGAGGAACCGCACCGTGCTCATTGTCGCGATCGCTGCGGCGATCGCGGTGGTGGTGGCATACCAGGTTTCGGCCCGGTACCGGCTGCAACGTGCCAATGTCGTTGCTGGGCAATCGAACATTCCGACTCTGGCTCCCGGCCAAGATCCGCTAGCCGGGGTGATGGTGATACCCAAGCGGGTGCGAGGCAAGGACTATCAGCGTGCCGAGTTCGGCGATGCCTGGTCCGATGACACCGACGCTCCCGGTGGACGCAATGGTTGCGACACGCGCAACGACATCCTGAACCGCGACCTGACCGATAAGAGCTTCGTGTTCACGCACAGATGTCCCAGTGCGGTGGGTGCCGGGATGCTGCACGATCCCTACACGGGAGCGTTGGTGGCCTTTGCTCGCGGGCCGAAAAGCGGCGAAGCAGTCCAGATCGATCACATCGTTCCGTTGGCGTACGCGTGGGACATGGGCGCACGCGAGTGGCAACCTTCGATGCGCTGGCGCTTTGCCAATGATCCCGCCAATCTCATCGCTGTGCAAGGGCAAGCGAACAAGGACAAGGGCGATGCGGGGCCTTCGGGATGGATGCCGCCGAACAAGGTGTTCTGGTGTCAATACTCCATGCAGTTCGCGGAAGTGGTTCGTGGATATCATCTTTCACTCGATGAGCGATCGGCCAGAACCATCCGTGAGGCGGCGCACACCTGTCCGCATTGACGAATGTGGGACGCCGTCGTGATCACCCCTTGGGCAGCACTCGCGCCGCTCGGCTTGCCGCGTATTCCCGGCTGTAGAGAGATTCCCTGTCGTAAATCCCCAACCTGCGTCCCACGACCGGGAGAGTGCGGGTAAGCCACGCTATGAGCTTTGTGGTTCCGGTGGCGAATGGCAGCATCTGCATGAGGGCGGCCAGGAAGTCCTGATCGGTATCGATCCGCGCGATCCGCCATTCTCCGTCCTCCTTGCGGAGGATGTACCTGTCGACACCACAGCCGCGAACCGGCTTGCGCGGCCACGGGATTGTGCTGCTCCAGAAGAACCGTGTAGATCCTGAGTACGGAAAAGCCGCCCGTACCTGACCGTTGAAGAAGTCGTAATAGGGCAGGTGAGTGTCTGTTCCGTCCCACGGATAAAAGCCGAGTTCTCGTGTGAACAGATACCCGAATCGCGCGAAGTCTCCGGTGTAGCTGCGGCCGTGAAATTCCAGTTGGCCTGTGTTGGACATGGTCCACACCAGGTCCTCGGCCCAGCAGTCCTCGAGTGCTTCGGGGGAGTCGTCGTTCCAGGCTGCGAACCACTTGCACCAGAACTCTGCAATCCCTTCCAGCGGGAAGCCGGCGGCGACGTACATGTCTTCCTGCTCTTTGCAACGACGCAGGAATGGCTCGACGAGTGCTTCGGATTCGGCGACCGGCGCGTGAACCCGGCCGGGGGGAGCCTTTATGCCCCAGTCCGAACGGTACGAATCCTGGTTCCTCAACTCGGTGTTGGTCACGGCGTTCCTTCCTGTGATGGCTTGTGTGTGAGGTGTTTACGCTTTGGTGATGGTGGCGGGCACGCCACCTTTGACTAGCGTCGATAAGCTGAAGAATTGTTGGGGTTGCCACCCTGGCCGCAAGTGCAAGCGATAGCGCTGGAAGATGATCGCCAACAAATACTGAGCCATCATGTAGGCCATACCAGTGCCCATACAGTGGTGTGGTCCGGCGCCGAAGGCCTGGAATGCCAGACGTGGACGCGCATTGACCCGGTCTTGATCGAAGAATTGCATCGGGTCATACACTTCGGCGTTCTCGCCCCACCACCGCGGATCGCGGTGAACCACGTATAACGAGCTTGCTACCAAGGTGTATTTGGGGATGGGGTAGCCCCCGAGCTCGGTGTCCTCCATCGCGTATCTCGGGTTGATCGGGGCGCCCTGGAGCCGTTGTCCCTCGTCGAAACATGCGCGTGCCCAGGGCAACCTGGGTAGATCGTCGGGCGTCGGCACGCTGCCGCCAAGAACCGCGATCTCGTCATAGAGACGCTCCAGATGTTCCGGATGCTGCAGCAGCAGTGCCAGCGTCCATGACATCGATGCGACGATCGTTTCGTAACCGCCACCGATCGCCGACATGATCTCCGAGTACACGTCGACTTCGGTAAGCGGGTTGCTGGGGTCGTTGCGTCCGGCGAGCAATATGTTGAGCAGGTCCGCATCATCGGTGGGATTGGCACGTCGGTCCCGGATCATCTTGCGGATGGTTCGCACGAGATGAACCCCGGAGACCGTCAGATTTTCCTTGCCGCGTAGCGGGAAGATGTTCGGCGGCGTCGCCAGAAACAATCCAGAGGCGATGGCGCGCATCACCGATCGGGTCGCGGTATCGGCATGCAGGACTTCTTCATCGGACAGTCTCGTCGAGAACATGGCGTACATGAATGCCGGGAGCACGACCTTCGGCAACTCAGCTTGAAGGTTCACCTCCTGGTCGGTACCAGCGAGTGCGAGCCATCGGTCGATGCGGTCGGAGAACACCTCGACGAACTTGTCCGACACCACCGCGAGGTGTTTCTTGCCGAACATGGGCATGAGTTTTTTCCGTCTGTCGCGAAGTGCCTGGCCCTCGAGGACCTGGACTGGACAGCCCACGCTCGTTACTGCCTTGTGAATTCGCTGGCCTTGGAGTGGAGCGGACATGCTGTATTTGAGTTCGGTGTCCTCCATAAACTCGCTCACCAGGTCGGGGTGGTTGGCCAGGATCAAAGGATGTATGGGTAGCGGCACCCGATAGATGTCCCCATATCTGCGATGGCAGTCCTGTAGGAATTTGTACGGGTTGCGCGCCATAGGAATCGCGGAGCCTATGAAGGGCAATCCGATGGGACCTGGTGGAATTGGTCGGTCGCGGCCGCGACCGGTGAGCAAGCTGAAGGATGCACGGAGTGGCTTGCGGGTGGGCCAGAACGGATCGTCTTTCAAGGATGCGATCACCGCGCGACGGCCAGCGGTCCACCGAGGTGACGTCACCGCCCGAGGTGCGTGGTCGACCGTTCCAGCATCGTCGTTGCGGCGGTGTGGCGGGCAATGGGTCGCAGCAGTGGTCAACATCAGTCCTTTCCGCGGTGGATCTCAATGGCCCCCGAGGGGCAGATCTGGCTGGCTTTAGTTGCGTCGTCAAGTAATTCGTCACTGGTCGTCCCGGTCGCGACGCTCGTGCCGTCGGCGTTCTCCATAAACAGTTGCGGATAGGAGCGGTAGCAATAGCCGGCTCCCATGCAGACGCCGTCGTCGACGGTGACGGAGAAGAGTTGTTCTAGCATGAGACATTGGACTTTAGATGTAACAATGTCTCTACGTCAAGAGGTAACATTGTCGACTGTGGATCTAGGCGCGATGTGGTCGCAGTGGTCTTCTGGGCAAGTAGCCCCGGAGGATGACGAGCGAGAGCGGCTTCTTGATGCCGCGCGTGCTGAGTTCGTCGCGCACGGTTTCCGTCGGGCAGCTGTGGCGGATATTGCTAAGCGGGCCAAGGTTTCTCGACAGACTCTGAACCGCCGGTGTGGCGACAAAGACGACATGGTGTCGTCTGTCGTCGGTCGTGAGGTGCTTCAGTTCTTTCTCCAATTGGCGCCATTACTGGATCTGGGGGACAAGGTCGAGGACCAGGTTGTCGAGGTGTTCGTTACTGGAATGCGCGAGTGTCGGGTGAATCCGGTGGTTGCGGCTCTCAAGGAATATGAGGCCGAATCAATGTCGCTGAGACTGTTTGAGACCGAACACGGCAACTACCAGGTGGCACTTTCCGTTCTCGCCATGCGGTTGATGGGGGACGGGTATTCCGAAGCGGGCGCTAAGCAGGCTGCCGAACTCATCATGCGGATTACCGCGACTCTTTTGCTGGCTCCGTCGAAGGTTCTTCGCGCGGAGACGGATGACGAGGCAAGGAATTTCGCCGTCACCTACTTCGTCCCAGTGTTGAGGGCAGCGCGCGCCGTTACGGAGTAATGCGCGCCGTTGCCGGCATGTTGCTCACGCCGCTATCCCTAGTTTCGACAGGCGTTCAACGCTTATGGTGGCCCTGGTGAAAGCCTATTGGCGCCGGGCAAAGGACGCTCAACATCATTTTCACTGAATATGGTCTGACTGGGTCGGGTCTCGCGGAAGTGGTTCGTGGATACCATCTTTCGATCGACGAGCGATCGGCCTAAACCATCCGCGAGGCGGCGCAGACCTGTCCACAACCGTTGAATCTGTGATAGACAGGAACGGAAGCCCGAACAGGTGGTGGTCATTGATGAAGAGAGTTCGGTGGGGCTGGTTACTTGCCATTGTGGTCATGTGCGCCCTGTTTAGTTCGCCCGTTGGCATACCGTCAGCCGCTGCTGCGGCATGTCCCGATGTTGAGATTGTCTTTGCGAGAGGCACTTTCGAGCCTCCGGGCGTCGGCGGCACCGGAGAGGCATTCGTCAGCGCGCTGCGTGCGCGCACCAAGGGCAAGTCGGTGGAGGTCTATCCCGTCGAGTACCCCGCGTCCCTGGCCTTTGCGACCGCGGCTGACGGTGTCATCGACGCCAGCAACCGGGTTAAGGATGTTGCGGCGCGGTGCCCCAACACCAAGATCGTGCTGGGTGGCTTCTCGCAGGGTGCGGCAGTGGTGGCCTACACCACGGCGGACGCGGTGCCCCCGGGCTTCGAGCTGCCAGAGGGGATCACCGGGCCGATGCCACCCGAGGTGGCCGACCACGTCGCGGCGGTGGCGCTGTTCGGCAAGCCGTCCACCGGATTCCTGCAGCGTATCGACAACACGGCCCCTCCCATCAACATTGGGCACCTCTACGCGGACAAGACTGTCGACATGTGCAACCCCGAGGATCCGATTTGCTCCCCGGACGGCAACGACAACACCGCGCACGGCTCCTACGGAGACAACGGGATGACCAACCAGGCCGCTGACTTCGCAGCCCGGCAGATCGCCTCGACGGCGGAGTTGGCTAGCGCTTCTCGATGAGTTCGATCGTCTCCTCGATCACTGCGATATCGGACGCCCCTGGCGCGAGGATCAATTAACGCGTCGAGCCTGTACTGCTTCGGGTCCGTCGTCGTTCGGTCGGGTCCAGTGTCAGCACGCCAAGTCAACCCTGCCGAATATGAGACGATTATGTCGCATATGAGATACCGCTATTCGCGGAGCAACCGGGAGGGCAAATGGCTGTGAGCCGTGACAGCTTGTTGCATGCGGCGGCTGTCTTCTTGGGTAGACAGCCGGCGGCGACCATGGATGAGATCGCGGCGGCGGTGGGAGTGAGCCGCGCGACGCTTCATCGACATTTTGTGGGCCGAGCCGCATTGATAGAAGCATTGACCGTGCTGGCGGTGACCAGTATGGAGTCGGCGTTGGCCGGAGCGCGGTTGACCGAGGACTCGGCGACCGACGCCTTGGAGCGGCTGGTCGGGGCCTGTGAGCCGATAGCAGACCAACTGGTTCTCATATATGCCCAGTATCAGAATCTGGACCTTCCCGAGACTCTTGAAGGCTTTTCAGGTGTTGAGGGTCAGATCACCGCGCTGTTTGCGCGAGGGCAAAAAACCGGCCAGTTCCGTACCGATTTGACGGCGGTGTGGCTTACCGAAGTCTTCTTCAGCCTGGTCACCGGCGCGGCCTGGGCCATCCAGACTGGAAGGGTCGCCCGCCGAGATTTCTCCCACATGATCGCCAGTCTGATGCTGCATGGGGTGAACACTCCCTGAGGCGTCAGTGGGCGATACTGGCTGTGCCGCCTATCGATTTCGCTTACCACTGGCAACCACTCTGAGCACGTCCACATAGCCTCAGGCCTGTTTAGCGTTTTGGGCAGGTTGGTGGTGCCGGCGGACCGCCATGGGCTGCTAGAAACTGTTGTTGTTCACAGAAGGAATCGTAGAGGGGTTCTATGTGGCCCTGTCCGGGTAAGACAAGGTCCTCAATTTCCGACCCTTGTTGGCGGAGACTATCGATAAGTTTGAGTGTGCCGGCCGTGGGGACGATAGTGTCGGCATCTCCGGTAATGATTAATACAGGACCATTAGTAGGTCCGTTGTCCGGATTTCCATATATTTTTAGGCGTTGGCTTAACTCTGCAATGGTTTGAGAATCATGAAGAAAGATATCGGCTCCGGGCAGATTTCTTGTGTTATTCAGTAGGTCAGCTAGACACGTATTGTTTCGCACCTCGTCCATGATTTTCTGTCCTTGTGGAGACAAAATCTCTTCCAGATGTATGTTTTGATCGGCGGCGGCGGCCCCGATCAAAACAAAGAGGTCCAGGGCGGGAGCGAATGGGTCTGTGTCCGTCCCGTCGATCACCGCCTGAAGCGCACTCTCCGCCGAGTTGCCTGGACCGATCGCAATCACGGCCTTAAGGCCGCTGGGCTGCTGACCCTTGACGCCTGCACGTGTGGCGGACAGTGCTGCCGCCCCACCTTGCGAGTGTCCGATGACGAACCAATTCTCGGACAAATGGGGGTTGATTTGGCGGACGGCCGGGACGATATCGGCCACGGCATTACCTTGGTCGATGGCACCCATGTAGGTGTGATCGCCGGGGGTGCCTAAGCCGATATAGTCGGTGGCCGCGACTGCGTAGCCGGCATTCAATAGTGACTTCACGTACTCCCCGTTAAATTCGCCACCCATCGTGGGGGAGTGGGAGGGGGCGCAACGGTCCGCGATACCCACTGTTCCGTGCGCCCAGGAAATCAGTGGCCAGCCGCCGGCGGGTACTTCTCCGTGTGGAATCAGTAAAACGCCGCTGACAACTACATCCTGTCCCCGTGAATTCACTGAGCGATAGAGAAGGGTTACCCGACTCGACGCCCTTAAGCCCACGTCCGATCCCTGGTCGGCCGAGGCAATCAGATCGCCACGATTGCCTTCGGGTAAGGGGGACGGTACTTCGTAAGTGCCCTGAGAATCCGTACTCACCTGGAAATTCATGTGTGCCCGCTCCGGTGATGATTGAGGCGAGGAACACCCCGCCAGTGCTCCGGCCAACATCAGCACTCCGGCAACTGCGCCCCATCTCCGGTCAAAATTCATGGACACCACAACAACTCCTTAAACGGGCGTGACCCGCCCATGCATGCGCCATAGTCGGCTCAAATGATACACCATTGTCTCATTGGTGCGGGGTCCTCGCTGCACCGCGAACTTCAGAGGAGAAGTCATTTCCTCGCGGACAAGTTCCTCGGGCGGCATCTGAATCACACACTGTTCGAGGACCTTTCGCTGCTACGTCCCGGCTTGCCACCGATTGCCGGGCAGAGGGAAATGCCCGCGGCGTGGGCGATCAACTCACCCGGGGTCAGCGCGTCTGGATGAGTTCGACGGTCGCCTCGATCACCGCGATATCGGACGCCCCCGGCACGAGGATGAATTCATCGAGCCCGGCCTCCTCGGCTCCGTCGAGGGTGCGGTTCAGCGCGTCGGCATCGAAGTTGGTCAACGTCTTCGGAACATTCTCGGCTATCTGCGGTCCGAAGATGGCGAGGTAGTCGCTGGTGAACTGTTTGAGTTCGGACTGGGCGTCGGGAATCCCCAGCGTGTAGAAACACCCGCTCGACAGCAGCGGCGGTTCGGCATGCCCAGCCTGCTGCCATGCCGCGCGTGCGGCCCCGGCGGAGTAGGCAAGCTCGGAGGGTGCCCCGGAAACGCTGAAGCCGGTGATGCCGTCAGCCCATTGTGCCGCGCGGGCCAGCGATTTCGGACCGATCGCGGCGGCGACGATGGGAGGGCCGCCGGCCTGAACAGGTGCGGGGCCCACTGGGTCGGCACCTTCGAACGGAGGCTCACCCCGCCAGAGCCGCCGCAGCTCGGCGACTTGGTCATCGAGGCGCTGGTGGCGTCGGTCGAAGGACGCGTCCAACGATCGGTAGTCGTGTTCGCGGCCGCCAACACCCACCCCCAGGGTGAACCGGCCCTCGGACAGCACATCCAGCGTCGCGGCTTGTTTCGCGACCAGCGGCACCGGATGCGCCGGCAGCACAGAGACATTCGCGAGTATCCGGATGCGTTCGGTGACCGCCGCCGCTGCCGCGAGCGTCACCCACATCTCCTGGTTGTGATACGAGATCCGCTCACCGGAGGAGATCGTGGAGAACCCTCCCTCCTCGGCGCGGCGGGCCCAGGTGATGGTCGACTCGCGGGTGTACTGCCGGCACATGAAGGGCAGGGCAATGCCGATATCCATACCGGCAGCCTAGGAGTACTCGCTACGGTTACGTCGTGAGCCCTTTACGCGACCTCGCCCTGCGTGTCAGCACCGCCGCGACACCGCACATTCCCCTCGCGATTCGACGAGCGATGGCCGGTCGCCAGGTGATCATCGACGGCAACATCCTCGATCCGTCTACTCAGCTGTTGCTGCGCGGAATGGAACTGATGGGAGAGGGCGAGATCACCAAGGGCGAGGACGTTGAGGAGAGTCGCGCCAACATCCGGAAGCAGTCGGCGCTGCTGTCGTTCAGCACCCCCGTCGGGCAGGTACGCAATTTCTCCATTCCCGGGCCTGCCGGCCCCATCCCGGTCCGGCACTACCGGCCGGTGGTCGAGAACACCGGTGCGGTGCTGGTGTTCTTCCACGGCGGCGGCTGGGTGATCGGCGATCTGGAGACACACGACCAGGCCTGTCGACAGACCTGTCGTGATGCCGGCGTCCCGGTGCTGTCGGTGGACTATCGGCTGGCCCCCGAACATCCGGCACCTGCCGCGATCGAGGATTGCCTGGCCGCCTATCTCTGGGCCGTTGAGCATGCCGGTGAACTCGGCGCCACACCCGACAGGGTTGCGGTGGGCGGTGACAGTGCGGGCGGCAACCTCGCCGCCGTTGTGTCGCAGCAGGCGCGCGACACCGGTGCACAACTGCCGCTGCTGCAGTTCCTGATCTATCCGGCCGTCGACTTCACCGTGCGGCGGCCGTCGCGCGATCTCTTCGCCGAGGGCTTCTTCCTTACCAAGGCGGCCATGGACATGTTCGAAGGTCACTACTTCGACGGGTCCGATGTCGACAAGTCCGACCCCCAAGTGTCACCGATTCTGGCCGCGGACCTGGCGGGATTGCCCCCGGCACTCATCACGACCGCGGGCTTCGACCCGCTGCGCGATGAAGGCAACGAGTATGCGGAGAAGCTGCGGGCCGCCGGAGTGCCGGTGGACCTGCGGGTACAGGGGTCGCTGATTCACGGCTTCTACAACATGGCCCGGCTGCGCGGCGCTCCGGCGGCGGCCGTGGACGAGCTGACCTCGGCGCTGCGCGCACACCTGTCTCGCTAATTTCTGCCCGGTAGGCTGTGCGCGTGGCCAAACCGAAGCAACCCCCCAGCTACGACCTCAAGAAGTCGGAGCAGCGCCGAAGCCAGCTGATCCAAATCGCGCTCACGGCGATCGTCGTGTTGTTCGCCGCGGGGCTGGTGGGTTTCATCGTCATCAAGAACAAGAAGGACCCGGGGCCGCCCGCTCCGCCCGCGGGTGAGGTCAAGGCGGTCGAGGTGGTCACACCGGGGCCGGCCAAACTCATCACCAAAGAGGGAACCACCGACCCCAAGGTCGTCCTGACTCTGATCGAGGATCCGATCTGCCCGGCGTGCGCCATGTTCGAACAGGAATTCGGGCCCACCGTCAAGAAGCTCATTGATACCGGCGCGGTGCGTGCCGACTACAACATGGTGGGGATCCTGGATGTGCCCCGGCTCAAACGCGACTATTCGTCGCGGGCTTCGGCGGCGGCCTACTGTGTGGCCGACCAGTCCGACGAGCTGTTCCTCAAGTTCCACTCCGTGCTCTATGACCCGAACAAGCAGCCCGATGAGGTCAACGCCAAGACCTGGCACGACGACAAGTGGTTGATCGATCAGGCCAAGGCGGTGGGCGCGTCCGATGCGGTATCCAAGTGCATCAAGGACAAGAAGTACATCAACATGGTCAAGGAGCTCGGCCCGAAGCTCAACATCCAGGCCACACCGACCATCCGGATCAACGGCAAGGACTGGGAGCTCGGGCGGGACGCCACCCCGGCAGACCTGATCAAGGCCGTTACGGACATCACCGGACCTGTTCCGGGCCTGACGTGACGATCCGCCCCGCGACCGCCTGGTACGTCCTGGCCGCCGGGGTCGCCGGGCTGGCCGCCGCGCTGGCTCTGACCATCGAGAAGATCGAGATCCTGCTCGACCCGACGTACGTCCCGTCCTGCAGCCTGAACCCGATCATCTCCTGCGGCTCCGTGATGACGACCGAGCAGGCCTCGGCCTTCGGATTCCCCAACTCGCTCATCGGCATCGTGGCGTTCACGGTGGTGCTGGTGACGGGCGTGCTGGCGGTCGCCAAGGTGGAGCTGCCACGCTGGTACTGGGGTGGTCTGGCCATCGGAAGCCTGCTGGGCGCGGCCTTCGTCCACTGGTTGATATTCCAGAGTCTGTACCGGATCGGTGCGCTGTGCCCGTACTGCATGGTTGTGTGGACGGTCACGATTCCGCTGTTGGTGGTCAGTACATCGATTGCCTTGCGGCCATTGGGATCTCATCGCTGGGCGAGGGTCCTCTACCAATGGCGATGGTCGCTGGTGGCTTTCTGGTACGTCGCGGTGATCCTGGCAATTGTCGAGCGATTCTGGGATTACTGGATCACACTCGTCTGAACCGAATTGTGAAGTTCAGCGGACGCGCGTTCGCTGAATCCTCACGGTACGGTCTGTGACTATGTTCTCGAAGGTTCTTGTCGCCAATCGCGGTGAGATCGCGATCCGGGCATTTCGTGCCGCCTACGAACTAGGTGCCGCGACCGTCGCTGTCTACCCCTACGAAGATCGCAACTCGGGTCATCGGCTGAAGGCCGATGAGGCGTACCAGATTGGCGAAAAGGGGCATCCGGTCCGCGCCTACCTGTCGGTCTCCGAGGTGGTCAAAGCGGCCAAGAACGCCGGCGCCGACGCCATCTACCCCGGTTATGGATTCCTGTCGGAGAATCCCGAACTGGCGGCGGCATGCGCCAGCGCGGGCATCACCTTTGTGGGACCGCCCGCTGACGTCCTGGAGCTGACGGGTAATAAGGCCCGCGCGATCGCGGCCGCGCGTGAGGCCGGGCTGCCGGTGCTGGCGTCCTCGGAGCCCTCGGCTTCGGTCGAGGAGCTGCTGACGGCCTCCGAGGCGATGGAGTTTCCGGTATTCGTCAAGGCGGTCGCCGGTGGTGGTGGCCGCGGCATGCGCCGGGTCGCCGAGCGCGAGCAGCTGCGCGAGGCGATCGAGGCGGCCAGCCGGGAAGCGGAGTCGGCATTCGGGGACCCGACGGTCTTTCTGGAACAGGCCGTCATCAATCCTCGGCACATTGAGGTGCAGATCCTCGCGGACACCGCGGGCAACGTCATCCACCTCTACGAGCGTGACTGTAGCGTGCAGCGGCGCCACCAGAAAGTCATCGAGCTAGCCCCTGCGCCCAACCTGCCTGCCGAGCTGCGCGAGCAGATCTGTTCGGACGCTGTCGCTTTCGCGCGTCACATCGGGTATAGCTGCGCGGGCACCGTCGAATTCCTGCTTGATGAGCGCGGTCGTCACGTCTTCATCGAGATGAATCCCCGGATTCAGGTGGAGCACACGGTGACCGAGGAGATCACCGACGTGGACCTGGTGGCGAGTCAGCTGCGCATCGCCTCCGGCGAGACGCTGGACGACCTTGGTCTGCATCAGGATA
Source organism: Mycobacteroides salmoniphilum (assembly GCF_004924335.1). Classification (NCBI taxonomy): domain Bacteria; kingdom Bacillati; phylum Actinomycetota; class Actinomycetes; order Mycobacteriales; family Mycobacteriaceae; genus Mycobacteroides; species Mycobacteroides salmoniphilum. The sequence goes on along the minus strand of NZ_CP024633.1, from coordinate 3,080,326 downwards.
CGTTGGCGCCGCCACGCGGGTTCGCCTTGCAATGCCGGATCACCACCGAGGATCCGGCCAACGGGTTCCGCCCAGACACCGGCCGCATCACCGCCTACCGCAGCCCGGGCGGTGCGGGTATCCGCCTGGATGGTGGGACGACGCTGGGTGCCGAGGTGGGCGCGCATTTCGATTCCATGCTGGTGAAGCTGACCTGCCGCGGGCGGGACTTCCAGACCGCGGTGGCGCGAGCCCGCCGCGCCGTCGCCGAGTTCCGTATCCGTGGTGTCGCCACGAATATCCCGTTCCTCCAGGCGGTTCTGGACGACCCGGACTTTCGGTCGGGACATGTCACGACCTCATTCATCGAGGAGCGCCCGCAGCTGCTGACGGCGCGATCCTCGGCCGACCGCGGCACGAAGATCCTGAACTACCTGGCCGATGTCACGGTCAACAAACCTCACGGGGCCAAGCCCTCGAAGGTGTACCCGCATGACAAGTTGCCGGCGGTGGATCTGTCGGCACCGGCGCCGGATGGTTCGCGCCAGCGGCTATTGGCGCTGGGGCCCGAGGGATTCGCGAAGGCGCTGCGGGAGCAGAAGGCGGTCGGTCTGACCGACACCACCTTCCGTGACGCGCACCAGTCGCTGTTGGCCACTCGAGTGCGCACTACCGGCCTGCTCGCGGTCGCGCCGTACGTGGCGCGGCTTACTCCCGAGTTGCTCTCGATCGAGGCCTGGGGTGGCGCGACTTACGATGTGGCGCTTCGTTTTCTGAAGGAAGATCCGTGGGAGCGGCTTGCCGAGCTGCGTGAAGCCGTCCCGAACATCTGCCTGCAGATGTTGCTGCGTGGCCGAAACACTGTGGGATACACGCCGTATCCGGAGACGGTGACCAAGGCGTTCATTCGCGAGGCGACCGCGACCGGGGTAGACATCTACCGAATCTTCGACGCGCTCAACAATATCGAGGCGATGCGCCCCGCAATTGACGCCGTGCGTGAGGTCGGCGGCTCGGTCGCCGAGGTCGCCATGTGTTACACCGGCGATCTGTCCAGCCCCGGCGAGAACCTGTACACGTTGGACTACTACCTCAAGCTTGCCGAGCAGATTGTCGACGCGGGTGCACATGTGCTCGCGATCAAGGACATGGCGGGCCTGTTGCGTCCGCCCGCGGCGGCGACTCTGGTGACGGCACTGCGCTCCCGGTTCGACCTGCCGGTGCATGTGCACACCCATGACACCGCGGGTGGGCAGCTGGCGACCTACCTGGCGGCCTGGCAGGCCGGGGCCGACGCGGTGGACGGCGCTGCGGCACCCATGGCCGGAACCACCAGCCAGCCGTCGTTGTCGGCGATCGTGGCAGCGGCCGCGCACAGCGAGTACGACACCGGAGTGTCACTGACCGCGGTGTGCGATCTGGAGCCGTACTGGGAAGCGCTGCGAAAGGTATACGCCCCCTTCGAATCAGGGCTCCCGTCACCGACGGGCCGGGTGTACACACACGAGATCCCCGGTGGGCAGCTGTCGAACCTGCGCCAGCAGGCGATCGCGTTGGGCCTGGGGGACCAGTTCGAGGAGATCGAGGCACGTTATGCCGCCGCCGATCGGATGCTCGGACGTCTGGTCAAGGTGACCCCGTCCTCGAAGGTGGTCGGCGACCTGGCCCTGGCGTTGGTGGGTACGGGTGTGAGTGCCGACGAATTTTCCTCGGATCCTGGTCGTTTCGATATCCCGGAGTCGGTGATCGGATTCCTGCGCGGGGAGCTGGGTGACCCGCCCGGCGGCTGGCCCGAGCCGTTCCGAACGCGCGCACTCGAAGGTCGCGGTCCCGCGCGTGCGGAGGTCGAGCTCACGCCCGATGACGCGGCACAGCTCGATGGCGACAGCGCGACGCGGCGGGCAGCGTTGAACCGCCTGCTGTTCCCCGGTCCGACCAAGGAATTCCTGGCCCACCGCGAGCAGTACGGCGACACGTCACGGCTTTCGGCCAACCAATTCTTCTACGGCCTGCGGTACGGGGAGGAGCACCGCGTCAAGCTGGAGAAGGGCGTCGAGCTGCTCATCGGGATCGAGGCGATCTCGGATGCCGACGAGCGCGGTATGCGGACCGTCATGTGCATCCTCAATGGTCAGCTACGCCCCGTGCAGGTGCGTGACCGGAGCATCGACAGCGCAGTGGCCAGTGCGGAGAAGGCCGACCGGACCAATGCCGATCATGTGCCCGCGCCCTTCGCGGGCGTGGTGACGCTCAATGTGGTGTCGGGCCAGGAGGTTACTGCGGGGGAGACCATTGGCACCATCGAGGCCATGAAGATGGAGGCCTCCATCACCGCGCCCAAGGCGGGAACCGTGGCGCGGGTGGCGTTGACCGAGACCTCTCAGGTCGAGGGTGGGGATCTGCTGGTGGTGATCAGCTGACCCGGATCATTGCCGGTGCCGCGGGCGGACGCCGGATCGCGGTGCCGCCTAAGGGAACCCGGCCCACCACGGATCGGGTGCGGGAGGCGCTGTTCAGCATGCTGCAGGCGCGCTTGGACTTCGACGGGATCGCGGTCCTTGATCTGTTCGCAGGCTCCGGTGCGCTGGGCCTTGAGGCGCTCTCACGCGGTGCGGAACACGTGACGTTCGTGGAGTCGAACGCCGCCGCATCGAAGGTGATCTCGGCCAATATCGCGACGGTGGGCCTGCCCGGTACTGAGCTGCGGCAGTCTGCGGTATCGGCGTTCCTGTCGACATCGCCCAACCGTGCCTACGATCTGGTCCTTGCTGATCCACCGTATTCGGTTTCTGCCGAGGAGGTTTCGGCTCTGTTGTCACGCCTGACCGATCATTGGGTCAACGACGAGGCTCTTGTGGTGCTCGAGCGTGACGCGTCGGGCCCGGAGGCGGTGTGGCCGGATGGTTGGGAGGTGTCCTCCCGTAAGTACGGGGGAACGCGGTTAGAGCTGGGATCTCTGTAACCGTCCAGGTAATCCACAGCGCGCGTTTACCTATCGGGCGCACACTTCTGGTCATGACCCCGCTGCAGCGGTACATCGTCGAAGAGATCGCCACTGACCATGTCGAGGGACTGCTGACGCGCCGTGAGGCCATACGCCGGCTGGCACTCCTGGGCGTCGGCACCGCCGCCGCCAGCGCACTCATCGCGGCCTGCGGCAGCGACGACAAACCTGTCGCCGCTCCGACGTCAGCGTCCACACCGTCGCCTCCGGGTAAGGACAAGGCGGTCGCGACGGAGCCGATTACCTGGAGCGGACCCCACGGCACGCTCCAGGGGGCATGGGCACCGGCGGCGCGGGCGCGCGGCTCGGTGCTGGTTATCCATGAGAACAAGGGCCTCAATGATTGGGTTGGTTCCGTCGCGGGACGGCTTGCGGGCGTCGGATATTCGTCGCTGGCCATTGACCTGCTGTCGGAGGAGGGCGGCACCTCGACGTTCAAGGACCCGGCCGAGGCGACAGGAGCACTGGGCGAGATCGCGCCGGAACGTTTCGTCGCGGATCTGAAGTCCGGCGTGGACGAAATTCTGCGCCGCGTGCCCGACAAGCCCGCCGGCGCGGTGGGATTCTGCTTCGGTGGTGGCCTGATCTGGCAGCTCTTAGCATCGGGGGAGCCGAGGCTCGGAGCGGTTGTCCCGTTCTATGGTCCGCTTCCTGATGCTCCGGACTTTTCGCGGTCGAAGGCGGCCGTTCTCGCCTTCTACGGTGAGCTCGACAAGCGGGTCACCTCGTCGAGGGACCAGGCGGCCGCGGCGTTACAGCGGGCGGGCTTGGTTCACGAGATCGTCGTGGAACCCGGCGCCGACCATGCCTTCTTCAACGACAGTGGCCCGCGCTACAACCCTGGCGCGGCAGCGGATGCCTGGCAGCGCCTCACCATCTGGCTCAGCCAGCACATCGGCTAAATGGCGCTTAGGCTGCTGGTCATGTGGTGTAAAGCGGTAGTGGTGGCCGTGACTTCTGGCGCGGTATCGGTTGCTGCTGCCGGTCTCGCTCTGGCCGATGATGGGGATGCGCCGGCACCGCCCGCGCCGTCGTCGCCCGTGGCAAGCCTGCTGCCGGGAGGTGCGAAGACTGCGGTGGGCCCATCGGTGGCCAGCGACGCGCTCTCGGCTGGGCTGCCAGCGCCGGTCGCCGGCCTGGGAGCGGCGGGTGGTCCGCTTTCCGCGGACGGGCCGTTGCTCTCTCCCAATGGCCCGTTATCGGCTAACGGCCCTTTGACGGCGGCGGGTGGTCCGCTGTCGACGGATGGTCCCGTGTTGTCACCTACCAGCCCGGTATCACCGCTCAACGAGATGTGTGGGTCCGGCGGGCTGCTGAAGTCCGTGACGGACAGGTTCGCCGGGGTCATCCCGGACAGCACGCTGGCGTCGATGCAGAACCAGCACCCCGTCGGCACCGGCAAGTGCCCCGCTACTCCGCCTGCGGACGATCAGGCCCCGGCCGTCGATCAACCCGGGAATTAGTCGCTCAGCTAATCTGCGGGGGCGGCGTCAAAAGCGCGGGTATCGCTGAGCGCAATTCCAGCAGCGGCGCGATCCGCGTCATCGCCGACCATTCTGATTCCCCCATCGAGCCGTTTAACAACCATTCGTACGCTCTTTGATTCGGCCTGCTCCGAAACCATCCGTACCTCCCTTGATTTTGGGTGCCGCCGGGAGCATCATCGCTTTCCCATGCGAAGTGAGTCACAGTCAAGATGGCGGTGGTCATGTGATGGGGGTAGCCGAGCAGCTATCCGAGGCTGGGTGTGTGAACGGCCGGGCGCTGAGGTTAACCAAGTAGTGGGTGTCGGCAACGCAAGGAGTTTGACGTGGTGGTCCGGGGTATCAAGGCATTCAAGAAGATCATGCAGACAACATATGATCCAGAGCTGGTGATTCCGGAAGACGTCAGGGTGAAAGAATTTACCGGCGACAACAGTTTGTCACGGAAAGACCTTTGTCAGCATCCGATTCCTGCTGGTTCCCTGATATGGAAGTATTGGGGCCGCCTTGATGTGATGTATTTCGGTAGCGGGGTGTTGGGTCCCATTGCGGGGGCGTGGCCGCAGATGGGGAGAGCGACTGCGGGTTCTGTTCTTTTCAATGGTGACAGTTCTTTCGGCGCACGTGCCAAGATATACAAGATACGGCGTCAGAGATCCCGTGAGTACATTTATGGCTCGGTATACGACGCTCCGGAAGATGCGAAGAAATACGGACTGAAGACTCGGAATATGCATAAGTCCGTCAAAGGCGCACTGCAGGAAGGCACGTTTCATGCTTTGAATGCGGAAACCTTCTATTTCGCGCACGTCACCTTCTTCTATTACCACTTGATAATAATGATCGAGCAGCTGTACTTTGCCGGGTCCATGCCACGGGCAATGAAGGAGCAGATATTTGAGGAGTCCAAGGAGTGGTACAGCATATGGGGAGTGGACGATAGTCCTCAGCCGGATACATACGATGATTTCGAGCGGTATCTGGACAACATCGAGCATAACCATTTGGTGAACTCGCAGGTAACTCAGGTCATGCTGGACCAATTTCTGGAGCGCCGCCTGGCGCCGCGGTGGTGGCCGTCGGTCATGAAGAAATTTGTGTGGCCCTGGCTGGTGGGGCGACGACAGGTCGTTGTCAGCAGTTATCCGCCTCATGTGCGGGAGCTGTTCAATTTAGAGTGGACCCCCGAGGACGAGGAGATGTTGCGCCGCTTTATGGATATGCATCGGCGGTGCTACGCGGTTCTCGAGCGTCTCCTCCCGCTGAAGTTTTTCTACTTACCGATTGCGGTGAGAGGCTTTGAGCGGGAAGGGATCGATCCACGCAACATCACCCTGGAGTCCGCACAGCAGGCACTCCGGGAAAACCGGGCCCGTCGCGCCACGCGAGAAAATGCGCCCATAGATGAGACGAACGGGATGGTGGCTTCCAGCTAATCAGGTTGCCGGGCCGCAGGCTTCAACCCGGCCGCTGATCAATCGCGAAGCTGGTCACTCAGCTAATCTGCGTGGGTGGGGTCAAAAGGGTGGATATCACTGAGCGCAATCGTCGCCGTCCTCGTGCTCGGCCTGTCGTACCTGTTCGGACAGGCCTACTGGAGTACGCGCGCGATTGTGGGAAATCCCGAACCCGCGCATGATCTGCCCGCTTACGCCGAACTTCTGGTGCCGGTGCATGCCGAGCGCACGGGTCAGCTGCCTCGTCCCGAGAATGCCGCTCAGTGGAGCGTGGACGGCATCAAGCTGCCCGAAGGGCACCTGATTGTCAGTCCGACAGGCCGTTCGCTCGCCTGGGTGAGCAATGCCACGGTGGTTGACATCCAGTCACTCTGGTTGCGGTTGGCGGGCCGATTCGACCGAACAGGGCTGTGGCCCTTGGCATCCCGTGGGTTGAGTGGGGATCTGCGTCGGCCATGGTCGGACCCCGAGGACCTCCGGTACTTCACTGATCCCGCCGACGTCGGCGCGGTCGACGCCAAATCCTTTCTTGCCAAAAAGGTCTCATCGGCCGACTCCGACCCTGCGGCCGTCGACGTACCGGTGGCGCCTATCACGCTGGAGCAGCGCACTCAGCCGCCCCAGCGTGCGCTCCCGGTGACCGCCGATCGACTGGAGCAGGGCTCGCTGCTGATTCTGGTACCTACGGCGCGTCCGGCCGATGCGCTCAATGCCCTGGGTTGGACTCACGGTGTGAATTACGACATTTCCGAGGCGGAGCTGTCGGCCGTTCTTCGATCGTGGGAGGACCGGTTTGGGGCGGTGCTGACGACGGTGGACTTCGATGCCATCGACGTGGAGGTGACGCGTCCGCCAGGTGCCGATCTGTCGGTGCCGGTTGGCTATGAACACTACGGGTTCTGCTCCGACAACATCGATCAGGGCGTGGGCACGTTGAGTGCCTACGCGCGGGGAATCACCGGCGCGCGAACGTGGAGTTTCTGGTGGGATTAGTGCAGCGGCCGAACTAGTCTGGATCGGACCATGGACCGGGGTGGACGGGAGAGCGCACATGCGTGACGGCGGCATAGTGATGGTGGGTGGCGCCTTGTCGGCCGTTGTGTTTCTTGTCGGCTGTTCCTCGGGCGGAGGCTTGCGGCACGACTCGCCGGTGTCGACCACAGCAAGTGGCGTCCAGGCGGCCGGTCCACGTGTTGTGGTCGATGGTGTCGTGAGATCGGTGGAGAATCGGGTCGAATGTGTTACCGCGGCCGATATGACCTTCGTGAATATCGGTAGCGATAGTGAGGCGATTGCCGCCACGCTGGCGGCGGGTGACAATCCAACACTTCAGAGTCTGACCCTCGGCGTTATCGATGGTCACCCGGTGATGTACAACTCGGGGCATGGTGCGACCGAGCCGACGGTGACCAAGTCTGGGCAGTCCTACAAGATTGCCGGCACCGCAACCGCAGGCCTGAGCACACCCGCCACATTCGAACTTGAGTTCACCTGCCCAGCCAGGAGATAACAGAATCATGGTGAGTCGGTAACGCACTGCGCGAATCGCCGCTGATAAGTCCCCGCGGCCGTTCCCGAGGAAATACCCTTGGGGTATGACTACAAATGTCGGGCAGGACCTCGTCAAGCACCTCTGGAAAACAGCGGTGGTATCAGGAGTTTTGGCGGTAATCGTGGGGGCCGTGGTCCTGATATGGCCTCAAGTCACCGTGCTCGTCGCCGCATACGCGTTCGGCGCGTATCTATTGATATCCGGTATCGCTCAGGTCGTCTTCGCCTTCACGCTGCCGGTGTCATCGGCCGGCATGCGGGTGCTGTTGTTCCTCACTGGTGCGATTTCGTTCGTCCTCGGTGTGCTGTGCTTCAAAGACGAGCTGAATTCGATTCTGCTGCTGGCCATCTGGATCGGCGTCGGCTGGATTGCCCAAGGCATCGCGGGCACTATCACCGCCATCGGTGACAAGGACCTCCCAGGGCGTGGCTGGCAGATCTTCAGCGGCATCATCTCGACGATCGCGGGCATCGTGCTCATCGTCTACCCGATCAGCTCGATCGTCACCCTCACCCTCGTCGTCGGCATCTGGCTCATCGTGATCGGTGTGCTGCAAATCGGAAGCGGCATCGGCATTCGCTCGGCCACTAAATCATCCGCATGACGGGAGCCGTCTGCCCCGGCTCGTTCGATCCGGTAACCCTCGGGCATCTGGATGTCTTCGAACGAGCCGCGGCGCAGTTCGACGAGGTCATCGTCGCGGTGCTGGTCAATCCCAACAAAGCGGGCATGTTCACCACCGACGAGCGCATCGAGATGATCCGCGAGGTCGCCGCCGACCTGCCCAATCTGCGCGTCGAATCGGGGCAGGGTCTGCTGGTGGACTTCGTCAGAGAGCGCGGGTTCAATGCGATCGTCAAGGGGCTGCGTACCGGCACCGACTTCGAATACGAACTCCAGATGGCCCAGATGAACAAGCACATCGCGGGGGTGGACACCTTCTTTGTCGCTACCGCCCCCGCATATTCGTTCGTCTCGTCCTCGCTTGCGAAGGAGGTGGCGACCTACGGGGGAGATGTCTCAGCGTTGCTGCCCCCTGCTGTTCATCAACGACTTCTCGGGAAATTGCATGGCCAGGCACAATAGAAAAGAGGCCGCGCAGAAATAGCCGACACACCGGTCAGCTAGCACGGTCACAGCAGTCACACCAGGCACACTGGTAACAGTAGAAACTCGCGTGAAGGGTGTAGCCGTGTACCGAGTATTTGAAGCGCTCGACGAACTGGGCGCCATTGTGGAAGAAGCGCGCGGCGTTCCGATGACCGCCGGATGCGTCGTGCCCCGCGGTGACGTCCTGGAGCTCATCGACGACATCAAGGACGCCATTCCCGGCGAGCTCGATGACGCGCAGGATGTCCTCGACGCGCGCGATTCATTGCTGCGTGAGGCCAAGGAGCATCACGAGACGGTGATCGGCAAGTCGAACGCCGACGCCGAGCAGACACTCAGCCATGCCCGCAACGAGGCCGACAGACTGCTGGCGGATGCCAAGTCGCAGGCCGACCGCATGGTCGCCGAGGCGCGCAACCACGCCGAGCAGACAGTCGTCGAGGCACGTGAAGAGGCGGCCCACACGGTGGCCAACGCCAAGCGCGAACAGGAGAGCACCATCGCCCGTGCCAAGGCGGAGGCGGACCGCCTGGTCGATTCCGGTAATGCGTCCTATGACAAGGCCGTGCAGGAGGGCATCAAGGAGCAGCAGCGCCTGGTGGCTCAGACCGAGGTCGTGCAGGCAGCCAATGCCGAGTCCACCCGACTGGTCGACGCGGCCCATGCCGAAGCCGACCGGCTGCGTGGTGAATGCGATATCTACGTCGACAACAAGCTGGCCGAGTTCGAGGACTACCTGAACGGCACGCTGCGCTCGGTAGGCCGTGGGCGTCACCAGCTGCGTACCGGCGCTGGCACGCACGACTACGTGCAGCGTTAATATTAGGTTCATGCCGGGACCTTTTGTTCTTGATGTCCTGGCCCTTGGGCTTGGGCGGCGTCCCGGGTCGATGCAGGAGATTGAGCGCACCGTTGCGAGCCCGGTGCGCATAGGCAACGACCTGATCGCGATTCCCGAGGGCGCGGACGTGGATATGGATCTGCGGGTGGAGTCCGTTTCGGAGGGCGTTCTCGTCACCGGAACGATCGCCGGCGATCTCGCTGGAGAATGCGCACGCTGCCTGGGGCCTGTCACCGGCCATGCGGATGCGTACCTCACCGAATTGTTCGCGTACCCGGACAGTCGGACCGAGGCGACCACCGAGGAAGAAGACATACACCGGGTTGTCGACGGTCTCGTCGACCTCGAACAGACCATCGTCGATGCCATCGTGCCCGACCTGGAGCTGACGCCGGTGTGCCGGCCGGATTGCCCAGGGCTATGCCCCGATTGCGGAATCGCTTTGGCGTCAGCCGAAGCCGACCATCACCACGACAAGATTGACCCGCGTTGGGCAAAGCTGGCCAACTTCGGTGACGACGAGTGAGTCCTGCCCCAGGAGATCGGTACGACGATCTGCGTGCCGCGATTGGTGTTCGGGTCGGTGACGATCTACTCACTCTGGCACTCACGCATCGCAGCTATGCCTACGAGAACGGTGGCCTGCCCACCAACGAGAGGCTGGAGTTCCTCGGGGATGCCGTTCTTGGACTGACGATCACCGAGACGCTGTACCACAGCCACCCCGACCGCCCGGAGGGCGATTTGGCGAAGCTGCGTGCCAGCATCGTCAACACCCAGGCGCTCGCCGGAGTGGCGCGTGGCCTGACCGACGACGGGCTGGGCGCACATCTGTTTCTCGGCAAGGGCGAGGAGAACACCGGCGGCCGCGACAAGTCCAGCATTCTCGCCGACGGTATGGAGTCGATTCTCGGCGCGGTCTATGTGGAGTACGGGTTGGAGATCGCCCGCGCGGTCGTACTGCAGTTGTTCGGCCAGCTCCTGGAGACCGCACCCACACTTGGCGCCGGCCTGGACTGGAAGACCAGCCTGCAGGAACTGACCGCGGAAAAGGGTTGGGGCGCACCATCGTATGTAGTCACCTCAACCGGGCCCGATCATGACAAGGAATTCACCGCGACCGTGATGGTCAATGACACCGCGCACGGCGTGGGCGTCGGCCGGTCCAAGAAGGAGGCCGAACAAAAGGCCGCCTCGGAGGCGTGGAACGGCATCAATAGCGATGAACCCCTCGAGGGAAGAGCCGAGGGCGCGGAGAGTGCCTGAGCTTCCCGAGGTGGAGGTGGTCCGCCGCGGACTGCACCATCACCTTGTCGGCAAGACCATCGCATCGGCATCTGTGCACCACGACCGGGCCGTGCGCAGGCAGCCCGGAGGCGCCGTCGAACTGACGGGACTGCTTGCCGGACAGCAGATCAGCGGTACGGGCCGCCGGGGCAAGTATCTGTGGCTCATGCTGGGCGAGGGACAGGCACTGGTGGTCCACCTGGGAATGAGCGGCCAAATGCTCATCGGACCCATCTCCAGGCCACAGCATTTACGTATTGCCGCGACGCTCGACGACGGATCGGTGCTGAGCTTCGTCGATCAGCGCACCTTCGGCGGCTGGATGGTGACCGATGTCGTCACCGTCGACGGGAGTGAACTCCCTGAGCCGGTCGCGCATATCGCGCGTGACCCGCTCGACGAACGGTTCGACGTATCGGCCGTGGTTACCCGGCTACGCGGTAAGCACACCGAGATCAAGCGCGCGCTGCTCGATCAGACCGTGGTGTCCGGTGTCGGGAACATTTACGCCGACGAGGCACTCTGGCAGGCGCGCGTACATGGACGCCGACTCACCGACGCCATGACCCGCGCCAAGCTCACCGAGGTGCTCGACAGCGCGGCGGGCGTCATGCGTTTGGCGCTCGCGCAGGGGGGCACCTCGTTCGACGATCTGTACGTGAATGTGAACGGCGAATCCGGTTACTTCGAGCGCTCTTTGGAGGCGTACGGACGCGAGGGTGAGCCGTGTCGCCGCTGCGGTCGCGCCATGCTCCGGGAGGCATTTATGAACCGGTCGTCGTACTTCTGCCCGAGCTGTCAACGGCTGGTTGAAGCCCGTAAATAGCGCGTCAAGAGCCCCGACGGGGCCGTCAGGGACGCGTAAAGAACGCAGGTAGTGCCCTTAGCGGGGATCATGATTCCTGCGTGGTTGATTTCTGGTACCTGGTCCTGACGGTCGTGGGCTTCGCTTTGTGCGTAGCCGTCGTACGTGGATTGCAGGCGCGATGACCGTCGATGTCATCACCAACATTGTGCTGATTGTCTTGTCGGCCGCACTCGTCGTGTATCTGGTGGTCGCGCTGCTCGACCCGGAAAGGTTCTAACGGTGAATTCCGCTCTGGCGGCCGGTCTTCAGATCGGCTTCGTCGTCTTGGTGCTCGCCATCGCTTACGTCCCGTTGGGGGACTACATGGCGCGCGTCTTCACGGGTCCTCATTCGCTTCGCGCAAGCGGATCATCGACCATCAAGCATTCGCTCGTCGAGCGTCTTATCTACCGCACGGGACGGGTGGATCCGGACACCGAGCAGACGTGGGTGGGCTACACCCTGTCACTGCTGGGGTTCTCGTTCGCGAGCGTGATGTTCCTCTATCTGCTGCAACGCATCCAGGGCGTCTTGCCCCTCTCGGGTGACCTGGGCGCGGTGAGTCCAGCCGTGGCCTTCAATACCGCCGTTTCGTTCGTCACGAACACCAACTGGCAGTCGTACACACCCGAGACCACCATGACCAACCTGACTCAGATGATCGGGTTGGCCGTGCAGAACTTCGTCTCGGCCGCAGTGGGGCTCGCGGTCGCGGTCGCACTGATCCGCGGCATCGTGCGGACGACATCCGGGGGCGAGCTTGGCAATTTCTGGGTCGACCTGGTGCGGGCAAGCCTGCGGATCCTGCTGCCGATTTCGTTCATCGTCGCGCTGATCTTGTTGTCGCAGGGCACCATTCAGTCCCTGTACACACACTTCACCGCCACCGGGCTGGACGGTACCGCGCAGCACATCGCCCTGGCCCCGGTCGCCTCGCAGGAGGCCATCAAGGAGGTCGGCACCAATGGTGGTGGCATTCTGGCCGCCAACTCCGCACACCCCTTCGAGAACCCGACACCGCTGAGCAATATCGTCGAGATCCTCGCCATCCTCATTGTCCCGGTCTGCCTGACCCGCACCTACTCGACGATGGTGGGTGACAAGCGTCAGGGTCTGACCATCCTCTCGGTAATGGCCACGCTCTTCGGCGGCATGCTGGCAGTCGTCACCTGGGCGGAGTCAAGCCCGCGTGGCGTTGCCGCGCAGGCAGCCGGCGCCATGATGGAGGGCAAGGAAGTCAGATTCGGCATCCCTACCAGCAGCTTGTTCGCGGTGGCGACCACCGGAACCTCCACGGGTGCAGTCGATGCCGCACATGACAGCTTCACCGCCGCCGGAGGTGGCGCGCTCATCCTGAACATGCTATTCGGCGAGATCGCACCCGGTGGTGTCGGAACCGGCCTGTACGGCATCCTGGTACTGGCCATCATCGCGGTGTTCGTCGGTGGCCTGTTGGTGGGCCGCACACCGGAGTTCCTCGGCAAGAAGATCGGCCGTCGCCAGATCACTATGGCCGCACTGTCGGTGCTCGTCATGCCGGCGCTCGTGCTCATCGGCACGGGTATCTCGGTGGCCCTCTCGACGACGCCCGGATACCAAGGCAACAGCGGTGATCCGGGCACCCCACAGTCTATTCACGGCTTCTCCGAGGTGTTGTACGCCTACGCCTCGGCCGCCAACAACAATGGCAGCGCCTTCGGTGGCCTCACGGTAACCAGCCACTGGTTCCAGGCTTCGCTCGGTGTGGCGATGTTGTTGGGCCGCTTCCTGCCCATCATCTTCACGCTGGCGCTGGCCGGATCGCTTGCGACTCAGCAGAGGACGCCGGAATCGGCCGGAACCCTGCACACCCACGGCCCCATGTTCGCCGGATTGCACACCGGCACAGTCCTCTTGGTGGCCGCACTCACCTTCTTCCCGGCGCTGGCGCTGGGACCGATCGCCGAGGCAGTCCTGTGAGTAAGACCGTAGTCAGTACCGGAGTCTTCGACCCCACCCAGTTGGTCAAGGCGCTACCGCTTGCCGTGCGCAAGCTCGATCCCCGGCACATGGCCCGCAATCCGGTGATGTTCGTGGTGACCGTCGGGTCGGTGGCCACCACCGTGCTCGCGGTGCTGCATCCGTCGATTTTCGCGTGGGCCATTACCGCCTGGCTGTGGTTCACGGTGGTGTTCGCGAACCTGGCCGAGGCCGTCGCGGAGGGGCGTGGGAAGGCGCAGGCGGCGAGTCTGCGAGAGGTCAAGCGCGACACCGTAGCCCGCAGGTTGGTGGGAGACGGCAACGGTCACGAGGCCGAGGAAGAGGTGCCCGGCAGCTCGCTGCGACCGGGGGACCGGGTTGTGGTCGAGGCGGGACAGGTCATCCCCGGTGACGGCGACGTGGTGGAAGGCATCGCCACCGTCGACGAGTCGGCCATCACCGGTGAATCAGCACCCGTGGTGCGGGAATCAGGTGGCGACCGGTGTGCCGTCACCGGCGGCACCACCGTGCTGTCGGACCGGATCATCGTGCAGATCACCGCGGCGCCGGGTGAGTCCTTTGTCGACCGGATGATCGCGCTCGTCGAGGGTGCCTCGCGCCAGAAGACTCCGAACGAGATCGCGCTCAACATCCTGCTGGCATCGTTGACCATCATCTTCCTGTTGGCTGTCGTCGCACTGGGCCCGATGGGCAACTACGGTGGCGAACAACAGGATCCGGTCAAGCTCATCGCATTGCTCGTCTGTTTGATCCCTACGACCATCGGGGCCCTGATGTCGGCGATCGGCATCGCGGGCATGGACCGGCTGGTGCAACACAACGTCCTGGCCAAGTCGGGGCGCGCGGTGGAAGCGGCCGGCGATATCGACGTTCTGCTGATGGACAAGACGGGCACCATCACCTTCGGCAATCGGCAGGCTACTGAATTCATTGTTGCGCCGGGTATTTCGCATGACACCCTCGCCCAGGCAGCTCGGGCGTCCAGTCTCGCCGACGAAACCCCCGAGGGTCGCAGCATCGTGGAACTGGCGGCCGGGGCGAGCGAGGCAACGGGGGAAAGAAGCGGCGAGGGTTCGATTGAGGGCGATTTCGTGGCCTTCACCGCCGCCACCAGGATGAGTGGGTTGGATACCGTCGAGGGCAGGCAGATCCGCAAGGGTGCCTCCGATGCGGTGTTCACCTGGGTGGCCAGCCTTTCCGGCGTCCAGGAAGACGACCCGGTGGTGGTCGCGGTCCGAAAGTCCGCCGACCACGTGGCCGGCGAGGGCGGCACGCCGCTGGTGGTCGCCGACCATGACAGCACAGGCACCCGATTACTGGGAGTGATCCGACTCTCCGATGTGGTGAAACCCGGGATGGCCGAACGGTTCGCTCAGATGCGGGCCATGGGTATCCGCACCATCATGGTGACCGGCGACAATCCCTTGACCGCCAAACAGATCGCCTCCGAAGCCGGTGTCGACGACTTCGTCGCAGAGGCCACCCCGGAGGACAAGCTGGAGCTGCTGCGTAAGGAGCAGAAGGCCGGGCGCCTGGTCGCGATGACCGGCGACGGTACCAACGACGCTCCGGCGCTGGCACAAGCGGATGTGGGCGTGGCGATGAACACGGGAACATCGGCTGCCAAGGAAGCCGGGAACATGGTGGACCTGGATTCTGACCCCACCAAACTCATCGACGTGGTGGCCATTGGTAAGCAGCTGCTGATAACCCGGGGTGCGTTGACCACCTTCTCGCTGGCCAACGATCTCGCGAAGTACTTCGCGATCCTGCCCGCGCTGTTCAGTGGCATCTACCCGCAACTGAACTCGCTCAACATCATGCGACTGGCCACTCCGCAATCGGCGATTCTGTCGGCGGTCATCTTCAACGCCCTCGTGATCATCGCGTTGGTTCCTTTGGCGCTCAAGGGCGTCCGCTATCGGCCGGTGGGCGCCGGGGAGCTGCTGCGGCGAAACCTGTTGATCTACGGCCTCGGTGGCGTGATCGTCCCCTTTGTCGGGATCTGGCTGATCGATCTGGTCGTGCGTTTCCTACCGGGAATTGGGTGATCTCGTGAACAAGGTTGTGATCGCGTGGCTGCGTCAGAGCGTGGCCGGCTTGGTGGTGCTGCTGGGCCTGACTGTGGTGCTCGGTGTCGCCTACCCGGCTGCGGTATGGGTGTTCGGGCGCATCGACTCCGCGGCCGCCGAGGGCTCGCCGCTCACGGACCGTAACGGCTGCATCGTGGGATCATCGCTCATCGGAGTGGATCCGCAAGCCACTGGTTCGGACCCCTATTTCCACACCCGTACCAGCGGCGATCCCGCCGCGGGGTTGCCCTCGAACCAGGGGCCCAACAGCGAGAAGCTGAAGACGGATATCGAGGCGCGTCGCGCCACCATCGCATCACGGGAGAGCGTCGATCCCGCACGGATTCCCGCCGACGCGGTGACCGGATCGGGTTCGAGCCTGGACCCCGACATCAGTCCGGAGTACGCCGCGCTGCAGATACCGCGGGTCGCGGCGGCGACCGGACTGAGCCAGGCCCGGGTGAAAGAGCTCGTGGATGCGCACACGTCATCACGGCAATGGGGCATTCTGGGAGGGCCGCGGGTCAACGTGCCCACGCTGAACGTGGCATTGGGCCTCACTGGCCCGCCTTGCCGATGAAGGAGAGACATTGCCGCGCGGGACACTGCGGATCTATCTGGGGGCCGCGCCAGGAGTAGGCAAGACCTACGCCATGCTCAACGAGGCGCACCGCCGGGCCAGTCGCGGCACTGATGTGGTCGCCGCGACCGTGGAGACCCACGGCCGCAGCAAGACCGCCCAGTTGCTCGATGGTTTGGAGCTCATCCCACCCAAGGAGATGACCTACCGCGGAACCGCCATGTACGAGCTGGACGTGGACGCGGTGATCGAGCGCCAGCCGGCCCTGGTGCTCATCGACGAGATGGCGCACACCAATGTGCCGGGTAGCCGGAATCCCAAGCGTTGGCAGGATATCGACGAGATTCTCGATGCGGGGATCGATGTGCTCACCACCATCAACGTGCAGCACCTGGAGAGTCTGAACGATGTCGTTGAGCAGATCACCGGGATTGTGCAGCGCGAGACCGTGCCTGATGCGGTGGTGCGCCGTGCCGAGCAGGTGGAGCTTGTCGATATCACGCCGGAGGCGTTGCGGCGCAGAATGGTTCATGGCAATGTCTACGCACCGGAGAAGGTCGGTTCGGCACTGAGCAACTACTTTCGTACCGGCAATCTCACGGCGCTGCGTGAACTCGCGTTGCTGTGGCTCGCCGACCAGGTGGACGCCGCACTCGCCAAATACCGCTCGGACAACAGGATCACCAAGACCTGGGAGGCTCGCGAACGCGTGGTTGTCGCGGTTACCGGTGGTCCTGAGTCGGAGACTCTGGTACGCCGGGCAAGCCGCATTGCCGCCAAGTCGAGTGCCGAACTGCTGGTTGTCCACGTGGTGCGCGGTGACGGTCTGGTGGGTGCTTCGACGGCCGTCATGGGGAAGGTGCGTCGGCTGGCCAACGACATTGGCGCCTCAGTGCAAACCGTCACCGGGGACGACGTGCCGCAGACGCTGCTGGACTTCGCCCGCGGCGTCAACGCCACGCAGTTGGTCATGGGCACCTCCCGGCGCTCACGGTGGGCCCGGATCTTCGACGAAGGGGTGGCCGCGGCCGTCATTCGCGATTCCGGTGCGATAGATGTGCACATGGTGACGCACGGGCAGACCCGGTCGGCTCCGATAGGCAGCTGGTCGGTACCGGCTGAGGGGCGAAAGCGGCTGGTGATCAACTGGCTCGCGGCGATCCTGGTGCCCGCGGCCACCGCATTGTTCATTCACTTCTTCGATGCCGCGCTCGGGGTAGGTAGCAAGAGCGCACTGTTTCTCATTGCGGTACTGGGTGTTTCATTGCTCGGTGGTGTGTCGACCGCGTTGGTATCCGCGATCATCTCCGGCCTGCTGCTCAACTATCTGTTCGTCTCACCCCGATACAGCTTCACCATCGGTGAGACCGATAACGCACTGACCATCCTGATGATCATGGTGACCGCCGTCGCCGTGGCGGCGTTGGTCGATGCGGCCGCCACCCGGGCACGGCAGGCTCGGCGGGCCGCCCGTGAAGCGGAACTGCTGGCGCTCTTCGCCGGTGGTGTCCTGGTGAATTCGGATCTGTCGGCCCTTCTGGAAAGGGTGTGCGCCACCTACAACCAGACGGCGGTGAGTCTGCTGTGCGCGGAGGGGCCGGCTATC
Organism: Mycobacteroides salmoniphilum; assembly: GCF_004924335.1. Classification (NCBI taxonomy): domain Bacteria; kingdom Bacillati; phylum Actinomycetota; class Actinomycetes; order Mycobacteriales; family Mycobacteriaceae; genus Mycobacteroides; species Mycobacteroides salmoniphilum. The sequence goes on along the minus strand of NZ_CP024633.1, from coordinate 3,062,527 downwards.
GCCAGCGTGGGGGAGCAGCCGCCCACGCGGGAATCGGAGGCCGACTCGGTGTTCCGTGTCGACGACGGTGCGTACGCATTGGCGCTCAATGGGCCACCGGTGCCGTCCACCGACGCGCGGGTGCTGCAGGTGGTCGCCGGAACGGCGGTGGGTCTGGTTCGTTCGGCACGTCTGGCCGAGGAGGCGTCGCAGGCCACGGCCCTCGCCGAGGCCGATCGGTTGCGCCGGGCGCTGTTGTCGGCGGTGAGCCATGACCTGCGTACACCGCTCGCCGCGGTCAAGGCCGCCGTGTCGAGCCTGCGTAGTCCCGATATCGAGTTCTCGCCCGAGGACACTGCCGAACTGCTTGCCACCGTGGAGGAGTCGACCGACCAACTCACCGCTCTGGTGGGCAACCTGCTGGACTCGTCGCGGCTGGCAGCGGGGGTCGTCAAACCCCGTGCCGTGCCGGTGTACGTCGAGGAAATCGCGCACCGGGCCTTGTTGGGTACCACCGAGAACGACCGCAAGCGGGTGCATCTGGACTTGACGGGTGCGGTGGTTCGGGCAGATCCGGGCCTGCTGGAACGCGTATTGGCCAACCTTGTCGACAATGCGCTGAGATACTCACAGGCAGACGTGCGGGTCAACTACGAGGAGGTGGACGACCGCACACTGGTGATCGTCGCCGACCACGGGAAGGGACTGGAAGCATCAAAACGCGGTGCGGCCTTCGATGCCTTCCAACGTCTCGGCGATCGCGATAACACAGTCGGTGTGGGGCTTGGTCTTTCGGTGGTAAGGGGTTTCGTGGAAGCAATGGAGGGCACGGTGAACGCGACCGATACGGCTGGCGGCGGTCTGACCATGATCGTCGATCTACCCAGCGCTGGTTTCTTCCCTACCGGGGGGATCCTGTGACGCGCGTGCTGGTGGTAGACGACGAGCCACAGATCCTGCGTGCCCTGCGGATCAACCTGTCGGCGCGCGGTTACGAGGTGGTGACGGCTTCTTCAGGGGCGGGCGCCCTGCGTGCGGCCGCCGAGACGCAGCCCGAGGTGGTGATCTTGGATCTCGGGTTGCCGGATATGGACGGCACCGAGGTGCTGGCCGGGCTGCGCGGCTGGACCGAGGTTCCGGTGATCGTGCTCTCGGCGCGCACCGATTCGGCGGATAAGGTCGAAGCACTCGATGCGGGTGCCGACGATTACGTGACCAAACCCTTTGGTATGGATGAGTTTCTGGCACGACTGCGGGCCGCGGTGCGCCGTGGCACACCGGACAGCGCCGAACCGGTGGTGCATACCGAGACCTTCGACGTGGATCTGTCCTCGCACAAGGTGATTCGCGACGGTAGGGAGGTGCACCTGACGCCCACCGAATGGTCGATGCTTGCGGTGCTGGTGCGCAATCGCGGAAAGCTGGTGGGGCAGAAGGAGTTATTACACGAGGTTTGGGGCCCTGCGTACAGTTCCGAAACTCATTATCTGCGTGTGTATCTGGCACAGCTACGCCGCAAGCTGGAGATCGATCCGGCTCATCCCAAGCATCTGCTCACCGAGGCGGGGATGGGATACCGCTTCCAGGAGTGACGTTGCGAGACGGCTAGAAGGGTGGTCGGCCGAGGTCGATCTGCTGGACGTCCGGGTCGCACCCCGGCCGGTAGTTGGGGACCAGCTTGCCGTAGCTCGCCTTGAATTGATCCGCGCCGATCTGCTCGACGGTTTCGGGCTTGGCGAGCAGCAGGTAGATACCCATCGGTGTGATCCGCTTGGTGAAACAGGTGTCCACGACCGTATAGGTCTGCCGCATCGCCGATGTCGGCACGATCTTGGGCTCACCGGGCGGGATATACACCAGCTCCTCGATACGAGGAGCCCAGGAACCGGACAACAACTGCGCCCGTACCTCGCTGTACGGACGCAGCAGAAGCGACTCTAGCGTCACTACGGGCTCTGCCGCAGCGGTTGGCGCCCAAAAAGTCGCCGCGGCCAGCATGGCGGCGGCGATTACATAACATTGCGGGCGTGACGTCATTATGGGTAGAGCGTACGGGCAATCGCCGCTACACGGGACACAGCTCCCGGGGTGCGCACGTACTGATTGGGTCGGAGACCGTTGACGGGGTATTCACCCCCGGAGAGCTTCTCAAAATCGCGCTCGCGGCCTGTAGCGGAATGTCCAGCGACCAGCCTCTCGCACGCCGCCTCGGTGAGGACTACCAGGTGCGTATCGACGTCAGCGGCCCCGCCGATCGGGAGCAAGAGCGCTACCCGGTACTCGACGAGAAGATGGTCATCGACCTGAGTGCACTGACTCCCGAGGAGCGCGCACGGGTGCTCACCGTGGTGGAGCGCGCCGTCGACCAGGTATGCACGGTCGGACGGACCCTGAAGGCGGGAGCCGAGGTGAACTTCACGGTGGACGCGCGCTCACACGAAGACCGATAACAGATGTCGGACATCCGCCTGTCCGCGTGGGTGCATGGCCATGTCCAAGGGGTCGGGTTCCGTTGGTGGGTGCGATCCCGCGCCCTTGAACTCGGTCTGACCGGATATGCGGCCAACACGCGCGACGGGCGGGTGCATGTCGTCGCGCAGGGGGACAAGGCCGCGTGTGAACAGCTGCTTGCCAGGTTGAACAGCGGTGAAACGCCAGGTCGCGTAGATCTTGTGGTGGATAGCTGGCCGGAGTCCGGCGAGCCCATCTCCGGGTTTACCGAGCGTTAGCGCCAAGACCGGTATTCTGGCCCGCTGTGCACCTCAAGAGTCTGACGCTGAAGGGCTTCAAGTCCTTTGCTTCGCCGACGACTCTGCGCCTGGAACCGGGTATCACCTGTGTCGTGGGCCCCAACGGTTCGGGTAAGTCCAATGTCGTGGACGCCCTGTCCTGGGTGATGGGCGAGCAGGGTGCCAAGGCCCTGCGCGGCGGCAAGATGGAAGACGTCATCTTCGCGGGTACGTCGACGCGCGCGCCGTTGGGCCGCGCCGAAGTCACTCTGACGATCGACAACTCCGACCACGCACTGCCGATCGAGTACTCCGAGGTCTCGATCACCCGTCGGATGTTCCGGGACGGCGCGGGCGAGTACGAGATCAACGGACAGAGCTGCCGGCTGATGGACGTCCAGGAGCTGCTGTCCGATTCGGGCATCGGCCGGGAAATGCACGTCATCGTGGGGCAGGGGCGCCTGTCGCAGATCCTGGAATCTCGGCCGGAGGATCGCCGCGCCTTCATCGAAGAGGCTGCCGGTGTGCTCAAGCACCGCAAGCGCAAGGAAAAGGCTGTCCGCAAGCTCGAGTCGATGGCCGCCAATCTGGCCCGGCTCACCGACCTCACCACCGAATTGCGCCGCCAGCTCAAACCTCTTGGCCGCCAAGCGGAAGTCGCGCGCCGCGCCGCCACCGTGCAGGCCGATCTGCGAGACTCGCGACTGCGCCTGGCCGCCGATGACCTGGTTACTCGCCGTGCGGATTTCGACGGAACCAACGATGCCGAGACGGCGCTGCGTAAGCAACACTCGGAGATCACCGAGAAACTCGACGTCGCGACCGCGCTGCTGACCGAGCATGAGACGGCGCTGGGCGAGCTGATGCCGCAGGCCGAGCTGGCTCAGCAGACCTGGTTCCGGCTCTCGGCGCTTGCCGAACGCGTCAGCGCCACGGTCCGGATCGCCGGCGAGCGGGCCAGCCACCTCGATGAGGTGGTGGCCGCGCCGACAGGACCGGACCCGGAGGAGCTTGAGGCACAGGCGGAGCGCGTCGCCGAGCAGGAGCGACTACTGATCGCACAGTTGGAAACGGTCACCGAGCAGCTGACCTTGGCGAAGGCAGAGCTCGCCGCCAAGGAGGCCGCGGTCGCCCAGGCGCAGCGGCAACATCTGGCCGCGGTAGCCGCCGAGGCGGATCGCCGCGAGGGCCTGGCCCGGCTCACCGGCCAGGTCGACACCATGCGCACCAGACTGGAGTCGATTGACGGACAGGCGCAGCGGCTCACCGAGTCGATCGTGGAGGCGACGGTGCGCGGGGAGGCCGCGCAGACCGAGTTCGACACTGTCAAGGCGCGTGTGGCCGAGCTGGATCAGGGCGAGATCGGGTTGGACGAACACCACGAGCGCTCAGTCTCGGCGTTGTCGATCGCCAATGAACGCGTCGCTGAATTGCTGTCGGCCGAACGCCAGGCGGAACGGCAGATCGCCTCGCTCAAGGCGCGTATCGACGCGCTGGCCATTGGTCTGGAACGCAAGGACGGCTCGGCTTGGCTCGCCGAGAACCGCAGTGGTGCTGGAATTTTCGGATCGATTGCACAGCTGGTCAAGGTGCGGCCCGGCTACCAGGGCGCCATCGCGACAGCGATGGGACCGGCCGCCGACGCGGTGGCCGCGGAGAATCCCGCCGCGGCGCAGGCGGCAGTGGCCGCCCTGAAGGCCTCCGACGGCGGGCGAGCGGCGATCGTGTTCGGCGAGTGGCCCGCGCACACGCATGTGCGCCCCGTGGTCAGCCTGCCCCCCGGCGCGCACTGGGCTGCCGACTTGGTCGAGGTGCCCGAGCGCCTGGCCACGGCCGTGTCGGCGATGCTGGCCTCCGTGGTGGTGGTCGATGAGCTCGGCGCCGCGATCGAGGTGGTGCTGGCCAACCCGCTGCTGCGTGCCGTGACCATCGACGGTGACCGGGTGGGTGCTGGATGGGTTGCCGGCGGATCCGACAAGAAGCAGAGCACCCTGGAGGTCCAGGCCGCCATCGAGGCCGCGGGAGAAGGGCTGCGGGCCACCGAGATTCAGGTCGGTGAGATCTCTGCCGCGTTGGCCGGCGCGCTTGCCGAGCAGACCGCGCGTCAGGACGCCGCCGAGCAGACCCTGGCCGCCCTCAATGAATCCGATGCGTCCATCTCCGCGGTGTACGAGCAGCTGGGCCGTGTTGGGCAAGACGCCCGTCTTGCCGCGGATGAGGTGAGAAAACTTACCCTGCAACGTGATCAGCTTGAGCTCGGTCGCGCCAAGACCATGGAGGAGCTGGCCGAGGTCGAGTCCCGGCTGCGCAATGCCGAAGAGGCGCCCAACCTGTTCGACGACGAGCCCATTGATCGCGACGACATGGCCATCGAGCTGGAAGAGGCGCGTTCGGTCGAGATCGAGGCGCGGCTGACGGTACGCACTTCCGAAGAGCGGGTGAATTCGGTTCGCGGTAAAGCTGATTCATTGCGCCGCGCCGCGACGGCCGAGCGTGAGGCGCGAGCACGGTCCGAGCGGGCGGCCGCCGCCCGGATGCGGGCAGCAGCGGTCGCGGCAGCCGTGGCCGAGTCGGGACGGTTGGTTGCCGCCCGTCTTGAACATGTGGTGGCCGCGGCGTCCGCGCGTCGGGACCGACTCGGTGCGACCCGCGCGCAGCACACATCGGCGCTCGGTGCCGTGCGCGACCAGGTCCGCGAATTCACTGCCGCCCAGGCTCGTCTCACCGATGCGCTGCATCGTGACGAGGTCGCCAAAGCCCAAGCGGTGTTGCGTATCGAGCAGCTTTCGGAACAGGTGCTCGAGCAGTTCGGTATGGCCGCCGACGACCTCATCGCCGAGTACGGCCCGCATGTCGAGCTGCCGCCCACCCAGCAGGAGATGGACGAATACGAGCAGGCTCGTGAGCGTGGGGAGCAGGTGAGCGCGCCGCAGCCCATGCCGTTTGACAGGGATACCCAGGAGCGCCGCGCCAAGCGTGCCGAGAAGGACCTGCGCGAGCTGGGCAAGGTGAATCCCCTTGCCCTGGAGGAGTTCGCGGCCCTGGAGGAGCGCTACAACTTCCTGTCCACACAGCTAGAGGACGTTAAGGCCGCACGTAAGGATCTGCTTGATGTGGTTGCCGACGTAGACGAGCGCATTCTGCAGGTGTTTACCGAGGCCTACGCGGATGTGGAGCGCGAGTTCAGGGGCGTGTTTTCATCGCTGTTCCCCGGTGGTGAAGGCCGGTTGGTGCTCACCGACCCCAATGACATGCTCACCACGGGTATCGAGGTGGAGGCGCGCCCGCCGGGCAAGAAGGTCAAGCGCTTGTCACTGCTCTCCGGTGGAGAGAAGTCGCTGACCGCGGTCGCCATGCTGGTGGCGATATTCCGGGCGCGGCCCTCACCCTTCTACGTGATGGACGAGGTGGAAGCGGCACTCGACGATGTCAACCTGCAGCGCCTGATCGGCCTGTTCGAGCAGCTGCGGGAGAAGTCGCAGCTCATCGTCATCACCCACCAGAAGCCGACCATGGAGGTCGCCGACGCGCTCTACGGCGTCAGCATGCGTGATGATGGCATCACGCAGGTTGTCTCGCAGCGCATGCGTGGGCTAGAGACCCAGCTCGCGGCTCAAAACACTTAGCGCCTCAGCGCGTTTGGCGGGATCACCGAGTACCTGGATGGCGACCTGGGTGGCGCCCGCATCTCGATGCTCCTGCAGCCGGGTGGCGATCTGTTCCGGAGTGCCATAAGCAACAAGGGAATCCACCAGTTTGTCGCTGCCGGGCCTTGCCAGATCTTCTGTGGTGCCCGCGAACCGCTCCAGCATGGTCAGGTAGTTGGTCAGGCCCAGGTACATGTCCAGTGCCTGGCGACCGATTGCGCGCGCCTCATCGGCATCGGTGGTGAGTACCACCTTCTGCTCGGGGACGATGATCGCGCCGGGTCCCAGGAGCTCGCGGGCCCAACGGGTATGCGATGGCGGTGTGAGGTACGGGTGCGCGAGCGCTGAGCGCTCCGTGGCGAGCTTGAGCGATTTCTCCGCCAGCGCGGCCAGACCCCGGCCTTCTCTGGGAACTCCCACCTCGTCGAGCACGTCGAGATACTCGACCAGCCCGGAGTAGGGCTTGTAGGGAACGTCGCTGTCGATTTCGGGGTGGCCGGCACCGATACCGAGAATGAAACGCCCGGGGTAGGCCGTCTCGATGCGCCGCCACGATTGACCGGCTTCCCGTGCGGGCGCGGACCAGATGTTGACGATCGCAGTCACGATCCGGATGCGCTCGGTGGCGGCAAGGAGCGGCTCAACCCATGGCAGATCGGCCGGAGGCGAACCGCCCAGCCATGCGGTATCGAAACCGAGGTCTTCGACGGCCCGCAAAAGATCTGCGTCCACCGTCGCGTAATGAGTGAAGAATCCGTACGGGGCGAACTCCGGTGTGGTCACCTCACGGCGAACGCACTCACCCGGCGCCGATATTCCCCGGAGGCTACTTGTCGGAACCGCAGGAGCAGCTGGATCCACACTGACAGTCGGTGCAGGTGCAGTTCGGGTTGTCGCAAGCCCCTGCCTTCTCGGGTGCGACGGTCTCATTGCTAGTCATGCATATATCGTACGCCGGGGGCTATTCCTTGGCGGTATTGCGCCACCAAATGGCCGCGCCGACCGCCGCCAAGCCGAGGATGAACAACCACGGCCAGGCGCCGTGCAGGTACACCCAGCCAGAGATCGCACGCTGAATCTTCCCGGCCGCGTTGACGATCGGGTCATCCGGGTTGCCATTGGCGTGGAACAACCTGACCTCGTAGCTGCCGTAGTAGCCCACGTAAGCACCAACCACCAGGAGGATGGCACCGCTGATCCGGTTCAAGTAGGGCAGCGCGCGGCGCATCGCGTTCAGCAGCACCGTGCTTGCCAGTGCGGTGGATACGGCCAGCGTGCCCACCACGAGGATGATACCGGAGGCGTACGCCAGGTAGACCATGACACCGTCGAACAAGGAGCCGCTCTCGAAGGTAGTGCTGGTCACCGCGAGGAAGGGGCCGATGGTGCAGGACAGCGAGGCCACCGCGTATCCCACGCCATAGCCGAACATAGAGCCCAGTCGGGTGGTGGGAGCGTTCGCATCGAGCACCTTGGGCATGAGTGCGATGATGTCGCGGCCCGAGAGTAGCCACAGCCCGAGAATCACCAGGCCGATTCCGAAAACTACTGTCACAAAAGGCAGATAACGCTGCACCACGGACGCTACCGACACCGTCAACAACCCGAAGACGGTAAAGACCGCGACGAACCCGGCCGCCATCACCACGGTGGCGATGACGGCGCGGCCAAGCGCCCGCGACTTCCCGATCTCGGCACCGGGTCCGCGCACCACGAGCGCGAGATAGACCGGGAGCAAGGCAAAACCGCACGGGTTGAGCGCGGCGATCAGCCCGGCTGCGAAGGCCAGAGATGTCAGGTGAGTGCCTTCACCCGGTCGCTGAGCTCCTGCTCGGACATCGATGACGTCGGGTTGTTCACAAAGTCCGAGGTGCCGTTGGAATTGATGAACAAGTACGCCGGCTGCCAGGGCACTCCGAACTGCCGCCACAACGATCCGTCGGCATCGTTGAGATTGGTGAAGTGGAGGTTGTAGCGCGAGATGAATCCCTCCATGTCTCCCACGGAACCGCGGCCGGAGATGCCGACGAAGGTGACGCGGGGGTTAGCCGCCGATACCGCACTCACATGCGGACCCTCGCCATTGCAGAACGGGCAATACGCAGCCCAGAACCACAGCACGACCGGCTTGCCTTTGAGGCTGGCCCCGTTGAAGGGCGCGCCCGAAACGGTGGTACCGGTGAAATCGAGCAGGGAATCGGCGCGCGCCGCGGGCGCCCGGACGATGCCTGTCGATATCAACAACACAGCGACGGCGACCGCAAGGGTCCTCGCCACGGCCCGAAACTTATAACGTCCCCCGAATTGGATATTCATGCCAAGAACCTCCTGGGACGAGATGTGACTCCCGCAGTGTATGACGGGTGTCTTCGGTTTAGCGGGGGCTTGGGCGCGGACGCAGTGAAATTCGACTCAGACCCGCAATCGTGTTGACGTCGGCACAGTGCATGGCGATGCGCAGCTCATCGAGGAACTGTTCGAGCCAGCCGATCACCGCCTGGGGCGATTGCACCGCGGGTGCCAGCAGGGGGAGTGCGACGGACACCACGCTCGCTCCCAGCGCGATCGCCTTGGCGGCGTCCATGCCGGTGCGTATTCCGCCCGACCCGATCAGGGGCAGATGCGGAAGCTCGGCATGCACTTCGACGAGGGCTTCGGCCGTCGGGATGCCCCATTCGGCGAGCTCGGGTGAGGTGATGGTGCCGAACCGTACGAACTGTTCGACCCGGGCCCATGACGTGCCGCCAGCACCCGCGACGTCGATGGCCGCGAGTCGGCATCCACCGAGGCGGCGCGCCGCGGCCCCACTGATTCCGTGACCGACCTCCTTGAGCAGCACGGGGAAATCGACCGCATGGGTCAGCTCTGCGAGCCGGTACACCTGACCGGTGAAATCGGTATCGCCGTCGGGTTGCACGGCCTCCTGCAACGGATTGGTGTGCACCGCCAGGGCGTCCGCTCCGACCCGCTGCACCAAGCCGCTGAGCTGTGCGGCGGCGGCAATGTTGCCGAGCTGTGCGAGCCCGATGTTGCCGATGAGCAAGATGTCGGGTGCTACCTCGCGCACCGCGAAGGTGCTGGCGCTCTCGGGATCGACCAGCATCACCCGTTGAGAACCGAGCATCATCCCGATGCCCAGTTCTTGGGCGGCGGCCGCGAGGTTGCGATTGATGGTGGCCGAAAGCTTCGCGCCGCCCGTCATGGCCCCGATGAGGACCGGAGCGGCCAATCGCTTGCCCAGAAACTCGGTGGACAGGTCAACCCGGGCGAGGTTGGAGTTCGGCAACGCCATATAAGGCAGGTCGAGTCGTTCCAGGCCGGTGGTTCGGGTGACGTACTGCACTGGATCGCTCAGGCAGGCGTCAATGTGGCGCTTCTTGCGTTCCTGTAACAATGCCCTGGTGCCTCTTGAAGTGTGGATCGCCGTAGCGATCGTCGCCGTCGTGGTTGTTGCCGCATTGGTTTTCGGACTGGTGCGTTACCGCTCCCGTCGTATCAGCCTGACACGCTCCCCTGAGATCACCGAGGGCGGCACACCGGCCGACCGCTCCGGCGGGTACAGCGCCGGCTCCACCATCACCTTCAGCGAGGGGGGTGCGCAAGCAACCCCCGTGCCCAGCGTGGGCGATGACGCCGAGGTTCCGCGGGACGCGCCCCGGCGCACTATTTCCAATGTCGAGCTACCGGAGCCGGCCCCGGAACCGGAGCCCGAGCCCGTCGTGGCACCCGAACCGGAACCGGTCACTGAGCCCGAACCCGCTCCGGAGCCCGAACCCGAACCCGCTCCGGTACTCGATGAGATCGCGCCGGTGGCGGGACGACTCGATCGTTTGCGGGGACGGCTGGCCAGCTCGCAGAACGCCGTGGGCCGGGGCCTACTCGGGCTGCTGGGTGCCGGAGACCTCGACGAGGAATCGTGGGAGGAGGTCGAGGACACCCTGCTCATCGCCGACCTCGGCACCGCCGTCACCACCTCGATCGTGGACAGGCTGCGCAGCGAGATGGCGGCGCGCAGCGTGCGCACCGAGTCGCAGGCACGGACATTGCTGCGCGAGGTGCTCATCGACGAGCTGCGGCCCGACCTCGACCGGTCGATCAAGGCGCTGCCGCACGACGACAAACCGTCAGTGCTGCTCATCGTCGGGGTGAACGGCACGGGTAAGACCACCACTGTCGGCAAGTTGGCCCGCGTGCTGGTCGCCGATGGACGCCGGGTCGTGCTCGGGGCTGCCGACACCTTCCGCGCCGCTGCGGCCGATCAGCTGCAGGCCTGGGGACAGCGAGTGGGTGCCCAGGTGGTGCGCGGTGCCGAGGGTGCCGATCCCGCGTCGGTTGCCTTCGACGCCGTCGACGCCGGGATCCGGGAGGGCGCCGACGTCGTGGTGATCGATACCGCCGGGCGACTGCACACGAAGACCGGTCTCATGGACGAGCTCGGGAAGATCAAACGTGTCGTGGAACGCCGCGCCGAGGTCGACGAGGTGCTGCTGGTGCTCGACTCCACCATCGGGCAGAACGGTTTGGCGCAGGCGCGCGTGTTCGCTGACGTGGTGGACATCACCGGTGTGGTGCTCACCAAACTTGACGGAACAGCCAAGGGCGGCATCGTTTTTCACGTACAGCGCGAACTTGGCGTCCCGGTGAAGCTTGTTGGCCTCGGGGAGGGGCCGGACGACCTCGCTCCGTTCGAGCCGCCGGCCTTCGTCGATGCCCTGCTGGGATAACTCGTTATTCACCCCGAATCGCCTCGCGCTCACCCGCCCAAACCGGTAACAGACGCGAAACACACGCGCGCCCTCTCGGAAACATCCGCTGCGCACTCTGCATGGGCAGAGTTCAAGCTTCAAGATCCCCGAGAGGAATGCCGCTAGTGGATGGTTTCCCAACAATGGGTGTCCCGAATACTGGGGATACCGCGTGGATGCTGGCCAGCGCCGCGCTGGTGTTATTGATGACACCTGGTCTGGCCTTCTTCTATGGCGGCATGGTCCGCGCGAAGAACGTGCTCAACATGATCATGATGAGCATCAGTGCGATGGGCCTGGTGACGGTGCTCTGGGTGCTTTACGGATACTCGTTGGCGTTCGGAAACGATGTGTCGGGTCTGTTCGGTAACCCGGCACAGTTTTTTGGGCTCAAGGGTTTGATCGGCGGTAATGGGGCCGATGCGGTGGCCGCGGACCCGGCCAATGCCGTTGATGCGGTCGCTGCGGTCAACATCCCTTTGGTGGGCACTATCCCGGCCACGGTGTTCGTGGCGTTCCAGTTGATGTTCGCGATCATCACCGTGGCGCTGATCTCCGGTGCGGTGGCGGATCGGTTGAAGTTCGGGTCCTGGCTGTTGTTCTCGGGTCTGTGGGTCACCGTCGTGTACTTCCCGGTGGCGCATTGGGTTTTCGCGTTCGATGGCGCGGCCGCTGAGAAGGGCGGCTGGATCGCTAACCAGCTCAAGGCAATCGACTTCGCCGGTGGTACCGCGGTGCATATCAATGCCGGTACCGCGGGTTTGGTGCTGGCGCTGCTGTTGGGTAAACGCAAGGGTTGGCCCGGTACCCCGATGCGGCCACATAATCTGCCGTTCGTGATGCTTGGTGCCGGTCTGCTGTGGTTCGGCTGGTACGGGTTCAACGCCGGGTCGGCAACGAGCTCCAATGGTTTGGCCGGATCAACCTTCGTGACGACCACCGTGGCTACCGCCGCGGCGATGCTGGGCTGGCTGCTCACCGAACGCATCCGTGACGGGCACGCCACCTCGCTGGGTGCGGCCTCGGGAATCGTGGCCGGCCTGGTGGCCATCACCCCGTCGTGTTCATCGGTGAATGTCGTTGGTGCTCTTGCCATTGGCGTCATCGCCGGCATTTTGTGCGCACTGGCAGTGGGCCTGAAGTACAAGCTCGGATTCGACGACTCACTCGATGTGGTCGGTGTGCACCTGGTCGGCGGTATCGTCGGTACCTTGCTCATCGGTTTGTTCGCAGCACCCCAAACCGGTGCGGCCGTAGCCGGTCTGTTCTACGGCGGCGGACTAGAACAGCTGTGGCGCCAAGCCGTTGGCGCCGGGGCGGTTCTGCTCTATTCGGCGATAGGCACGACTATCGTTGCTCTCATCGTGAAGTACACCATTGGCCTGCGCATCAGCGACGAGGGAGAAGCGGCAGGCGCCGACGAATCCCAACACGCTGAAGGCGCATACGACTTTGTCGCACTGGGAAGTGGTTCGGTCATCGGCCGCCACAGCAGCGGCAGGGAGGAATGAGGGACATGAAGCTGGTCACCGCGATCGTCAAACCGTTCACGCTGGAAGATGTCAAGACTGGTCTGGAGCAGGCCGGCATCCTCGGCATGACGGTCAGCGAGGTGCAGGGCTACGGCCGGCAGAAGGGCCACACCGAGGTGTACCGCGGCGCTGAATACTCGGTGGACTTCGTACCGAAGGTTCGTGTCGAGGTGGTGGTGGACGACAGCGCCGTCGACAAGGTCGTTGAGGTCATCGTGACCGCCGCACGCACCGGCAAGATCGGCGACGGCAAGGTATGGGTCAGCCCGGTTGACTCGGTGGTGCGAGTACGCACCGGCGAGCGGGGGACCGACGCTCTGTAGGGCTTGGGCCCTCTAACCGCTTAGGACGGTAATCACATGGGCGCCGCAACGGACCTCGTGGCCGCCAGGGCGCAGCTGCTCGGTGAGAGCGGTCGGCTCAACGCCGGTGCGATTCGTGAGGCGATGACCGACCTCAACGAGCTGTGGCTGACAGCCAAGGCCGCCGAGGTCGGCATCACCGACTCCAGTGGATTCGCCATCGTGGCACTCGGCGGCCTGGGCCGACGCGAGATGCTGCCGCACTCGGATCTGGATCTGGTACTCCTGCACGACGAGAACATTGCGCCGGAGACCCTCAGTGAGGTTGCCGACGGCCTGTGGTATCCGTTGTGGGACGCCAATATTCGGCTTGATCACAGCGTCCGCACGGTCGCCGACACCTTGCATGTCGCCGGGCAAGAGATGTCGGCGGCGCTGTCGCTGCTGGATGCCAGGCACATCGCCGGGGATGCGCAGTTGTCCAGCCTGATGATCGGCGGGGTGCGTCAGCAATGGCGTTCGCAGATCCGGACACGACTCGACGAACTGATCGAATACACACGAGCGCGATGGCGGCGCAGCGGTGAGATCGCACACCGCGCCGAACCCGATCTGAAGTCCGGCCGCGGCGGTCTGCGTGATGTTCAGTTATTGCGCGCGTTGGCCATTGCTCAGCTCACCGACAGCGGTCTGGCGAAGTCGTTCGACGGCGCACATTCGGTCATCCTGGATGTCCGCACCGAATTGCATCGAGTCGCCGGGCGAGAGCGCGATCAGCTGCTGGCTCAGTTCGCCGACGAAATCGGTGCGGCGCTGCGCGTTGGCGATCGGTTCGACCTGGCCAGGATGCTGTCCGACGCTGCCCGCACCATCAGTTACTCGGTGGATGTCGGACTGCGGGCGGCCGCCAATGCGATTCCGCGACGGGGTATTTCGGTGCTCCGGCGCACGGTTCGACGTCCGATCGACGAAGGGGTGGTGGAGCATGCCGGGGAGGTGGTGCTTGCCCGTGACGCCCGCCCGGAACGCGACCCGTCGCTGATCTTGCGTGTGGCAGCGGCATCGGCGACCACCGGCCTGCCGATCTCCGCGTCGACCTTGGGTCGTCTTGCCGAATCCGCCCCCGAACTTCGTGCACCCTGGCCTCGAGAGGCGCTCAAGGATCTGCTGGTGCTTCTGGAGGCCGGTCGTCATGCGGTGGCCACCATCGAGGCGCTGGATCGAACCGGATTGTGGGGCAGGCTTTTTCCTGAATGGGGCCCGGTACGAGACCTGCCGCCGCGCGATATCGTGCATATCTGGACCGTCGATAGGCATCTGGTCGAGACGGTCGCGCAGGCGAGCGCCTTCACCACCAGGGTCTCTCGTCCAGACCTACTGATTCTCGGTGCTCTGGTGCACGACATCGGCAAGGGCCGCGGCGGTGATCACAGCGTCGTCGGCGCGGAGCTGGCCGTGCAGATCGGTACCCGGCTGGGTCTGTGGCCCTCCGACGTGGAGCTGCTGTCCAAGATCGTGCGCTATCACTTGCTGCTGCCCAACACCGCGACGCGGCGTGACCTCGCCGACCCGGAAACCATTGAGACCGTCGTCAACACGCTCGGCGGCGATCTACTGCTCCTGGAGCTGCTGCAACAGCTCGCCGAGGCGGACTCGCTGGCCACCGGCCCCGGGGTGTGGGGCGATTGGAAGTCCTCGCTGATCGGGGAGTTGGTGCGCAAATGCCGGATGGTGATGCGTGGTGAACAGCTTCCCGAACCCGATCCCATTGACCCGGAACTGCTTTCGTTGGCAACCGACGGGGGAGTGCAGGTACGGCTGGTGCCCGCGGGATCGCCCCATATGTATACCGTGAGCATGATCGCGCCCGATCAGCGCGGGTTACTCTCCAAGGCAGCCGGGGTGCTGTCACTGAACTCATTGCGGGTGTTCTCGGCCTCGGTGGCCAGCCATGCCGGATCGGCGATCAACACTTTCGAGGTGTCGCCGCGGTTCGGTTCGCCTCCGGCGGCCGGTCTGCTGCGTCAGCAGCTGATCTCGGCTCTGGACGGCGATACCGACATCATCGCGGCACTCGACGAGCGCGAACGCGAGTCCGCGCAGTTCGGAAGCGGCCTCGTCGGGGATGCGACACCCGCGGTCCCCACCAATTACGCGCCCGCGCCGCCGCGCATCCGCTGGTTCGAGCCCGCGGGGAACGCCGACCAGCAGATCGTGGAGATCCGCACCTCGGACGCACCGGGGCTGCTGGCGCGCATCACCGCGACCCTGGAGCGGCACGGCGTGGATATCGCGTGGGCCAGGGTCAACACGCTTGGTTCCTCGGTGGTCGACACCTTCTGTCTGAGCACCGGGCCGGAGCAGGCGGTACTGGAGGCGGCCATCGCCTCGGTGCTGCCGGCGGCGGCACCCGAGCCGAAGAGGGCGGCCAGCTAGAAGCACAACGCGTGGACAACACCTCGTAGACCGATCACCGACTCATCGTCCCAGCACGGCCAAGATAGGCTGGTCGACGTGTTTGAATCGCTGTCTGACCGGTTGACCGATGCCCTTGCTGGCCTACGGGGCAAGGGACGTCTGTCCGAAGCCGATATCGATGCGACGTGCCGGACCATTCGGCTGGCGCTGCTGGAAGCCGATGTCGCGCTGCCCGTCGTGCGCACCTTCATCGGGCGCATCAAGGAACGCGCCAAGGGAGCCGAGGTTTCCGGTGCGCTGAACCCGGCGCAGCAGGTCGTCAAGATCGTCAACGAGGAGCTGGTCGGCATTCTCGGCGGGGAAACTCGTCAGCTGGCCTTCGCCAAGACCCCGCCGACCGTTGTCATGCTCGCCGGTCTGCAAGGTGCCGGTAAGACGACCCTTGCCGGCAAGCTCGCGAAATGGCTTAAGGGACAAGGGCATACACCGCTTCTCGTGGCCTGTGACCTGCAGCGCCCCGGCGCGGTGAACCAGCTGCAGGTGGTTGGTGAGCGAGCCGGAGTTGCCGTCTACGCGCCGCATCCGGGTGCCGCGCCCGGCGGGCTGGAGGTGGGCTCACTTGTCGGCGATCCGGTCGCGGTGGCCCGCGATGGTCTCGCCCACGCCAAGGCCCAGCACTTCGATGTGGTGCTCGTCGACACCGCGGGCCGTCTCGGTATCGATGCCGAACTGATGGATCAGGCGGCTCGCATCCGTGACGCCGTCGACCCCGACGAGGTGCTGTTCGTCCTCGACGCCATGATCGGTCAGGACGCGGTGAGCACTGCCGAGGCCTTCCGCGCGGGTGTCGGATTTACCGGTGTGGTCCTGACCAAGCTCGACGGTGACGCCCGCGGTGGTGCCGCGCTCTCGGTGCGTGAGATCACCGGCACCCCGATCTTGTTCGCGTCCACCGGGGAAAAGCTTGAGGACTTCGACGTCTTCCACCCCGATCGGATGGCGAGCCGCATCCTGGGCATGGGCGACCTGCTGTCCCTCATTGAGCAGGCCGAACAGCATTTCGATGCCGAACAGTCCCTGGCCGCCGCCGAGAAGATCACCTCGGGAGAACTGACGCTCGAGGACTTCCTGGAGCAGATGCTCGCGATCCGCAAGATGGGCCCCATCGGCAACTTGTTGGGCATGCTGCCCGGCGCCGGCCAGATGAAGGATGCGTTGGCCGCCGTCGACGACAAGCAGTTGGACAGGGTGCAGGCCATCATTCGCGGGATGACACCCGCCGAACGAACCGACCCGAAGATCATCAACGCCTCGCGGCGACTGCGGATCGCCAACGGGTCAGGGGTCGCGGTCTCGGAGGTCAATCAGCTCGTGGACCGCTTCTTCGAGGCGCGCAAGATGATGTCGTCGATGGCGGGCCGCATGGGCATGGGCGCCATCAATCGCAAGAGCAACCGCAAGGGCGGCAAGAACACCAAGAAGGGCAAGAAGGGCTCACGGGGTCCTACACAGCCGAAGATTCGGGGCGGATTCCCGGGGATGCCTCCGGGCATGCCGGCCGGATTCCCTGATCTCTCCGGGATGCCGGAGGGGCTCGGTGAATTGCCACCCGGTCTGGCCGATATCGACATCTCGAAGCTGAAGTTCCCCAAGAACTGAGCCGATGCGCTTGCACCTGCGGGGCCGCACTCTTCCGTCCGAAGAGCAGATCGATCTGTGGGTGCATGACGGCGTCATAAGCCGCGAACCGATCGCGGGGGCCGACACCGTCTTCGACGCCGGGTGGCTGCTGCCCGGACTTGTCGACGCGCACTGTCACGTCGGTGTCGGGCCGCACGGTCCTACCTCGCTGGAAGAGGCGGTCGCGCAGGCCGAAGCCGAGCGTGACGTGGGCGCACTGTTGTTGCGTGACGCCGGATCCCCGGTGGATACCCGCGGTTTCGACGAGCGAGAAGACCTGCCGCGCATCATCCGCGCGGGCAGGCACCTGGCCAAGCCCAAGCGCTACATCCCCGGATTGCCCATCGATATCGAGGACGAATCGCAGCTTCCGGAAGCCGTGGCCCTACAAGCGCGTTGGGGCGATGGCTGGGTGAAGTTGGTGGGGGACTGGATCGATCGCTCCGTGGGCGACCTGGCGCCACTGTGGTCGGACCAGATTCTCGAACAGGCCATTGAGGCCGCGCATGCCCATGGCGCGCGTGTCACCGCGCATGTCTTCGGCGAGGACGCGCTGCCCGGTTTGATTCGCGCCGGGATCGACTGCATCGAGCACGGCACCGGCCTCACCGATGACACCATCGCCCTGATGGTCGAGCACGGCACCGCGCTCGTTCCGACCGTCATCAACATGGAGAACTTTCCCGGAATCGCCGACTCCGCCGCGAAGTACCCGGTCTACGCCCAACACATGCGCGACCTGTACGCGGGTCTGCACACGACCTTCGGGAACGCCTATGACGCCGGAGTTCCGATCTATGCGGGCACCGATGCCGGCGGCGGTATTGCACACGGGCGCATCTCCGACGAGGTCGCCGCGCTCACGCGCATTGGCATGAACCCCACCGATGCGCTGGGTGCCGCGTCGTGGCGGGCCCGGGAATGGCTGGGGCGGCCGCGTCTGGAGCACGGCGCACCCGCCGATCTCGTCGGATTTCACGAAGACCCGCGCACCGGTCCACATGTGCTGTCGCGGCCGGACCTCATCGTGCTACGCGGTCAGGTCAGATAGGGTCGCGTCATGCGTTTTGCTGTGGCATTGATGATGGGCCTGGGCCTGCCGATGGTGATGCCCGCTGCGCCGGCGCACGCCGACGTGTTGTGTTCGGAGTTCATGGGGATGGACGAGGGCGCCAAAATGGCGGCGGTTCAGGAGGCGGCTGCAGCCGGCAACGCGGTGGCCCAGATCTCACCCAAGGACGCCGTCTCGATGGCGATTGCCATGTGCCGGGTGCGTGTGGGCGAAACAGTGCTTCAGGTGCTCAATTCCAAGGCTTAAAGTGAACCGACGGTGACCTGGCCGTCGTTGGCGAAGCCCCAGTCGAACAGGCTGGCGGCCTGATCCCAGTACGTCGGGCCGCCCTCGTGCACGAGGCCGTACATCATCACCACGACGAGCCGCTTGCCGTCGCGCTCGGCGGCCGCCACGTAGGTCTTGCGGGCGATATCGGTGAAGCCCGTCTTACCGCCGATCACTCCCGGATAGCGATACATCAGCTCGTTCTGGTTGTGCAGGACGCGACCGGGGAAGTCGGCGGCCGGCTGGCGGGTGATCTCCGCGAACACCGGATTTGCCAGTGCCGCACGGAAAATCACGGCCAGATCGTGCGGGGTAGAGCGCATGTCCATGCCCGGTGCGTCGAGCCCGGAGGGGGAGGCGGTGTGTGTCCCGGTCGCGCCGAGCGCCGCCGCTTTCGCATTCATCTTCTCGACGGCCACCTCGCGGCCGCCCAGCATGTGGGCGAGCGTGTTGGCGGCGTCGTTACCGGATTCCAGCAGCGCGCCTGCGAGCAGATCATGGGTGGTGTAGACCTGTCCCGCCTTGATGCCGACACAGTTGCATTCAGCATGGGAGTCGGCGGCATCGGCGACCACGGTGGCGTCCAGGGGCAACTCGTCGAGTGCCACCAGGGCCAGGAGGACCTTGATGGTGCTCGCGGGTGCATGGGTCGCGTACGGATCGCGGGCGGCGAGGATCTGGCCGGAGTCCAGATCTGCCACCAACCACGCCTGCGCCGGACCCTCAGGCGGCGGCGCAGCCGTATCCGCGTGGGCCAGTCCGGGGGCCGTGAGGGCGAGAAACAGGGCGCTGAGCACCGCGAATACGCGATAACCAAGGGATGGCGGCAAGGAAGACATCGGCTCCGACACTAGCGCGGTGGGTATCGGGAACATAACCGGACTGCGGTCCGTTTATATCGTCATGACGAGTGAAGTGCAGTTAGGTTTGGACACCTTCGCCGACGTCCCCGCGGGGATGACCAATCCGGAAGCGATCCGCGCCGTGGTGGAGGAAGGGGTGCGTGCCGACGAGGTTGGCGTCGACATCTTCGCCATCGGGGAGCACCACCGCACTGAATTCGTGGGGGAGTCCCCGGAGATGATGCTGGCCGCGATTGCCGCCCGTACCGAGCGGATCACCCTTGCGACCGCCGTCACGGTGCTCAGCACCGATGACCCGGTGCGGGTGTATCAGCGGTTCGCGACCCTCGACGGCATCTCGAATGGCCGTGCGGAGGTCGTGCTCGGTCGGGGATCGTTCACGGATTCCTTTCCGCTGTTCGGATACGACCTGGCCGACTATGACGAACTCTTCGAGGAGAAGTTTGATCTCTTGGCCAAGCTGCTGCCGGGGGATCCGGTGACCTGGTCAGGGAAGCTGCGATCGTCGTTGGACGGCGTGAATGTGTTCCCGAAAACAGCCGATGGTCTGCGGGCGTGGGTGGGGGTGGGCGGATCGCCGGAGTCGGTCGTTCGCAGCGTGCGGTATCGCATACCGATGATCCTGGCGATCATCGGCGGCGACCCCATGCGGTTCGAGCCCTATGTGGACCTCTACCGGCGTGCGCAGGATCAGCTTGGCGTCACCGAGCCCATGCCGTTGGGCGTTCACAGTCCCGGGCATATCGCCGAATCCGATGAGGAGGCGATCGCGCAGTACTGGCCGGGCTTCCGGGAATTGCGCACCACCATCGGGCGTGAGCGTGGCTGGCCGCCCCCGCGGTACGAGGAGTATCTGGCTGAGGTGAAGTCTGGCTCGCTCTATGTCGGTTCGCCCGACACCGTGGCGGCCAAGATGGTCAAGACCATTCGCGGTCTCGGTGCCGACCGATTCAGCCTGGTGTACCAGGCCTCGCAGCCAGGGCTGGGCATGCAGAACGTCGAGTTGTACGGCACCGAGGTCATCCCGCGTGTTCGAGAGCTGCTGGCCACCGCCGAGGTTGGAGCCGCCTAAGCGAAGTTGTAGGTGGCCAAGGCCGATGCCACCACCCGGCCGGTGGCATCGGACACGGTGACCTCGATATGGGAAAGCCGTTTACCGCGGCGGAGCACCTGGCCCACCGCGGTGAGGTCGGCGGCGTCGGCGGCGGCGACGTAATTGATGGTTAGCGAAGCCGTTGAGCCGCCGAACTTTTCGGGCACCACGTCGTCGGCCCACGCCGCCGCCATGGCCGCGGTGTCGGCGAGGGTCGCGATCGCGCCGCCGTGCACGGTGTGGCCCATGGTTGCCAGCTGGGGTGCGAAGGGCATGTTCAGCACCGCGCGATCGTTACCGACTTCGGTCAGGGCAATGCCGAGATGCTGACACAGTGGGGAGTTCGGGACGAATTGCGTGATGATTTCGGTCCGAGTGGGCATGCTCACAAGCTATGACATCCGCTTGGACCCTCGATGAAGTTTCCGACCGCCTGCAGATCCAGCAGCTCTTGGTCGACTACGCGACCGCGATCGACACCCGCCAGTTCGACGATCTGGACGAGGTGTTCACGAACGACGCATACATCGACTACCGAGCGATGGGTGGCATCGATGGGGAGTATCCGGACGTCAAGGCGTGGTTGGCGCAGGTGCTGCCCGCGTTCCCGATGTACGCACACATGCTGGGAAACATCTCGATCCGTTTCGACTCCGAAGGCGGCGCGGAGCGGTCCTCCGCGGTGGTACGCAGCTTGTGCTTCAACCCGATGGTTCCGGGCGGGGACACCGAACAGGTGCTTTTTCTTGGACTTTGGTACGACGACGCGGTGGTGCGGACACGGCACGGCTGGCGGCTGACGCGGCGCGTCGAGACGAAGTGCTTCACCAGGTTGGTCTAGGCCGCCGGTGAGATTTGGGCAGGTAGGCCATGCTCTGGCAGAATGGCAAACCGTCCGTTGCACGGCAGTGTTGATGCTCTTCGCGTAAGAGCTCATCGGCAGCCGTCGGCGGTCAGACCCACGCGAGGCAAAACCGGATCGTGCATGTCCGCACGTGTCGCCGAATTGCCGCGTGATACCTCAAGGAGAAGTTGTAGTCATGGCTGTCAAGATCAAGCTCGCCCGCCTCGGGAAGATCCGTAACCCGCAGTACCGCATCCAGGTCGCCGATGCGCGCACCCGCCGTGAAGGCCGCGCCATCGAGGTGATCGGCCGGTACCACCCGAAGGAAGAGCCCAGCTTCATCGAGATCGACTCCGAGCGTGCGCAGCACTGGCTGTCCGTCGGCGCGCAGCCGACCGACCCGGTGTTGGCGCTGCTGAAGATCACCGGTGACTGGCAGAAGTTCAAGGGCCTCCCCGGCGCCGAGGGCACCCTGAAGGTCAAGGAGCCCAAGCCCAGCAAGCTGGAGCTGTTCAACGCCGCCCTGGCCGAGGCCGACGGCGCCCCCACGGGTGAGGCCATTCAGCAGAAAAAGAAGAAGGCCACGAAGAAGGCGGAGCAGGACGAGTCCGCCGCGTCTGCCGAGGCTCCGGCCGCGGAAGCCGCCGAGGCTCCTGCCGAATCTGCTGACGCCGCAAGCGAATAGGACCTCGGATGAGTTCTGTCGTGGTCGACGCCGTCGAGCATCTGGTACGAGGAATCGTCGATAACCCCGATGATGTCCGCGTTGACCTGGTGACGAATCGTCGCGGCCGCACGGTAGAGGTTCACGTCCACCCCGACGATCTCGGAAAGGTGATCGGTCGGGGCGGGCGTACCGCCACCGCGCTGCGCACCCTGGTCGCGGGTGTTGGTGGCCGCGGTATCCGGGTCGACGTGGTGGATACAGACCGGTAGCTCCGATGGAGCTTGTGGTCGGGCGTATTGCCAAGGCGCACGGCGTTACCGGCGAATTAGCGGTAGAGATCCGCACCGATGATCCGGACGAACGTTTCGCCGCCGGTTCGGTGCTGAATGGTCGGCTGCCGCGTGGTGGTGGCAGCCGTGAGTTCGTCGTCGAATCGGTGCGTGAGCACAGCGGGCGGCTGCTGATCAGATGTACCGGGATATCCGATCGTGACGCAGCAGATGCGCTACGCGGCACCCTTTTCACGGTGAATACCGCCGATCTGCCGACGATCGAGGATCCCGACGAGTTCTACGACCACCAGCTCGAGGGGCTTACGGTGCGGACTCAGGACGGTACGGCCATAGGGACGGTTTCTGAGGTATTGCACACCCCTGGTGGTGAGCTCCTTTCGGTAAAGCCCCCGAGTAGTGACCAGCAGGCCGAGATTCTCGTGCCGTTTGTCTCCGCCATCGTGACGTCGATCTCCCTGGCGGACAAAGTGATCGAGATCGATCCGCCAGAAGGCCTGTTGGACCTGTCGTGAGAGCCCCGGCATGAAGATAGACGTCATCACGATCTTCCCGGACTATCTGCAGCCAGTGCGGCAGTCCTTGCCGGGCAGGGCCATTGACGCAGGCCTGGTTGATGTCGCCGTGCACGATCTGCGGCGCTGGACACACGACGTGCACAAGTCGGTCGATGATTCGCCCTACGGCGGTGGACCCGGCATGGTGATGAAGCCGACGGTCTGGGGTGATGCCCTGGATGAAATCTGCACCCCGGAAACGCTTCTGGTGGTGCCGACGCCGGCCGGATATCCCTTCACGCAGGAGATAGCCCGGCACTGGTCCACCGAAGAGCATCTGGTGATCGCGTGTGGACGCTACGAGGGAATCGATCAGCGGGTTGCCGACGACGCCGCAACCCGGATGCGGGTGCGCGAGGTGTCGATCGGGGATTACGTGCTCAATGGCGGGGAGTCCGCGGCACTGGTGATCATCGAGGCGGTACTGCGGCTGGTTCCCGGTGTGCTGGGCAATGCGCTTTCCGCGCAAGAAGATTCACACTCAGACGGGCTTTTGGAAGGGCCGTCATACACCCGGCCGCCGAGTTGGCGGGGGATCGATGTACCGCAGGTGCTGCTCTCTGGTGACCACGCCAAGATTGCGGCCTGGCGGGCTGAACAGTCACGTCAGCGGACGGCGCAGCGCCGCCCTGACCTACTCGGCTTCGATTCGTCCGCCGGGGAACATGGCGGCGACGGCCTGAGTTAGCGTGTTGCGCGCCGTCGCATCGTTGGCGGTCTGCAGGGATGACACCACCACGATGAATCGCCGATCGGGGCCCACCACCCCTGTCGAAAGGTGCATCCATGCGGACCCGACACAGCACATCCAGCCCTGCTTCACCGCGACGGGCTCGCCGGGGATGCCGTCCGGAATCCCGAAACGCTGGGGATAGCCGTCGATTCCGTTGGGCGTTGAGCGGGCAAGGTCGTCCATGATGATGTTCGCGCGCTCGGGAGGCAAGCCCCCCGCGCCGGAGAGCAGCATGTCGTAGTACTGGACCAGGTCGTTGGCGGTGCTGATGGTGTTCCACCACATGCCGTCGGAGGGCACGTTGGTGGAGGTGAGCCCGTATCGCGCGGCAACGCGGGTGATGATCGAGTTGCCGCCGCCGCGTTGCCAGAAGATCTCGGCGGCGCTGTCATCAGAGGACTGCAGCATCCGGTCAAAGGAGATGCGATCTGCGGGTGTCAGGGTGACGTCGCCGGTCGATTCCCTCATCAGCAGGTCGTCGGCGATGAACAGCTTGGCCACCGAGGCGATGGCAATGGTGCTGTTATTGCCGTTGGAGACCACGGCGCCGGAAGCGCGGTCCTTGATCACCGCGGTGAGCACGGCGCCGGCACTCTTGGCCTGGGCGGTTGCCGCGGTGGTGCGCTCGGGCAGGGTCTCGAAGGAGGGGGGGCTTTCCACCTCGAAGACCGGTGCTGGTTCGGCGGGGGCGCTCACGACTGCCAGCACTGGGGTTGCTGGATCGCTGCGCACCGATGCCACACACCCCGAGGTCAGCGTGGTCACCGCAGTGAGTGTCAAACCCATGAACAGGTGCTGGCCGCGCATCACATAGACCCCCTCTGCGGTCAGACTCTGATTTTTGTTACCTATGTGGCAGGTGTTCCGGTCTCGGTAGCTTACTAGTAGTGTCTGGGTAGTCGCTGCCCAAGGGGTGCCCGGGTGGGCGATTTCACTGGAAGGGCCCCTGTCTGGCACAATTGACTAGCTGTCTGCTGGCGCTTGGCCACAAACCAGACAGAACCAAGCAACTACTGATCGGCCGAGGTGCATACCCCGTATGCGACCCGGCCGCGCGATTGAGTCGAGAGACCAAGAGGGAAGTACACCGATGAACACGTTGGACTTTGTCGATCAGGCGTCGCTGCGCCAGGATGTGCCTGACTTCCGTCCCGGTGACACCGTCAACGTGCACGTCAAGGTGATCGAGGGCTCCAAGGAGCGCATCCAGGTCTTCAAGGGTGCCGTGCTCCGCCGCACCGGTGGTGGCGTGGGTGCCACCTTCACTGTCCGCAAGGAGAGCTACGGCGTCGGCGTCGAGCGCACCTTCCCGGTGCACTCCCCGAACATCGACCACGTCGAGATCGTCACCCGTGGTGCGGTTCGTCGCGCCAAGCTGTACTACCTGCGTGAGCTGCGCGGCAAGAAGGCCAAGATCAAGGAGAAGCGCTGACCGAGTCGGCGCTTTCGTGACAGCACCGGTGTCAGGGGAATCAGGCTCGTCCGAATCGTCCGCGCAGACCACCGCCGACACTCCCGAAGCCGAATCAGCCGTTGAGGCGTCATCCGCAGCATCGTCGAAGGACGAAGACAGCGGTTCGGGCATGCTCAAAGAGGTCGGCGTTCTGCTGCTGATCGCCCTGGTGCTCTACTGCATCACGCAGAACTTCATCGCCCGTCCGTACCTCATTCCGTCGGAGTCGATGGAGCCGACCTTGCACGGCTGCCGTGGTTGCACCGGCGACCGGATCATGGTCGACAAGGTGGTTTTCCGATTCTCGGATCCAGAGCCCGGTGACGTTGTGGTGTTCAAGGGCCCGTCCGAGTGGAACGGCAATTACCGTTCGATCCGGTCAGACAACACCGCCGTCCGATACCTGCAGAACGCCCTGTCCTTCGTCGGCGTGGTCCCCCCCGACGAGAACGACCTGGTGAAACGGGTCATCGCTACCGGTGGGCAGACCGTGGAATGCCGCTGGGACACGGGCCTGACGGTCGATGGCAAGAAGCTCAGCGAGCCGTATCTGGATCCGGAGACCATTGGTCCCGGGAGCGACATCGACCCCACCAACGCCTGCTGGAGTTTCCAGTTCGGCCCCGTCAAGGTGCCGGAAGGCAAGCTGTGGATGATGGGGGACAACCGGACGCACAGTGGCGACTCGCGCGCGCACTGCCAGAGCCTCGAACGCGATGCCAGGCCAGGGATGGATGAGCGTCAGCGGGTCTACTGCACCGGAGACCCGAACATCGGCACCGTGCCCGTGGATAACGTCATCGGCAAGGCGCGATTCATCGCCTGGCCGCCCGGACGGTGGGGCGGCGTCACATCGGTGAATCCCCAGACGTAGCCCTAGCGGTATGACTACCAGCTGGCCGCCACGCACGGTGATTCGCAAGGCATCCGGATTGCGCACCCTCGAATTGACGCTCGACAGAGTGGGTTTGGGGCCGGTCGCCGGTGTCGACGAGGCAGGACGCGGGGCCTGTGCGGGACCGTTGGTGATCGCCGCCTGCGTGCTGGGCTCAAACCAACGAAAAAGCCTTGCCGCGCTCAATGACTCGAAGAAACTCAGCGAGAAGATGCGCGAGACGTTGTTTCCCCTCATCTGCCGGTATGCCGAGGCGTATCACGTGGTGTCGGTGCCCGCAGAAGAGGTGGACCGCATCGGTGTGCATGTGGCCAACATTGAGGGAATGCGCCGCGCGGTCGCGGGTCTGGGCCGCAAGCCGGGATACGTGCTGACCGACGGATTCCGGGTGCCGGGATTGCCGGTGCCCTCTCTGCCCGTCATCGGCGGTGATGCCTCGGCGGCGTGCATCGCGGCGGCCAGTGTGTTGGCGAAGGTGAGCCGGGACCGGGTGATGGTGGCCATGGACTCCGATCACCCCGGGTACGGATTCGCGGTGCACAAGGGATACAGCACGGCCGTCCATACCGAGGCGTTGCGGCGTCTGGGACCGTCAGTTCAGCATCGACAGTCGTTTGTGAACGTGCGCAATGCGGCGCAAGGAAGTTCACAGGGGGGATAATGGAAAGTCTATGAGCGCTGAAGACCTCGAAAAGTACGAAACCGAGATGGAACTCTCGCTGTATCGCGAGTACAAGGACATCGTCGGGCAGTTCAGCTACGTGGTGGAGACCGAGCGACGGTTTTACCTGGCCAATAGCGTCGAGGTGATTCCGCGGAACACCGACTCCGAGGTGTACTTCGAGCTGCGGCTTTCCGATGCCTGGGTGTGGGACTTGTTCCGGCCGGCGCGCTTCGTCAAACACGTGCGCGTGATCACCTTCAAGGACGTCAATATCGAAGAGGTCGACAAGCCAGAGCTGCGTCTACCGGAGTAGATCTCCGGTAGACGCAGCTCGGCCGAACGTGGTTTACGGGATGCTGACGCAACCGACGTTGTCGACGCACCCACTGCCGCCACCCGGGCCGCCGTGACCGCCGCCGACGCCGGGGATGTTGCCTCCGCCGCCCTCGGGTCCGCCACCGCCGGTGGGACCGCCCGGGATGCTGCCGCTCCCGCCGCCGGGTCCGCCGCCTCCGGTCGGGCCGCCGGGGATCGCGCCGGATCCGCCCTCGGGACCGCCGCTACCGGTCGGGCCGGGTGCCGGGGTTCCTTCCGGTGCACCGCTGGGCGCGGGGACGGTCGTCGTGGTGGTTGTTGTCGTGGTGGTGGTCGTACTGGTGGTTGTCGGACCGTTGTCGGTGCTGGTGCCGCATCCGGCGAGTGCTGTGCCGAGCACGATGGCACATCCGGCAATGACCTTGGTGGGCTTAACTATTCGTGTTTTCATCTGATGCTTCCGATCTAGATGTGGGGGGCCTCTTTGATCTTGCTGTTCTCGTTGCCGAGCGTCTTGCAATAGGCCGCGGCGGAGTTACGCGCTGCCATGGTCTGCAGCCCGCTGGGGTCTTGTTGGTTCTCGTCCTTCAGCATCTTGATGACGGCCTCGTTCTGAGTGCCCTCGTCCTGGGTGAGGTACTCCTTGCACGTGGTGTCGCCACCTTGATTGATCACGCTGGAACAGCCCGCCAACGAGATGGCCGCGGCCATGCCGACGGCTACTGCGAGCTTCTTCGATATGGACGGAATCACTGGGGCCCCTTCTGTTGCGAACTGCTGGAATCTGTTGTTACTCATCGTCGGCCGCTGACGAGGCGCACGAGGAACAAGAGAATGCATGCGCCCGCCAGCGCGGTGACGAATGTCAGAACCCAGCCGAAGCCATAGGTGCCGACGTCGAGCAGGTTCAGGAGGAATCCGCCCAGCAGCCCACCCACGATCCCGACCACGATATTGAGCAGGAGCCCTTGCTGGCCGTCGGTGCCCATGATCTTGCTGGCCACCCATCCGGCGATCCCGCCGATGACGATCCATCCGATCCAGCCGATGCCAAAGCCAAGGTGGGATGCCGCAACATCGGCGGCCATAGGTGAAATCATTTGTGGTTTCCTGATTCTCGTTGGAGTGGGGTGGGCTGCTGCGACGGTCCGCGCTACTTCTCGGCGTCTTCGCGAGCCTGGTGCACGGCAGCCTCGGCGCGAGCCTTTTCTGCCTCGGCTTCCTTGGTGGCTACCTCGCGCTGAGCTTCGGCCTTGTCCTGCTGCGCCTGGCCTTCGCGCTCTAGCGACTCATCGTCGGTGAGCTTGCCGAAGGCCTCCTTGGCCTTGCCCTTGACGTCCTCGACGACGCCCTTGATTCCGGCCTCGATACCGCTGTCCCTGTTGTCATCGCTCATGTGTCGCTCCTTATCAGTGCGTGTGCGGTGCAACCGCTCGATGTCACCTCGTGGTGAGGCGATGAATCCACCGTAGCAAGGGTTGTGTACTACGTAAACTACCTCGTAAACAAACAGGTGCTGGCCAGGTGTTTAGCTGGCAGAGGTACCGTCGTGTGGACGGCGAAGCCGCCACGGGGACGTCGTCATGGCCCGAGCCCAGAAATGCACAGTGGGAGTGACGGACGCAGTGGAAGAGACGGAAAACCAAACAAGTGCAGGTAACCCCGAGGGCCGCCGGCCGCGATCGCTGACTCGTGCTGAGATCCTCGATACCGCGATCGGGCTGGTGGACCGCGACGGGTTGGATCAGCTGACCATGAGGCGGCTAGGTTCCGCCTGTGGTGTCGAGGCGATGGCCTTGTACCGCCACGTCCACGGTCGCCAGGACCTGCTCGGCGGAATTGTCGATCATTTGGTCGAGAAGCTCTACGACGACCAACTCGCCGCGCGTCGGCAGGAAGATGGTTGGCAGGACTATCTCGTCAGACTTGCGCACGGAGTGCGGGCGATTGCGATCGAGCATCCGCATCTGTTCCCGACGTTGGCGACACGGCCACCGGAAGCTCCGTGGGTCCGGCCGCCACTGCGGAGCATGAAGTGGATGGAGACCTTCTTGGACACACTGATCTCCTACGGTTTTGATGATCGCAGTGCGGTGACCGCCTATCGCGCGTACACCACATTCCTGCTGGGCCAGCTCCTGCTGGAGGTGTCAGCGCGCGGAGTCTCGTTGAGCCCGGTGGAGGACGAGCTGCCAGAGAAGACTCTGCGGAGTTTGTCGAACTATCCGAATCTGCAACGTATGCAGAAGCAGCTCAGCGAGGACCACGGCGCGACAGAGTTCGAAGAGGCACTCGAATCGCTGCTCGATCGGCTTGAGGGCAACGCACCGCGCTAGGCAGTGGAGGCATTTCCTTGCTGCTGCCTGTCTGAACCTGACAGATTGTTGCCACTGTGATGGGAATTACTGTTCAGTGGAACGCCGTTCGAGTTGCGGATCACGTGTGAGTGCCCCATTCTCGGCCGATGGGTATTTTGCTGATGAGGGCGGTGGCGATGATCGCGCCGGTGATTGTCGTTGCCCTGCCAGTGGACTCGCCAGCTGCAGCCGTGGCCGAGCCGCAGGCGCACTGTGCGCCGTCGAAGTCGAGTGGCGCTGTCTGCACCGCGAGGGACGATGTCGAGATCAAGTCAGCTCCCAACTCGAAGGACCTGCCGGGGCCCGCGTCGGGTGCGATAGGCAAGGTTGCGCCGGTGGTTCATCCGGTCAAGATGTGGAACTAGTGCGCTGGCCGCGCTAACGCAGTAGGCGCTCCACGACGCGCTGGACGTATTGCTCCAGCTCGGCGAGATTGGCTTTGTGATAGGCCGGATCAGGCACGAGGACGAGTGACATCACGGTTCGTATCAGGACATCTGCGACAAAGTCCGCGTCCGAAGTCGGTAGTGGATCTTGCAGCTGTGGATCCTGAAGCTGCGTGGATATGTATGCGCGGCCGAGCTCTTGTCCGGGTGGCTCCAGATCGCGCCACATCCTGACAATTTCGTCCGATTGAGTTCGAATAATCCACTGCAAGGCGGGAATTCGCGCGGCGTTCTCCACCATCCGTGTCGCTACCGCGATCGCACGCCGCGCAGCGGTGTCCGTCCTGCCGGCGTAGTCGGTGATATCGCGGAGGGCTCTGCTGATTTCACGGCGGTATGCGGTGTCGATCAGGTTCTGCTTGGAGCCGAAGCGGCGAAAGACCGTCATCCGTGACATGTGCGCGCGATCGGCAACCATGTCGACGGTCAGCCGCTGCTCTCCACATATCCCGAGGACCTCGACTGTCGCATCGAGGATCCGGATGTCAGAAGCAGGAAGGTTGGCCGGGTCTTCCGCGGTCGCGGTGGCGACGACATCCGGCCAGTTGATCGCACCGGTGCCTGGCATGGATTCGATGATCCCACCTCGCTTCGCTGAGCCGCCGCATGTCGGGTATTGACTAATGTGACTAATATGATAACTATAGTAACATGACAGTATTCGATCAGGCCTCAACCTGGGCTTATAACGGTTCGGGCGTGCTGCTCCCCGGCGAGGGCGGCGTACCGGTTGCTCCGGAACTTCATGCGAACCAGTTGGTCGCGTGGGTATCGATTGCACTGGCGTACGGGGGCGCGGCGGTCGCGTTGGCATGGGTGCTGTGGAAGCTGGCGAAACAGCGGCAGGTGCTTCCGCTGGTGCTCTTTATCGCGGGACTCGTCGCGGCCAACATCGAGCCGTTGGGTGATCTGGTGGGTTCCATCGTCTACGCCAACGACACCCCGTGGTTCGGCTACACGGTGATGGGCCGACGAATGCCGGCGTGGATTCTGGTTGGGGCGTCGTCCTATGTGGCGATCGGCGGATACATCGCCTACCGGTACATATCTCAAGGAAAATCCCTGCGCGATATCTTCCTGTTGTCCGCGATCTATGTTGGTATTCCGGAAATCATCATCGAAATGGTCTGGCATTTCACGGGAGTCATCGCGTACTACGGGGACAACCCGACACGGATCGGGGGGATTCCGCTGTATTCGATTGTGCAGAACACCACGCTCCTGCCGGTGTACGGCATCGTGATTTTCTATGCGGTGAAGTATCTCAAGGGCTCTCGGATCTGGCTGTTGGTTCTCTTGATCCCGGCGACGACCATCGGCTACATCGTGGGCGTGAGTTGGCCGGCCTACCAAGCGGTTCAGTCCACGGCGCCGACTCTCGTGACCTGGTTGGCCGCCAGCGCGGTGATCGCCACGTCGATTCTGTCGACGTATCTGCTGCTGCAGATACCGGAACTACGCCAGATTCGCGACGAGGCAGCTGCGGCGACCTCGGGTGGACAGCGGACACAGCACCCGGTGGTGACGGCATGAGTTCACAGACTCTGGGTCCCGCCGGGGTGGCTGGTCTGCCCACTCCGCCCGGCCCTGCCGGAAGCGGACGGGCGAGTGTGCTGGCGCGCCTGGCCCGTGATCCATGGCTCTACCCGCTGGAGCTGACGAGGAAGTACGGGGATATCGTTTCGGTCCCAACGCCATTCGTGAAGACCGTCTATCTTGGTCATCCGGACTGGGTTGACCACGTGCTGGTGCAGCATCCGGATCGCTACCGGCGTTCGGACATGGTTGCCCAGCAGATGGTGCCGCCCAAACTCGGGCACAACTTCTTCGCATTTGCCGATGATCAGGAGTGGAGACGGGGACGCTCCCTCTACCGCCCGAGTTTCACCCAGAAGAATCTTGCCGAGCTGGGAGATCTGTTCACCAAGGCGGTGACGGAACAGGTTGACAGCTGGGCAGAATCTTCCGGTGACGCCGATGGTTACGTCGATATCGAGGAGAAGACTCGAAAGCTCGCGCTGATCGTGTTGTTCAATGCCATGTTCGACGAGTACCTGTCGCCGCGAATGCTCGAGGCATCCGTGACCAAGAACGCGATCAGCTTCGGGATGTTGGCGACCACGGTGCGCGTCGCGATGTACTCATTCCCGGCATGGATTCCCCGGCCGTTTCAGCGGCGCATGGACGGCATGCTCGACATGATCATGGGCGGCGCCGACCAGCTCATCGAGATGAGGCGACGCCACCCCACCGAGCGCACCGACATTCTGAATCTGCTCATCAACGCCATATACGACGACGGCCGTCCGTTGGAGAACGACAAGATCGCCGTAGAAATCGCCGGAATGATTGTCGGCGGACACGAGACGACGGCGGCCGCGCTGGCGTGGACATTTGCCCTTGTGTCCGGCCATCCGGAGATCGAACGACGACTTATCGACGAAGTGGATGCCCTGGGTGGAAACCCCGTGACGGTCGGGGATATGGCCAAGTTGCCCTTGGTTCGTGCGTGCTTCGACGAGGCTCAACGCCTGCAAGGGGGATTGGTCATCAATCCCAAGACCGCATTGGTCGATGACGAGATGGGCGGCTATCGCATCGCGGCCGGGACGACGATTTTGTATTCCTCGCTCGCGATGCAGCGAGATCCGCGGTTCTGGCCAGAGCCCAACCGGTACAACCCGGACAGGTTCCTGAACAACGAAGCCGACTTGCGTGCGTTCGTACCCTTCGGGCGTGGACAGCGCCTGTGTCTGGGGATGCGGATGGCCTACATCGAGGCCGTTCTGACCATCGCAACGGCGTACCAGCGCTACCGATTCGAACTCCCGGCAGGGTATGAACCTCGGCGCCAGTACCGAATGTCCATGGGTGTGAAAGGTGGGCTGCCCGCAAGAATCAGCCGGCGATAGTGGGCTCCCGCAGGCCGCTCGCCCTTCTCAGTGTTTAAGCGCCTGCCCGGACCTCGGTAGGAACGGTCACGCCCGGGTGCTGTGGATGAATGCCGGGATGTGGATAACCCTCATCCGTGAGGTATCTCGGCTCAGACTGTGTCGGTACCCGTGCGGATGGTGACGACATGACAACCACCACACGCGCACAGATCGGTAGCCGCGGAGAGGATCTCGCCGCTGACTACCTGAGGGGGGACGGGTTCACGATCCTCGATCGCAATTGGCGGTGCCGGTACGGAGAGCTCGACATCGTCGCGGCTGACGGTGAGGTGTTGGTCTTTGTCGAGGTGAAGACCCGCACCGGCCGCGCGTTCGGAACGCCCGCGGAGGCGGTGACGCACACCAAGTTGAGGAGGCTGCGACGGCTTGCGGGCATCTGGCTGGCCGCCCAGGATGGTTCGTGGCCGGCCGTGCGTATCGATGTCATCGAAATCCGCTTGAGTGGCTCCGTTCCCGAGATCACCCACATTCACGGGGTCGGCTGAGATGGCACTGGGGAGAGCGTATTCCGTTGCGGCCAAGGCGGTAACCGGCCAGACGGTGGAGATCGAGGCCGATATCAGCGCCGGGCTTCCCGGAGTGCACCTGGTCGGGCTACCCGACGCCGCACTACAGGAGTCCCGCGATCGTGTACGTGCGGCAATCACCAACTGTGGGTTCACCTGGCCGGCATCGCGTCTGACCTTGGCCCTGTCGCCGGCGACATTGCCGAAGATGGGCTCGGTGTACGACCTAGCTCTCGCCACCGCCGTGTTGTCGGCCAGCAAGGCGATCCCACCGGCGAGGCTGGAAAAGAGCTTGCTACTGGGGGAGTTGGCGCTTGATGGGCGGGTGCGCCCGATCCGCGGTGTACTCCCGGCGGTGCTGACGGCCAAACGCGACGGGTGGCCGACCGTGGTGGTACCCGAGGCGAATCTGGGGGAGGCGGGGCTGGTCGACGGTATTGAGGTGCTGGGTGCCCGGACCTTGCGGCAACTGACGGCTTGGCTGTGTGCCGACGGTGAGCTGGACCCGGTAGTGCGGTTGGACGTGCAATGCGAGGACGATTTTCCGGACATGGCGGATGTGGTCGGACATGCCGATGCGCGATTCGCGGTCGAGGTGGCGGCGGCGGGTGCACATCACCTCATGCTGACCGGACCACCCGGAATCGGGAAAACGATGCTGGCGCAACGTCTGCCGGGCCTGCTGCCACCGCTGACCGATGGCGAGGCGCTTGAAGTGACGGCCATCCACTCGGTGGCGGGGCTGTTGACGACGGAGCAGCCGTTGATCACTCAACCACCATTCGTCGCGCCGCACCACACGTCGAGTGTCGCCGCGCTCGTCGGCGGCGGCTCCGGCACGGCCAAACCTGGCGCGGTAAGCCGAGCCCATCGCGGGGTGCTGTTCCTCGACGAATGTGCCGAACTCTCGACTCCTGCACTGGAGGCGTTGCGTACGCCGTTGGAGGATGGGGAGATTCGGTTGGCGCGGCGTGACGGTGTCGTGGCCTACCCGGCCCGATTTCAGCTGGTACTGGCGGCTAATCCGTGCCCGTGTGCACCTGCGAATCCACGGGATTGCACGTGTCCGTCGTCGGTGCGTCGCCGGTACCTGGGCAAGTTGTCGGGGCCTCTTCTTGATCGGGTGGATCTTCGGGTAAGGATGCACCCGGTCAGCCAAACCGCCCTCAACGAGGCCGCCGAGTGCACGGCGCTGGTGCGTGAGCGTGTGGTGCTGGCGCGCGAACGGGCAGCGAGCCGATGGTCGGAGCACGGATTTCGGGTCAACGCCGATGCTCCGGGTCCGCTGTTGCGCAAGGAGTTCCGGCCGTCGAGGACGGTCATGGAGCCGCTGCGTAACGCCATGGAGCGCGGACTCATTAGTGTTCGGGCTTTGGATCGTTGTCTACGTGTCGCGTGGACTCTCGCAGACCTCGCAGGGCGTGATCTTCCAGGCGTTGAGGATGTGAAGCTCGCGTTGACCTTTCGCGACAAACGATGAGCGGCGAACCGGCCGACTGGGCCTACTTGTCACGCGTGACTGAGGCACCCAGTGCGGAACTTGCGGCCATGGTGTCGGTGTTCGGCGCGCATGAGACCGCCGAACGCGTCCGGCGTTTGGATGTGCCGGACCGCGTGAGCGCCATCGTGCGGTCCCGGCACGATATTGACCGCAGTCGCGAGGATCTGCAGATATTGCGTCGCCTTGGTGGGCGTCTGGTGACCCCGGATGATCCGGAATGGCCGGGGTGGCAGTTTCAGAGTTTCGCGATGGTCGACACGAAGCGGATGCCGAGTGGGCGAGCACCGCTCGCACTCTGGGTGGTTGGTGAGCACTCCCTGTCAGAGGTCACGTCCCGGGCGGCGGCACTCGTCGGTACGCGCGCCTGTACGGGCTATGGCGAACATGTCACGGCCGAGCTCGCAACGGGTCTGGTGGCCCGTGACGTGGCAGTGGTCTCCGGTGGCGCGTACGGGATCGACGGTGTCGCGCATCGGGCGGCACTTGCGTGCGAGGGCATCACGATCGCGGTGCTCGCGGGAGGCGTGGACGTACCCTACCCAGCGGCTCACTCCGGACTGCTCTACCGAATCGCCCGCCACGGACTGGTGATCAGTGAGTATCCGCCGGGTGTTCGGCCCGCACGATACCGCTTTCTCACCCGAAATCGGTTGGTGGCAGCACTCTCCGGCGCGACCGTGGTAGTGGAGGCCGGCATACGCAGCGGAGCCGCCAACACCGCCGCCTGGGCGCGCGGGCTCGGCCGGCCTGTTGGTGCGGTACCCGGCCCGATCACCTCAGTTGCGTCGGCGGGTGCCCATGTTGAGATAGCCGAGCGTGGCGCGCGGCTCATTGGCTGCGCCCAGGATGTGATCGAGTTGGCAGGTCGATTGGGCGAGTTCGCGCCAGATCCGGAAAGGCCTACCAACGTCGTCGACGGGCTCGGGGCGGACGAGAAGCGGGTCTACGAAGCGCTGCCCGGCAGGGGCAGCGCCTCAGTCCAACAGCTGGTAGTCGAATCGGGGTTGGGCACCAGTCGAGTACAGGGTGCGTTGGCGATCCTGGAACTTGAGCAGCTGGTGGCCGACGCTGACGGTGATTGGAAGGTCAATCGCCGCGGCCGGGCGCGGGCCATCACTGATTAGTTGCGTTTGGTGAGGCGTAGCTGCAGATCCGAGGGCTTTAGGGTGAGCGTTTCATCGACCTGCAGCTTGTAGCCGGGGCGTGGTTCAAGATCGAACTGATGCAGGATCGCGGCGAGCGTGGTCACGATCTCGTGCTGGGCGAATTGGCGTCCGATGCATTGACGCACTCCGACCCCGAATGGCCGATAGATATGCGCACCCAGCTTGCGGCGGTTCTCGGTGGTCATTCGGTCGGGGTCGAACTGGTCAGCATCGGGTCCCCACGACGGATCAGTGTGTGCGGCCACCAGATTTACGAACACCCATCCTTCCTTCTTGAAGGCGTACTGACCGCCGCCGATGGTGGTGTCCTGCTTAGCCTGCCGGAAGTACCCCGGGGCGACCGGCCACAGGCGCAGAGTCTCGTCGACGACTAGACGCAGGTATCGCAGCTTGGCGATCTGGTCGAACTGGAAGTCAGGAAACGCGCGCCCGGACCACTCCTGGTCGACCTCAGTGCGGACCTTGTCGGCAATGTCGGGGTGGACGGACAGGAAGTGCAATGCGAATGCGATTGCGTTGGCTGAGGTTTCGCTACCGGCCACTAGGAAGGTGATGATCTGGTTGCCGATGTTGTTGTTGTCGAGTGTCTGACCGCTGACAGGCTCGACGGAGGTGAGCATGATGTCGAGCATGTCGGGAGTTTGGCCTGTGCTTGGCTGGTCGCGGCGTGCGTCGATGATCTTGTCGACTTCTGCACGGATGAACTTCTTGTCGACGTCGTGCACCCGGCGGCGTCGACCGCCGAAGAGCTGTTCGTAGAAGGGGATGGAGTCGGTACGCCGGTTGGCGTACTGCAACTCGCGCAGAACCGCTGTGATAAAGGGGTTTTCGCTGGAGTCGCTCAGGTTGTTGAACGTGTAGCCGAATCCGGCGCGGCTGATGATTTCGATGGTGAGCCGGTTGGTGTCGGCGGGGATATTGATCCAGGTGTTGTTGTCGGCGTGGGTGCCCCATGCGGTGACGAGTTCGTGAACGGTGTCGACGATACTGGCGTGGTAGTTGGTCATCGCCTCTTTGGTGAAGGCGGGGACGAGGATGTCGTGGGCTTTGCGCCAGTTCTCCTCGGTGTTGTAGGCCGTGAACATCCCGTCGCCGGCAAGGCTGCGTAGCTTGTGCAGTGTTGGGCCAACGTTCTTCTCCCAGTGCTGCTCGTTGTTGATCTCCTCGATTAATTCCGGGCTGGAGACCACCACCACAGGGAAGTCGCCGATACGCTGCTCGAAAATGCCGTTGTGGCGGCGCCCCTCATGGGTGAGACCCTGCACAGGTCTGGTGAAGTCAACACTGAGTAGATCCCCTACGCCCCAAAGCCTGCCCTTCGCGTGAGGCAACGGTCGAGCGGGCCGTGTGCCTGTACGAGTTTCAGTCATCGTTGTCCGCTTTCGCATTCAGGAGTCGCATCAAGGCCGGAGGCCCTCCGTACGGCACATCCTCGCGCTTCACGCATGTCTGCGACTACGCGCCAGTCTGCCCTGAACTACCCCCGCCACGACAATCGCCTCAATCGGTTGGTCGTCCGTGTCCACGCTGGGCTGGCCGGATGGCGGGCAAAGAGAGTGTGCGCATTGGCGGTGGTATCCCGCGCACGATCCATGGAGCAGACGATGTCGGAGTTGAGGTACTGCTCGGCAGCGCAGGTGTACAGGTCTGACTAGTTGCGCACGATTTATTATGAAGCGGCGCAACCTGAATAGTTCCTGTGAATAGCAGGGCATGCGGGGTCACGTACGCAGACGCATCGCCCAGCAGGCGAAATATCTTCCCCTGCTCTAGCTTTCGGCAATGGGCAGTACTGGCATTTCGACGAGGTGGGGGTGTTCGAGTTTGTTGTGGCGGTGGATGATTGCCAACTGATTACGGATTGGCGTTGCGGTATCCATAGATTCCAGGCATATTGGATCCGGGTGCTTTCAATGGCTGCGACGCCCATCGGAGAGATCTGCCAGGGCTGTCACTGTCGGCGGTAGGGTCTGCAAGCCGACGAATTCGCTTCCAGCAGTGTGTATCCCGATGCGCCGTGGGGAAGTGCTCCGATCTTTTCGGGAGTCAACCTTTGGTTGAATTAATTCAACTACGTGTTGAAGATCACATGCATGCTATACCCCGGTAGGGTATGAAGGAAATATGAGATCTGATCCGAAGTCCGCCTGGAAGGCGCTCGAAGAGGGTAACCAGCGTTTTGTCGGCGGTTGTCCGGAGCATCCGAGTCAGAGCGTGACGCGTCGCGCCGAGCTGGCTAACGGTCAGAACCCGCAGGTGATGTTGTTCGGCTGCTCGGATAGCCGGGTGGCTGCGGAGATCATTTTTGATCAGGGCCTGGGCGACATGTTCATCGTGCGCACCGCGGGGCAGGTGATCGACTCGGCGGTGCTGGGTTCGATCGAGTACGCGGTGGCGGTGTTGGGCGTGCCGCTGATCGCGATCCTGGGGCATGACTCCTGTGGCGCGGTGGGCGCGACAGTGCAGTCCCTGGACACCGGTGAGGTGCCGGGCGGGCATATCCGGGATCTGGTGGTGCGGGTGATGCCGTCCATTCTGGGTGGCCGCAAGGACGGGCTGACCCGCATTGATGAGTTCGAGGCCCGCCATGTCGAGGAGACCGGCATCAAGCTGCTGCAGCGCTCGCAGGTGGTGGCCGATGCGGTCAAGGCCAAAAAGCTCGCGCTGGTGTATCTGACCTACAAACTCGCCGACGGACGCGTCGTTTTGCACGGCCACGTCGGCGACATCGGTAAGTCCTGAGTTGGCCGTCATGAACAAGAAGAGCGGGAGCGGTTCCGCAGCTGTACAGAACAGATCCCAGGACGACATCGAACTCGACAATCGCAACGGTGATGCCGCGGCGTCCACATCTGCCGACGCGGTCATTACCCGTGAGGCTGCCATCGGTGGCGAGGCCCGGCTTTCCTGGCTGCTTTCCGGGCTGGCCGGAATGGTTGGGGCAGTGGCCTTCTTGCATAGCGCGGGCTACTTCGTGACGTTTATGACCGGTAACACTGAGCGTGCCGTGCTGACGTGGTTCAAGGTCACGGATAAACAGCAAGTGGCGGGTGCGGGTCCGATTGCCGCCATCTCGATGATCGGTGCCTTCCTATTCGGGGTCATCGTGGCGTCCTATTGCCGGCGAAAATTCTGGAAGAATCACCCTCACGGGGCAACTGTTCTCACCACCTTCGGTCTTCTCGCGGCAGCTGCCGTCGACTTCTTCCAGGACCGGGGCTTCAACGCGAATGTTGACGTGCATTTTACGCCAATTCTCTTGTTGGCCTTTGCGATCGGGGCCTTGAACACATCGTTCGTCAAGAAGGGTGAAACGGCCATTCCGTTGAGCTATGTCACGGGGACGGTCGTCAAACTGGGACAAGGTATCGAGCGGCATCTCTTTGGCAAGGGTTCTGTCTTTGAATGGCTCGGGTACGCCATGCTTTACCTGTCCTTCATTCTGGGCGCCGCCATAGGCGGCGGCATAGCCTCGCTCTATAGCGGGTCCAAGGTGATACTCACCGTCGGATTGATATGCGGTGCAACAACTCTGATCACCTTTTTTCACTCCGACCGAAAAACCATTCTCGGTTGAGTGGTGCGGCGATTCTTGCCAGTTCGGTCTGGCGATAGCCGGAACGGTTCTTCCATCAAGTTAGAGAAAGGATGCACGTCATGGAGCCTGGATTTCAGATATACGAAGTCCGGAAAGCTCAGCCGGACAGCCCCATCGAGCGCATGAACGACCTCGCGACGGCGATGATCATTGCGGTCCTGTTCATCGCTCTGGGGATGGCCAAATTCGGACCCCTCTGGCTCATCAACTACTGACTGTCGCAAGGACACAATTTTCGTCTCGTGAGCACGCCCAGTGGCTCCTCTGCGGTGGATCAGCCGTACCACTCGAACGCGACGAATACTGCAAGCACAATTAGGATCACGTTGACGGGGGCCAGCTTCCATTCGTTGCGGCGGACATGAACACCGAAGGCCCCGGCCTGCAACACAGCTAGTCCGGCCGCGGCAAGCGGGCTCAGCACCGGGGCGATTCCCGTCGCGTGGGGGAGCACTATGCCGATCGCGCCGAGCATTTCCAGTCCGCCGATCGCCTTGACGACGTTGGGGGTGAAGTCGGTCGCCCAGGCGAGGTTGGGATTTGCCGTGATCTTCTCGTACGGGGTGATCAGTTTGAACACACCCGCGCCGAGGTGCACCACGGCGAGCACGCCGGCACAGATCCACAACCAGGTATCCATCGCGTCAGTATGCCCGGCCGTAACGGAGGTGTTCGGCCATCCCGATAAAGATCATGACCGCTGTGCGGAGGTCCTCAACGCGATTGCCGGTGGGTGGGGGGATGATGGTTGTGGAGGAAGGATGTGGCGGATTTCGTGACTGATGCCGGTGAGCTGACGCGGCGCCCTCGTGGCAGGCCGCGCAAGGGCGGGGAAGGAGTGTCGGCCGACGCTATCTTCACCGCGGCGCTGCGGGCCTTCGCCACTCATGGCTATCAGGGCATGTCGATGCGGACTCTCAATCGCGAGCTGGGAGTGAGCCACAACCTGCTGCATCAACGGTTTTCGTCCAAGGAACAGCTCTGGTACGCCGCCATAGACTGGGGATTCCAGGCGATCGTCGACAAGGTTCTGGCAGACGACGACGAGAGCTTGAGTTCCTCCGAGCGGATCAAACGATTCATCAAGATGTTTGTCATCTTCGCCGCTGAACACCCCGAGTTGATCCGCATCATGGACATCGAGGCGGGCCAGGGCAGCGACCGGCTGCAGCACATCTGTCAGGCCTACGTCATCCCTATGCAAGAACGGCTTGGCCCGGTCTACGAGGAGGCGGTCAAGGCAGGAGAGCTGCGTGATGTACCGCTCCAGACCACCTTCTTCCTCATCACGTCCGGCACCGCCGCCCTGTTCAGCAGCGAAGCGCTGGCACGGACCGTGTTCGGGGACGCCGTGTTCGATCCGGAGCAAGTTCAGGCTCACGCTGAGGCCGCTGCCGAGCTGATCGTCAGGGGCATCCTGCCGTGACGGGGGCGCCCATTCGCGGTTGTTCCTCCGTATAGTCAAGGGAATTGACATAGAGGATTCGACGCAGGAGGCGATATGGCACGCCCGCTACATGAGTTGCAGGTAGTTCGGACCGAGCAGGTGACTCCGCATATCACCCGGGTGGTGCTTGGCGGTAACGGATTTGACGGTTTCGAGGCCACCCCAGACACCGACAGTTATGCCAAGCTGATATTCCTTCCGGAGGGCCACGAAGGACCAGGTCCACGGGATATCGACCAGGCGCGCGATATGCAGGCCACCGTCCGCACCTACACGATCCGCTCCGTGGATGCCGACCGTCGCGAGATCGCCATCGACTTCGTCGTGCACGGTGACACCGGTGTGGCCGGTCCGTGGGCAGCGCGCGCCAGGCCCGGAGACAGGCTGTA
Source organism: Mycobacteroides salmoniphilum (assembly GCF_004924335.1). Lineage (NCBI taxonomy): Bacteria > Bacillati > Actinomycetota > Actinomycetes > Mycobacteriales > Mycobacteriaceae > Mycobacteroides > Mycobacteroides salmoniphilum. Next base: position 3,021,418 of record NZ_CP024633.1, on the reverse strand, counting down.
CGTCACCGACTCGCACGGCGCGTACTCACCCGATCCCGCTGCCGACTGGCACCTGCTGGCAGGTGACGAGTCGGCCATCCCGGCGATTACCGTCGCGCTGCAAGCACTTGCGAAGGGTGCCCGCGCCAAGGTGTTCATCGAGGTGGCCGGTCCGCAGGACGAGATCGCCTTCGATACCCGCGGCGATGTCGAGGTCATCTGGGTCCACCGCGGCGCCGGTGCCGATGAGGTCGACGACAACCTGGCGGGAGATAACGCTCCGTTGGTCGAGGCGGTGCGCTCCGCGGAGTGGCTGCCCGGGCAGGTGCATGTGTTCATCCACGGCGAGGCACAGACCGTCATGCACAGTCTGCGGCCATACATCCGGAAGGAGCGTGGGGTCGCACCACAATGGGCCGCCTCGATTTCGGGGTATTGGCGTCGCGGCCGCACGGAGGAGTCTTTTCGCGTGTGGAAACAGGAGCTGGCGTCCGCCGAAGCTACCGTGAGGGAGTGACACCGCAGCTGACCGCGATTCTCGACGAGTTCGCCGAGCATCTGGCGCTAGAGCGCGGGCGGTCGGCGCACACGCAGCGCGCCTATCGCGGCGATCTCACCTCGCTGTTCGATCACCTCTCGGCGGCCAATCCGGACGCCACCCTGGCTGACCTGTCGCTTCCGGTGTTGCGGTCATGGCTTGGCGCTCAGGCCCGGCAGGGTGCGGCACGTTCCACCGTCGCGCGGCGTACCTCGGCGGTGAAAATCTTCACCGCATGGGCGACCCGCCGCGGGCTGCTGAAAACAGATCCCGCGATTCGCCTGCAACAGCCTAAGTCTCGCCGTACGTTGCCCGCGGTGCTGCGACAAGACCAGGCCGTCGCGGCGATGGAAGCAGCGCATTCGGGTGCGGAACAAGACGATCCGATGGCATTGAGGGATCAGTTGATCGTCGAGATGCTCTACGCCACCGGGATCCGCGTCAGCGAGCTGTGCGGGCTGGATATCGACGATATCGACAGGTCGCGAAAAGTATTGCGCGTCTTGGGTAAGGGCGACAAGGAGCGCACTGTGCCATTCGGCGGTCCTGCCGCTGATGCTCTGACCGCCTGGCTGGACCGCGGTCGACCACATCTTGTCAACGCTGGTTCTGGTGCGGCGGTGCTCCTCGGCGCGCGTGGGCGGCGCATCGATCCGCGCCAGGTCCGCACCGTGGTGCATCAGACCATGTCCGCCGTGCCCGGTGCCCCCGATATCGGCCCGCACGGGTTACGGCACAGCGCCGCAACGCATCTACTCGAGGGCGGCGCGGACCTGCGTGTGGTTCAGGAGCTGCTCGGGCACTCCACACTGGCCACCACTCAGCTATACACCCATGTCACCGTGGCGCGCCTCCGGGCCGTCCACGATCAGGCACACCCGCGGGCGTGACGGCGTCACGCGGTATCGCGTGGCTTCTTTCTCCACCGGCACATCCGGGTGGGATTGACGCGCCCTGCCCAGCGACGCAACCGCGTACGGTGGGTCCTGGCTGCCCTATCCGCCTTCTCTTGTCGTGATTGCTTGCGCATCATGCGGTCCACTTCGCGCTGGTAGTAGCTCATCGATCCGCCACCACCCGTCGCCCACAGCGCTACCACCACCAATAACAGAAGCACTGCGGCGAACCCGGCTCCCGTGTGCATGGCACTTATCCGTGATTCGAAGCGTGCGGTGTGACGACGCGAACCCTCAGGGGGCCAAGGTTCAGCTCATATCTGCCACGTATGAGACGTCCTGTGCCGAGGTGCATCTCCAGTGATGTATGAGGCCCAACGGTTGTCGATATGTCGCAGCTGCACATTTATGGCTTACCTGCCTCCGGTGGTCACGAGCCGACCACGATCAGGCGCGTCCGCGGAGTGAGCGCTGTGTGGGATCGCGTCGCGACAGGTGGCTCTGTCGTGCACCACCACGGGCCACCAGAACCAGCGACCCAGCAGTGTTGCGATGGAGGGGATTACGAACGATCGCACGATCAATGTATCCAGCAGCAGACCCAGACCGACGGTCGTGCCGAGCTGGGCGATGTTGTGCGCATAGCCGGCGATCATCGCGAACATGGTGAATCCGAACACCAATCCCGCGATGGTGACCACACCTCCGGTGTTGGCCATCGAGCGGATGATGCCTGTCTTGATACCGGCGTACATCTCCTCGCGGAACCTGGCCACCAACAGCATGTTGTAGTCGGCACCCACCGCGACAAGGAAGACAAACGACAGCGGAGCCACTGACCAGTGCAGCGGATTGCCGATGATGTCCTGCCAGACGAATATGGCTAGGCCCAACGCGGACAGGTAGGACAGCGCCACCGTGCCGATGACCGCGATCGCGGCAACGAGGCTGCGCAGCAGGATCAGCACCACGCAGAACACGAACGCGAATGCCGCCACCACGCTGGTGATGAAGTCCTCTCGCGTGAATGCCTCGATGTTGAGCAGGGTGCCGCCCGGGCCCCCGATACTCACCGTGCTGCCAGCCAGGGAGGTGTTCTTCATCGCCTGTAGTGCGGTCGGAATGATCTTGGCGCTCAGGTCCATTGCCTCGCGGCTGAATCCCTCCATATCCGGTGTGACGATCATCCGGGTCACCTTGCCGTCGGTGGAGAAGAAGAACGGCATCGCGTTCTTGAAGAGCGGGTTGTCGAATGCCTGACTGGGCAGGAAGAACGACGACCCCGGGTCACCCGCCGCGAAGCTCTTGCTGAGCTCGTCGGTGAATTGTGTGATTTCGGTGACCTGAGGGACCAGGACCTGCAATGTGCTCTGCAGCGGGACGGTAACCGCATTGACCTGAGCGATGAACGCCTTCAATCCCGAAAGCTGAGCGCCGAGTTGAGGCAACGTCTGCGCCAGGGCCCCGGTTCCGTTCACGAGATTGCCAACGAGGCTGTCAAAACGGTGCAAGTCATCGAACAGCGAGAACCCGGTGAGTGCGGCCTGGCAATACTCGTTGTCCCGGCAGTTCGGAATCGAGCCCACGAAGTCCTCGGCGGGTCTGGCGGTCTCGCGCAGCGTGTCCACCTTCTGGACCACGGCGGCCAGGCTGGTGCGCAATTCGGTCGCGCCCGCCTGGATCTGGGTCGCACCGCGGGTCCCGTTCTGCAGCGCCTGCTCCAGGCCCTTGACGGTGAGCGAAAGCTGCCCGACCCGGCCACTGAGTGCAGTGAGATCGGTGATGCGCTGGCTGAGTAGATTGGTCATCTGGGTCAGCCGCCCACCGATGTATCCGGCCTGCGAGGTAAGTGCCCCTTGGTCCAACGGGGCGCCGAGCGGGCGCGTGATGCCCTGCACATTGTTGATACCAGGGATGTTCAGCACCGCATTGGACAGCTTCGCCAGCGCGATCATGTCCCCTGAATTGCGCATGTCATGGTCAGACTCGATCAGGAAAAGACTGGGGGCCATGATGTTTGGCGGCAGGTGGCGGTCCGACGCGGCGAAGCCCAGATTCGCGGGAGAGTCACTGGGCTGTGCGGCCTGCTCGTTAAAGCTAGGCCGAAATCCTGGAATGACCAACAGTGCCAGCGCGAGCACGGCCAAGCTGCCCGCGAGCACCGGGCCCGGCCAGCGCACCACGTAGGTGGCGATGCGTCGCCACCGGCGCTGTGACTTCTCTTGGCGCGGCTCGAAGTAACCGAGCCGGCTGCCCAGGCCAAGGAGTGCGGGGCCGAGGGTCAGCGCGGCGGCCAGCGTGACAATGACCGCGATGGTGCACGGCAGTCCCGAGGTGCTGAAGATCGCCAGGCGGGTGAAGACCATGCACGCGGTGGCGCCGGCAACGGTGAGCCCCGAGGCAATGATGATGTGCTGGACCCCGGCCAGGGCCGTGTAGTAGGCCGATTCCGGATCTTCTCCGGCGCGGCGAGCTTCCTGATATCTGCCGAGCAGAAATATGCCGTAATCGATTCCGGCCCCCAGCACGATCACCGCCAGGAGTGCGGAGGCGAAGATCGACACCCCGATGACTTGGTGTTCGCCGAGGAACGCGACGATGGGCCGTCCGACGCCGAGCCCCGCGCCCGCGACCAGCAGCGGCATGGCGATGGTTATCGGGTTGCGGTACACCAGGAGCAAGATGGCGCCAACCAACAAGCCGCACGAGATCAGCAACAGCAGGATCGAATCGTTGATCGAGACCAGCTCGTCGTTGACTACCGCGGACGGCCCGGTGAGGTGTGCGGTAATTCCTTTGGGTGGAGGATATTCGGCGATGATGTCGCGAATGGCCTGGGTGGATTCCATGGCCAGCGCCGTCCCCATGTTGCCGGACAGGTTAATCAGGACATAGGCGGCCTTGCCGTCCGCGCTCTCGTTGGCCGGGGCGAACTGCGGGTTGGACCACAGGTCCATGGAGGAGTTGACGTGCTTCTTGTCTTGGTTGATCCGGCTCAGGATCGACGAGTAATACTGGTGCGCTTCGGTTCCCAACGGGGCATCGCCCTCGAGGAGCAGGTAGACGAAGTTGTTGGTGCCGGCTCCGCCGAAGTAGTTGCCCATCTTGACGATCGCCTGAACGGAGGCGGCATCATCGGGTAGGAACGAGCGGGCGTGCCCCTTGATCACCGTCTCCAGCTGGGGGACAGCGAGGTTGAGTGCTCCGGCTGCGGCGAGCCACAGCACGATGACGGGCAGGGAGAACCTGTACATCAGGCGGGCGAGCAGGGGGCGCCGGTTGTTGTGGATGTTCACGCCACTACCACCTGGCAGGAGACGGCCGATGAGTCGGAAGACTTTTCGTCACGGACCTCGCCGTTGATCGTGATGCTGCAGGACATCTGGCCAGCGGTGGCCTGGGCGACCACGCCGGTGGGGATGGTGAGCTGCCCCGTGCGCAGGGTGGTTTGCCAGGGGAGGGTGCCCGATACCTCGCGCACGGTGCCGTCGGTATCGAGATAGGACGCGGCGACGGTGGCACCGATCGGTCCGTTAAGTCGGTACTCGACAACCTTTTCGCGTGGCTTGCCGATCGACGGCGGCTTGAACGAATGGCCGATCGCAGGGTCTGGGATGTCGCTGAGCCGTAGATGGGCTATGTAGCCCCCGGCGATACAGAGGATCGCAATAGATACCAGATACACCCACGCGCCACGCATTCCAGCTCCTCATTGATCCGGTTGGTGAGCGTTGACGTTAACTGGCCGATCGTTAATTTAACAGTCGGTCATATCAACATCACACCGATCGGTCTACTATGATGCGGGGCACACTCATACTTGGCCCTGGGTGGCTCGAAACTGGTAGAAGGGACTGGTGACACGGGCAGGTACCAAGGGCATGCCCCGCGCCGAGCGGGAGCAACAGATCCTGGATGCCGCATGTCAGGAGTTCGGCCGCAGTGGGTATGCGGGCATGTCCCTGGCCGCGGTGGCGTCGGCCGTCGGAGTGTCCAAGCCCATGGTGCTGGCGTATTTCGGGTCCAAGGAGCAGCTCTATGTCGCGTGTGTACAGCGCGCGGGAGCAATCGTGGGCGATCACATCGAGGCGGCAATGGAGGCCGCCCCGCCCACACTCGCGTTGCCGCGAGCTGTGCTGCAGGCTGTCTTTCAGGCCCTCGCGCCGCGTCCGTCGGACTGGCTGGTCATCTGGGATCAGACCCTGCCCGAGGACAGCGAAGCACTTGCCGCGGCCCGGGTCGCCAGAATGCGGCTCGCCGCCCTGGCCGGTCAGGGCGTGGCCGCGGTCGGGAGCGCGGCCACGCAGCTGCGCGATCCGCAGGACATCGGTGTGCTTACCCAGGGCTGGATGGGGATGGTCGGCGCCATGATCACCTGGTGGATCCGGCACCCCGAGCAGAGCGCGGAGCAGATGGCCGAGCGCGCGAGTCGGCTGATCACCATCATCGCCAGTGCCGGGATATCCGAGGCGGAGTCGCCCGACGGGGCTGCCACGCCACGGCCCGGCAGGCCCGTGCGAGGGTCCGGTTCCGGGCAGCCACTCAACGCGGCATTCGACCTGTTCGGTCGACGTTGGGCAATCCTGGCACTGTGGGAATTGCGCTCCGGAACAAAGACTTTCTCGGAGCTGCGGCGGGCCATGGGCGGAACGGGGGAGGTGTCGAGTGGCGTGCTCACCACACGTCTGGACGAGTTGACCGCCGCGCATATCGTGCGGAGCCGGGATGGGGAGTACTCGCTGACGGCGGTGGGCAAGGCGCTACTCGTCGCGCTGGCCCCGCTGGAATTGTGGGCAAGAGCCTGGTCGGTATCGGTCCGATGACTACAGTGCCAAGCATGCGCGCCGGAATTCTGGTGGCGGCCACGGCCGCTGTGTTGAGCCTCGGAATCGTGGCACCGGGAACGGCCCTCGCCGATGTGTATCCGCCGTGGTGGGTGTGCATGGCCAACGGCGGTGAGATGCGCGCCTTCTACCAAGTGGTGACCGAACAGGACGCGCTCGACCGTTTTCATGACGCGGTGTCCAGGCTGTCGCAGTCCACCGGAAAACCCGCGCACGTCGATATATGTCAGCCCGCCTGAAGCGGCTTCAGTCGCAGCGGCGTCGAGGCCAATAGTCCCAGCGGATCCAGGTAATCCGCGGCCGACGCGGGCCCGCGCAGGGCGCCCCAGTGCAGGCAGGCCGCGGCGGGGCATCCCGGATGCCCCGTGAGCAATGTCCCGATGACCGATCCTTCCGACACCCGTTGACCCGGTTTGACCAGCGGTGTGACCGGTTCGTAGCTGGTACGCAGGCCGCCCGCGTGCTCGATCGAGATCAGCGGCCTACCCGCGAGCGATCCGGCGTACACCACAATTCCCGCCCCGGCCGCGACCACACGCTGACCAGGGGTGCCGGCCATATCTACCCCGCGATGACCCCGGTTCCAGCGTTCCCGCGGCGCGTCGAAATATCGAGTTATCGCAGCTCGGGGACGTAGCGGCCAGTCGAAACGGTCCTCCGCATCCCCGGGGGCGGCGGCTGTCGTGGGGGAGAAGGCCAGCACCAGGACGAGAATCAGTACGGGACACCCATACGCCCTGAACCACACGACGTCATGGTGACCGGACGAGGGCGGTGCGGGAAAGAGCCATGAGGGCGCTGTGGATAACTGCCGGAGCTCTGGCGCAATCCTTCGAGACGTGGCGAAAAGCACTCGTCGCGGCATGTAAACTCATCAGCGCAACTCGCCTAGCGGGTTGACTTCGCGCGTCTGCCCACGAGCTCGTGACCAGCATGCCGGGCGGTCCCATCCAGGTGGGTCCCGGCATCAGCAGACGCTAGGGCCCAGGATCACCCGATCCCGGGCGGCAACCGACAACATAAAGGAATGGCTCACCATGGCCGTCGTAACAATGAAGCAGCTGCTTGACAGCGGCGCGCACTTCGGGCATCAGACCCGTCGTTGGAACCCCAAGATGAAGCGGTTCATCTTCACCGACCGCAACGGCATTTACATCATCGACTTGCAGCAGACGCTGACCTACATCGACAAGGCGTACGAGTTCGTCAAAGAGACCGTCGCCCACGGTGGTTCGGTCATGTTCGTCGGCACCAAGAAGCAGGCTCAGGAGCCGATCGCCGAAGAGGCGACCCGCGTCGGCATGCCCTACGTGAACCAGCGCTGGCTGGGCGGCATGCTCACCAACTTCTCCACCGTCCACAAGCGTCTGCAGCGCCTCAAGGAGCTGGAGGCCATGGAGCAGACCGGTGGCTTCGAGGGACGCACCAAGAAGGAAATCCTCATGCTCACGCGTGAGAAGAACAAGCTTGAGCGCAGCCTCGGCGGTATCCGGGATATGCAGAAGGTGCCTTCGGCGATCTTCGTGGTGGATACCAACAAGGAGCACCTCGCTGTTGCCGAGGCCCGCAAGCTGAACATCCCGATCATTGCGATCCTGGACACCAACTGCGATCCCGATGTCGTCGACTACCCGATCCCGGGCAACGACGATGCGATCCGCAGCGCTGCGCTGCTCACCAAGGTCGTTGCTTCCGCGATCGCCGAGGGCCTCCAGGCCCGCTCCGGTCTGGCCGGTGGCGACGAGAAGCCAGAGGCCGCCGAGCCGCTCGCCGAGTGGGAGCAGGAATTGCTTGCCTCCGCCGTCGCAGAGGCTCCGGCCGCTGAGGCTGCCGATGCCACAGAGGCTCCGGCCGCTGAGGCTGCAGAGGCTCCGGCCGCCGAAGCTGCTGCTACCGAAACCACAACCGAGGAAGGCTAAATGGCGAATTTCACTGCTGCCGATGTGAAGCGGCTCCGGGAACTGACCGGTGCCGGAATGCTCGACTGCAAGAACGCCCTGGCCGAGTCCGATGGTGATTTCGACAAGGCCGTCGAGGTGCTGCGCATCAAGGGTGCCAAGGACGTTGGCAAGCGCGCTGAGCGTGCGACCGCCGAGGGCCTCGTTGCCGCGCGTGACGGTGTGCTGGTCGAGCTGAACGCAGAGACCGACTTCGTCGCCAAGAACGCCGAGTTCCAGGGGCTCGCCGACATCATCGTCGGTGCGGCCGCGGCCGGCAAGATCGGTGATCTGGACGCCCTCAAGGCCGCCAAGGTCGAGGACGGCCGGACGGTCGAGCAGGCCATCGCCGACCTTTCCGCCAAGATCGGCGAGAAGCTGGAGCTGCGCCGGGTGGCGTACTTCGACGGCACCGTGGAGACCTACCTGCACAAGCGTGCTGCTGACCTGCCGCCCGCGGTAGGCGTGCTGGTCGAGTACACGGGATCTGGCACCGAGGCCGCGCACTCGGTCGCACTGCAGATCGCCGCGCTCAAGGCCAAGTACCTGACGCGTGAGGACGTTCCGGCCGATGTGGTCGAGAACGAGCGTCGCATCGCCGAGGAGACCGCGAAGTCGGAAGGCAAGCCCGAGCAGGCGCTGCCCAAGATTGTCGAGGGTCGCGTCAACGGTTACTACAAGGATGTCGTGCTGCTGGATCAGGCGTCGGTGTCCGATAGCAAGAAGACCGTCAAGGCCCTTCTCGACGAGGCCGGTGTCACCGTGACCCGCTTCGCGCGGTTCGAGGTTGGACAGGCCTAACTCGCTTAAAATAACTCGGCCCCGCCAGGATTCGTTCCTGTGCGGGGCCGAGTTGTTTGTGCGCTAGCCTTCGGCCATGCCAGCTGTCGGGCGATACGCCAAAGGGGAGGCCAAGCGCCGGGAAATCCTCGCCGCCGCGTTGACGGTGTTGGAGCGCGACGGGGAGGCGGGCGCTTCGATGCGCGTCATCGCCAAGGAGGCCAACATCAGTTTGGCCGGACTCATGCACTACTTCCCGGCGCGGGACGTGATTCTCACCGAGATCCAACGCGGCGCCGATGCCACATTCGAAGAGCGGTATCGGAACTCGACCGCAGAGATCGATCCGGGTGAGGTGCTGGCGCAGGCCATGCTGGACAAGGCGAGTAAGCCCGGCTCGGGGACGGTCTATCTGTCGTTGGCCGCCGCCGCGGCGGTCGATCCGGGGCATCCCGCCGGGGCGTATTTGCGTGACCGGTACGAAAGGATGCGTGCCCGCGTCGCCGATTATGTGCGGGGACGTCAGGCCGACGGCAGGGTGCCCGCGCATGTCGATGCCGATTTTGCCGCCACCGCGTTGATAGCCGCCGCCGACGGCATTCAGATCCAATGGATGTCGGACCCGTCCATTGATATGGGTGAGCACATGCGCCGGGTGTGGGAGCAGCTGCTCCGCTAAAACCATACAGTGTATGGTTTTAGCATGAAGTGGATGAGCGCCGTCATGGCATCGGCAGTCGTGTTCGCGGTGGGGTTGACCGCCTGCAGCCCCCGGCAGGAGGGCGCAGGGGACGATTCGGCGTGGGACCGTGGGTTCTATTGGGGCACTGCCACCGCGGGCTACCAGGTGGAGGGGAGTGCCCCGGACAGCAACTGGCGCCGCTACGTCGACCGCGCCGCGGGCATGCCCGCGGTGGCTGATCAATCCAACCCCCTCGGGGACGGGCCCGTCGATCCGTACCGGCAGGCAGACGACTTTCGCCACCGATACGCCGAGGACATCGCCAATGCACATGCCATGGGCGTCAATACATTTCGGTTCGGACTGGAGTGGTCGCGGGTCATGCCCGAGCCGGGCAAGTGGGACGAGAAGGAACTTGCGTACTACGACTCCATCGTCGCCACGCTGCGCGAGAACGGCATGACGCCGATGATCACGCTCATGCACTGGGTGTACCCGGGCTGGGTTGCCGACAGCGGCGGGTTTATGAACAACGTCGCGGCATTCGAAGACTTCGCCAAGGCGATCACCAAACGCTATGCCGGGCAAGGGGTGCTGTGGGTCAGCATCAACGAACCGCTGGCCTTCGGGGCGATGGAGGTACGTACCGGCGCGATCAAGCCCGACCAGTTCGAGGGGTTTCTGGACAGGGTCGCCGAGGCCCACCGCGCCGTGTACCGGGCCGCACACGAGGCCGACCCCAAGGCGAAAGTGACGACCAACGAGGCCTACATCCCGCCGGATGTGTTGGCGCAGTTCGCAGGTTTCGGGGTGAAGGGGATCGAGGGATCGTTCTTCGACCGGGTCGCCGGCAGTCTGGATTACCTGGGGTTCGACTATTACACCGGCACCGCGGCGGATAACCCCGCATCGGGGCAAAGCATGGCTGCGCGCTGGAACATCAAACTGCAGCCCGAAGACATCTACTACGTATCGCGGCACTACGCGCAGCGATATCCCGGGCTGCCGATCTACGTCGTCGAGAACGGCATGGTCACCGATAACGGAAAACCGCGGTCAGATGGCGTGACCCGGTCGCAGTACCTCAGCGACACCGTCTTCTGGCTGCAGCGGGCCAAGGCCGACGGTATTCCGATCATCGGGTACAACTACTGGTCCTTGGTCGACAACTACGAATGGGGAAGCTACCGGCCACGTTTCGGTCTGTACACCGTCGACGCGCTGGGTGATCCGGCGCTGAAGCGCGTGCCCACCGATGCCGTCCAGGCCTATACGCAGATCACCCGGGACGCGGGCACCGCACCCGGCTATCGCCCGGTGATCCCGGTGGCGAAATGCTCCACGACGGTGGGGCAGGACAGCTGTGCGCCACTGGATCCGAAGGGGCCGACGGTTCCGCTGCGTTAACCGCTGAGCAGGAAGTAGCGGTCCGGGTCGTCCAGGACCACCTCGGGGTTACCGTCGACGGTGATGTCGGCGCGTTCCGCGGTGGGATCCTGGCGGAAGTGCTCGTCTTCGGCGTCAATCCACAGGCGCCAGAAGTCGCGCAGCTCCGCGCCATCGCGAACCTCGGCGCGGTGACGGCGGGTTGCCTGGTCGGTCTGTACCCAGATCAGCGAACTCAACTGGCCGGCGGCGGCCGAGCGGCCGGACCCGACGCCCTCGAGGATCAGCACCGATGGTGGTGGGCATTGCTCCTGCGGGCCGAACTCACGGGTCTCCCAGTCGTAACGTCGATACTGGGCCGGCTTGCCGTGCGCCCAGGGCGTCAGTACCTGTTCCTCGAACCGGGGCCACCAACCGAAGAACGTGTCCCAGGATGCGAAGTCATCGGTGTGCAGGACCACCGCCGGGGTTGTCGCCGACAGTGCGGTGTGTAATCGCGCAGCAAAGGTGCTCTTGCCAGCGGCGCCCCTGCCGTCGATGGCGACGACGCGCACGTCACCGCACTGTGGCCGGCTCTCGTTGATGAGCCCGGCCAGCCACGAGAAGCTCCGCAGTCGGGCCGGTGTCGCCATGGCGCGAGCTTACTGGTGCTCGGCTAACCTGTTCCGGTGGACTGGACTGAGCTAATCGGCAGCATGGCCGGTGTGCTGTTCGTCGTCCTGGCTGTCCGCCAGAATATTTGGACCTTCCCGGTAGCGATCGTCAGCTCCCTGTTCTACATCGTGGTTTTCGCCCGGCAGACCCTGTACGCCGATGCTGCCCTGCAGATCATGTTTATCGCGCTGGCCGTGCAGGGTTGGTATCTGTGGCGCTGGGGGAGTCAGAGTCGGCACGGCGTCGCGGTGCGGCGGACGCCGTCGTGGGCGTGGCTGCCGTTGGCAGTGTCTTTGGCCGTCCTGGTGGCAGGGCTCTATGCATTCCTGGTCACCTTCACCGATTCCAATGCCCCTCAGCTTGATTCGGTAATCACTGGGTTCAGCGTCGTATCCCAATTCATGATGAACCGGAAATGGATCGAGAATTGGGCCCTGTGGATCGTCACCGACGCGTTTTCTGTGGGTGTTTACCTGTTCAAGGGACTCAATCTCACGGCGGGCTTCTACGTGTTCCTCACCGTCATGGCCGCTGTCGGCCTGTGGAGCTGGAGAAAAGAGCTGCGCACGGTGGCAGCCGCCCACTCGATATGAATAACCCGCCCCTTTCAACATATATCGGACAGGGGGGCTTGCGGCAAGACCCCGGTCATACCGCACAATCGCAGGCTGAATATCACAGGCTGAATGTCAGATGCCATGAACTAGAACGAAAACGGGGAACATCCGGTTGACGACATATGAAGAAGAACTGGAATCCGAGCGGGAGTACATCGCCGGACTTTACGAGCTGCTGGACGCCGAACGTGCACGCGTCAAGGGGCGATACCGCAGCGCCCTGCGCGGCCCGGTCGATCAGCAGAACGGCGCGGCGATGGTCGAGCGAGATGACGAGGTGCGCGCGTTGGCCCGGCAGGCACAGCGCTTGGATGTCGCCGATGACGGGCTGTGCTTCGGCCGGTTGGACGCCCTCACGGGTGAGCACTGCTACGTCGGGCGCATTGGCCTGCTCGACAAGACGAACGACTACGAGCCACTGCTGATCGATTGGCGGGCTCCGGTGGCGCAGGCTTTCTACACCGCGACGGGGGCCAATCCGGAAAACACCCGACGGCGACGTCAATTCCGGACTCGGGGACGTCATGTCGATGCCTTCGCCGACGAGCTTCTCGGACGTCCGGACAGCGACGACCACGACGGTGAACGCGGGAGCATGAGTGACGCGGCGCTACTCGCGGCCGTCAACGCACCGCGCGGCAACGGAATGCGCGACATCGTGGCGACCATCCAGGCCGAACAAGACCGGATCATTCGGCTCGATCATCCCGGTGTGCTAGTCATCGAGGGCGGGCCTGGTACGGGCAAAACCGTTGTGGCATTGCACCGCGTCGCTTACCTGCTGTACACCCAGCGCCAGCGCATGGAACGCCACGGCGTGTTGGTTGTCGGCCCGAATGCGGCCTTCCTGAGCCATATTTCGCGGGTGCTGCCATCGCTGGGCGAGACCAATGTGGTGTTCACGACGGCGGGAGATCTGTTGCCGGGTCTGAAGGCCACGGCAGAGGATGGCGCAGATGCGGCGCGGCTTAAGGGCTCGTTGCAGATTCTCGACGTGCTCGCAGCGGCGGTCGCCGATCGGCAGCGGACCCCCGCGGAGCCAATACGGATCCAGCTCACCGATGTCTCGGTGCGCATCGATGCCGATATCGCGCAATGGGCGATCGACGAGGCGCGTGCGAGCAGACTCCCGCACAACGACGCGCGGACTGTCTTCACCGACGTTCTGACATGGGCGCTCACCGAGCGGGCGATCCCGCGCATCGGCAAGGGGTGGCTCACGCGTGAGGACCGCAAGGCCTGGGAGCACCTGCGTGCGGAGCTGCTGGACGAACTCGGGGATCACGAGGGATTCGCCGCCGCGCTCGACGACCTGTGGCCGACACTGACACCGGAGACGCTGTTGTCGGAGCTGTACACCTCACCAGAGCGGCTACGTGCTGCCGGTGCGGATCCGGCGCTGGCACGCGCCGCCGGTGACGCGTGGACGATCTCAGACGTACCTCTGCTCGATGAGCTGATCGATCTGGTGGGCCGCGACAAGGCGGCGGAAGACGCCGCCGAGCGTGAACGCAGGGCCGAGGCCGAGTACGCCTCCGGTGTACTCGACATGATGACCGGTCGCGAAGACATGATGGACGACGAGGACCACCTCTTCGCCACCGATCTACTCGGTGCTGAAGACCTGGCGGAACGCTTCACCGAACGCGACACCCGCGACCTCGTCGAACGTGCGTCAGCCGACCGGGACTGGACATACGGGCACATCGTGATCGACGAGGCGCAGGAACTGTCCGAAATGGACTGGCGGGTGTTGATGCGCCGCTGCCCGAGTCGTTCGTTCACCGTGGTCGGGGATCTGGCTCAGCGCCGATCGGTGGCCGGCGCCACCTCCTGGGACGCGATCCTGTCGCAGTACGTACCCGGACGCTGGCTGTACCGGCCGTTGTCGGTGAACTATCGCACTCCCGCCGAGATCATGGCAGTCGCCTCGGCGCTGCTGGCCGAGTTCGCGCCGGGTACCCAGCCGCCCGAATCCGTTCGTTCATGTGGCGTCTTACCCTGGTCCAGGCATCTCGCCGAGGACGAATTGCCCAAAGCCATTGAGGAATTCACACATGATGAGGAGTCCCGGGAGGGTACGAGTGTGGTGATCGGGCCGCCGGGTGTGCCGGGCACGGTGCCCGCTTCGGAGACCAAGGGCCTGGAGTTCGACGCCGTCCTGGTGGTGGCACCGGAACGGATCCTGGCCGACGGCCCACGAGGTGCGGCCGAGCTCTATGTGGCGCTCACTCGAGCCACCCAACGTCTCGGGGTGCTGCACGTGGCGCCCTTGCCGCACGCGCTCGTCGGCCTCACCGAAACCACAGCCGACCCAGGCTCGGTTCGCCGGGTCGTGCCAACGAGCGTCGCCCAATAGGGCAGGATAGACACCGCCGTCGCGGCCTTACGATGAGCCGCTTGCGTGAAGAGCGGAAGCAGTGGGCCCGATGGCTGTGTTTTGCGCACCGGCTTTGTCGAACCCGTACCGAGGAGGCGTGATGACTCGCGATGTGAGCCGCACCGGATATAAGCGGGTGCTGCTCAAGCTCGGCGGCGAGATGTTCGGCGGGGGAGCTGTCGGTCTTGACCCCGATGTGGTCCACAGGGTGGCCAGCCAGATTGCTGAGGTGGTCCGCAGCGGTGCCGAGGTCGCGGTCGTGATTGGCGGCGGCAACTTCTTCCGCGGCGCGCAGCTGCAGCAGCGCGGCATGGAGCGGACGCGCTCGGACTACATGGGCATGCTGGGCACCGTCATGAACAGCCTTGCGCTCCAAGACTTCCTGGAAAAGGAAGGCATTGTCACGCGCGTGCAGACCGCCATCACCATGGGGCAGGTGGCCGAGCCGTACATTCCGTTGCGGGCCAGAAGGCATCTTGAGAAGGGGCGCGTCGTCATCTTTGGCGCCGGCATGGGACTGCCGTACTTCTCCACCGACACCACCGCTGCGCAGCGGGCCCTGGAGATCGGCGCCGAGGTGGTGCTGATGGCCAAGGCGGTCGACGGCATCTTCACCGATGATCCGCGCGCCAATCCCGACGCCGAGTTCCTGCCGGAGATTACCCATCGCGAGGTCATCGACCGTGGCTTGCAGGTCGCCGATGCCACCGCATTCAGTCTGTGTATGGACAACCGGATGCCGATCCTGGTGTTCAACCTGCTTACCGAAGGCAATATCGCCAGGGCGGTCGCAGGTGAGAAGATCGGAACGCTGGTAACACCATGATGGGAGATCAATCGTGATCGACGAGGTTCTTCTCGATGCCGAGGAGAAAATGGAAAAGGCCGTGGCGGTTGCCCGCGATGACTTCGCGACGATTCGCACCGGGCGTGCCAATCCGAGCATGTTCCAGCGGGTAGTCATCGACTACTACGGCACAATCACGCCCATCACGCAGGTTGCCGGCATCAACGTGCCCGAGGCCCGCCTGGTGGTCATCAAGCCCTACGAGGCCAATCAGCTCAAGGCCATCGAGGAGGCGATTCGCAATTCGGACCTGGGGTTGAACCCGAGCAATGACGGCAGCATCATTCGCGTCGCCGTCCCGCAGCTCACCGAGGAACGTCGCCGTGAGCTCGTCAAGCAGGCCAAGGGCAAGGGCGAGGACGCCAAGGTGACCTTGCGCAGCATCCGTCGTAAAGCCAATGACGAGCTCAACCGGATCAAGAAGGACGGCGAGGCCGGTGAGGACGAAGTGGGCCGCGCGGAAAAGGATCTGGACAAGACCACGTCCCAGTACGTGACCCAGATCGACGAGTTGGTGAAGCACAAAGAAGGCGAGTTACTGGAGGTCTAGGGGCCCCGGTAATGACGACCATGGGAGATACCGACGCCGCTCCGGCGCCCGACGCGCCCCCTTCGGGGGCGAAGTCCCGAGCCGGACGCAACCTGCCTGCCGCCATCGGCGTCGGCGTTGTCCTCGCCGCCATGATCATTTTCGCGCTGCTGTACCAGAAGGAGATCTGGGTCGGGATCATCTCGGTCTTCCTCGGGATCGCGATGTGGGAGGTGACCAAGCGGCTGCGCCAGGCCGATATCTCGGTGCCGTTCATCCCGCTGTTCTTGGGCGGGCAGGCGATGATCTGGCTGACGTGGCCGTGGGGCACCGCCGGTGCGCTTGGTGCGTTTGGCGCCACCGTCGTGGTCTGCATGATCTGGCGTCTGGTTGGGCACGGCTTGAACGAGCAGCCGGTGAACTATTTGCGCGATGTCGCCATCACGGTGTTCGTTGCCGCGTGGATCCCGCTGTTCGCGTCGTTCGGCGCGCTGCTGGTCTACCCGGAAAACGGTGCGGAGCAGGTGTTCTGTCTGATGCTCGGTGTCACATTCTCCGATATCGGCGGTTACGCGGCGGGCGTCTTGTTCGGCAAGCATCCGATGGCGCCCGCGATCAGTCCCAAGAAATCCTGGGAGGGCTTGGCAGGCTCCCTACTGGTGGGGACGACCGCGTCGACCCTTGCGGTGACATTCCTGCTCGGGCATCACCCATTCGTCGGTGTTGCCCTGGGCATCATGCTTGTCCTCACCGGAACGCTCGGCGACTTGGTCGAGTCCCAGGTCAAGCGCGACTTGGGTATCAAGGACATGGGCACTCTGCTGCCGGGACACGGCGGCATCATGGACCGGCTCGATTCCCTGCTGCCCTCGGCCGTCGCCACCTGGATTGTGTTGACCCTGTTTATCTAGGCCGCGCGCTGGCACGTCGGTACCAGCACGAGGGTGAAGACGACGTTTAGCGAGTCTTGAGTGCCTGACGCAGGTCCACTCCGGCGAACGGTCCCGGCACCTGGCCGTCAACCGTGAACCGATACAGGGCGGTCTGGAAAATCCCGGTCAGCGCGGCCCCGATGATGGACGCCGCCAGGATCCACAGCACACCGAGCGCCGCGAACACACCCGTCACAGCGCTCACATTCGCCGCGATCCCCAGGTAGACCAATCCGACTCCGGGCAGCGTCAACATTGCGGTGAAGAAGCTCAGCCCCACAACGCCGACGACGTTCTGGCCCCAGGCGTTCTTGAGTGTTTCCTTGGTCTTCTTGATGGCGTCGATGGCACCGAGGTTCTCCAGCACGATCGTGGGCAGCACCTGGAAAGAGACCACACGCCACGCGACGTCGAGCAATCGCCCGACGAACGGCACCCGCTCCTCGATGGCGCTGATGATCCAGGAGACGACGCCGGTGATGAGAACCCAGGGCAGGAGACGACCGCCGTGCTGGGCCGCCGTCGAGATGCCCGCGGCCACGCTCGGATCTCCACCCTCCAACGCGATGTTCGCCTGCGAAATGAGCGCCGCCTGCCAGAAGGTCGTGATGTACATCAGCACGAAGTACCCGAGGGTGAAGACAGGGTAAAAGAGCGGCGGTACCGAATCTCCGGTCGTCGCGGGCAGGAGCAGGACTCCGAGGGTGATCATCCCGATCAGCACGAGCAATGCGGTAAGCCCGGACAGGATCGGGAAAACGACGAGTTCCTTGCGGGAGCTGAGCACCTTTGCGGACGTCTTGAAGATTTGCCACGATGTGGACAGCGTGCTGGCGAAGGCCATCAGATTCCCCCTGGTCATTGACGGATGATAGTGAGGCCCAAGATATCAGTGCGCTAGTTGCTCAGCCTGGTGGCTGGTTTGATGGAAACATGTCTCGCCGCGATGTTCAGATCCCCACGCCCGACGGGCAATGCCCCGCAACCCTGCACGTTCCGGACAAGCCCGGATCCGCCGTCATTGTCTACCCCGACGCCGGCGGTGCCCGTGAGGTCATGCGGGAGATGGGGGACCGGCTCGCGGCGTTGGGATACGTGGCCCTGGTGCCCGATGTCTACTACCGCGAAGGTGATTGGCAGCCATTCGATCTGGCGACAGCATTTGCAGACCCGGAAGAGCGCGGCCGTCTCTTCGCGACGATGGGGACGCTTACCCCTGCCCGGATCGATGCCGATGCGAGTGCCTTCCTGGAGTTCCTCGCCCAACAGCCCGAGGTGACGGGCGACACGGTGGGCCTGACCGGCTATTGCATGGGAGGGCGGATCTCGTTACGGGTAGCGGCGACTCGCGCGCCCAGAGTGGGTGCGGTGGCGTCATTTCACGGCGGCAATCTCGCCAACGCCGACGATCCCAACAGTCCACACCACATCGCCGACATGATCACCGGCGTCGTGCTGGTCGCCGCCGCGGAAGAGGACGCATCCTTCCCGCCCGCGCAGGAGCAGCTGCTGGCGCAGGTGCTGACCGATGCCGGGGTGCGGCACACCATCGAGACATATCCCGCCAAGCACGGGTTCGCAGTCACCGACAACGCCACCTACGAGAAGGCGGCGGCCGAGCGCCACTGGCGAGCCCTCGAAGAGCTCTACGGTTCGCACCTGGGCATCTAATGCTCTTCGAGCCGAGGCTGCGGGCCGGAATCCACGACGGCACCATCTCGGTGGCCTACCGGCGCTGGAAGCGCCCGCAGGTGAAGGTGGGTGGCCGCTACCGTGTCGGCTCGGACCGCATTCGTTCCATGACCGAATTCGATTTCATCGAGGTTGATGCCATCGACGAGATCACCGCACGGGATATCGACGATGCCGACGCCCTATTGGCCGGGTATCCCTCGGCTGCGGCGGCGCGAAGCGATGTCGGTGCGAGCGGAGCCGACCCGTTGTACCGCTTGGTATTTCGCAAGATCGCGATGGCCGATCCACGTGCGGCGCTGGCCTCGTCGGCGGTGCTCTCGGCCGACGACCTTGCCGATATCGACGCGCGACTGGATCGGATGGACCGCAGCGCCACGGCGGGCCCCTGGACCCGTGAGGTGCTGCGGGAGATAGCCCGGCGCCCGGAGGTGCGGGCCAAAGACCTCGAATCCTGTTCGTGTTGGGCCGATGTGGCGACGTTCAAGGTGCACGTGCGCAAGCTCAAGAACTTGGGTCTGACCCTGAGCCTGCCGGTGGGCTACCGGCTCTCGCCACGCGGTGCGGAGTATCTAGCCCGTGTACTGGACTAGCAGCTGAATTCCCGACCACTGCCGTCGGTCGGGGTGACCTCTTTCAGGCAACCGAATGGTTCAATCCCGGCGTCGCTGATCCGAATGGCGGATCGTGTCTTGGTGTTCTCGCAGAACAATCCGGACGTCTCACTGCGGCAACCGAAATCTCCGAACGTCAGGCGGCCGCCGTAGTCCAGCGGGTTTCCGTCACCGCTCTGGAACGGGCCCGGGTCGCCGTGCAATCCGCCCACCGTGACCTGGTGGCCAGTGAAATCGGTCCATCCGCCGACCCAGTTGCCCTCGGTATCGGCGGGCCGTTTCGGCGGATTTGCGAGGTTGACCAGGCAAGACAGCGTATCCGGCTCGATATTGCTCGTCATGCATCGCGTCTTGCCCGACGGAGTCTTGAACGCGACATTGCCACCGAGGTCGGTCTTCTGTCCGTCCTGGCTGGTGGCCGAGTGAAAGTTGGCGGCGTCCACCGGGGCTCCCTGGGAAATCCACTGCGCCACAGCGTCGTATGGCGCACCGGCGGCGGGCTCTGGCAGTTCGATGGGAGTCTTGGTGGTGGTCGAGGCGGGAGCCTTGCTTGTGGTGCTGCTTGATGGCGGAGTACTCGATGAGGGAGTGGTCGGAGAGACCGATGCTCCCTTCGAGCATCCGGTGACCAGGAGCAGCGCTCCCAGCATGGTCAGACCACCGAGCAACAGGGCACGCATGCAGCCAGGCTAGCTGGCCGCCACCGGCTGATGGGTAGGCGCGGCGGCCACCACCTCGATTGCGGACTTCTCGCGAGCCTGAGCGGGTCGGCTTGCCCGCGCGTTGAGCCAGCAGGCCAGCGCGCCGATCACCAAGCCGATTCCCATGCCGATATCCACGCGCTGGCCCAGCAGGATCCAGGACAACAGCCCCGCCACCGCGGGGATGACGCAGAACAGCATGGCCACTGCTGCCGCGCCGAACGTGCTGACCGACCGAACATAGAGCGAGGTGCACAGGGTGGCGTTGAACAGCACCACCGCCGCGACGGCTCCCGCGGCCTTCCAGGGGTCGTGCACGGCACTGGGCGTCAGTAACGCCAACGCCCCGGCGGGCAGCAGCCCGGCGAGATTCTGGATGGCGCTGTTGACCCGGAAGTCGACATCGGCACAGAAGCGCTGCTGATACACCCCGCCCGCGGCCAGGCCCAACAACGCGACCAGAAGCAGCACCAGCACGGTGTCAATACCGCCCGTGGCGAGCAGTCGATTGGCGCATGCGGCCAACACCGCCAGCACTCCCAGGCCAAGGGCGACAATCCGCCAACCATTGAGGCGTTCATTCAGGAACAGGGCAGCCAACACGGCAGTGACCACGGGATTCATGGAGATGACGACGGCGCCCAGGACGGCAGGAGCCCCGTGTTCGAGCGCCTCGTACAGCGCGCAGAACTGCACGGCCTGCATCAGCAGCCCGGTAACGATGACGTGGCCGAGCTTGCGGCCCGTCGGCCAGGCGGCCTTCGCGAAGAGCGCCCAGATGGCAAGGATTGCTCCGGCGAGGGTGAACCGGGCGACCAGGACCAGCATGGGTGTCATGGCCGATACCGAGAGCGCGCCAATCGGGTACCCGAGTGCGTACAGAAATGTCAGTGCGACCGCATACGACGCCGGCATCTTCTGCATGACAGCCATCGTTGCCGGTCCGGGCAGTTGATGTCCAACGATAATTACTGATCAGAATCAATCAGTAATCGTGATCGATTGATGTTCAAAGTGCGTGCCAGCACAGTGCCTCACGCGCACCTGAGGAAATATTGATCAAATATTGTGATCGGACTACGGTGGCGATATGGCGAGTTCGACGCTCGATATCGCGCCGCTGCGGTCACTGGTCGCGGTCGCGGACTGCGGGGGATTCCATCGGGCCGCGGCCGTGCTGCATCTGACCCAATCCGCGGTGAGTCAACATGTGCGCAAGCTCGAGGTCGCGATCGGGGAGCCGGTGGTCCGGCGTGCGGGGCGCGGCGTGGTGTTCACCGATAAGGGTGCGCAGCTGCTGGCGCATGCCCGGCGCATCCTCGCCGCGCATGATGACGCGGTAGACGATCTGGTGGCCGGCCAGGAGCGCATGGTGATTCTCGGGGTCACCGAGCATGGCGCGGACTTGATACTGCCGAGCATCACCACGGCACTGCGTAGTCATCTCCCGGATTGGTCGGTACGGGTGCGGTTCGATCGCAATGTCTATCTCGCCGAATCCGTCGATCGGGGGAGCATGGACCTGGCCGTCATTCTCGACGGGTCGGGCCTGGATCGTGCCAACGCGGTGGGCACGGTTCGCCTGCAGTGGGTGGCGGCCCGTGGCTACAAGGCGAGTTCCGCTGAGCCTCTGCAGGTCATGACCTTCACCGAACCGTGTACCTTGCGCTCACCCATGTTCAGCGCGCTGCACACACTGGGCCGTCAGTACCAGATTGTCGGTGAATCGCCGGATTTGTCGGGGCTGTACGCGGGCTTGCGATCGGGTCTGGGAATGGCGCTGCTGCCCATCATCGGGTGGCTGCCCGACGGCATCGCTCCGGTGGAGTCCATGCCCGCGGCGAACCTGGCGACGCTATCGGTCGTCGGTCGCCGCGGGCTCGACCCCGCTGTGTATGCGGCCGTGGAAGGGGCTGCGCGCGAATCTCTTTCGGGAGAATCCGCGGCTATCGCCTAGGTAGATTCCCCGGCTGGCTTGCGCTCGGCACGCAGCACCGTATCGGCGATATCGAACTCTTCGTCGTCCCGCGTGAAGGTGCGATTGCGCGACTCGGCGACGACGACGTTCCACTGGTTCGGGTCGAGGGCATCGGCGATATCCTCGGCGGTGAAGTACCAGTCGGGCAGGTCCGGCCGCCCGATCGCCGCTTGCATGTCCGAGGGATGGTGCCCGACGATCAGCAAGGTGCCCCCCGGGGCCACCGCTGCGGCCAGTGCCGTGAACACGGGCTCGCGAAGCTTTGTCGGCAGATGCATGAAATGTGATGTCACCAAATCGAATCGACGACTCGGCTGCCAGGCGGTTAGGTCGGCTTGCATCCAGGTGATCCTGGTGGCGAGCTCGGGGTCTGCCCGGGTGGCATTGTCAGCGGCACGGCGCAGGGCGGTCTCCGCGAAATCCATTCCGGTGACCTGCCAACCCTTCTGGGCCAGCCAAATCGCGTCACCGCCCTCGCCGCAACCGGCATCGAGTGCGGTGCGTGGCGGCAATGTCGAAATCTCTTTCACCAGTTGCGGATTAGCATTGCCACTCCATAGCGCGTCGTGCGACCGGTAGAACTCATCCCACGATTTCTCGTCGGAGGGCGGGTTGTGGTGATCACACATGTTGTAGCTCCTGAGCGTCGGCGACCGCGAGGTCGGCGTTGATGATGGCGGCGACCTCGGTTCCGGCCGCCGCCGCGGTGATGACCTGCGCCTTGATATCGGTGACGTTCCCTGCGGCGTAGATCCCCGGCACTGCGGTGGCACCCCTGGTGACCGGCAGGTACGTCCCCAGTAGGTGGTCCCCGAGCCGCATCTCCTGCGCCGTCAGTCGCGACGGCGCAAGCATGTCGATGCGCGCCGACACCACCGTCGCGACGACCAACGCATCACACGGCACCGTGGCGCCGGTTTCCAGCTCCACCCCGGTCAGTGCGTCCTTGGTGATCTGCAGTCGTGTCACCGGTCCGTCGACGACGCCGATGTCCCGGCGGACCAGCTGTGCCGCATCATCGGGTGAAAGCGGAAAATCGTTGTGTCGCACCAGGGTGACGTTATCGCTGAGCTGACGGAAGATGAGGGCATGGTGCACAGCCAGGGGGCCGGTGCCTAGCACCACAATGGTGCGATCGCGCACTTCCCAACCGTGGCAGTAGGCACAGTGCAGCACGTCACGGCCCCAGCGCTCCGCCAGTCCCTCGACGTCGGGTAGTTCATCCACTGCTCCCGTGGCCACCAGGACCCGGCGGGCATGAATCGTCGAGGTCGTGCTGTCTGGCACATCGACCGCCACGTCGAAATGCTTGTCCGCGTGAGTTACCGACGTGACACGCGCGTCACGGAAGGTCGCGCCGTAGTGCGCGGCTTCACCGCGCCCGATGCCGAACAGCTCGGCCGGAGGCGTCGACTCGCGCCCGAGGTAGTTGTGAACCCGATCCGCCGGCGCGTTACGCGGGTGGTGATCGTCTATGACGACGACCGACCGCCGAGATCGAGAGAGGGTGATCGCCGCCGATAGGCCCGCGGCACCGCCACCGATGATGGCTACATCCCAGAGTTTGTTCATGACACCACTATTGGGGCGACCCTGCGAAAAGCGCAAGCTTTCTTGCCAAAGTAGCAATTTGGTTGTCACTATGGTCGGTATGGACGATCAGAATCAGCGGTTGGAGGCCGTGCTCGATGCCCTGGGGCCGCGGCTACGGGCCTTGCGCCTGCATCGTCAGGTCACCCTGGCGCAGTTGTCCGAGACGACGGGTATTTCCGAAAGCACGTTGTCTCGCCTGGAATCCGGTCAGCGCCGACCCACCCTGGAGCTTCTTCTGCTTCTGGCCGAGGCACACCAGGTGCCGCTCGACGAGCTGGTGAATGCGCCCGCCACGGGGGACCCGCGCATCCATCCCAAACCGTTCACGCGGCACGGATCGGTGTACCTGCCGCTGTCACGGCGACCCGGCGGAGTGCAGTGCTACAAGCAGATCATCCCGCCGCATTCGCCGAAGGGGGAACCGAACCTGAAGGTCCATGACGGCTATGAGTGGATGTATGTGCTTTCCGGGAAAGTCCGTTTGCTGCTCGGCGAGCTGGACCTGATCCTGCCCGCCGGCGAGGCCGCCGAGTTCGATACGCATATCCCGCATTGGTTCGGAAATCCGACCGATAAGCCCGTCGAGGTGTTGCATATTTTCGGCCCGCAAGGGGAGCGGATGCATGTGCGGGCACGTTCTGGTTCGGGGAACTAGCGCGGGCCTGGGATACTGAGTGGGTTATGTCTGCTGACAAAGGGTCCCTACCGCTGGTGTTCGACGCTCCGCGTCGGGCCATGCCGCCGCGCCACCTGGCCGATATGACCGCTGCCGATTGTCGTGACGCTGTGTTGGCCCTGGGGCTTCCGGCGTTTCGTGCCAAGCAGATCGCGAACCAGTACTACGGACGGCTGGTGGGCGACCCGGCGGCGATGACGGACCTGCCGGCGGGTGCGCGCGAGGGTGTCGGTGCGGAGCTGTTTCCCCCACTGCTCAACCCGCTGCGCCAGGTGGCCTGTGATTCCGGCGACACTCGAAAGACCTTGTGGCGCTTACATGACGGCAGCACCGTCGAGTCTGTGCTCATGCGCTATTCGGACCGCAACACACTGTGCATCTCTTCTCAGGCCGGGTGCGGTATGGCCTGCCCGTTCTGCGCCACCGGTCAGGGCGGACTCACGCGCAACCTGTCGGCCGCCGAGATTTTGGAACAGGTCCGTGACGCCGCGGCATCATTGCGCGACGGCGAGCTGCCGGGCGGGCCCGGCCGGTTGTCGAACATCGTCTTTATGGGTATGGGTGAGCCCCTGGCCAACTACAGCCGGGTGCTCACGGTGCTGCGCAAGATCACCGCGCCGCCCCCCGACGGTTTCGGCATATCGCAGCGCGGTGTCACGGTGTCGACCGTGGGACTGGCACCGGCCATTCGCAAACTTGCCGACGAGGGGTTGGGGGTCACGCTCGCGGTGTCGCTGCACTGCCCGGATGACGAGCTGCGCGACACCCTGGTGCCGGTCAACACCCGGTGGTCGATCGGCGAGGTGCTCGATGCCGCGCGCTACTTCGCCGATGTCACCGGACGGCGGGTGTCCATTGAGTACGCGCTTATCCGCGATGTGAACGACCAGCCGTGGCGTGCCGACCTGCTGGCCAAGAAACTGCGAAAAGCGTTGGGCCAGTTGGTTCATGTCAATCTGATTCCACTGAACCCGACGCCGGGCAGTCAATGGGATGCCAGCCCGAAGCCCGTCGAGCGGGAGTTTGTGCGTCGCGTGCGCGAGCAGGGAGTCTCCTGCACGGTGCGTGATACCCGTGGTCGGGAGATTGCCGCCGCATGCGGCCAATTGGCGGCGTCCGAGCGCTAGCTAGCGGATGCGGCCCGAGCGGCGGCCGAGGTAGTCGTTCACGGTGAAAGCCAGCACGATGACGGCGAAACCGACGCAGAAGATGTCCTCAACCTTGCCGGCGTGATTGCCCTTGAGCAGCAGCAGCAAGAAGGCAGCGATGGCGAGGCCCAGGATGTGGAAGATGCGGGGGTTCTGGCCCGAGAGCCCGCGCCCGAACGCTGCGGACGGCACGTCCTCGACGTCGACTCCGTCGTGCTTGACAACCTCAGTCGTGGCCACCGCCAGCCCTCCAATCTCAGACGTCTACTACAGCCCATAGTGTGCCACGCCCACCCGCTCTTGGGTGAAGGCGGCACCCCCGCCCGGCGGGGAGTCTCGGGAAATGACACTTGCTATGACACTGAAATGGTGTCACCATGACACCATGGATTTGCAACCCTATGTCGACGCGGTGCGTCAGGAACTCGTGGTGGCCGCTCGCGCCGGAGGGCCGGACGCCGAGGAGCTCGCCGATCGGTTGACTGCCCCGTTGGAATCGGCGTTCCGACTCGCCCTGCTTGACGCGCTGTCGGCGGCGGCCGAGCAGATCACCCGAGAGCTCGCACCCGCTTCCGTCGATCTGCGGCTGCGTGGCCGCGAGCCGGAATTCGTGGTGAGCCGGCCGATGGATCAGCAGCAGGCCGAACCCGCCGTGGCGTTCGACGAGAGTGCCGGCACCTGGCGAGTGACACTGCGACTCCCGGAAAGCCTGCGTGCCATCGTCGAGGCCGCGGCCGGAAGCGAGGGGATCTCGCTCAACGCCTGGTTGGTGCGCGCCGCGGCCTCTGCCGCCGCAAAGCCCTCCAGTTCAACAACATTCAGTACAGGTCGCACCATCAGCGGCTGGGTCCGCTAACAAGGAAAGGGAACACTATGACTGCTCTGCCGGAATTCGAAACTCTCGACCCCATCGCCGCCAAGGTTGAACTCGCCCGCGGCACCCTTCAGATCGTTGCGAGCCAGCGCACCAACACCGTCGTGGATGTCCGGCCACGTGATGCCGCCAAAGCGTTGGACGTCAAGACCGCCGAGCGTGCCAAGGTCACCTTCTCCAAGGGCGTGCTGTCGGTGTTGTCTTCGCAAGGGCTGACCTTCCGTACCGGCACCATCGACATCGTCATCGAGCTGCCCACCCAGTCGATCCTGGACATCGCGGTGGCCTCGGCCGACGTGCGCGCCGACGGCGCGTTCGGCGATGTGCAGTTCCAATCGGCAAGCGGTGATTTGTTGATCGACACCATTACCGGGGATGCCCGGATGAACACCGCCTCGGGTGGGGTATCGATCCGTGAGCTCGCCGGCGATGCCGGCTTCAACACCGCTCGCGGGGAGCTCGCCGTGAAGGAACTGCGCGGCAACATCAAGGCCGCGTCGTCCTCGGGATCGGTGACCATAGGATCCGCGGTCGTTGGCGGACTGATCTTTGACACCGCCAGCGGTGATACCTCCATCGGTATCGCGGCGGGCACCGCCGCCCGGCTACAGATCGACACCGCCAGCGGTGTCGTCACCAACTCGCTGGACTCGGTGGAAGGACCGTTGGCTGGGGACGAGAAGTTCCTCGTGAAGGTGCGCTCAGCCTCCGGTGATGTCGAACTGCACCGTCCGGTGGGAGTCTCTGGCTAGCGTAGGCCGCACAATATCTAGGTGACACGTAGTTCAGAGGTCTGTCGGGTGCTGCTACTGGGCAGCACCGGGTCCATCGGGACCCAGGCGCTCGAGGTCATCGCCGCCAACCCCGATCGCTTTGAGGTGGTGGGCCTGGCGGCCGGCGGCGGGAACATCGACCTGCTGAGGCAGCAGATCGCCGACACCGGAGTCACCAACGTCGCGGTGGCGGATGTGAGTGCCGCCCAACGGCTCGGCATACCCGTACTGAGCGGGCCAGGTGCCGTCACCGAGCTGGTGGAGAACACCGAGGCCGACGTGGTGCTCAATGCGCTTGTCGGTGCCCTGGGTCTGCGTCCCACCCTGGCCGCGCTGAAGACAGGGGCACGACTGGCGCTGGCCAACAAGGAGTCCCTGGTGGCCGGAGGACCGCTGGTCACCAAGGCCGCCGCCCCCGGCCAGATCGTCCCCGTCGACTCCGAACATTCCGCGCTCGCGCAATGTCTGCGGGGCGGGACCCGCGGCGAGGTGGCACAACTGATCCTGACCGCGTCGGGCGGGCCGTTTCGGGGCTGGACCGCACAACAGCTCCAGGACGTCACCCCTGACCAGGCCGGTGCGCATCCGACCTGGTCGATGGGACCGATGAACACCCTCAATTCGGCCTCCCTGGTCAACAAGGGGCTCGAACTCATCGAGACGCACCTGCTGTTCGATGTGCCGTACCGGCAGATCGGTGTGGTGGTGCACCCGCAGTCGATCGTGCACTCGATGGTGACATTCACCGATGGGTCGACGCTGGCACAGGCCAGCCCACCCGATATGAAACTGCCCATCGCCCTGGCGCTGGGATGGCCGGACCGGGTGCCCGCCGCGGCCGTGGCCTGTGACTTCAGTACCGCCTCTACCTGGGAATTCGAGCCGCTGGATGCCCAGGTTTTTCCCGCCGTCGACCTGGCCCGGAGTGCCGGAGAAGCGGGGGGATGCATGACCGCCGTCTACAACGCCGCCAACGAAACCGCGGCCGCCGCCTTCCTGGACGGACGTATCGGATTCAGGTCCATCGTGCGAACAATTGCCGATGTGCTCGATGCCGCAAGCCAATGGGAGGGAACCTCTGCGGAACCCGCTACCGTTGACGATGTACTTGATGCGCAGAACTGGGCTGACCAGCAGGCTGCGCAATTCATCTCCGCGGAGGAAAATCGAACCTGATGGTTGCGTACGTGATCGGAATCGCGCTCTTCGCGCTGGCGATCTTGGTGTCGGTGGCGTTGCACGAGTGCGGGCACATGTGGGTGGCGCAGGCCACCGGCATGAAGGTGCGCCGCTACTTCGTGGGATTCGGTCCGACGCTGTGGTCGACCAAACGTAAGAGCAACCGCGGCGCAAACGACGTCATCGAGTACGGCTTCAAGGCGGTCCCGTTGGGCGGCTTCTGTGATATCGCGGGCATGACCTCGGTGGAACCGCTCACTCCCGAGGAATCCGACCGCGCCATGTACAAGCAGAAGGTCTGGAAGCGTGTCGCGGTGCTGTTCGCCGGACCGGCCATGAACTTCCTCCTCGGCATGGTGGTCTTCTACGGCGTCGTCCTGTTCTGGGGCCTGCCCGACAACAACGCGCCTACACATCCGGAGATCAAGCAAACGAGCTGTGTGGCACCGCAAAAGAGTGCGGATCCCAAGGACATGGCGCTGTGCACCGGGGAGGGGCCGGCGGCGCTCGGGGGCCTGCGCGAGGGCGACCAAGTGCTCGCCGTCGCAGGCAAGCCGCTCAGCACATCCAGCGACATGGTTACCGCCATTCGAGAGCTGCGCGGTCCGCAGGTGTTCGAGATCGTCCGTGACGGTAAGCAGCAATCGCTGCTCGTGACCGTCACCGAGACCCAGCGCTGGGATGAGAAGGCAGGCAAGCTCATTTCGGTGGGTGCCGTCGGTGCCTCACTGGGTACCTATGTGCCGCAGAAGCACTACAACCCGCTGACCGCGGTCCCCGCCACCGGGAACCTCATCGGGACCGTCGCCGTCGAAACCGTCAAGGCCATCGGGAAGATCCCCACCAAGGTCGGTGCCCTGTGGGACTCAATCACCGGCAGCGAGCGGGCGATGGACACTCCGATGAGCATCGTCGGCGCGAGCCGCATGGGTGGCGAGACAGTAGAGCACGACATGTGGATCATGTTCTGGATACTGTTGGCGCAGCTCAACTTTGCGCTCGGCGCTATCAACCTGCTGCCGCTGTTGCCTTTTGATGGTGGACACATCGCGGTGGCTACCTACGAGAAGATCCGCAACATGATCCGGTCGGCGCGCGGCCTCACAGCGGGCGCGCCCGTCAACTACATGAAGTTGATGCCGGCGACCTACCTCGTCCTGGTGGTGGTTGTCGGTTACATGCTGCTGACGATCACCGCCGACATCGTCAATCCGATCAGACTTTTTCAATAGCGATCCAAACGGAGGATCACATGACCAGCCTGGGCATTCCGAGTGCACCGCCGCCGACCCTGTCGCCGCGGCGCAAGACACGTCAGCTCATGGTCGGAGACGTCGGGGTGGGCAGCGACTCGCTGGTCTCGGTGCAGTCGATGTGCACCACCAAGACCCACGACGTGAACTCGACCCTGCAGCAGATCGCCGAGCTGACCACCTCCGGCTGTGACATGGTGCGTGTCGCCTGCCCGCGACAGGAGGACGCCGACGCGCTCGCCGAGATCGCCCGCAAGAGCAAGATCCCGGTGATCGCCGATATCCATTTTCAGCCCAAGTACATCTTCGCCGCGATTGACGCCGGTTGCGCCGCGGTGCGCGTGAATCCGGGGAACATCAAGGAGTTCGACGGCCGCGTCAAGGAGGTCGCCAAGGCCGCCGGTGAGGCCGGGATACCGATCCGCATCGGCGTGAACGCGGGTTCGCTCGATCCGCGCATTCTGGGCAAGTACGGCAAGGCCACGCCGGAAGCGCTCGTCGAATCGGCGCTGTGGGAGGCCGGCCTGTTCGAGGAGCATGGCTTCGGTGACATCAAGATCAGCGTCAAGCACAACGACCCGGTGATCATGGTCGCCGCCTATGAACTGCTGGCCTCGCAGTGTGATTACCCGCTGCACCTGGGTGTTACCGAGGCGGGCCCAGCATTCCAGGGCACCATCAAGTCGGCCGTGGCGTTCGGGGCGCTGTTGTCCAAGGGCATAGGCGACACCATCCGGGTATCCCTTTCTGCGCCGCCGGTTGAGGAGGTCAAGGTCGGCAACCAGATTCTGGAGTCCCTCAACCTGCGGCCTCGTGGGCTGGAAATCGTGTCCTGCCCGTCCTGCGGTCGTGCGCAGGTAGACGTCTACACCCTGGCCAACGCGGTCAGTGCAGGCTTGGAGGGCCTGGACGTACCGCTGCGTGTCGCGGTCATGGGCTGCGTCGTCAATGGGCCGGGGGAGGCCCGTGAGGCCGACCTGGGCGTGGCATCCGGCAACGGCAAGGGGCAGATCTTCGTGAAGGGCGAGGTCATCAAGACCGTGCCGGAGGCGCTGATCGTGGAGACGCTCATCGACGAGGCCATGCGGTTGGCTGAAGAGATGGGCACGGAGATCGGAACCGACGGAACTCCTACAGGCCAGCCGGTCGTCACCGTAAGCTGAACGAAGCTCGGCGTAACGGGACACACGGGAGCGATTGCCGATGACGACAACACTGCCGGCGCCTGGAGCGCCCGGAGCATCGTCGTCTGACGCCGTTCGTGTGCTCGGGTTATCGGATACCGAGGCGGTACGCGCTGTCCTGGACGTAGACCCGGTGGCATCCTGCATGCTCGCCGCTCGCGTGGAGGCCCGCGGTGCCGATCCCACGGCCATCGGCGGCGAGATCTGGTCGGCGGGAGCGTTGGCCGACTCCCTGTGCTTCGTCGGGACCACGATCATTCCGTTGGCGGGCGGGCCCGAGGCCACTCGGCTGTTCGCCGAACGTGCGATCGAGCAGCACCGGATCTGCCCTTCCCTGGTCGGTCCGGCTGATGTGGTTCTCGACATGTGGTGCCATCTCGATCCGGTCTGGGGCCCCGCGCGCGAGGTTCGCGCCTGCCAGCCGCTGCTGGCGATGCTTGATGCGCCCACATGTGCCGTTGACCCCGCGGTGCGGCAGGTGCGTGCCGAGGAGCTCGACCAGTATTTGAACGCGTCGATCCAGATGTTCATCGGTGAGATGGGCGTCGACCCGCGTAACGGTGACGGAGGCCGCGGATACCGACGGCGGGTGGCCGGTCTCATCGAAGCAGGCAGGGCGTGGGCACGTTTCGAGGATGGGCGGGTCATCTTCAAGGCCGAGATCGGATCGCAATCGCTGTCCGTCAGCCAGATTCAGGGTGTGTGGGTTGACCCAGAGTTCCGTGGCCGCGGGCTCGGCACCGCGGGCGTGGCCGCTGTGGCGGCGGCGGTTCATCGCAGCGGGCGCATCCCCAGCCTGTACGTGAACGGCTTCAACGAGGTGGCCCGCGCGTCCTATGCCAGGGCGGGATTCACCCGTATCGGCACATTCGCGACGGTTCTCGTTAGCTAGTCCCCGGTACGCCCGTGTGCCTGCCGGGTTTTGCGGGCTCACGGTCTTAGCATCGAGCCGATGTTCAGACGTGTTTGGTCCCTGCCCTTGTTCGGCACCGCGCTGCTGGTGGCCGGGGCGGTTGCGTGCACTCCGCGCCCCGATGGGCCGGCGCCGGTGGCAGAGAAGTTTTTCGAGGCACTGGCCAGCGGCGACACCGCCACTGCCGCGAAGCTCACCGACGACCCCGATGGCGCGAAAGTGGGTCTGGATCAAGCGTTCTCGGGCCTGCAGGCGGCGTCGTTCAAGGCCGCCGTGAACGGATCTCAATACACCCAGGACACCGGCAGCGCCGACGCGACGTATGTCTGGCAACTGCCCAAGAAGCGCACCTGGACCTATAGCGGGCGCCTGGAAATGCTGCGCACCGGCGGCAGCTGGCAGGTCCGGTGGGCCCCGAGTGATCTGCATCCCAAACTTGGTGAACGCCAATCGCTCTCGTTGCGCACCGATCCGGCCAAGCGGGCAACAGTCAACGAGGCGGGCGGTACGACCGTACTGGCACCGGCCAACCTGTACAAGATTTCCTTTGACGCGTCGCAGGCCGGTAAATCGCTGATGAGCACCGCCACCGCGCTGGCCGATGCCATTCGGCCCTACGACGACCAGATGAACGCCGCGTCCCTCGCCG
Organism: Mycobacteroides salmoniphilum; assembly: GCF_004924335.1. Lineage (NCBI taxonomy): Bacteria > Bacillati > Actinomycetota > Actinomycetes > Mycobacteriales > Mycobacteriaceae > Mycobacteroides > Mycobacteroides salmoniphilum. Next base: position 2,989,190 of record NZ_CP024633.1, on the reverse strand, counting down.
AGCAGGCGAGCGCGCAAACCTCGCCGATGAACATCATCACGTTGCGCAAGGACGATTGGGACAAAGTGTCCATCGCGCTGGAGACCCGGCCGGGAGCATTGCGACCGGGCGTTGTGATGACACCGATCGCCGACATTCTGCCCACCGATGACACCTTTGCGCCCGACATCGTCGCGCAAGTCAAGAAGGCAGTGCTCGACGAGTTGGACGGCGAGGCCGGCTGGCGAGTGGTCAGTGTCAATCAGAACGGTGTTGACACCGCGGTGCTCAATGAGGTGAAACCCACTCCGGCGCCGTCGAAGACGATCAGCTTGGACCGTGCCGTGCAGAACGCCGCGCAGAACGCTGTCAACACGCGCGGCCAGAAGGCCATGATGGTGGTGATCAAGCCGTCGACGGGGGAGATCTTGGCGGTCGCGCAGAACGCCGCCGCCAACGCAGATGGACCGCTGGCCACCACGGGGCTGTTCCCGCCCGGATCGACATTCAAGATCATCACCGCGGGTGCCGCACTCGAGCGCGGGATGGCGACCCCCGACACCATGCTGGGCTGCCCGAAGCGAGTCACCATCGGAGATCGCAGCATCCCCAACTACAACGAGTTCGATCTCGGCACGGTGCCCATGTGGCGCGCCTTCGCGAACTCGTGTAACACCACCTTCGCCAAACTCGCCAGCGAGATGCCATTGGACGGTTTGACCGTTGCCGCTTCGCAATTCGGCATCGGCCCCGACTATGACGTTGCGGGCATCCCCACCATCTCCGGAGATGTCCCGCCCACGGTCAATCTGGCTGAACGCACCGAGGACGGTTTCGGTCAGGGCAAGGTGCTGGTCACGCCGTTCGGTATGGCGCTGGCCGCGGCCACTGTGGCCAACGGTAAAACGCCTGTACCGCAGCTGATTTCGGGTCAGACCACGGGAATAACCGGTGAGCGGCCGGCGGTGACCCCGACAATGATCGACGGGCTGCGCGGGATGATGCGCGAGACCGTGCTCAGCGGTACCGCGATGGATCTCAAGGGCGAGGGCTCGGTCTATGGAAAGACCGGTGAGGCCGAGTTCCCGGGCGGATCACACGCCTGGTTTGCCGGATATCGCGGTGATATGGCGTTCGCCACACTGATCGTCGGGGGCGGCGGCTCAGAAGCCGCGGTGCGCGCCACCCGGGTCATGTTCCAGTCGCTACCGCCGGATTACCTGGCCTAGCCGGGACTCGACGCCAGCACGCAGAACTCGTTGCCCTCGGGATCGGCGAGCACGATCCAGCTCGAATCGCCCTGACCGATATCAACCGTGGTAGCGCCGTGCGCGAGAAACCGATCCACTACGGCGTGCTGGTCGTCACCCCGAAAGTCCAGGTGCAATCGGTTCTTGGCCACCTTCGGATCGGGGTTGGCCAGGAAGAACAATGAGGGTGGGTGGCGGTCGGGCTGGAAGACCTCGACGTCTCCGTCGTGATCGATGGAGTACGGCCATTCCAGCGCGTCGGCCCACCAGCGGCCCAATGTGGCTGCATCATGGCAGTCGATCACAATCGCTTCTAGTGTGAGTCCGGCGGACATGCCCATGAAGCCGATTGTGCGCGCTGTCGCTAACGTTCGGCCAGAAGATTACGAACTACCATGTAGTAAAACAGCATCCAGGGAGGATCGAGAGCTTGCGCAGAGCATTTCGGAGTGTGCTTGTGGTGACCGGGCTCGCCGGCCTCCTGATGAACATGGCCATCACCGCACCAGCGACCCTCGGCCACGCAGCGGCCGCCTCCTCCAGCGGGGTGGCGTCCGTCTCGCCCACGCCGGGGCAGACGGTCGGGGTGGCCATGCCCGTGACGATTCATTTCGCTTCCCCTGTCACCGATCGGCCATCGGCCGAGCGAACCATCAATTTCTCCGCGTCGAAGGTTCCCGCAGGGGTGTTCAGCTGGGTCGACGATGCGACGGTCCGTTTCACCCCCAGCGAATACTGGCCCGCGCACTCCACCATCGCCGTGTCCGTGAACGGTGTCAGTGGCATGAAGTACAAGTTCCAGACCGGCTCGGAGGTGCTGGGCATCGCCAGCATCAGCGCCCATACCTTTACGGTCAAGATCGACGGCACGGTTATGCGCGAGATGCCCGCATCGATGGGAAAGCCCAAACACCCCACGCCGATCGGCTCGTTTACCGCCTTGGAGAAGCAGAGTCCTGTGGTCATGGATTCCCGGACCATCGGCATTCCGCTGAACGATCCAGAGGGATACAAGCTGACCGTCTACTACGCGGTCCGGGTCACCTGGGGTGGCGTCTACGTGCACAGCGCCCCGTGGTCGACGGGAGCGCAGGGTAATTCCAACGTCAGCCATGGGTGCATCAACCTGAGCCCCGACAACGCGGCCTGGTACTACAACACCGTCGGCATCGGCGACCCCATCGTCATCAACGGATAGTGGTCTCGACGGGCCCGGCTACGCTGCCTTCATGACTGTTCGTGCCGCACTGCGTCCGGGAACACTGTCCCCCGAGCGCCAGGTTCCCGTGTCGATCGGCCGCCCCGAGTACGTGGGCAAGTCCAAGGTCGCGGAAGCCATCGGGGAGCCGTATGTCCAGACACCCGAGGTGATCGAGAAGATGCGCGTCGCGGGCAGGATCGCGGCGCGGGCACTGGCGCTCGCCGGTGAGGCCGTCGCGCCCGGCGTCACCACCGACGAACTGGACCGAATTGCGCACGATTACATGGTTTCCCAGGGTGCCTACCCGTCGACGCTGGGGTACAAGGGATTTCCCAAGTCGTGCTGCACATCGCTCAACGAGATCATCTGCCATGGGATACCGGATTCGACCGTGATCGAGGACGGAGACATCGTCAACATCGATGTCACCGCCTATATCGACGGTGTGCACGGCGATACCAACGCCACGTTCCTGGCCGGGGATGTCTCCGAGGAACACCGACTCCTGGTGGAGCGAACCCGGGAGGCCACGATGCGGGCCATCAATGCCGTCAAGCCGGGCCGGGCCCTGAGTGTCGTTGGCCGGGTGATCGAGGCCTACGCAAAGCGGTTCGGTTACAACGTGGTTCGCTCCTTCACCGGACACGGCGTGGGCCCGACGTTCCACAACGGGCTCATCGTGCCGCATTATGACGACCCCAACCTGGACATCGTCATCGAGCCGGGCATGACCTTCACCATCGAGCCGATGATCAACCTCGGATCGCTGGACTACGAGATCTGGGATGACACCTGGACAGTGGCGACCACCGACAAGCAATGGACCGCGCAGTTCGAGCACACCATGGTGGTCACCGACGACGGAGTAGAGATCCTGACCGTGCCATGACCGGGGCGCTGCTGGTGGGGGGCGTCAGCTCCGACGCCGGTAAGAGTCTGGTTGTTACCGGTCTGTGCCGGTTACTGGCTCGCAAGGGGATTCGCGTCGCGCCGTTCAAGGCGCAGAACATGTCCAACAACTCCGTGGTGACGATGGACGGCGGAGAGATCGGTCGCGCGCAGGCATTGCAGGCCCGCGCGTGCGGGCTGGAACCATCGGTCCGGTTCAATCCGGTACTCCTCAAGCCCGGCAGCGACCGCACCTCACAGCTGGTGGTACGCGGGCAGGCCACAGGAAACGTCAGTGCTCGTTCCTATATCGAGCATCGCGAGGAATTGCGGCAGGTGGTCGCCGAGGAGTTGCGCGCGCTGCGTGCGGAATTCGACGTCGTGATCTGCGAGGGCGCCGGCTCGGTCGCCGAGATCAACCTACGAGCCACCGACATCGCCAACATGGGTCTGGCACAGACTGCGGGTCTGCCGGTGGTGCTGGTCGGTGATATCGACCGAGGTGGTGTGCTGGCGCACCTGTTCGGGTCGGTGGCCGTGCTCGAGCCCGCGGATCAACGACTCGTCGCCGGATTCATCGTCAACAAGTTCCGCGGTGATCCCACGCTGTTGGAGCCGGGGCTGGAGCAGCTCGCCGTACTGACCGGCAGAACCACCTACGGTGTGCTGCCCTACGACGACCAATTATGGCTCGATGCAGAGGATTCAGTGTCTGTAGTGGCCTCGGCTCAGGTGGGGCGCCCGGCCACGCCGGTCGGGCGGGAATGGCTCCGGGTGGCCGCGGTGCGCCTGCCCCGAATCTCGAATTCGACCGATATCGAGGCCATCGCCTGCGAGCCGGGAGTGATAGTCCGGTGGGCGGCGCATCCCGCTGATATCGCCGACGCCGATGTGGTGGTGGTCCCGGGCACTAAGGCCACTGTCGCCGATCTTGCCTGGATGCGGAGCAACGGCATTGCCGATGCGGTTGTCGCACACGCCCGTTCGGGGTCGCCGGTGCTGGGTATTTGTGGCGGATTCCAGATGCTGGCCACCACAATCGAGGATCGCGTCGAGTCCGGGGCCGGAACCGTCGAGGGGCTGGGCCTGCTCGATGTCGATATCGCGTTCGAACCGATCAAGACTCTGCGCCGCTGGCAGCCACCGGGCCTGACCGGATACGAGATTCACCATGGCACCGTTACCCGCTCGGCAGTGGCGCCGTGGCTCACCGACTACCACGAGGGTGCCGCCGAGGGCGCGGTCCGGGGCACCCATTGGCATGGGGTACTGGACAACGACGAGTTCCGGCGCGCATGGCTCACCGAGGCGGCGGCCGCGGCTGGACGTTCGGGATTCATCGTCGCTACCGGCACCAATGTCGGAGACTGCCGTGCGGCTCAACTGGACAGACTGGCCGATCTCATCGACACCCATGTCGACGTCGATGCCCTGCAGGCCGTGTGGGAAGAATCCGGTCGGCCGCATTCTGGCCCGTCATACCCGGTAATTGCGGCGCGGGTCGAATAGCCTGTGCGGGTGCGTCGGGCCCTCAGGAACATCACAGCTATCGCAGCATCCGCACTGGCGCTTGCGGCGTGCACCCAGACGGTGCCGGGTACTGCCACGTGGCCGGGGGCGCGCATCGCGCAATCGTTGCTCACCGCCGATGAGTTGCCGCAGGGCGCCAAGTACGACAGGGTTGTCGCCGATCTGGGTCCGGTGACCGTCAACAACCAGCGGGTCGTCGGTGCGATGCCCTCGAATCCGCAGGGGTGCGCGGACGGCTTGTCGCCCCGGTTGGCCAACGCGGGACGAGCGGGTCCCGAGAACACCGCGCGGTACATCGCCCGGTTCAACGGTGCGAACATCATCGTCAGCCTGTTGCGCGACACCATCGACCTGGCCAACGTCAAGGACGTCGCGACCCGCTGCGCGACATACGAGGTGTTCTTCGACAAGAATTCGCCCGGAACGCGGATGGTCACCGAGCCGGTACAGGGCGGGCCGGTCGGCGTCCTCACCTACAAGCAAACAATGATCATGCCCAAGGGCAGCACGTCCCGGTACATGGCGTTCGCGAATGTCCAGGGGGTGGCCATGGTGGCGACATCCTTCGACCTGCGTGATCCGTCGGTCAAGGCCACGGCCACCATGCCCCAGACATTCCTGGATATCGTGGCGAAACAGGTCGACAAGATCGAACGCACGTAACGGGTCCGGGCGAAAGTTTCCTGAAAGGGCTGGTTAAAAGCCCAACCGGATCGGCCGTACTCAGGTACCGTGCGCCCATGCCCAAGGTCTTCGCGCAAGCGGCTCATCCATGAGTCCGACGCCTGAGCTTCGCCGCCCGCGCCCGGGGCCCCTGCCTGCGCGCGACGGTGAGTTGCATCAGGTCGTCACGATTGACGGCCGAACGGTGCAGGTCAATGTGTCGGGGCCCGATAAGGGAACCACCGTCGTCATGCTGGCCGCGGCCGGGCACTTCGCGCTCAGTTATCGCTCGGTGTGCGAGCGGCTGCACACCGCGGGGCTACGGACCGCGGTGATCGGACACGATCCGCATCTCCATGCCAAGGCCATCACCGGAGTGCTCGACGACATCGGCGTCAAGGTGGCGCTCTTGGTGGGGGACCGTGCTGGCGGTGAGCTGGCCTGGGATCTGGCAGCCAGCAAACTTGACAGGTTTATCGGACTGGTGGCGATCGACCGTGGACACCCGCGCGTGGCCGACCGTGCCGGGCTGATCCGCGACAAGCACTGCCCGCCGGTGGAGATCAACACCACGGTATTGGTGACCTCGGATGCCACCCGGGCCATCGCCCGTGCCAGCCAGCGCTTCGTGTACGGCGACTACCGGATTGTCGAACTGATGGGACGTCGGTCGGCGACTCGCGACCTCACCCCGGAGCTGGCCGCCGAGGTGGTGCTGCGCAGCAGCTCATGGTGAGTTAGCTGCCGCCCGCCTCGTACCAGTCCAGCCAGGAATTCAGTTCCTGGTACGCCCGTTCGCGTGGCTCCGTCACCGACAGGAACACATCGTGTTTGGCATCGGGGATCGGGATGATGCGTTGATAGTTGCCGATGCACCCCGCCCAGCGCGCAATCTGCTGAACATCCAGGACCGCATCGCCGTGTAGCGCCGCCGCGGGGTCGACGTCTCCGGGGAGGCTGCGATCCGAGCGCAGGATCAGGTTGGGCGCGCCGACATCCAGGCCGCGGTGTAACTCGGCATGTCCATGCCGGATGGCACTGATCCACCCGAACCGCACCGGGAACCCGCCGACCGGCTTCCACTCCAGGTTGTAGTCGAACTCTCCGTGGAAGTCCTTGTGCAGGCTTGCACCGTAGGCGCCCTCGTGCGGTAGCGGAATCGCTTGTTTGGCGCGGAATCGCGAAATCGCCTTGACGGCCGCGGTGGTGCCGCCGCTGCGGAGAAAGGGTCGGCCCTGAAGATCCAGCCAGGGGCTGTTGAGGATGAGTCCCGCGATATTGCCCAGGCCGTCCGCCACCCGTAGGCGGTTGAGCCACAGCGAGACGATCAGACCGCCGGCGGAGTGTCCGTAGATGAGCAGCGATGCGGCCGTGTTCTGCCCGCTGGCCTCCCCGGTGATGATGTTCACCGCGGCGTTGAGTTCGGCGTCGTAGAGCGACAGATCGCTGATGTAGTGCGGCGTCTGGTGAACGCGCCGGGAACGCCCGCATTTGCGCAAGTCGAGCGCGAAGAAGCGATAGCCGCGGGCCAGGAAATGTTCGGCAAGCTCGGTGTGGAAGAAGTAGTCGGTATATCCGTGCACCATGAGCACCGCGCGTCCGGTCTCCGGCTGAATTTCAGGGCGCACCAGTGTGGCGGTAATTACACCTTCGCCGTCAGGGTCAATGCCCAGTTCAATGGTCTGACGAAGGTAGCCATCGAGGACATCGGATTCCCATGTCACTGGCTTAGCCTAGTTGAAGGAATGACTGAATTACCCGCGCGATAACCTGTGTGTACTTCCCAGTAGTGGCGAAGCGTTGCCACTACATCAGATTCGAAAAGGACAGTGAACCGGTGTCAAAAGCGCAGGTGGAGCAGACAGACGTTGCCCTGATTGGGTCAGGGATCATGAGCGCGACGCTCAGCGCCTTGCTGCGATTGGTCGAACCGGACCTGTCGATCACCTTGATCGAACGCCTCGATGCGGCCGCGAGCGAAAGCAGCGACCCGTGGAACAACGCGGGTACCGGTCACTCGGCACTCTGCGAGCTCAACTACACGCCGCAGAAGGCTGACGGCTCGATTGACATCACCAAGGCCGTCACGGTCAACGAGCAGTTCCAGGTATCGCGCCAGTTCTGGGCGTACGCCGTGGAGAACGGTGTGCTGCCCGACGTCCGCGGGTTCCTCAACCCCATCCCACATGTGAGCTACGTGCACGGAGCCGACAAGGTTGAGTATCTGCGCAAGCGCCACGATGCCCTGGCCGGTAACCCGCTGTTCGCGAAGATGGAGTTCATCAACGACGACGATGAGTTCGCGCGTCGCCTGCCGTTGATGGCGGCCGGACGCGACTTCTCCGATCCGGTGGGGTTGAACTGGAGCCAGGACGGTACCGACGTCGACTTCGGTGAGCTGTCAAAGCAGTTGGTCGGCTTCGGCGTTCGCAGCGGCACCAGCGCGATCTTCGGCACCGAGGTCCGCAACATCAGCCGTGAAAGCGACGGCGGATGGATCCTCAAGCTGGTCAACGGACGCACGGGCGAGAAGCGCAAGCTCAAAGCCAAGTTTGTGTTCGTCGGCGCCGGTGGCGGGGCACTGGGTCTGCTGCAGAAGGCCGGAATCCCGGAAGCCAAGGGCTTCGGCGGGTTCCCGGTGAGCGGCGCCTTCCTGCGCACCAACAACATCGACCTCACCGAGGGCCACAAGGCCAAGGTCTACGGCTTCCCGCCACTCGGTGCACCGCCGATGTCGGCGCCGCACTTGGACACCCGGGTGATCAACGGAAAGGAATGGCTGTTGTTCGGGCCGTTCGCCGGATGGTCGCCCAAATTCCTCAAGATGGGCAAGGTCACCGACCTGCCCGCGTCGGTGAAGCCCAACAACCTTGCATCGATGGTCGGCGTTGGTCTCACCGAGTTCAAGCTCGCGACTTTCCTATTGAGCCAGCTGCGTCTCACTCCGGATGACCGGATCGACATGCTGCGCGAATTCGCGCCCAAGGCACAGCGTTCCGATTGGGAGCTGATCACCGCCGGCCAGCGCGTGCAGGTCATTCGGCCGGCCAAGGGCAAGGGTGGTGCGCTCGAATTCGGCACCATGGTGCTCAATTCGGCCGACGGCAGCATTGCCGGCCTGCTCGGCGCCTCGCCGGGTGCGTCCACCGCGGTGCCGGCCATGCTCGACGTCATGCAGCGGTGCTTCCCTGACCGGTTCGCCAACTGGATGCCCAAACTCAAGGAAATGATCCCGTCGCTGGGTATCAGTCTGTCGGATGAGCCCACACTGTTCGGTGAGGTATGGGACTGGGGCACACAGGTTCTCGGCCTGGAGCAGTGACCGCCGGGTGGTCCCGGTCCGCTGACCTGGACACCGCGACGCTCTACGGACTACTGCGGTTACGCGCCGAGGCGTTCATCGTCGATCAGAACTGCGCCTACCAAGATCTCGACGGCCGCGATCTCGAGCCAGAGACCCGGCACTTTTGGATCAAGAACGAGAACGACGATGTTGTCAGTGGTCTGCGGGTGCTCACGGATCCGCAGGGCTCGGGTTTCTGGATCGGCCGGGTATGTACGGCGGCGGGTGAACGTGGCCGCGGGCACGCGGCGCGATTGGTCCGCGCCGTGCTGGCCGAGCTCGGCGGTGCGCGGTGTCGACTGAATGCGCAGGCTCACCTGAGGGACATGTATGGCAAGCTGGGATTCGTGGTCTCCGGTGACGAATTTCTCGAGGACGGGATACCGCACGTGCCCATGACCTGGATGGCCGGGAAATGACCAGCACCACAGGCGTTCCCGGATACCCGCTCAGTGCGATCGTCGGGCACGACCAGCTGCGGTTGGCGCTCGTGCTCTCGGCGGTGCGCCCCGATATCGGGGGAGTGCTCATCCGCGGAGAGAAGGGCACTGCCAAGTCGACGGCGGTGCGTGCTCTGACCTCCGTACTGGGTTCCGTCGACGGCGCACGTCTGGTGGAACTCCCGATCGGCGCCACCGAAGATCGGGTCGTTGGTTCCCTCGACCTGCAGAAGGTGCTGCGCGACGGTGAACATGCTTTTTCCCCGGGGCTTTTGGCGCGGGCCAACGGCGGCGTGCTGTACGTGGACGAGGTCAACCTGCTGCACGACCATCTGGTCGACGTGATCCTCGATGCGGCCGCGATGGGTCGCGTGCATGTCGAGCGTGACGGTGTATCCCATTCCTACGACGCGCGATTCGTGCTGATCGGCACGATGAATCCCGAGGAGGGGGAGCTGCGGCCACAGCTGCTGGACCGCTTCGGATTCGCGGTGGATGTACACGCTTCCCGGGAGGTGCCGGTACGGGCCGAGGTCATCCGTAGGCGACTTGCTTATGAGGCAGATCCCGCCGGGTTTGTCTCGCGTTACGCCTCTGAGGAGGCTGAGCTGGCGGAACGGATTGCCGATGCCCGGCAGTTGTTACCCCGGGTCACCTTGCCCGACGCGGAGTTACAGCGTATTGCGGCCCTGTGCGCGACCTTCGATGTGGATGGTATGCGCGCCGATCTGGTGGTGGCACGCGCCGCGATCGCCCATGCGGCATGGCGTGGTGCCGAGGTGGTCGGCGAGCCCGATATCCGGGTGGCCGCCGAGTTGGCGCTGCCGCACCGGCGGCGCCGAGACCCGTTCGACGAGCCGGGCCTGGATCCGGAGCAGCTCGACCAGGCGATGCGCGATAGCGCGCCGCCGCAGGATCAGGATCCCAGCGGGGATGACCCAGACCCCGATCCGGATGGTCCCGGTGGTGGCGCACCCGAGCCTTCTTCGGATCCAGCCAAAGCCGATGATTCGGAGAAGGATTCAGCGTCTACGCCGGCGCCGTCTCGGCCCAGCCCGGCGCCCTCGGCGACTTTTCGCGCCAAGACGTTCCGGGTGCCGGGTGTTGGCATGGGCGCCCCGGGACGACGTTCCGCGGCGCGCAACCGCACCGGCAAGGTGATCGCGCCGCACCCCGATGAGGGATTCGGGGTGCACGTGATCGGCACGCTGATGTCCGCAGCGAGCCGGGTGACTGAACCCGGCAGGCTACCCAAACCGGTGCTCTCCGATGTGCAGTGGGCAATCAGGGAAGGGCGCGAAGGCAATCTGGTGATTTTCGTGGTCGACGCCTCGGGGTCGATGGCGGCCCGCCAGAAGATGTCGGCGGTCAGCGGAGCCACCTTGTCGCTGCTGCGAGATGCTTATCAGCGACGCGACAAGGTTGCGGTTATCACCTTCCGCGGTCAGGAAGCGGCGATGCTATTGGCACCGACAAGTTCTACCCATATCGCGGGACGCAAGCTGCAACAGTTCGATACCGGTGGTAAAACGCCGCTGGCACAAGGGCTTTTGGCGGCACGCGATCTCGTCTCCCGCGAGCATGGCCGTGATCCGCATCGCCGCGCCCTCGTGGTGGTGCTCACCGACGGACGCGCTACCGGCGGTCCTGACCCCTTGGGGCGGACTCGTCGCGCTGCGGGAATGCTGCGTGCCGAGCAGGTCGCTTGCGTGGTGGTCGATTGCGAGACATCTTTCGTGAGAATGGATCTGGCGGTCACGCTGGCTCAACAGCTTGATGCACCGGTGATCCAGCTCGACCACCTTAATGCCGACCGGCTTGCCGGTGTGGTCCGCGGTGCCACCGCCGCGTGAGATAGCGGAGGAGGCTCAATGCCACAGGGACAACCGCTGGTGGTGCCAGAGGACGGGCTCACCACGAAGGCGCGTCGTAATGCCCCGGTGCTCGCGGTGCACACCGGCGCGGGAAAAGGCAAGTCCACCGCCGCCTTTGGCATGGCACTGCGTGCCTGGCATCACGGTGCGGATGTCGCGGTGTTCCAGTTCGTCAAGAGTGCAAAGTGGCGAGTGGGGGAAGAATCGGTCTTCGGTGAGCTCGCCAAGCTGCATGATGAGCACGGGATCGGCGGCTCGGTGCAGTGGCACAAGATGGGGTCGGGCTGGTCCTGGTCGCGTCGGGCAGGTACCGAAACCGACCACGCCGCCGATGCTGCCGCCGGTTGGGCCGAGATTGCCCGGCGACTGGCCGCGGAGGAACACGGTTTCTATGTGCTCGATGAATTCACCTACCCGCTCAAGTGGGGGTGGGTCGACGTCGACGAGGTGGTCTCGGTGCTGCGGAATCGCCCCGGCATGCAGCATGTCGTGATCACCGGACGCGATGCGCCACAGCAGCTTTTGGACGCTGCCGACTTGGTGACCGAGATGACTAAGGTCAAACATCCGATGGACCAGGGCCGCAAGGGCCAACGCGGTATCGAATGGTGATCGGACGGTAGCGCGTGGTGTCCGTTAGCGTTCCCGCGATCGTGATCGCCGCGCCCGCGTCGGGCAGCGGAAAGACCACGGTGGCCACGGGCTTGATGGGCGCGCTGCGGCGTGCGGGTCACCGCGTGGCGCCGTTCAAGGTAGGGCCGGATTACATCGATCCCGGATATCACAGCCTGGTGACCGGCAGGCCGGGCCGCAATCTCGACAGCGTGCTCGTGGGCAGCGATCTGATCGGACCCCTGTTCGGGCACGGCTGCCGCGGCGCCGATATCGCCGTAATCGAAGGAGTGATGGGGCTCTTCGACGGCCGGATCGGTGATGCGGAGGGTTCCACGGCCCAGATCGCAGCCTTGCTCGGGGCACCGGTGGTGCTGGTGGTCGACGCCAAGGGATACAGCCAGAGCATGGCTGCGCTCCTGCATGGTTTTGTGGTACATGCCGCCGAGGAGGGGATCAGGATCGCCGGCGTGATTCTGAACCGGGTCGGGTCGGCGCGGCACCGCGAGATCCTCACGGCAGCAGCCGACCGTGCCGGACTTTCCGTGCTCGGGGCGTTGCCTCGTATCGAGGAGATATCGGTCCCATCAAGACATTTGGGACTGGTGACGGCTATCGAGCATGGCCAGGCAGCACTCGATGCGATCGAGGCGATGACCCAGCTGGTCGGCGCGCATGTGGACATACCCGCGATTGTCGCCGCCGCCCGCAGTGAGGTGACGGCCCCCCCGTGGGATCCGGCGGACGCCATCGGCGCCCCGGTGGTCGGGGAGCCCGTGGTGGCGCTGGCGGCTGGTTCGGCGTTTACCTTCGGCTACGCCGAACATCGCGAGTTGTTGGCCGCCGCGGGTGCGGTGGTGGCCGAATTCGACCCGCGCCGGGACGCATTGCCCGACGAGACCGCTGCCTTGGTACTGCCCGGCGGATTTCCAGAACAGTTCACCGCCGACCTGTCGTCCAATGAATCACTACGCCAACAGGTTCGTGACATGTCGGGACCGATCCATGCCGAATGCGCGGGGCTCACGTACCTGTGTCACGACCTCGACGGCGCGCCGATGTGTGGGGTGATTAACGCGCATGCCCGCTTCACCGATTCGCTCACCCTCGGGTACCGGGACGCCGTGGCGATCACCGGCTCTGCGTTGTTCGATGAGGGGGAACGGTTGAGCGGACACGAGTTTCATCGCACCACGGTCGACTATCGCGATGACGCTGGGTATCGCGCCTGGGCCTGGGGCACCTCCGACGGTGTCCGTCGTGAGGGCGTGGTGGCGGGGGAGGGCCGCATCCACGCCTCGTACCTGCATACGCATCCGGCAGCGCATCCTCAGGCGGTTGCCAGATTTGTGTCACGGGCGACGACGTAGCGGCCTAGACTGCTCAATCTGGTTGCGCAGCAGAATAACTATGGCAGAGGTTCTTTCGAGAACAACCAGTCTTGAGCCCACAGTTGCGAAAATTTGCCTGGTACCATCGTTGACATGTCAGGTCGCGGGGTGCCCAAGTACCGGCTGTACTCCGCGGTCGTGCTGGCAATTCTGTGCTTGTTCGTCGGAGGCGCTTGCTTGTTGCCTGTCGAGAGTTCGCATTTAGCACATGCTGCGACCCCGGTATCGTTGTATGACACTGTCGAGGTTCATCATTGGGAACCGGTGCAGCACGGCATGGCCGTCGCCCGCGCTCGGCTCGGACTCGCTGTGCAGCCAGTCTGGCTGCCGCTCAGCGTGTCGGTCTTTGCGCTTGGTGGCGCGGCACTGCTGGTTCTGTTGATGTCACGGCGTAGCGCGTTACTTTCACATGCTCCGGATAATGCTGGCTGGCAACGACTTCTGTATTTGGGGATCAATCGGCGCTGAGGGACCGCTGAGTCGGCAATTGCTGCCGTCTTTCGTGTATCAAACCTTCACTAGCCGTGCAGCGCCCGTTATCGGCGTGCCTGGGTGGCTCCGTATCTGTTGATTGGACCGGTTCTTGTGGCGACTTCTGCCTCTGTCTATAGACCTTCGTTGTTTGTGAACGTGCGCCGCGATGTGTTGGCGTCTCCTTCTCCTCTCCTTGTGGCATCCCGCCTGCGCATGGAATGGCGGATTTCGTGATTGCCCGTCTCATAAGCGCAGGCTTCTTTATGGCTGCGTATGGGCTCACAGATGCGGCCACGGCCATCGCAGAGCCAAAAGATATGGCCCCGCAGCAATATTCGAGGACTACCCGGGATGGATGGCATCTGGAGATTCGGTTGGACAACGAGCGTGTGAACTCCGTGCCCAACCTGGCGGCGGCCACGAACTCACGCGAGGCGTTCATTACACTCTCGGGCACGGCAACCGCGACCGGTGGCACCAACCCCATTACCGATAGCCTCTTCCTTATCGGCTACCAGCTCGGCTGCCAGTCCGATGTGTCGTCGGGATTGCAGCTCGGCGGATCCGCAGGTATCGCACCGTCAGTGAACGTCGGTGTGCTTCCCCTGCAAACGCTGGGCGTTGGAGGCAGCGCTGGAGTCAGCGGATTTGTGCAAACCGTGGTGCAACCGGGCGTCATTGTGAACCTTCCGCTGGGCAATATGGTCCTGTCGCGGGGCAATACGGGAGCGTTGGATCTGGACAACGTCCATGTGAAGGCGGATGCCTGCGGAGGGGACGTCACCGTCCGGTCCTTCGCCTCGCTGCGTGTGTCCACCGAGGCCGGCCACACCGAATTCGCCATCTATGGCGAACCGATCAAGATCTAATGATGAAATTCTTCTGTGCCGCAACGGTCTTGATATGTTCCTTGTGCGGTGCGCCGGTGGCCGCCGCAGACCCGCTGCCAATAAAACCGATGCCCGCAGTGCCGGTAGCAGTGCCCGGGGGAGCGCCCAATAATCATGCGGCGCTCCCCTCGCAACCATCCTTTGGGCTATTGCCTCCGCCGCGGCGCGGTACCCAAATAACGGCTGGGCTCGGCGCGGGATCTACCGCTCGAATCGGTGCCGGAATGACGTCCGGGCAGTTGGAGGACCCACGTGGGACAAGGAAAGGAACGGCCCCATGATTCGATCATTATGTGTCGCAATAGTTTCGATCGGGCTCGCCGTGGTGCTCACCGTACCTGCATCGGCGGAGCTGCCGTCGCCTCATCCTGCTCCCTACGGCCCGGTTGACGCCCCCGGGCAGTTGCCTGCGTTAAACATGTCGCGTGGGACCCGGCTGCCGGTTTCGATGTCGGGATCGCGTGGGCCGCAGATATCCGGTGGGGTGGCCGGGGCCGGAGCATCCGGCGGTGTCAAGGCGAGCGCTGGGTTCGGAGACGGGAAGCTGGGCAGCTCAGCTGCGATCCCGTGACACGACGATGCTGCTATGGATGACGCTTAGTTGGGGTTGTTCGGTTTGGGTTTGCGGAGGTCCCGAACTGGGTTGTGGGTTCGAACCAACTATGCCGTTCAACCGATACACCGCAAACCCGGTGACCGTCGCCGCGTGGCCCCGGGGCTGCGTTGAACCCTTTGTTGCCGTGGGAGTTTAGGTAATAGGGATTAATGCTGCACCGAACGTGTTCGGGTTCTAAGCATCGTGCGGATGGGATCGGCTCAGGCCGGGGAGCGTGGGGCTTCTGGCAGCGTGATCGTGAAGGCCGTATGGCCTGGGCGGCTCACTACGGTCATGGTGCCGTGATGTGCATGGACAATGGCGGCAGCGATTGCCAGCCCGAGACCGCTACTGCCGCCGCGGCGGGAGCGTGAGGTGTCGCCGCGAGCGAAGCGTTCGAATATTTCCGGCTGCAAGGCGTGCGGAATTCCCGGGCCGTTATCGATGACGTCCAATTGGGCGGCGCCGCTGACGGCGGGGCGCAATGTGACGGTCGTGGTGGTCCCTGCTGGGGTGTGCAGCCGGCAGTTGGACAGTAAGTTGAGCAGGACCTGGTGCAGTCTGGCGTTATCGCCGGTGACGACTATGGGCTCTTCGGGCAGGTCAAGTAACCAATGATGTTCTGGCGCTGAGACATGTGCATCGCTGACAGCGTCGATCGCCAGCCGGGAGAGATCGACAGATTCCTGCTCTAGGGAGCGGCCCGCATCGAGTCGGGCCAGGAGAAGCATGTCTTCGACGAGCACGCTCATACGCCTGGCTTCAGAATCAACACGGCCCATGGCGTGGGCGATTTCAGCGCTAGCCCGGTTCTCTTCGCGGCGCGCGAATTCAGCGTATCCGCGGATCGCGGCGAGGGGTGTTCTCAGCTCATGGCTGGCGTCGGCGACAAACTGGCGGACCCGGGCTTCGCTAGCCTGCCGAGCTGCGAGCGCATCTGCGATGCGGTGCAGCATCCGGTTCAGTGCGGTACTGAGTTGGCCCACTTCTGTGCCGGTATTGGCAGCATCGACTTCTGCAATGGACCTGGGCAGGTTCACATCGCCTCGCGCGAGGTCGAGTTCGGCAACGTCGCGGGCCGCAGCGGCGACTTCCGATATCGGGCCCAATTGGTGCCGGATGATGAGGAGACTAGCGATCGCACCGACAATCAGCGCAATGGCGCCAACCGCACAGAACATCGCCACCACCGCGAACAGGATTCGGTCAATGCCCGCAGTGGGCTGTCCAACAACAATCCGTGCCTCGTGACGGGTGGGAGTATTGACCAGCCGATAGCTGCCGAGCCCGTCGAGTTTCATTGTGACGATGCCGGTTTCAGGGACAGTCGCCAATTGGGCACTGACAGCATCGGAGAGCTTCATTCGAGACCCGTCGGCGGTGATGACCACGGCGTCGTGTGCATGACCGTCTTCGATGACCGCCCCGAGAACTCCGGTTGACTGCCCCGGCACGTTGAGAGATACCGGTGCCGGTTCGCCCGGCCGCGATATGGAGCGCGGTAGTGGTGGCGGACCGACTTCGAACAGCGCCGCCGACCGCAGCCCCGTGATGACGACTTCACCGTCAAGCTGATTGAGCAGAAAACGATGCAGTGCCGCCGACGTGCCGACTCCGATCAGCGCGCAAATCACCGCCAGCAATACCACTTGAGCAAATAGCAGCCGAGTCCGCAACGACCACACTCGCGGCGCTCGCAGTACATGGATTGCCCGGAATGGTTGCCGCAGGCGAGCCGCTGGCATATCAGTATGCAGGACGGAGGACGTAGCCCGCGCCCCGTACGGTATGGATCATGGGCTCGTGATTCACATCAATCTTCTTGCGCAGATATGAAATATACAGTTCGACGATGCTGGACCGCCCACCGAAGTCGTAGCGCCACACCCGCTCCAGGATCTGGTGCTTGCTTAGGACTCGTTTGGCGTTCTGCATCAGATAGCGCAGCAGTTCAAACTCCGTTGTCGTCAAGGCGATGAGATTTCCGCCCCGCGTGACTTCACGGCTGCTTTCATTGAGAACAAGATCGCCCACGGCGATTTGGGGTTCGTCGGCATCCGTGGTCGCGCCCGCCCGGCGCAGCAACGCTCGTACCCCTAGCACAACCTCTTCCAGGCTAAACGGTTTTGTCACATAGTCATCCGCCCCTGCGCTTAGGCCAAGGATGCGGTCCTCAACGGCGTCTTTAGCTGTCAGCAGTAAAATGGGCAGACGAGGATGGGCGTCCCGTAAACGCGATAACACGTCCATGCCGCAGGTGTCGGGCAACATCACATCTAGTACGACGGCGTCTGGCGGTGTCAGCCGCGCGAGGCTAACCGCGGTGGCACCATCGTGCGCGACATTGGTATCCCAACCTTCGTAGCGAAGTGCCATGGACACTAGCTCGGCCAACGTAGGTTCATCGTCGACAACTAGGACGTTAAGCGCCCTGCCGCCTCCGCGAGACATGACGGTGCGGCCGGCGCCATGTTTGGGAGCCTCGCTTGCTGTCATCTCGCCGATTATCGCAGCGTGAACCACGCACGTCCCATGTAGAACCTATGTCTCTGCTATGAAAACGCGTCGATTATCGGGCCGAGGTGACCTGGAGCATGGCTGCGGCGGTTGTTCCACGGCCTTGGGTGCGGCAGTCGTGGCAGCGACCACTGTGGGAGATGCTGACGTGAATGATATTGTGCTCCAGCACAATTGCACCTGGTGTGCGCGCTGCTTCATCCCCTGCCGGCCGGAACGGCTGAATCGCCAGACCCTATCTGACGGCCATCAAGCCGCTTCAACAGAATAAGGACAAGTCAAGCGGCTATGTCGGTGTCTTTTGTCGACTCTGTCTGAACAACCAGATCGTGCCGATCGCGAACGCAAGGCGGATAAATTCGGATACCGTGCTCACTGCCTTGTTAACCAACTGGGCGACATCGGCTGAATTGTTGTGAATCACGGTCGTCATGAGTAGTGCCTGGGCAAGATAGATCACACCGACGGCCAGACACAGCCAGATGTGCATACGGCGGTAAGCGGTATGGTCGGACTGTTCCCATTCTCGTGTACCGAGACGTTGCTGGATCCAAAGAGGCAGTATCTTCGCGACGACTATCTGTGTGAGTGGTCGACCAAGCAAGCCACTGGCGATGAAGAACAGTCCGGCCACTGCCAATGGCGCCACCCGAGTGAGCTGGGCCAGCTCCGGCGATCCGGTATATAGCGCGACGATTAGCGTCGCACCATGCGTAAGCATGATGAAACCCGCGATAAGATCGAAGCGGCGATCCTTTGCGATCGTATAGATAACCCGCACTGCGGAAACCGCCGCGGCAGCGATGAGGGCGTGGAGTTCGGATGCTCCGGCCAGACGCGTGCCGTAGTAGGTGCCCAGTCCCAATCCGGCGCTGACCAGGGCATGCCGAATGCGCGACTTCGTTGTCCCGGCCGGCGGTTTACTCACCAGGGCGGCCGGAGCGATATGGCTTGTGCGGCAACTGGGGATGCTGGTGGGAATCGTGTCGGCCACTTGGCATTGAATAGATTCGCCGGAGATTGCCGACTGCATTGCTGTACATGAAACTTGGCCGTCACTTTCCCGAAGTGCCATTTCCACAGTGCGCAGACCGCGATGCCTCGGTGGATTGTGGAGGTATGGAGGGGTTTTCGCTGAATTCTCTGCGCGCAGCTCAGAGCTTGAGCGCTGAATCGAGTTGCTGTCAAACATAATTCGGTGGAGCACCGGCGGTCGCGACGTGGGGCCCGCGACCACCGGCGCATTTGGTTAGCTGAAACTAGCTGGAATGCGAATGTCGATTGTCATCGCAGACAATTGCTACCTCAACGCCCCGGGCCGCGGCAGTCGGGTGGGCAGGGGGCGGGGCGGCCGGGGCCAGGACCGCCGGGACCAGGACGGCCAGGGCCGGGGCCGCCAGGACCAGGGCCGCGACAGTCGGGTGGGCAGGGAAGCAGAGGTGCGCTCTGCGCGGCGCCCTGCCGCAGAGTGCTCGGTGTTTCGGCGGCGGCTGGTGCGGAATACCCTGCCATTGCTACTACCAACGCCAGCCCGCCCAGCGCTGCCGCGCCTGTGCCGAATATGCTCGAAACCATCTGCATAGATATCTCCTTGTGGGGACTAATCGCATGGGAACCGCGAATCGCATTGCTATGCGGACCAAGCCGCTCTTCCCAGAGTGAGACTCGCTGCTATGAATTAGCCATGCCGTTAGTCAGAGTTGGCTATGACCCGGGTTCCAATCGGTGTCGATTTTCGGCATCTGTCCATTCAGTGAACCGATCCGGGGCTTGGACGCAAGGTGTCGACGTTCATCACCGTGGGTAGCGGGGTTGCACATGCCGAGTGCCGTGGGCTTGGCGGACACGAGCCCCGCGCGTGCGAGCCCTCTGCTCTGTAGCTGGTCTTCTCGGTAGGAGCGTGTTGTGACTGCGTCGGCGCGCCTATCGGTCGAGCGTCTGCCATACTGGCCGATAATGACAACCGTTATCATTATGACTCAACCGGTCACCTCGGGCCGTGATCGAGAGTAGCTTTTGTCAAAGAGCCGCGGCGCGCGATGAAGCGCGACTCAAATACATTGAGCGGAAAGGTGATTGGCTGATGGTATGGCACGGACTGTTAGTGAAGGCCGCATCAACGGTGGCAACCGGTGCAGTGGGAGTCGCCGCCTACGAAGTCGTGCGCAAGGCCGCGGCCAAGGTTCCCGTCCGCGACGCCAGCGTCGTCGTCACCGCCTGGGGTCTGCGAGGTGTACGTAAGGCCGAGGAGGGCGCCGAGCGCGCACGGTTGGCGATCGGAGATGTCGTGGCGGAGGCGCGCGAGCGCATTGGGGAAGAGGCCCCGCCGCCCGTGGTGGGAGAAGCCGGTCACGATCACGAGCACTGAGCCGCACATGGTCACTGTCGTATCTGACGCGGCCGGACGTTTACGTGCTGTCGCGAGTGAGTTCAGCGGCGATGTGCGGCGGGCCGTGCTGATCGAGGACACGCTGCAGCATGTGCAGGGAGTCCGTGCGGTACATGCATACCCGCGCACGGCCGCGGTGGTGGTGTGGTACTCGAAGGCCAGCGGCTCGGCCGACGATATCCTCGCCGCACTGGCCGGCGCCCTCGATGCCCCGTTACCGGAATCGTTGACCCGAGAACCGCATTCATCCGATGTGCGCAACGGCGACGTGCTGCGCATGGCGGTGGGCGGTGCGGCCCTGGTGGTGCTGGGAGTGCGCCGGTATCCGCTGCGTCGGCCGCCGCTGCTGGGGCCCACAGGTCGGGTATTGGCAACGGCAGTAACGATTTTCAGTGGCTACCCGTTCCTGCGGGGTGCACTTGCCGCACTACGCAGCGGCAGATCGGCCGGCACGGATCTGTTGGTGTCGGCGGCCACCGTGGCCAGCCTGGTGCTGCGCGAGAATGTGGTTGCACTGACCGTGTTGTGGCTGCTCAACATCGGCGAGTATCTGCAGGACCTCACGCTCCGTCGCACCCGGCGCGCTATTGCCGATCTGCTGTCGGGCAGCCAGGACACCTCATGGGTCCGTCTGCGCGATGGCACCGAGGTTCAGGTCGCCACGGCATCGCTGGTGATCGGCGACGAGGTGGTCGTGCACGAGCAGGTGGCCATTCCCGTCGACGGCGAGATAATGGACGGTGACGCCATCGTCGACCAGTCGGCGATCACGGGCGAAACCCTGCCGGTCAGCGTCGTGGCCGGGGGACAGGTACACGCGGGTTCGGTCGTCATGCGCGGCCGCATCGTCGTGCGTGCCGCGGCCGTTGGTGGGCAGACGATCATCGGCCGGATCATCACCCGGGTGGAGCAGGCGCAGCGTGACCGCGCCCCGATTCAGACTGTCGGCGAGAACTTCTCACGACGATTCGTTCCGGCCTCGTTCCTACTGTCGCTCGGCACCCTCGTGGTGACGCGGGATGTGCGGCGTGCGATGACAATGCTTTTGGTGGCCTGCCCCTGTGCGGTGGGCTTGTCTACCCCTACTGCCATCAGCGCGGCCATCGGTAACGGGGCCCGCAGGGGAATCCTGGTCAAGGGCGGTTCGCATCTGGAATTGGCCGGCCGAGTGGACGCGTTCGTGTTCGACAAGACCGGAACGTTGACCATCGGACGGCCGGTGGTCACGAATATCGTCGCCTTCAAAGAGGGTTGGGAACCGGAACAAGTGCTCGCGTACGCGGCGAGCTCCGAGATCCACGCCCGTCATCCCTTGGGGGAGGCGGTCATCCGCTCAACCGAGGAACGCCACATCGCCATCCCGCCGCACGAGGAGTGTGAGGTGTTGGTCGGCCTCGGGATGCGGACTCGTGCCGACGGGCGCACCCTGCTGTTGGGCAGCCCGGCACTGCTGAGCAAGGAGAGCGTCCGGGTGACCCCGGAGGCCGACGAGTGGGTGGCCAAGCTGCGGCGCCGCGCTGAGACTCCGCTTCTACTGGCAGTGGACGGCGTACTCGTCGGACTCATCAGTCTGCGCGACGAGATCCGCCCGGAGGCCGCCGAGGTGCTGGCGGCACTGCGGTCATCGGGTGTCAAGCGGGTGGTCATGCTCACCGGCGATCACACGGAGACAGCACGGGCCGTGGCAGAGGAGTTGGGAATCGAAGAGTGGCAGGCCGAGGTGTTGCCCGAGGACAAGCTCCAGACCGTGAGTCAACTGCGCAGTGAAGGGCATGTTGTCGCGATGGTCGGTGACGGCGTCAATGACGCGCCCGCGCTGGCGGCGGCAGACATTGGAATTGCCATGGGAATCAACGGAACTGATGTGGCGGTGGAAACAGCTGACGTGGCGCTGTCCAGTGATGACCTGCGTAAGCTGCTCGATGTGCGGGGCCTGGGCGGCCGGGCCGTGACCGTTATTCGACAGAATTACGCGATGTCGATCGCGGTCAATGCGATCGGGCTGGTGGTGGGCGCCGGAGGTGCGCTCTCGCCGGTTCTCGCGGCAATACTGCACAACGCGTCTTCGGTCGCGGTCGTCACCAACAGCTCGCGCCTTATCGGCCACGAACTCGACGGACGACCTTCGCTCTCGTCGACACAACACCGGCAGCAGTCGGTGGATTCAGCTCCCGCAGTGCCCTGACGGACTGACGGGCCTCTGAACCAGGGGCAGAATCACCTCGTCGACCATGCGGCGCATGTACGTCTCGTCGATAACCGTTCTTTTGAGGGCGGCAGTGAGGCTGAGGCCCAGCGGTATGTCGTAGACCAGCGACAGGTCGCGGTCGCGGGCTATCTCGCCCCGCTGGATGGCGCGGGCGAACACGACTTCCATCCGCTTCCGGGTTTGTGACAGGAGCAGGTCATCCAACGCCGCCGCCAGTGTGGAGTCGTTGACGGCCTCCGCGATGATCCCCGCCAGCAGGTTGCCAGTGAGGATGTCGTTGTCACCGAAATCCCTTGCCTCGTAAAGAGCATGCAAGTCGCCGCGCAAGCTCCCGGTGTCCGGAACATCGTCGAGCTTCCCGAGTGATGGGCGCCCGTGCAGGATCGCATCCGCGGTGAGTGCGGCCTTCGAAGACCAACGCCGGTAGATGGCTGCCTTGCCCACACCGGCACGAGCGGCGATCACATCCATGCTCATCGCGTCGTAGCCCTGCTCGGCGAGCACGATGAATGCCGCCTCCAGGATCGCGAGGTCCAACGACCTGTTCAGTCGCCCGGGTGTTCTTTGTCGTTGAATCGCAGTGTTTTTCGTCATGTTGTCCGCGCAGTGGTGTATTTGCGGAGGTTGAGCGGCCACCAGAACCAGCGGCCAAGCAATGCAGCGATGGCCGGGGTCATGAAGGACCGCACGATCAGTGTGTCGAAGAGCAGCCCGAGGCCGATCGTCGTGCCGAGCTGCCCCACGATGCGCAGATCACTGACCACCATGGCGCACATGGTGAATGCGAACACGAGGCCCGCGTTGGTCACCACCTTGCCACTGCCACCCATGGCCCGGATGAATCCGGTCTTGAGCCCGCCATGCAGCTCCTCCTTGAAACGTGCGATGAGCAGCAGGTTGTAGTCCGAGCCCACGGCCAAAAGGATGATGACCGACAACGGCACCACGAACCAATGCAAGTCCATGCCCAACAGGTCCTGCCAAATCAGCACCGACACCCCGATGGATGCGCCCAGTGACACCGCCACCGTGCCGACAATGACGAGAGCCGCGACCACGCTGCCGGTGACCAGCAGCATGATGATGAAGATCAGGCACAGTGACGCGATGCCCGCGAGGATGAGGTCGTACTTCGCTCCTTCCTGCAGGTCCTTGTTCGCGGCGGCGGTTCCTCCCAAGTAGACCTTCGCGTTCTCCAGCGGGGTGCCCTTGATCGAATCCGCCACTGCCTCTTTGATATTGCCGACGGTCGCGATTCCCTCCACAGAGGCCGGATTCCCTTGATGGGAGACGGTCATCCGGACGGCCTTCCCGTCGGGGGACAAGAACATCTTCAACCCGCGTTTGAAGTCGGCGTTCTCGAACACCTCGGGTGGCAGATAGAACGAGTCGTCGTTCTTGGCTTGGTCGAAGTACTTGCCGATCAGGGTGGAGTTCTTGGTGCTCTCATCCATCTGATTCATGATCCCGGACATGGTGCTGTGCATAGTCAGCAGCGTGCCGTGCATGGACTTCATGATCGCGATCATGGGAGGAAACTCGGCGAGCATGCGCGGCATCAGGACATCGACCTTGTCCATGTTCACCAGCATGCCGTCCATGTCTTCGACCATCGCGTCCACGCCGTCGAGTGCATCGAACACCGTCCGGCTTGCCCAGCAGATCGGGATATCGGCGCAATGCTTTTCCCAGTAGAAGTAGTTGCGAATCGGCCTGAAGAAGTCGTCGAAAGTGGCCATCAGGTCGCGCATGTCGTGCATCTTGCCTTGCATGACCTTCATCTGGCCGGTCATGTCGTGCATGATGTCGGTGAGCTCGCGCATCATGTCGTACACACGTTCCATGGTGCCGATCAAGGTTCCCATTTGATCGGCCATGGTCAGCATGTCGGCCATGCGGTCCTTCATGTATTTCATGTTCTGGATCTGGCCGGCGCCCTGCAGGCCGATCTGGAACGGTATCGAGCTGTGTTCGATCGGTGTACCGAGCGGCCGGGTGATCGCCTGCACTCGGCCCACGCCACGAGCATGGAACGCCGTCTTGGCGATTCTGTCGATGACCAACATGTCTGCGGGGTTGCGCATGTCGTGATCCGCTTCGATCATCAGCATTTCGGGGTTCATCCTGGCCGGGGAGAAGTGCCGTTCCGCAGCCGCATAGCCGACTTTCGAGGGCACGTTGTCCGGCATGTACTGACGGTCGTCATAACCCGGGGTGTATCCCGGCAGGGTGAGTAGCCCGATGAGTGCAATCCCAATGGTCACAATGAGAATCGGCCCCGGCCAGCGCACCACCGCGGCGCCGATACGCCGCCAGCTGCGCTCGTCGTGCTTGCGTTTGGGCTCGAACAGACCGAAGCGGCTACCGATCGCCAGCACCGCGGGAGCCAGGGTGAGTGCCGCCGCGACAATGACGAAAATGACCAGCGCACAGGGCACACCCATGGACCGGAAGAGTGGCAGGCGCGTCAAGCTCAGGCACAGCGTCGCGCCGACGATGGTCAACCCAGATCCCAAGATCACGTGTGACACACCGGAATACGCGGTATAGAAGGCCTCCTCGCGGTCTTCTCCGGACTGGCGTGCTTCGTGATATCGGCCCAGCAGGAAGATCACGTAGTCGGTGCCTGCGGCGATGCCCAGCATCGTGACCATGCTGACGGCGTAGGTCGACAGCCCGATCACATTGAGATTGCCCAATGTCGCGACCACTCCCTGGCCCGCCATCAGTTCCACCCCGACGACCACCAGCGCCAGAAACATGGTTATCACCGAGCGGTATACGAAGAGCAGCATCACGACGACGACGCCTACCGCGATGAGCGTGGTCTTCTGCATGCTCTTGTTGCCGGCCGTTCCCGTGTCGGCGCTCGCGGCTGTTCCGCCGGTGACATACGCCTGCACACCATCGGGGCCGGGCGTCTCGGCGATGATCTTGCGGACGGCATCGACGGATTCGTTCGCCAAGGTTGTGCCCTGGTCACCGGCCAGGTTCACCTGAACGTAGGCGGATTTCCCGTCGGCACTCTGGGCGCCGGAGGCGGTGAGCGGGTCTCCCCAGTAGTCGGAGATGTGCTGCACGTGGGTCGGATCGGCCTTCAGCTTCTTGATGATCTCGTCGTAGAAGCGGTGTGCCTCATCTGCCAGGTCCTGCTTGCCCTCGAGCACGATCATGACGGAGCTGTCGGAGTCGAACTCTCCGAACACCTTGCCCGTGTGCATCATCGCGATCATCGAGGGAGCGTCCTTGGGGGACATGGATACCGAATGTGCCTTGCCCACTTCATCAAGGGAGGGCGTGACGACATTGAGGATGATGGCGATGCCCAGCCAGAACAGGATGATCGGGATGGACAAGGCCCGGATAGCCCGCGCGATCCGTGGAGGCCGCGCGGCGCGATCGCCGCCGCTGTGCCTCATGCGGACTTCACCAGGCAGTAGATGTAGGCGTTGTGCTCGTTGGACACTCGCTCCACCTTGACCTCGCCGTTGACGATGATTCGGCAGCCAATGCGGTTGCCGTCACCTTGGGCGACGATGTTTCCGCTCAATGACGGCAAGATCGACACGATCTTGAATGACCATGGCAGCTGCACGGCGTCGACGCGAGTCGGCTGCGCATCCTCGTTGAAATAGTTCACATCAGCCATGGCGCCGGGTTCTCCAAATACCTCGTATACGAGTGTCTTTGGGTTGTACGGAACGGCGTCCTTCGCGTTGTTATCGGCAGAGGAGATGAAGGAGTCCGAGCCGAAAATTCCGCGAACCCGGAGTACCGCGAATCCGCCGACTGCCAGTATCACGGCGATCAGCAGCGGCATCCAGATCCGTCTTATCACACTAAGCATCCCAAACCCCTTTGCGCTCAATATGATTGGCACAGCACTGACGGTCTTACGTCTTGGAACTGCCGCAGCTGGTCGAGATGGGCGTCATTGCCCCACACGGAACTGAAGTTCCGCATGATGGTCCGGACGGTACCCCACTTCGACTCCGCGCGCGACACGAGCGAGCTAACTATGGGGCTGCGTGGGGCGCCGTGATCTGTCGAGTCCCGGCGGCTCGTCTAGGGGAGCGGTGCCGCACCCGTCACGAGGCGATTGTCGCCGGGGTCCTGGCGCGCCTGGTCGCCTCACCAGTCACAAAACTAATGAATAAGTATGCAGAGATGTTGATCCGGAGCCGGATTGGATCTTGATCGGCGTAAGACGTGGGAAATTTGGGCTCACGGTGAGTAAATTGCATAAATATTTCATAGAGGTCGCCGGGTTGAATATTCTCTTAATATACGCTCATAGCAAACCATGGAAATTGCTGTGAATGATCTGTGCATCCGAGTCTTTGCTGCGCGAAATAGCTTGGAAAATAGGTAAATACCTGACCATTGAAACGCTACGCAGGTGGCCAAATGGGCTCTTATGCGTTCAGAGAGCTAATAGTTAGAAGTGTCGATGTAATTGTGAATTCCTTGTTTCCCGGCTATCAATGGGCTGTTAATGCGGGACGGGGGTAGGGATGTGAAAGAGGCCATTGTGCGATGTCGCGAGACGGCTCAACGGGGGGCACTGTGATCCTGATCTCCCGAGTCGCGAATTCCTTTCGCGCACCTTATCTTTAGGTCTGTCGGGTTCTACTGCTAGTTGTCTCCGGTTCTACTACCAGGCAGATTGTCGTGTGCGAGGAGGACGTAGCAAGATGAAAAACGCGTCTGTGACCCCAGTTGCAGTTATCGGAATGGGGTGCCGGCTCCCGGGTGGGATCGAGTCACCCGAACATTTCTGGCAGGCGCTGTTGCGCGGCGAGGACTTCATTACCGAGGTGCCCCCCGCGCGCTGGGACTTGAGTGAGTACTACGACCCCGAATCCGGTGTACCGGGCAAGTCTCCTTCTAAATGGGGGGCCTTCCTGGAGGACGTCGGCGGCTTCGATGCGGACTTCTTCAGCATCAACGAGCGTGAGGCCGTCTCGATCGATCCTCAACATCGCGTGTTGCTCGAAACATCTTGGCAGGCAGTAGAACATGCGGGCCTAGATCCGCGGAACCTTGCCGGCTCACAGACCGGGGTATTCGTGGGGGTAACGCACAATGACTATCAGCTGGTGGCTGCGGATGCGGCGGATCTCGGCGGTCCCTACGGATTCGCCGGTACAAACTTCTGCATGGCATCGGGGCGTATCTCGTACGCCCTGGGTGTGCATGGACCGTCATTGACGGTCGATGCCGGGTGCGCCGCGGGGTTGGCGACGGTGCATATGGGGTGCCAGAGCCTGGCGGCAGGCGAAAGTGATCTGGTACTGGCCGGCGGCGTCAACCTGGTCTTGGAGCCGCGTAGGTATGTCGGTGCCTCGCAGCAGCGCATGCTCTCTCCGACCGGAGCCTGCCACACCTTCACGGGGGAGGCAGACGGTTTCGTGATGTCCGAGGGCTGCGTCATGATCCTGCTGAAGCGGCTGGACGATGCGGTGCGCGACGGGGACCGGATCTTGGCGGTGGTGCGGGGTACGGCATCGAATCAGGATGGGCGCACCGTGAATCAGTCGACCCCGTCCTCGGACGCGCAGGCTGCCGCATGCCGCACCGCGCTGGCGGCCGCGGGTGTGGACGCCAACACCGTCGGGCTGATCGAAGCGCACGGCACTGGTACACCTGTCGGTGATCCCATCGAATACACGGGCCTGGCGCAGGTGTATGGAGTCGATGGGCCCTGTGCGGTGGGGTCGGTGAAGACCAACTTTGGACACACCATGTCGGCGGCAGGTGCGCTGGGGCTGATGAAGATCATTCTTGCGGTGGAGCATGGCGTGATTCCGCCGAACCTGCATTTCACCGGGATCCCCGACAAGCTCGCCGGTGTCGCAACGAACCTTTTTGTGCCGCAATCGGTTATTCCCTGGCCTGGGAACATTGAGGGCCCGCGGCGGGCCGGGGTATCGGCATACGGAATGTCGGGCTCCAATGTGCACGCGGTGGTGGAGCAGGCTCCGCCCGTGGACTCGCCCGAAGCCCCCGCGACAGAGTCACCGCTCGGATCGCAGCTCATCTTCCCGGTGTCGTCGACGTCCGCCGAGGAGTTACGACGAACTGCAGGCAGTTTGGCCGAGTGGGTGGCCGAGCGGCCTGACCTGGCTCTCGGCGATGTCGGGTACACCCTGGCGCGTCGAAGGGCGCACCGGTCGGTGCGTACCTCGGTGGTGGCCAGCGGAGCTGAAGAGCTGATTGATGCGTTGCGCACCATTGCCGAGGGCGAGGCTCCCTACCCGGCCGCTGTGGCGCAGGATGATCGGGGCCCGGTGTGGTTGTTCTCGGGTCAGGGCTCGCAATGGGCCGGCATGGGTGCCGAACTACTCAGCAAGGAACCGGTATTCGCCGCGACTATCGCGCGCCTCGAACCCCTGATCGCTGCGGAATCCGGGTTCTCGGTGACCGAGGCGGTCTCGGCGCCGGAGACGGTTACGGGTATCGATCGTGTCCAGCCGACGTTGTTCGCCATGCAGGTGTCGCTGGCCGCCACGATGGTGTCCTACGGGGTCACCCCGGGCGCGGTGATCGGGCATTCGATGGGCGAGGTCGCCGCGGCTGTCGTGTCCGAGGCGTTGTCACTGGAAGACGGCGTCAAGGTCATCTGCCGTCGTTCCCAATTGATGCTGAGGATCTCGGGCGCCGGTGCCATGGCGTCCGTCGACCTGCCGGCTCAGCAGGTCGTGACCGAGCTGGCCGACCGAGAGATTCACGATGTCGTGCTGGCCGTGGTCGCCTCGCCGCAGTCCACAGTTGTCGGTGGAGCCACGGAAACGGTTCGCCGGCTGATCGCCGAATGGTCGGATCGCGGTTTGATGGCCCGCGAGGTGGCGGTTGACGTCGCTTCGCATTCACCACAGGTGGACCCCATCCTTGATGACCTCGCCGATGCCCTCGAAGATCTCACGCCGCGGGCACCCGTTGTGCCGCTGTACTCTTCGGTCGCGTTCGACCCGCGCGAAAAGCCAATCATGGATGCCGATTATTGGGTGGACAACCTGCGCCACACCGTCCGCTTCGCAGCTGCGGTGCAGGCGGCGCTGGACGACGGGTATCGCGTTTTCGGTGAGCTGGCACCGCACCCGCTGCTGGTCTATCCGGCGGAACAAACCGCGCGCAGCGTGGAAATCCCGATGGTCGCGCTGGCTGCTATGCGCCGCGAGCAAGAGCTGCCGCATGGGCTCCGAGACTTTGTGGGAGATCTATATACGGCGGGCGGCGCCGTGGACTTCTCGGTGCTGTATCCATCCGGGCAACTGGTGGACGTGCCGCTGCCCAGCTGGACTCGCCAGTCATATCTGTTGGATCTGTCCGCGCAGACGCAGTCGGGCCAGGGCGGTCACACCGTGGCCGTTCACCCGCTACTCGGCGCACATGTGCGGTTGACCGAGGAACCGGAGCGCTACATCTGGCAGGCCGATGTCGGCACGGCGGCGCAGCCGTGGATCGCCGACCATCAGGTCCGTCATGTCGCGGTGTACCCAGGTGCCGCCTACTGCGAGATGGCGCTCTCGGCCTCCGTCGCCGTGTTCGGTGAAGGCGCTGTGGTAGAGGATGTTTCGTTTGAGCAACTGCTGACGCTGGGGGAGGCGACACCGATCTCGGCGACGGGCACGGTGAAGTCCCCGGACGTGATCGAGTTCGTGGTGGAAACCCATGACGACGGCGATACCGCCAAACGCGCCACGGCGGTCTTGGGCAGTGGCGGCGCGTCCGACACGCCCGTGACGTACGACCTGGCTGTCTTGCGCGCGGAGCACCCTCATCGCGCGGCGGGGGACGAGCTACGAGAGTCGTTCGACGAGAGGGGAGTCCAGTACGGACCGGCCTTCCAGGGCCTGGCCGCGGCATACCGCGGCGACGAGTCCGTCAGGTCGGTGCTGGCGGAAGTCTCGCTGCCCCGGACGGTTCGGGCGCAACAGGGCAGCTACATCGTTCATCCCGCACTTCTGGACGCGTGCTTCCAATCGGTGATCGCGCTCCCGGATGTCCAGGAAGCCAGCAAGAATGCGCTACCGCTTCCCAAGGGTGTGCGCAGTCTGCACGCATACGAATCCGCGCGTTCCACCCAGTACTGCTACACCAGGGTGACCACGGTGAGTGCGACCGAGGTGGAAGCCGATATCGATCTGCTGGACGAGCACGGCACCGTCCTGGTTGCTGTGCGGGGCTTCCGCTTTGGTACCGGAGCCTCCGTTGACGAGCAGCGTGATCAGCTGCTCAACAACCGGCTGCTGGCGATCGAGTGGCAGCAGCAGCGGTTACCCGAGGCGGTATCGGACGCCCCGCGCCGGTGGCTGCTGGTCAGCACGGGTGAGACCGTGGACCCGTGGGCGACGGAGCTGATCGATTCACTCAAGCTCCGCGACAGTGAGGTGGCGCTGATCCAGTGGCGCCCGAACACCGATCGTGTTGCGGCGCTGAAACTTCTGTATGACCAGCTGGAGTTCGGTGGATTCGACGGCGTGCTCGTCGTGACGGCCCCGGGGGCCGACGGCGGTGCGGATCGGGTCGCCGTGCAAGGTGCGGACCAGGTTCGGCATCTGGTGCGGATAACCCGAGAATTGGTGGACCTGCCGGGCGAGCCGCCACGGCTATATGTCCTGACTCGCAACGCACAGACGGTCGCGCCCGGCGATGTGACCAACTTGGAGCAGGCCGGATTGCGGGGCCTGGTGCGTGTCATCGGTGCCGAGTATCCGCACTTGCGCGTCACGCACATCGATGTCGACGGC
Organism: Mycobacteroides salmoniphilum; assembly: GCF_004924335.1. Taxonomy (NCBI): domain Bacteria; kingdom Bacillati; phylum Actinomycetota; class Actinomycetes; order Mycobacteriales; family Mycobacteriaceae; genus Mycobacteroides; species Mycobacteroides salmoniphilum. The sequence continues at coordinate 2,958,192 of NZ_CP024633.1, read as the reverse complement.
CAGACCGCAGCCCAGAACGTGGCGGGCGAGCTGGTCTCCGGCTCGGAAGAGGACGAGACCGCGTGGCGTGGCGACCACTGGTACCGGGCGCGTCTGAACCTGGGTCCGCTCGGCCCCGACGATTGGCGCAGCACCGTTGCGACACCAAACAACGAGGGCGTGCGGTTCGAGGTTCGCACGCCCGGCGATCTGCAGTCGCTCGGATTTGTCGCTTTCGACCGAGTCGCGCCTGGGCCGGGAGAGATCGAGGTATCCGTCACGGCCACCAGCATCAACTTCGCCGACGTGCTGAATGTGTACGGCCGATACTCGAGTTTCGAAGGCCGGCAGGAGCTGGGCGTCGACTTCGCGGGTGTGGTGACTGCCGTCGGGGCGGGAGTCACCCAGCATCTCGTTGGTGACCGGGTCGGCGGTATGACGACCACCGGTGCCTGGAGAAGCTTCGTCGTGGTCGATGCGAACCTTGCCGCGACCCTTCCGGCGGAGGTGCCCGATAGGGAGGCGGCCGCTGTCCCGGGTGCGCACGTCACCGCGTGGTACGGGCTGCACGAGCTGGCCAGGATCTCCGCGCGCGACAAGGTGCTGATCCATTCCGGCACCGGTGGTGTCGGGCAGGCAGCCATTGCCATCGCGCGCGCCGCCGGGGCAGAGATCTACGCCACTGCGGGCAGCACGGAACGACGGGAACTATTGCGCAGCTGGGGAATCAAGCACGTCTACGATTCCCGCAGCTCGGAGTTCGCCGAGCTGATCCGCCGCGATACCGACGGTTACGGGGTCGACATCGTGCTCAACTCGCTCACCGGTGCCGCGCAGCGGGCAGGTGTGGAACTGCTGAGCTTCGGCGGCCGCTTCATCGAGATCGGCAAGCGCGATATCTACGGTGACACCCGGCTGGGTCTGTTCCCATTCCGCCGCAACCTGTCGTTCCATGCCGTCGATCTCGTCCTCGTGGCGAAGACGCGGCCGGAAGCGATCTACCGGACGCTCACCGCTCTGTATCAGCAGATGGCGGACGGAGTGCTTCCCTTGCCGGAGATCTCGTCATCTCCCTTGCAGGACGCCGCCGAGTCGATCCGCGTGATGGGTGCTGCGGGACATACCGGAAAGCTCGTTCTGGACCTGCCGCAGGCGGGAGAGGTCAACGCGGTGATCCCCGCGTCGCATGCGCCGGCGTTCCGTCGGGAGGGTGCGTACGTGATCACCGGTGGCCTCGGCGGGCTGGGCCTGTTCCTGGCGAGGAAGCTGGCGGCGGCCGGGTGCGGGCGGATCATCCTCAACGGTCGCAGCGCCCCGAAGCCCGAAGCGCTGGAAGTTATCGAGCAGATCCGGCACAGCGGCATCGAGATCGATGTGGTGCTCGGCGATATCGCGGAGCCGGAGACGGCACAGCTTCTGGTGGCTGCTGCCACGGAGACCGGAAAGCCCGTGCGCGGCGTGCTGCACGCCGCGGCGTTGGTGCACGATGCCACGCTCGCCAACATCACCGACGAGCTGATCGACCGTGGTGACTGGCGGCCCAAGGTGCATGGTGCCTGGAACCTGCACGAGGCCACCGCCGATCAGCCTCTGGACTGGTTCTGCTCCTTCTCGTCGATCGCGGCGCTGGTGGGCTCCCCCGGACAGGGTGCCTACGCCGCGGCCAACAGCTGGCTCGACGGATTCACACACTGGCGACGTGCACAGGGCCTACCGGCGACCGTCATCGCCTGGGGTGCCTGGTCGGAGATCGGGCAGGGCACCCACCTGGCCCAGAACGCGGATGCGGCCATCCTCCCGGATGAGGGTGCCTACGCCTTCGACACTGTGCTTCGGCACAACCGGGCTTACACCGCCTATGCGCCGATGGCCGGGATCTCGTGGCTGTCCGACTTCGTCGAGCGCAGTCCGTTTGCGCAGGCGTTCCGGGATGTGAGTCAAACTCAAACGGAGACAAACAAGTTCCTCGACGAGCTCAACGCCCTGCCTCGTGAGGAGTGGCCGACTCGGCTGCGGAAGTTGGTCGCCGAGCAGGTTGGCCTGGTGCTGCGTCGCTCCATCGACCCGGACCGGTCCCTCCCGGATTACGGCCTGGACTCGTTGGGCAATCTGGAAATTCGTACCCGTATCCAGGCGGACACCGGCGTCCGTATCGGCCCGGCCGATGTGTCGACAGTGCGTTCCTTGGCGTCGCACCTGTACGACAAGTTGGCCGAGCAGGAATCCGAAGTCGCATCGTCATAAGGGGATTGAAAATGCGTGGTGGACCAGTAACGGTGTCGCTGACCGACAAGTGGGAGCCCTCCTCAGGATCAGTGATTACCTGGCAGCCCTCGCCGGCGTCGTACGCGAAGGCACTCGAAGCGCCGGTCAGCGAGATACCGCCGAGCTTCATGCAGGTGCAGCATTTGCGCACGTATCTGCGGCAGGCGGCGAAGGGACTCGATTTCTCACGGGTGCTCGTTTTCACGCTGGATATGCCGGGCCGGTGTGACAAGCGCGCGATGGGCCATGTGATCAACGCCCACCTGCGGCGGCACGATACGTACCGGAGCTGGTTCTCGCTCGACGACGAGCAGAACATTGTCCGGCGCACGATTGCCGATCCGGCAGACGTGGAGTTCGTTCAGGTCAAACTGGGCGAGATGACCTCCGACGAGGTGCGGGAGCTGGTGGTCTCGGAGACCCCGGACCCGTTCCGGTGGGACTGCTTCCGTTTCGGAATCGTCCAGAGCTCAGGCCATTTCACCTTCTATTTCAGCGTCGACCATCTGCACCTGGACGCGACCTTCGCACGTCTGCTGATCATGGAGATCCTGATGGGATACAAGGCGCTGGTCCAGGGCGGTGCCCCCATCGAGCTTCCCCCCGCGGGCAGCTATGACGATTACTGCATCCGCCAGCACGAATTCCTGTCCGGATTGACCCCCGACTCGGAGCCCGTGCGCGATTGGGTTCGGTTCGCCGAGAACAACCGTGGCAGTCTCCCGGATTTCCCTTTGCCACTGGGGGATCACTCGGTGCCATCCGGGACTTCGATCATCACCGAACAGCTGTTGGATGAGCAGCAGGCACTGACGTTCGAGTCAATCTGTGTGGATGCGGGTGCCCGGTTCATCGGTGGTGTGATGGCGGCGCTCGGATTCGCCGAGCGTGAATTAACCGGTACCGATACGTATTACGGGATTACGCCGAGTGATGCCCGAGCGGAAGCCGATATGTTCACGACGGGATGGTTCACGGGGCTCGTCCCGATATCGGTGCCCGTTGACGGGAGTTTCGGTGCTGCCGCCGTGGCGGCACAGGAATCCTTTGACCGCGGCAGGCAGCTGGTGAATGTGCCGTTCTACCGGGTGCTGGAATTGGTGCCGGAGCTGAACTGGCCGCGGCCGTATCACCCGATGATCAACTTCTTTGACGGTGGCGCTCCGCCACTTTCGCAGTTGTTCACTAACCCGCTGCTGGTCAGCAATCCCATCGGGCTCTATGCGGAGAGCAAGTCGGTGTACCAGCTGACGATCTTTATCTCGCGGTTCCCGACGGAGACGACGCTGATGATCGCGTACCCGGAAAACCCCATCGCCCGGGAATCGATCACCCGCTACGTGGATCTCGTGAAGTCCATATTCACGCGGGTCTGCCAGCAGAATGACGTTGTGCCCGCGCGGTAGTCATGTGGACCATCGTTTTGTTGATGGCACTTGGAGTGAGCGTTGAACCGACCCGGCTGGGATTGACGGTCGTGATGCTGAACAGGCCGAGACCGCTGTTACAGCTGTTCGTCTTCCTCTGCGGTGCCTTTGTGATGGGGTTAAGTCTGGGCCTCACATTGCTGTTTGTCCTGCGGGTGTCCCCGATGGGGAACGCGGACGTGTCCGGGCCTTACATCCAAGTCGGGCTTGGTGTGCTCGCGTTGTTGGTGGCGGCGGTGTTGGCCATTACGGCGTCGATCCGTCGGCCTGCCGCGGCGCCACGTGCACCGCGGTCGGGCCTGGCGGAAAAGCTGACGACGCGAGTCCGCGGTTTCTTGCGGAACAATTCGTTGTGGGTGGCCGGGGTCAGTGGATTGGGAATTGCCTTGCCGTCGGCGGACTTTCTGGCGGTGATCGCGCTCATCCATGCTTCGGGTGCCACGCAGCCCGTACAGTCCATGGCGCTGCTCTTCTTCAACGCGGTGGCCTTCTCGATGGTCGCGCTGCCGCTGCTGAGTTATGCGGCCATGCCGGCGCGGACTTACGAGATGGTGTCGGCGCTACACACCTGGATCCGGACGCGTCGACGGATCGACGTCGCCGCGATTGTGGCATTCCTCGGTCTGATCATCCTCACGCTGGGAGCGATCGGCATTCTTCGCGCGTAACGCCGCAACTGCTAATAGCTGTGGTGGGGGTATCCATTCGGTGGTGCCGTCTTGGTGTTTTTGGGTGGTCCAGCCGTGGTTGAGGAGGCGGTGGTGGGGGCCGCAGGCGAAGGTGAGGTTGTCGATGTCGGTGGGGCCACCATCGGCCCATTCGGTGATGTGGTGGACTTCGCACAGGTATCCGGGCACGTGGCAGTCGGGGTGGGTGCAGCCGCGGTCTTGGGCGTGCAGCACAATCCGCTGATCGGTGGTGGCGATGCGTTTAGAACGTCCCAGATACAGCGGTCGGCCGTCATCATCGAAAATCGTCAGGTAGTGGTGGGCGTGGGTGGCCATGCGGATCACATCACGCAGGGGCAGCCTGGTGCCGGCGCCGGTGACCGCTATGCCGGCGGCGTGTTCGAGCTCGGCCAGGGTGGTGGTGACCACGACGGTGACCGGCAGTCCATGGTGCGAACCCAGATCACCGGAGGCCAGAGTCGATCGCAGGCAGGTGCGCAGCGCGTCATGGTGGCGTTGGGCACCCGAGCGGTGGTCGTGTTCGGCGGCTTCCGGGTCGGGCCCCCCGTGGAGCATCGGTGATTGATCGGCAGGGTTGCACATGCCGGGTGCGGCTAGTTTGGCGAATACTGCATCCAGATAGGCGCGCGTCTCCGGATCCAACAATCCCGTGATGGGTGACATGCCGTCAAAGCCCTGCTGCCCGATCGTGACTCCGCGCCGCCGTGCCCGATCCACATCGGCGAACTCACCATCCGGGTTCAACAGGGCCATCATGCGGTCGGCACCGATACGCAGTGCCTCGGGCCCAAACCGGACGGCCATCTGGGCTAGTTGTTGTTCGGCGGCTTGGCGGGTCGGTGCATCCACCACCACCGGTAGTCGATCAAAGAACTGCCGGATGATCCGCACATGCTCGTCCCCGACATCGCCGCGAGATAGCGCGGCGGCGACATTTGGCAGCTGCGGTGCCAGCACTTCGCCGGTCAACGCCCGCCGCGGCGCCAACTGCTCGGCATCGGCGATCCGGCGCCGGGCCGCACCCTTACCGATATGCAACCGCCGCGCAATCACATCCGCATAAGAAGTGCCACCGAGCTCGACCGGCGAGGCCTGCGACGTCACCCTCGGCACCAGCCCCAACCCATGGGCGGACAACCGACGCTGCACCACCTCCACACGGGCCAGCACCGTCAACGCATCAGCGGCAGTCAGCTTATGAACCGACTCAACGCAGAAGGCATCAACCGCCGCCTCCAACGCTGCGATCGAACTCATGTTCGAATACTAACCGTGCCCACCGACACGTAGCCGCACCCGATGCGACACTAGAAACTACTGTGACAAAAGGGTTTTCGACCCCATGTTCAGCTCAGCATCAACGCGAGTACGAAGACCCCGACAAGCACCGCCGCGGCAAGAACATCCCGCCATCCCGGATAGATCGGGTGGGCCGAGATTCGTCCCGCGCCGCCCCGTGCCGTGATGGCGTCGCCCATCTCGGTGGCCCGACGAAGTGAGACGACCATCGCTGCGGTGCACAGATCAATGACTTCCGCACGCCGCGAGGGCTTCTCCGGTTGTGGCGGCTGCAGTCTGCGGGCGGCCGCTAACAGCCGGAACTCCTCGGACAGCATGGGGAACATCCGGAATGCCAGGGAAATGGTGACCGCCCAATCGTCGACAGGCACGCGCAGGATGCGCAGCGGCCGACACAAGAGCGCTACTGCCGGGGCGATATCGGCGACTTGGGTGGTCCACGAGATGACCGCTCCTAGGCCGATCAGAACTAGACCCAGCGACGTGACACGCAGAAAATCCAGGAATCCGCCGACCCCGATAGTGGCCGGTCCGAGCCTCAGCTCGGGAGCGCCCCCGTTGACGATCGTGAACAAGCTGCCCGCCACGACGAGCAGCAAGACCCACCGCGGAACCGATGGGATGCAGGTGGGAGAGATCCTGGCCAGCCCGGCGGTGACGAGAATGAGCAGGGCGACAAGCCCGATCGCCGTCCAGGACGGCATGACGGTCAGTAGTACCGATATCGCCAACACGGCAATGAGTTTGGTTCCCGCCCACAACGCGTGGACGGGAGACGGTCCGGGCACCGGCCGCATCAGCATCAACGGGCGTCGCTGGCTCATCCGACGGTCACCAACTCACCTTGTTCGAGACGAATGGTGCGAGGACACAGAGGGGACAGACTGTCGGTGTCGTGGGATATCACGATGACGGCCTGCCCCTGGTTGCGGATGCGCACCAACAGATCTATGAGATCGGCCTGTGCGTCGACATCCAGACCCGCCAATGGCTCGTCGAGAATCAGCAGGCGTGGCGAGCGGGCCAGCAGCCCGGCCAGGGCGACTCGTCGCAGCTGGCCACCGCTGAGGCGATCGATAAGCACCCCGGCGATATTCGGATCCAGGCTGACCGAGGCCAAGGCGCGAGCGATGCTGTCGGTGTCGGAGGCCGAGTACCCGGCCAGTGCAGCCACCGCCGCACCGGCGTGCCCGCGCAGCAGTTGCAGTCTGGCGGCCTGGAAGCACAACGCCACCGCACCAACCTGTTCCGCGGCGGGACGGCCATCGAGCAGGCATTGCCCCGCCGAGGGATCCAGCAGGCCCGCCATGATCCAGGCCAGGGTGGACTTGCCGGAGCCGTTGCCGCCACAGAGCAGTATCCCGTCGCCGGAACGAACCTGAAAAGAGATGTCTCGCAGGACGGATTGTGACCATGGGGTCCCGACCGCGTAGTCGAAAGAGACTCCCCGTACGTCGAGAATCGTTTCACCACTGATGGATTCGATGGAGGATGGGCGTTCCGCAGGTTCACGGGCACCCGCGGTGCCCCTGCCGCCAAGTGACACCACCCGATCGGCGGCATTCGCCTCCTGCGGGTAATGCGTGATGTGCACGAGCCCCAGACTGTGGTGGGCGGTGAGTCCGTCGAGCACGTTGATGAGTGTTTGCCTGCCGGCGTCGTCGACCATGGTGGTCACCTCATCGGCGATCAGGAGAGCGGGTTCCCGGGCGAGTGCGGAGGCGACCGCGAGGCGCTGGAGCTCTCCACCCGAGAGACCTGCGGTGTCCCGATCGCTCATCCCGCTCAGACCCACCTCACCGAGCAGGCTTTCGATGTCGATCTCGCGGTCATGCGGCAGCCCCCACACGATGTCGTCGCCCACACGTAGTCCCAGCACCTGGCTCTCCGGGTGCTGTAGGACCAACGCGGTCCCGCCCACCTGGCCCAGACCCACTCCGGCGGGGCGTTCGATGGTCCCGGTCGTGGGTGTGACGCCCGCCAAGATGCGCATCAGGGTGGACTTGCCGGAGCCGTTGGCGCCGGTCACCGCGATGTGTTCCCCGACGTCGACGCTCATGGTCACCGGGGCCAGCGCATCCCGGTCGGCACCGGCGTATCGATAGCCGGCGTCGGTGAGCACGGTCGGCAGCGGGCCGGGCGGAACGTCCTCGTGCGAAGCGGGCAGCGTGCCCACCGACGCGAGGTCGGTGACTTCCTCCAGCCGTCGTAGGACCGGCGTCAGGACCCGCCATCCGAATGACGTTCCGAAGATGACGATGAGCCATACCGATACCCCAAAAAACCAGGGCCAGTGCACGATCCAACCCTGCACGGCATGATCCAACCCCGTCGCGGCGCGGCCGAGAAGCGGCACGCCACTCAACAGCGTGGCGAACCCGCCAACATTGGCGGCCACCGCACCCAGAACAACCTCACGCAGATTGCTCAAGGCTGCGAACACGCCGACGCAGAAGGAGGAGACCAGCACGCCCCACAGTGCCGCGACGGCCAACATTGTTGCCGCGCCGCGATTTCGGCGCCTCACCTGGCCGGCGATCGCACCCATGTACGCGCACGTCAGAGCCGAAACCAGCCCGCCGAATCCCGCGATCAGGAAGCTGATGAGGCCGGCGGCGACACATGCGGCCAACGCCACCCGGATGCGATGCCGGTAACAGAGCACTCCCATCGGGACGGCCCCTAGCCAGGCGAACACCACGGCGCCCGGCAGCACGATGGAGACCACAGCGATCGCGCCCATGAGGGCAGCAGTCATCGCGGCCTGAGCCAACTCTGCTGGTTGCATACGATTCGGTTGCACTGGGACCGATTAGAGCATGGCTAGCCCAGCCCCGTGATCCACGTCCACGTAAACTCGCGCGGTGACTCATGACGCCTACCTCGTGGGCCTGCGCCTCACCGGACGCAAGGTCGTAGTTGTCGGCGCCGGATCGGTGGCGCAGCGGCGTCTCGGGCTGCTGATCGCCAGCGGCGCCGATGTCCACGTGATCGCCCCCAGCGCCACCCCGGCTGTCGAAGGTATGGCCTCGATCACCCTCAACCTCAGGCCGTATCAAGACGGCGATCTCGATGGGGCTTGGTACGCCATTGCCTGCACCGACGACCCGGCTGTCAATGCCGCGGTGGTGTCCGAAGCGGACCGACGTCACATCTTCTGTGTCCGGGCCGATTCCGCCCGGGACGGCACCGCCGTCACCCCGGCGTCCTTTAATCACGACGGCATCGCGGTCGGTGTCTTGACCGGTGGTCAGCACAGGCGGTCAGCCGCCCTGCGTTCGGCCATCCACGAGGCGCTGCAGCGCGGGCTCATCACCGAAATCGCCGAAACACGGCCAGAGGGCGTGGCACTCGTCGGCGGGGGACCCGGTGATCCTGATCTCATTACCGTCCGCGGACGCAGGCTCCTGGCTCAGGCCGATGTGGTTGTCGCCGACCGGCTTGCCCCCGCCGAACTTCTCGCCGATCTGGGCCCCCACGTCGAGGTCATCGACGCCGCGAAGATCCCCTACGGCCGCGCGATGGCCCAGCAGGAGATCAACCGGGTGCTCATTGAACGGGCACAGGAAGGCAAGTTCGTCGTCCGTCTCAAGGGCGGGGACCCGTTCGTCTTCGCCCGCGGCTACGAGGAGGTGCTGGCCTGCGCCGAGGCCGGTGTCCCGGTGACCGTCGTACCGGGTGTGACCAGCGCAATCTCCGTTCCCGCGGCGGCCGGGGTGCCCGTCACCCATCGTGCGGTCAACCACGAGTTCGTGGTGGTCAGCGGACACGTCGCTCCGGGACATCCGGAATCGTTAGTCAATTGGGATGCGCTTGCTGCCTTGAAGGGGACCATCGTGTTGCTGATGGCCGTCGAGCGCATCGAGCAGTTCGCGAAGGTACTCATCGATGGGGGCCGACCTGCGGATACCCCGGTGTTAGTGGTGCAACACGGCACTACTGATGACCAACGCGTGCTGCGCGCGGACCTTGCCAGTGCGCCAGAGCGCATTCGCTCGCAGGGTATTAGGCCGCCGGCAATCATCGTCATTGGCCCCGTTGCTGCGTACGGCGCCTCTTTGTGACCTAAGGGCACGTTAAGAGGACGGTAAGGTGTCCTCCATGCCTGCCCTCAGCGTCGAGCAGCTCACTCAAAAGGCGCGAGAACTTCTGCCGTCCCGGCACTACCTGTACGCCGTCATCGCGATCGCCGGTATGCAGTTCCTGGCAACCATGGACGGCACCATCGCGGTCGTCACGCTGCCCAAGATTCAGGCCGAGCTGCACCTCAACGATGCCACCCGAAGCTGGGTCATCACCGCGTACATGCTGTCCTTCGGCGGGCTGATGTTGCTCGGCGGACGCCTCGGTGACACCTTCGGCCGTAAGCGGGTCTTCATCGGTGGCATCGCGTTGTTCACTCTCGCTTCGATCGGGGTGGGCCTCGCGCAGGAGGACATCGGACTGGCCGTTTTCCGTCTCATCCAGGGTGTCGGTGCGGCCATCGCATCTCCCACGGCGCTGGCATTGGTGGCGACCACCTTCCCCAAGGGGCCGCTGCGTACCGCTGCCGTCGCGGTGTTCGGTGCCATGACGGGCGTGGGCTCCATCGCCGGACTGATTGTCGGCGGTGCACTGGCCGAGGTGTCCTGGCGTCTGGCCTTCCTTATCAATGTGCCCGCCGGTGCGCTGATGATCTACCTCGCCGTGCGGTCACTGTCCGAGACCGAACGTGAACCGATGAAGCTGGACGTCACGGGATCGGTGCTGGCCACACTCGGCTGTACCGCCGCGGTGTTCGGCTTCACCCAGGGTCCCGACCGCGGCTGGGATTCCCCCTACACGATCGTGTCGCTGGTCGTCGCCGCCGTGCTCCTGATCGCATTCCTGCTCGTCGAACGCACCGCGGAGAACCCGGTGTTGCCGCTTAGCCTGTTCAAGGACCGCAATCGGGTTGCCACCTTCGCGGCGATTTTCATGGCCGGCGGGGTGCTCTTCACCCTGACTATCACCATCGGCCTGTACATGCAGGACCTGATGAAATACAGCCCGCTGCGAACCGGAGTCTCAGCCATTCCATTCGTCGTCGGCATGGGCATTGGCCTGGCGCTGTCTTCGCAACTCGTCACGCGCATGGCGCCTCGGGTGCTGATCCTGTGCGGCGGTGTCGTGGTGTTCGCGGCGATGTTGTACGGCTCGACGGTTGACCGGGCCATCGATTACTTCCCGGATTTCGCGACGCTTATTTTCGTCGGTGGACTCGGGATCGGCACCATCGTGGTGCCGGTGATCTTGTCGGCCATCACCGGTGTGGACGCCGACCGCATCGGGCCGCTGTCCGCCATCTCTCTCATGCTGCAAAACCTGGGTGGCCCCATCGTTCTGGTGATCATCCAGGCGATCATCACCTCGCGCACGCTGTACCTGGGCGGCGCCAAGGGGCCGGTGCAGAACATGAACCAAGCGCAGCTGCACGCCCTCGACCACGGCTACACGTACGGCCTGCTGTGGATTGCCGGAACGGCCGTGCTGGTAGGGGTGGCAGCGTTGTTCATCAGCTACAGCGCTGCCGACGTCGCCCATGCGCAGAAGGCGCAGTCCGCGCACGACCAGGGCCTGGACGAAGAGCAGCCCGCCTAGCAGTCCTGCGGGGAGTAGTCCCCGGCGCGGAATAGCAGTCCGTTGGTGACGGGGATGCCGTCATTGACGGTGATGTGGCAGGACATCCGGAACACACTCGCAGGTCCGGCCGCGGTCACTCGAAGTACCGGCGGGGCTCCGGTGAGTTTCACCGTGCGCTCCCAGTAATACCCGGCGAACGTGTGTCCCGACTCCTCCCGGAGCTGATTCCCGTCTTGGTAGGACACGGTGAAGTCGGCATTGCCGATTCCGATGGCCGACAACGAGTACTTGACTGTGGCCGGGGCCGCGTCGGCCGGTGCCGCGACTCCCAGGCCGAACATCGCCACCGCCGGAATGATCGCCCACGCACGCATGCGCTCGATGCTAGCCGGAGGCCCGGGCGGCGCGCCGATATGCTGTGCAACCGTGATCACCCGACTTTCCGAGCTTTTTGTACGCACGCTGCGCGACGACCCGGCCGATGCCGAGGTTCCCAGCCACAAGCTGCTCATCCGCGCGGGCTATGTGCGCCCCATTGCGCCGGGTGTGTACAGCTGGCTACCGCTCGGCCTTCGGGTCCTCCGCAAGATCGAGAACATCGTCCGTGAAGAGATGAATGCCATTGGCGGCCAAGAGATCCTGCTGCCCGCTCTGCTTCCGCGCGCGCCGTATGAGACCACAAACCGGTGGACCGAGTACGGCGATTCGCTGTTCCGGCTCAAGGATCGGCGCGGTGTCGACATGATGCTGGGCCCCACCCACGAGGAGCTGTTCGCGCTCACCGTGAAGGGGGAGTACAGCTCCTACAAGGATTTCCCGGTCATCCTCTACCAGGTCCAGACGAAGTACCGGGACGAGGCGCGTCCGCGTGCGGGCATTCTGCGTGGGCGCGAATTCGTCATGAAGGACTCGTATTCCTTCGATACCTCCGATGACGGGCTCAAGACGGCCTATCACGCGCACCGCGAGGCATATCAACGGATATTCGGCCGGCTGGGTCTGGACTATGTGATCGTCGCTGCCACCTCGGGAGCCATGGGCGGTAGTGCGTCCGAGGAATTCCTCGCCGAAAGCCCCACCGGGGAAGACACTTTCGTGCGATGCGTGGAATCCGGATACGCCGCCAACGTCGAGGCGGTCATCACACCGGCACCGCCGGCGCGGCCCGTCGAGGGACTTCCCGAAGCCGTCGTGCATGAGACGGGTGACACTCCGACCATCGCGACTCTGGTGGACTGGGCGAATTCGGCCGATCTCGGCAGGCCCGTGACGGCGGCCGACACTCTCAAGAACATTCTGCTGAAGGTGCGCCAGCCCGGTGGCGAGTGGGAACTGCTGGCCGTCGGAGTCCCCGGGGATCGTGAGATTGACGACAAGCGCCTCGGCGCCGCACTGGAGCCCGCCGAGTACGAGCTGATCGGTGACGCGGACTTCGCCAAGCATCCGTTCCTGGTGCGCGGCTACATCGGGCCGAAGGGATTGATCGCCAACGGCGTGCGGTACCTGGTCGATCCGCGGATCGTGGAGGGCACCAGCTGGATCACCGGCGCCGATGAACCCGGAAAGCACGTGGTCAACCTCGTCGCCGGGCGCGACTTCATCCCCGACGGCACCATCGAGGCCGCCGAGGTGCGCGACGGTGACCCCTCGCCCGACGGTGCGGGGCAGCTGGTGTCGGCACGCGGGATCGAGATCGGCCACATCTTCCAGTTGGGCCGCAAGTACACCGACGCATTCACCGTCGACGTGCTCGGCGAGAACGGCAAGCCGGTGCGGCTCACCCAGGGCTCGTACGGTGTCGGCGTCTCGCGGCTAGTGGCCGTCGTCGCCGAGCAGCAGCACGACGAGCTCGGGCTGCGCTGGCCCGCCGCGGTATCGCCGTTCGATGTGCACGTCGTCATCGCCAACAAGGACGAGGCCGCGCGGGCCGGGGCCGAGGCGCTGGCCGCCGACCTCGATCGGTTGGGGCATGAGGTGCTGCTCGATGACCGCACCGCCTCTCCGGGTGTCAAGTTCAAGGACGCCGAGCTGCTCGGTGTGCCCTGGATCGTGGTGATCGGCCGCGGTTGGGCCGATGGGACCCTCGAGCTGCGCAACCGGTTCACGGGCGAGGCGCAGTCCATTGCGGTGGCCGACGCGGTGACGTCCGTCACGGAGGCGATTTCGGTAGGCGATAAGGTATAGACATGCCGTCTTTTAAGCTTGCCTCATTGGTCGAAAGCGATTTTGACACAAGCGATTTCGTGTATACCTTCTCGACCCCGCTGCCCAAGGACGCGGCGACGGTGTGGGCCGAACTCAATGGTGAAAGCCCGCTGCACTGGTGCAAGGCCATCAACAAGATCGGTTGGACTTCGCCGGAGCCGCGAGGTGTGGGCTCCACCCGCACCGCCAAGCTCGCACTTCCCGGTGCCGCCGTCAACGAGCGGTTCATTGTGTGGGAGGAGAGCCCCGAGCGATACCGCAACGCGTTCACCGTCGAGACGGCAACCTTCCCGGGCACCAAACGGTTCGGTGAGCTCTACGAGGTGGTGGGCACCGCGACGGGTTCGCTGTTCACCTGGAGCTTTTTCATCGAGCCGTCCCTGGGCTTCGCCCGCCATCTCAAGCCGGTGATCCGTCGCGGGCTGTCCGGTCTGATCACCGACACCCAGAAACACTTCGCCTAGGTTTCGGTCCCTCCCGGGAACGCGATACTGGCGGGCGTGATGTCGGCGGCCACCCGCCACCGCGCCGCGCGGATCGCGCTCTCGGTGAGCATCCGTACCGCGAATCCACGATCGTCACCGTTGTCGGCCAGTTCGGCGACAGCGCGCCAGCGCGCCGCGGTGTCCGCCTCGACCTGCAGCGCCAGCTTGGTGGCGTCGGCGGGGGTGTTGACCGGGAACGGAGTCGTGTAGCCGGCAGCGGCCACCGGCGCGGTCACCGAACGGCCACGCAGCTTGGCGATGCACTCCTCGCGGCACAGCCGGTGTTCGATGAGGCACTCGGTGACCAGCCAGTTGTTGTCGGGGACCGAGTGTGCCGACACCAGTCCATACGCGTAGATGGCGGCGTGCTCGTTGGCCAGGGCATCGGCCAATGCCGTGTCGTCGGCCGAGGAGGCCGGCTGCGGTGTGGGTTCGGTCGTTGTCATGGCAGGTCAACTTCGGCTGCTGAGGCACAGGCTGCGCTGATCGAGGCCAGCAGTCCGGCGCGGTATCCGCTCTGTTTGGTTGCCAGGTCCATCGCTGATCTCGATGAGTCCTTGAGTTGGGTCTTGATCTGTTCGAGCTGTGGTGGTGGTGACGTCGGCGATGTGGTGGTGCTGGACGGCGGCGTGGTCGTGGTCGCGCCCGGGATGCGGGCGAGCTCCTTGGCCAGGGCAACGCCGTGTGCGCGGCGGATTGCTGCGACGGCCGTCAGCGCGGGTGCCAGTTCGGCGTTGGCGGTGGCCGCTGCGGTCGCCGATGTGGCATCGCGCTGAGCAAGGTCGATCTGGGTGAGTAGGTCGTCCACCTCGGGTTTGGCATCGGGAGTCTGCTGGCACGCGGCGGCCACGACGGCGACGCCGAGTGCGGCGCCGCCGATCAACAGGTCGCGGCGCGACAGGCTTTTGGGCATTCGCCCATCCTGCCAGTGTGCGCGGTTGGCGCATGACAGCCCTCGCCGGGCGTAAGGTGGAGTGCTGGTCAGGACGAGAGTCCGGCTAGTGTGTGCAAGCTGAACCGCCCGACAACTCAAGATGAGGAGCCACAAACGCCATGGGGCTGCCATCCGATGACCAGGTGATCGAGCTGCTCGCTCCCGAGTTCTCCCGGTCAGGCGTCGAGATCGAGAGTGTCGTCGTTAACGACGACACGGTTCCTGCCCGCATCACGGTCGTGGTCGACTCGGACTCTCCGGTGAACTTGGACGCGGTCGCCGCGCTGAGTCACACCGCATCGGCGTTCTTGGACGAGGCGGACACCGGTTGGGTGGCCTACGAGCTGGAAATCACCACCCCCGGAGTCGATCGTCCGCTCACCACTCCTGTGCATTTTCGACGTGCCCACGGCCGGCTGGCGCAGATTCACCTCGCCGATGGTGAGGATCTGCTCGGTCGCATCGGCATCGCGAACGATGACGGAATACAAGTGGTGGTGCGTAAACCGGTCAAGGGCACCGGCTGGACCGTCCGTGATCTCGCGTTCTCCGATATCGAGAGCGCGGTCGTGCAGGTGGAGTTCACAACGCCCAACCCACAGGAACTAAATCTGGCTGGAGCAGCCGAAACTGGAGGTGGCGCATGAATATCGATCCCGCAGCGGTAAACCTGATGGCCGCCGATAAGGGCATCACCGTCGACGAGGCGATTGACATCATCAAATCGGCGCTGCTGACGGCCTACCGGCATACCGACGGGCATGAGCCCAACGCGCGTATCGAACTCGATCGCAAGACGGGTGTGGTGCGTGTGTTGGCCCGCGAGACCGACGAGGACGGCAATCTCATCACCGAATGGGATGCCACGCCTGAGGGATTCGGCCGTATCGCCGCCACCACCGCGCGGCAGGTGTTCCAGCAGGGCGTGCGTGACGCGGAGAACGAGCACAAGTTCGGTGAGTTCTCCACTCGCGAGGGCGAGATCGTCGGCGGAGTGATCCAGCGCGACGCTCGGGCCAACGCGCGGGGGCTTGTCGTGGTCCGCATGGGTAGCGAGACAAAGGGATCCGAGGGGGTCATCCCAGCGGCCGAGCAGGTGCCGGGCGAGGACTACCGTCACGGAGATCGGTTGCGCTGCTATGTCGTTGGTGTATCCCGCGGTGCACGCGAGCCGTTGATCACCCTGTCGCGGACGCACCCGAATCTGGTGCGCAAGCTGTTTTCACTGGAGGTGCCGGAGATCCATGACGGCTCCGTGGAGATCGTCGCGGTTGCCCGCGAGGCGGGGCACCGGTCCAAGATTGCGGTGGCCTCGAAGGTTTCCGGGCTCAACGCCAAAGGAGCCTGCATCGGGCCGATGGGGCAGCGGGTACGCAATGTGATGAGCGAGCTCGCCGGCGAAAAGATCGACATCATCGATTACGACCCGGACCCCGCGCGGTTCGTCGCGAATGCGCTCTCACCCGCCAAGGTGGTATCGGTATCGGTCATCGATGAGGCGGGTAAGGCTGCCCGCGTCATCGTCCCCGATTTCCAGCTGTCCCTGGCGATCGGCAAGGAGGGGCAGAACGCCCGCCTGGCGGCTCGTCTCACCGGATGGCGCATCGACATCAGAAGTGACGCGGACCCCGAAAGCTAGCGCCGAGTAGCGGTAGGTACTGACCAAAGTCCCTATCGCCACATAACTTGCATCTCATATACAAGTTATGTGCAACTAACGCGATTCACCGACCTGGGTCTGCGCATTGTCATGCGGCTGGCCACCGAAGGGCCGGGCGTTCAACTGCACACCGGTGATCTTGCCATCCAACTTTGCGTGCCCTACACGCATGCCACGAAAGTCGTTGCCCGGCTTTCGGAAATGGGTGCGATTGAGTCCACCCGCGGACGCCACGGGGGAGTGTGCATCACACAAGGCGGGCTCGACCGTCGGGTGGGATCGCTGGTTCGGAAATTGGAGCGCGACGGCGAGGTCATCGACTGCGAGGGAGCCGTGCCCTGCCCCCTCCGGCGCGCCTGTCGCCTACGCGATGCGCTTCGCTCGGCGCAGGAGGCATTCTTCGCCGACCTCGATCAGTGGACGGTGGCCGAAATCGCGCGTCCAACAATGGAAAGGAAGTAGTCACGTGCTATCAGCAGAGTCACTGGCAGTCATCCGTCAAACCCTCCCCGCGGTGGCGGGGGCGATCGACGAAATCACACCGCTGTTCTACTCCAAGCTGTTCGCGGCGCACCCCGAACTACTTCGTGATCTGTTCAACCGGGGCAACCAGGCCGCGGGGGAGCAGCCGAAGGCGCTTGCCGCATCCATCGCGTCGTTCGCCGGGCTTGTGCTGGAAGGCAATGGTGCCCAATATGATTCGGTGCTCGACAGGATTGCCCACAAACATGCCTCGTTGGGAATTGTCGCCGAGCAGTATCCGATCGTCTACGAGCATCTCTTCGCCGCGATCGCGGAGGTGCTGGGCTCCGCGGTGACCGACGAGGTCGCGAAGGCGTGGAGCGAATTCTACTGGCTCATGGCCAATGAATTGATCGCACGGGAGAAGGCGCTGTACGGCGCTGCGGGGGTTGCGCCGGGCGATGTGTGGCAGCAGGTCACGGTGGTGCGCCGCCAATTGGAATCGGCGGATGTGGCCGGATTTGAGTTACGCGGGGTATCCGGTGAGTTGCCGAGTTTCCTTCCGGGACAGTATGTATCGGTACAAGTCACGTTGCCGGACGGGGCCAGGCAGATTCGTCAATACAGTTTGTCGCGTGGCGCCCATCAGGGTGGCTGGCGTATCGCCGTCAAGCGGATCAGTGGTGGTGGTACTCCCGCGGGTGAGGTGTCGAACTTCCTCTACGACAACGTCTTCGAGGGACAACAGTTGCGAGTCTCGGTACCTATGGGCGAGTTCACGCTCGACGATTCGACGGATCCGTTGGTTCTGGTATCCGCAGGCATCGGCTGTACGCCGATCATGGGGATGCTGCAAGAGCTCGTAGCCACGCAGTCGTCGCGCGAGGTCGTGGTGCTGCACGCCGATCAGTCGGCTGCCGCGCACGCCTACCGACACGAGTTGGCAGATCTCGTGGGCCGGCTGCCCGCCGGTCGGCTGCACACGTGGTACGAACGGGCCCATGTGGAGCTTCCCGCGCACGGTGTCGGCCGCATGAGCCTGCACCGCCTGCCGCTCAACCGGCTATCGACCGTGTTCGTCTGCGGTCCGCGGCCGTTCATGTCGGCCGTCAACGAAGATCTAGTGTCTCTCGGAATCCCGCAGGAGCAGATCAATCACGAGCTGTTCGGGCCGTTGGCTTCATCTATGGCATGACGCGCATAGATGTAGGTGTGGCGGCGCTGGCCGCATTCTGGTTGGGCCTGGTGGTGGCGATCTCGTTCATCGAGGCGCCGCTGAAGTTCCGGGCGCCGGGCGTGACGATCCCCGTGGGGCTCGCGATAGGTCGCGTGGTGTTCCGTGCGCTCAACGCGGTGGAGTGTGTACTGGCTTCGGCTCTGCTGTTGCTGATGGTGCTGGGCAATCGCTCCACCGGTGAGATCGCCCCGGTGATCGCGGCATGTGTGTGTCTGGCAATCCAGCTGGCAGCTGTGCGACCAGCCATGATGAGACGGTCCAACGCGATCCGGGATGGAGCGGAATATGCCGGGCGCGGCCGTGTACATCTGGCGTATGTCGCGGTCGAGTGCGTCAAGGCACTGGCTTTGGTCGGTGTGGTGACGTTCATCGTGGCGGCGGTTTGACAACCGGAATACAGCCTTGTCATTCGAGGCTGTGGGCCGATTCATAAATAAGGTGTCGCGGACGGTAGACTAAGCCGTGATCCAGCGCGAGACTTCGGTGTTCGCACATGCTCAAACCGGAAAACCGGTACGGACATGTGTCGGCTGCCGGGGGCGAGAGTTGGCTGCAGATCTGTTTCGTGTGGTTGCTACGGATGATCGACGCGTTGTTGTCGATACCCGTCGCAGACTGCCCGGCCGAGGTGCGTGGTTGCATCGGTCGGCGCAGTGTTGCCACCTGGCGGTAAAGCGGCGAGCGTTCGCGCGAGCGCTTCGGATCAGCGGAAACCCGGATACCTCCGCGGTCTTCGAACTTGTTGAGCAATACCAAGAGATTGGCAACGACAAACAATGAGCACACCGTGAAGCGTCGATGATGATCGTCCATCACAGCTAACACGAGGCACGGCGCCTGAAGCCGCTGCCTCGCAGACAGGAGAGCAGTGGCAGGCAAGGCCCGGGTACACGAGTTAGCTAAAGAACTCGGTGTGACCAGTAAAGAAGTTCTCGCCCGACTGAGCGATCAGGGCGAATTCGTTAAGTCCGCATCTTCGACGGTGGAAGCCCCCGTCGCGCGGCGTCTTCGTGAGGCATTCGGTGGTGGCGATAAGCCCGCTGCCGCCGGATCCAATGGCGCACCCGCCGAGACAGCGGCAGCCCCGAAGAAGGCCGGTCCCAAGCCCGGCGCCCCCAAGCCGGCACCGAAGAAGGTCGCTGAGCCGGTTGTCGAGGCCCCCCCTGCGCCGGAACCTCCGGTTGTGTCCACGCCTGCAGCCGCTGCGCCCGTCGCACCGGCCGCTCCCACGCCGAGCGCTGCGGCGTCGCCCGCGGCGGATGCGTCCGCTGCAGCACCGGCAGCACCCGCGCCGTCACCCCGTCCGGGTGCGACGCCGGGTCCCAAGCCTGGAGCTCCCCGGGTGCCGCGCGTCGGCAACAACCCGTTCTCCTCGGCGCAGCCGGTCGAACGTCCTGTTGCGCCGCGTCCTCAGGCGCCGCGTCCCGGAGCTCCTCGTCCCGGTGGAGCCTCCCCGAGCAACATGCCCCCGCGCCCGTCGCCCGGATCCATGGGCCCCCGCCCGCCGCGTCCCGGTGGTGGTCGCCCAGGTGGTCCCGGTGGTGGCCGTCCCGGTGGTCCCGGTGGTGGTCGCCCGGGTGGTCCCGGTGGTGGCGGCGGCGGTAACTACCGCGGCGGCGGTGCGGGTAGCGGTGCTCCCGCTGGTGGTCCTCCCGGCGCCGCTGGCGCCGGTGGCTTCCGTGGTCGCCCCGGCGGTGGCGGCGGTGGTGGCCGTCCCGGTCAGCGCGGTGGTGCGGCCGGTGCCTTCGGACGTCCCGGTGGTGCGCCCAAGCGTGGTCGCAAGTCGAAGCGGGCAAAACGCGCCGAGTACGAGAACATGCAGGCGCCCGTCGTCGGTGGTGTGCGGTTGCCGCACGGCAACGGAGAGGTCATCCGGCTCGCGCGTGGTGCTTCGCTGAGCGATTTCGCGGAGAAGATCGACGCCAACCCGGCTTCGCTGGTACAGGCGCTGTTCAACCTCGGCGAGATGGTGACTGCCACGCAGTCGGTAGGCGACGAGACCCTGGAGCTACTGGGCGGCGAGATGAACTACGTCGTCCAGGTCGTGAGCCCCGAGGACGAGGACCGCGAGCTGCTGCAGTCCTTCGACCTCACCTACGGCGAGGATGAGGGCGGTGAAGAGGATCTGGAGATCCGACCGCCGGTTGTCACCGTCATGGGTCACGTCGACCACGGCAAGACCCGACTGCTGGACACCATCCGGCAGGCCAACGTCCGCGAGGGCGAGGCCGGTGGCATCACCCAGCACATCGGTGCCTACCAGGTCTTGACCCAGCTGGACGGCAACGAGCGGCTCGTCACCTTCATCGACACCCCGGGTCACGAGGCGTTCACCGCCATGCGTGCGCGTGGTGCCAAGGCCACCGATATCGCGATCCTGGTGGTTGCCGCCGATGACGGCGTCATGCCGCAGACGGTGGAAGCCATCAACCACGCCCAGGCGGCCGACGTGCCGATCGTGGTCGCGGTCAACAAGATCGACAAGGAAGGTGCCGACCCGGGCAAGATCCGGGCGCAGCTCACCGAGTACAACCTGGTTGCCGAGGACTTCGGTGGCGACACCATGTTCGTCGACATCTCGGCCAAGCAGGGCACCAATATCGACGCCCTGCTGGAGGCAGTCCTGTTGACCGCGGACGCGGCACTGGATCTGCGTGCCAACCCCGATATGGAGGCCCAGGGTGTGGCGATCGAGGCGCATCTGGACCGCGGTCGCGGTCCCGTGGCCACGGTGCTCATCCAGCGCGGAACGCTGCGGGTCGGCGACTCGATCGTCGCCGGAGATGCGTACGGCCGCGTGCGTCGGATGGTGGACGAGCACGGCGAGGACGTCGAGGAGGCGCTGCCATCGCGTCCGGTCCAGGTCATCGGATTCACCTCGGTGCCCGGTGCGGGTGACAACCTGCTTGTCGTCGACGAGGACCGGATTGCCCGGCAGATCGCCGATCGTCGCAGTGCGCGCAAGCGCAATGCGCTGGCCGCCCGTAGCCGCAAGCGGATCAGCCTGGACGACCTGGATGCCGCACTGAAGGAAACCAGCCAGCTGAACCTGATCCTCAAGGGCGACAACGCCGGTACGGTCGAAGCCTTGGAAGAGGCGCTGCTCGGTATCGCGATCGACGACGAGGTGCAGCTGCGGGTCATTGACCGCGGTGTCGGTGGTGTCACCGAAACCAACGTCAACTTGGCCTCGGCCTCGGACGCCATCATCATCGGCTTCAATGTGCGGGCCGAGGGCAAGGCGACCGAGCTGGCCAACCGCGAGGGCGTCGACATTCGGTACTACTCGGTGATCTACCAGGCCATCGACGAGATCGAGAGTGCGCTCAAGGGCATGCTCAAGCCGGTCTACGAAGAGGTCGAGCTGGGCCGCGCCGAGATCCGGGCATTGTTCCGGTCGTCCAAGGTCGGCAACATCGCCGGCTGCCTGGTCACCTCGGG
This sequence comes from Mycobacteroides salmoniphilum, assembly GCF_004924335.1. NCBI lineage: Bacteria > Bacillati > Actinomycetota > Actinomycetes > Mycobacteriales > Mycobacteriaceae > Mycobacteroides > Mycobacteroides salmoniphilum. The sequence continues at coordinate 2,936,508 of NZ_CP024633.1, read as the reverse complement.
CATCCTCCGGCGCAACGCCAAGGCCCGCCTGCTGCGCGACAACATCGTGGTCGCCGAGACGGTCACCATCTCATCGCTCAAGCGGGAGAAGGATGACGTCACTGAGGTTCGCGATGGTTACGAGTGCGGTCTGACGCTGACCTACAACGACATCAAGGAGGGCGACGTCATCGAGGCGTACGAACTCCGCGAGAAGGAACGGGTCTAAGGTGGCCGATCCGGCTCGCGCGCGGCGACTGGCGAAGCGGATCGGGGCCATCGTCGCCTCGGCGATCGAGTACGAGATCAAAGACCCGAGGCTGACGATGGTCACGGTCACCGATACTCGGGTGACCAACGATCTGCACGATGCGACCGTGTACTACACCGTGATGGGGCAGACTCTGTCCGACGAGCCGGATTATCCCGGCGCGGCGGCCGCGCTAGAAAAGGCAAAGGGTGTGCTCCGAACCAAAGTGGGTGCCGGGACAGGGGTGAGGTTCACGCCCACCTTGACCTTCGTGCTCGACACCATCGCCGATACCGCGCGGCATATGGAGGAACTGCTGGACCGGACGCGTGTGGCCGATGCCGCGCTCGCCGATGTCCGGCAGGGAGCCGTGCATGCCGGTGACGCCGATCCCTATAAGGCGTCCCCGGCAGAGGAGCCCGCACCCGACGAGGACGATGAGCGCCGTCCCGATTGAGGCGGGTGCCGTGGGGGCACGCGTAGACGTAGAGGGCGCTGTGGCGCTCCTGGCCAAGGCCAGGAGGGTAGTGATCATCTGTCATGTGCATCCCGACGCCGACACTGTGGGTAGCGGGTTGACGCTCGGGCAGGTGTTGGTAGCCAAGGGCGTTGACGTCCAGGTGAGTTTCGGGGCGCCGGCGGCGCCTCCGGAGTCAGTGGGAACCCTGCCGGGTGCAGAACTGTTGGTCCCGCCGCACGAGCTGCGCAGAGACCCGGATCTGGTGGTCACGGTCGACAGCCCGAGCGTGCGGCGGCTTGGTCAACTGGGCGAACTGGTTGAGGGACCGGCACCGGTGCTGGTGATCGACCACCACGTGTCCAATGAGCTCTTTGGTACGGCGAATTACGTTGATATCGAAGCTGATTCGACGACGATGATGGTGGCTCGGTTGCTCGACGCCTGGGGGGGTGAACATCACCCCCGAGATGGCGCACTGTTTGTACGCCGGTCTGGTCACCGACAGCGGGTCGTTCCGCTGGGCCACCGCGCAGGGGCACCGGCTGGCGGCCCGGCTGTTGGACTTGGGCGCTGATGGTGTGAACATCACCCGTACCTTCATGGATTCACACCCATTCGTCTGGCTGCCGATCTTGTCGCGCGTGCTGGGCACCGCGCAGCTGATTCCCGATGCCGTCGGCGGTGCGGGACTCGTGTATGCCGTTGTCACCCATGATGTGTGGTCCTGCGCGCGCACCGAGGAAGTCGAGTCGATCGTCGATATCGTCCGCACCACCACCGAGGCTGAGGTCGCGGTGGTGTTCAAGGAGATCGAGCCCGAGCATTGGTCGATATCGATGCGGGCCCGTTCCGCGGTGGACCTGTCCGCGGTAGCGGGCACCTTTGGTGGCGGTGGACATCGGCTGGCCGCCGGGTTCTCGGCGACCGGCCCGGTCGACGAGGTGGTGGCGGCGCTGGTTCGCGCCCTTGACTGACGCCACCGGCACGGCCGGGATGTCTGGGCTGGCCCGCCGAATCATCGCTTTGGCCGTGCCCGCGCTGGGCGTGTTGGCGGCCGAGCCGCTGTATTTGCTTTTCGATATCGCCATGGTGGGGCGCCTGGGCGCGGTGTCTTTGGCGGGTTTGGCCGTCGGGGGACTGGTGCTTTCGCTCGTCGCGACGCAGTTGACGTTCCTCTCGTACGGCACCACCGCCCGCGCGGCACGATTGTTCGGCTCCGGTAATCGCCCGGGTGCGGTCCATGAGGGCGTGCAGGCGACCTGGTTGGCGCTCCTTATCGGGGCCGCCCTGGTGCTCATTGTGAATATGGTGGCCGCACCGGTGGTCCGAGCCATCGCTGCGGCACCCGATGTGGCAGCTCAGGGCCTGACGTGGGTGCGTATCGCCATCTTCGCGGCGCCCGCAATCCTGGTCTCGCTCGCCGGTAACGGGTGGATGCGGGGAGTGCAGAACACGGTCAGGCCGTTGCGGTATGTGATTGTCGGCTTTGCGGTTTCGGCAGTGCTGTGCCCGGTGCTGATTTACGGATTACTCGGGGCGCCCCGGATGGGAGTGGCGGGGTCTGCCGTCGCCAATCTGGTGGGGCAGTGGCTTGCCGCGATCCTCTTCTTGCGCGCCCTGTACGCCGAGCGTGTTCGGATCGGGATGGATCCTCCGGTGCTGCGCGCACAGCTGGTGCTGGCGCGCGATCTGCTGGTGCGCAGTCTGGCGTTCCAGGCCTGCTTCATCAGTGCCGCGGCGGTGGCCGCACGGTGTGGGGCGGCAGCGCTGGCAGCGCATCAGGTGGTCCTGCAGATGTGGAGTTTTCTTGCGCTGGTTCTTGATTCGCTTGCCATTGCGGCGCAAACCCTCGTCGGTGGCGCGCTGGGCGCGGGCCGGGTACCGGAGGCCAAGTCGGTGGCGTGGAGAGTGACGGCGTTCTCGCTGGGCTTCGCGGTGGTGCTGGCGGCCCTTCTTGCCCTCGGTGCTCCGGTAGTGCCGGGGCTGTTCACTTCCGATGCCACGGTGTTGCATCAAATGCACGTGCCATGGTGGTTCCTGGTGTGCCAGTTGCCGATTTCGGGTCTCGTGTTCGCGCTGGATGGGGTGCTGCTGGGCGCCGCCGACGCCCGGTTCATGCGCAACGCCACCATGATCAGCGCGCTGTGCGGGTTCCTGCCGCTGGTGTGGTTGTCGTTGGTCTTCGGGTGGGGGCTCGCCGGAATCTGGTCCGGGCTCACCCTTTTCCTGGTGCTGCGGTTGCTGTTGGTCGGATGGCGCACAGCGTCGGGTCGTTGGGCGGTGCCGGGAACCGGCTCGTGATCAGTGCACCGGGGGGTACTGCGGATACTGCGGATACTGCGGCTGCGGGTATCCGGCCGGCGGGTAGCCCTGGTATGTCGGGGGCTGCGCTGCCAAACGCCGAATCTGCCTGATCTGTCCCATATTTCCGAAGATTGCGACCCAGTTCATGACGAGGATGGACAGGAAGCTCCACCACCCGGCGGCTAGATTGTGCGTCTGCGCGTCGCGATAGGCGGCCTCGCACTGCTCACGTGTCCCGGTGATCGTGTACGACCGGGTGCTGAACATGATGAGCATCCCGGTGTGCTTGGTCAGCCGTACTTGAAAGTACCGGGGCGTGGTGACCGGGTATTGCTGTGGATATGACATGTTCCTCCCCCTGATCGTGTAGCTCGCTCGATGATATCGGGGGTTTGCCAGCGCTTGGCTATGTGATCCAGATCACTTACGGAGTATTCTGGGAAACGCTGGATGAGGAGGTGTTTCGAAATGAACCTTGATCGATTTGCCGTGTGGACCGGCTACTTCCTTGGACTGGTGTCGGTCACGATCACCGCGTTGGGGCTGGCGGCGTTGGCCTCCGGTCATCACGGCTGGGGAATGGTCGCGGCCATCACGTTACTGGTCACCGCGGGGCTCGGATTCGCGGTGGTGGGCGGCACGGTGCATCACGACCACAAGGTCCACAAGGAGACGCCGCACCTGATGTAGAGGTTGATGAGCCGCCGGATCGCTCATTACCGGATGGACCGTTAGGCGTTCTGGGTGCGTCCGCGCTCCATGATGGCCGCGCGCCGCGCCTCAACACCCTCGGCGATGGAGTTCTGCTCGATCCACCGATGGGCGTCGTCGAGGGCGACCTGTAGACCATTGCCGACGAGCTCGGACTCGATGCGGCGGTAGGAGGCCAGGAGTTCGCGCACTGCGGGCTGGTTGTTCCCGGCGATGGTCGCCGCGAGCCGCTTGGCCGCCGGCAGCAGCTCCTCATGGGCAACCACCTCGGTGACCAGGCCGGCGCGTAGCGCGTCGTCGGCTGACAGGTAGTCGCCGGTGAGGCTCATACGCCGCGCCAGGCCGCGTCCCACCGAGAGCGGCAGCAGGGTGGTCAGCCCCCAGGTGGGCAGGATGCCAACACGTGCATGGGTATCGGCGAAACGTGCCTTCTCCGAGGCGATCAAGATGTCGCAGGCCAGCGCCAGCTCCAGACCACCGGTGACGGCCGCGCCGTTGATGGCGCCGATGACGGGCTTGGACAGCTCTGGCCACCACGGGTCAAGGGTGTCGGCACGGTCACCGCTGCCCAGCTCCTTGAGGTCGACACCCGCGCAGAACACCGGGTCGGCGGCGGTCAGGATCATCACGTCAACGTCGGCGTCTGCGTCGGCCGCGGTGACGGCCTTGACGATCTCCTCACCGAGGGCCTTGCTCAGCGCGTTGCGGGACTGCGGCCGGTTCAGCGTGATGGTGCAGATCCGGTCTTCGGTCTGCGTCAAGAGAATCTGTTCGGTCATGCGTCGATAACCTCCTTGGCGATACGTTCGGCGTGGACGGCACGGCCTCCGAAGAGTGCCGAATTACTAACGGCCCGCTTGTAGTACAGGTGGGCCGGGTGTTCCCAGGTAAATCCGATGCCGCCGTGGCTCTGGATGGCCTTGGCGGTTACCTCTACCGCACCGGCCGATGCCACCTGCTGGGCGATGCTGCTGGCCAGCGCGGGATCGTCCAGGCTCGGGTCGTCATGCGACCAGGCCGCGTGATAGGCGGCGCCACGCACGTTCCCGGTCGCTGCGGCCATATCGGCGAGGCGGTGTTTGACGGCCTGGAACGACCCGATGATCCGCCCGAACTGAATTCGGGACTTGGCGTATTCGGTTGTCAGATCCAGCATGTGGGCGGCGATACCGGCTTGTTCGGCCGCTAATACGGTGGCGGCGACATCGAGTGCCTTGGCCACGATATCCGCGCCTTGACCCTGCGCGCCGATGACGCGCGCGGGAGCGGAGTCGAAGTGGATGTTGGCCTGGCACCGGGTCAGATCGAGAGTGGCCAGCGCGTGCCGGTCGACCCCCGGCGCGTTCCCGTCGACCGCGAAAAGGGTTGGACCCGAGTCGCTATCGGCGAGCACCAGAATCACGTCGGCGGTGGCGCCGTCCGGAACGTGCTCGGTGTCCCCGGTGAGCTTCCATCCGTCGGTGTCGGATTCGGCCGACACGGTGATGGCGTCGGCCAACCGGGTGCGGCCACCGGCCAGCGTGATCGTCGTGTCACCGCCGGCCAGCGCGGGTACCCATGCGGCAAGGGCTTCGGTGTCGCCGCTGGCCGTCAGCGCGGCAGCGCCCAGTGCCGCGCTCGATATCCACGGTAGACACGCCAGTGTGCGTCCCAGTTCCTCTGCCACAATGGACAATTCGATCACGCCCAGGCCGCCACCGCCATGTTCTTCGGGCAGGCTCAGCCCCACCACACCCAGCTCGGAGGCTAGGGTCCGCCAGGCGTCCAGGTCGACGGTGCCGGCATCGGCGATCTGGCGCACATGCTCGAGTGTCCAGACGCGTTCGCACCAACTACGTACGAGCGAGCGCAGGTCGCCGTGCTCTTCGGTGAACTCGAATTCACTCATCCGCGGGGCACGTCCTTCCATGCTTTGTCGGTATCAACCCGGATATCGCCGGGCAGTCCGAGAACGCGTTCTCCGATGATGTTGCGCATCACGTCGGAGGTGCCGCCCTCGATGGTGTTGGCCTTGGATCGTAGGAACGCCCACATGGTGTCGGCACGCCGGTCATCCTCGACGACGCGCCGCATGTCGTAGGAGGCGTACAGGGTCGCCTCAATGCCCAGCAGTTCGACGCAGAAGTCGTAGATCTGCTGGTTGAGCTCGGCGCCCATCAGCTTGCCGATCGACCCCTCCGGCCCCATGGGTGCATCGCCCTGGGCGGCGATGCGCATCTGTGTGCCGTAACGATTTCCCTCCGAGCGCACGAACAGATTTGTCAGCTTGGCCCGTAGCTCGGGGGTATGCAGGTCAGGTCGCTGTTTCCAGAGATTCAGAGCGCTGCCGATCGATCCGCCGCCACGGCCGTGGTCGAACGCCCCGCCCAGCGCGCTGCGCTCGTTCATCAGCGTCGTCATCGAGACGCGCCAGCCATCGCCTTCATTGCCCAGGCGCTGCGCGTCCGGGATGCGGACATCGGTGAGGTACACCTCGTTGAACTCGGCGTCACCGGTCATCTGGCGCAGTGGACGGACCTCGACGCCGGGATCGGTCATATCGACCACGAAGTAGGTCAGGCCGCGATGCTTGGGCACCTCGGTATTGCTTCGCGCCACCAGCAGCGCCCAGCGCGCCTGATGGGCGCCCGAGGTCCATACCTTCTGGCCGTTGATGATCCAGTCGTCGCCGTCACGCACCGCGCGGGTGGCCAGACCCGCGAGATCGGAACCGGCTCCGGGCTCACTGAACAGCTGACACCAGAGTTCCTCGCCGGTGAACAGCGGGCGCAGAATCCGCTGGGTCAGTTCGGGTTGTCCGTGTGCGAGCACCGTGGGAGCCGCCATGCCGTACCCGATCACGTTGATAAACAACGGATCTGGCATGCCGGCTGCGCGCAGGATGGTGTCGGAGACGGCCTGCAGTGCGGGTGGTGCGTTGAGACCGCCGAGGCCAATCGGGAAGTGGACCCAGGCCAGGCCGGCGTCGTAGACGGCGCCGAGCAGTTCGGTGACCGGGGTGGAGGCAGGGGGGTGTGTGGACAGAACCTCGTGTGCGGCGGCGGCGAGCCGGTCGCGTGGCGAGGAACCGCTCGCGTGAAGAGCGTTGGATCCCGCGCTAGACGGCTCCGATGACGTCACTGGCATGACTTACGTATACACGCGCATGCAAACTAACCGGTGGGTGGGGCATGGCGTCTTCCGGAATGTCTTCCTACTGTCGTAGGTATGTGCAGGAACATCACCGAACTACGTGGGCTGGAGCCTGCCGCGACCGACCAGGAGATCGAGGCGGCGGCGCGGCAATACATCCGCAAGATCAGCGGGATTCAGAAGACGTCCGATGCCAACCGGGAAGCGTTTGAGCACGCGGTGGCGGAGGTGACGGCCACGACGATGCGTCTGCTGGAGTCATTGCCGCCGCGTCGGCAGCCACCCAAGTCGGTGCCCCCGCTGCGGCGTCCCGAGGTGCAGGCCCGCATCGCGGCACGCGGCTAACGCGCCAGGTCTCAGAACTTGTAGGCGGGCGCGAGAATGTTTGCGACCCGGCGGTTCTCCACGAGACAGCCGGGGCCGTCGGGGGAGTACTTCTGGGATGCGTAGTACAGCGACTGCTGGACCACGCCGTAACTCGTCTTGAAGGTGATCATGCAAGACACCCACCACTGGTTGTTCCAGTCTGTCGGTTTCATGATGTTGTACTCGGCCGCGCGATGACCCTGGATGGTCGTTTCCACGCCGTCGGCCGGTAGCGAGTCTTCATAGGTGCGCCACACGACCGCCTCGACGGCCAACTGGTAGTTGTTGCGTGAGTCGTACCGGCAGCGCAGGCCCTCTTCGGGAGCGGGCGGGGTCTGATCGAGACCCGCCGCGGCGATGACCGAACCGGGAATGTCGTAGCAGGGATCGAAAGGCCGAGGATCTGTGACCGGGACGACCGGCCACTTGATCGTGGTGGTGGCCCCTGTCATGGGCGCCGTGGAGAAACGCAGCTGAACCGGTGCGCTGGTCGAGTGTTCGGCTGGGGCGGTGCGCCAGACAACAAGACCGCTCAGCGTCAGCGCCATCAGCACTATGACCAGTCCAGCCCTTCGGGCCATGCGAATCCACCTCAATCTGATCGGCCGCGGTGCGCCGAAGTCTAGCCGCGTGCTTCGCTGTCTCATACGGAACACCGAAAACACTAGAACACGTTCTAGTCTCGGAGTATCGTGACGCCATGGCACGAATTGGGAATTACGCGGACGATGATGTGGCCGGCTGGCTGATGGGTTCGCCCGAGATGACGCCCGGCTTTGCCGGATTTTCGGACGCTGTGTACAACCGCAGCCGGCTTCCGATCGGGGTGCGAGAGCTCGCACGTATGACCGTGGCCTTCGCGAATGAATGCTCCGTCTGTCAGAACACCCGCTTTGTGCAGAGCGGGGAGTTGGATGGCGACTTTTATGCGGACGCCGACCAGTGGCGCACCTCGCCGCGGTACAGCGAGGCCGAGCGGACTGCCGCCGAGTTCGCGCACCGCTTTGCCACTGATCACGTGGGGTTGCGTGAGGACGACGAGTTCTGGGAACGGGCGCGCTCGCAGTTCGATGACGGGCTGTTGACCGACCTGGCACTGTCCTGCGCGTTCTGGGTGGGAAGCGGACGTGCGCTCCGGGTTCTCGACGTGGGACAGAGTTGCAAGATAAACCTGTAGGTACATTGGCCGGATGACGCAGGAACGGGAGCCCAGGCTCTGGGCTATCAGCGACCTGCATGTCGGGCAGTCGGCCAACAAGTCCGTTCTCGAAGAACTTCATCCGGCCTCGCCCGAGGACTGGTTGATCGTCGCCGGTGATGTGGCCGAACGCACTGATGAGATCCGGGCGGCGCTGGATTTGTTGCGGCGCAGGTTCGCCAAGGTGATCTGGGTGCCGGGGAACCATGAGTTATGGACAACGGCGCGCGATCCCATGCAGATCTTCGGGCAGTCCCGCTACGACTATCTGGTCAACATGTGCGATGAGATGGGCATCGTCACGCCCGAGCATCCCTATCCGGTGTGGATAGAACAAGGTGGTCCAGCGACCATCGTGCCGATGTTCGTGTTGTACGACTACACCTTTCTGCCAGAGGGGGCCAATACCAAGGCCGAGGGTCTGAAGATTGCCCGCGACCGCAGTGTGGTGGCAACCGACGAGTTCCTGCTCTCCAGTGAACCTTTCGCGACACGTGATGCCTGGTGCCGGGATCGGTTGCGGTACACCAAGAAGCGGCTGGAGGACCTGGACTGGATGACGCCCACGATTCTGGTGAACCATTTCCCGCTGGTGCGGGAGCCCTGTGATGCGTTGTTCTATCCCGAATTCTCGCTGTGGTGCGGTACCACCGAGACCGCCGACTGGCACACCCGCTACAACGCGGTGTGCTCGGTGTATGGCCATCTGCACATCCCACGGACCACCTGGTATGACGAGGTGCGCTTTGAGGAGGTCTCGGTTGGCTATCCGCGGGAATGGGCACAGCGCAAACCGTATTCATGGCTTCGGCAGATCCTTCCGGTCCCGCACTATCCGGACGGCTATCTCAACGAGTTCGGCGGTCACTTCGAGATCACCGAACAGATGAGGGTGACGGCCAAGCGATTCCGTGAACGGCTTGCCAAGGAGCGTGCCGGTGACTGATGAGCGTCTCGCGCGAAGAGGCGATAACACTGACCAGTTGATCGCCTCGGTAGTTCCCGATGTGCTGCCCTCGGCCGAACTGTATGAGGATCCGCCCGGGCTGGCGCCGCTGCCCGAAGAGGAACCGCTGATCGCTAAATCGGTGGCCAAGCGGCGCAATGAATTCATCACCGTGCGGCACTGCGCGCGGCAGGCCCTCTCCGTTCTTGGCGTGCCCGAAGTCCCGATCCTCAAGGGGGACAAGGGGCAGCCGCTGTGGCCTGATGGCGTGGTGGGCAGCATGACACACACGGAGGGATTCCGCGGCGCGGTCGTGGGACGCGCGGGGGAGGTCCGTTCGGTGGGGATCGACGCCGAACCGCACGACGTACTGCCCAACGGTGTACTCAAGTCGATCACCCTGCCGGTCGAGCGTGATGAACTCGCGGCGCTACCCGGCGGTACGCACTGGGACCGATTGCTGTTCTGCGCCAAAGAGACGACGTACAAGGCGTGGTTCCCGCTGACAACTCGCTGGCTGGGCTTTGAGGACGCCCACATCACGCTCGATCCGGACGGGACTTTCACATCGCGAATCCTGATAGACGGCAAGGCCAATGACGGCAGCGTGCTGTCGGTGTTCGACGGGCGCTGGATCATCGACAAGGGCCTGATCTTGACCGCGATCGTGGTGCCGTGACCGATCCCTTGGGCCGTGCGGGCCTTGTGATCGTGGACAAGCCCGCCGGGATGACGAGCCACGACGTGGTATCGCGTTGCCGGAGGCTGTTTTCCACCCGCAAGGTGGGGCATGCCGGCACTCTCGACCCGATGGCCACCGGGGTGCTGGTGATCGGCATCGAACGTGCCACCAAGATCATGGGACTGCTGACGCTGACGACCAAGTCGTACGCGGCCACCATCCGTCTCGGGCAGAGCACCAGCACCGATGACGCCGAAGGTGAGGTTTTGCACACGGTTTCGGCATCCCACGTGACCGATCAAGATATTGAGGCGGCCGTGGCCCCGCTGCGTGGGGATATCGAACAGGTGCCGTCCTCGGTGAGCGCGATCAAGGTCGACGGACAGCGTGCCTACAAGCTGGCTCGGGAGGGGCAGTCGGTTGAGCTGGCAGCTCGGCCGGTGACCATCTCGAGGTTCGACGTGCTGGCGGTGCGCCGGCCGGGCGATGGGCATGTCGATGTGGACGTGAAAGTCGATTGCTCGTCGGGGACGTACATCCGGGCGCTGGCCCGTGATGTGGGCGCCACGCTGGGCGTGGGTGGGCATCTGACGGCATTGCGCCGTACCAGGGTTGGCGATTTCACGTTGGAGCGCGCGCGCACACTCGAGGAGCTGGCCGAGGACGCGACGTTGACCCTGGACCTGGACACCGCGTGCCGAGAGGGATTCCGCCGGCGCGATCTGGATGCGGCAGAGGTCGACTCGGTGCGTAATGGGCGGCCGTTGTCGGCCGCCGGTATCGGGGGCACCTACGCCGCGGTGGATTCCGACAATCGGGTCATTGCACTGTTGGCGGACAAGGGTTCTCGCACCACATCGGTTGTGGTTCTACGCCCGGCGAATCTGTAGCGGTCAGTCGATCGGACGGACCCAGCGGCTCGGCGGGTGCAAATCCCTGGGCATCCACATCAGCGGCTGCCGGTCGGCAAAATGCGGATCGAGCTCGGGGTTCCCCGGGAAGCGACCCTCGCCATCGGGCCAGAGGACCTGCAGGTACCGCACATGGTTGGTCCGGTTGAACCACAGTCCGAACCCGAATTCGTTGTGATACCAACTCGGATCGATGGGGGAGAGCTTGACCTGGTAGTCCTCCACAGCAGGTAGCGCGAGGACATCCTCGAACGTCTCGCCGACCTGCAGCACCCGACCTTCCTGCGCCTGTTTGGCAACCGCATTGAGGGCGCGCTGCATCATCGTGATGTCGTTGACTCCGTAGATCGCCAACTCGGGCAGGCGCATGGTGTGCCACAGCCCTACGGTGTAGGCGAACGGCGGACCTTCCTCCGACGATGTGGGTCCGATTCCCAGTGCGCTCCAACCGTATTCGGTGACACTGCCGATGATGTCGCGATCACTGTCGTTGTAGTCATGGCGGTCGCCGTAGTCGATGCACAGCAGGCACTCACACGCGACGTGGTCGGTCATTTCAGTCGAGTACGACCCAAATTGATTGCGCTGCGGGGTTCCCCAGCTCTAGCTTTTTCTCCCCGCTGCCCGATCTGTCGCTATCAATGGACACCGAGATGGTTCCGGCGAAGTCTCGCCGCTCGTCGACCGTCACACGGGCATCCAGTGCCACGCCGACGGTGTCGAAGTAGCGCAGCATTTCCGGATCTGAATCGGAGATCCGGGCCACCACGCCGGTATCGCCGTTGGCGCAGTCCGACAGCTGGCGGGCCGGGGGAGTGGGCACCTGCCCGTCAGGGCCGGGAATCGGGTCTCCATGGGGATCGCGCGTGGGGTGACCGAGCTTCGCGTCGATCTTGGTCAGCAGCAGATCCGAGACCGCGTGCTCGAGCACCTCGGCCTCGTCGTGCACCTCGTCCCAGCCGTAGCCGAGCTCGTTGACCAGATACGTCTCCAGCAGCCGGTGCCGGCGCACCATGAGTACCGCCGCCTTGCGGCCCTGGCTTGTCAAGGTCACGGCGCCGTACTTCTCGTGATCCACCAGACCTTGGTCGGCCAGCTTGCGGATCGATTCGGATGCTGTGCTTGCCGACACGCCCATGCGTTCGGCGAGCATCTTGGTGCTCACCTTCTCGTGTGACCACTCCTGGGCGGTCCAAATCACCTTGAGGTAGTCCTGGGCCACCGTCGTCAGGTCGATATCGGTGGATCCGGCGGGCCGGTCGGATCGAGTGGGGCTCACGCTGCTCAGCCTAACCAGGCAGCGACGGCCGAAAGCCAAGTCGGCCTTCCCGCATCTTCCGAAGTAGGCTTTAGGCCGTGCAACGCTGGCGCGGGCAAGATGAAATTCCGTCCGACTGGGGTCGGTGCGTCCTGACTATCGGCGTATTCGATGGCGTACACCGAGGCCACGCGGAACTCATCGGGCGCGCGGTGAAAGCCGCACGCGAGCTCAACCTCAAGAGCGTCCTCATGACGTTCGACCCACACCCGATGGAAGTGGTGTTTCCCGGGACCCATCCGGCCCAGCTCACGACCTTGACCCGGCGCGCTGAGCTGGCAGAGGAACTGGGTGTCGACGTCTTCCTCGTGGTGCCCTTCACTCCCGAATTCATGAAGCTCTCACCCGAGCGATACGTGCACGAGCTGCTGGTCGAGCGTCTGCACGTGGCCGAGGTGGTGGTCGGGGAGAACTTCACCTTCGGCAAGAAGGCCGCCGGTAACGTCCACATGCTCAAGAAGGCGGGCGAGCGATTCGGCTTCAAGATCGACGCCGTCTCTCTCGTGACCGAACACGCGGTCACGTTCTCCTCGACATACATCCGGTCCTGTGTCGACGCGGGCGACATGGTGGCGGCCACCGAAGCCCTCGGCCGTCCCCACCGGGTCGAAGGCGTCGTGGTCCGCGGCGACGGGCGCGGCCGGGAACTGGGGTTTCCGACCGCCAATGTGGCGCCGCCGATGTTCGCCGCCATTCCCGCCGACGGCGTGTACGCGGCCTGGTTCACGCTGTTAGGGCATGGTCCCACCATGGGTACCGTTGTCCCCGGTGAGCGCTATCAGGCGGCGGTCTCGGTGGGCAGCAACCCGACGTTCTCCGGTAAGGCCCGCACCGTCGAGGCGTTCATCATGGACACTGCGGCAGACCTGTACGGCCAGCATGTGGCCGTCGATTTCGTGGCACGGGTGCGCAGCATGGAGAAGTTCGCTTCGGTGGATGAACTCGTGGACGAGATGGGGCGCGATGCCCAGAAGGCCCGCACGATTTTGGCGCGAGGCTAGCTCGCCGGTACACTTCAACACCGGTGTGAGCTGCAGTTCGCGGTGGCCCACCAGAAACATTCGACGCGAACCCCAGTGATGGAGAAGCTTGCCGTGGCATTGACTACCGAGCAGAAGAAAGAAATTCTCACCCAGTACGGGGTGCACGAGACCGACACCGGTTCTCCCGAGGCCCAGGTCGCGATGCTGACCAAGCGCATCGTCGACCTGACCGAGCACCTCAAGACTCACAAGCATGACCACCACAGCCGTCGTGGTCTGCTGCTGCTGGTCGGCCGTCGTCGCCGCCTGCTCAAGTACATCGCAAAGGTCGACGTCGCGCGCTACCGCTCGCTGATCGAGCGCCTGGGCCTGCGCCGCTGACTTTGGCTTCCCCTCGACTGGGTCGCTCTGGAATCTCAGGTGCGATATCCATCGCTCTTGTCGCTGTCGGTGCGGCCGTGTTGTCGGCATGTTCGATATCGGCCGCCACCGATGGCCTGGCCGTCGGTGACTGCGTCAACCTCAGCGGTTCCGATCAGCACGCCAAGATGATCAAGGAGCCGTGCGGCAGTCCCAAGTCCAATTTCAAGGTCTTCGCCAAGACCGCGACGGATGCGGACTGTCCACGCGATGCCGACTCCTCCTACTACGCCAAGCGCAGCTTCGGTCGCACGAGCCAGGCTCTGTGTCTGGACATCGACTGGGTGGTCGGCAGCTGCATGAGTGTCCCGGACAAGTGGGACGGTGACCCCGTGCGTGTGGACTGCAATGACGGCAAGGCTCAGAACAAGAAACGCGTCACCCAAGTTCTGCAGGAAGTCTCGACAGCCGACGATTGCATCACCGGACTTGGCTACCCCTATGTCGACCGCAACTTCACCGTGTGTGTGGAGGAACTGCCCTGATCAAGGTGCATGGCCGCAAACGCCGCAGGTGATAGGGTGTGTGCGTTGTCATGCTGGTCCCGCCGGGTAACGGGCGGTCTTCGGTAGTGGCTGCCGGGTTCGGCGCTTGCGCTCTTCGCGCATGCGGATCATCGATCCCCGGCCGCTTCGATCGAACGGCCGTGGCCGATCACCTTCCGGGTCCACTTCGCGCTGGTACGTCCGCGCGCTGACCGCGTGATGGCACATATGCCCAATACAGCCACGTGCTGCCAACTGAGAACGTATGAGAGGTATTCCAGAACCCATGTCTGCAACAGAAATTGAAGAAGGCGTCTTCGAGTCCACCGCGACCATCGACAACGGGACCTTCGGCACCCGCACCATCCGGTTTGAGACCGGGCGGCTGGCCCAGCAGGCCGCCGGCTCCGTCGTCGCGTACCTGGATGACGAGACCATGCTGCTGTCGGCCACGACCGCCAGCAAGAGCCCCAAGGACCATTTCGACTTCTTCCCGCTGACCATTGACGTCGAGGAGCGCATGTACGCCGCGGGTCGCATCCCCGGCTCGTTCTTCCGTCGCGAGGGACGTCCCTCCACCGACGCCATCTTGACCTGTCGTCTTATCGACCGGCCGCTGCGCCCGACCTTCGTCAGCGGGCTGCGCAACGAAATCCAGGTCGTGGTGACGGTGCTGAGCCTGAACCCTGCCGATCTGTACGACGTACTGGCGATCAACGCCGCATCGGCGTCCACCCAGATCGCCGGGCTGCCGTTCACCGGCCCCGTCGGCGGTGTCCGGGTGGCCCTGATCGACGGCCAGTGGGTCGCGTTCCCGACTGTCGAACAGCTGGAGACGGCCGTCTTCGACATGGTGGTCGCCGGCCGTAAGACGGCTGACGACGTCGCCATCATGATGGTCGAGGCCGAGGCCACCGACAACGTCATCGCGCTCATCGACGGTGGCGCCGGCGCGCCGACCGAGAGCGTGGTCGCCGAGGGCCTTGAGGCCGCCAAGCCGTTCATCGCCGCACTGTGCACTGCGCAACAGGAACTCGCCGAGAAGGCCGCCAAGCCCGTCGGCGAGTACCCCTTGTTCCCCGACTACCAGGACGACGCTTTCGCCGCCGTCGCGGCAGTGGCCACCGAGCCGCTGTCGCAGGCCCTGTCCATCGCGGGCAAGGCCGAGCGCGACGCGAAGACCGACGAGGTCAAGGTCGAGGTTCTCGGTCGTCTGCAGGAGGGCTTCGACGGCCGCGAGAAGGAGATCGGCGCGGCATTCCGTTCGCTCACCAAGAAGCTCGTGCGTCAGCGCATCTTGAAGGACCAGTTCCGCATCGACGGCCGCGGTGTCACCGATATCCGCGCCTTGTCGGCCGAGGTCGCCGTGATCCCGCGGGCGCACGGCAGCGCGCTGTTCGAGCGTGGCGAGACCCAGATCATGGGCGTCACCACCCTTGACATGGTCAAGATGGCCCAGCAGATCGACTCGCTGGGGCCGGAGACCTCGAAGCGCTACATGCATCACTACAACTTCCCGCCGTTCTCCACCGGTGAAACCGGACGCGTCGGCTCGCCGAAGCGTCGCGAGATCGGGCACGGAGCCCTCGCCGAGCGTGCGCTCATGCCGGTGCTGCCGAGCGTCGAGGAGTTCCCGTACGCCATCCGCCAGGTGTCGGAGGCGTTGAGCTCCAACGGATCCACCTCGATGGGTTCGGTCTGCGCCTCGACCCTGTCACTGCTGAATGCCGGTGTGCCGCTGAAGGCTCCCGTCGCCGGTATCGCCATGGGCCTGGTGTCCGATGACATCGAGCTCGCCGACGGCACCACCGAGCGCCGCTTTGTTGCGCTCACCGACATCCTGGGCGCCGAGGATGCCTTCGGCGACATGGATTTCAAGGTCGCCGGTACCAAGGACTTCGTCACGGCTCTGCAGCTGGACACCAAGCTCGACGGCATCCCGTCGCAGGTGCTGGCCGCCGCGCTGTCGCAGGCCAAGGATGCCCGCGCCACCATTCTCGAGGTGATGGCCGAGGCCATCGACGCTCCCGACGAGATGAGCCCGTTCGCACCGCGCATCACGACGATCAAGGTGCCGGTCGACAAGATCGGTGAGGTGATCGGGCCCAAGGGCAAGATGATCAACTCGATCACCGAGCAGACGGGTGCCAGCATCTCCATTGAGGATGATGGCACCGTGTTCGTGGGCGCCTCCAACGGCGAGGCGGCGCAGGCCGCGATCGACATGATCAACGCGATCGCCAACCCGCAGCTGCCCAAGATCGGTGAGCGCTTCCTCGGAACGGTGGTGAAGACCACTGACTTTGGAGCTTTCGTTTCCTTATTGCCGGGCCGCGACGGGCTGGTGCACATCAGCAAGCTCGGTAAGGGCAAGCGGATCGCCAAGGTTGAGGACGTGGTCAAGGTCGGCGACAAGATTCAGGTCGAGATCGCCGATATCGACAACCGCGGCAAGATCTCGCTGGTTCCGGTCGGCGATGATGACGCCGCGGACGCTTCCGCCGACAATAACGGTGCGGCCGAGGCCAAGCCGGCAGATGCCGTCGCCGAGTAGCGTTCCCAACGCGGTACGCCGCACGGTCCTTCCTGGTGGTCTCCGAGTGGTCACCGAGGCGATGCCCTCGGTGCGCTCGGCGTCCGTCGGGGTATGGGTCGACGTCGGGTCCCGCGATGAGGGGCGCAGCGTCGCTGGTGCGGCGCACTTCCTCGAACACCTGCTGTTCAAGTCCACGCCCACACGGTCGGCGGCCGATATCGCACAGTCGATTGACGCCGTCGGCGGTGAGCTGAACGCTTTCACCGCACGCGAACAGACGTGTTACTACGCGCATGTGCTGGACTCCGATCTGGAGCTGGCGATCGATCTGGTCGCCGACGTGGTGCTGCGCGGGCGATGCGCCAGTGAGGACGTCGAGGTCGAACGCGACGTCGTGCTCGAAGAAATCGCGATGCGCGACGACGACCCTGAGGACCTGCTGGGGGAGGCTTTCCTCGGAGCCCTTTTCGGTGACCATCCGATAGGGCGCAGTGTGCTCGGCAGCTCGGAATCGATATCGACGATGACGCGGGCGCAGCTGCAATCGTTTCACGTACGGAGGTACCGGCCCGAGCGCATGGTGCTGGCCGTGGCCGGGAACGTTCAGCACGATCGCGTAGTGCGGTTGGCGCGCAAGTACTTCAAGTCGCATCTGGACTCATCGGTGACGACGGTGGCGCCACGCAAGGGGAGTGGTCGCGTCACGGCCAAGCCGGGACTGGAATTGGTACCGCGCGACGGTGAACAGGTACATCTCTCGCTGGGTGTGCGCACCCCGGGACGTGGCTGGCAATATCGCTGGGCGCTGTCGGTGCTTAACAGCGCACTGGGCGGTGGTCTCAGTTCCCGCTTGTTCCAAGAGATTCGCGAGCAGCGTGGATTGGTCTATGCGGTCTACTCGACGGTGGATACCTTCTCCGACACCGGTGCGTTGTCGGTGTACGCGGGCTGCTCGCCGGAGCGGTTCGACGAGGTGGCTAAGGTGACCTCGCAGGTGCTGGCGTCGGTGGTCGAGGGCGGGTTCACCGCGGTGGAGATCGACCGGGCCAAGGGCGCCTTGGCCGGTGGACTTGTTCTGGGGCTTGAGGATTCAGCATCCCGTATGAACAGAATGGGCCGCAGTGAGCTGAACAACGGCAAGCACCGCACGATTTCTGCGACTCTGGACAAAATTGCCGCCGTGACGACAGACGAAGTCAATGGCATCGCGCGCCAGTTGCTCAGCAGTCCCGCCGGGGCGGCGGTCGTGGGTCCGTACCGATCCAAGCGAACGTTGCCGCGCGCACTGCGAGCGATGATTGAATCCGCGCGCTAGGTGACCGTCGGCAAGATACTCTCTAGCTGATGGTCGCCAACGCGATCCAGCGCGTCAAGGAACTGGCGGCTGGCAAATACACGGGGATCGCGACCGCGATAATTCTGTTGTCGTGGTTGGGTTTCGCGTTCCTCCCGCAACATGCGGCTAGCCATACGAAAGCCCCCGCTACCGAGCATATGCACGGCATGGACCATGCGAACATGGCGCCGATGGACACGCCGGTGGTACATCAGCCGGTGCTATGGATCGCGATCTTCTCCTGGATTGTCATGACCATCGCGATGATGGGGCCGGCTACTTTGCCCGCGGTCCAGTACGTCGAGCAGAACACCCCACGGGGCCGTGGGCGCGCGCTGGTGCTCTATGCCGCGGTGTGGCTTGCGCTGTGGACGGCGGTTGGCCTCCTCATCACCCTCGCGCTGCCCATGGCCGCCAACGTCAACCGTTGGTGGATGTTCGCGGGTGTGCTCCTGCTGGCAGCAACCTGGCAGCTCACCCCCTGGAAATGTCGGGCGCTCGGTGAGTGTCACCAGTCGATCCCGCTGCCGTCGGGCGGATGGCCGGCGGCCAAGGGCCTCATACGCTTCGGTGCCGTCAGTGGGTGGGCGTGTATCCGATCCTGTTGGGCCATGATGCTGACGATGGCCGTGGCGCCCTCTGCGCACCTCCTCTGGATGGTGCCGTTGACGGTTGCCGTCACGTGGGAGCGATTCACTCGGTATCCCCGCCGAACAGCACGGGTTCTTGCGGTCCTTTTTGTCGTCACGGCTGCCGCGGTCGGGATTTTCGTGACCGTCCCATAGGGTTTCGGGCATGGATATCAACGGCAGCGTCGCCATTGTCACCGGAGCCGGTTCGGGAATCGGGCAAGCGCTCGCTTGGGGTCTGGCGAATGCGGGCGCAAAGGTCGTCGCCTCCGATATCGACGGAGACGCCGCCCTGCGTACCGCCGCAGCGGCATCAGACCCATCGACCATCCTCGGGCAGCAGGCCGATGCGAGTTCTGTCGCCGATATCGAGAACCTCATTGCCCTGGCCGAGAAGGAATTCGGCCCTGTCGATCTTTACGCCGCCAACGCCGGCATCGCCGGTGGGCTCGGTCTGGATATCGGGGAAGCCGCGTGGGACCTCACCATCGACGTAAACCTGCGCGCGCACATCAGGGCCGCTACCGCATTGGTTCCGGGTTGGCTGGAACGCGGGCGCGGATACTTTCTGTCGGTCGCATCGGCGGCCGGCCTGCTGACGCAGATCGGTTCGCCCGCCTATTCGGTGACCAAACACGCGGCCCTCGGATTCGCGGAATGGTTGTCGATTACCTATGGCGACAAGGGGATCGGGGTGAGCTGTCTGTGCCCGATGGGGGTCAAGACCGCGCTGCTGGACGGCCTCACCGATTCCGATGACCCCGACGTGCAAGTGGCGGGAACGTCGATCACTGCCGCAGGCGAGGTGCTCGAGCCGGCGGCCGTTGCGGCGATGACACTCGACGCGATCCGCGAGGGCACGTTCCTGGTTCTGCCGCACCCGCAGGTGCTCGACATGTACCGGCAGAAGGGCGCCGACTACGGCCGGTGGATCGCCGGTATGCGCCGCTACCAGCGTCTACTTGAAGAACAGCTCAAGCCCCAGTAGCCCAGGCGCGAAATACAGTCTGTGATGCAGATCACATATTTGCAAGGGGTGTGACTAACTCGGCTCTTGTCGTGTCAGGCCCTCGGCCTGCTAGCGTTGACGTAAATCGGCAATTCGTCAACGAAGATGAGGGTGGTATCCGCACACATGGCAGTCAATAACCCCGTTGACGTTGTCGTCATCGGAGCCGGCATGGCGGGGCTGGGCATGGCCGCCAGATTGCGCCAGGCCCGGGTGGAAAGCCTGCTGATTCTCGAACAAGGTCCCGAGGTTGGCGGTTACTGGCGACGCAGCACATTTGCTCCCGTGACTGGCGACGAGTTGGCCGTCCAGCAGTCGTATGCGTTTTCGCCCAACACGTCTTCCCGTTCGGTGTGGGCCACCCGTGACGGCGTCCTGACGTATCACCGCGATCTCATCGAGCGACATGATCTCGAGCCGGTGCTGCGACTGCGGCATCGCGTGACGGCGCTTGCCTTCGAACCCGCGAAGGCCACCTGGCGGATCACGGTGGCGGGTAAGAAGTCGATCTACGCGCGACGAGTCGTCCTGGCGGTTGGTGCCGGAACATCGCCGTTGCCACCGGAACTCGACGGTATCGAGCAGTTCGATGGACCGATCCTGAGCACCGCGGACTGGGATCCGGACTTCGATTTCACCGGCCGTAATGTCGCGGTGATCGCCGCGGGGGCCAGCGCGGTGCACGTGGTGCCCGAACTGGTCAAGACGGCAGCGCGCGTGCGGGTGTTTCAGCGCACCCCAGATTGGGTGCTGCCACGCTGGGGTGCCGAATCGTCGAGCATGGTCGGACGGCTGCTCTCCCGTGCGTCGGGATCCATTGCGGGACGGTTGGCTAGCCGCTCGCATGACGCGCTGCGCCGCGGTCTGGTGTGGCGCGGAGTGGGCACCCGGTTTGTCGAGGCGGTGGCCGAGAACCACCTCAACCGCAATGTGAAGGACCCCTGGCTGCGTCGTAACCTGCTACCGGCCTACCGTGTGGGCAGCCGCCGGGTCCTTTTCTCCGATGACTTCTATTCTGCGGTGCAGCAAGACAATTGCAAGCTGGTGCCGTGGCCCGTCACGGGAGTGAGCGCCATCGGTGTGCGGTCGGCCGATGCCATGACTCACAAGGCCGACTGTCTGGTCTTCGCGCTCGATGCCCCGGAGGTGCTTATCGAAGCGCCCTTTGCCATCAAGGGGGCGGACGGCTCCACACTCGACGAGCATTGGGGCTCTCGGCCGAAGGCCTTCCGCGGTGTGAACGTGCCGGGATTCCCCAATCTGTTCTTGCTCACCGGCCCTGGTTCCGGGTCGAACGCGTTGGCGGGCCTATCGCATATTGAGGCGCAAATCGAGTATGTGGCGGCTTCTTTGGCTTTAGTTGACTCGTTGGCGTTTGTCTCCATCGAGGTGCGTCGAGAGTCTCTCGAACGTGAGCAGGCGCGTGCCGTTCGGCGATTCGATCGAACCACCTGGCGCGATGGTGCGTTCCGCTGGTACAAGACTGCGGAAACAGTCGCCAGCGAGCTCTTCCCAGGCACGACAAGTGAATTCCGGCGTGCGTTAGCCGATGTCGATGCCGCCGACTACAAGATCCTCACCCAGCAGGAACTCGATTCCGTCAATTCCGCGAAGTTAGGGGTAGCCCAATGACCGCCGTACTGCCAGACGAGCTGACCAGAGAGAACACCAAGGACATCTCGAAGAACGACGAGTTCTTTGAGAATGTCCTCGTCAAGATCAAGGCCAGGCAGTGGACACTGGCGGACTTCGACTGGGGCAAGCCAGGGGCCGAGACCATCAACCCCGAGCAGTTTGACGATCTCAAACAGTTCATGTCGGATCTGGTGTGGATTGAGCACATCGGCGGCCGCATGATGGGCACACTGGGTATCACTGCCCCGAACGACACACTGCGGGAGATCTACAGCTATTTCCACGCCGAGGAACAGCGGCATGCCAACGCCGAGATCGCACTGATGCGCCGGTGGGGCATGTTGGAGGAGGGCGAAATTCCGCCGCAGTCCGGGGACATCAAGGCCCTGCTGCAGGCGCTACGCGGGTTCGACAACCTCGGCGACCGGCGTCTCCCGTTCGTCTACATGGCCACCGTCATTCCGTTCTTCGAGGTGGGGCTCGATGGCGCCGTGCTGAAGTTCCTGTCCGGCGAGGTCGAGGATCCGCTGTTCCACGAGGTGTTCGCCAAGATCAACTCCGACGAATCACGGCACCTGGCAATCGGTTTCGCGGTCATGGACATGCTGGGTACCCGCAAGTTCTCCAGGATGCTGGTGGAGGATGTGGCGCCGCTGCTCAAGCCGGTGACTATTGTCCGTGCCGTCGGGTTGGCAAATCCTCACGTCATCCGGTTCGCGGGCTTCCTGACCCGGGTGGGTGATGCGATGCGGAACATGGGTATCGACACGATTCTGATTCAGCGTGCGTTCGATCGTTATGCCGAATCAGGAGGCCGCAAGAGCAGCAATGCCAGCCGGTTGCCGATCTTCCGGGTGCTGAGGTACCCGATCGTCAACAGCACCTACTTCACTGACTTCGATCATCCGCTGCACAAGGTGGGGCGCGCGGTGAACAGGTTCAACGACAAGGTGCCGTATCGCAAGAAGATCAAGACGCCGACGTGGACCAACGACCTCACCGCCGAGACCGCGGTGTAGGTGGTGCCGGCCTTCGAGCGACAGTTCCCCGGATTGACCGGGTGTGTCGCTCAGAGGCGGGCGCCTCGGAACATGTTCTCTAGACCAGCAGTTCCGCGGGATCGGTGAAGGGCAGCTCAAGATCCTCGGCGACATGGGCGTTCAGCAGCGCACCCTCATGTGTCGAGAGTCCCTTGGCCAGTGCGGCATCTTGTCGGCAGGCCTGCCGCCAGCCCTTGTCCGCCAGTGCCAGCACATACGGCATGGTGGCATTGGTCAAGGCGAAGGTGGACGTCCGCGGCACGGCGCCGGGCATGTTGGCCACGCAGTAGAACACGCTGTCGTGCACCGAATAGGTCGGCTCGTCGTGGGTGGTGGGACGTGAGTCGGCGAAGCAGCCGCCCTGGTCGATCGCGATGTCCACCAGTACCGAGCCCGGTTTCATCTGGGCTACCAGTGAATTCGATACGAGTTTGGGTGCCTTGGCACCCGGGATGAGCACGGCGCCGATCACCAGGTCGGCTCGTTTCACGGCGCCCTCCAAGTCCAGCGTGGACGAGTACCGGGTCCGGATGGTGCCCCCGAATTCGGCGTCCAGTTCACGCAGTTTGTTGAGGTTGACGTCGAAAACCGTGACGTGAGCACCCATTCCGGCGGCGATCCGCGCGGCGTTGTATCCGGCGACGCCCCCGCCGATGACGACCACGTCGGCGGGGCCGACACCCGGGACGCCGCCCATCACCAGGCCACGGCCGCCCACCGGAGTCATCAGGTGGTAGGCGCCGACCTGCGCGGAGAGCCGTCCGGCCACTTCACTCATCGGGGCCAGCAGGGGGAGTGCGGCCGATCCATCTGGACTGACGGTCTGCACGGTCTCATAGGCGATCGAGGTGGTTTCCGACTTCAGTAGCGCCTCCGTGCATGGCAGTGATGCGGCCAGGTGCAGGTAGGTGAAGAGAGTCTGTCCGCGACGCATCAGCGCGTACTCGGGCTCGATCGGTTCCTTGACCTTGAGTAGGAGGTCGGCCTCGGCCCAGATCTGTTCGGCGCCGTTGATGACCTGTGCGCCAGCGGCTTTGAAGTCCACATCGGATATCGAGGAGCCTTCGCCCGCGCCGGACTGGATGATCACCTCGTGGCCGCGTCGGGTTAGCTCGGCCACACCTGCCGGGGTGGTGGCCACGCGGTACTCGTTGTTCTTGATCTCGGTCGGGATCCCTACGCGCATCATTCTTCTCCTGTTCAGAACTAAGTCTCATGTTCAAGTGTGAAGAAGCGTCGATAAAGGCGCAATATTTGTGTGGAAGATTCGGTACATTGCAAAAATGGCCGCAAAATCACCGGAATCTCGGTACGACATGCCACCCACGCCGAATGATGTTCGGCGCGTGGATCTCGACGAGGTGGACCGCCGCATTTTGATGGAACTGCACGATGACGCACGTATACCCAACAGTGCACTCGCGGACGCAGTGGGGATCGCGGCGTCCACCTGTCATGGACGGGTCCGACGTCTTCAGGAAACCGGGGTGATCCGTGGATTCTTCACCGACGTCGACCCGGCCGCCATCGGCCGACCGCTGCAGGCCATGATTTCGGTCAGCCTGCAAGCCAACGCGCGAGGAAAGATCCGCACCTTCATCCGGGATATCCGTGAGCTGCCACAGGTCATCGACGTGTATTTCCTGGCTGGTGCCGACGACTACATCTTGCACGTGGCGGCCCGCGACACCGAGGACCTGAGATCCTTCGTGGTTGAGAAACTCAACGCACAGCCCGATGTCGCGGGCACGCAGACGTCATTGATCTTCGAGCATCTCCGCGGGGGAGCCCCCCTGTAGATATCGCCGATCAGCTGGTGGCCGGCGCCGGGTCCTCCACGACGTCATCGGCCGTACCTTCCTGGCCCACGATCCCGTTCTCGTCCACCTCGTACACGTGCGCTTCGGCGATGTTGAAGAAGGTGCCGACCACGCGCACCCGCCCGGATACCACGGCGCCGGCCAGGATCGGGTGGTGAATAAGGCGTTCCACCTGGATTGCCACATTCACGACGCCGAGCTGATCGACTTCGTTGAAGCCGTGTGCCTCCGCGCTGGATCGTGCCGGGTGGTGTTCCTGGAATGCGATGAGGCTGTCGCGGGCGTAGTCGAGCCAGCGTCCCACCGGGGTGGTCGGCGTATCGGTCGACTCGGTCAGCAGCGCCTTCATCGCTCCGCATGACGAATGCCCGCACACCACAACCGAACTCACATTCAATTGGTTGATCGCGAAGTCGAGCGACGCGTCCACCGAACCATCGGCGGGATCGGTGGGCACCACATTTCCCACATTGCGAATCGTGAACAGGTCGCCCGGCCCACTGGCCGTGATGACATTGGGCAGGATGCGCGAGTCGCCGCAGGTGAGGAACAGCGCGTCGGGATCCTGGTAGTCGGCCAGCTCGCTGACATGGGGTCGCAGGGCACCGGAACCGCGGTTGTTGTACTCGTTGATGCCGTCGATGATCGACGCACCCGCGCCGTCGTTCTCGCTGCGACGCCACGACCGCCACGGCACCAAACCAACAGCGCGTGAAACGAAATGCCGCTGGGGCCGGGTGGTGTGGGCGTGGTGCAGCTTGGCGTGTGAGGACTCGACGATCATCACCGTGCCGCCTGCGGCCTCGTGGGCGCGCTTCCAGTCGGAGATGGCCTCCGAGATGGCATGGTCGACGTAGTCGGCGTTGATCGCCAGCGTGACATGTGCGCCCGGGGGAACCGTGCTGAGCGTCTTGGTCAGTCGGGGGAGCGACAGGAAGCTCAGCGTGCCGTCGAGCTCGACATGCCACTGCCGCGATCCCTCAGTGCCGAATGGCCTGGCGTCCATGTGCGCCCGCATGACCCAGCCCACCAGAATGCCAATGGCCACCACGAGCCCGATGCCGACACCTTCGAGCAGGTTGAGGAACACGACACTGATCATGGTGATGGCATAGACAGCCAAATCGCCTGTGCGCCAAGCGAGCTTCATGTGAGCCAACTTGACCAGCTGGACACCGATGACGATCAGCAGGCCGGCCAGTGCGGCTTTGGGGATGAGCTGCACCACGCTGCTGAACAGCGAGGCGAACAGCAGTACCCAGGCACCGTGCAGGATGGCCGAAGCGCGAGTCTTCGCGCCCGCCGCCACGTTGGTCGAGCTGCGGACGATCACGCCGGTGATGGGCAGGCCGCCGAGGAAGCCGGACACCATGTTGGCGCTGCCCTGGCCGATCATTTCGCGATCGAAGTTGGTCCGGGGACCGGTGTGCAGCTTGTCGACGGCGACCGCGGACAGCAGTGACTCGACACTCGCGATGAGGGCGATGGTCAGCACACCCAAGAGCACTCCGGCCCAGTCGCCATCGACAGGTCCGGTCAGGGTCGGCAGGCTGAGAGCGTCAAAGAAGTTACCCGACAGGGAGATCCGCTCCGCTGGGGAGTTGGTGAGCGCCGCGAAGGCGGTCGCGACCACGATCGCGATCAGGGCACCGGGGATCATGCGAATCTTGGGCGGCAGCTTGGGCCACAGCAGCAGGATCGCGATCACCATCACACCGATGATGACGTCGGGCAGATGGTGGTTGAGGACGCCCTGAGGCAACGCCTTGAGGTTCTGCCAGGCGGAGCTCTGCGATGTGCCGCCCATGAGGACGTGGATCTGCTGTAGCGCGATGGTCACGCCGATACCGCCGAGCATGGCGTGCACCACCACCGGTGCGATGGCGAGTGCGGCGCGGGCGATCCGGCTCAGCCCGAACAGGATCTGCAGCAGGCCCGCACCAATGGTGATCAGGCAGGTCATCTGCCAGCCGAACTTGTTGATGAGCTCGGCCACTACGACGGTCAGGCCGGCGGCCGGGCCGCTGACCTGCAGCGGTGATCCGCCGATGGCGCCGGCGACGATGCCACCGACCACGGCCGCGATGAGACCCGCCATCAGCGGGGCACCGGAGGCGATCGCGATGCCGAGCGAAAGCGGCAGTGCGACGAGGAATACGACGAGGGAGGCCGGGAGGTCGTGCCGCAGATTCTGCAGTAACGACGGCTTCGAAGCCTGCTCGGTGACGGAAGTCGTCATGATCGGTAAGCCCTATCGGGATGAAGGGTCGCGGCAGCTGCGGCTAAACGCGTGCGCGACGAAGTGGATAGATCAGTGGATGAGACGCGTCTGACGGCGTCGTTGCCGTCACGGCGACGACTCAGCGTCGATCTATCCCGAGGGTGATAAGGCGTTGTCGTCCCAAGTTGTCGGGGGCTCGCGAGAACATGAAGCCTCGTGAGACCAGGAGCGCCAACAAGGTGGCGCCCAAGAGCGCCGTCATCACGATTGCGGCCGGAACCGGTATCGAGGTGGGTTGCTGGCGGATGCGCGTAGCGGTCGCGCTCAGCGGGCTCTTGACGTGCTCATGGACCTCTTCGGGCAGCAGGTTCGATGCTGGCGAAGTTCCCACGATCGCTGTTCGCCAGCCGAACGTCTGCCCGTGTGTGGCCGGTCCGAGGAAACACAGGGTCGCAAGGAGGGCAATCGCGACGCCACCCACACGCGCGTATCGCTTGCGGCCCGACATGGGTTCCAGAGTACCAGTGTGGGCTTCAAACTGGTCGTATCGCAGCTAGGGATATGTTTCTGAGAGGAACCTGAGAGCATCGCGTGGCCCCGGCAAATGGTTGCCAGAGTCGTGATTACCGTCACAGCCGGTTGCTCGGCCGACGAGGATTACACCCGATTGTGGGACCAAAAAAGGGGCTCAACCAGGAGTTGACATCCGCGCCTGGCAAATCGATCGAGTGATAGACACTGCGTAGCTCGAGTGAATGCCGTGTGGCGTCCTGGTGAACTTCCCTCGGTGCGGCAACACCACCCTCTTGATGTGCGTGGTTTTGGCGCTCGTAGTCGGGCGTCGCATCCGCCGTCTTGGCGTCGAGGATTAGGGTGACCGGCGTGACTAACATCGCGACCGGAGTGCTTGGAGCGCAGGGCAAGGTTGGCCAGGCCATGTGTCAGGCCGTGGAGGCGGCGGACGATCTTGACCTGGTGGCCGCCGTCGACAAGGACGACTCGCTGGAGGCGCTCACCGCCGCCCGCGTCGTCATCGACTTCACCCATCCCGACGTCGTCATGGACAATTTGAAGTTCCTGATAGGCAACGGTATTCATGCCGTGGTCGGCACCACCGGCTTTACCGACGAGCGGCTGGACCAAGTGCGGGCCTGGTTGGCGGACAGCCCGGGAACGGCTGTGCTGATCGCCCCGAACTTCGCGATCGGCGCCGTGCTGTCGATGAAATTCGCCCAGCAGGCCGCCCGATTCTTCGAATCTGTGGAGGTCATTGAGCTGCACCACCCCAACAAGGCGGACGCTCCCTCCGGGACAGCGACGCGAACGGCACGCTTGATCGCCGAGGCGCGTCAGGGATTGCCGCCAAGCCCCGATGCGACCAGCACCGGGATCGAGGGAGCTCGTGGCGCCGATGTCGATGGGGTGCGGGTGCACGCGGTGCGTGTGGCCGGACTCGTTGCCCATCAGGAGGTGCTGTTCGGTACGACCGGTGAGACCTTGACCATCCGCCACGACAGCATCGACCGGTCGTCCTTCGCGCCGGGTGTGCTGCTGGCGGTGCGTAACGTCGCGGCCCGGCCCGGCCTCACGATCGGCATCGAGCCCCTGCTGGAGCTGTAGTGTCCGCCGCAGCCCGGATCAAGATCCTCATCGCATTCATGTGTGCGGCGATGGTCGTCTACTTCCTGATCCTGGGTCGAATGGGTGTCGCATTGATCGAGAGCGGGAAGCCCGCGGCGATCGGTATGGGTATTGGCGTGCTGATCCTTCCGTTCATCGGTGTGTGGGCGATGATCGCCACGTTGCGTGCGGGTTTCGCGCATCAGCGGCTCGCGGGTCTGGCCATCGAGTTGGGGCGTGATCTGGATGTGAGCGCTCTGCGTAGGACGCCGTCGGGGCGCGTCAATCGTGAGGACGCCGACGCGCTCTTTGTGGCGGTGAAGGCAGAGGTCGAGGCAGAACCCGACGATTGGGTGGGGTGGTACCGGCTGGCGCGCGCGTATGACTATGCGGGGGACCGGGGCCGTGCGCGCGAGACCATGCGCACCGCCGTAGAGATGCAGCAGGACGCGGCCCGATGATGCGGCTGCTGGTGGTGCACCACACCCCGTCGCCGGCGACCCGAGAACTGTTGGAGGCGGTGCTGGCGGGCGCGAGGGACCCCGACATCTCCGGAGTCGAGGTGGTCGCCCGGCCCGCTCTTGCCGCGACGATCCCCGACATGCTGGACGCCGACGGCTACTTGTTTGGCACCACCGCGAATTTTGGGTACATGTCCGGTGCCCTCAAACACTTCTTCGACACCGTCTACTACCCGAGCCTGGACCATGTCGCCGCACGCCCCTATGGCGTGTGGGTGCACGGCAACAACGACACGGTGGGCGCGGCATCCGCGGTGGACAAGATCGTGACCGGACTGGCGCTGGAGAAGGCGGCTGACGTGCTCGAGGTGGTTGGGCCGATCGACGCATCCGTGCGCGAGCAGGCCTATAACCTTGGCGGCACGCTCGCCGCGATCTTGATGCATTGAGGAGACTGGCATGCCCGGACTTGCCGAACTTGCCCTGGGGGCCGCGCCCATCGCCGGGGGTGCCCTGCTGGGAGCGGTGGCGGGCAATCTCAAGCCCCCGGACTTCCGGGCGTTGATCGCCAAAGACCTCGATCTGCTCGATCGCATCCCCGTGGAGCAGACCGAACGTCGCGCCGCGTTCCAGCGCACCATCGATCAGCGGATCGACGATCTGATCGCCAGCACCGATCGCAGCCGTTCGTTGCGCGAGGCCGCTTTCTCCTACGGGGGCAGCTGGCGCGACATCCTGGTGTTCGTCGGGGCCGTTCTGTTCACCGTGATCTGGTGGAACATCGAGCACACCCGGACCAACTGGCTGGTCATGTTCCTGGTGATGTTGGCATTGACGCTGGTCGCGGGGTTCTATGCGCTGCGCACGACGCTGCGCGGGCTACACAGCCTGGGTGGAAGACTGCGACATCGATCCTCGGAAACCTCGTAGCCGCAGGGTTGGCAATTCGGTGGCACATTCGAATCTGTCATATTCGGAATAGTCTGTTAAATCGGGCTCCGGAGATTACGAAATATTAATAGAGATGAATCTCTGGATATGCGGAGTATCCATATCACGGACATAGAATAACGCTCATCTATTCAGTCCATATGAAATCGGAATTCGCCTTGAACGTCACACTACGCACGGCCGAAACCGTCGATATTCAGCGGATGCTCTCGGTGGCAGAGTCGGAATTGAACCATCTGCGCAAGTACACAACCATCTGGTACGTGGCCTGGCTGCGGGGTGACCTGGACGTCGCCGCATTGAGTGCCGCAGCGACGGTTCTGCAACGCAAGCACCCTTTCCTCGCGGCACGCGTCGATCCCGTCGGCCGTCGCTTTCGGGTCACCACCGAGCCCGTACGAGCCTCCGCGGTATCCATGCGGGCTGAGCCGCTCGACGATGTCGCAACGCTGCCGGTGCTTTCGCTCGATGCTGGAACGTTCGCGGTCCTGGTCCATCCACGGGAAGCCGGTAGCGCGGTCGCGGTGGGGGTAGATCATTCGATCGCGGACGCGCGCCTGAGTTACGTCTACTTCCACGAATTGTGGGAGCTCTACACCCATATCGTGATGACGGGCGAAGCTCCTCAGGCGCAACGCCAGCCGATTCCAGTGGCCCCGGAGTCCGCGATGGAGAGCCGGGGCCTGCTGCGAACCACGCTTCCGGTCAAACACTGGTTCGGCGACACGGCCTGGGGCGGTCAGCCGCAGGAAAACCCCACCGCACCGCGAACCGTGCTGGGGTGGAAGCAACGCTTCGACTCGGAGGTGTCCGCCGCGTTGCGCGCCGCGGCGCGGCAACGCCACACGACCGTGAACACGCTCATCACCGGTGTCATCGCACTGGCGGAACGTGCGCTGATCCCGGTCGACGACGATGCGCCGGTGAACCTGGGCTTCGAGTCACTCGTGGACTATCGCAAGCACCTGACACCTCCCGCCGAACTCGGCGAGATCGCCAACGGAATCATGATCGCGCGAAGTCAAGTGATGGTCCGCGTAAACGATGACCCTGTGCAGATCGGCGCCGAAGTGGCACGTCAAATCCACGAGGACATCGACAGCGGATTTCTCCTGCAGAGCGTGCACCACATCGGTGACGGGTTCTTGGCGGGTGATTTCGGGCCATTCATCCGGATCACCAATCCTGGAATTCTGCCCATCCCGCCCTTGCCGGCGGAGCTGTTCCTGGAGGACTTCGACGCCCAGCTCAGCACGCCGCGAACCACGATCACGGACGGTGCATCCGTGCCGCAGGCATCCCGCTACGAGGTCTACTCCATCGGCGACGAGTTCACCATCGTGTGCAAATTCCCCGCCGAATCGCTGACCGATACACAGCTGCGCGTGCTGCGCGCGGACATCGTCGCGCGGGTTCACACACTTGCGAAACGATAGAAGGCGCTCTGTGCAGGGCGCTCTCGGTGCGTCGGGGACCCGGCATCGTCGGAGCCGGGAAGTAAGCTAGCCGCGTGCCCGTTCCCACTCCTTACGAGGATCTGTTGCGTCTCGTGCTCGACCAGGGCACGCCCAAGTCGGATCGCACCGGCACCGGCACGCGCAGCGTCTTCGGTCACCAGCTGCGCTATCGCCTGGACGACGGCTTCCCGCTGATCACCACCAAGAGGGTTCACCTGAAGTCGGTGATCTACGAGCTGCTGTGGTTCCTGCGCGGCGAATCCAATGTCCGCTGGCTCCAGGAGCGCGGGGTCACCATCTGGGACGAGTGGGCATCGGAGGCAGGCGAGTTGGGTCCGGTGTACGGGGTGCAATGGCGATCCTGGCCCACCCCGTCGGGGGAGCACATCGACCAGATCAGTGCTGCGCTCGACCTGCTGCGCGCCGACCCCGATTCACGCCGCAACATTGTCTCGGCCTGGAACGTCGGCGAGATCCCGCAGATGGCGCTGCCACCCTGTCACGCCTTTTTTCAGTTCTATGTCGCCGACGGCAAGCTGAGCTGCCAGCTGTATCAGCGCAGCGCCGACCTGTTCCTCGGAGTTCCGTTCAACATCGCCAGCTATGCGCTGCTCACCCACATGATGGCAGCACAGGCGGGGCTCGGAGTGGGCGACTTCGTGTGGACCGGCGGTGACTGCCATATCTACGACAACCACGTCGAGCAGGTCACCGAGCAGCTCAGCCGCGATCCCTATCCGTATCCCAGGCTGGTTCTGGCGCAGCGTGATTCGATTTTCGACTACGAATACGAGGACATCACGGTCGAGAACTATCAGCATCATCCGGCCATCAAGGCGCCTGTCGCGGTATGACGGGAACGATCGGGCTGATCTGGGCACAATCCCGCGACGGCGTCATCGGTGCGGATGGCGCCATCCCGTGGCGGCTACCGGAAGATCAGACGCGCTTCAAGGCAATCACTATGGGGCACACGGTGATCATGGGGCGCAAGACCTGGGAGTCGCTGCCCTCCAGTGTTCGGCCGCTGCCGGGGCGGCCCAATATCGTGCTCACCCGGGATGCGTTGTTCGAACCGGACGGCGCATTGGCCGTCGGATGCTTGGACGCCGCGTTGGCTGCCTCCGATGAGGCCCCCTGGGTCATCGGAGGCGGGGAAATCTACCGGCTGTTCCTGCCGTTGGCGCAGCGATGCGAGGTGACCGTGGTGGACGCCGATGTGCCGGGCGATGCCCTCGCGCCGGAGCTCGACGAGAGTTGGGTGGTCGAGGGAAATGATTGGCAGACAAGCGCATCCGGATTGAGGTACCAGTTCCTGAGCTACCGGAAGGTCGATGGGTGAAGCGTGCCCTGCTTCTCGTGACCGTCATGGTGTGGGTGCTCACCGGCTGCAGTCGCGTCATTGACGGAACCGCGTCGGCACCCGCGGAGGCGGCGGGCTGGGGGAGTAGCCAGGGCGCCGGTGTGACGGTGGGCGGCGCCGGTGACGTCGCCACCGGGATCACCGTGTTCGTCGATTTTCAATGCCCGTTCTGCCAGCGATTCGAAGCCGAATACGGCGAGGAGATCACGAAGTACGTCACCGAGGGACGACTGCAGGTGACCTATCGACCGGTGAGCTTTCTGGACCCGATCTCGGCCAGTGGCGACTATTCGTCGCGGGCCGCGGCCGCCCTGTTCCTGATCGACAGGTCGGGTGCCGCGGACCCTGTGATCCAGGGTTTCATCGGTGAGATGTTCCGGAGGCAACCGGCCGAAGGCGTGGGCAACCTCACCAATCTCCAGATCAGCGACATTGCCGCCGGGGTCGGAGTGACGGGCGATGTGCTGCACGATATTTCATCTCTTCAGGTCAGCGATGCCGATCGCCAACGAACAGCGGGTAATGAGCAGCAGCTGACGGATCACGGCCTGGGCGGCGTCCCCGCCGTCATCGACAGCTCGGGGGAGATGGTGGACCCGTCCGACGCCGACTGGCTGGCCCGCCTTGTGGGAACGCGTTGAGCCGCTCGACATTGAACGTCGCGCAGGCGCGCCGCATCGCGATCGCGGCGCAGGGCTTCACCGGTCCGTCCGCGACTTCGGTGACCCGTGCGCACGTGCGCAAGCTCATCTCAAGAATCCAGGTGCTGCAGCTGGATTCGGTATCGGTCGCGGTGCGTGCCCACTATGCGCCGGTGTTCAGCAGGCTCGGGCCCTACGATCGCACGCTTCTCGACGACGCCGCCTGGAGTCACAGCGCGCGCACGCCACGGCTACTCATCGAGTACTGGGCGCACGAGGCGGCGCTGATGTCCATCCAGGACTGGCCGCTGATGCGATGGCGTATGCGCGAGTACCAGCATGGGCGATGGGCGCGAAAGTTCGTTGAGGAGAATCCGCGCCTGGTCGAGGAGGTTCTCGCCGCCGTCGCCGAGCTCGGGCCGTGCACGGCCGGACAGATCGAGGCCCACCTGGAGCGGGAAGCACCGGGACGCAAGGGCCCGTGGTGGGACCGCAGCGAGACCAAGTGGATTGCCGAAGCCCTGTTCTCCTCGGGTGAGCTGACCACCGATAAACGCGTCGGGTTCTCGCGGCATTACCAGCTGGCGCACAAGGTGATTCCCGCGGACATCTACCGACGCGAGGTCTCCGATGAGGAGGCGGTGCTGGAACTCACCCGCCGGGCGGTGCGTGCGCTGGGCCTGGGAACTGAAGCTGACATCCGCGACTACTTCCGGCTCGCGGCGGGACAGATCAAACCGGCGCTGGCCGCGCTCGCCGATGCGGGGGAAGTGGAGAAGGTGGCCGTCGACGGGTGGAACGCGCCGGCTTATCTGGACCCCGGGCAGACGATTCCACGCGTGGATCGTGGCACCGCGCTGCTGTGCCCCTTTGATCCGCTGATCTTCTTCCGTCCCAGGGTCGAGCGCCTCTTCGACTTTCACTATCGCATCGAGATCTACACCCCGGCACCCAAGCGGCAGTACGGCTATTACGTCTGGCCGTTTCTGCTCGACGGGCATCTTGTCGGCAGGGTCGACCTCAAGGCCGATCGTGCGGCCGGGACCCTCAACGCCATCGGGGCGTTCGCGGAACAGGGGCAGGATCCCTCGCGCATCGCCGGGCCGTTGGCCGAACAGCTCCGCACCATGGCGTCGTGGCTCGGTCTTGAGGGCGTCGCCGTCGGGAAGCGCGGTGACGTGGTCAAGCCCCTGGGCGGCGTCCTTCGAACGACACGGTGACCAGGTCGGCGACCTTCAGTGATCCCATCGCCATCGAAAACGGCTTCACCCGATAGGCCCGCTGTGACACCTCCGTGGTCAGGCTCAGCTGCTTGCCTTCACCGTCGTCGGTGGCGGCAAGGTCGATATCGACCATCTGGGTTGTCCCGTGAATGGTCAGGGAGCCATGCATGCGATAGCCCGCGACCGCCTCGGTGATCGTCTCGGCACGGAATTCGATAGTGGGAAATCGCTTGGCATCCAGTGTCTTCAGCGCGTTGGCCCGCACGACTGCCTTCTCCGGTGTGCTCAGGGGTGTCAGGCCGCCCTCGCCACTGTCGACTCGCAGGGAGTTCACATCGACAACAAGGGTGGCGGACGCTGGTTGGCCATCGGCTTCCTCCACCGAGATGGTCCAGGAGTCCATGACGATCGTGAGACGGTGGCCTATCCGGGCCGCGCGTCCGGTGACGCCGGTGCGCAGGGTTAGCGTGCCGTGCTCGGGTCCGAGCGTCCAGGAGCTCACCGGCCGATCGTAAAGGTGGGGCCTATCGCGTCGGCGGGGAGCCGACCGGCAGCGGTTTGCGCCACTGATCGGCGTGCACTTCGATCCTGGCCTTCCCCGACCCGGACCACGACGTGTCCAGGCCGAAGTGCTGCGCCAGTTGCACAATGCGGCGGCCCACGATGGCGTCGGTTCGTTCGTGAACCTGGGCCTCGGCATCCGGCTCGTTGCGCTGATACGCCTCCAGCAGGTCTGTCGGCAACCCAGGGTGGGCGCGAAACGCGCTGTACCCCAAGTAAAGAATTGGATTGTCGTCGGCAAGGCGCAGTGCATCTTGCTCGTGGAAAGCCCACTGGTGGTAGCGGTACCAATCGGGCGGATCCGGATTGATGGTGCGCTCGAAGTCGATCTCGGAGGTGCCGCAGGTTCTGCAGCAGGCGAAGCACATGCGCGCGAGGATGCCCTCGGATTCCAGGTGGGCGAACGTGTACTGGAGCCGGCCGTAGTCGCCGGTGTCGGCCCACGTCGCCTGTTCGGCGAGACGCTCGTTCCACATCTGCTGCACCAGGGCCGCGGCCTCATCGGGATCGACCTGGCCGGAATCGTCCACCCACTCGGCGACAGACTCTGCTACCTCGTCCCGTGACCAGAAGCCGGCGACGAGATACTGGCGGATGAAGCCTCGCAGCTCATCGCGATCGCCGGTTTGCCATTCGAGGATGCGCACACGTCAAAGCTAGCTGGGGGAGTTGCGGAATGCATATCGAGACCGTCGGCGGGCTTGTGCCGGTGATCGGTCGGCCACGACCGCCGATAGGGTGTGGCGCGTGGCAGAGATCGTGCCGCTGCGCGTGCAGCTGATAGCGAAGACCGACTTCATCGCACCTCCGGATATCGACTGGAGTACCGATGCCGATGGCGGCTCGGCGCTCGTCGAATTCGCCGGCCGGGCCTGCTATCAAAGCTGGTCCAAGCCCAACCCGCGCACCGCCACCAACGAGAGCTATCTGCGCCACGTCATCGAGGTGGGACATCTCTCGCTGCTCGAGCACGCCTCGGTCACCTTCTACATCACCGGAATCTCCCGGTCGTGCACGCACGAGCTGATCCGCCACCGCCACTTCTCCTACTCGCAGCTGTCGCAGCGATTTGTCCCCGAGGCGGACTCCAACGTGGTGCTACCGCCTGCCGTCGAGGATGATCCCGAGCTGGTGGAGCTGCTGCGCACGGCCACCGATGCCAGCCGTGCGGCCTACGTCGAGCTCCTGGAGAAGCTGGAATCCAAGCTCGCCGACGTCCCCAATGCCGTGTTGCGGCGTAAGCAGGCGCGACAGGCGGCCCGGTCGGTGCTGCCCAATGCCACCGAGACCCGCATCGTCGTCACCGGGAACTACCGGGCCTGGCGGCACTTCATCGCCATGCGCGCCAGCGAGCACGCCGACGTGGAGATTCGCCGGCTGGCGATAGCCTGCCTGCGTCAGCTCGCCGACCTGGCGCCGTCGATCTTTGGCGACTTCGACATCGCAACCTTGGCCGACGGCACCGAGGTCGCGATCTCCCCGTTGGTTTACGAGGGATAAGACACACGGGTCACGGCATATTCACTTGGTCGCGGCGGGTATTCTCATGCCGTGACAGCAGGCGAAACAGTGGCGCGGCTCGGCACCGTGCTCACCGCGATGGTGACTCCTTTTGATGCCGATGGCGCCCTTGACGTCGATACCGCGGTCCGGTTGGCCGCGCATTTGGTCGACGCCGGGTGTGACGGGCTGGTGCTCTCCGGCACCACCGGCGAGTCCCCCGTTACTTCCGACGCCGAGAAGCTGACCCTGCTGCGCGAGGTGGTGGCCGCCGTGGGCGACCGCGCGCGTGTCATCGCCGGGTCTGGCACCTACGACACCGCGCACAGCATCAAGCTCTCCCGTGAGTGCGAGGCCGCGGGGGCCGATGGGTTGCTGGTCGTCACCCCGTACTACTCGCGACCCTCACAGGCCGGGCTGCTGGCACATTTCACCGCAGTCGCCGACGCGGTGAATGTGCCCGTTATCTTGTACGACATTCCGCCGCGCTCGGTCATCCCGATCGACTTCCACGTCATCCGTGAGCTCGCCGCACACCCGAACATCGTGGCGGTCAAGGATGCCAAGGGTGATCTACATGGCGGTGCTCAGGTCATCGCCGGTACCGACCTCGTCTACTACTCGGGTGACGACCCGCTGAACCTGCCCTGGCTGTCGGTGGGCGCGGTCGGATTCGTCAGCGTCATATCGCATTTCGTCGCGGGGCCGCTGCGTGAGTTGCTGGCCGCCTACAACGCCGGCGATGTAGAGACGGCCCGCAAGCTCAATGCGCAGGTCGCGCCGGTGACCGAGGCCTGCAGGCGTCTGGGTGCCGTGGGGGCCGTGAAGGCCGGGCTTCGGTTGCAGGGCATCGAGGTGGGCGATCCCCGCCTGCCGAATGTTCCGCCGAGCCCGGAGCAGATCGAGGGATTGGCCGTGGATATGCGCGCTGCCGGGGTGCTGTAGGTGGCTCTCACCCCACCCGATAACCTGCGTGCGCCCGGACCGCTCGCCGAGGGCGCGCTGCGTGTCACTGCACTGGGCGGTATCAGCGAAATCGGCCGCAACATGACGGTTTTCGAGCTGCGTGGCCGTCTGCTCATCATCGACTGTGGAGTGCTCTTCCCGGGTCATGAAGAGCCCGGCGTGGACCTGATTCTCCCGGACATCCGCCTTATCGAAGATCGCCTCGACGATGTCGAGGCGCTGGTCCTCACGCATGCGCACGAGGATCACATCGGGGCCATCCCGTTCCTGCTCAAGATGCGCCCCGATATCCCCGTCGTCGGTTCGGCGTTCACGCTGGCGCTGGTGGAGGCCAAGTGCCGCGAACACCGCATCACCCCGCGATTCGTCAAGGTCGCCGAGGGGGAGCGGTCCACCCACGGCGCCTTTGAATGCGAGTACTTCGCGGTCAACCATTCCATTCCGGACGCCCTTGCCATTGCCGTGCACACCGAGGCCGGGACGGTCCTGCACACCGGCGATATCAAGCTTGATCCGCTGCCCCCGGACCGCCGCCCGACCGACTTGCCGGGACTGTCCGGGCTGGGCGACCGGGGAGTCGACCTGTTCCTCGTCGACTCCACCAACTCCGAGATTCCGGGTGTGGGCCCGTCGGAGAGTGAGATCGCCCCGACGCTCAACCGGCTCATCGAGACCGCCCGCGGACGGGTGATCATCGCGTGTTTCGCCAGCAATGTGGCCCGGGTGCAACAGATCATCGACGCCTCGGTGGCGCACGGCCGGCGCGTCGCACTGGTAGGCCGATCGATGGTGCGCAACATGGGCATTGCGCGCGATCTGGGCTTCCTCGATATCGATGATCGCAATCTTATCAACGTGGAAGCCGCGAACGAGCTTGCGCCGCAACGGGTTGTGATGGTCACCACCGGTACACAGGGTGAGCCGATGGCGGCGCTGTCGCGGATGGCACGTGGCGACCACCGCCAGATCACACTCACCACCGACGATTTGGTCATCCTGTCCTCGTCGTTGGTGCCCGGAAACGAGGAGGCGGTTTACGGCATCATCGACGCTCTCGCGAAGGTGGGCACCCGGGTGGTCACGAATACCCATGCACGGGTCCATGTTTCGGGCCACGCCTACGCGGGGGAGTTGCTGTACCTGTACAACGCGGTGCGGCCACGCAATGTGATGCCGGTGCACGGCACCTGGCGGCACCTGCGTGCCAATGCGGGGCTCGCCGTCAAGACCGGTGTGGACGACAACCGAATCGTGCTGGCGGAGAACGGTGTGAGTGTCGACCTGCACAACGAGCGCGTGCGCATCTCCGGTCGTGTGCCGGTGGGCAAGATGTTTGTCGACGGCCTGGTCGACGGTGACGTATCTGATGTCACTGTGGGAGAGCGCCTGGCCCTGGGTGGCGGGGGATTCATCGCGATCACCGTCGCGGTGCGCAGTGACGGGCGTGCCGTCGGCAGGCCGCAGCTGTTCTCACGCGGCTTCTCCGATGATGCCAAGGCGCTCGATCCGGTCACCGAACTCGTTATTGCGGAGTTGAATTCTCTTGCCGAACAGTCGGTTACCGATACCGGCCGCATCGCGCAGGCTGTGCGGCGCGTGGTGGGCAAGTGGGTTGGCGAGAAGTACCGCCGTCAGCCGATGATCGTGCCCACTGTGCTGACGGTGGGCTAGATCTTTTCGGCGAGCACGGTCCGTTCCAGTTCGGTGGTCGAGAGGTCGCGTCCAACGGGTGTCAGATAGCGCTCCTGGAAATCGGGACCGCTGACATCTTCGACTACCCGCCAGCCGTACTCGGCGAGCAGGGGTGTCACCGCACCGGGGGCGAGGCCGAACATCCATACCTGGCTGCGTATCCGAAACCTTTTGTACAGAATCGTGTTCCCGTAGAGGTTCGAACCATCGATGAAATCGCGTTGCACGTAGGTGAAGGCCAGACGGCTGCCCGGTGCAGCCCTGCTCAGGTAGTCGAGTGTCGACCGGACCGCCGGTTCGGGAATGTATTGCGTGACGCCCTCCCAGATGAAGAAGGTACGTGCGGTGACGTCGTGCCCGGCCCGGCGTAGCGCGTCGGCCAGGTTGTCGTGCTGGAATTCGACAGGAACAAGGTGCACCGACGGCGGCACTACGCCGACCGCCTTCTGGATCGCGCGCCGTTTGGCCGCGATGTTCACCGGTTGATCGACCTCGAACACCGGTATCGGTGAGCTTCGGGCCAGTCGGCATCCCCGGGTGTCCATTCCGGCGCCCAAATTGACAACCGATTCCACTGTGCCTGCCCACGAGGCGAGTTGGTCATCGATGTAGCGCTTACGGCACACGAAGATCGACCAGGCGCCCTGGCCGCTGCGCTCACCCAGCCTGATCAACAGTTTCCGCAGCTTCGTCCAGGCCGTGGCACGAACAAACCACCGCAATCCGGCGGGCAGGATCCGTACCGCCAGGTCGTCATCGACGATCCGGGACCCGCGCGGCTCGTGCTGCTCGATCGCCACAATGACCATCGGGCCGTATGCGGTCTGTGCCGCGGGATTTGTCCGTGCCACCTCTAGCGCCTGTTGGTGAAACCGGCGTCGACCGGGAGCGCGACACCGGTGACGTACCGGGCGTCCTCCGATACCAGCCAGGCCACCGCGTTGGCCATATCCTCGGGCGGCATGAGAACCACCGGCAAGGCATGCCCGGTATCGGACATGCCTTCGGGCGCGCCGTTGGCGAACAACTCCTCGGTCACCGGATTCACCAGCATGGGCGTCGCGACACCACCCGGATGAATCGTGTTTACCCGAATATTGTGTGGCGCAAGCATGTTGGCATAGGACCGCATGAGCCCGACCAACCCGTGTTTGGCGGCGGTGTAGGCCAGCCCGCCCGGGGTGTTCATCACCATGCCGGTCAGTCCGGCTACCGAGCTGGTCAGCACGATCGAACCGCCGGCACCGCGCTCCACCATCGACGGCCGGGCCACCTCGATGGTGTGATAGACGCCGGTGAGGTTGACGTCGAGCACATCGGTCCAGCCCTGCTCGCCGCTTTCGGGAGTGAGGGTGGCGATGCCGGCGTTCGCGATCACGATGTCGACCGGCCCGAGGGCCTCGACGCCGGCATCAAAGGCTGCCTGCAGCGCATCCCGGTCACGTACATCGGTCTCGTGTGCCGAGATGACGCGCCCCAGGGCGTCGACCTCCTTGACGGTCAGGTTCAGGTCCTCCGTGGTGGCCATCGGGTACTCGACCGAGGGGATCTGTGCGCAGATATCGACCGCGATGATGTTGGCTCCCTCCGAAGCCAGCTTGATCGCGTGGGCGCGGCCCTGTCCGCGGGCCGCGCCGGTGATAAAGGCGACCTTGCCGTCTAGCTTGCCCATATCAGTGGGTCAGATCGCCCTTGGCGGGATCGCCTGCTGGAAGTGCTTCGGCGACAACGATTTCCGGAGCTTGGCTGAGCAGCGGGCCTACCTTGCCGAACATCGCGGTGACGGCGGGCGCCTTCCCGTGTTCCGCCAGGGCCTCGTTGCTTGCCCAGGACTCCACGAAGACGAAGCGATCATGTGCCTCATGCAGGGAGTAGAGATTGCAGCCAGGCTCGTCGTGCACCTGGGGGATGGTCTCGAGAAGCGCGGCACGGACCTCGTCGCGCTTGTCCGGCTGGGGATACAGGAACGCCACCACAGTGGGCATGGAACACCTCTCGTCGTTGGGAGTCGATCGAATTCCACCGTACCGAAACGGTGTCGAGTGACCATCGGTCGATAGGCTGTGCGGGTATCAAGGGAGGGATATGACCGATCAACACCCTGTGACAGGGCTACCGATCCGCACCGAGGTTGTCCTCACCGAGGATGGACGAGGCAAACTTACCAAGGGCGCGCTCCGTACAGTGGCACGATCATGGGGCGTCTGGATTCTGATTGTTGGGGCCGTGCTGTACGTCGCGTTCTTCTTCGTGTTTGTTGATGTTTTCGCGGGTGTGGTGATCCTGATCGTCGTGGTCGCGGCGGCAGCCCTGATCGCGTCGAGAATTCGATCTCGTACTCGGCTGTCCATGCAAGCGATCCCGGCTGGGACGGTGCAGCGCGCCGAGTTCGGAGCGTCAGACTTTACGTACTGGGTGCTGCGTCCAACGACGAATGCTTTGCTTGGGCAATCGTTTCTGACCACTCGGCTCATGGTCCTGCGTGACTACGCTGAGATCAAGAACGTTGTGGTGAACGGCGATGCCGTGGGAATCCTGTTCTCGGCTCGGCCGGGGACACGTGAAGCCTTCCCTCGTGAACTATTCCCCGACCAAGCTCTGGGACTGATGTCCCGCTACACCAAGGTCATCGGGAAGTGGTCGCCTCCACCGGCACCGACGAATTGATCCAGACGGAGTACTCGTCGAGTGCGGCATTGAGACGCTCGCGATCAACGCGCGTGCCGATCTGTTGGGCCCCGACCAGGACGCTGAATCCGATGCGGGCCAGGGTGTCCGCCCGGCCGGGTTCGAACCCGGCCTCGATGTAGTGCTTGGTGAGATGTTTGTGCCGTACCTGGTCCACGCGGTGCTGTGCCGCAGCGACATAGCGGTCCGCCATCGCCCAGGCGCGAATGGCCTTCTCGACCTCGTGATCTCCTTCGCGCGCGGCTTGTTCCAGTACGACCAGCCGTTCCCGCGGGTTGGCCACCTCGTCTACGCGTCGGCGCTGCGCGGTAGTGACGTCGTTCTCCCAGTAGTCGATGACGGCCCGGTAGAAGCCGGCGCCGCTGCCGAAGTGGTGGTACAGCGAGCCTGTTGTCACGCCGATTCTTCGGCATACCGCCGTCGTGGTGAGCGCGGGTTTCCCGCCCGCGGCCAGTAGTTCGAACGCGGCGGTGAAGTAGTCATGACGGGAGACCTTCTCGGTCATGTATCCGACCATAGATGAATCTACGTGCGAGGGGAAGGCGAAAGCACAAAGGTAGCTGCATCTATTTGGATGGGTTTTTCAGTTAACTACTTGTGTATGATTTATCACGTGGTACTGCACGCGGACTGCGTAGTGTAGCGATACTGGGAAATAGGGGAGAGGCAATTAATGTCGCGTAAATTGTTTGCGATGGTGGGCGCGGTAGCAGGTTTGGCGATGTCGGTGGGGGCGGCGCTGCCCGCCGCGGCGGACCCGCCGAAGAATCCGTACCCGGATACCAGCAAGTACGCCAAGCTGGATTTCGAGGGGTTCCGTATCGCCGACAAGCCCGGCCTATGGTTCTCCACGCCGTTCGGCCTGGACTGCGGGATCTGGGAGGACAGCAGCTTCGGGTGCACCGGTGCCATAGCGGGCGCTCCCGGCGGCGCCAACCAGGTTGGCTGGTTCAGGGGAGAGTCGGCGGCGCACTTCGATAACACTGGGCAGCCGCGGTTCTCCTCGGGGCAGGCACAGCGTGTGTTGCCGGCCAACAACTACATCGAACTCGGCAGCACCCGCTGCGCCACGACGCCGGAGAACAACGTGTACTGCACCGGTGGCGGCAACTATGCGAGTTACTCGAACCAGTTCATGGTGTCACCCGGCAAGACGTGGCTGGGTGCCCAGAATTAGGCGCTGACGCGTGGGGCGTGCGGCACCGGGCATCCTGCCGGTGTCGCCGCCGTCGCGTCGTGGTGGGTGTATGAGGTGTCGTGCATGCCGCCGAGCTTGGCCAGCGCCTGATTGATGACCGTCGCCGACCACCACAGCAGCTCGCCATTGCGTTGTTGTGCACGGCGTTTGGCGCCGGGCAGGCTGTCGGTCAGGCGGCGCAACTGGACGTTGGCGTGTACCGCGATACCCGTCAGCCACGTCCACGGCTGCAGCCGGGCGTCGCGCAGGGGAGTGGCGCGCACGAGTGCCCGCACCAGATCCTCACCGCCGTAGTACGCGGCGACACCGAGAACCGGAGTGAACACGAGCCGGCCAATGCGTCCCGCCATCCCCTTGTCGACAAAGCCGAATGCCGCAGTCATCATGACGTCGGTCCATTCGGAGGGGCCGCCGGCGTAGGCGACCATGTAGTCCATGGTCTCCATCCCCTCGGCCACGGATTTGGGAATCAGTTCCTCGGCCACACCGAACACGTAGGCGATGTACGCCCAATACATCACGGCGGCTTCAAGATCGGCGGTGCTGCGAGTGCGCCCGTGCTGATGGTCGATCAGCGGCGGGATGAGCCCGAAGGTCATCGCGGCACCCATCATCATGGAATTGGAAATCGGGTTGCCGTGGTGGGCGAACTGTTCGTCGCCCCAGGAGCGCCGGAGTCCGGCACGCACCTGTGCATGCATCAGACGTACCAGGACGGTGTCCTTGAATGGCTGCGAAGAGCGTTCCAGAGCACCGCGATAAGTCATCTTGCGAAACCACGCGGTGGTTTCCAGGTTGCGGCGCAGGGTGTCGTTGACGAATCGTCCGGTCGCGCCGGTGGCGTAGGCGACCTCATCGCCCACAAACGTGCCGAAGGTGTCGCCAAATCCCATACCGAACTTGGCCGCCAACGAGGAGTTGTTCCACAGCTGTCGCCCGCGTTCCCAGAGCGCGGGGTCATACCACGCGGGTGGATTGTCGAGCTGCTCGAACAGCGCGACGAACTCCGCCGGCGGATTCTCTATCGACTCGATGCCGTGATCGAGGGCTCGGGTGAGCATCGCCCGACCCTGGCGTGCGGGCATCTTGCGGATGCGGTCCACGACCGCGTCCATCAGTTCGTCGCCCTGCCAGAGGTGATCGACCAGCAGCCGGGTGCGCGGCGTCTCCCTGGGGATCTCGTGGAAGTCCATCCACGGCGCCAGGATGTCCCTGCGGGACTGAGTCCACATCGCATCGAATCGCAACCGGGCAGGTGCGGGGCGTAGGTCCATGCCCGCCCGCCAGTAGTAGTCGTTGGGATGGGTGCTGACCGTCGATAGGGCGCCATTGCCACTCATGGGGACAGGCTAGCGAGCACCGGGCCATGTTGGCAACACTCATTGTCAAGTGTCTGGCTGATTTTCCCTCGCGGGGTCGGCGGGGTCAATAGAATCGGCCTCGCTATTTTGCTGACTCGGTAACCACGAATTTCGGGAGGGGTTGGGATGCGGCTGTTGACTCGGTTGGCGGGCATCATCGCGCTGACACTGGGACTTTTCGTCGGATCGGTGGCCTCCGCGGTGGCGGATCCGGACATCTCGGGAGACCCGAATCCGTATCCCGACGTCAACAACATCACCAAGTTCAAGCAGGCCGATTTTGAGCAGTTCCTCCGTGATGACACCGACGGGGCCTGGTTCGCGACTCCTCGTGGGTTGATCTGTGCCATCTGGATCGACGGGAGCTTTGGCTGCAACGGTGCGTTCCCCGGGGCGCCCGCAGGCACGAACCAGGTGGCGTGGTTCCCGGGCGATTGGCGTGCCCATTTCGACAGCACCAGCGAGCCGCAGTTCACTTCCGCGAC
Organism: Mycobacteroides salmoniphilum; assembly: GCF_004924335.1. NCBI lineage: Bacteria > Bacillati > Actinomycetota > Actinomycetes > Mycobacteriales > Mycobacteriaceae > Mycobacteroides > Mycobacteroides salmoniphilum. The sequence goes on along the minus strand of NZ_CP024633.1, from coordinate 2,891,970 downwards.
GCGTCCACCGGTGCTCACGCCGGGTAACTACTTCAACTACCGTGCCGTCAAATGTGCCGTCACGAAAGATGAGGGCGTCTACTGCTTCCGCGGTCATTCAGCCAGCAGTTACAACGGCGACCAGTTCTACATCGCGGCGAATCAGTCGTGGCTGGGCGAGACCAAGCCCCGTCCGGACCGCTAGGCCGGGTTTTTCAGGTCACGAGACGGTCTCAGCGCGGCCTCGCGCAGGTGACAAAACATTTGCTTACTAGCGGTTTTACCCGTGTTGCAGATGGTGCGGATGTGACTATTGCGACTAGGCTGTCGCCCATGGCGAGTAAGACTGTCAGCCGTTCACGCGGCCGGAACACCAAATCGGGACCCCGGTCGCGTAACACCGCGCCGACCCGTCGTCCGGCACCGCGCCGTCGCACTCAGCGTCGTAGCCAGCACTGGACGACGCCGCTGGTGGCGTTGGGCCGCGGGGCGCGCACCGGGTGGCATGCCTGCGCCCATGGCGTCGGGTCGTTGTTCCGGTCCGTGGGCCGCGCTCACGACATTGAGCACGGACACCGCCGCGACGGTATCGCCCTGGCGTTGCTGGGCCTGGCTTTCGTGGTGGGCGCGAGCTCATGGTTCCACGCTGCCAAGCCGGTTGGCGGCTGGATCGACGATGTCTTCCGTGCGGTGGTGGGCTCCGGTGTGGCGCTGGTTCCGGTTATCGCTCTTGTCATCGCCGTGTTGTTGATGCGCACCGAGCCGAATCCGGAGGAGCGTCCGCGCCTGCTACTCGGCTTCGCCATGGTTGCGCTGCCGATCCTCGGCCTGTGGCATCTGTTCGCGGGTTCCCCCGATTCCCCGGAGGGGCGCTCGGCCGCAGGCGGATTCGTCGGCTTCGTGATCGGCGGACCGCTCGCGCAAGGCCTCACCGCGTGGATCGCCGCGCCGCTACTCGTGATGGCGATCGTTTTCGGCGTACTGCTGCTGACCGGCACCACGATCCGCGACATCCCGGACACCCTACGGAACATGTTCTCGCCCCAGGAGTATGACGAGTGGGACGACGAGGACCTGGACTCGGAGTGGGACGAAGAGGATCTCGAGCCGGAAGACGACTACGAGGCGACTCGCGAATTCAAGCGCGGGACAACGCCGATGGAGAACTACCCGCTCGAGGAAGAGGGAGTCGCGGCCCCCGAGCCTCCCGCCGCACCCAAGCCGGCGCCGGTGGTCAAACCGACCAAGAAGGCCAAGCCCAAAGCGCAAATGCCCGTTGTCGATCGGGTGGTCGAGGGCCCATACGTGCTGCCCTCGCTGGATCTGCTCATCGCGGGAGACCCGCCGAAAGAGAGCAGCGCGGCGAACGACGAGATGATTGCGGCGATCACCGGGGTGCTGGAGCAGTTCAAGGTCGATGCGGCCGTCACCGGCTTCAACCGTGGCCCCACCGTCACCCGCTACGAGGTCGAACTCGGCCCCGGCGTCAAGGTGGAGAAGATCACTGCGCTGCAACGCAATATTGCCTATGCGGTGGCCACCGACAGTGTGCGTCTGCTCGCGCCGATACCCGGTAAGTCCGCGGTCGGCATCGAGGTGCCGAATACCGACCGGGAGACGGTGCGGCTGGCCGATGTGCTGACCGCGCCCGAGACCCGCAGGGATCACCATCCGCTGTTGATCGGCTTGGGCAAGGACATCGAGGGCGACTTCATTTCCGCCAACCTGGCCAAGATGCCGCACTTGCTGGTCGCCGGTTCCACCGGTTCGGGTAAGTCGAGCTTCGTCAACTCGATGCTCGTCTCGCTGCTGGCACGCGCCACCCCGGAGGAGGTCAGGATGATCCTGATCGACCCGAAGATGGTGGAACTGACGCCCTACGAAGGCATTCCGCACCTGATCACGCCGATCATCACCTCGCCCAAGAAGGCGGCGGCCGCACTGGCGTGGCTGGTGGAGGAGATGGAACAGCGCTACCAGGACATGCAGGCGAGCCGCGTTCGGCATATCAACGACTTCAATGCCAAGGTGCGTTCCGGCGAGATCACCACACCGTTGGGCAGCCAGCGCGAGTACCGCCCGTACCCCTTCATTCTCGCGGTGGTCGACGAGCTCGCCGACCTGATGATGACTGCGCCCCGTGATGTCGAGGACGCCATCGTGCGCATCACCCAGAAGGCCCGCGCCGCGGGTATTCACCTTGTGCTGGCAACCCAGCGCCCGTCGGTGGACGTCGTCACCGGCCTCATCAAGACGAATGTGCCTTCGCGCCTTGCCTTTGCGACATCGTCGCTGACGGACAGCCGCGTCATCCTGGACCAGCCCGGCGCCGAAAAGCTCATCGGCATGGGCGACGGATTGTTCCTGCCGATGGGGGCGGGGCGGCCCGTCCGCATGCAGGGTGCGTTCATCACCGACGAGGAGATCTCCGCCGTCGTCAACGCCGCCAAGGAACAGGCCGAGCCCGACTACACCGAGGGCGTGACTGCCGCCAAGGTCGGCGGCGGCCCCGGTAAGGACGACGTCGATCCCGACATCGGTGACGATATGGACGCCTTCTTGCAGGCCGTCGAGCTCGTGGTGTCGAGTCAATTCGGCTCGACCTCGATGCTGCAGCGCAAGCTGCGGGTCGGCTTCGCCAAGGCGGGCCGTCTCATGGACCTGATGGAGACGCGCGGAATCGTCGGCCCCAGTGAGGGATCCAAGGCGCGCGAGGTCATGGTCAAACCCGAGGATCTCGGCAGTGTGATGGCCTCGATCCGCGGCGGTGGGGGAGCCGACGAGGAGGACGAAGACGACGGCGGAGTGCCCGAGGACTTCTAAATCTCGGGGTGCGTTTCCGGGTGTCGATGGTGGAGCCCTGGCTTGACGACGGCAGGCCGCTTCATTGCTACAGCAACGAAGCAGATCTTGGTTGGTACTTCCCTGAGTGTGCTCGGCGGGTTCCGCTAGACGAGGGGCCCGTTGGGTTCTCATCCCGCAAGAGTGGATACACGCATTAGCCAGAATTGCAGTCGTCGACACGTTCGCAGTAACTCTTTTACTGAGTTCTCGACATCTTCTGACCAATGGACCATCTCCGCCGCCTGGAGAATTCCGCGTCACCCGGCGACACACGCCTGCGATGAGGCGTGTCCCATCTACGCAGGTAAATAGGCATAAGTTAGGTCGTGTGTTATTGCACTGTCGGCGCAGTGAGACGATCACTGCGCTTGTAGTATGGATAAATCCCGCTGTCAAGGTCTCGGCAGGGTGACGATTGACACACCATTCAGCAAATTAAATCCCCTTGGATGCCGGCTGGCATTGTGGGAGTGTTCCTCCCCAGGTGGCGTGTGATTTAGATCGCACGGATGTCGACATGTGGTTCTCGCCATAGCGGAAGGCTGCTTGTATGAGGCTCTCGAGATCGCGTCTGGATAAATCTGCAGCTAATGCAGCTGACAGCGGATGGGCGGATAGCCCGCTGGCGCCGCTGGTCCCCGGATCCCCCCTGTTGGGGAGCATCCCTGCGTTTCGCCGGGACATTCTCGAAGCGACCCGGATCGGGTGGGAACGCTATGGGGGAGTGGTCCGCTACCGTCTTGGCCCATTGCAGGTTTACTGCGTCTCGGACCACCAGCTTGCCGCCGAAGTACTTGCCAACACGGCTGTTTACGGCAAGCTCGGCAACACCAGCCCGCTGCGTTTGGTGCTGGGGCAGGGGTTGCTGACGACCGCAGACCATGAGCACTGGAAACGCAATCGCCGGATGATGCAACCCCTTTACTCGCGGCCCAGCATCGCGGGGATGTACTCCACGATGGTGGAGTGCGCGCAGGCCATGCTTGCCGATCTGGCGGAGGTTTCCCGAAGCAGCGCTGTCGTGGACGTCCATCCAGTCATCATCCGGGCGACCCTGGATATTGTGTCGCGCTGCATGTTTGGCATGAGGGCGGCCGATGCTGACATTATCGTCACACCGGAATCGGTCGAGGAGATCCTGACCTACGCATTTAACCGGCAGCAGAATCCTTTCAGTCCCCCGTTGATCGTGCCGACTCCGGCCAATCGGCGATTTCGGGAGTTGATGGGTTCTTTCGACGATTTTGTGTATGAGCTGATTCGGTCGCGGCGGAGAAACCCCGGCACTGGAGGGGACTTACTTGACATGCTCCTCAGTGCGCGGGATGCAGACACCGGGGAGGGGCTCAGCGATACCGAAATCCGGGACGAGGTGATCACGACCTTTGCCGCGGGCCACGAGACGATGGCACAAACCCTCACCTGGGCGCTATATCTGCTCTCGCAGAACGATAATGCGCGCAAAGTGTTGGAGGCGGAAGTGGATAGCGTGCTGGGTGGGCGCCTTCCCGCGCTGGATGACCTGGCGCACCTGCCCTACACGCAGCAGGTGGTGAGCGAGGCGTTGCGGCTCTATCCCTCTGCACCAATCCTGCCGCGGCTGGTCAGTGAGGACACCGTACTCGGGGGCTATCGGATACCCAAGGGCGCGCGGCTGCTTATCAGCGTCTTCAATATCGGGCGTGATCCCGAGCAGTGGCGGGACCCGGGACAGTTCGAACCTGCTCGATTCGTTGGAGACAAACCGGCAGGTGTTCATCACCGCGCGTATGTGCCGTTTGGCGGTGGACCGCATGTCTGCATAGGTAAGCATTTCGCATTGATGGAAGGCCAGCTGGTGTTGGCTGCGCTGATTCAAAACTATCGGTTCGAACACGACCCCGGGCACCGAGTGGAGATGTTGTCGAAGATAACGCTTCGTCCCAAACATGGGATGCGCCTCGCGCTATCCCCGAGAAGGTCGTTGAAGGGGGCCGTCCATGTCGGTTAGCGGCGGAGTCTTGGTGGGCGGCATTGATCTGGGTGATCCGGTGCTTACGCAGATCGCGCGGCAAGGACTCCAGGATGTGGAGCGGCAGTTCGCCATTGAGCTGGACGACTACGACGAGCGTGTCCTGGACGCGGTGTCACATCTCTCGCGGGCCGGCGGGAAGCGCTTCCGCTCTCTGTTCACGTTACTGGCGGCACAGTTCGGACCCGGTGCCGACGATCCTCAGGTGGTGCTCGCGGCGGCGATGATCGAGATCGCTCATTTGGCAACGCTCTATCACGATGATGTGATGGATGGCGCGCTGGTGCGCCGCGGTGTGCATTCCGCGAATGCGATGTGGGACAACAAAATCGCTGTTCTCGCGGGCGACTATCTGATTGGCCGTGTGCTGCGGATCGCGGCCACATTGGGGGAGCACGCGATGGACATCATCGGTGTGACCTTCACCGAGCTGGTGGCGGGGCAGATGCAGGAGACGATGGGGGCTCCTGCGGAGACCGATCCAGAGTCCCATTACTGGATCACCATTCGGCGCAAGACAAGCGTGCTCATTGCGGCCGCAGGTCAGTTGGGGGCGCAGCTTGCCGGTGCCCGTAAGGAACATGTCGACTGTCTGTACCGATTTGGCGATCTGCTCGGAACGATGTTTCAGATCTCCGACGACATCATCGACGTCTCTTCTGATTTCTCGCAGTCAGGCAAAGCCATCGGTACTGATTTACGGGAAGGGATTATCACCCTGCCGATGCTCTATGCCATGCGCGATGACAGCCCTGCCGGCCAGCGGCTGCGCGAGCTACTCCACGGGCCGATCGACGACCCGCGTCTCGTCGATGAGGCACTGTTTCTCATCAATGAGGCGCAAGGAGTGAAACTCGCTGCACAAAAGCTTGTTGAACTGGGCGGCCAGGCGCAGAGCGACTTGTTACAGCTTCCGGAAAATCCCGCACGCCAGGCATTTTCGAATCTCATCCAGCATATGGCGACTCGTGTCGCATAACCGCAACGGATGCCCACGCCAGGAGAGTGATCACACAATGGATCAACTTGCCCACGCAGAGACGCCGACATCATGGCGTACACATCTGCGGTACTCCGTACACATCCGTCGTCCAGAGTTCCTCTCCAGCACCGTAGCAACCATTCTGGTTGCCGCGTTTCTCAGCGCACATTCGTGGACGGACCTAGTGTCCCTGCCATTCTTGGCTGCTGCGGTGCTGGTCATTCAGGGCGAACAGATATGCAATATGGTGAACTGCCTGGCTGATCGTGACCAAGACCTCGCGCACAAGTCGCGGCAGGCCACTGCGGTGTTCGGTTTGGGTGAAACGCGCGTACGGCGTGAGATCAACGCCACTATTGTGCTCTGCGTAGTGCTCGGTTTGTACCTGATGTTCACCACCCGGCACTGGGATCTGGTTGGTATTGGCCTGGCGGCATTGTTCTTTGGAACCCAGTACTCGTTGCCGCCGCTACGGCTGAAAGGCCGGGGGATCTGGCAGATTCCCGTGCTGAACATCACCCTCACGATCGTGCCTGGGCTGATCATCATTCGTTCATTGCCGTACCCAATCGAATGGTTCACGCTCGTGGCGATTTTCGGAATGGGTCTGACTCTCAACGGCGTGATGGTGGCTAAAACAGCCGAGGACATTCCCGAGGATGAGCAGTTTGGTGTGCTCACTTCGGTTCGCGCTCTTGGTCTTACACGTGCGTTTATGCTGGGAACCGTTCTGGTAGGTCTTGGCGCCGGTCTGGTCACGTGGGCGGTGCTCGAGCTTGGCGGATTCTCGTGGGCGCTGCTGCCGTATGGACTCGGTGTCGGTATCGCGTTGGCGGTCAACGCCAGCATCTTGCGGCGCGTGATCGGTAAGCCGGTCGCCGACGGTGTCGACGTGGTGCGCTCATACACGAAGTATTTGCCTTACTACGCGCCAATCCTGGCCTGGTCGACCGTGATACCCGCCGCCTACGTCCTCATCAGCAGATAGTTACGCAGGAGAACGCAATGCTTACAGCGCCGTCGGTGCCATTTCTCGATCTCTTGAGTCGGGACTTCGATCTCGCCTCGGACGAGGTTGATCGGGCCCGCGAGCAGTATTGGTTCGCGCAGAGTCCACAGGGTCCGGTTGTTCTGCGCTATGAAGAATGCGCCGAGCTTCTCAAAGATCCCCGCCTGGGTCTAGACGGTCGCCGGTTCCTGCGTATGAACGGGGTCACGTCAGGTCCGATGTATGACTGGTGGATCACGACGGTGCGCAACACCCCACAGGAAGACCACCTGCGCCTACGGTCCGTGGCGGCTCCGGGCTTGAGCCCCAAGCGAGTTGAGGCGCTGCGCCCAGCATTGCGGACATTGGCACAGAACCTGGCTCAAGATATGCCGGCCGACGAGATCGTCGACTTCGCGGAGCGATTCGGATCCCCCTATGCCAGCGGGGCAATCGCGCGCTTGCTGGGTGTTCCGGATGGCGATCATGAGATGTTCCGATTGGTGTCGAAGGATGCCGGTCTGGTGTTCGTATGGAGTGACCTGCCTGCGGTGTTGCCGATCATTGATCAGGGTATTGAGCAGCTCAAGAAGTACGTCCATGGTCTCTTTGAGTTTCGTCTGCGGGAGCCTGGTGAGGACTTCGTATCTTTCCTTGCCGCAGAGGTTTCCGGAACGAACCTGCTGAGCAGGGCAGAAGCAGAGGGGCTTGTCCTGGATATCGCCTGGGCCAGTCAGGAATCGGTGGCCCGTCAGTTGGGTCGGGCGCTGATCGCTTTTCACGGCCACCCGCGGCAGTGGGAACTGGTTCATCGAAATCCGGAGCTGATCGGCCAGGCGGTCGATGAGGTGCTGCGTTTTGCGCCGCAGATCCGTGCGATTTTCCGCTTCGCCACCGAGCGGATCGACTACCGTGACCTCACCCTCGAACCGGGCCAGTTCGTGATGTTCTGTCCGCCGAGTGCAACGCGAGATCCGAGAGCGTATGACAGTGCGGGCACCTTCGACATTCTGGCCAAACACCAGAAGCGCCAACTGATTTTCGGTGGTGGGATATTCCGCTGCCTCGGCTCCGGCTTGGCCCGAATCGAATTGGAAGAAGCATTGGTGGCATTGATGCAACGATTTACCTGCCCCGTGCTGCCTGACCCGGCCACGTGGCGGGCGGCTCTGCCGATGGTCAACATTCGCGATGCCTTACCGATTCGATGGGAACGGCGCAGCCATGACTGATGACGTGGTGCTCCTGGATGACGCCGGTCGGGCGTGCGGCATCGCACCCAAGGCGACCGTGCATGACGACAACACTCCACTGCACCTTGCCTTTTCTTGTTACCTGTTCGATCCGTCCTATCGGTTCGTGCTCCTTACCCAGCGCGCTTGGAGTAAGCGGACCTGGCCGGGGGCCTGGTCCAACAGCTGCTGCGGACATCCACCTCCGGGCGTGGATATCGCCGAGGCGATCATCGAACGGGTGCATTACGAGCTCGGTGTCCAGATGTCATCACCGCAGCTGGCACTGCCAGACTTTCGTTATCGGGCAGCCATGGAGAACGGCGTGGTTGAGAACGAAGTCTGCCCGGTCTATGTGGGCACGATCGCAGAGGTCCCGACTCTGAACCCGGACGAAGTGGCGGGTTACCGATGGCTGCCGTGGACGCAGCTGTGCGACGAAGTGCTCGCCGGTACCCGTCCGGTGTCGCCATGGTGCAAGTTGCAGGTCGCCAAGCTTGCGCAAATACGAAACTTGCCTTCTGGTTCAAGGGAATTGGTGCCGTTCCAGGCTAGCGGGCGCACCACGACGCGGACCGTTACGGTGCGCCATAATTTCGAGACCGCGCATCGGCTGCCCATCCTCGGCGGAAAGTGCGTCAACCTGCACGGGCATTCCTGGTGGACAGAGATTACGGTGGCTGGGGCATTGAACGAGCAAGGGATCCTCGTCGACTTCGGGATACTCAAGGCACGGCTGCGGGACTGGATCGACGCCAATCTTGATCACGGCGCGATGCTCGGACACGCGGACCCGCTTGTGCCGGCTCTCCGGGCAGAGCGATCGAAGCTCTTTCGATTTGGCCTCGACGCCCCCTCGCACGGTTTGGAGTGGCCCACGGTCGAGAACGTTTCCGAACTGCTGGCCCGGGTCACCGCGGGATTCATTGCCGAGGCCGGTTGGTCCAATGTCACGGTCCACCGCGTCAAGGTGACGGAAACACATGTCAATGCCGCGGAATTGACCGAGTCGCCGTCGTGGAGCGCATGAACAGAGAGGGGAGCACCGTTCGATGATCGATGTGGAGAAGGTGAAGTCCGCCGTGACCGATCTACTGCTGGCGACTGGAGTCGGCAATGACGAGCACACGGAGGACACTCCAGGGCGGGTGGCCAGGGCGTGGGCGGAATCGCTTGCCGGATACGACGAGGACCCCGCCGTCCACCTGCGCCGGCGGTTTCCGGCGCCGAGCGATCCCGGTCTGGTGATCGTGGCTGGGATACGGCTCGTCTCCACGTGCGCACATCATCTGCTGCCCATCACCGGGGTCGCGACTGTTGCCTACCGGCCGGGTGCAGGTAGCGAGGTTGTCGGCCTCTCGAAGCTGGCTCGGGTGGTCCACGGTTATGCGCGGCGCCTGCAGGTGCAGGAGCGTATCGGATACCAGGTGACAACCGCAGTGCAAGAAGAACTTTCACCGGTTGGTGCTGCCTGCTTCATCACCGCGGCCCACGGCTGCATGGAGATTCGAGGAGTCAAGGAGCCAGCCAGCGTAACGACGACACACGCGATGTCGGGTCAGTGGGTACCTGGCCATCCCGATGTTGTGGCAGTGCTCGCCGAGCACGCACAGATACGGCGCTGAGTCACTACTCGTCGCGCCGCAGTGCGATGGCGTCGCCCACATCGAAGGATGTGAACCCCTCGGGAGCCGCGATTTCTACGATCGGCTCGTCGCGGTTGTCCCACTCCAAACGCAGCGCCGTGCTCATCACCGCGTGCATCTCGTACATGGCCGTGATGTAGGTGAGCTCCAGGATTTCCTCATCGGAGAGGTGGGCCTTCAGTGCGGTGAACACGCCATCGGGTACCCGGCCGCCGTCGAGCACCAAGCAGTCCGTGTAGGCCAGCACGGCGCGCTGTACAGGGGTGAAGCACTCGGCCGTACTCCACGACGGGATCGCGGCGATCATCTCCTCCGAGATGCCGACAATGCGGCACGACTTGCAGTGCTGGGAGAAGACGAACTGGCTGCGGCGTGCCCAGCCGGCCCGGGTCTGTCCAAGCTCACGCAGAACCGGGTCCAGCTTGCGATCGGGGCTGCGGTAGAACGCGAAACCCTGGACCGAGTGCTTCAGGGCGTCGGGTACGAGCGCAAAGACCGTCCACCAGTCACCCGGGGTGCCGGTCGTGGTTCCCGGAGCGGTGACCGGATCGCGGTCGCCGAAAATCTGGTCATACATGCGATGGACAAGTCGGTCGTCGGTTTCGGCGCGGGACACCTGGCGCAGTCGTGGCATGCCTCGATCTTGGCCGACGATCGTGCTGAAAAGGTCCCGATGCGCGGAATCAGAGGTGGACGAGCATCCGGGTATTGCCCAGCGTGTTCGGCTTCACGTAGCTCAGGTCGAGGAACTCGGCCACACCGGTGTCGTAGGACCGGCACATTTCCTCGTACACCTCGGCGGTCACCGGGGTGCCCTCGATCTCGCTGAATCCGTGTTTGGTGAAGAAGTCGACCTCGAAAGTCAGCACGAACACCCTTTTGAGTTCCAGATCTCTGGCGACATCGAGCAGGCGGCTGACAATCGCGTGCCCGACTCCGGCCCCCTTGAGCCTGGGGTGCACCGCGATGGTGCGCACCTCGCCGAGGTCCGACCACAGCACGTGCAGGGCGCCACAGCCGACGATCTCTCCGCCGAGTTCGGCCACCCAGAACTCCTGGACCGCCTCGTACAGCGTCACCAGGTTCTTCTCCAGCAGGATCCGTCCGGCGTAGACGTCGACAAGCGCCTTGATAGCGGGCACATCGGAGGTACGGGACCGGCGAACGGTCACCGTGGGGGTCGTGTGCCCCGGATTCCCTGAGATGCCGGATGTACCTTCAGCGCTCATGCGTGAACAGTAGCCAGCTCCAGAACAGATAGGCTGTTTGACGTGCCGATGCCACCGGAAACCCAGCCTGATTCCGAGGCTTCGGCTGCGCCGGTGCCTCTGCTGAACATTGCCAACATCCTCACGGTGCTGCGCATCGTGCTGATACCGGTGTTCATCGTCGTCCTGTTCACCGAGGGCGGGCACCAATCCTCCTGGCGCATTGCCGCTTTCGGGGTATTCGCGCTGGCCATCGCTACCGACCGATACGACGGCGTGCTCGCCCGCCGCTATGGGCTGGTCACCCCATTCGGCCAGCTCGCCGACCCGATCGCCGATAAGGCGCTCATCGGCGCGGCACTGGTGGGGCTCAGTGTCCTCGGAGATCTTCCGTGGTGGGTGACCGTGGTCATCTTGGTGCGTGAGGTCGGGATCACGGTGCTGCGCTTCTCGGTGCTCCGCCATGGTGTGATCCCGGCAAACCGGGGCGGCAAGCTTAAGACCATGGTCCAGTCGTTGGCGATCGCCGGCTATCTGCTGCCGTTGACGGGGTACTGGCACACCGCGGCGGTGGTCCTCATGGGGCTGGCGGTGGTCCTCACCGTCCTCACCGGCATCGACTATCTGGTGCAGGCGTTGCGTCCTCGTCCCACATCCGCATAAATCCGCCAAACGGGCGCGGCCGCTCGGCAGCTGCCAGCGATCTCGAAGTCGCTGAGCAGCTGTGGGCCGCCTCCGAGCACCTCACCGGTACGGCTTTTCCCCAGCGCTAGAGCGACTGGTTCTCAACGTCCCCGGCGATATCCTGATCTTTGAGGCGTGCGGTCCTGCTGCCCTGAGTCAGGCGGGCGAGCAGTGTTCGGGTGAACGGCGTGTGGACTAGCCGGGCAAGCCCTCGACGTAAGAGCAATTCCTTGCGATTTTCGGGTGTGAAGAAGAAACGCTGGGTGAGCCCGAAGTTCTGATAGGCGTCGATGAACGGCCGCAGCGCGCTCCCACTCGGCGAGAGCCGAATTCAGATCATCGGGGGTAGCGGTCGAGCATGGTGCCCAGCAGATCGGGGCCGGCCAGCGCCGACGACACTCCGAGCCCGGAGTACATCGTTTCGCACCAGGCCGCGTCGCCGACGAGCGCCACACGGTCGTTGTGCCAGCGGTCCCTGGGACCTGTCCGACCGAATCGAAGAGATACTGATTGGCCGAGTCCCATCGCATCGAGTACTTCGCCGAGTATGCGGCCCCGGGGGCGCGATCCAAACACCTTGCGCAGTCGCACCGCGACCGGCTCGATCAACTCCGCATCGACGTCATCGGCCCGTCGGCTCCTTGAGATCCTCGTCGACGTGGCCGTACATCCAGCGAATCACCGAGCCGAGCATGTCCATGAGTAGACGGTCGCTGTGGCTACCGGGGCGGGCTCCGCAGATCGTGGTGACAGCCTGCGTGCCCCCTGCGTGATCGGACCATTCGGTGCGGATTTCCCACTGCGACGGCGATCCAGCGTGCTTGGGTACTGAAACGTCGAACACGCAGAGCTCATGGGGACGCAGCGTTGACACACTGCAGTTGAGCCTCCCGAGGTACTCGCCGCCAAGCGCCGGAAAAGGACCACTGGTGAATGTGGCGCCCTCGACTGGACTGAAACTATCTACGCGCAGTGGCCACCGATCGGCGTTGAGTGTCGCTTCCCATACGGCCATCCGCGGGTGCTCAAAATGCCAGACGATTTCTGCCACGTAAGTCCTTTCATCAACCGGGGCAAGCCGAAGTGCATCACTACAACACCCGAACGGCTGAACTGTCTATCGACCGAAACGATGATTCCGCCGGAAGCGGTCCGGACTGAGGTGTCTGTCACCCAAACTTCCGGGAACCTCCGCGTGCGCGGCAACGTTGAGCAAGGCAGACTCAACTACTACGCGGTATGGACGCCGACGTTCAGGACGCAAAGGAGAAGGACATGGCGCTGTTGCTTCGAGAGGCCATCGGCGACACCCTGCGGAGCGCTCGATCCGGGCAGGGAAGGACCTTGCGTGAGGTGTCGGACTCCGCCCGCGTCAGCCTCGGATATCTGTCCGAGGTGGAACGCGGTCGCAAGGAAGCCTCCAGCGAGCTGCTGGCCGCGATCTGCGGCGCGCTCGAGGTCCCGCTTTCGGCGGTGTTATCAGAGGTCAGCGAGCGGATGGCCCGTCGTGAGGCGCCCGTCGCGGCTCCGCAGCCCGCGGTGACGTCGGCATCGCGCTCGCTCAGCGGGATCGATGTCGCCACCAAGGTGGTCATTCCGCAGGTTCGCGCAATGGCGGCCGCCTAACTACTGTGGCGGTCGCATTGTTTTGCGCCCCGGTAGGGGGTGGGGGAATCGACGTGCAACCGATAAGTTGGGACCCACGCACTCCTAGATAGTGACGACTGCGACAGAAAGCGGATCGATCTCATGGCTAACCCGTTCGTCAAGGCGTGGAAGTACCTGATGGCACTGTTCAACGCGAAGATCGACGAAAACGCAGACCCGAAGGTGCAGATTCAGCAGGCCATCGAGGAGGCCCAGCGGAACCACCAGGCGCTCTCGCAGCAGGCTGCCTCGGTGATCGGGAATCAGCGCCAGCTCGAGATGCGACTCAACCGTCAGCTCGCTGACGTCGAGAAACTTCAGGTCAACGTTCGTCAGGCGCTGACCCTGGCCGACCAGGCCACCGGCTCGGGTGATGCCGCGAAGGCAACCGAATACAACAACGCCGCCGAGGCGTTCGCCGCCCAGCTGGTCACCGCCGAGCAGAGCGTCGAGGATCTCAAGGCGCTGCACGACCAGGCGCTCGCCGCCGCGGCCCAGGCCAAGAAGGCCGTCGAGCAGAACGCGATGATGCTGCAGCAGCGCATCGCCGAGCGCACCAAGCTGCTGAGCCAACTGGAGCAGGCCAAGATGCAGGAGCAGGTGTCCGCCTCGCTGCGGTCGATGAGTGAGCTGGCGGCTCCCGGTAACACCCCGAGCCTGGACGAGGTGCGCGACAAGATCGAGCGTCGCTATGCCAATGCTCTGGGCTCGGCGGAGCTGGCGCAGAACTCGGTGCAGGGCCGCATGATTGAGGTACAGCAGGCCAGCGTGCAGATGGCCGGGCATTCGCGCCTGGAGCAGATTCGCGCCTCCATGAAGGGTGAGGCCCTTCCCGCCGGTGGCACCGCGACGCCGGCGCCCGCGACGGCGCCCGAGCAGGTCAACCCGGCCAATCCGCTGGGCCAGCAGTAGCTTTCTTCCCTTCAATCCGCCGAGTGTGAGCGCTATCGCTCGCACTCGGCGGATTTGTCGCGCGAACATTCGTACTCGGCGGCCGCGAAATTTTCGGGCACAATGTGAACATGACCCCCCAGCCGCCCCGCCGCACCGCGGTCCAAGGAGGCTGGGACCAGCTGCTGCGCCGCGTGCTCACCAACGTCAATGATCTTGGTGAGGAACTCGCCCACCGCATGCACGCGATGTCCGACAAACGCGAGAAGCTGCTGCGGAAGCGGCTGCGGGCCAAGCGCTGGAGTATCCGCTGGGCGCTGGCCTGTGCGGCCGGCCTGCTTGTCACCACGGTGCTCGCGACCACCGGTGCGCCGCCCTGGCTGCTGATCATTCCGGCGCTACTCACCGCCGGCTGTGCGATTCCGGCGACGTATCTGTTGGTGCGGTATCGCTTCCTCAAGGCTGAGCCGTTGCCGCCGCCGCGCCCCGGGGTGGAGCGGCGGCTGCCGCCGTTGAGTTCGGCCGCTCGTCCGCCCATGGCCGCCCTGGACGCCGCCGAGCGTGGGCTGTTCTCTCTCCTCGGAGTGGTGGAGCGCGGCAACATGATTCCGCACAGCGAGGGGCGCCAGATCCTTGCCGCAGCCAACCAGGCTGCGTATGTGATGGCCGCGACTGCCAAAGAAGTGGTGTCCATGGAGCGGGCCGCGGTCGAGGCACCGCACACCCGGGAGTATCTGCAGCCGACCATCAAGGCGTTCACCGCGCAGCTCGACACGGGTGTGCGGCAATACAACGAGTTGGTCACTGCGGCAGCGCAATTGGTGTCTGCCGCAAACGGCGGGGCGGTCATGGCATCGCCGATGTCGCGCGGGCCGCTCTTCGATGACCTGGTATCGGCCACCGATCGTCTCACTGGGTGGGCGGGTGCGCTCGAAGAGCTCGGCCAGCTGTCAGGGTAATCCCCGATCTTTCCCTGATCTTCGAATTCCGGGGTTCCTCAGGTGCTCGTTGCCCTGCCAGGCTTGCTCTATCGCAGCAAGTCGAGAGAACGGTGGGTACCTGTGGTGTGGAAGATCATTGGCGTGCTGCTGGTTGTATGGCTGGCATTCCTTGTGGTGGGCGCCATCTTCAAGCTCTTGGTGCCGATGCTGGTGGTCGGTGTGCTGATTCTCGGCGGCGTGATGCTGTACCGCGCGGTGACGGATGCGGACAAGACTCCGCTGCCATGAGGTTCAGAGTGTCGGGCGCAAGGCGGGGACCACGATCCCGAGGATGCCTCGGGCGAGGCCCTTGGTGAGGTTCCAGATGTCGGCGTAGTCACGCCAGAGCGCGACCTTGCCATCGTTGGAAAGCTCGGTGACACCGCACACCCAGAACGCGATGTGCAGCGGACCCACGATGATGACATCGGTGCGCTCGGTCATCACGGTGTTGCCCTCGGAGGTGATCCGGTGGATCTTGACGTCGAAACCGGCGCCCGGCAGATTCAGCGAGGACAGGGCCCGCAGCACCGTGGTGCGCCCACGGACCGTGGGCAGGCCCACGTTTTCCCAGCGCACGGCGTCATCGAGTAGTACATCGAGGGCTGCCAGGTCGCTGCGGCGCAGGGCGTCCCAGAATCCCTCGACGATCTCGATGGGGGCGGTGGTGGCGAGCGTGTCCGTCATGGGGCAACGGTAGACACGCGTCGCGGATCAGAGAAGGGGTGCGGCCAGATATCGGGGTGCAGCCCAAGACAGGGTGGACCGATTCGTAGGCCGCTTAGCGGTCAGAAACTTGGCCGCAGTGCGGGCAACGGGATGCCCACCAATCCCCGGAGCGTGGCCTTGAACATGTCGAACATGTCGAAGTAGTCGCGCCACAGGGTGATGGTGCCCTGGTCGGAGACCTCGAAGACCCCGCAGACCCAGAACTGCAGGCGCAGCGGACCGAGCACGATGGCATCGTGACGTTCATTCATCACGGTGTTCCCATTGGTGGTGGTGCGATGGATCTGCACCTCGAAACCGAACCCCGGGCGCTTGAGCGGCTCGAACACCTTCAGCGCTGCGCGACGTCCATGGATCGTCGGCAGGCCCACGTTTTGGTAGACGAGATTCTCGTCCAGGACACTTTCTGCGAAATCGGTGTCACCGTTCTGAGCGGCTTCCAGGAAGCGGGTGACGGTCTGTGCCGGGGTGAGCGCGGCCAGTTCCAGCGTGCTGTAGGTCATGCATTTCACGGTAGTCCGAATCGCTGTGGCAGGGTAGGGCGGTGCGTGTCGCTGTGGTCGCCGGTCCCGATCCCGGGCACGCCTTTCCCGCGATCGCGTTGTGCCTCAAATTCGCCGCCGCCGGCCACGATCCGGTGCTTCTGACGGGCACGCGCTGGCTCGACCAGGCCCGTTCGGCTGGTGTGGAATCGATCGAGCTTCTCGGGTTGCAGCCGCGTGCCGAGGACGACGACCTGGACTCCGGCACCAAGATCCATCAGCGCGCCGCATACATGGCGGCCGCCAATGTCGATCAGCTGCGCGAACTATCACCGGACCTGATCGTCTCCGATGTCATCACCGCCTGCGGCGGCATGGCTGCCGAACTGCTCGGCGTGCCGTGGGTGGAGCTCAATCCGCATCCGCTATATCTTCCGTCAAAAGCTTTGCCACCATTGGGAAGTGGACTGGCTCCCGGGGTGGGGTTGCGTGGCCGGCTGCGCGATGTGCTGATGCGCAAGCTGACCCAGAAGTCGATCAACGAGGGGCTGAGTCAGCGTTCCCAGGCGCGGGTTGGCATTGGCTTGTCCGCCAAAGATCCAGGGCCTGTCCGACGGTTGATCGCGACACTGCCGGCGCTGGAGGTACCGAGACCTGACTGGCCGGATGAGGCAGTGCTGGTGGGGCCGCTGCACTGGGAGCCCACAGACGTTGTGCTGCAGCCACCCTCGGGTTCGGGCCCGGTGGTCGTGATCGCACCGTCGACGGCTTTCACCGGGGCTGAGGGTATGACCGAACTGGCACTACAGGCCTTGGAATCGGCGGGCGCGCGCGTGGTTGTCTCTGCGCTGGATCCGGCCGCATCCGGGTTGCCGCCGTGGGCGGTTGCGGGGCTGGCGCGTCAGGACTTGTTGCTGGCTGGGGCGGATCTCGCCATTTGTGGTGGGGGACATGGGTTTTTAAGTAAAGCGCTGCTGGCTGGGGTGCCGGTGGTGGTGGTTCCCGGTGGCGGCGATCAGTGGGAGCTGGCGAATCGTGTTGTACGGCAAGGTAGTGCCGAGTTGGTCCGGCCGCTTAACCGAGATTCACTGACCGCGGCCATCGGTCGTGTCCTGGGGGCGCGGCGCTATACGGAGGCCGCTCGCCGGGCTGCCGCCGGTGCCGTCGACGTGCAGGATCCGGTACGGGTGTGCCAGGACGCGATGGCGGCCCTAAAGTGACCGTGTGCGTCTGACGGAATTTCATGAGCTTGTCACCGGTCGGTTCGGTGCGGTCTACGGCTCGTCCGTGCTGGTTGACCACGTACTGACCGCGATGGGCGGACGCACCGCGGCGCAGGCCGTCGAGGATGGGGCAGAACCCCGTGACGTGTGGCGGGCGCTATGCGCCGATTTCGACGTTCCGCGCGATCAATGGTGATGGTTCGGGTGACACGCCGCACCGGCGCGCCTGCTTGATTCGAACAGATGTTCGCCTTACTCTAATCTCAGTCGAATGAACGGTCCGCGCAGGTAGATCGCTTGTCGGTGGGCTCGGTTAGCGTCCACCTCAACCGATCGGGAACCCGATCTTCGAACACCAAGACGAAATGGAGAACACCATGGCGCAGGCACCGGATCGCGAGAAGGCTCTCGAGCTCGCGCTCGCACAAATCGACAAGAACTTCGGTAAGGGCTCGGTCATGCGGCTCGGCGACGAGGTGCGTCAGCCCATCTCCGTGATCCCAACCGGATCCATCGCGCTGGACGTGGCGCTCGGTATTGGCGGCCTGCCCCGTGGCCGTGTGGTCGAGATTTACGGGCCGGAATCCTCCGGTAAGACCACCGTCGCGCTGCACGCGGTCGCCAACGCGCAAGCCGCCGGCGGTATCGCCGCATTCATCGATGCCGAGCATGCGCTCGACCCGGAATACGCCAAGAACCTCGGTGTCGACACCGACTCGCTGCTGGTATCCCAGCCGGATACCGGTGAGCAGGCTCTGGAAATTGCCGACATGCTGGTGCGTTCCGGCGCCATCTCCCTCGTCGTCATCGACTCGGTGGCCGCGCTGGTACCGCGCGCCGAAATCGAGGGCGAGATGGGCGACAGCCATGTCGGTCTGCAGGCCCGCCTGATGAGCCAGGCCCTGCGCAAGATGACCGGTGCCCTCAGCAACTCGGGCACCACCGCGATCTTCATCAACCAGCTCCGTGAGAAGATCGGTGTGATGTTCGGCTCGCCCGAAACCACCACGGGTGGTAAGGCTTTGAAGTTCTACTCGTCGGTTCGCCTTGATGTGCGTCGTATCGAGACCCTCAAGGACGGCACCGATGCAGTGGGTAACCGCACTCGCGTCAAGGTGGTTAAGAACAAGGTGTCGCCGCCGTTCAAGCAGGCAGAGTTCGACATCCTCTACGGCAAGGGCATCTCCAAGGAGGGGTCGCTCATCGATATGGGCGTGGAGCAGGGCTTCATCCGCAAGTCCGGTTCCTGGTTCACCTATGAGGGTGAGCAATTGGGTCAGGGCAAGGAGAACGCCCGCAACTTCCTGTTGGAGAACGCCGATGTCGCCAACGAGATCGAGAAGAAGATCAAGGAGAAGCTCGGTATCGGAGCGGTGCTGACCGATGACGAAGTTGTCCCGGCCCCAGTCGACTTCTGATTCCCCCTCTCGGGAATCCCTAGACGAACTGCGATCCCGGGTCGCGTCGGTACCCGAAGCCCCGACGCGTGAACCGGTTGACTCGCGGGACGAGCAGGCGTGGTCATATTGCCTTCGCCTGTTGACAAGTCGGGCGCGTACCCGCGCCGAGCTGACCGAAAGGCTAACTCGGCGCGGGTACCCCGATGAGGTTTCTGATCGAGTCATGGAACGGCTGGCCGCCGCCGGACTGATCAATGACGCCGACTTTGCAACGCAATGGGTGCAGTCCCGGCATACCTACGCCGGAAAAGGCAAGCGTGCCTTGGCTGCAGAGCTTCGGACCAAGGGAGTGTCGGCCGAGAATGCGGCCGCGGCGCTCGCGCAGATCGACGGAGATGCCGAGCGTTCCCGTGCGGCACAGCTTGTCGCCAAGAAACTCCGGTCAGAAAGTCTCGATGATGGGGGTATCAAGGCCGCACGTCGATTGGTGGCCATGCTCGCGCGTCGCGGATACAGCCAGTCCATGGCTTATGACGTCGTGAAGAATGCCCTGGCGTCAGAGACAGAACGTCGCAACGTCGGGTGACTGAAGCCGGTCCTAGAGACCGAAAGGGCGAGCCGGCGGATTGGGTGGCGGGCCGCCCTCGTCCGGCGCGTTGGATCTCATGCTCATCGACGCTTCGGCCGTCGGCGACTGCACGCCCGGCAGGCACGGTACCTGGCGGGAGATCGTTTTGAACGGCCCGATCTCCGTGTCTTCGTTGAGCATGGGGAGCGGCCCGCAATTCCCCTTGAAGTGTGCGTCCATGGTGAAGGGAGTCGGGTTCACGCAGGTGAGATTCATTCCAACCGGCGTCGCGACCTGCAGGCAATCGAAGTTCAACGGAGCTCCGTAGGCCACCGGTGCACCCGTGAGTGCTGCTCCCGCGCACGCCACCCCAAAAACGGCGGACACGCCAACGGCCAATACGATGTTGCGCATGGGAGTTATGGTAACGAAGTGATACCTGTTACGTAATACCTCGATTGTGATAGTTGAGTAAGAATCGGTCCTGTGATGCAGCTGTGAAGGTTGATCACACGCTTTTGGCGTAGTGCCGCGCGGCCTTTGCCCTGTTTCCGCAGGTCGCCATCGAATGCCAGCGACGGGCCCCATTCTTGGACGTGTCGTAGAAGAACAACACGCACTGCGGGTGGGCGCATTGTTTGATCCGATCGGGAGACTCTGCCAGCAGGGCCAGCAGGCTGTCGGCGGCGAGCCAGCCGGGAAGCCAGTGTGGTTCGGGAACCTCGGCGATGTCGACCGGCCCGTCGGCAGTCAGAGAGCGGCGGATTGCGCCGTGGGACAGCACGGCGTTGATCTCGTCGATATCGGAATCTTTCACCGCGCGGTAGATGGCGTCACGCGCGAGGAGCAATGCCTCTCGGGTCTTGTCATCGGCTGCGCATCGATCCTGAAGATTGTTGGTGCGCAACCAAATTTGCACGCCACCGGGAGCGGTGAACAGATCCTGCGGTCCATCGCCACTCATCCACCGGGTGTTCAGCAGATCCAGTGCGAGCGGTTCGCCGAGATGGGGACGTGGATCGGACATGGCCTGAGGTTAGCCGCCTCCTTTCCGGGGGAGCGTGTCACATGAATCCTAACCGATAAAAGTAAAATAGACGGTTGACAGTGGGCCCCGCCCTGATTACCGTCTAACCATCAAGAAGGATTTACAGGTTAGGAAGGATTATTCATGGGCACTGCCATCACCCCCCGCGTCATCACCGGTCATGTCGGACTCAATGTCAGCGATCTGGAGCGATCGGTGGCGTTTTACCAGCGAGCGTTCGCATTCGACCAGCTCGTGGTGAGCGCCGACGGCGCACAGCGCTTCGCGTTCCTCGGATTCGACGGCGTTCCCGTGCTCACCCTCTGGGAGCAGAGTCGTGGGGAATTCTCGGCGGCCACACCAGGCTTGCACCATTTGTCCTTCCAGGTGGATTCCGTGCAGGAGGTGCAGGAAGTGGAGGCAGTCCTCAAGGAACTATCGACCGTGTTCGCGTACGACGGAGTGGTCGCGCACCGGGAAGGGGCGTCCTCGGGCGGGATCTTCTTCACCGATCCCGACGGGATCCGTCTCGAGGTGTTCGCGGGAACGGGCGTCGAGCAGCACGAGGCGCCGGCGGGCGACGCGCCGACATGCGGATTCTTCTGAGATGACTTACCACCCCGGCGAGCTCGCCGTTCAGCATCGAATGGGACAGTCCGACAGTGCCATTCGTGTCGGGCGGATCATCTCGGCACAGATACCTGAGGTTGCGGCCGCCTTTCTTGCCGCCCAACCGCTGGTGTTCGTATCGGCCCGGGATGACGATGGCCGGATGTGGGCGAGCCAGATCGTCGGTCCGCCGGGGTTCGCGCATGCCACTGACGCCCGAACTATCGCGATTGACGGTGTGCCGGTTCCGGGCGACCCACTGGCGGAGCCACTGCAATCGGAGCGCAAGATCGGCATGATCGCGTTGCAGCCGCAACGACGGCGCCGGATGCGCGTCAATGGCACCGCGGTGCCGTCGGGGCAGGGCCTGATTCTCACCACCGATCAGGTGTATTCCAACTGCCCCAAGTACATTGCGCGGCGCGACGTCTCCGGGATCGGGCCCGGACTGCCCGGGACACCGCGCCGCGCGACCGCCCTGAACGAGGAGCAGCAGCGGACGGTCGCGGCAACGGACACCTTCATCATCGGTACCGCCGACAGCGAAGGCAACGCCGACGCATCGCATCGCGGCGGCAGTTCCGGTTTCCTGCGGGTGCTCTCACCGAACGAACTACGGTGGCCCGACTACCTGGGCAACTCGATGTTCATGACACTGGGGAATCTGCATGTCGATCCCCGGTGTGGTCTGCTGATCCCGAATTGGCATACCGGATCGACTCTGCAGCTCTCGGGCATCGCGCGCCTCAATTGGGACGAGGGTACTTTCGCCCCGGGTGCGCAGTGTTCCGTCGACTTCACCATCGACGAGGTCGTCGAGATCGTGAATGCCAGCCGCCTACGGTGGGGTGAAGCTGAACCTTCGCCCGCCAATCCGCCTCTCTGACAAGAAAAGACACATCATGCGCCCACCGCTGCCACCGTTCGACATCGATTCCGCCCGCGAGAAGGTCAGGGCCGCCGAGAATGCCTGGAACACGCGCGATCCCGAGCGCGTCGCCGCTGCCTATACCGAAGATTCGGTGTGGCGAAATCGCGACGAGTTCATTACCGGACGCGCCGAAATCGTTGACTTCTTGACCCGTAAGTGGGCCAAGGAGAACGGGTACGCGCTGCGCAAGGAGCTGTGGGGGTTCCGGGAAAACCGGATGGCGGTGCGCTTTCAATACGAATGGCATGACGAGGCCGGCCAGTGGTGGCGCAGCTACGGCAACGAATTGTGGGAGTTCACCGCGGAAGGGCTGATGTCGCGGCGCGAAGCCAGCATCAATGACACGCAGATCGCCGAAGAAGAACGCAGCATCTTCGGTCCCCGCCCGGCCGGTGACGAGTCGCCACTGGCCATCCGGTGACTACTCGCCGTAGTCCCGGCGTAAGTCCTTGTGCGCGGGATCCACGCCACGTGTCTCGAGGAGATCTTTGGTGACCAACCCCGGTTCGGGCTGTGCGTGCGGAACCTCCAAGAGGCTCTTCTTCTTGCGACCTTCCCGCAGCTGACGCTCGATGTTGGTGGCCAGCGACGACAGGGCGAAGTTGATGAGGATCATGATGACTGCGACCACGACGAGCGCGGGCAGATAGTTTCCGTAGTACGACGCCGAGCGGATGCCCGAACGCACCACCTCGATGTAGCCGAATGCGTAGCCCAGCGCAGAGTCCTTCAGTGCGATGACCATCTGAGAGATGAGAGCGGGCAGCATCGCCGCAATCGATTGGGGGAGCAGGATCAGCCGCATCATCTGTGACTTGCGCATGCCCAGCGCCACGGCGGCCTCGGACTGTCCCGAGGGTAGCGACTGGATGCCCGAACGCAGGATCTCGGCGATGACTGAACCGTTGTACAGCGACAGTCCCGTCACCACGGCGGCGAATGCCAGATACTCGGACGGGAAAATGGCCTGTTGCCCGTACAGGTAGTACGAGAACACCATCAAGATCAGTACGGGGATCGCGCGGAAGAATTCGACGAGGGCACTCGAAATCCAGCGCACCGCGCGGTGTTCGGAGAGCCGGCCGATGCCGAGCACCGCACCGAGAATCAGCGCGAAGACGATCGACAACGCCGCCGCGGTGATGGTTCCCAACAGCCCCGGCAGGATGTACGTCGTCCACGTGTCCAGGCGCAGGAAGGGTGACCATTTTTCGGCGGTGAGCTGTTCATTGGCGACGAGAGTCCAGATCACCCAGGCCGCGGCCGCGCCCACGAGGGCCATGAACGCGACGGCGATGATCCGATTGACCGCGCGGGCCTTTGGACCGGGCGCGTCGTACATGACGGTGGCACTGCCGGTCATCGCTTCACCGCCAACCGCTTCGCGAAGTATCCGAAGGTCAACCCGATCGTCAGCGTGATCACCATGTAGCCCGCCGCAATGATGAGAAAGATCCAGACAATCTGGTCGGCGAACAGCTCGATCTCCGATCGCATCAGCAGGGCGGCCTCGGCCACGCCGATCGCCGAGGCGATCGAGGTGTTCTTCACCAGCGCGATCAGCACGCTGCCCATGGGGGCCAGCACCGCACGCATGGCCTGCGGTAACACGATGAGCGTCAGGACCCTCCAGAACGGCATTCCGAGGGACCGGGCTGCCTCGGCCTGGCCTAGCGGGACGGTGTTGAACCCGGAGCGCAATGTCTCGCACACGAAAGTCGCTGTATACAAAGAGAACCCGAGAACCGATAACCAGAAGTTGTTGTTTCTGATGAAGTTTGAGTTCTCGGGCGCCAGTGCGATACCGAGATTCTGGTAGAGCCCCACCGAACAGAACAGAATGATCAGGGTCAGTGGGGTGTTCCGGATCAGGTTGACGTACCAGGTGCCGAAGATCCGCATGATCGGCACTGGCGAGACCCGGCATTCCGCCAGGAGCGTGCCCCACACCAGTGCGCCCACGGCAGAGAAGAATGTCAGCTTGAGGGTGGTCCAGAACGCCGGCCACAGCTGCGGCCCCATGTTCGCCCATAGCGCGTTCATGCGGCCTCACAGGCCTTGTCGGCGACGGGCTTGATGCCGGTGATCTTCTCGATCGCGGCGGGTGACGGGTCGGGCAGCAGGCCGTAGGTGCCGCTCGTGGCGCGCTTCTCCCAATCATCGATCGTGCTGTTACCGAGTGCGTCCCGCAGATCGGCATCCCAGGTTCCGCTGGCGATCATCTTGTCGAGGGCGCGGTCGATGGCCTCGATGGCGGCGGTATCACCCTTCGCGAGGCCGATCCCGTAAACCTCCCGGGAGAACGGGTCGCCGTTCTTCTTCTGCTTCTTGGGTTTTCCGATGCACAACGGCTTGCTCAGCTCGTAGTTCATCTGAATCAGCTTGAACTCGCCCTCGTAACGCTTGGCGTATCCCGCCAGGATCGTCTCGTCGGTGGTGAGGGCGTCGACCTTGCCCCGCCGCAGCGCCTCCACGCAGGAAGAATAGGAGTCGAACTCCTGCAACTGGGTGCCGGCCAGCAGGTTCTTCACGTTCTGCGCGGGCGTCGAGCCGGATACCGAACACAGCTTCTTGCCCCGGTTCAGGTCATCCAGCGTGGTCAGTGAGTTATCCGCCTTGCGCACCAGAAGCCCTTGGTAGGTAATGAGGTACGGGCCGGCGAAGGACACCTTCTGGGCGCGGCTGTAGTTGACCGAGTAGCTCCCGGCGATCATGTCCACGGTGCCGTTGTCGATGAGTTGTTCGCGCTGCGCCGACGGCGTCTCGTACCAACGAATGGCCGGGTGTGCGACACCAAGTTCGTCGGCGATGGCATTGACGACGTACTCCGAGATCTTGACGTCGAATCCACTCATCTTCTTGTCGGGGTGCTGCAGGCCCACCCCGGGCTGATCGAATTTGGTGCCGAGGATGACGGTGCCGCTGCGGATCGATCCGAGTAGTTGACGGGGTTCGGTACTGCCGCAGGAACTGATCAGAGTCGCAACCAAGGCCACAGCCGCCATCAGTGCGGTGCGTCGTCGCATCGGTGCTTGAGCTTCTTCGCGCAAGCGACTCATCAATGCCCGAGGATCTTGCCGAGGAAGTCCTTGGCGCGTTCGGACTTCGGGTTGGTGAAGAAGCTCTCCGGGTCCGTGTCCTCGATGATGGCACCGTCGGCCATGAAGATGATCCGGTCGGCGGCCTTACGGGCGAACCCCATCTCATGAGTGACCACCAGCATGGTCATGCCCTCTTTGGCCAGCGACACCATGACGTCGAGAACCTCATTGACCATTTCGGGGTCCAGCGCGGAGGTGGGTTCGTCGAAGAGCATGACCTTCGGGCCCATGGCCAAGGATCGCGCGATCGCGACGCGCTGTTGCTGCCCGCCGGATAGTTGCGCCGGGTATTTGTCCTTCTGACTGGCGATTCCGACGCGCTCAAGCAGTTCGATCGCATGCTTGCGCGCGGACTCCTTGTCTTTCTTGCGCACCTTCATCGGTGCGAGCGTCACATTGTCGAGAATTGTCTTGTGTGAGAAGAGGTTGAAGGACTGAAAAACCATCCCCACCTCCGCGCGCAGGTTGGCCAGCGCGCGCCCCTCTTCGGGGAGTGCCTTGCCGTCGATCCGGATGGTGCCGGTGTCGATGGGTTCCAGACGGTTGATGGTGCGACACAGTGTCGACTTGCCCGAGCCCGAGGGGCCGAGGATGACGACAACCTGGCCGCGGGGGATTTCGAGGGTGATGTCCCTGAGAACGTGCAGGTCGCCGAAATGCTTATCGACATGCTCAAGGGAGATCATCGGGATGCTTGTTGCGGGGGCGTTTTCCCCGCTCGTTGAAGTGTCGGTGCTCACCGGCATGGTCAGACAATACGGGTTCCCCACACTTTCGCAGCGTGGAACGCATGGGTCCGCTCATTCGACGGCATGTGATCCGGTGGACCGGATGGCATGGCGCAGCAAACACCTGTAATACTGGGGTCATGCGGACGCGACGGCGGCCTTCCGTTGAAGGCCCGCGAATCAAGGCGTTTGCAAGAGTCCTCACATCTGTTCTGTTCATCGCATCTTTCGTGGCTGCGGTGATCAACGGGGCAACTACAGGTGTCTGGGTTATGGCAAGTTTTGGGCTGGTTTGCGGGTTGTTTATTCTGCCCAGCTCGCTAATGCGTTTAGTCACCCCATCGAGGCAGGTGACGGTCGATGCAGGGCGGCATCTACGCGACAACGAGATTCTCGAGCGGCCCCGGCCCAGGCGAGATACCTCGTTCGCGGTCGTCAACGTGCTCATCGCGAGTGTCGTGGTGCTCTGTGTTCTCGAAGCATTGGCCGAGCCTGGACTCCCCGAATCGTGGTTGTGGGCCGGCTGGTGGATCTGGATAGGCGTGAACGCCGTCTGCAGCATCGACGACTGGTGGCGGGGCTGGCATGTGCCGGAGCGCGAGGCGCGATGAAAGAGATGAAAGAACGGTGGTGGAAACCTCGCCCATCGGCGACGGAAACCACCTGAGCGGGGGCACGTACCATAAGCCGGTGACCAGTACCGTGACTTCCGATGCATCGGCGGTCCGGACGTACCAGGTCCGCACCTACGGCTGCCAGATGAATGTGCACGACTCCGAGCGGGTGTCGGGCCTCCTGGATGCGGCCGGATATGTCAAGGCCCCCGACGGCACCGACGCCGACATCGTCATCTTCAATACCTGCGCGGTGCGTGAGAACGCCGATAACAAGCTGTACGGAAATATCAGCCACCTCGCGCCGCGCAAGGCCGCCAACCCGAACATGCAGATCGCCGTCGGCGGCTGTCTCGCTCAGAAGGACCGCGAGGGCATGCTCAAGAAGGCGCCGTGGGTCGACGTCGTCTTCGGCACTCACAACATCGGATCGCTGCCCACGCTGCTGGAACGTGCGCGTCACAACAACGAGGCCCAGGTCGAGATCGTCGAGGCCCTCGAACACTTTCCGTCGGCACTGCCCGCGACTCGCGAATCGGCCTACGCGGCCTGGGTGTCGATTTCGGTGGGCTGCAACAACACCTGCACCTTTTGTATCGTTCCCTCTTTGCGGGGCAAAGAGATCGATCGGCGTCCCGGCGACATCCTCGCCGAGGTGCAGGCGCTGGTGGAGCAGGGTGTGCTGGAGGTGACGCTGCTCGGTCAGAACGTCAACGCCTACGGCATCAACTTCGCCGATCCTGACATTGCCCGCGATCGCGGCGCTTTCGCCGATCTGCTGCGCGCCTGCGGCCGCATCGAGGGGCTGGAGCGGGTGCGATTCACCTCTCCACATCCCGCTGAATTCACCGATGACGTCATCGAGGCCATGGCACAGACCCCGAACGTGTGCCCCCAGCTGCATATGCCGCTGCAATCCGGTTCTGATCGCGTCCTCAAGGCGATGCGCCGGTCATACCGGTCCGAGCGCTTCCTATCGATCATCGACAAGGTACGTGCGGTCATGCCGGACGCCGCCATCACCACCGACATCATTGTCGGATTCCCCGGCGAGACCGAAGAGGACTTCGAGCAGACACTTGAGGTTGTGCGTCGCGCACGCTTCTGCAGCGCGTTCACCTTCCAGTACTCGATCCGGCCGGGGACACCGGCGGCCGAGCTTCCTGATCAGCTGCCGAAAGCCGTTGTGCAGGAACGCTATGACCGGCTCATCGTGCTGCAGGAATCCATCACGCTGGAAGAGAATCAGAAGCAGATCGGTCGACAGATCGAGGTGCTGATCGCCACCGGCGAAGGCCGTAAAGACGGCGAGACCGCGCGCATGAGCGGACGTGCCCGTGACGGCCGGTTGGTGCACTTCCGGCCGCAAGGACAGCTGGACGGCGAGTTGCGTCCCGGCGATGTCATCACCGTCGACGTCACCGGCGCGGCGCCGCATCACCTGATCGCCGACGGGGGAGTGCTCAGCCATCGGCGCACCCGGGCCGGTGATGCACACGAAACCGGCAAGAAGCCGTCTACATCGGGAATCGGCCTGGGTATGCCGGCCATTGGAGTCCCGAAGGCGGCAGAGCAGATTGAGGTTGCAGGGTGCGGGCTATGAGTGACGCGGAATCCGGAAAAGAAGACGCCGAGTTCGAGGAGTTCCGCAGGGATTTCGAGGAGTTCCGCAGGGATATCGACGCGGCCGAGAAGAAGGTCGCCGGAGAGATCGATCCGGGTGCCCGCGCCCTCGTGGTGGCCGTCCTTGTCTTCGCGCTGCTTCTCACATTCGTACTGCCGCACACCGGACATGCCCGGGGATTCGATGTTCTGCTCAACGGAGCGATAGCGGACCAGGAATCGGTGCGGGTGCCGTCCCGGATCTTCGTATGGCTCGCGATGGTCTTCGGTGTCGGGTTTTCCATGCTGGCGTTACTGACTCGCCGATGGGTGCTGTCCTGGATCGCGCTGGCGGGTTCGTTCGTCGCCAGTGTGATTGGCATGCTCGCGATTTGGACCCGTCAGACCGCCGGAGCCGGACATCCCGGACCGGGGATCGGTTTGGTGGTCGCCTGGATCGCCGTCATTCTGTTGACCTTTCACTGGGCACGTGTCGTGTGGTCACGTACCTCGGTGCAGCTGGCGGCCGAACAGGAGCGGCGTGAGGCCGCCAAGCGCGATCAGCGCACCTTCCTCGACGACGCCTTCGAGGAAGACGGGGACGCGCAGTAACTAGCGCGATCGGCTCTTGACCGCGGCCACCGCGGCATCGGCCCATTCCTGCCACTGCTTGGCGCTGGCACGAGCTTTTTCGGCATCCTTGGTCTTGCCCGCGGCCTCTGCCTTGGCGGCCTGCTCTTCGAACTGGCGTGCGCGGACGCGGAACTGCTCGGCGCGTGCCTCCGCCTCGGGGTCGCCCCAGCCGGATTCGCCGGCGTCGCGCACCTTCTTCTCTATCGCGCGCAGTCGCCGTTCCAGATCGGGCTGCTGTTCACGCGGCACCTTCCCGATGGCATCCCACTTGTCGCCGATGGCCCGCAGCGCAGCCCGGGCGCCATCCACATCGGTCTCCGGATCGATCTTCTCGGCCTCGACCAGCAATGCACGCTTGGCGTCCGCGTTGGCCACGAATTCGGCATCGCGGGAGGCGGATTCGGCGTTGCGGGCCGCGAAGAACTTGTCCTGAGCGGCCTTGAAGCGGTGCCACAGATTGTCGTCGGTCTCCCGGGGAGCCCGACCGGCGGCCTTCCAGTCGTTCAGCAGATTCCGGAATGCCCCTGCGGTTGCACCCCAGTCGGTGGAATCGGAGAGTGCCTCGGCCTGCTTGCACAGGTCTTCCTTCTTCTCCCGTGCCCCGGCGCGTTCGCGATCCAGTTCGGCGAAATGCGCGCCGCGCCTGCGATTGAACGTCTCGCGCGCCGCCGAATACCGCTTCCACAGGGCATCGTCGGTCTTGCGGTCGACGCCATGGATGGATTTCCACTCGTCCAGAATGACCCGGATCCGATCACCGGCAGCTTTCCACTGTGTGGAATTGTTCGCGATCTCCTCGGCCTCGGCGGCGAGTTCTTCCTTGCGGGAGATACTCGCTGAACGGGCCTCATCGCGCTGTACGCGCGCGGCGGCGGCCTGGGCGTCCGCGGACTCCAGGAGTGCCGTCAGCCGCGCCGAGAGCGAGTCCACATCGCCGAGGACGGACGCGGTGGGCAGCGTCTCCGCGAGATGCTCCGCGGCGGTCTTGATCTTGCGCGCGTCGCCGGAACCAGAGCCGAGCCGCAATTCCAGCAGCTGGATCTCCGTCTCGAGGTCTTCGAATCGGCGGCCGAAATGCGTGTACGCCGCGTCGGCATCTCCGGCCTGCCACGACCCGATCTGACGCTCACCGGCGGACGTGATCAGCCAGACGCTGCCGTCGTCATCCACGCGGCCGAACTTGTGCGGATCAACATGATGGGCCGCAGGAGCGGGCGCCGATGCCGCGGGACGCCGCGGCATCGGATGAGGTTTCGGCCCCGGCCGGGGGACGGGGGCAGCTCCGGACTGGTGGGCGGGAGCAACGTTCTCTTGCTGTGATGACTGATCCGGCATCGAAACCTCTTCCTACAATTGTTGCCGCGCAACACGGCGCCCTAAGCTCACTACACCGTTCATTCAAACAGGTGTCATCGCCGCACGGGCGAACATATGCCAGATGATTCCGCGAGGAGGCCGCGATGTCCAAGGCGGATATCGCGTCGGCCCTCGCCGTCGGAGCTGCCGGGTGCGTCGCATCTGGCGACGTCATCCAGGCCGCTGCGCTGGGGCTGGGCTCGCTGGACACTGCGCCCTCCAGCCCAAAGGTGACCTAGCGTCGTGGATCTTTCGATAGCGATCTGCCCGTCGACCCCGCTGCTGGTGCCCGAGCTGGGCGGTGAGGTTGCCTACGAAACCGCTGACCTGCGTGAGGCCGCGATCACGGCGGTGCGAAGCCTGCCCACCCGATGGATCGCGATCGGAGCGGGGGATGGCCGGTATGGCAGCGACGCGTCGGGCACATTCGCCGGGTACGGGGTTGACGTGCGTGTTTCGCTCTCGCCGATGCCCGCCGGCGCCGTCGAACTGCCGCTGCCGGCGCTCATCGCCGGCTGGTTACGCGCACGTGTGGCGGCCGCGGAGGTACAGGTGCGACTTGTCGGTGTCTCCGGCGCAGACGGTGCCGCCTGTGGGCGGGCATTGCGTGAGGAGATCGAGGCGTTGCCGATGCCCCCGGGTGTACTCGTCATCGCCGACGGTGCCAACACCCTCACCGACAAGGCGCCCGGGGGTTATCGGCCCGAGGCCGCGGCCGCACAGCAGAGACTTGTCGACGCGCTCGCGCGGGGAGATGTGGCGTCACTGCGCGGCCTGTCCGACGTCATCACCGGGGGTGCCGTCTACCGGGCACTTGCCGGATTGGTGGGTTCGGACGCCGTCCAGGCTCGGTGCCTTTACCAAGGATCTCCGTACGGGGTTGGGTACTTCGCGGGCACCTGGCAGGTGTCGTGATGCGACCCATCGCCGTCATCGGCCCCACCGCCACCGGCAAATCGGCCCTCGCCTTGGAGCTCGCCGAGCGACTGGATGGCGAGATCGTCAACGCCGACGCGATGCAGCTGTACCGCGGTATGGATATCGGCACAGCCAAGGTGCCGAAGGCTGAACGCCGGGGCATTCCACACCACATGCTCGATGTGCTCGAGGTGACCGAGACCGCCACCGTCGCGACCTATCAACAGGAGGCCGTTGCGGCCATCGATGACCTCCGGGCGCGAGGACATGTGCCCGTGATCGTCGGCGGATCGATGATGTATATCCAATCCTTGCTTGATGATTGGACGTTTCCCGCGACGGATGCGCAGGTGCGGGCGCGCTGGGAGCAGCGGCTGGCGGAGATTGGAGTCGCCGCGTTACACGCCGAACTCGCCACGCGCGACCCGGCGGCGGCCGCGGTCATCCTGCCTACCGACGGGCGTCGCACGGTGCGGGCGCTGGAGGTGATCGAACTTACCGGGCAGCCGTTCGCCGCGTCGGCGCCGACTATCGGCTCTCCACGGTGGGACACATTGATCGTGGGATTGGACTGGGAGACGGAGAAACTCGATGAACGGATCGCGCGGCGCACAGATCTGATGTTCGAGCAAGGATTTGTCACGGAGGTCGAGCAGCTGCTGGGTGCCGGCCTGCGTGACGGTGTTACCGCGTCGAGGGCCATCGGATATGCCCAGGTGATTGCGGCGCTGGATGCCGGGGGAGGCGCCGGTGAGCTGGCGCAGGCGCGTGAACTGACCTTCATCGGCACCCGGCGCTATGTACGCCGTCAGCGATCGTGGTTTGGTCGCGATCACCGCATCATGTGGCTGGCAGGCAGCGACGGCGACGCAGCCGGACTCTGCGGCGAAATCGAGTCGCGGTGGCGCCTATCCTCGAATACGTGAAGTTCACCAAGGGCCACGGCACCCAGAACGACTTCGTGGTGCTGCCGGACATCCACATCAAACGGGATCTGACGGTTCCCGCCGTCCAGGCGTTGTGTGACCGGCAACGCGGTCTTGGTGCCGACGGTGTGCTGCGCGTGACCACCGTGGGCGCTGCCCTCGAGGGCGAGGTGCTGGCCGAGAAGCCGGCCGGTGTGAGCAGTGAAGATTGGTTCATGGACTACCGCAACGCCGACGGTTCGATCGCCGAAATGTGCGGGAACGGTGTCCGGGTGTTCGCGCACTATCTGCGGTCGGTGGGGCTGGAACACCGCGACGAGTTCGTTGTCGCATCACTGGCCGGACCGCGGCCGGTGATTATCAATTCCTGGAGCCAGCTCGCGGCCGACGTGACCGTTGACATGGGGCCGGTTAAGGAGTTCGGGGCCGGCGAGGCGAGTGTCGGCGGCCGGCGATTCTCCGGGCTGGCCATCGATGTGGGAAATCCGCATCTGGCCTGTGTGGACGCCGATCTGACCGCCGAGGATCTGCGCATGCTCGACGTCGGTGCTCACGTGGAATTTAGCCAAGCGCTATTTCCCGACGGGGTCAACATCGAGGTGCTGACGGCCCCCGTGAACGGCCCCGACGGTGCCGTCGGCGCGGTGCAAATGCGGGTCCATGAACGCGGTGTTGGTGAGACGCGTTCCTGCGGAACAGGAACCGTGGCGGCCGCCTATGCGGCACTGCGGCACCTTGGACGGTCGGCCGGCGAGATTGTGGTCAACATCCCCGGTGGGCAGGTCCGGGTGACGATCACCGGTGAGTCCAGCTTCCTGCGCGGGCCTTCGATGCTGTTGGCCGACGGCGAAATCTCCGATGAATGGTGGGGCGGCATTGGTTCCTGCGGATAATTGGGATGCGATCGATGAGCCACAGGTGGGAGCATCGGTGCGCGATGAGCGACGTGCGCGAAGAGCAGACAGCAGAGACATGAATTCGACATCCTTTCCGACACCCACAGACGGTGAACTTGCCCTCGAAGACCGCGCCGCACTCAAACGTGTGGCGGGGCTCTCCACCGAACTCGCGGACGTCACCGAGGTCGAGTACCGGCAGCTGCGCCTGGAACGGGTTGTGCTGGTAGGCGTCTGGACCGACGGGACCTCGCATGAGGCCGACGTCAGCATGGCTGAACTCGCGGCGCTCGCCGAGACCGCCGGGTCCGAGGTGCTCGAAGCGTTGATTCAACGCCGTCAAAAACCCGATCCGGCAACATATATCGGATCTGGCAAGGCGATCGAGCTGCGTGAGATCGTGTTGGCCACTGGTGCCGACACCGTGATCTGCGACGGTGAACTCAGCCCGGCACAGCTGGTAGCGCTGGAGAAGGCGGTGAAGGTCAAGGTCATCGACCGCACCGCGCTGATTCTGGATATCTTCGCCCAACACGCCACCAGCCGCGAAGGCAAGGCACAGGTGTCCCTGGCGCAGATGGAGTACATGCTGCCGCGGCTGCGTGGCTGGGGTGAATCCATGTCCCGCCAGGCCGGTGGCCGTGCTGGCGGCGCCGGTGGCGGCGTGGGTACCCGTGGCCCCGGTGAGACGAAGATCGAGACCGACCGGCGCCGGATCCGCGAACGCATGTCCAAGCTGCGTCGCGAGATCCGTGAAATGAAGACGGTTCGTGACACCAAGCGCAGCCGTCGACTCGAGAGTGATGCTCCGTCGATCGCCATCGTCGGCTACACCAACGCCGGTAAGTCGAGCCTGCTGAATGCGATCACCGGTGCCGGAGTGCTGGTTCAGGATGCGTTGTTCGCCACACTCGAACCGACAACGCGACGTGGAACATTTGACGACGGACGCGAATTCGTCATCACCGACACCGTCGGTTTCGTGCGGCACCTGCCCACCCAATTGGTGGAGGCCTTCCGGTCCACCCTGGAAGAGGTGGCCGACGCGGACCTGCTCGTCCACGTGGTGGATGGCTCCGATCTGGCGCCGCTGGCCCAGATCGAGGCGGTGCGCGCGGTGATCAGCGACGTCGTCGCCGACCACGACTCATCGGCGGCACCGGAGCTGTTGGTGATCAACAAGATCGACGCAGCGGGTGATCTTGCCTTGGCGCAGCTGCGTCGCGCACTGCCCCATGCGCTGTTCGTGTCGGCGCACACCGGTGACGGGGTCGCCAAGCTTCGCGCGGCCATCGCCGAGACGGTGCCCCGCGCAGATGTGCCCGTCGACGTGGTCATCCCTTACGACCGCGGTGAACTGGTGGCCCGAATCCATACCGAGGGTCAGGTGCACTCCACCGAACATCTGGCAGAGGGCACGCGCGTGGTGGGCAGGGTGCCGCGGGCGCTGGCCGCCCTCCTCGCCGGGCTCTAATCGCGCGGAACGAGCCGCGGCGGGATGTGCGCCCGCACCGGAGGCAGTGGTCCCTCGAACCGCTCGATCTGCACTAGTACGTGCTGACCGGTGCAACCCTGTGCCAAGGACGAGGTTCCCGAGTCGTCGGTGAAGACATTGGGATTGCCGTGTGCGCAGAGCGAATCTGGATCGGACGGATCGATCGGGTCGTACCACGCACCGGTGGCCAGCTGCACCACCTGGCGCCGCAGTCCTTCGTCGAGAACCGCCCCGGCCAGGCAGGCGCCGCGGTCGTTGAACACGCGCACCACGTCGCCGTCCGCGATGCCACGTTCGGCGGCGTCGGCAGGATGCATGCGGATGGGTTCGCGTCCCTGAACCTTCGAGGCCTGGCTGGTGCCGCCGAAATCGAGCTGGCTGTGTAGTCGGGTCCGCGGCTGATTGGCAATCAGGTGCAGTGGGAAGCTTTGGGCACGTTCGCCGTTCAGCCACTCTGCGGGCTCGTACCACTGTGGGTGGCCGCCGCAGTCGGCGTATCCGAAACCGTCGATGATTTCCGAGAAGATCTCGATGCGCCCGCTCGGAGTGTGCAGCGGGTGCGCGTCTGGGTTGTCGCGGAAGTCCGACAGCAGAGTCAGACCGGGATCGGTCGGCAACTGCAGGTAGCCCTGCTCCCAGAAGTCGTCGAAGTCTGGCACCGCGAAATCGCGGGCCCCGGCCCATTCGGTGTAGATGTGGCGGAGCCACTGCGCGGCGGTGCGCCCCTCGGAGAACTGCTCGCCGAACCCCAGCCTTTGGGCGAGCGCCGAGAATGTCGTGTAGTCATCGCGCGAGTTGGCATACGGCGGTGCCGCGGCCTTCATCGCCACCAGCAGTGGGTCGTTGCGGCTTCCGGAAAAGTCGTCGCGCTCCAGGCTGGTGGTAGAGGGCACCACGATATCGGCGTGCTTGGCCATCGCCGTCCACACCGGATCGTGCACCACGACGGTGTCGACGCATGCCAGCGCGCGGCGCAGTCGCGGCAGGTTCTGATGGTGGTGGAACGGATTTCCGCCCGCCCAGTAGACGCATTTGATGTCCGGCAGCGTGAGTGTCTGGCCGTTGTAGGCCAGCGTCTCGCCGGGCCGCAGCAGCAGCTCACTGATGGCCGCCACCGGGATGAACGTCTCCACCGGGTTGGGCCCCTGGGGGAAGGTTGGCAGTGGGCAGCTGACCGGGGCCAGTCCCGCCTCGTTCATCGAGCCATAGCCGTGGCCGAAACCGCCTCCGGGAAGACCGATCTGACCGAGCATCGCGGCCAGGGTGAGCCCCATCCACGGGGCCTGTTCGCCGTGGCGCACCCGTTGCAGCGACCAGCTGACCGTCACCAGGGTGCGCCCGGCCGCCATGCGCCGCGCCAGTGTGCGCAGCTCGTCAGCGTTCAGAGCGCTGATGCTCGCCGCCCATTCCGGACTTTTGGGCACACCGTCGTCGATGCCCAGGAGGTAGCGCTCGAATCGTTCGTAACCGGTGCAGTAGGTGCGAAGGAAGGTCAGATTCGCCAGACCTTCCACGGCCAACACATGGGCCAGGGCGAGCATGACCGCGACGTCCGTCCCGGGAACAGGTGCGTGCCACTCGCATTCGCCGTCTATGTCGTCGCGCAGCGGACTGAACGAGACGATGCGCCCGCCGCGGGCGCGGAACCTGTCGAGGGCGTCACGAGCCGGATGCGCGGTGGTGCCGCCATGGTTGACGCCGGTGTTCTTCAGGGCGATACCGCCGAATGAGACCAGGAGATCGGTGTTCTCGACGATGACATCCCACGACGTCGACCTCTTGAACAGCCCGTCGTGGGTGCCTACGACGTGCGGCATGATGACGCCGGTTGCGCCCAGACTGTACGAATGACGTGAAAAGGTGTACCCACCAAGCAGTTTCAAGAACCGGTGTACCTGGCTCTGAGCGTGATGGAACCGTCCCGCGCTGGCCCAGCCGTATGAGCCGCCGTAAATGGCTTCATTGCCGTGGGTATCGACGATCCGCCGCAGTTCGTCGGCCAGCAGTTCGGTGAGCTCCTCCCAGGACACCTCGACGTACTCGTCGGAGCCACGCGCTGCGCTGGGGCCCGGCCCGTCGCGCAGCCAGCCACGGCGTACGGATGGCGCGGTCACTCGGGCCTGGTGGCGGATTGAACCGGGAATGTTCTGCAGCAGCGGGGAGGGGTCCAGATCAGTCGGGATGGGTGTGACCCCGATCACTTCTCCGTCGCGGACCTCGGGGGTAAACGCACCCCAGTGAGTATGTGAAAGTGCCAGCTTGGTCACCCCAGTCAGCCTAGGCTTTCTGTCCGTCGAAACCAGGTAGGCGAGTACCAACCGACCAGTGGGTTGGTATACATTCTGCCGAGTACGTAAACCCAAACCGGAAGGTGATCATGGCCGGCGCCGTCAAGTTCAAACGCACCATTTTCGAACCCGAGCACGAACTGTTCCGCGAGTCGTTCAAGACCTTCCTGGAACGGCATGCCGAGCCGTACCGGGAGGAGTGGGACGAGAACAAGATCGTCGATCGCTCTCTCTGGGTCGAGGCGGGCAAACAGGGCTTCCTGGGCACTGACATGCCCGAGGAGTTCGGCGGCGGTGGACTCGTCGATTTCCGCTACAACGGCATCATCGGCGAAGAGATCACCAAGGCTCGCCAGTCGGGTATTGGTTTCACTTTGCACAACGATGTCGCGGGTCCGTACTTCCGGGATCTGGCTAACGACGAGCAGAAGGCCCGCTGGTTCCCGGGCTTCTGTTCCGGTGAGCTGATTACCGCCATCGCCATGACCGAGCCGGGCACCGGAAGCGACCTGCAGGGCATCAAGACCCGCGCGGTCAAGGACGGCGATCATTACATTCTCAATGGGTCCAAGACCTTCATCACCAACGGCATTAACGCCGACCTGGTCATCGTGGTCGCACAGACCGATCCCGAGAAGGGTGCGCTGGGCTTCAGCCTCATCGTCGTGGAACGCGGCATGGAGGGCTTTGAGCGCGGCCGCAAGCTCGACAAGATGGGCCTTGATGCACAGGACACCGCCGAGCTGTCCTTCACCGATGTCCGGGTGCCCGCCGCCAACCTGCTGGGTGACGAGGGCCAGGGCTTCATCTACCTCATGCAGAACCTGCCCCAGGAACGCATGTCCATTGCCGTCGTAGCGGCCGCGGCGATGGAAACCATGCTTGAGGCGACTATCCAGTACACATCCGAGCGTAAGGCGTTCGGCAAGCCCATCAAGAGCTTCCAGAACAGCCGCTTTGTGCTGGCCGAGCTTGCCACCGATGCCACGATGATCCGGATCATGGTCGACGAGTTCATCACGCTGCTCAACAAGAAGGAACTGAGCGTCGAGCAGGCCGCGATGGCCAAGTGGTACAGCACCGAAAAGCAGGTCCACCTGATCGACCGCTGCCTGCAGCTGCACGGTGGATATGGCTTCATGCGCGAGTACCCGGTTGCCCGGGCGTACATGGACTCGCGTATCCAGACGATCTACGGCGGAACCACCGAGATCATGAAGGAGATCATCGGGCGCTCGCTCTAGCGCCTCATGATCATTCGCGACGCGGCTGCCGATGACGCGGCCGCCTGTGCGGCGATCTATGCGCCGTATGTCACGGATACGCCTATCTCGTTCGAGGAGGTGCCGCCGTCGGATGCTGTTCTTGCCGAACGTATCCGCACGGCGGCCCACCGGCATGCCTGGCTTGTCGCCGAAGATGGCGGTGAGATCGTCGGCTACGCCTACGCGGTGCCGTGGAAATCACGGACCGCCTATCAGTGGGCGTGCGAGGTCAGTGTGTATGTGGACGGCACCCGGCAGCAGCGCGGGACGGGCCGCCAGTTGTACACGGCACTGCTCGACCGGCTGCGCTGCCTCGGCTATCGCACAGTGCTGGCCGTTGTCGTGGTACCCAATGCGGCGAGTGAAAAGCTGCACGGGGCAATGGGATTCGAGCAGGTCGCATGCTACCGGCGGATCGGCTATAAGTTGGGCAGCTGGCACGACGTGGCGCACTTCCAGCTGTTTTTGCCATCCCTCGATGGCCGTGTAGACGATGATTCCGCACCCGGGCCGCCGCCGGGTGACGGCTAGAGCTTGCGCAGGACAGTGACGACCTTGCCGAGGATGGCGGCGTCATTTCCGGGGATCGGCTCGAACAGTGGGTTGTGCGGCATCAGCCAGACCTGACCCGTTGTCCGCTTGAATGTCTTGACGGTCGCCTCACCGTCGATCATCGCCGCCACGATATCGCCGTTGTCGGCGACATTCTGCTGGCGGACCACCACCCAGTCGCCATCGCATATCGCGGCGTCAATCATTGATTCGCCGACCACCTTGAGCAGGAACAGCGATCCCTCGCCCACCAGCTCGCGGGGGAGCGGGAACACATCCTCTACGGCCTCCTCGGCCAGGATGGGACCACCGGCGGCGATACGGCCCAGGACGGGCACGAAAGTCGGCTCGGGCAGGTCGCCGGAACCGGCCACATCGGTGGTCGCCGAGGGACTGCGGAAATCATCGATTCCTCGAACGTCAACGGCGCGTGGACGATTCGGATCACGCCGCAGGAAGCCCTTCTGTTCGAGGGTGCGTAGTTGATGGGCGACCGACGATGTCGAGGTAAGTCCCACGGCATCTCCGATTTCGCGGATGCTCGGGGGGTAACCCCGCTCATTCACCGATGCGCGGATGACCTCCAGGATGGTCCGCTGGCGCTCGGTCAGTGAACCGGTGGCGGGTCCCTTGCTGGGTGTGTCGCTCATGGGCCCGAATCTAGACCTGTCGACGGTATTTATCAAACATGTGTTCGATGCGTGTCGCGAATAGCGCCGGATGCGGCGGTTGCGGGTGGCGTTTATGCAGCTCAAGACCACTTGTCGGTGACGGATGCTACAAATCGATCACATGTTCGGACATCGAACACATGATCGAGTACATTCGAACATAAGAGCGAACGGGCCTCCCGATCGACAGGACAGGAAGGGCATACAGATGAGCACAAACGTTCTCACCACACCGCGTACTCGCGCTGCCGAGTACGCGTCACGCGATGGCGCCCCGCAGGCACGTGCCTACAGCGCGGAGTATCCGCTGACTCAGCGTCGGGCGCTGCCGGTGCGCACCGTCGCCTATCGCCGGCCCGCCGGCCGGCCGGCGGCGTACCGGGGCACCGGGATCCGGGTCTCGACAGTGCCGCATCGGGCGCATGGTCGTCGCCCGGTGAGTCTCAAGGCGACGATTGTTGTCTCGGTGGGTGCTGCGGTGGCGACGATGTGGCTGCTGATGCTCGGCCAGGTCAGTGCGGCCGGGGTCGGGGGAGTTGGTGTGCCGGAGCGCGTGGCGGTCGTCCAGGTGGCTCCCGGAGAGACCCTGGCCGACGTGGCCTCGCGTGTCGCGCCGGATGCCCCGCGCTCGGCGGTGGTGTCCAAGATCCGTGAACTCAATGAACTCGGCTCGGCGACAGTACAAGCCGGTCAGACGCTGGTTTCTCCGGTCGGCTGATCGGCGAACGGGCGTGACCTTCGAACGTGTGGGAGCACGGGTATCCTCGAGACCGGTCTGGGCGCGCTGCGCTGTGTGTCAGCCCACCCAGCCCAGTGACTTGGAGTCCAGAACCGGCGAAGGAGCAGTAATGCACTGTCCGTTCTGCCGTCATCCAGACTCGCGTGTTGTCGATTCCCGTGAAGCGGATGAGGGTCAGGCAATACGTCGACGGCGATCGTGCCCGGAGTGCGGCCGTCGTTTCACCACCGTCGAGACCGCGGTGCTGGCCGTTGTGAAGCGCAGCGGTGTCACCGAGCCGTTCAGTCGCGACAAGGTCATCAAGGGCGTGCGCCGGGCCTGTCAGGGCCGCGATGTCGACGATGATGCGCTGAATCTGCTTGCCCAGCAGGTCGAAGATGCCGTCCGAGCCGCCGGGTCCCCGGAGAT
The DNA here is from genome assembly GCF_004924335.1 of Mycobacteroides salmoniphilum. Lineage (NCBI taxonomy): Bacteria > Bacillati > Actinomycetota > Actinomycetes > Mycobacteriales > Mycobacteriaceae > Mycobacteroides > Mycobacteroides salmoniphilum. Next base: position 2,851,717 of record NZ_CP024633.1, on the reverse strand, counting down.
TCCCAGTAACGAGGTGGGCCTGGCCATCCTCGGCCCGCTACGCGATCTGGACGAGGTCGCATATCTGCGCTTCGCCTCGGTGTATCGCGGATTCAGTTCCGCCGATGACTTCGAACGTGAGATCGCCGCATTGCGCGCGCACCGGGACGCACCGACAGGATCCTGACGCCCGGCCGAGGTCGATGCGCTGCTAGTTCAAGGTCAAGGACTGATCGGCAACGACATGGCCACCGATCGTCACCCAGCCCTCTGGGCTCCACTGCGTAAGAATCTGCGAGCCCTTGCCCTGATGGACGATCAGGTCACGGCTCAACAAGTCGGTCATCCGTGCCGCAACAGATCCGGTCGCTTCGTCCTCGTTGACGCCCAGGTCAAAGGCGAACACCCGTGATCGCACCAGATTCGCGGTGCGGTCCTGCCACGCCCATACGCAATGCAGCAGTTCGTCCGCGTAGTCGGCGGGATCGGCGGCATCCACGTCACTGGGGGAGCCCAGCTCGTGGAAATCGGTCTCCGGGGCCCATTCGGACCGGGCTCGGATCCAGGTGCGGTCGTCGTAGTTGACCTGGAGCACGCCCGCGGGAACTTGAAGGGTGTTGACCGGTGTTCCGCGTTCGCGCAGCCACCACGCCAATCCCACCGTCGGATGTCCGGCGAAGGGCAGTTCGGCCGCCGGGGTGAAAATCCGCAGATGCGCGGTGTTGGACCCCTCGGCGGGAAGATCGACGAAAACCGTCTCACTGAAACCCAACCGGGTGGCGATCTCCTGGCGGTCCGCCGCGGCGACGTCGGTGCCGTTGACGATCCCCAGAGGATTGCCGAAGTTGCCTGTCTGGTCGGTGAATACGCGAACAACCGCGACATCAACGCTCATTCTTCGACTCTACGTCTCCCGCGCGCCGCGCACTCAAGTACCCCGCGAATTGCGCAAACCTCTGGTAGCGCTTGAGCTCTCGTGGCTAGGTGGCGCTGCGTTCGTCTGTGCCCATGGCATCGAGCACCGCCATCCGGGTACGCGCGGCCCCGCTGATCGTGCCTTCGGTGACCCCGGTGCGCAACAATCGGCGCAATTCATCCTCGTCGTATTCGGCGGGCTCGGTGGAGGCGATGAATTGGCGAACGACGGCGATGAATCGCTCGGGGTCGTCGTGGAACGGGAAATGTCCGGAGCGGTCGAAGATCTCCAGTGTTGCGCCGGGCATCGCGGCGTGGGCCAGATGGCCATGGCTGACGGGGATTACCAGATCATCGCTGCCCCAAATGAGCTGCACAGGAACAGATTCAGTCAAATAACATCGGTCCAGCATGGTTACTACCTGGCCGCGCCAATCAACCACGGCGCGCAGTGTCCGGGTGAAGGCGGCCGAGGCCCGGGGTTCGGGCAGATCTGCGAGAACGCGCAGCACATCGGGGATGTCGCGGGCCATTCCCGCCCGCCCCAGCGTCGCGCGGGCCACCGCTCCGCTGAGCCGGATCATCGGCATCGCCAGCGGTAGCCTGAGTAGCCCGAGCGCATCTCCGACGAAGGGCAATGATGCGCAACGCAATACGATGTTGACGTCCTTGGTCACCCCGCCCGGCGAGACCAGAATGAGTCGCTCGACCAGATGGGGGAACTGGTAGGTGAATTGCATCGCGACGCCGCCGCCCAGCGAATGCCCGACCACGGTGACCTTGTCGATATCCAGTACGGCCAGCAGGTCCCGCATCCCGTTGGCGTAGGCCGCCACCGAGTAGTCGGCGCGCGGCTTGTCGGACTGCCCGTGGCCCAGCAGGTCCGGGGCGATCACGGTGAAATGCTCGGCGAGCTGTGCATGCACGCTGTCCCAGGTGGCCGAGTTGTCGCCGATCCCGTGGATCAGCAGCAGCGCAGGTCCCGATCCCGCAATTCTGAAGGCGCGCCGATAACCGTGGATGGTGCGGAACGCCATCCGGGGTCGCGTTGTCGTATCGGAAGTGGGTTGGACCGTGTCGTCACCGTCGGCGTGCTCGGTATCCGGCACCGGACGCAGGAGCCTCGGTGGTGGATTCATGTGAAGTATCTTGACCCGTCGCGGCAAATTTGGCGCGGCGAGCGCATAACCGGACTAGAGAATCGGGCCGTCGGCGGACGGATCCTCACCGAACTTGGCCTGTTCGGCGAGGAATCTCTCGAATTCTCCGGCAAGCTCGTCGCCGCTCGGCAAGTCCTCGTCTCGTGCCAGCAACGAGCGGTTCTCCTGCGCCGAGACAAAGGCGTCGTATTGGCGTTCCAGCGCATGGACCACCTGGGCCACTTCCTCGCTGCCTTCCACCTGCTCGTTGATCTGGTTTCGCACCTTGCCTGCAGCCTCGGTGAGCTCCTGCAGCGGAAGATCCAGCTCGCCGGTCCTGGCCACTTCCTCCAGCAGGCGTTGTGAGGCCTCCGGGTAGTCGGTCTGTGCCAGGTAATGCGGAACGTGGACGGCGAACCCGATGACCTCGTGGCCATGTTGGGCCAGCCGGTACTCCAACAGGTTCGATGCACTGCCCGGCACCTGAACCTCATCGATCCAGCCGGGATGCTCATCGAGCGTCTTGCGGTCGTTGCCGTGGGCGGTGAGGGTGATGGGGCGAGTGTGCGGAACCGCCATCGGAATTGCGCCCAGCCCAATGGTCTTGCGTACACCGAGCTGCTCGGCCAGCAGTCGGATCGCCGTGACGAACCGTTCCCACTTCAGATCCGGCTCCAGGCCGGCCAGTAACAGAAACGGCGTGCCTTTGGTGTCCTTGAGTGCGTACAGGTTGAGCTCGGGGGTGGCGTACTCCGTGAAATGATCGCTCTTGAACGTCATCACCGGCCGGCGCGACCGGTAGTCGAGCAGATCGTCGATGGCGAACGACGCAACCAGCTCGCTCTCCAGTGTGTCGCGCAGATGCGCCGCGGCCAGCTTCACGGCATGGCCGGAGTCGGAGAAGCCCTGCAACGCGTGCACCAGAATCGGGCCGCGCCCGTCGGCGGACGCCAGCTGGGGCCCCGGAAATTCCAACTCGTACATGCCGCTCTGATCCGGTCTGTACGGCTGCGGCTCTCCGTCACTACTGCTTGCCATGTTCGCCTCCCTTCGCGCCCTCGTCCCACCAGTGTCCCTTACCAGCAGGCAAACGGCGAATGTACCTACTGCCTCAACGGCCCAGGCGGGATGCGAATTCCTGTTTCTTCAGGAGGGCGGACGGTATTCGCCCAACGCGAAATCTCTTAGGCCTTGAACTGGTTGAGTGCGCGAATCTTGTTCATCACATCGAGCGCGGCGACCTTGTACGCCTCGGAGAACGTGGGGTAGTTGAAAACCGCGTCGACCAGGTACTCGACGGTACCGCCGCAGCCCATGACGGCCTGTCCGATGTGGACCAGGTCGGTGGCATCGGAGCCGAAGATGTGTATCCCGAGCAGCTTGAGATCCTCGGTGGACACCAGCAGCTTGAGCATGCCGTAGGAATCCCCGGCGATCTGTCCGCGCGCCAGCTCGCGGTAACGCGAGACTCCCACCTCATAGGGAATCGCGTTCTTGGTGAGTTCAACCTCGGTGGCACCCACATAGGACATCTCGGGGATCGAGTAGATCCCGATGGGCTGCAGATCGGTCATGCCCTTCGAGGGCTCGCCGAACGCGTGGTACGCCGCCAGGCGGCCCTGGTCCATCGAGGTGGCTGCCAGCGCCGGGAAGCCGATCACGTCGCCCACCGCGTAGATGTGATCGACCTTGGTCTGAAAATTCGCGTCGACCCAGATCCGGCCGCGGTTGTCGGCTTCGAGGCCCGCCCGAGCAAGGTCGAGCTGATCGGTCTGACCCTGTCGCCCCGCGGAGTACATCACGGTATCGGCGGGGATTTGCTTGCCGCTGGCCAAGGTGGTCATGGTGCCGGAGTCATTGACGTCGACGGTGGTGACCTCCTCGCCGAAGCGGAACGTCACTGCCAAGTCCCGCAGGTGAAAGCGAAGGGCCTCAACGACTTCGGGATCACAGAAGTCGAGCATCGAGTCGCGTTTCTCCACCACGGTCACCTTGGTGCCCAAAGCGGCGAACATGGAGGCGTACTCGATTCCGATGACGCCCGCGCCGACCACAACCATCGATACCGGGATGAAGCGCAGGTCCAGGATGCCGTCCGAGTCGAGGACTCGTCGCTCGTCGAAGGCCACACCTGAAGGACGGGCGGGTTTCGTGCCGGTGGCCAGCACGACGTAATCGGCATGCAGGGTGGTGCGCTCGCCACGGGAGGTTTCCTCGACGATGACGGTGTGCTCATCGGCGAACCGCCCGATGCCGGTAATCAAATCAATGCGGTTGCGCAGCAGCTGGGCGCGCACCACCTCGATCTCCTTGCGGATGACGTGCTCGGTGCGCGCCAGCAGATCCTCGGGGGTGATGTTGGCCTTCACCCGGTAGCTCGCGCCGTACAGCTCGCGCTGGTTCATGCCGGTCAGGTAGAGCACGGCCTCGCGCAGCGTCTTGGACGGGATCGTTCCGGTGTTGGTACAGACACCGCCGAGCATGTTGTCACGCTCGATCACCGCCACCGATTTGCCCAGCTTGGCGGCGGCGATGGCGGCCTTCTGGCCGCCGGGACCGGAGCCGATGACGACGAGGTCGTATGTGGGAGTGTCGGCCGCGGATGAGCCGCTTGGGCGAAGACCGTTGGTCATGGTTGTACTCATACGCTGATTCACCGAATCGCGCATGCCGTGCGTGTCACAGCCACATGAACAGTTGTCCCTGCCGAATCTCGCGCGCGCCTCCTCGGGCCCTGGGTGTGCCGATGGCAGCATGTGACCGTGGCGGCATCGCGGCTGGTAGCGACGATGGTTGTGGCTGGATGCTGCGCCGTGACGGCTCCCGCGTGCACACGGGCGATCGACGGCTCGGCCGTGGAGGCATCCGGTGGTGCGTCGCCCCCGCTGACCGCCACCACGACGGCCCTTCAGGCGCCGACGGGTCCAGTGGGCCCGCTGCTGCTGGCCCCGGCAGATTTCCCGCACCAGTACCCCGCCACCACGCTCGACCCGCATGCGGCCGGACTTGCGCTCCGCGACATCCGGGGTGTGCCCGACGCGGCGACGGTGGCCCCGAGTACCTGCGCACCTGCGCCCGTCCCGGCCGTGCCGCAGGATGCGGCGGTGGCGGTGGGCACCAACGACTCTGACAATTCGACCATCACGGTGGCGGTGCTTCGTGTGCCGCTGCCGCTGGCCACGTACAAGACCCAGCTGGAGAGTTGCGCCTCGTTCACCTTCACCGGTCCGGATCAGATCCCGAGCACGGTAACGGCTTCTCAGGCAGTGGCTCCGCCCATCAATGCCGATGATTCGGTTGCGGTGAATCAAACGGTGGCACCGGCCGTGGCGCGTAGCGGCACACAAACGACCTTGTCGCTTATCGCGCAGATCGCCGATATTCGAATACAGGCCACCTACATGACTTTTCAGGGCACCGAACCCGACGCGGTGCTTCTGGATCAGGCCTTCACCGCCGCAGTACTCAAGGTGCACGACAACTTCCGCTGATCAGTGGTTGGCGGTGCGGTCGTATCCGTCGTGGATCGGTGTTGGCGCCTAAGCCGCCCCGGGCGCGACGGAACGGCCAAGGTGCTCGATCTTGGTGACGAAGGGTGACGTCATCGCCCGCACGAGCGCGCCGTAGCCGACACCGAAATCGATCTCGTCGCCGACCGCGACGGAGTGATCACCGAGGTCGACCACCAGGTGGTCGCTGCTCATCCCGAGGATCGTGATGCCCTCGGGTGGCTGCAGGCCATCGGGGTCCACATCCTGGCGACCGAGGGCCAGGATTGCTTGGTGCACGGTCACGCTGCCGGTGCGGACCGGCGCCACGCCGAAGGCCGCCTGAGCGCGATGTCCCCAGGGTTGAGCCGGTTTCATGGCGACCTCGATGACCTCGGCGCTCAAGGTGAAGGCGTCCGTGTGCAGGCCGGGGATCGGTGTCCGATACAGCGGGTCGACGCCGAGAAGGATGGCTTCGCCGAGTCGAAGTTCGTCGATCCGGCCGACGTCGTGGGTGTGCAGCGCCCAGTTCAGGTTCGCCGAGTTGCCGCCTGAGACCACGTCGAGCGAAATCCCGTGCAGTGTCTCGATGTCGTTGGCGAGCCCGGTGAGGATGCCCATGTTCCGGTCGTCAGGCACCACACCGTTCTGACAAGCGAGGTTGGCGCCGAGCCCGACGAGCCGTAGCGAAGAGTGGCCGAGGACTGCTCGCACGGCCTCGGGGGCGTCGGCGGGCGCAATGCCCTCGCGCAGGTCACCTAACTCGACCATGAGTACGACGGCGTGCATCCGCTTCTGCTGGGACGCGGCCTGATCGAGCGCCGCCAGCACGACGGCCTCGGTATTCAGACTGATATCGGCGACGTCAACGATCCGCGCCACCTGGCTGAGCATGGGTGAACGGATCAATGTGCGCAGCGGTAATCGGTCGAGCGCCGACAGCCGAGCGAGATTCGAAACTCGGGAGTCGCCGAGGCCACGGGCGCCGCCACGCAGCATCGCTGCGCCGACTGCCGGCGAGCCCAACACGGCCTTGGTGATCCCCGTGACCCGGATGCCCGTCAAGGCGAGCCGGTCAACCAGGATCCGGGTGTTCTGCTCGAGCTTGCCCAGATCGGTCTCGAGCCGAAGTGTCACACGGGGGTTGTCGTGTCGGCTTTCCCTGCGAGCTTTGCCGCGAGCGCGGGGAAGGCCGCCAGGACCATGTCGACCAGATCCGAGGAAGGGCGCGTCAGAGGATCGGTCACCGGGAGGCCGAGCGCCGAATGATGCTCGGAAATCGCGTCGTTCAGCTCGTCTTCGGTCATTTCCTCGTGGTTGATCGTGACCCCGATGACGCGGGTATCGGCGAACGCCTCGATCAGTGCGATCTCGCTGGCGGCGGTCGGCATCGGCACCATCGGGAAGTCGCCGAGCACCTTGCGCTTAGGCGCGTGCTGCACGATGACGCCGGCCGGGCGGCTGCCACGCAGGATGTGCGCCGACGTGATGTACGCGGGGTGGCTGAGCGCGCCCTGCCCCTCGACCACGATCACGTCAGGGTTCTCACCCTCGAACGCGGCGACGACCTGGTGCTCGACCTCGCCCGAGCAGAACTGGGGGACCAGCGCATCCAGCGCGACGCCGTACTTCCCGCCCTGGATCAAGGTGGTTTGACCGGTGCCGACCATGACCGCCTTGATGCCGCGCGCGTTCAGCGCCTGGACCAGCAAGGTGGCGGTGGTGCGCTTCCCGATCGCCCCGTCCGTTCCCAGGATCGTGATCCTGGGGCAGGTGACGTCGAAGATCCGGCCGGAGAACAGGTGTAGGTCGCGCTTTTCTTTCGGTCGGCGTACATCGGTGATGGTGACGCCGGCGATGACCGCTGCCGCCGCGAATTCGGCATCGTCGTTGAGGAACTCGTGCAGGCCGTTGATGATGTGCATGCCGCGGGCGATGCCGTCGAGCAACACGACCCGCTGCGCGCTCGACAGTAGGCCGTCGGCAGGCGCCAGCCCACAGATCAGGTAGTCAGGTACGTGGCCGGCGTGAGCGATGGACTCGGCGAGCGACGCCAGCACCGGGATGCCGTTCGCGGTGCCATCCAGGAATTTCCCGGCATCTACTCCGGCCCGGAGGCTGTCGATGACACTGAGGATCTCGTACTTCTCCGAGTGCCGGACCAGGCCGTTGGCGGTCTTGCCGTCCTGCTCCCCGAACTGACCCTCGCAGTAGACGATCGCGGTGGAACCAGTAGGCAGCGCGAAGGGGGCTGCCGGAAGGACCCCTTCGCTCCGTTCGGAGGCATCGAGAAAGGGTGTACCGCTTGCGAGTGAAGACATGGGATCCTCTGAGAAGTCTCAGAGAAGGCGACGGGATCGAGGCGGGGCGGTGAGCCCAACGTCCAGCGAGTGGTCTGCCCTGAGGGTCGGCAAGATTACCGACATGTTAAATGGTACCCGATCCGCAGTGATTGTCCTGTGTCCGCCGGCAGCCATGGGCGTCTTGTACACAATTGCGGTGGTATCCACAGAGCTCCGTATGCGCCGTCATAACGCGAGGTCACCGTCGGGGCGATGACGGTCCTCGCTGTCACGGTGCGGGCATGACATCGCTGATTCCCGGGACCCCCGGTCGCCCCGACTTTCGATTGAACCGGCCCTCCGCCCTGATTGCCGCACTACCGGCGATGTTGGGGTTCATTCCCGAAGATTCCCTCGTCGTCGTCACGCTTGCCGATGGGCTGGTCGAGGCGATACTGCGCAGGGATCTGGACGATCTGGACGACCCCGACAACGCGGCGCTCGCGATACTGGCGGAGGTGTTGGGTCCCGGGCCGGCCGACGCGGTGATCGCGGTGGTTATCAGCGCGGATCTGGGTGAACGGGAGTCCGGCGACATCATCCGTCGGTTGGCCAGACATCTTGAGCATCAAGGTATTTCGTTGATCGCCGGCCACACGGTGGACCGGGTGTCTCCGCAGGGATGGTGGCGCTGCTACGACGGATGTGGTGCCGGCGGCCCCGTCGACGATCCGGACTGCTCACCGCTGACCGCCGCCGCGGTACTGGCAGGCAGGACGGTGCACCGCCGCCGAGAGGACCTCGTGGCGCTGATCGCTCCCACGGACACTCGCCGCACCTGTGCGCTGGCCGCATCCTTGCGGCGCCCGCCGCGGGGGCAGGCCGACGACGCCGCAGCGGACCGGCGCGCCGTGAATCGAGTGATGCGGGCGGCGTGCCGGACGGCAGAATTCCGTCCACTGTCCAACCGTGAGCTGCTGAGCATCGCTCGCTCGCTGACGGTGGTGCGTGTTCGAGACACAGTGTGTGCCTTGGCTGTCGGCGTGCTGGCCGATGATGTGGAGCGGTTGTGGTTGGCGCTGAGTCGACTGCTGCCTGCCCCCTGGCGCGCGGCGGCGTTGGTGTTGTTTGGCTTCAGCGCCTATGTGCGGGGCGACGGTCCGCTGGCCGGTGTCGCTCTGGAGGCGGCGCTGATCGTCGAGCCGGAGCATCGTTTGGGGCAGCTGCTGATGTCTGCGCTGCGTGCGGGTATGCGCCCCGATGAGATTCGCACCCTGGCCGACACTGGTTTCCGGCTCGCCCATGAGTTGGGTATCAGCTTGCCGCCCAGGAGCATCCAGGGATCCGGAGGAGGGTGCTAGACCTTCTCCACCATGACGGCATGAGCCATCTCGTGGGGCAGCTCGACACTTTCGTGACCGGGAATGACGATGATGACGCCCTCGGGGGAGGACTCCACGGTGACGCGCGCATTGGGCACGATGCCGGCGTCCTTGAGACGCGTCAGCAGATCGGTATCGGCCTGGACGTGCTCAGCCAGGCGGCGCACCACCACGGCAACCTGTGAGCCCCCGGCAATCTCGGTGAGCCGCACCGCGCTCGCGTTTTCGGACCGGTTGGCGGCGACACCCAGCTCGGACAGCCCGGGAATGGGGTTACCGAACGGCGAGGTGGTCGGGTTGTTGAGCACCGTGAGCAGTCGGCGCTCGACGTCCTCGCTCATGACGTGCTCCCAGCGGCACGCCTCGGCGTGTACGTCCTCCCAGGGCAGTCCGATGATGTCGACCAGCAGGCATTCGGCCAGCCGATGCTTGCGCATCACCGACACCGCGAGTGCGCGGCCCTTATCGGTGAGTTCAAGGTGGCGGTCTCCGGCGACGTTCAACAGGCCGTCGCGCTCCATCCGCGCCACCGTCTGACTGACGGTCGGCCCGCTCTGCTCCAGCCGTTCGGCGATACGCGCCCGCAGCGGCACGACGCCCTCTTCTTCAAGGTCGTAGATCGTCCGCAGATACATTTCTGTCGTATCGACAAGATCGTTCACTACTCGGCCCCTTACGGTCGTGCTCAGTCTACCGACCTACAACGTAAATCGGGGCGCTGCGCTTCCAGCGCGCAGCGCCCCGAGGGCAGGGTAGTAGGTCAACTAGCTCGCGTACGAACGCAGGCGCTCCGCGCGATCGCCGTGGCGCAGTTTCGTCATGACCTCGCGCTCGATCTGACGCACCCGCTCGCGAGACAGCCCGAACAGCTTGCCGATCTGATCCAGCGTGCGGGCCTGGCCGTCGTCGAGTCCATACCGGAGCCGGATGACCTGCTGCTCGCGTTCGTCGAGAGTGCCCAGCACGCTGCGCACGTCCGAGTGCAGCAGCTCGGCGATGACGGCGTTCTCCGCGGACATCGCCTCGGTGTCCTCGATGAAGTCACCCAGAGGTGCTTCCTCGTCGGTGCCGACCGGCATGTCCAGGCTCACCGGATCGCGGCTGTGGTCCAGCAGATCCCCGATCTTCTCCACGGGAATGCCGGACTCCTCCGACAATTCCTCATCGCTGGCCTCGCGGCCGAGTCGCTGGTGCAGTTCGCGCTTGATGCGAGCCAGCTTGTTCACCTGCTCCACCAGGTGCACGGGAAGGCGGATGGTGCGGCTCTGATCAGCCATACCGCGGGTGATGGCCTGACGAATCCACCAGGTGGCGTATGTCGAGAACTTGAACCCCTTGGCGTAGTCGAACTTCTCCATCGCGCGGATCAAGCCCAGGTTGCCCTCCTGGATGAGGTCGAGCAGTGGCATCCCGCGACCGGTGTAGCGCTTCGCGAGCGAAACGACCAGGCGCAGGTTGGCCTCCAGCAGGTGGCTGCGTGCCGCGCTGCCTTCACGCACGATCACGGCCAGATCCTTCTTGCGGGCTTCGCCGAGGCGTTTCTTGGTGTCCAGAAGGTGCTGGGCGTACAACCCCGCCTCGATCCGTTTGGCGAGCTCGACTTCGTCCTCCGCCGTCAGCAGCGCAGTCTTGCCGATGCCGTTCAAATAGACCCGTACAAGGTCCGCGGCTGGACTCTGGGCGTCCAGATCCTCGGACTCGATGGTACGAGCCGGACGGGTGGTGGCGTTTGCCATCGCTGCCTCCTAGTTGATCCGTAGGTCTCATGAGTTGCAACGCTTGGTTGGCCCAGAAAGTTCCTGAGGTTCCCAAACGGCGCCCTCACTGACCTGCGGATTCGCCGTCGGCAGCTGAGAATGTCCTGAGAATTGACATAGCTGTCCCTAAGACGGGTCAGCTGACCCTTCCGCCGGGGTGCGCGGTTGCGGCGGAGGAGCGGGATCAATCGCTCTGCGCTCAGCGGTGGGGAACAGCGAATGACGGTGTTCCTGGGGCCCGTACCGACGTGGCTCCTCGGCCTTGCGGGCAGGGCGGTCGTTGGCGATGAGCACCGCCATCCAGGGCAGTGGGATCGACGCCGCCAAGATCGCCAGCGAGATCCAGCCGTTGTGCCACACGCTGTAGGCCCAAGCGGATCCCAGCAGGGCCGGGAACCGGAACGCCATCAGCGTCAAATAGCGGCGTACCCGGGCGCGGTGCTGTTCTTCGACCGAGACCGCGGCCGCCGTGATGAGTACCGGATGGCCGTCGTCATCGAACGACAGCTCTTTTCTCATATCTCCACAATGTCACAATGTAGGGATGGACACGCAGACGATCGAGCGTCCGGACACCACCGTCGACGAGAGCACAGACAGTGATACACCGAAGGTTTTCCACTACGTCAAGAAAGACAAGATCGTGGAGAGCGCCGTCATGGGAAACCATGTGGTGGCCCTGTGCGGTGAGGTTTTCCCCGTTACCCGGTCGGCCAAGCCCGGCTCCCCGGTGTGCCCGGATTGCAAGCGCATCTACGAAATGATGAAGAAGGGCGACTAGCAGCCTTCGGCGGTTCTCTCGGGAGTCGCCTCGTCAGAGCTGCCCTCGGCACCGTTCTGGCCATTGTGTGGGCTCAGCCATTCGCGCAGCTGACGGGCGTGTGTGGCCCCGGCCGGCCAGTGTTCCTCGATGGCGGCGTTGAGTTCGGCGCCCAGCACGATCGCGAATCCGAGCATGAACGCGAACAGCAGGAACGCGATGGGGGTGGCCAATGCGCCGTAGGTGTATCCGGTTCGTGTGATCCAGTTCAGGTAGAACCGCAGCCCCAGACTGGCAATCACAAAGAACGTCACCGCCAGCAGCGCACCGATCAACAAACGGTGCGACGGAAGCGGTTTGGGGAGGGCTACCCGGTACAGCAGCGTCACCAGGGCGACCAGTGCGATACCCAACAGTGGAAAGTAGCCGTACCGCAGCAGCGCGTTCCACGAGTCGGGGACGACCTCGGCGATCCGTTTCGGTCCGAGGGCGATCACCGGCAATGTCACCACCGCCATCGCCAGTGCGGCGACGTATAGGCCCAGCGCAAAGAACCGCTGACGTACGGGGTGGCGAAGCGGTGTCTGATCGTGCGCCTCGACGATGGAGTCCACAAAGCTCGATATCGCCGAGGACCCCGCCCACAGCGAGATGACGAATCCGATGGATACCACCTCACCGCGCCCATCACGCATGATGTCGATGATCGTGGGTTCGATGATCTCGGCGACCACGCTCTTGCTGAAGACGCTGTTGGCCACCCGCAGGAGTCGCTCTTGGATCTCGGGCAGCGTGTCCGATCCGAACAGCGGCCCGACGAACGTCAAGCTCCCCAGGATGCCCAACAGCAGCGGTGGTAGCGACAGCACCTGCCAAAAAGCGGCTTGGGCCGACTGCGCGAAAATCGAGTCGTCCCAACTCTTTACGGCGGTGCGACGCATCACGTGCAAGACGTCTCGACCTATCGAGACATGGCGCGGCTTCTCACTCATGGCCACACCAGCATTCCTGATGGGATGGTCAGCGGTCGTTACCGGGGGTGAAACCGCGGCGACTAACCCTCGGTGGGGGCGCTGATGGACAACACTGCCGACAGGGCGCTCAGCTTCTCGGAGTGCTCGTTGGCGTGGTGCTGGCAAAAAAGCAGCTCGGCTCCGGACGGGAGTGTGGCGCGGACCCGGGCAGCCGCTCCGCAACGATCGCAGCGGTCAGCCTTCGTCAGCTCTGGACTGGTCAGAGTTGCGTACATGGCTCCTCCGTATCTCTCCTGAGCTTTGCGGTCCGGTGAACCGCTCGGCGCCTATGTATGTACTTTGTCAGACGTTTGGGGGGTTTCGGTTGTTCCCCATGTGTGTCCGGTGTGTCGCGGCTCACGTCCGGGGCGTTACAGGCCGATGAGGCCCCCAGAAGTGGGAGGTGCCCCCTTCGCGCGTGAGGAGGATCGGATACTGGTGTGATGCAGTCGATGGCGCCGAGCGAAGCCGAACTTGTTCATATCTGTTCCGTCCAGGAGTGGGCGTTGGCGCGTGAACAGGGGGAGCATAGGCCCACGTCACTGGCCGAAACGGGATTCATTCATCTTTCCGCGCCGCACCAGGTTCACCTTCCGGCCAACCGCTTGTATCGCGGTAGGTGTGATCTGGTCGTATTGTCTGTTGCCTCGAATCTGCTTGACTCTCCGGTACGTTGGGAACCAGGTGTGCCCAGCGACCCTGAATCGATGCTGTTCCCTCACTTGTACGGACCGCTGCCGATCGCCGCAGTTACTTCTGTGGCGAATTTCCGGCCGGAATCGGACGGCTTTTTTAAACCGCTGGCACCTAGCACTTCCTAAGCTATCAACGTGGTAGCTAGACTGGCGTAACTCGCCGGTCTTGAGATAAGGGGGTAACCGCGGTGGCCTCTTCAAATCACCCGCTTACGACCGTGCTGGCCGACGAGCCCGCGGTCGGTGCCTCATGGCGTCCCGAGCTTGCTGCCATGTTCAACCAGGGTGCCGTCACGGACGACGCCCTTAACCTTGCCTTCACCGAGATCGTCGCCGAGAACTTTCGCCCTGGAGCGCTGCCCGTCGAACTGATGCGCCTGCGTGCGGCGGGGACCGTTGTGGTGCCGCACGGCGTGTCCCTGGGTCTCGCCGGGGCCGATCTGCCCGACGCCAAGCGCGTCAAGCACCTGGCTGCTCTGGCCGCGGAGCTCAACGCTCCAATGGTCAGTGAGCACGTGGCGTTTGTGCGGGCCGGTTATGAGGACGGACGGCACAGCGGTGTGCTCGAGGCGGGTCATCTGGTGGCTCCGCCGCGCACCACATTGGCCCTGGATGTCCTGGTGGACAACGTGTCCCGGGTTCAGGACGACCTCGGGGTGCCCTTGGCGCTGGAGAACGTGGCCACCACCCTGCAGTGGCCCGAGAACGAGCTCAGCGAGCCGGACTACCTGCGTGAGCTTTCCCGCCGCACCGGCTGCTGGCTGGTGCTCGATATCGCCAACCTCTACGCGACGGCAGTGGCCTCCGGCACCGATCCCGTAGCGCTGCTGCGCCGATTCCCCGTCGAGCGCGTCGCGTACGTGCACATCGCGGGTGGCCGGTTCGAGGGGGATCTGTACTGGGATACCCATTCCGACACCATTATCGATCCGGTGGCCGATCTGCTCACCGAGCTCGTGGTGCTGACTTCCGGCCGCAGCCTGGGCGTGCTCATCGAGCGTGACGGGTCGATCGACGAAGCTAGCGTGAGCGCCGACCTTTCGGTGGTGCGGCAGGCGATCAAGGCGGGTGTTGTGCATGCTTGACAACCGTGAGGTTCTGCGGCGTCGTCAGCTGTCGGTGCTCTCGGATCTGCTGGCCGGGAATGCCCCGTCGGGATTTGACGAATACACGGCGCTGAGCGCGGGTGCGCAACTGCGGATCAAGCGACGCTTCGACATGGCCAGGGCGGTGCCGTGGCTCGCTGAAATGCCCAACTGGGAGCACGAGTTTGAGCAGTATGCGCGGGTGCACGCGATGCGGTGCTGTGTGCTCTGTGATGCCAAGGAATTCCGCGAGTACGCCTATGAGCTTCCGTATCTGCGCGATTGGATGATGGATCGTGAGGTCGCCGAGGGGCTTCGTCGTATTGCCCTGGTGCGCCGCGGTGGTCGTCGGGAACTTCAGATCGCCTTCGGAAAGAAGTTGCGATACTTCGCGTTACGGCCGGAGCGGGCTGACGCGTGACCGTCGCCATCATTGCCATCGCGGCGGTGATAGTCCTGCTGATCGGCGTGAGCGTTTTTGTCGTGTCGGCCAATTCCGGAAGCCGGCCACGCAGTGGTGATGGTTCCTCGAGTAGCGGATATACCGGCTACTCGGGTAGCGGCTGTGGGGGCGGAAGCAGCGACTCCGGCAGTGGCCATAGCGGCTGCGGTAGCGGCTCAAGCGGTTGCGGCGGGGGTAGCAGCTGTGGTGGTGGGAGCTGTGGCGGCGGAAGTTAGCCGGTTATGCTGGGCGCGTGCAGATTTCGGACCGTAGGTGATGACTTCACCTGTTGCGGATCCGGATAGGTGCCCAGGAGACGGTCGGCGGTCCCCGAGCTGGTGACGGTGAACCAGTAGTTCTCATTCTTGAAATGGTGGTACCGGTGGTTTCGCCAGACCGCACGATAGATCGCGTGACGCGGTTTGTAATCGGTATGGACGAGGTAATGCGTCCACTCGTAGAACACCAGGAACAATGCCACCGTGAGCGCGAAGGTGAGCCCAAGTCCGGTGCGCGGGAAGGCGAACAGCGCGGCCAGGGTCAATCCGGTGATCACCACGACCAGGCTTGGCCATGGGATGAACACCAGCGGGATATCCCGCGGATCCTGATGATGCAGACGGTGGTCGCGGGCCAGCCGCGAGTCGATTTTCACCGGCCCCACCGAGCGCGGGCGCCAATGCAGGATCCCGATATGGATCAGCCATTCGGCGACAGGGGAGATGGCCACGAGTGCAATGGGCGTGATGGCGTCGGCAATAGTCCAGCCGCCCACCGCGATTCGTGCGCCCAGTAGCACGGCAGACCATGTGAGAAGCATCCATGGGGTGGGGTGTTTGACGAACTCGACAAGAGCATCGCGCAGGGTCATTCCCTTGCGGATGGTGCGGGTCATTTCTGGTCCTCCATTTCCGTCAGGAGTTTGTCAAAGGCCTTGGTGCCCAGGGCAAGCATGGCGGCGGCCGCCTCTTGCGCGGCGTCCGGATCAGCATCGGCAATGGCGTCCGCGAGTGCCCGGTAATGGCCGATGTCGCCGACTTCGGCGGCCATGACGTTGACGAGCACGTCCAGGGCCCGGACATATGAGTCGCGCATGGTGTTGAACACCAGTCGGAAGGCAATCGAGTCGGCGGTGTCGATGACCAGCTCCCAGAAACCGAGCGCCTGCCACATTCGTTGCAGTGGGTCGCTTTCCGATTCCAGATCGGTGGTCATGGCACGCAGCCGATCGGCGACGCCGGGGTTTTGGCGAGATCGTTGCGCGGCCAGTCGCGCCACCTGCGGGCCGATGACCGCGCGTGCCTCAATAACGCTGGCCAGTGTCCGGCGGTCGACATCGCCGCCATAGGCGAGCAGTAGCGGCAGCACGTCGAAACCGGCCTCGCTGCGATAGTCCCGGATTACCGTCGACCCACCCTGGCGGATGTGAATCAGGCCCGAGCGCTCCAGGCGGCCCAACGCTTCGCGAACGGCGGTGCGGGACACCCCGAGGGCCTCGGCAAGGGCTCGCTCACTGGGCAGGGTATCGCCGGGAGTGCGGTCGCCGGTCAGAACCTGCGCCGCGAGCTGACTGAATATCTCGTCGGGTATCGACTGACGGGCGATCGGCTGCAGTGCCATGCCGTCACGGTAGCACCGCGATTGGTAAGAGGTCTAGTGGTCTGACCAATTTAGTCGACGACGGCGTCGGCCTCGATTTCCACCAGCAGCGCCGGATCGATGAGTGCTGAGACTTCGACCATCGTGGCGGCGGGGCGGATGTCGCCGAAAAACTCGCCGTGGGCCAAACCGACCTCACGCCACTGCTCGATATCCGTGACGAAGATGCGGGTGCGTATGACATCGCGTAACGAGGCACCTGCCTGGCTAAGCGCCGACTCGATTCGGCGCAGCGCCTCGCGGGTCTGTTCGGCGATGTCGTTCCCGCCGACAGGTGATCGGCCCTGGCGCGCCGCCGTGGTTCCGGCGACGGCCACGTGACCGCCGACTCGCACCGCGCGGGAGTAGCCAACCGCTCCTTCCCATTCGCCGTCCGACGAGATATTCACGCGTTCCATGGCGGCAGCGTAGGCGGCGGGGAATACCTACGGCGATCGATTAATTGGACTTCGATGTGACAGGACGCATTCGCATCGGAATCCAGCTGCGGCCCGCCAAGGCGCAGAACTACAAGCAGTGGCGAGATGCCGTGCTCCGCGCCGAGGACAAGGGGGTGGACGTCATCTTCGGTTATGACCACTTCCATTGGCCCGCTGGCACCCTGAGCAGTGAGGGAGTGGTGCTCGACGAGGTGCAGCCCGACGTCAACAATTTCGAGGCCTGGACCGCCCTGGGATCGTGGGCCGAGGTCACCTCGCGGGCGGAAATCGGGCTGCTTGTCACCGGCGTGGGTTATCGCAACCCCGATCTGCTGGCCGATATGGCCCGGACTGTCGACCACATCAGCGATGGCCGGCTGATCCTGGGCGTGGGTGCCGGCTGGTACGAAAGGGACTACACCACATACGGATATGACTTCGGTACGACAGGTTCACGATTCGATTTGTTCGAGGAGAGCCTGGTTCGGATCGAGAACCGGCTGGGTCAGTTGCTGCCGGCACCCGTGCGACCGATACCGATCCTGATCGGTGGCGGGGGAGAGAAGCGCACCATTCCGTTGGTGGCGCGGCATGCCCATATCTGGCACGCGTTCGCCGATATCGACACCTACCGGCGCAAGAACGACATCCTGATCGCCGAGGCCGAACGAATCGGCCGCGACCACAACGAAATTGAACGCTCGACCGCCTGGGGGCTGGATCCCGAACGGGGATTGACGGCGGCCGAAGCGGACGCCTATGCCGACGTGGGCGCGAGGTTGTTCACCGTGGGGATCGACGCCGACAACGATTACGACCTGTCGGTGCTCGATGCGCCGCTGGCCTGGCGGGACTCACGCTCCTAACGCGGGTGAGTCACTGCGGTTGAATCAGGTAGTACTGGCCGATCTTCAGCGCGGTGGATACATCGGCCGTCACCACGATGGGCGCGGCAGGTGGTGGGATCCGATTCTCGGGGCGCCATGTGACGTCCGAGGGCACCAGGATGAACAGCCCGTCGTGATCCCCCACCGGACCGAAGCCCGGCGCGGGTTCGCCGAACGGCAGCAGGCCCAGCGTGTCGTGCATGCGCCGTTGGGTCTCGAGTACGTCGGATACCCCGAAGCCGACCTCGCTGAGAGAACGGATATCGCCGACACCGAACGAATGATCGATGTGGTTGTCGAGGATGTTGCGTTCGATGAGTTCGAGGACGGCGTGGTCAGGACCGGTGAAGTAGATGCTGCGGGCCTGCCAATGGGGCGCGCAGTCGAACTCGTCGTGCCATTGACCATCGGTCTGCAGCGTGACGCGCTGCGACAGCCACTCCTTGGCCGCGCCCAGGCTTCCGGCGGGAATGGTGAAGGCGATGTGATGCGCACCGTGATACGCGGGTCCCGGAATCAACGTGAGCGTGCTGTCCCCGATATGAACCGTCGCCCGGTCGTGATCCAGTTGTACTGGTAATTCAAGGGTTTCGTTGTAGAAGCGAGCGGCGCCGGGCAGGTCGGTAGTAGTGATCCGCACGTCGTGAATCTTCATACCCGGATGCTAGGAGCTCACGTGCACTTGAGGTCAAACGAGTGGCGCGAGTTCGCCCAAGACGGTGGGCAAGAACTCTGCCACCGTGGGATGAATGTGCACGGTGCGCTGAAGTTGTCGTGCGGGCACGCCGTACTGCATGGTGTCGAGCAGGCAGTGCACGACTTCGTCTCCGCCCACCCCGAGGATGGTCGCGCCCAGGATGAGATCGGTGTCGGCATCGACCAAAACCTGCATGTAGCCGTCGGTTTCGCCTTTTTCTATGGCGCGCCCGACCTGGCTCATCGGTTTGCGGCCGACGAGCACGGAGTGTCCCGAGGCGCGTGCCTGCGCTTCGGTCATGCCGACCCGGCCCAGCGGCGGATCTGTGTACAGGGCGTAGCAGGGCAGTCTGTCGGTGACCCGCCGGGGATCGTCATCGAGCAGGTTCGCGGCGACGATCTCAAAGTCGTTGTATGAGGTGTGGGTGAAGGCTCCGCGACCGTTGCAGTCGCCCAAGGCCCAGATGCCCGGCACAGTGGTGCGCAGCTGATCGTCGACCGTGATGTACCCGCGGTCATCCATGGTGACGCCGGCGTTCTCCAGGCCCAAGTCGTCGGTGTTCGGTCGGCGCCCTACCGCGACAAGTACATGAGAGCCGGTGACCTCGGGCGCACCCCGGGTGCAATCGACGCCAACGCCGACCCCGTCGTCTCCGCGGGACAGGCTGATACAGGAGGCGTTGAGGCGGAAGGAGATTCCCTCACGCTCCAGGACTTCCTGAATGATCGCCGAGGCGTCGGGGTCCTCGCGTTCGACGAGCCGTGGTCCGCGATGCACCACCGTCACCTTGCTGCCGAACCGGCGGTAGATCTGCGCGAACTCCAGTCCGACATAACTGCCGCCGATGACGATGAGGTGTTCCGGGATTTCGTCGTACTCGATGAGCGAGCTGTTGGTGAGCAGCGGAACCTCGTCGACGCCGGGCCAATCCGGAACCACGGCCCGGCCACCGACGTTCAGGAAGATTTTTTCGGCAGAGATGATCTCGTCGCCCACGGCGAGCTCGGTGGGAGAGATGAAGCGTGCGTGCTCGTGGTAGATGGTGCAACCAAGATCCTTGAGCCATTTCTCGCCGCCGTTGCGCGACGGGAGGATTACCGAATCCTTGCGCTCGCGCACGCGGGCCATGTCCATACTCACCGAGCCGTCGAGGACGACTCCCCATCGCTCCGCATCGCGCGCCATATGGGCGGCGTGCGCGCTGGCAACCAGCGCCTTGGTGGGGCGGCATCCGGTGTTGACGCAGGTGCCGCCGAACAGGTGACGCTCCACGATGGCCACGGTCATCCCCGCGCCACGCAATCGGGCGGCCAGGGAGGGGCCGGCCTGGCCGGCGCCCACGACGACGGCATCAAAATGTGTGCTCACGTGGCGAGCGCCACGGTGATGGCAATGGCTGCAGCGACGGTGACAGCATCCTCCGTCAGCGCGGCGGGCAGATCCTTACCGAAGGCCTCGGCCAGCTTGCCGCGCGCCCACGCCCCGCCGAGTGTGCCGATCACCGCACCGACCGCCCCGAGCAGAAGGCCGATGATGAGTCCGGGAGAGGTGCCGCCCGCCAGGGTGCCGAATACCGCTCCGTAGAAGGCGCCGAGCACCACGCGCGCCGCGAACGCGGGCGGCGCCTTGCGACTCGGTGTCTTGGGCAGTTTGTCGTTGACGATCTCGCCCACGGCCAGCACCGTGGCGATGATGGCGACGATCAGGCTGGCCAAAAATGATGCCCAGGTGCCTTCCACCAGAAGACATTTGGCGAATGCCGCCCAGCTCAACACCGCAAGTGGGGTCATCGCGCGCAGGCCCGCGACGATTCCGATGAGAAGTGCAGCTACATACAAACCGGTCATGAGGTCTCCCGATGCGTCGGCCGGATCTTGATGCGCTAGAGCGTAGACCTGCGCTGTGTCTTTCGCGTCAGAACAGGGTGGGGTCGTCGAAACCAGGGGTGTGTTCGAGCCTGAGTAGTGCGCGCTTGGTGACGACGCCGCCGTAAGCGGAGAAGCCGTGCAGGCTGTGATCGGCGGCCAGCACGCGGTGGCAGGGGACGAGGAGCGGAATCGGATTGCGGCCCAACGACTGTCCCACGGCCTGCGCGGCGCCCGGCGCACCCACGGCTGCTGCCACGTCACCGTAGCTGCGCGTCGTGCCGGGGCCGATGTCCCTGGTTACCGCGTACACGTCGCGATCGAAATCGGTGATGCCGTCCAAATCCAGTTGAACCCACCGCAGATCGTCATCCTCGCCGGCAAGGACGCGCTTGAGGCCCTCGATCGCCTCGGCCACGAAGGGAGGCGGTACCAGTTCGCTTCCCGCGGGGCGTCGGATCCTGGCTAAGGTGGCCGCATCGTCGTGCTCGGGCAGCTGCAACGCGACAATGCCCTCGTCGCTCCATGCGATGGCGCAGGTGCCGATGGCGGTGCCGAAGAAGCAGTGGCCGACAGTGCTCACATTGCCCAGTATGGCCGGACCCACCGACAGGTTGCTGTCGCCGGTGGGTCCGTGCAGTGGGGTGTCGCGGCCGTCATTCCAAGGCGCGCCGCAGTTCCGCGATCGCGGCGGCCTTCTCCTCGGCAGTCAGATCGGGATCGCTCGTGACGATCTCGATCTTGTGCTCGATGAACGCGCGGTCATCCGCTCCCTCCCGGTGCCGGCGGCTGAGTTCTTCGAACTCCTGGCGCCGATCGGCGATGGGGCCGGTACCGGGAGGGGGAGGCGATCCGTTATCACTCATGATCGGCTGCTCCTGCCCGGTCAACTCTTGACCACGAAAGAGTAATTCGGGTCCAGGAACAATGGCGAGAATCCATGTCCGTCATTGCGAATGGTCGAGTCGGCCGCGCGCAGCAGTGCCCATTGTCCCCAGTTGCCGGCCGCGTCGCGGCCCACCAGCATCGTGTTGAGGAATCCGAGCCAACGGGTGTTCGTGTAGCTGTTCTGGAATGTCTCGACGATCGGTCCCCAGCTGCCGACCCAGCCGGAGATCTGTTCGGCGGTGGAGGACTGGTAGTCGAAGCGGTACACGAGATCCCAACGGTTCGCCGCACGGTTGTGGAGCAGTACCTCGTTGCGCCACCGATTCGGTGCGATTTCGAAGGACTGATTCCACACGAGCAGTGTCTGCAGGCCCCAGCCATGTGAGGAGGTGCTACGCAGGTACGACGTCAGATTCGCGAACGGGATGTCGGTCTGCCAGTGATCCGAGCGCGCCCAGTCGAACACCTTGAATCGGGCGATGTCCTGCGCGTGGTACGACACGAACGCCTCGACACCTTTTTGTGCACGGTTGGTGGCGGTCAGGTACAGGTAGTCGGCCACGTTGCCGCCGGGCTGGTGTGGGCAGACGATCTCGTAGTAGAACGAGGTGCCGCGCGCGAAGCGGGTGCGAAAGCTGTTCGTGTAGAACATGCCGTAGCCGACTCCGCCCGGAGGCGGGGTTATCCCGGCGGCGAGTTCGGCGATATCCGCCACCCCCGCGGCCTCGGCCAGCGTTGCTTCAGCCTCGCGGCGGGTGGCTGCCGAGAGCTTTGGATGTGATTGCAGCACAGCCAGCTTCGATGCGAGGAACGCCCGTTCTGCGTACGGATCCTTGGCGGTCTCGGCGGTCAGCTTGCGGAACTTGCTGCGTCGATCGGCCACCTCGCCGTCCAGGGGCGGCGGCGCGGTGACTTCTGTGTCGAGTGTTGCGGTCATGGTGTGTCCTTCGATTCCAGCCCGATGACTGTCACCGGGTTGGCACCATGCTGTGCGCGTGGGCACCCGCTCGACATGCGTAGCGGGCTACTCCATTCGCGCTTTGAGCGTGCTTACTAGCTGCTACTTCGGTGCGGCAGCGATATCGTCGCCGGGCGTGTCTGCCAGCGCCCGTTGGGGTTCCGCGCTCGCTGCGATCTCGCTGAGGTCTCCCGCGGCTTCGGCGGCGGTGAGCGTGGCCCTGCGCCACGTGTACGCGACCAGTGCCACCCAGACGATGACAATCGCCAGGTAGATGGGTGTACGCACGGAGTCGGGAGTGTCGAAGTACCGCAGCAGCGCGCGGGCGTTGGTCAGCACCAGTACGCCGCCGACCGCGGTGCCGAGCACCACCGAGTTGACGCGCGAGACAAGCCAGGCCGCGATCGGCGCGGCGATCACACCGCCCAGGGCCAGCCCGGCGATCACGATCAGGTTGTTGAAGAACTCAGAGCCGAGCCCGAACAGGAAGCCGATGCTCGCTGAAACGGCGACGATGAACTCGGACGCACTGACCGAGCCGATCACCGTGCGGGGTGCGGCCTTTCCGCTGGTGAGCAAGGTGCTTGTCGTGATGGGTCCCCAACCGCCGCCACCGGAGGCGTCGATGAATCCGCCGAACAGGCCCAGCGGGGCCAGGAACCTCGCCGAGAACGGTGTCGTCGGCGCGTAGTTCCCGCGCGGCGGGTTGGTGCTGAATCGGTAGATGAGGTAGACGCCGATGGCCAGCAGGATCCCCGCTGTGATCGGTGCGGCGGACTCCGTGGACAACCGTGACAACACGGTCGCACCAAGGAACGCGCCGATGCCGCCGGGTATGCCCAGCCGCAGCAGGACACGCTTGTCGACATTGCCGAACCGCCAATGGGAGACACCCGAGGC
Source organism: Mycobacteroides salmoniphilum (assembly GCF_004924335.1). Lineage (NCBI taxonomy): Bacteria > Bacillati > Actinomycetota > Actinomycetes > Mycobacteriales > Mycobacteriaceae > Mycobacteroides > Mycobacteroides salmoniphilum. The sequence goes on along the minus strand of NZ_CP024633.1, from coordinate 2,828,507 downwards.
CAGTGTCGTGGCGACCTCGGCGAAGTGCACGGCGGCGCTGGCATGGGCGGCACCGACACCGGTAAACACCAGCAGGGTCGTCGCCGTGACCCCGAACGCCATACCGAGCGTCCCGTCGACGATCTGGGCGCCAAGACCCACAAGGGTAAAGATGAGAAGTTTGATCACGGGACAGGCTCCTGGCGGGTATTTGTGCGTCTAGCAGGAGTTTCGACAGTAGAGGTGACAGGTTCGGAATTCGCCAGTTGTTCTTACCGTGATCGAAACCTGCGACTTGCCTGTCAATCCGCTGTGAATACCTGCAGACCCGTTCGCCCGCGTGGAAGGGGCTTAGTCGAGGTAGTCGCGCAGCACCTGTGAACGGCTCGGGTGGCGCAGCTTCGACATGGTCTTGGATTCAATCTGCCGGATGCGCTCACGGGTCACCCCGTACACCTGACCGATCTCGTCGAGCGTGCGCGGCTGGCCGTCGGTCAGACCGAACCGCAGACGCACCACGCCGGCCTCGCGCTCGGAGAGCGTCTCCAACACCGACTGCAGCTGATCCTGCAGCAGGGTGAAGGACACCGCGTCGACGGCGACCACGGCCTCGGAATCCTCGATGAAGTCGCCGAGCTGTGAATCGCCCTCGTCACCGATGGTCTGGTCCAGCGAGATGGGCTCACGCGCGTACTGCTGGATCTCCAGCACCTTCTCCGGCGTGATGTCCATTTCCTTGGCCAGCTCTTCGGGCGTGGGTTCGCGACCCAGGTCCTGGAGCAGCTCACGCTGAATGCGGCCGAGCTTGTTGATGACCTCGACCATGTGCACGGGGATGCGGATGGTGCGGGCCTGGTCGGCCATCGCGCGGGTGATGGCCTGACGGATCCACCAGGTGGCATACGTCGAGAACTTGTAACCCTTTGTGTAGTCGAACTTCTCGACCGCGCGGATCAGACCCAGGTTGCCTTCCTGGATGAGGTCCAGGAAGGCCATACCGCGGCCCGTGTAGCGCTTGGCCAGCGATACCACCAGACGCAGGTTGGCTTCCAGCAAGTGGTTCTTGGCGCGATCGCCGTCACGGCAGATCCACGACATGTCGCGGCGCTGGGCGGCGGGGAGCTTCTCGCCCTTTTCGGTCAGCTCGGTGACGATCTGGGTCGCGTACAGGCCGGCCTCGATCCGCTTGGCCAGCTCAACTTCCTCTTCGGCGTTGAGCAGGGCCACTTTGCCGATCTGCTTGAGGTAGGCGCGCACCGAGTCCGCGGAGGCGGTGAGCTCGGCGTCCTTGCGGGCCTGTCGCAGCGCCTCGGATTCCTCTTCGTCCCAGACGAAATCGCCTGATGCCTTGTCCTTCTCAGTGGGCTCGTCGCTTTCGGCTTCCGCCTCGGGCTCGACGACGGCAACCTCGGCGAGGTCGGCCTCGATATCGGCGTCCTCGGCGAGGTCGGGCTCGATATCCTCACCGGGCTCGATATCGGCGTCCTCGGGGCTGCCCTGCGGTTCGAGAGCGGGATCGATTGCCTTACCTGCGGCCTTCTTGGCCGGTGCCTTCTTGGCGGGGGCCGCCTTCTTCGCGGGCGCCTTGGCCGCGGCCTTCTTGGCCGGCGCCTTCTTCGCGGGTGCTGCCTTAACGGCGGCCTTCGCGGGTGCCTTCTTGGCCGGTGCCTTCGCGGGTGCTGCCTTGACGGCGGTCGTCGTCGAAGGTGTTTCGTCGGCGGCCTGCGTTACCGGAGCTGCTTTCGTGGCTGCCACGTACGCCCTTTCCTGGCTACTTCTTCGACGCGCATGGGCATGCAAAATCGAGAATTTGGCTGTCTGCTTGATGTTCGTCGCTGCCGGGGAGCACCTGCGTGGCCCGGCGTGCGGCTATCTGCTTGCCATTGTAACGACAAGAGCGCAGAACCTGTGAAAAAGCTAAGGTGAAACGCCAGCGTGTGCGGCCATCGCCGCGCCAACGATTCCCGCCGTGTTCTGCAGTGCAGCGGCCACTACCGGGGTTCGATTCGTCAGCAGCGGCACCCACTTGTCGGCCTTGCGGCTGATGCCTCCGCCCACGATGAACAGGTCGGGCCACAGCGCGTTCTCCACGGCCTCCAAGACCTTGGTGACCTCGGGCGCCCACTGTTTGTAGCTCCAATCGTTCTTTTCCTTCACCGACGACGCCGCGCGATGCTCGGCCTCCATGCCGCCGACTTCGATATGCCCGAACTCCGTGTTGGGTAACAGGACTCCGTTATGAAGGACGGCAGATCCGATCCCGGTTCCGAACGTCAAGAGGACGACCAGGCCGGACTGATCCTTGCCCGCTCCGTACCGGTCCTCGGCCATTCCGGCGGCATCGGCATCATTGAGCACGGTGACGGTTTGGCCGTTCAATTCGGCGCTGATGATGTCGTGGACGTTGACGCCCAACCATGATTTGTCGACGTTCGCGGCGGTGCGCGCCTCGCCGTGCACGATCACGCCCGGATAGGTCACGCCAACGGGCCCTGTCCAAGAGAAATCACGGACCACTGTGGCGATGGTCTCTGCGACGGCCGTCGGCGTGGCGGGCTGGGGAGTGGGGTATTTGACCCGTTCGCCGATCATCTCGCCGGTAGTCAGATCCACGATCGCGCCCTTGATGCCGCTGCCGCCGACGTCGATGCCGAACCCTCGCTGCGCGGTCACGCCGGCGTGCGTCGCGGGTGCGGACGGTCTGGATTCGGTGGCGGTCATCGGCGCTCCTTGGCCCTGGGTCTACATGGCTGGCGAACACGGTCGAACACAGCCGGAACAGACTGAATGCGAGTGACACCCTAATGCCCCAGGGGACACCGTGCGTGACGCTCGTGGCTGTGCTGCGATAGACGCGTGGGAATCGATCCGGGAGCGTTGCGTTCGGTAGCGGTGCGGCTGGCATCCGAGGCGGCCGAATTTGTGCGGCATCGTCGCGGAACCGTCGATTGGGCGGCCTCTGTGCGGACCAAGAGCTCCGAGACAGATCCGGTGACTCTCGTCGATACCGAATGTGAACGGCTGCTGCGCCGTCGGCTGTCGGCATTACGCCCGGAGGACGCGATCCTGGGCGAGGAGGACGGGGTGACCGGAGGGCGCGCGAGCGGCTCATCGCACGTGCGCTGGGTGATCGATCCGATCGACGGCACGGTGAACTTCGTCTACGGCATTCCCGCGTATGCCGTCTCGGTGGCCGCTCAGGTGGACGGGGTGTCGGTGGCGGCCGCGGTGGCCGATGTCGTGGCGGATCGCGTCTTCTCGGCGGCTTCAGGCCTTGGTGCGACCGTGCGCGAGGCCAACGGCCTGCAGTGGCCCTTGGCGTGTAACCCGGTTCGGGAAGCGCGGCTGGCCCTGGTGGCTACGGGCTTCGCGTACTCGACGGTGCGTCGAGAACGTCAGGCTCAACTGGTTGCGCAGCTCCTGCCCAGGGTGCGTGACGTGCGGCGGATCGGATCGGCCGCGCTGGATCTGTGTGCGGTGGCAGAAGGACGTGTTGATGCCCAGTACGAGCACGGGCTGGGGCCGTGGGACTGGGCCGGCGGTGCTCTCATCGCACGTGAAGCCGGCGCGGTGCTGGTGCTGCCGGACGCGGACGCCCGGAGCGCCGACGGCGCCCTCATCGCGGCCATGGCTCCCGGACTCGCCGAGGAGTTCGGGCAGCTCTTGACCGATATCGACGCGTTGGCGCCGATTCCCGGCTAACAGGTGCTCTGCCGGGCCTTGAGGATGAAATCAGAGTTGGCCTGGTTACCGGATTTGAGGCTGTTGAGCGCCGAGGTGACCGCGTTACCAGAGGCGAGTTCGGTGAACTCGCTGCCGAGCGCCAGGTCCACCGAATTGTCGGATCGCTTGTCCTCGACGAACTCGACACACGGCGCCACCAGCGAGAGCGTCAGGGCGTTGGCGTAGCCGGATTCCCCGAATCGGATCTGTCCGACACAGTTCAGGCGGGACCCACTGGGGTAGAAGGGGTCGTTATCGGCGGTCGGCGAGGGGAACCCCAGATCGCGCAGCGCGGTGGAGACATCCCCGGCCTGGCCGGCCTGGCCGTTGGCGTTGAGGACGCGTGCCTTGACGTCGTTGAGCGTCGCCGGGGTGGTTCCCGACAGCGCGGAACGTGACACCGGCTTACCCAGGGTCCCGGACCCGGGCTCGGTCTGCTGAGCGGGAGGGTTGCATGCCGTCGCCTCCTTGACCGGTGCTTCCCGGGTGAGCGCCGAGGACCAGACGAATACCGTGACCACCAGGAGCGCTATTCCCACGCAAAGGGCTGGCAAATAGTTCCGGCGGCGGAACGGGCGCCCGTACTTGTCTACCGAGGTGCCCTCGGTGATGTCTGCGACCACGGATGGCACTCTAGGCCAGCTGACTTCTGGGCGACAGACGGCGAAATAGACCGGGTGTCCACTGCTGTGTGATGTAAATCACACAAAGAACCGACAGGATCTGGGCACTAATAGTTTGTGGTGTCCGTTTCAGCCTGGTACAAAGCCTTGCTGCGCCTAATGCAGAAGCTTGAAGACGAGATGTTGATAAGGGGATGGACGCATGGCTACCGACTACGACGCGCCGAGGCGATCAGACGCCGACGATGTGTCAGAGGACTCGTTAGAGGAGCTCAAGGCTCGTCGTAACGAAGCACAGTCGGCGGTGGTCGATGTCGATGAGGCGGAAACCGCCGAATCGTTCGAGCTACCAGGTGCCGACCTGTCCGGCGAGGAACTTTCGGTCCGGGTCATCCCGAAGCAGGCCGACGAGTTCACCTGTTCGAGTTGCTTCCTGGTGCACCACCGCAGCCGACTGGCCAGTGAGAAGAATGGCCAGTTGATCTGCACCGACTGCGCGGCCTGAGAGTCGGAGCTAGTCGCGGCCCCGGCCGCGTACTAGCTCCGTAGGGCGGCCAGCACCCGATCGGGATGGCGGCTGCTCACCAGCCAGTACGGCGTCGGATCTTCTGGGTCGTCGAGGACCACCAGGACCAGCGGGCCGATCCAGGCCCGATGCACGACGAAGGCCGCCGGGTCGAGCTGACGGCCGAGTGCCGAGCTCTTCGCGGTGGCGGGAATTGCCGCCGACTTGGCGATCACGCTGACCGGCAGATGTGCTGCCCCGGCGCGCAGCTCGGCGCCGCCGTCCGGCGCTGCGGCAACCTCCACGCGGATCCTGCTGAACCACAACAAGACTCCCGCGACAATCGCGAACAGAATCGGGTACGGCACCCAGCCGGGCAGCTGGCGCATGCTCTGATTGATTTCCAGCCCGAGCAGTGTTGCCGCGCCAAAGCCGGGCAGGGTCCACCACCACGGAACCCACAACCGCTCGACGTAGCGGATATCGGTCGTGTTGTTGGGGGAGTCCGTCACGCGGCCAAGGGTAGTCTGGGCGATCGTGCCCACACCTACGAGATTGGCGATCGTTCGCCTCGATCGAGAGCTTCCCCTGCCGTCCCGTGCGCATGCCGACGATGCGGGGGTCGATCTCTACAGTGCCGAGGACGTCGTGATCGAGCCCGGGCGCCGGGCTTTGGTGGGTACCGGTATCGCCGTGGCCGTCCCGACCGGGATGGTCGGGCTGGTGCATCCGCGCTCGGGCCTGGCTGCGCGCGTGGGTCTTTCGATCGTCAACAGCCCTGGCACGATCGATGCCGGGTATCGTGGCGAGGTGAAGCTCAGCCTCATCAACGTGGACCCGGAGACTCCGATCGTCATCGCCCGTGGCGACCGGATCGCGCAGTTGTTGGTTCAGCAGGTTGAGTTGCCAGAGCTGGTTGAAGTGGATTCTTTTGACGAGGCCGGTCTGGCCGTGACCACCCGCGGTGTGGGCGGGCACGGATCCAGCGGCGGACATGCGAGTTTGTGATGGCATTGCACCGAAGTGGCGGTCTGAACGACCTGGACGATGCTGACGATGCGTCAGGGTCGGGGGAAACATTCGACGGCCCATACGAAGTCGAGGACTTCGACAGTCCGGAAGACGCCGGAATCGGGCGCCTGGACCTGGGCTCGGTCCTCATTCCGGTGCCCGAGGCCGGACAGATTCAGGTCGAGTTGACCGCCTCCGGTGCTCCCGGTGCGGTCTTCGTGCTGACACCCAACGGGCGCTACTCGGTGGCGGCCTACGCCGCGCCGAAATCCGCCGGACTGTGGCGTGAGATCGCGGGCGAGCTGGCTGAATCGCTGCGCAAGGAAGCGGCGGAGGTCTCCATCGCCGACGGACCGTGGGGCCGCGAGGTCGTCGGAGTCGCCGAGGGAGGCTCTGTGCGCTTCATCGGGGTCGACGGCTACCGATGGATGATCCGCTGCGTGCTGCAGGGGCCCGCCGAAACGTTCGACGCCCTGGCTCAGGAGGCGCGCGACGCGGTGGCCGATACCGTCGTCCGCCGCGATGACAGCCCGTACCCGGTGCGCACCCCCCTTCCGGTCGCACTGCCCGAACCGATGCTCGAGCAGCTGCAAGCGGCGCAGGCGCAGGCGATGGCCCAGGCAGAAGCCGAGGCCGTCGTCCAGGAACCTGCCCCGCAGGATGATCCGACGCCCGTGGCCCGCCGTAGCGTCTCCGGGTCAGCCATGCAGCAGTTGCGGTCCACAATCACCGGCGGCTAGATCCGGCTGGCGGGAGCTAGCGCGACCCTGAGCACCTAGTCGGGATCGAACCGAAACACCGACAACGTTCCGGCCAGGGCTTCGAACTCATCTGGGGTTCCATGCCGGACCAGCCCGGCGCTTTTCGCGAACCGCACGCCCACCGGAACCTTCAGAGCGAATTCCCGCAGCGCACGCCGCGCCGTCTCGGGCGGCACGCTGATGATCCTGACGTGCTGGACACGGTGTCGTCGGGTGAGAGTTCCGGAACCGGCCGCGGCGGCGTTGCGTGGCCAATCCGAGCCCGGATAGCCGCCTACGGCATAGAGCTGGCCGTCCATCTCGAATGGTGTGATTGGCGTGGGGCGGGGACGTTCGGTCTTCCTGCCGGGAACGGTCAGCACCATCGCCGGACCGGTGGGTATGCCGAGGCGGTGAAACGCCCGCACCACTTTGTTCATCGGTGTGAGCCATCGCGGTGGGGTGTTGGTCATGGCCGTCACCCCTTCTGCGGTGCGAACTCGGCACGTGCGAATTCGGCCCGGAATCTGTTGGCCCAGGATGCGAATGTCTCCGCGGGACGCTCGAGTATCCGGTCCACCTCGTGCGTGACAATCGCCGGCACGGTTACCGTGGCCGCCTGCATGGCGAGGTACGCGTCGGCGAATCCCGCCGGAAACCCCAGACCGGCGAAGTGCTGACGGACGAGATCGTCGGCAACCTGCTGGTATTCCAGCGGCCGATGCAGAATGTCCCCGAGCACCGCGACCAGGTCGGCGTTGGTGAATGCCTGCGGACCGGTCAACGGGATGCGATGCCCGACGAGGTCGTCCGTGAGCAGGGCGCGCGCCGCGACCTCGGAGATGTCCCGGTCCGCGATCGGGGCGGCAGAGGCCGCCGCATACGGTCCGCGGACCGCGTCGCCCGCCTTGAGCTGGCCCGCCCACATCCCGAGAAAATTGGACGCGAAGACCGTCGGACGCAGGCTCACCCACTCCACTCCGGAATCGACGGCGCACCGTTCCACCTCCTTGTTCCGGTCACCGCGGAACCGTGATGGTTGCCGGGACACGTCGTCGTCGCAGTTGATCGCCGAGAGTGCGACCAGGCGGGTAACCCCTTCGCGTACAGCCTGATCCACAAAATCGGTGAGGTCCTCGCCGAGTGCCCGGGAATTCAGGAAGACGGCGGTGGCGCCGCGCAGGCCCGCTCGGGCCGTCTCGATGGTTTTCACCTGGGGTGAGAAATCCGCGTGTTCAGGGTGGCGGGTGACCGCGCGCACGTCGGCGCCCGCGCTGATAAGCAGATCCACAAGCGGGCGCCCCACATTGCCTGTTGCGCCGGTGACGAGAATTGTCATGTTGGGTACTCCAATTCGGGAGGTTCGGATGGCTTTCCATGTTTCGGCCACATGAGTACGACGGGGCACAGGCGCGGAAAGTTACCGGCGTGGGCGGTAACTTTTCGGGGCGCGGAATCGTCGTAGTGACATGAGTTCCTCGTCGACGCACGACGCGCTGGTGGCCGCGGCCTGGCGTGAGCACTACCCGTACTTGGTGAATCTGGCCTATCAAATGCTCGGTGACATCGGGGATGCCGAGGACTGCGCTCAGGAGGCGTTCGTGCGGCTGGCGCGCGCCGACGAGACGGAGATCGACGAGCCGCGTGCCTGGTTATCGGTGGTGACCGGCCGGTTGTGCCTGGACCAGCTGCGTTCGGCGCGGATACGCCGTGAGCAGACGGGTGTCGCGTCGACTGTGGAATCCGGTGCACCGCTGCATATTTCCGCGAGCGCCGATCCCGTCGACAGAGTGACTCTGGATGACGAGGTGCGCGGTGCGCTGCTGGAGGTGTTGCGCACGTTGAGTCCCGGCGAGCGGGTCGCGTTCGTCTTGCATGACGTGTTCGGCGTCCCGTTCGAGGAGATCGCGTCGACGGTGGGCCGTCCGGTGGGCACGTGCCGCCAGCTCGCCCGGCGTGCGCGCACCAGATTCCAGCAGTCCGCGTCGCGCACCGGTGATGTCACCGGTGCCGAGCACCAGCAGCTGATCGAAAAGTTCGTCACCGCATGCGCCCATGGTGATCTGACCGGATTGATGGCGGTCCTGGATCCCAGCGTCTGGGGGGTCGGCACCATCATCGGAGACCCGGCGCCCCCGCCACAGGTCAATCGCGGACGCACCGATGTCGCGACCAACCTGCTCGTCTATCTCGGGCATGGCGCCACGCTCGTTGGTGGGCCGTTCGGGCAGCCGGTTCTGCTGGCTTTCACGCAGCGCAGGCTGTTCGCGGTGGTCACCCTGACGGTGCGCGACGGTTTGGTGCTCACGATTGAGGCCACGGCCGACCCCGCTGCGCGCGGTCTGTGACTCAGATGTCGGTCAGCGCACCGACACACGCCCGGCCCAGACACGACGGATCGGCGCCCAGCTGATCGAGGGTGAAGGTGCGCAGTGCCGCGCGCGGCGCCCAGGACACCCAGTCCCGGGCGACGGTGAGCGGATGTATCGGATCATCGGTGGCCGCCGCCACCGCCAACGGCACGGTCAATCCGCGGATATCGTCGGCAGCCGGGTTCTCAAAGGCCGACACCTCCTCCATGGCATTGGGCAGACCCGGCCACTGGACTGCCCAGGACCGGGCGAGCTCTGCCGCCAGCCAGGCGGGGCTGCTGGCCTGCATCGCGGCGGTCACCGCTGCCAACCCGTCGGAGCGCAGCGATTCGGCGGTGACCCGGGCGGATACCGAAGCCGGCGAGTTCTCCGGCCTTCCGGTCCACGCCGGCATGGCTGCCAGCACCGCCACCGTCGCCCCGGGATTACGCAGGGCCCACGTCAGGGCCACGGCGGTGCCGATGGACATCCCGCCTACGACGATCGGGCCACCCCGAGCGGCCCGATCGAGCGCCCTGAGGTAGCCGTTGACCAGGTCATTCGGTTCTGGACGCACCGCGACCAGGGCGGCCCCCGCTCTGGTGAGAGCGGGGCCGAACGCCCGCGTGATGAAGTCGTCGTCGGAGCCCGTGCCCGGCATGAGAACAGCCGTGCGGCCATCAAGTTCGGGGGATGGGCCGCTCGCGGCAAGACCGTTGATGGGCGTCACGCACCTGATCTTGCCCGGTGTACGGGACACCCCGGGGGCCGCCTGGCATCGGGGCGTGCAAAGGTCTACCGTGGCGGTTGCACCGATGAGCCGCTTGCGCCAAGTGACTCCACGAGCGATCACACGATCGGGCATGTTGAGAGGCCAGGACGAGAAGTGGCTACCACAGGCGGTTATCTGCGTCGACTGACTCGTCGGCTGACAGAGGACCTGGAGCAAGTAGACGCCGAGAAGATCGGTGACGACGCCGCCGCCACCGGTGCTCAGCGCGTCATCGATTGTCAGCGCGGCCAAGAGGTCACCATGTGCGGAACGTTGCGCACCGTCGAGACCAATTCCAAGGGTTGCGTCGCCGGCGTGAAGGCCGAGCTGTTCGACGGCACCGACACGGTGATGCTGGTCTGGCTGGGACAGCGCCGAATCCCCGGTATCGAATCGGGCCGCACCCTGCTGGTGCGCGGTCGACTCGGCAAGCTTGAGAACGGCGGCAAGGTGATTCACAACCCGTACTACGAGATTCAGCGCTAAGTGCCAGAGACCCCATCGCACGAGCCGGACGGCTCGGGCGGCGCGCATGTCGGCCCGGATACCGCGGAGGGCCCGCAGCTGAAATTCAGCGTGCCCGGGACCAAGCCCGAGGAGCCAGGAAGCTCTCCGCTGCACGAGATGTGGCATCAGGCGGGGGGATGGCAGGGCATCGTCTACTCGTCGATCCCGGTGATCGTTTTCGTTGTCGCGGTCAGCGTCTCCTCGTTGATGCCGGCGATCATCGCTGCCCTGGTGGCGGCGACCCTGGTTTTGGTTTGGCGGCTGGTGCGGCGCGAGTCGCTGCAACCGGCAGTCTCGGGATTCATCAGCGTCGGCATCAGCGCGCTGATCGCCTACCTGCTGGGAGAGGCCAAGGGCTACTTCCTCATCGGGATCTGGGCCAACTTCTTCTGGGGCACGGTGTTTTTGGTATCGGTGATCATCCGCCGCCCGATCGTGGGTTACGCGTACAGCTGGGCCACCGGCGGTGACATGTCGTGGCGCGGTAACCGGCGCATCCTGACGGCCTTCGATATCGCGACGGTGGTCTGGATCGCGTTGTTCGCCACCAGATTTGTCGTGCAGCAGTGGCTATACCTCGCGGGCAACACGGCCTGGCTGGGTGGCACGAAGATCGCGATGGGCTGGCCGTTGACCGCCGTCGGTGCGTTGGTCACCCTGCTGGTGATTCGCTATGTGCGCCGCCACACCGACAACGCGGCCGAGGAATCTCCGGCGAGCAGCTAGTCGGCGACTACTGCGGCAGGACTGCGCGGTGTAGCTCGTCCTCGATATCCGCGGTGGCCACCAGGATCAGCTCGTCGCCGCCTTCGAGAGGCTCATCGGGCTGTACCGGAATGACCCGCGATCCGCGCAGAATTGCCACCAGCACCGCGTCGCGGGGCAGTTCCAGCTTTCGTACCGGCTTACCGCCCCAGGGGGTGTCGTCGGGGAGCGTGATCTCCACCAGATTGGCCTGACCACGCCGGAACTCCATCAGCCGCACCACGTCACCCACGGCGACGGCCTCCTCGACGAGGGATGCCAACATGCGCGGTGTCGACACCGCGACATCGACGCCCCAGGCATCGTCGAACAGCCATTCGTTGCGCGGGTCGTTCACCCGGGCCACGACGCGGGCCACGGCGAATTCGGTCTTGGCCAGCAGGCTGAGCACCAGATTGGCCTTGTCATCACCGGTGGCCGCGATCACCACGTCGAAGGTGTGCAGTTCCTCGGCTTCCAGCAGGCTGATCTCACAGGCGTCCCCAAGCCGCCAATGCGCCTCGGGTACCGACTCTGGATCAATGTGATCGGGATTGCGTTCCAGCAGGGTGACGTCGTGCCGGCTCTCGATGAGCTCGCGTGCGATGGAACGTCCGACGGCGCCGGCGCCTCCGATGGCTACCTTCATCGGGCACTCCCGTGGTCATCGTCGGCATCCTCGCCCGGCGGCTGCGCCGCGATCGCCATGGCTTCGGCGGCGCGTCCGGACACCGCTGATACGTACACCTCGTCACTGTCCTGGATAACCGTCTTGGCGTCGGGAAGCACGCCCGTGCCGAACCGGATGATGAAGGCCGCCCGCGCACCGGTGGCGGTCTCCAGCGCCGTGATGCGCTTGCCTATCCAGTCTTCGTGCAGCGCGAGCTCGGTGACCAGAACCGAACCGGACGGATCACGCCACTTGGTGGTGTCACTTTCGCGGGTGAGGGCATGCAGCAGGCGATCGGTTGTCCACGGCACGGTGGCGACGGTCGGAATGCCGAGGCGCTCGTAGACGGCGGCGCGCTTGGCGTCGTAGATGCGGGCCACCACGCGCTCGACGCCGAAGGTCTCGCGGGCCGCCCGGGCCGAGATGATGTTCGAGTTGTCACCGGAGGAGACCGCGGCGAATGCCTGTGCCCGCTCGATCCCGGCCCGCAACAAGACGTCGCGATCAAAACCCATGCCGACGATGCGTTCGCCAGTGAATTCGGAGCTGAGCCGGTTGAACGCGGAGGCCTCCTTGTCGATGATCGCCACCTCGTGGCCGATCCTGGCCAGCCCTCCCGCCAGCGCGGCACCCACGCGCCCGCAGCCCATCACCACTACTCGCACCGGTAGACCCTTCTGGATAGGCGTTCGTCTCAGGACTTACCGCGATGCTGAACGCCGCGTCACGGCACCCGACACAGCGATGTCAAGTGAGACCGTACCGCGATTGCTCGCGTGGCCTAATGTTGGCGTTCGTGTCTACGCTTTCCAAGCTGTCGACGGCGGCTCGGCGCCTGTTAATCGGCCGACCGTTTCGCAGTGACAGCCTTGGCCATACCCTGCTGCCGAAGCGCATCGCGCTCCCGGTTTTCGCCTCGGATGCCCTGTCCTCGGTGGCGTACGCGCCCGAGGAAATCTTCCTGGTGCTCTCGGTCGCGGGCATGTCCGCCTATGCGTTGACGCCGTGGATCGGCCTTGCGGTCGCCGCGGTCATGATGGTCGTGGTCGCGAGTTACCGGCAGAACGTGCACGCCTATCCTTCCGGCGGCGGCGACTACGAGGTGGTGACCACCAATCTCGGGCCTACCGCGGGCCTGACGGTCGGCAGTGCCCTGCTGGTGGATTATGTGTTGACCGTTGCCGTTTCCATGTCCTCGGCGATGTCGAACATCGGCTCGGCCATTCCGCTTGTCGCGCAGCACAAAGTCACCTTCGCGGTGGTCGCCATTGTGATCCTGATGTCGATGAATCTGCGCGGAGTCCGCGAATCCGGCGCCGCGTTCGCGATTCCCACCTACGCCTTCATGGTCAGCATGTACCTCATGTTGGGCTGGGGGCTGTTCCAGATCTACGTACTCGGTACCCCGCTGAAGGCGGAGTCGGCCTCCTTCGAGATGCATGGCGAAGGCAACGGGATCCTGGGCTTCGCGCTGGTGTTCCTTGTCGCGCGGGCTTTCTCGTCGGGGTGTGCGGCGTTGACGGGTGTCGAGGCGATCAGCAACGGCGTGCCCGCCTTCCGGAAACCCAAGTCACGCAACGCGGCCACGACGCTGTTGCTCCTCGGCGGCGTCGCCATCACCCTCTTCATGGGGATCATCCTGCTGGCCGAACGCACCGGAGCCAAGATCGCCGAGGACCCCGCCACCCAACTGGTGGGTGCGCCCGCCAACTACCACCAGAAGACCCTGGTCGCCCAGCTGGCCGAGGCTGTGTTCGGTGACTTCCGGATCGGCTTCCTGTTCATCACCGTGGTGACGGCGCTCATCTTGGTGCTGGCCGCCAACACCGCATTCAATGGTTTTCCGGTGCTTGGATCGATTCTGGCGCAGGACCGCTACCTGCCGCGCCAGCTGCACACGCGCGGTGATCGGCTGGCGTTCTCCAACGGCATCATCTTCCTGTCGGCCGTCGCGATCCTGTTCGTGGTGGCGTTCAAGGCCGAGGTGACCGCGCTCATCCAGCTGTACATCGTCGGGGTGTTCGTGTCCTTCACCCTCAGTCAGATCGGCATGGTGCGGCACTGGACCCGGTTGCTCAAAACCGAGACCGACCCGGCGGTACGCGGCAAGATGATCCGCTCACGCATCATCAACACCATCGGTTTCATCATGACCGGCGCGGTGCTGTTGGTGGTCCTGGTCACCAAATTCCTTGCTGGAGCATGGATCGCGATCCTGGCAATGGGTCTGCTGTTCGTGCTCATGAAGATGATTCACAAGCACTACAACACGGTGGCCCGCGAGCTGGACAACCACGAGGGAGAGGTGGTGCTGCCCAGCCGCACCCATGCCGTCGTCCTTGTCTCCAAGGTGCATCAGCCCACACTGCGCGCCCTCGCCTATGCCCGGGCCACTCGTCCCGACGTGCTGGAGGCGATCACCGTCAGCGTTGACGATCGGGACACCCGAGAGCTCGTCAGGGATTGGGAGACAAGCGATCTCAGCACTCCGCTGAAGGTGATCGCTTCCCCGTATCGCGAAATCACCCGGCCGATCCTCGATTACGTCAGACGCATCAGTAAGGAAGCGCCACGGACGGTCGTCTGCATCTTCATCCCCGAGTATGTGGTGGGGCATTGGTGGGAGCAAGTGCTGCACAACCAGAGCGCGCTGCGACTCAAGGGGCGTCTGTTGTTCGTCCCCAACGTCATGGTCACATCCGTTCCGTGGCAGCTTGACTCGTCCGAACGGCGCCGGGAGCTCGACGAGCAGTCCGCACCCGGCGACTCACGGCGAGGGTTCGACTCCTAGATGGCAATCGGCGAAATTCTCGAGGTCCAAACCGGCGGGCCCGCCAACGGGGGCAGCGTGGTGGCGCGGCACGACGGGCGCGTCATCTTCGTCAGGTACGCGTTACCGGGCGAGCGGGTCCGTGTCCAGATCACCGACGACCGACAAGCGAGCTTTTGGCATGGCGCCGCCATCGATGTCCTGGATGCCTCACCGCACCGCATCGATCCGATATGTCCCATCGCGCACGGTAGTGGCGAATCTGGTTGCTGTGACCAGTCTTTCGTCGATCCCACGTATCTGCGCGAGCTCAAGGGTGATGTGGTGAGCCAGCAGTTGGCGCGGCTCGGCAAGTACGACTGGCAGGGTGTGGCCGAACAGGTCGGTGCCGGCGAGTCCACGGGGTGGCGGACTCGGGTGCGTTTGGACGTGAATGCCTTGGGTCAACCAGGCTTTCACCGCTATCACAGTGACGAGCTGGTGACCGACCTGCGCTGTGCCCAGGTGGTGCCGGGATTGCTCGATGGGCTGGATGAACCGGATCTCGGTTCCGAGGGGCCGTTGCACGCCGTGCTGGACGATCAGGGGCGCCGGCACGTGTTGCGCGGGCGGTCGGTTGTCGAAGGCGAGGACGTTGCGGTTCAGAAGGTCGCGGACCGGCACTGGTTGGTACCGGTTACGGCCTTCTGGCAAGCCCATCGCGACGCGGCGAGCACCTACAGTCAGCTGGTCTCCGAATGGGCCGAGCTGGAGCCGGGAATGACCGCCTGGGACTTGTACGGCGGCGTCGGGGTTTTCGCGGCGGTACTGGGGGAGGCGGTGGGACGCACGGGACGTGTTGTCAGTGTCGACACCTCGCGGCCGGCATTCCGGAGCGCCAAGGGTGCGCTGGGAGATCTGCGTCAGGTCACGATGATTTGCGGTTCGGTACGGAACGCCATGCGCGATCTGGGTAAGGCCGATGTCGCGGTGCTGGACCCGCCCCGTGCGGGCGCCGGACGTGAGGTCATCGGGCGAATCGCCGATGCCGGTGTGCCGAGAGTCATCCATATCGGTTGTGAGGCAGCGGCATTCGCGCGTGATGTGGGCCTGTACCTGGAACGTGGGTATCGGGTGCGTGAGCTGCGGCTATTTGATGCGTTCCCGCTCACTCATCACATCGAAAGCTTCGCGCTGCTCACCCGATGAGAAGGCGGCGGACGTAAAGATCTTATAAAGTAACTTCCCAGGTGTGCCGGGAAGTCTGGTCGGCGGTATTTAGCCTTGCCAGAAAGGACGGACACCAACCCATGGGCCTGCGTCAACGCGTCTTTACCCGCGGATCGTGGGCGGAATCGTCTCGTGTCGCCGAGATTCTGCGCCAGGAAACTGTCGGTGGTGTGCTGCTGGTGGTGGCGGCGCTGACCGCACTGCTCTGGGCGAACTCACCGTGGAGCTCGTGGTACTACCGGCTGGGTGCCATCACCGTCGGGCCCGAGCGGCTGCATCTGCACCTGACGTTGGCGGGCTGGGCCACGGACGGACTGCTCGCGATCTTCTTCTTCGTCGTGGGCGTGGAACTGAAGCGTGAATTCGTGGCGGGGGATCTGCGGGACCCGGGTCGCGCCGCGTTGCCGATTGTCGCTGCCATTGGCGGCATGCTCGTTCCGGCGGCCATCTATCTGGCGGTGAACGCTTCCGGTGGTGGCGAGGCGATGCGCGGCTGGGCGATTCCCACCGCCACCGATATCGCCTTCGCGCTCGCCGTGCTCGCCGTGATTTCAACGCATCTGCCGTCCGCGCTGCGCACATTTCTGCTCACCCTGGCGGTGGTGGATGATCTGCTGGCTGTCATCGTGATCGCGGTCTTCTATACCGATGAGCTGCATTGGGGGCCGCTGGGCCTCGCGCTCATTCCGCTCGCGCTGTTCGTGCTGGCGGTGCAGCGCCGCCGCCGGGAATGGTGGCTACTGCTGCCGCTGGCACTGTCCGCGTGGGCGTTGGTGCACGCCTCGGGGGTGCACGCCACCGTCGCGGGCGTGCTGTTGGGATTCGCCGTCCCGGTATTGAGGCGGGACGGACGTACCGATGTGCACGGTATGGCCGAGCGATTTGAGCACCGGCTGCGACCGTTGTCGGCGGGTGTCGCGGTGCCGGTGTTCGCGTTCTTCGCTGCGGGTGTCACCCTCGGCGGCTTCGCCGGGCTGTGGCAGGCGCTGCTGGATCCGGTGGCTTTGGGTGTGGTCCTTGGTCTGCTGGTGGGTAAGCCGATAGGGATCTTCCTGACGACGTATCTGTTGGCGCGGTTCACGCGGGCCAGTCTCGATGACGATCTGAGCTGGCTCGATATCGCCGGTGTGGCCCTGCTCGCCGGGATCGGCTTCACGGTGTCGCTGCTCATCGGCGAATTGGCGTTCGGTGCCGGATCGGCCGCCGAGCACGTCAAGGTCGGTGTGCTCGCCGGATCGTTGACATCGGCGGCGGTGGCCTCGGTCGTGCTGAGGCTGCGCAACCGGGCATATCGGCGCATCGAGGCCAAGGAGACACTCGATGCCGACCACGATGGAGTGCCCGATGTTTTTGGCTGCGCTCCAAGCGACCAAATCTGAATCGCTGCGTAGACTGACCTGATGCTTGACGACATCAGAGGGCCGGGTGACCTGCAGGGTCTCTCGAAGCGAGAGCTGGACTTGCTCGCCGACGAGATTCGCGAGTTCCTGATCCATAAGGTCGCCGCGACCGGCGGCCATCTGGGACCCAACCTGGGTGTCGTCGAGCTGACGCTGGCTCTCCATCGCGTGTTCGAGTCCCCGTATGACCCGATCATCTTCGACACCGGGCATCAGGCGTATGTGCACAAGATCCTGACCGGACGTTCCGGAGACTTCGACACGCTGCGCCAGAAGGACGGCCTGTCGGGGTACCCGTGCCGGGCCGAGAGTGAACACGATTGGGTGGAATCCAGTCACGCGTCGACGGCGCTGTCCTACGCCGATGGACTCGCGAAGGCATTCGAACTGACCGGGCAACGCCGCCGCCATGTCGTGGCGGTGGTTGGCGATGGCGCGCTCACCGGCGGCATGTGCTGGGAGGCTCTGAACAACATCGCCGCCGCCGATCGGCGCATCATCATCGTTGTCAACGACAACGGGCGAAGCTATGCGCCGACCATCGGTGGGCTCGCCTCGCATCTGGCCGGGCTGCGGCTCACGCCCACCTACGAGAAGGTGCTTGACGAGAGCAGAAAGCTGCTGCGCGGTATGCCGGTGGTGGGACCGTTGGCGTACGCGTTGATGCACAGCCTCAAGGTGGGGGTCAAGGACGCGGTATCTCCGCAGGTGATGTTCACCGATCTGGGGATCAAATACGTTGGGCCCGTTGATGGTCACGACGAGAACGCGGTCGAGGATGCGTTGCGCCGCGCCCGCGGTTATGGCGGCCCGGTCATTGTGCACGTCATTACCCGCAAGGGCATGGGGTACGCGCCTGCCGAGGACGACGAGGCCGAGCAGATGCATTCCACCGGCATCATCGACCCGAAAACCGGCCGCTCCATCAATGTTTCGGCCCCGGGCTGGACGTCAGTGTTCTCCGATTCACTGATCGATGTGGCCAGCGAGCACCGCAACATCGTGGCGATCACCGCGGCCATGCCGGGTCCGACCGGGCTCAGCAAGTTCGGGGAGCGTTTCCCCGATCGGCTCTTCGACGTCGGTATCGCCGAGCAGCATGCCGTCACCTCCGCGGCCGGGCTCGCGATGGGGGGCCTGCACCCCGTGGTGGCGATCTACTCCACCTTCCTGAACCGTGCGTTCGATCAGGTGATGATGGACGTTGCGCTGCACCGGCTCCCGGTGACGTTCGTGCTGGACCGGGCGGGTATCACCGGAAGCGACGGAGCCAGCCACAACGGCATGTGGGACCTGTCGATCCTGAACATAGTGCCGGGAATGCGGGTCGCCGCGCCGCGCGATGCCTCGCGGCTGCGTGAAGAGCTCACCGAGGCGCTGGCAGTTGAAGATGGTCCGACCGCGCTGCGTTTTCCGAAAGGTGAAGTCGGCGAGGATATCCCGGCGATCGAGCGTCGCGACGGCGTCGATGTGTTGGCCCGGCCGGCGGGCGGCTTACACGCCGATGTGTTGCTGGTGGCGGTCGGCCCGTTCGCGTCGACAGCCTTGGCAACGGCCGAGAGGCTTGGCAAGCAGGGGATCGGGGTCACTGTCGTCGATCCGCGGTGGGTGCTGCCGGTGCCCGAGTACGTGGTCGGGCTGGCCGGCCAGCATCGGCTGGTGGTGACCCTTGAGGACAGCGGCGTGCACGGCGGCGCGGGTAGCGCGGTAACTGCGGCCATGCAGGATGCCGATGTGGACGTTCCTAGCCGGGATATCGGTGTGCCGCAACAGTTCCTGGACCATGCATCGCGGGGGCAGGTTCTTGAGCAGCTCGGTTTGACCGATCAGCACATCGCCCGCAAGATCACCGGTTGGGTGGCCGCGATGAGTCGCGAGGCGGCCGACAGTCCGGTTTCCGAACAGGTCGATTAACCCCGCACCCAGTCCGGAGCGGCGAGGGTTTCGCGCAGCTCCTCCACGAGGCGCGCGCTGTGGTACCCGTCGGCCACCGCGTGGTGAATCTGCATTGCCAGCGGCATGATGGTTTGGCCGTCCTGCTCGCGGAACTTGCCGATGGTGAAGATGGGAGCCAGATGTTTCCAGCCGGGGGCGATGGTCAATGTGAAGCCGGAGAAACTCGTCCACGGGATGCTGGAGATGTCGAACACATTCCGGGGCCGGGGCAATCCTTGTGGGAAAAGCGTTGAGGAGTGACGATATTCGGCCAGAAGCTCGACAACTTCGGTGTGGAACGCGTCGAAGTCGGTGGTGTAGTTGGCGCTGATACCCGCGAAGGTCTCGCGGTCGGGATTGAACACGGTGAACGCTGGATCCACGATGTCCCAGATTCCTGGATTTCCTTGATCATCAAGCCCCATGCGGAATTCCGGATAACGATTCACGACGGTCGCCAATGCCCAGACCTGTGTCGGATACGTCTTGCGGCCGGATGCGCGAATCTCCCCGAGAAGGTGGGTGACGTCCAGCTCCACCGTCATCGAGTAGTAGGTGGGACAGCGGTCGAGATAGTGCGCGAACCATTCACCTCGTGGCCACAGTTGCACATCGACGGGTTCAAGTGTCGCCATGGAGACCAGCAGAGCGTGTCCGTCGCGACCGTGCAACTCAGTTTTGCCCTACCGGCGTGAATCTCCTGCTTAGTCGGTCAGCGCCTCGGTGAGGATCGGCGCCGCCAGTTCCCGTTGCCATGGGCGGGCGCCGTGGCCGGCGAGTATCTCTTCGACGTCCCCGTTGCCGTCCCAGTCCCAGCAGAGCCGCCGCACGATCTCCGGGGTGACGATGTTCTCCACCGGCACCGTGATCTGCTCGGAGAGTGCCGACAGGACTGTGCGCGCGGCCTCCAGGCGCGCGTAGGCCTCGGGTTTGCGTCGCGACCATCGCGATACCGGAGGTGGCCCGATGGTGGGTTCGTTGACCGGCGGAGGGGTGGCAGCGTCGCGGGCTTTCGCCAGCGCCGTGAGCCAACGATCGGCCTGCTGTTTCTGCCGGGGACCGCCGAAGACCGGCAGGGCGATCAGTTCGTTACGGGTTTTCGGATCGGCCATCGCCGCTTCGACGATCGCCGTATCGGGTAGCGTCCGGCCGGGGGCCACATCTCGTGCGCGTGCCAATTCATCACGGCTGAGCCATAATTCGCGGACGGCCGCCAACTGTGCGGGTTTGCGTACCTTGTGGATTCCGGAGGTGCGACGCCAGTTGTCCCGTCGCGTCGCCGAGGCCGGCATATGCGCAAGGTGCTCGAACTCCTGCCGGGCCCATTCGGTCTTGTCTTGCTCGTCGAGCACCTCGGCGACTTTTTCGCGCAGTTCGATGAGCACCTCGACGTCCAGCGCCGCGTAGTTGAGCCAGTCGTCCGGCAGGGGACGTTTGGACCAGTCGGCGGCGCCATGTCCCTTGGCCAGGCCCAGACCGAGCAGTCGATGCACCATCGCGGCCAGGTTTACCTTCTCGAAACCGGCCAGGCGCCCGGCCAGTTCGGTGTCGTAGACCGACGGTGGTCTCATCTCCAATTCGGCCAGGCACGGCAGATCCTGGTCGGCGGCGTGCAAGATCCATTCGGCGGCGCCCAGCACCTCGACGATCGGTCCCAGTGCGTCGGGAACATTCGTAGGGTCCAGCAGTACCGTTCCTGCGCCGCGTCGGCGAATCTGGATCAGGTAGGCCCGATTGGAGTACCGGAATCCGGACGCGCGCTCGGCGTCAACGGCAAAGGCGCCGGTTCCACACCCCAAACGTTCTGCGGCCATGCGGATCTCATCCGTCGAGGCGGTGAGTGGCGGCACCCCTTCGGCGGGGCGAAGCAGCGGTGTCGGTTCGGGAAGTTCGGCGTCGTTGTCCATATCTGAATCAGCAGCGTAGGCCCTAGGCGCGGTGGCGCGACCCCAGATCGGTCACACCCACCGGTGGCAGGCCGGCTGCGTGCTCTAGTACCTCGCAGAACGCCTCGACGTGAGTTCCGATGTCGGCACCGGTGGCGGTCCAGGATGCCCGTAGCTCCAACTGGTGAGCGCGCCCCGGACCGGCGATATCGCCGTAGCGGACCGAGGTGGTTGCGGTCACGGTTCCGCCCAGCGCCGTCACCTCCGCGGTGCGCGTGTTCAGCGCGTCCACGAGCCAGCTCCACGCGACCTCCGGCAGCAACGGGTCCACAGCCTCGGAGGCGTCCAGATCGGCCTGGATGTAGGCGACCAGCCTCATGGTGCCGTTCCACGCCTCATCACCGTCGGGGTCGTGCAACAGGATTAGCCTGCCGAAGGCGTCGCCCTCGGATTGTTCGGGCACGTGATCGGTATCGAGGTGCTTGATCTCCGCGCCGAGTGCGTAGCTGAACGGAGCCAGCCGCTGCGGAGGACGGATGGTGCCCAGCTCGATCTCCGGACGCGCGGTCACGGAGTTCATCGCGTCGACCGCCGCGCGGAACGGGGCTGGTTCGGCAGACGTCACAGCAATGAACGCTAGCGCGCCGGGCCGACATGCTCCCGAAGGCGCGCCGTGCGAGGTTGCCATGGCAGCATGGGCAGTGATGACCGGATTGAACGAAGATCGTGCGACGGAGGCCAAAACCCGTCGTGAGCTGCCACTTTCCCCCTACCTCGCGGCCGCCGCGGGCAGGGTTCCCAGCCGTCCTCCGGTGTGGTTCATGCGGCAGGCCGGGCGTTCGCTGCCCGAGTACCGCGCGGTCCGTGCCGATCACGCCATGCTGGACGCTTGTTTTAATCCTGAACTGGTTTGCGAGATCACGCTGCAGCCGGTCCGCCGACACCAGGTGGACGCTGCCATCTTGTTCTCGGACATCGTGGTGCCGCTCAAGGCCGCCGGGATCGATCTCGACATCGTTCCCGATGTGGGACCTGTGATCGCCAACCCGGTGCGCACCACCGCCGATGTAGCGGGACTGCCGCGCCTGGAATCCGGACAGGTTGCGGCCGTCAGCGATGCCGTGCGACTACTGGTCGCCGAGCTGGGCGCCACGCCGCTGATCGGCTTCGCCGGCGCCCCCTTCACGCTGGCTTCCTATCTTGTCGAGGGTGGCCCGAGCCGCCACCATCAGCGCACCAAGGCGCTGCTACAGGGCGATCCCCAGACCTGGCACGCGTTGATGACCGCGCTGACCGATATCACCATCGCGTTCCTGCGCGCGCAGCTCGATGCCGGCGTGGACGCGCTACAGCTCTTCGACTCGTGGGCGGGTGCGCTGTCGCTAGCCGACTATCGATCTGCTGTACTGCCGCACAGCACAAGGATTTTCGATGAGTTCGCCGATGCGGGTGTGCCCATGACGCACTTCGGGGTGGGCACCGCCGAGCTGTTGGGTGCGATGGGAGAGGCCGGCGCCACGGTGGTCGGTGTGGACTGGCGCACTCCACTGGATGTCGCGGCCGGCCGGGTTGGCTCCGGGAAAGCCTTGCAGGGCAACCTCGATCCGGCGGTGCTGTTTGCCGGATGGCCGGTGGTGGAGCGCGAGGTGCGCCGAATCGTCGGCGAGGGCCGTCAGGCCGTGGCCAACGGTGCCGCCGGGCATATCTTCAATCTGGGGCACGGGGTGCTGCCGGATACCGATCCGGCAGTTCTCACCGATGCGGTGGCGCTGGTGCATTCGTTGTGACCTCAGCGGCGTCGTCGGCCGGTCCCTCCATTGCCATTGTGGGGGGCGGTATTTCGGGGCTGACGGCCGCGTACCGGTTGCGGTGCGAGCTCGGCGATGACGTGCGCATCACCGTGTACGACCCCGCCGAGCAGCTGGGTGGGATCCTTCGGACCGTCACCCTCGGTGAGCACCGGATCGATATCGGTGCCGAGGCATTCATCACCCGCCGCCCCGAGGTGCTGGACCTGTTGGAGGAACTGGGGCTGGCCGACCGCAGGCTCGACACCACGGGCGCGCGGCCACTCGTCTATGCCGGAGGCAGTCTGCATCCGCTGCCCACGCGGACGGTGAACGGCATTCCGGCCTCGGCCTCGTCGGTGGTCGGACTTGTCGACGAGGACACTGTGGCACGCATCGAGAGTGAGCCCCAGCGCGATATGCACTGGACCATCGGAGCCGAACCCACGGTTGCGGACCTGGTCTCGCTGCGGTTCGGTCCGCAGGTGGTTGCGCGGCTGGTCGATCCGCTGCTCGGCGGCGTGTACGCGGGTTCGGCCGCGACGACGGGGCTGCGTACGGCAGCGCCCGGCATCGCCCGGGCACTCGACGAGGGGGCGGGCAGCTTGCTCGCCGCGGCCCGGCAGGCATTGCCGCCTATTTCGGCCACCGGCATCTTCGGTGCCATCGACGGCGGGTACGCGGTGCTGCTGGAGGAACTCTGGCGCCGCGCCCGCGCCGAACATCGGCAGCGTGCGATCACCGGTGTTGCGCGCGATGGCGACGGTTGGGCGCTCACCGGCGACGGAACGTCAGCTGATCATTGTGACGCGGTCATCGTCGCGGTGCCGGCGCCCCGTGCGGCGGTGATTCTGGATGCGGTGGCACCCCAATCGGCGGCGGCGGCGCGGACCATTCCGGTTGCTTCCTCGGTAGTCGTCGCGCTGACGCTGCCCGGCGATACCCCGATTCCCGCGAATTCCGGCGTGCTCGTCGCATCGGGAGAAGCCTTGCACGCCAAGGCCATAACATTCTCGACCAGCAAGTGGGGATTGCGCGGACACAGTACCCAGGTGGTGCGGTTGTCCTATGGGCGCTTCGGTGACACCGTGGCGCGGGCCACCAGCGACGACCAACTGCGGCACTGGGCCGTTGTCGACCTGGAAACCGTGCTGGGTACGCCTGTCACGCCGATCAACTCGGCGTTGGCCCGTTGGATCGACGCGATGCCGCAGTACGGTCCCGGCCACGCGGACGTGGTGGACGCGATCCGCGCCGGGTTGCCGTCCGGGATCGCGGTGGCGGGGTCGTACCTGGACGGGATTGGGGTGCCGGCTTGTGTGGCCTCCGCCTCTCAAGCGGTGCGAGCCACCGTGGCACGATGGAGACATGGCTAGCCTCGATTTCGACACCCTCAACTCCACCATTCGCTACCTGATGTTCTCGGTGTTTCAGGTGCGCGACCAGGGACTGGGCGAGGACCGCGATACCGCCGCCGACGAGGTGGCCACCCTGATCAAACGTCATGAAGACGACGGTGTCGTGGTGCGCGGCATCTACGACGTGGCCGGGCTGCGCGCCGATGCCGATTTCATGATCTGGTCGCACGCCGAATCGATCGAGAAGCTGCAGGCGCTGTACAGCGACTTCCGGCGCACCACCGCGCTGGGTCGGGCCAGCACCCCGGTGTGGAGCAACGCGGCGCTGCACCGGCCCGCCGAGTTCAACAAGAGTCACATCCCGGCCTTCCTTGCGGGGGAGGAGGCCGGTGCTTACATCTGCGTGTATCCCTTTGTACGGTCCTACGATTGGTACCTGCTGCCCGATGAGGAGCGGCGCAAGATGCTCGCCGATCACGGCATCGCCGCGCGTGCGTACAAGGATGTGCGTGCCAACACCGTCCCCGCCTTCGCGCTCGGCGACTACGAGTGGCTGCTGGCGTTCGAGGCACCGGAGCTGCACCGTATCGTCGACCTGATGCGCGATTTGCGTGCCACCGAGGCACGGTTGCACGTTCGCGAAGAGACGCCGTTCTACACCGGGCCACGCGTCTCGGTCGAGGAACTCGTCGCCCGCCTTCCCTAGGGGATTGAGGACGGCTGCAGTGTCAGCGAGATCGAGTTGATGCAGTAGCGCTGATCCGTCGGTGTGGGATATCCCTCGCCCTCGAACACATGCCCCAGGTGGCTGTGACAGTTGGCGCACACGACCTCGACGCGACGCATACCCAGCGACTTGTCGGGCTTCAGGATCACCGCGTCCGAATCGGCCGGATCGAAGAACGACGGCCAGCCGCAATGAGATTCGAACTTCTCGGTGCTGCGGAACAGCTCGGCCCCGCACGCCCGGCAGGCGTAAACACCCTCGGTCTTGGTGTCGGTGTATTCGCCGACGAACGGTCGTTCGGTACCCGCGCGGCGCAACACCGCGAACTCCTCAGGAGTCAGTCGCTCCCGCCACTGCTCGTCGGTCAGATTCATCTTGGGGTCGTTCGATGTCGTCATCGGTCGCTGACTCCTTAGTGCTTGTCCGAGCGCTCATCCAGTCTGGATCTAGCCCGTTATCCAGTGTGCCAGCGGCCTTGGCGTCGCGGTACCGAAGCACCAGCACCATCATCACGACGATCAGCAGCAGGCACCATCCGTAGGTGATCTTCAGGTACTCCAGGACACGGCCGGTCGTCAGCCAGTGCACCAGCAGCCAGCGGTCCATAGTGAAGAAGCCGTAGATCGCCAGCCAGGCCGGCCAGTTCCGCAGCACCGAGTTGGGTAGCACGATCGTCATGATGAACGGGAACAGCGCCATCGAGTAGTAGCCCTGGCCCAGGCCCAGGAGCAGGAACGAGGCGGTCAGCACCACACCGCCGGTGGTCAGCGCCCAGAACCGGGGGTCGCGCCGGCGGTAGTACTTGTACAGCAGCCACACGCTCACCAGGGCGATCAGCAGGAAGGCGATGCGCAGGAAGCCGATCAGCGGCACGGGGAGCCCGTAGTACACGCCATTGCCGGAGATGGAGCTGTTGAAGTAGTCGCGCGTTTCGGCGAGGTACCTCATGGTGCGCCGGAAGTAGTCCCAGCCGTCGACGATCCTGACCTTGTGCGGGCCGAACATCGCCACGAGGTTGAAGAAGGCGGGGATACCGAAGGCGGCCGCGAAAACCCGCCACTGCCGGTTCAGTAGCGGCAGCAGCAGCAGGGGAGCCAAGATCGGTTTGATGACCAGCGTCAGGCCTATCGCGACGCCGGCCAACCACTCGGAGTTCTTGTGCCCGTCCAGTAGCCAGCGGAAGAACAGCACCTCCAGCAGCAGCACTACGCCATTGATGTTGGTGAAAACAATTGTGTTGGTGACGCTTTCGGTGCAGAACATGGCCAACAGCAGTGCGGGTGCGGCCACCGAGGCCAGCGTGAAGTTGAACAGTCTCAGCAGGAAGTAGGCCGCGATCACGATCGCGACGGCGTTGATGGTGATGAACCAGTACCGCGATGCGTCCACGGGCAGATATCCGAAGGGCGCCAGCAGTAGCGTGCCACCCGGTGGGTAGATGTAGTGCGGGTCGACGTAGCCGAAGTTCTCGTTGTACACCGGCAGGTGCCGCTTGAAGGCGATGACGGCACGGTAGACGGGGCCGAAGTCGTCGGTGATGTAGCCATTGGTGCCCAGCACGTAGCTGCGGTGGATGACCGCCATGATGGCGACGGGCCACAGCACCGACCGCAGGATGGTCGCGACCGAAGGCGGTGCGGTCGGAGGTTTCAGGGCCTGCGAGACGGAATTCTTGAAGCCTTCAATCAGGCTTGAAAAGGACCTATCGACTGACACCACGCAGGCACCGTACCTTGAGCGCCCAGGGCAGTTCCGGCAAGGACGACTAGGCCGGGCAGAACGTGTCGGTCTCCGGGAGCTTTCCGTCGTTCAGGTAGGCGAGGGCGGGCGGCTGTGCGCATGCGGTGTAGACAATCGCACCGTGGCCGATGCCCTGCCACATGACGCGCTTGCTCGCGGCCTTGGCGTTGATGATCACCGCGGCGGTCGCCGACACGCCCTCGCTGCCGGAGATCGGGTCGTGTTGTCCGCCGAGGATCAGCACGTCGATCTTCAAGTCCTGCGGCGGGTTCGGCTTGGATCCGCTGGGCCATTGCAGGCAGTTCACCAGTTCGAGGGCGGAAGTGCGCCCGAACAGCGGGTACTGCTTGCCCCAGGCCACCACGAGCTCGCGCACCCGATCAGGGGTGGGCCGTGCCAGCGCGTCGCTGCAGGAATTGACGAACTGCCCATCGGAATCACGCAGTGCGTTGGCCCGATCCACCAGGGGCGTGAGGGCTTCCCGGTCAGTTCCGCGCGCCGCGTTGAGTGCGTTCGCGAGATTCTGCACGACGGCGGTGCCGTCGCCGATCGGATACGCCAGCGCGGTGGTGATGGCCCTGACGACTGTTGCCCGCGACCACGGCAGTCCACCGTTCTGAGCGCGGTTTAACAAGTCGCCCACGGCGCCCGCGGGATCCGGTCCCAGCGGGCAGTTGTTCGCGACGCACTGCGCCGCGAATGCGTCGAATGCCGACTGCTCGCCCTTGAGCCGTTGCTCGGCGGCCGCCTCCGCGGCGATATCGACGGCCACCGGTGAGTCGAGCATCAGCCGGGCCAGCTTGTTGGGGTGCGATCCGGCGTAGGCCAGCGCAACGCGCGCGCCGCTGCCGATGCCGAGGAGCGCCAGGGTGGGCACATCCCATTGCGCGCGCAAGGCCTCCAGGTCCTCCGCGGCGTGCGCGTCGTTGTAGGCGGAGTCGCCGGGGGAGATGGTGTCGGTGCAGTTGGTGGTCGCGGTCTCAACGATCTTGCCCAGGCTCGCGACGGGGTCGTCACCGCCGCGGTTCTGCGCCAGGTCACGCATATCGCGCAGGTCCCAGGTGTCGCGGCAGGTGATCGCGTCGGATCGTCCGATACCGCGACGGTCGACGGCCACCACGGGGCGCTGTGTGAGCACCTGCGCGCCCGGACCGTTGAGCCATGTCGCCAGCTGGACCGAGGATGGCAGATCGGAGCCGGTGGTGAACACCAGCGGGCCGGCGTCGGCGGGTGTCTGGGAGGTCTTGGCGCGCACCGCGCCCAGGGTCACGCTGCCCGGCGCGCCGTTGATCGGGTCCAGCGGTGCCTTGTACTCGGCGCACTCGAGCGTGAACGTCGGCGATGTGGTGATGTTGGCGCTGCCGAGCACCTCACGGGTGCAGTCCTGCCAGGACAGGTCGACCTTGGGCTTGTCGATCGATGGGGGGCCGGTCGGCGGCGGTGCCGTGGCGGGGCCTACATTTCCGTGGCCCTCGTCCATGGCGAAATGCGGTCCCGCCGAGGGGCCGGGAGCGCAGCCAGCCAGTACTCCGGTCAGCAGCTGGGCAACCGCCATCGCCCCCATCAGCCGTGCACGCATGCCGACCACAGTATCGGGTGACTGTCACTCAAGCCCGTACGTGCCGCGCGAACAGGTAGCCGTCGGCATCGCCGAGCAGCAACACTCGCCGCCATGATGTGAGCACTTCGGAGGGGCCTGCCGTGATGCGGGCTGCGCCGCCGCCGACCGTGGTGGGTGCGGTGGTCAGGCACAGTTCGTCGACGAGCCGCGCCGCCAGCAGGGCGCCCAGCAGGGACGGGCCTCCCTCGCACAGCACCCGGGACAGACCGCGGCCGTGCAGCTGCGCCAGCGCCGCGCGCAGATCGACGGTCCCGGCGTTGTCGGCGACCAGAACCTGTACACCCGACACGCGGGACGCGACATTCCTCGCGCCCGAGGCCGAGGTCACCACGATGGGTGCGACCTCGGACTCGGTGAACAAGGGGATGCTCGGGTCCACCGCCCCCGAGGCCGTGACCACGGCAATCACCGGAACCTCGCTCTGCCCGCGGGCCTGGCGGCGCTGGCGCAGACCGACCGGCAGATGCGCACCGTGATACCGCTCGGCCCGCACGGTCCCGGCACCGACAAGAATCACATCGGCATTGGCGCGCATCGCCGCGAATACCGCCCGGTCGCCCTCGCCGCCGAGTCCGCCGGATAAGCCGGTTACCGTGGCGGCACCGTCCAGACTGCCAATCATGTTGGCGCGCAAGCACAGTCCATCGCCGCCCGGGTAGTCGTAGAGGTCCGCCAACTCGCCGGAATCCACCGGAGCCCCGGTCGTCAGCTGTGTGAGCTGTATCCCAGCCGGGTCCTGAATCGCCTGTTCACCGTCACTGTCGGCCACAAGGAGATCTCAACACGCCGTTACGCTGCCCGTGTGACTGATCCGCAATCCGGTGCCGTTCCGGGCCATTCCCCGTCGCTTCGCTCGCCCGGGCACCCCCAGCACCTTGCCGACCGGCACCCCACCGTCTCCAATGAGCGGCTGATTGCCCAGCTGGTGCCGCCCCCCACGTTCACCTCGGTGAGTTTCGACTCGTACCGGCCCGACCCCAACGAGCCGACGCAGGCGGCGGCCGTGGAGTCGTGCCGCGCTTTCGCTCAGGAGGCGACCATCCGCCGGGCGGGCAAAAAGAAGCTGTTCGGCAAGCGCGAGGTGCTGCCCGGGGTCGGGATTTACCTCGACGGCGGATTCGGAGTCGGTAAGACCCACCTCTTGGCATCGATCTATCACACCGTGCCCGGCCCTAAGGCGTTTGCCAGCTTCGGTGAACTGACGCAGGTGGCAGGGGTATTCGGCTTCCTGGAGTGCATCGAGCTGCTCGCCGATTACACCGTGGTGTGCATCGACGAGTTCGAGCTGGATGACCCGGGCAACACGACGCTGGTGTCGCGGCTGCTCTCGGAGCTGGTGGCGCGCGGGGTGTCGATTGCCGCCACCTCCAACACACTGCCCGAGCAGCTCGGCGAGGGCCGGTTCGCGGCCCAGGACTTCCTGCGTGAGATCAACACGCTGTCGGCGATCTTCAACACCGTCCGCGTCGAGGGCCCCGACTACCGTCACCGTGACCTGCCGCCGGCCCCCGAGCCGCACACCGATGATGAGCTTCGCGAGTTGGCGGCCTCGATCGACGGCGCCACCTTCGACCAGTTCGACGATCTGTGCCGGCACCTGGCGAGCATGCACCCGTCGCGGTATCTGACCCTGATCGAAGGTGTGACGGCGGTGTTCATCGCGGGCGTGCAGCAGGTGCACGATCAGGCGGTGGCGCTGCGGATCGTCGCTCTGACGGACCGCCTCTACGACGCGGGTATCCCGGTGGAGGCCTCGGGGGCGAAGCTGGACACGGTTTTCGACGACGAGATGGTTGCCGGCGGATTCCGCAAGAAGTACCTCCGTGCCACCTCGCGGCTGCTGGCGCTCAGCGCGGCGCCGCTACCAAGCACTGCATGACATAGTCGTTCTCCAGGCGTTCGCCCACCTGGAAGGTCTTCGTGCCGCTGCGGTTGAAGCCGTGCTTAGCGTAAAAGCGCTGCGCGCGTTCATTTTCCTGGTTGACGCCCAGCCAGACTCCGATGGCCCCGCGCTCGGCGGCGTCGGCGAGGGCCGCGGTCATCAGCGCGCTCGCCACCCCCGCCTGATGGAACTCGGGCAGCACGTACATCTTGGAGAGCTGCATCGCGGGCCGTAGCGTGACGGCCCATTGTACGTCGGGATCCTCGACCACGCCGTTGACGAGCATCGAGTACCCGATGATGACGTCGTTCTCGCGTGCCACCAGTACCCGGTGCTCGCGGATGTACTCGTCGAAGTTGTTCGTGCTGAGGTTGGCCGCGATGAACGCGGCGATGTCCTCCGGTGTTGACGAGGGGGGACACGCGAGCGGGAAGGTACGAGCGGCGACGGCGGCGACTTCTGCGCTGTCGGCAGCCGTCGCGGTGCTGACCTGAATCGGCATGACGGGCACGCTACCTATACTTGGCGCGGTTCCGAGACAGCGACCATGTTGATGATCAACCCTGAGGAGCACCATATGACGCGGCGCGTGACGGCCTTCGGCGAGATTCGTGACGCCGTGGTGGGGCAGGGCCTGCGCACACTCGCCCGCACCACCCCGTGGGTGGAAACCGAGCTGGTGGGTATCGCGCAGGTGGTCAAGCCCGGAGATGTGTGCCTGGACGTGGGTGCCGCCGCCGGTTTCTACACCGCGGAGCTGGCGCGTCTGGTGGGCGCGGACGGCCTGGTGTACAGCCTGGAGCCGCTGCGGTTCGCCCATGCGACCTCGTCGGCGGCGCTGGGGCTGCGTAGCGCGCAGAACGTACGCCGTCACGCCGTCGCACTCGGCACCAACCCGGGTGAGCAGGTCATGAGCGTTCCGCTGCGCAACGGCAAGCCGATCACCGGACGGTCCTTCGTCGACGCCGGGGCCGACGGGCTGGGCTCGAACGCCGAGTTCGATGAGCACATCCGGGTCGTCGTGGACACCGAGACGTTCGACGGCTTCTGCGAGCGCCTGAGCATCACGCGGATCGACTTCGTGAAGATCGATGTCGAGGGCGCCGAACTCGATGTCCTGGTGAGTGGCGAGAAGACCATCGAACGGACCCGTCCGGCGATGATGCTCGAGGTAGAGGATCGCCACATGGAGCGGTTCGGGCGCACCGCCGAGGACATCGTCGCGTGGTTCACCGCGCGGGATTACCGGATGTCGGTATGGAGCGCCGACTCGTGGCGGCCCGTGGACAAGGTCACCGATACCTTCCGGAACTATCTGTTCCAGCCTCGCTGAGAGCTCAGAGGTCCCACTGGGCCAGGTGGACCTGGGTCTGCGACGAACGCAGCACGATATGCCGCACCGGTCCGCGATAGACGTCCCAATACACCGCGCCGCTCACCGTCGAGCCCTGTGGCGCGTTACGCAGCGCGTAGTTCAGATCGTCGGGTTCGTCGGTGCGCTGGGGCTCATAGGCATCTCCGGTTTCCGGTGAGATGCCGCCGAGCTTGAGCGCCATCAACAACGCGTACGCGTTGGGCACCTTGGTCGGCCGGATGGTCACGTACGCCTTCCAGATGATGCCGCGTGGGGGAGCCATTCCGGCCGGGACACCAGTGGGTTCGATGTTGTGCACGGTGACATCGGCGCCGATGGTGCCGTAGTCGAAATGCAGCGTCTCGCCGATGTGCCCGATGGGCGTCACCCGCTCGGGTTGTGCGGTCGCCGTCGGAGCCAAGGCCATGGCGAGGGCAGTGAGGGCGGCGATGAGCGGGAACACGGGGCGTAGACGCACCCAGCGATCTTGGCACACGTCGCGGCGGGGACGGTGCCACATGGCTCTTCGGCATTCGCCCGGTATGGAGGCGCTGACAACCTACGATGTCCTGATTGGAGCGGTTCGCCGCACCGGAGGGGACGTGAAGTATGCGCGTATTGATCACTGGCGGTACCGGATTCGTGGGTGGATGGACGGCGAAGGCCATTGCCGACGCCGGGCATCAGGTCCGCTTTCTGGTGCGTAAGGAAGCTCGCCTGCACACCACGGTGGCGACGCTCGGTGTCGACGTATCCGACTACGCCGTCGGCGATATCACCGATCGGGACTCGGTCGAGGCCGCGCTCGACGGATGCGACGCGGTACTGCACAGCGCGGCCATGGTCAGCACGGATCCCCAAGAAGCCGACCGGATGATGTCCATCAACCTGGAGGGCACCCAGAACGTCCTCGGGACGGCCGTTGACCGGGGCCTCGATCCGATTGTGCACGTTTCCAGCATCACCGCGCTGTTTCGGCCGGGTCTGGAAACCTTCGAGGCGGACCTGCCCGCGGCCGGAGGCAGCGATGGGTACGGTCAGTCGAAGGCGCGGGTCGAGCTGTACGTGCGCGACTTGCAGCAATCCGGTGCACCGGTGACCATCACGTACCCGGGCATGGTGCTGGGACCGCCGGTCGGAAATCAGTTCGGTGAGGCCGCCGAGGGCGTGCGCTGGGTCCTGCTGATGAGGTCGGTCCCGGGACGCAGCGCGGCATGGCTGGTGGTCGACGTCCGAGACCTCGCTGCCCTGCACGCCGCGCTGTTGGAACCGGGGCGGGGACCGCGGCGCTACACCGCGGGCGGTCATCGGCTGGAGGTGGATGAGCTGGTGAATGTGTTGACCGATGCGGCCGGTAGCACCGTGCTGGCCGTCCCGGTACCCGATTTGCTGCTGCGCGTGGCGGGAACGGTGATGGATCAGCTCGGCCGTTATGTCCCGCTCGGTACCCCGATGACCGAGGCAGGTATGCAGTACTACACGCAGATGCCCGCCTCCGATGACTCACCCAGCGAGCGTGAACTCGGTGTCACCTACCGTGACCCGCGGGAAACACTGACGGACACCATCGTCGCCTTGCGTGGTCAGCAGGCGCCCTCGAGACTGTTCGGCTTGTGGCCCTTCTCCGAATAGAGCGCCTCAGCGCGCTGCCCGTCGGCGAAGCCTTCGCGCGAATCACCGACTGGCCTCGGCACAGCGAGCACATTCCGCTGACGACGGTATCCGTGACGAGCGATCTGCCCCCGGGGGTAGGTACCACGTTTGTAGGGCGAACAGGGCTGGGAACCATAGGGTTTGACGACCCGATGACGGTCACGTGGTGGCAGCCACCGCGAGAGGGGAGCCCCGGCCGCTGCCGACTGGAGAAGACGGGGACGTTGATTCTGGGGTGGGCCGAGATCGAGGTACAGGCGCGAGGGCGCGGTTCACGCGTGGTCTGGACCGAGGAGGTGAGCATTCGCGGCCTGCCGCGCGTCTTCGACCGGTTGGCCCAGGCGGGCGGGCCGTGGATGTTTGGCCGCGCGATCGAGGGATTGTTGCGCTAGCGGGAAGCGCGCCACCGCGCGATGGCGATTCCGATCTCGGTGGCGGGTGGCTCGCCATAAATCCACTCGCGCGCGATGCGATGCCAGTTGCCGGTGACATTGAGCTGGCCGAGTACTCCGAAGGTGTAGAAATCTGCACGACGCGAGAAAATGTGCTCGGGAGGTAGGTTTTGCCTGCGCATTCCGGTGAACTCACTGGAGCGTGGGTCCACCGCGAGAATCATGGCGCTGGAAGCGATTTCCGGGGTGATGGTCATTTCCTCGTCGACAAGATTCCATCCCGAAGCCGCATGGCAGTACTCCAGACAGTTCTGGGGGGAGACGTCCGAATGGGAGTCGACGATCCCGCGCGCCACCATCGCGTCGTACATGTCCTGGGCGCGTCCCTCGGTGGCGGCACGCATGATCGTCCGTTCAAAGTCGACGTGTTCGGGGTCCATCCGGTTGTACAGCCCGAAGTCCACGAACCCGACGGTGCCGTCGGCCGTGCGCAGAATGTTTCCCGGATGCGGGTCGCCGCAGAAGTCGTTGTCCTGGAACAGCGATCCGATATAGAACCGGAAAATCAGTTCACCGATCTGGTTGCGCTCTTCGTCGGGGAGCGTCTGCATGAAGGGAAAGGACTGGCCGTCAATGAATTCCGTCACGAGGACCTGTGACGTGCACATCTCGGGTACGCAATCGGGGATGACGATGAACGGATGTCCGCGGTAGCGTTCGGCGATCTCGTGTTGGGTGCGCGCCTCGCGCGGATAATCGAGCTCGCTTTCCAAATTCATGGAGATCTCGTCCATGAAGGCCGAATTCGAGAGCGTCGGTAGCGCTTTGCGCCAGAACTTCGTGAACAGCGCGAGGTTCTGCATGTCCGCGTGCACGGCCTCGTCGACCCCGGGGTACTTGACCTTGACCGCGACCGCGCGCCCGTCGTGCAGGACGGCTCGGTACACCTGGCCGATGGAGGCGGCAGCGACGGGCGTTTCGTCGAAGTCGCGGAAGCTCTTCTGCAGCACGCCCAGGTTGGACTCGATGA
The DNA here is from genome assembly GCF_004924335.1 of Mycobacteroides salmoniphilum. Classification (NCBI taxonomy): domain Bacteria; kingdom Bacillati; phylum Actinomycetota; class Actinomycetes; order Mycobacteriales; family Mycobacteriaceae; genus Mycobacteroides; species Mycobacteroides salmoniphilum. The sequence continues at coordinate 2,794,138 of NZ_CP024633.1, read as the reverse complement.
TCGGGCGCATCACCGTGAACGGCTCGCGCGGAGCCTGATCGCGCAGTCGGGCCAACTTCTGCCGGAAGCGCTCGCGATGGGCTTCGGGCACCATGTCCACTTCCAGCATGGACAGCAGTTGGCCGAGCTTCATCGCCGAACCCTTGAGGCCGCCCAGCACGGTCACGAGCTGATCGGCTGCCTGCAGCGTAGAACGTTCCGCGAGGAGCGCACGTGCTTGTTCGGATCGCCCGATCATGGAGAGTCGACTGCTCGCGGTGCGTACCGCTTGCCCGGCCGCCAACTTGCCGAGCGCCCGGCCACGAGTGATACGTGCCAGGGGGACCCCGTCGGTCATGCGGTACCGCCGCGTGTGCTGGTGAACGCCAGGTGCAGCGGCTGGTCGGGATCAAGGGTCAGGCCGTTGAATTCGGCGATCGATGCGGCGAGTCCGGACAGGACAGTGGTCAGGTACTCCACGAATGTCTCGATGGGCATCGGTTGGGCACGTTGCTGATTGGGGCCCAGGAACCATTCGGTGGCGGTGCCGATGGCACCCGCGGCAGAGCTGACCGCCAGATCCGCGTCGTCGATGTCCACCGTCTCGTCGTCGATCGCGTTCGACAGTATTTCGGCGATGTCGTGCGTCATCTGCTGCGCGGTCTCCACCAAACGCTCGGTGCCGTCACTGGAATTGATGAAATGGCCGTGCACGATGAAGCGCAACACGTTCGGGTGATCCGAAATCATGCGTGCGTACTCGTTGGCACCGTGTTCGACCAATTCGCGCGCCGAGTCTGTCATCAGATTGATTCGGCCCATGGCCGCGTTCCACACCATGTCCTGCACGCGTTCCAGCACAGCGCCGTGCAAGTCGGCCTTGTCTTCGAAGTAGCGGTACAACTTCGGTTTGGCAACCCCCGCCTCGCGCGCGATGTCGTCCATGCTGACGGTCGAGCCGATGGCATCGATCGCGCGAAACGCGGCATCCAGCAATTCTTCCCGGGCAACCTTGCGGCGGTCGCCACGCCGGGCGGCGACGGGGCCGGCCTTCGACGCGATGGCTGTAGTCACGCTTTCCACGCCTCTCATCACCAGTGATGGTACGTGTGCCGGGCCCCTGGTTCGCCAGTTCGAGGGGGACACACGTGTGCTGCCTATTGTGCTCACGCCGTGCGGTATGGATACTACCAGTAGTACTCAGAGTACTACTAAGAAATTGCCAGGTCAGGCGTCAACGGAGACGTCTCAGGAAAAGGAGTTCCGTCATGGCTGTTGTCGAACAGGGGCGGCGGGGAGTCGCGGCGCGCGAGTTGCCCAAGGTGCGCCGGATGAACTTCCGGTTCGGTGAGCCGGCCCCCATGAAGAAGCACTACGTCGAGGGCGACATCGTCTTCAGTCATTTGGTGTCGCTCCTTTCCGGTGCGTTTCCTCCCGGCGAGGAGTCCTTCATCAGGTCCGTGCGCAACTACGCCGACCAGATCACCGATCCGGTGTTGAAGAAGCGGGTGGCGGGTTTCATCGGGCAGGAGGCCATGCATGGCCGCGAGCACCGCAAGCTCAACGAGAAGATCATCGATATGGGCTATCCCTTGGTCCGGATCATGAACTTCGAGGAGGGGAGTCGGCGCGAGAAGTTCCTCATCGCGCTGGAGAAACGCGCACCCAGAATCGCGCATCTGGCGATGACCGCCGCCGCCGAGCATTACACAGCGGTGCTGGCCCAGCGGGTGCTCTCCAGTGCTGAGCTGCAAGAGATTCCGATGTCCGATGAGGTCCACCACCTCCTGAACTGGCATGCCATGGAGGAGATGGAGCACAAGTCGGTCGCCTTCGATGTGTATCGCTCGGTGGGTGGTCCGGAGTCGGTGCGCATCGGTGTGATGTCACTGATTTGGGCGGGCACGCTGCCCCTGATGACGCTGGCCGTCTTGGCGTCGATCCTCACTGACCCGAGCGGCTGGAAGCCGTTGGCGGTGCTGCGCCAGACCATCGATGTGTACCGCGGCCCGCTGGTGAAGGGTCTGATGCGCGATATCGCCGAATACATGCGCCCCGGGTTTCATCCCGATGATGTCGACACCGAGGAACTGCTCGAGACATGGCAGGGAATCCTTTTCGGTTCCGAGGGCGAGCTGAATGATCGCTTGCCCGGCCGCCGTGCGGTGGGCCAGTGACGGCAGAAGCCATCCGGGTCACCGGCAGCGACACGACCGGGAACGCGGTCCTGGAGGTTGAAATCTACGGCAGCACACATGTTTTGGACTGGCCTAGGGGCAAGAAGCTGCTCGACGTACTCCTGGACGCGGGGATCGACGCACCCTATGTGTGTCGCGAATCGGCCTGTGCCACCTGCATGTGCTCGGTGCAATCGGGTCAGACGCGGATGCTGATGAACGAGTCTCTCATCGACAGCGAGGTGGCCGAGGGGTTCACGCTGGCGTGCCAGACGCTACCGGAATCCGACCGGGTGCAGATCTTCTTCGATGCGTGAGCAAGGACTCCCGCGACACCTGACGAAAGTTACGCCAGGCGTCGCGGGAGAACCGTGCCCGGGTCCACCCGCAAACCCGCAGGGCCGGGCCATGATCCAACGCCACTGCAGCGGTGGCGCCCGCCGCCACGACCATCCAGCACGCACGCATCAGCATCTTGACGGTCCGTGGAGTGGACGCGAATCCCTCGCGTAGAGAATCGATCTGGAACGCCACGTGGTGATGCTCATCGTCGAGGATTCGCATGGACATCGCTTCCACCGCGGGGTCGCCGCACTGTGACATCGCGGCGTAGTAACTCAGTGCGATCACCTCGGCCACCGTCAGCACCATCAGCTCCCAGCGCAGCGTGAACATCCGACGAGCCCATACGAACACCGAGTTCGACCAATGTTGCGACAGTGGCGGCACATCGAGGTGCTCCAGGCTTCGGCCCAGGAGATGAGCGTGCTGCTGCTCTTCGGCGACGAACAATTCGAGCGCCCGCGCGTAGTGGGGGTCACCTGTGCGCGCCTTGTGTAGCAGCACCTCGCCATCGCCGCGTTCGCCGATCTCGAAGCGCTGCAAGGAGCGGCCGATGGCCACAGCGGACTCAGTGGACAGCACAGTGTCGCCACGCCAATTGACCGCAGCGTCGACCAGGCGGTTGTGCGTGCGGTTCCGCTCGAAATGGTCGACCCAGTTCATGCCGCACGGTAGCAATCAGTTGTGAAGCACCTGTGAAGACGCAGATGGGCCTTCCCGATAGGCGTGAATACGCAGGGATAAGCTAAGTATCTGCTGATCGAATGAGGTGGATCGAGTATGGCGACATTTGACCTGCTGGTGCGTGGGGGCCTGGTGTTCGACGGGACCGGCGCACCCGGCCAAGCTCTGGATGTCGGGGTTCGCGGCGGCAAGGTGGTGGCCATGGCGCCCGGCCTGTCGAGTGCCGACGCGAGCGAGGTCATCGATGCCGACGGCAAGTGGGTCATCCCCGGCATGGTCGACGTGCATACGCACTACGACGCCGAGGTGCTCGTCAGTCCGGGGCTGGGTGAATCGGTGCGCCATGGTGTCACCTCCGTCATCTACGGCAACTGCTCGATGTCCGCGGTGTACGCGGATCCGGAGGATGTTGCCGATCTTTTCGCCCGGGTCGAGGCCCTGCCGTGGGATGCGGTCCATTCGGCACTGAAGGAGCACAAAGACTGGGACGGACCACGCGGGTACCGCAAGTTCATCGAGTCACTTCCGTTGGGCGCCAACGTCGCAACACTGATCGGGCACTCCGATATCCGTGCGGCGGTCATGGGTCTCGCGCGCGCGACCGACTACGACGAACGCCCCTCGTCCGAGGAACTGGCCCGGATGCGGGCCATGGTGGCCGATGCGCTCGACGCCGGTTTCGTCGGCCTGTCCACCGACCGGCTGCGTTTCTCCAAGTTGGAGGGCACCCGGTTCGCGGGTCGACAGTTGCCGTCCACGTACGCGACCTGGCGCGAGTACGGCGCGCTCTATGACGTGGTGCGCCGGCACGGCGCGGTGGTGCAATCGAACCTCGACGTGGAGAAGCGGCCCGAAACTGTCATGCACTTCCTGCTCAGCGGCGCCCGCCCCTGGCGGCGCTCCCTCAAGACCACCCTGCTGGCGGCCTTTGATCTGAAGAGCAACCGATCGGTGATCAATCTCCTCAAGGCGGCGACTGGCGCCCTGAACCCGCTGCTGCGCTCCCAGGTCAACTTCCAGCTGCTGGCGGTGCCGTTCCATCTGTACTCCGATGGCATGGATTTGGTGATCTTCGAGGAGTTCGCCTCGGGCACGGCGGCATTGGATATCCGCGATCAGCTCCAGCGGGTCGATCTGATCAAGGACGAGGGATATCGGCGACGGTTCCGCAAGGAGATGGCCCAGAAGTACGGAGTAGTGGCCTGGAATCGCGATATGTACGACACGGAGATCGTTGGTTGTCCCGACGAATCGGTGGTAGGCAAGTCGTTTGGTCAGGTGGCAGACGATCGTGGGGTGCAGCCCGTCAACGCCTTCCTTGACCTCGTGTCCGAGTACCCGGGGAAGGTGCGCTGGCACACCACCATCGCCAATGACCGGACCGACATTCTGAATGAGGCCATTAAGTACCGCCACTTCCAGCTGGGCAATAACGACTCAGGTGCGCACCTGCGCAACATGTCCTTTTACAACGCGGGGTTGCGGTTACTCAAGCGCGTGAAGGAGGCCAGCGAGGCGGGTGTGCCCTTCATGCCGCTGGAAGCCGCGGTGCACCGGCTCACCGGTGAGCTCGGTGGGTGGTACGGCCTGGACGCCGGGCGTCTGCGTATTGGGGACACCGCCGATATTGCGGTGATCGACCCTGCGGGCCTTGATGATTCGCTGGAGGAATACCACGAGCAGTTCATGGACGAGTTTGGGGTGTCCCGGCAGGTGTGCCGCAATGACAGGGCGATCGCGGCTACGGTCGTCGGTGGGCAGCGGGTGTACTCCTATGGCACCTTCGTCGAGGGCTTCGGCAGCACGGTCAAGGCGGGCCGGTTCCTGGCCGCGAGCTAGCTGAGCCAGCCCATGTTTTTCCCGAAGGTCTCGGCCGCGGGGGACAGTGAGCCCAGTTCGCTGCTGCGCTGCACGTAACCCTGGATGGCCACCATGAATTGCATCGGGTTGTAGACGTCTTCCTCGTTGGCCCATTGATTGTCGCCGGCGTAGCGGAAGATGCTGATGTTCGTTGCCTCCCAGATGCTTCCGTCGCCGGGGTCCTTCATACGGTTGACCAGCTCGCAGATGACCCAGCCGTGTTCCTCGTCGACGACGTGCCAGTTGGAGAAGTAGTGCGGCATCTCCGCCCCGGGGAACTCCGACATGGTCTTGACCATGGATTCGCGGATGGCGTCGCGGCCCTCGAACGTGCCGTAGGTCGGTTCGATATAGCTGGCGTCCTCAGCGAACAGGTCGGCGTATGTGGCCCACTCACCCTTGGGGCCTATCTCATCGACCACCCGGAGGTGATGGTCGAACATGCTCTGCAGCTCGTCGCGTGACCACTGTCCCATGGCGGGGACACTAACACCGGTCACGATTCCGAATCCGGGCTTCGCCGGTATCACCACGGAATTGAAAGCGGCGCACAGAAATTCGCGCGGCTATAGCAGGCCGAGCTGTTCGAGGTCCTTGGCGTACTTGACGATGAGATCCTCGGTGAGGTGGGGGATATCGATGTTCTGGGCGGCGTGGACGCCCTCGCGGAATCTGATTGCGGGTATGAAGGCCCCGTTGTGCGCGTGTTGCGGGTATCGATACGCGTGCAGCAGGGGTAGCAGCGAGTGCTGTTTTTGTTTTTCGGGTAGGCCGCGGATGGCGGTGTCGAAGCGGTCGAACCACTGGCTGTAGTTGTCGATGCGCTGGATGGGGTAGCCGGCGTCGATGAGCCAGTCGACGAAGTTGTCCAGCGATATGCCGTCGGCATGTGGGTTCACCGAATCGTAGGTCTGAATTGCTTCAGAAGACGCGACCGCGGCGCCGACTGCGGTAATGGCCGATGCCGTGAAATCCGCTGGGAGCCCGTCATAGTGAGCTAGCGGACGTTCACCCGCGGCCTGTTTCTGGTAGAACGATCCGGGTGCGATGCCGGTGGCGATGAGGCTCAGGATCAGGCGGGTGAACTGGTCGGGGACGTTGAGCTGGCCGGTGTAGTGGCTGTGGGCCAGGATCATGTCGGAGCGGAACACCGCGACCGGCAGGCCGCAGAGGTCGTGCGCCTCCCGCAGCAGCACCTCGCCGGCCCACTTCGCATTGCCGTATCCGTTGGCATACCCCTCATCGATGGGCCGGAGCGCGCTGATGGTGCGGATATCTGAATCCTCGTCGAACACCTTGGGATCCACCGACATGGCCACCGCGACGGTCGACAGATAGGTGATGGGCTTGATCTTGGTGGTCAGCGCCAGCTTGATGATTTCGGCGGTGCCAACGACATTCGGGCCGAACAACTGGCTATAGGGGAGCACGTGATTGACCAGTGCGGCCGGGTGCACGATGACGTCCACGGTGTCGGCCAGGCGTTGCCAGGTGTCGGCATCCAGTCCCAGGTTGGGTTCGCCGATATCGCCGGGGAGCACCTCGAGGTGTTCTTTGGCCAGCGCCCGGAAATGCGCCAGTAGTTCGGAGTCTCCGCTGTCGAATGCCTCTTCGAGGCGGCGGTAGGCGGCGTCGGCGTCCTTACCGCGGATGACGGCGATGAGGCTTCCACCGGTCTTGTCCAGGCGTTCAAGCCATTCCAGTGCGAGGAAACGGCCCAGGTAGCCGTTGGCTCCGGTGAGCAACGCCGTCTGCGGGGCTCCGAGCGCTCTGGGCAATGAGGGGGCCGCCTGCAGGGTGGCCTCGTCGATGAACTTGTCCAGGGTCAGGTCGGCGGCGCGGATCTGGGTGTGTCCGGCGCCGTGCACCGTCTCGGCGGTGGGTTGGGCCGATCCGGAGTCGCGCTGCTTTTCGATGATGCGCGCGATGGCGGCCACATCGTTGGCGGCGCTGACGATATCGCCGACCGGAATGTCCACGGCGAAGATGTCGCGGAGCAGATCCGAGAAGGAGAGGGCGGAGAGGGAATCGCCGCCCAGGTCGATGAAGTGCGCCTCTGGGCTGACTTCGGCCGCGGACAGCCCCAGCAGCGCCGTGATCGCACGTTGCACGGTGTCGATTACCGGCTTGCCCTCGTGTCCGGCAGAGTGCAGGGCCTGAAGTTCGAGCGCCTGGGCGCTCGCGATATCGGAGTACAGCTGTTCGAGGCGGGCACCATACTTCTCGTGCAGCTTGGGCCTGGCCAGCTTCGCGATACCGGTCAGCAGGCCGTTGGCGGCAGAGAACGGCTCGGTCTCCACCAGGAAGTCGCGGGGCACCTCGTAGGGCTGCAGTTCCGCGTCGCGGGCTACCTGCTGAAGTGACTCGGCGATCAGACGTCTGAGTAGCTCGTCATCGCCGTGGCTCAGCTCGAATGCCTCGGAGGTGGGTACCACCACGGCCAGCAGGTAAGACCGCTCGCTGCTTCCATAGACGCAAATCTGTTGTATCAGTGGACTGTTGGCGTATTCGGCCTCCAGGTTGGCGATCGCGACGAACTCACCCTGGGACAGCTTGATGACATTGTTGCGCCGGTCGACAATCTGGATCTTGTCGGGTTCGAGCTCGGCGACGATATCGCCGGTCTTGTAGTACCCGTCCGGGTCGAACACATCAGCCGTGACCTCGGGGCGCTTGAAGTAGCCGCCGAACACCGACTCGGCTTTGACCAGCAACTCACCCCGCGGGTGCGGTTTGTCGGTGGAGAAGTAGCCCAGCTCGGGCACGTCGATCAGCTTGTAGTCGATGACGGGCGGGCGCTGGATTCGCCCGTTGCGCACGATGACCCCCGCCTCGGTGGACCCGTACCCGTCGGTGATACGGGCGTCCAGGCAGGATTCGATGAATGCCGCAAGCTCTTCGGACAGTGGTGCTGAGCCGCAGACGATGGTCAAAACACGTCCCCCGAAAAGGTTTTCACGGAACTCACCCTTGACTTCGGCTTCGAGGGCGGCGAGATCGGTGGCGGGATCGACCCCGGCGCGGCGTTCGACCTCATTGCGGTAACGCTGAAAGAGCATGTCGCACACTCGGGGAACGAGAGTCACCACGGTGGGACGGGTGAGGGTGATGTCTTCGAAGAGGGTGGACATATCGCTGGATGCCGCGAAGTAGGCGAGGCCGCCACAGGCCAGCGCGGTAACCAGGCTGCCGCGTCCCATCACGTGACTCATCGGCATGAAATTGAGGTTGATCAAAGGAATTTCGGCCTTGGAGCTCAGAGTGTCGGCCCTCAGCCATGGTTTGGCGACCATCTTCTCGGTGTATGTCGCGCCCTTGGGGGTGCCCGTGCTTCCCGAGGTGTAGATCACCAGGGCCAACGGGTCGTCGCCCTCGTCGGCGGTGAACAGGGGGGCTTCCGGAAGGGCACGCCCGTGCCCAATCACCGCGGATATCACGTCAACGGAAATCGGCAGATCCGCCTCGGCGATCCGGTGCTGTGCGGATTCGATGCTTTCGTGCTGTGTATCGACACCGGGGTGGTAGTCGAAGACCGTGATATGTCGCAGCGACGGCGTGACAAGCGCCGATTCCATTGCCACATCCAATAGCTCGGCGCTCACGGCCAGTACCGAGGGTTCGGATTCGGCAAGGATGGCGGTCCAATTCGATGTGGGCGCGCTGGTCTGTAGCGGTACCGCTACGGCGCCCAGGTGGATGCACGCGAGATCAACTGCGGTGTAGTCGACGCTCGTGAAGCCGAGCATCGCGACAAAATCGCCGGTCCGCACCGGAGCGTGGGCATCGTGATGCCACGCGGAAGCCAGTGCACGCGCCATACCCCACAGCTCGCCGTAGGTGACGGTCTCGAATTCGGGCAGTGGACGTAGTGTCGAGCGACCCGCCTCATCGGTAACGAGCTCCTGGGCCCGGTGTCCGAGGGCGGGACGGTCGGCGTACCCGTCCATGATCGTGGCCACCACCTGTGCGAGCCGCAAACCAGGTACGGCGACGGCGGCATCGACCGCGGTATCGGGTTTGGCCGCACGGAACTGCGGATCCTCGGTGAAGAGACGCCGCACGCGGTCACCCAACCGCTGACGACGTGCTTCCTTCGTGTGGGCAGCGGTGGCGTCGATCGTCATATCGGGCAGCTTACGAAACCGTAGATTCTGTAAGCGCGCGGGCTCACCTGCACCTACAGCAGGCCGAGCTGTTCGAGGTCCTTGGCGTACTTGACGATCAACTGCCGCGACAGATGAGGAATGTCGGTCGTGCCGTCCTGCCCGATCGGACCGATTCCGGCGGCCTGCACCGCGTGCTGGAAATGCTTGGCCGGAACAACCCCGTGGTCTTCGGCGCCGGAGGGCTGTTCGAAGGCGTGCAGCAGGGGTAGCAGCGAGTGCTGTTTTTGTTTTTCGGGTAGGCCGCGGATGGCGGTGTCGAAGCGGTCGAACCACTGGCTGTAGTTGTCGATGCGCTGGATGGGGTAGCCGGCGTCGATGAGCCAGTCGACGAAGTTGTCCAGCGAGATGCCGTCGGAATGCGGGTTCACGCAGTCGTACGTCACATAGGCCTCGGGGCCCTCCGACACTTGCGTGCCCAACGTGCTGATGGCCTCGGCGGTGAAGTCACCCGGGAGCCCGTCATAGTGCGCACGGGGACGCGCAGTCGTGGCCTGCGCCTGATAGAACGATCCGGGTGCGATGCCGGTGGCGATGAGGCTCAGGATCAGGCGGGTGAACTGGTCGGGGACGTTGAGCTGGCCGGTGTAGTGGCTGTGGGCCAGGATCATGTCGGAGCGGAACACCGCGACCGGTAAGCCGCAGAGGTCGTGCGCCTCCCGCAGCAGTACCTCGCCGGCCCACTTGCTGTTGCCGTAGCCGTTGGCGTAGAGCTCGTCCACGGGGCGCACCGCGCTGATAAGCCGGATATCGGACTCTTCGTCGAAGGTGGCCGGATCGACATACGCCGCGACCGCGACCGTCGACAGATAGGTGATGGGCTTGATCTTGGTGGTCAGCGCCAGCTTGATGATTTCGCCGGTGCCAACGACATTCGGGCCGAAAAGCTGCTTGTAGGGCAGTACGTGGTTCACCAGTGCGGCCGGGTGCACGATGACGTCCACGGTGTCGGCCAGGCGCTGCCAGGTGTCGGCCTCCAGACCGAGGTCCGGGTCGCCGATATCGCCCGCGAGCACCTCGAGGTGTTTTCCGGCCAGCGCTCGGAAGTGCTCCAGCAGTTCGGTATCGCCGGTGTCGAACGCCTCCTCGAGGCGGCGGTAGGCCGCGTCGGCGTCCTTACCGCGAACGATGACGATCAGCTTGCCCTCGGTCTTGTCCAGGCGCTCAAGCCATTCCAGTGCCAGGTAGTGGCCCAGGTAGCCGTTGGATCCGGTCAGCAGCACGGTCCGCGGTGTTCCGGTCGCTCGGGGAAGTGAGGGGGCCGCCTGCAGGGTGGCCTCGTCGATGAACTTGTCCAGAGTCAGGTCAGCGGCGCGGATCTCAGCATGCCCCGCTCCGTGCACCGTCTCGGCGGTCGGCCGGTTACCACCGGAATGACGTTGTTCATCAACGAACTTCGCGATACCGCTGAGGTCGTTGGCGGCACTGACGATGACGCCGACGGGGACCTCGACGTCGAAGATATCGCGCAGTAGATCCGAGAAGGACAGGGCAGACAGTGAATCGCCACCCAGGTCGGTGAAATGTGCGTCCGCGGCCAGTTCGGCCGACGAGACACCCAGCAGGGCCTGGGCGGCCTTGAGCACCGTTTCCAGCGCGGGCTTGTCGGGATCGTAATCGGAACGCAGCCGGTGCATTTCCAAGCTCTGCTGCTCGGCGATATCGGCGTACATCTGTTCCAGCCGATCGCCATAGTGCGACTTAAGATTTGGGCGCGCGAGTTTGGCAATGCCGGTCAGCAGACCGTTGCCTTGGGTGAACGGCTGGGGCTCGATGATGAAGTCGCGCGGGATCTCATAGGACTGCAACTGGATCTCTCGGGCAATGTCTTGCAGCGAATCCGCGATGGTCACCTTGAGTGCCGTGGTGTCGCCCTTCGCGGCCGCGACGGCCTCCGGTGTCGGCACCACGACCGCCAGCAGATAGGACCTTTCGCTACTGCCGTACACGTAGATCTGGTGCACCACAGGGCTGTTGGCATACTCGGCTTCCAGTGTGGCGACCGCGACGAACTCGCCCTGGGACAGTTTGAGCACGTTGTTACGGCGATCGACAATCTGGATGTTGTCGTGGGCGAGCTCGGTGACAATGTCGCCGGTCATGTAGAAGCCGTCTTCGTCGAAGACGCCCGCGGTCACCTCGGGACGCTTGTAGTAGCCGAGGAACATACCGTCGGTCTTCAACAGCAGCTCACCGCGCGGATGCGGCTGGTCGGTGGAGAAGTACCCCAGCTCGGGCACATCGACGAGCTTGTACTCGATGACCGGCGGGCGTTGCACGACTCCATCACGGAACACCATGCCCGCCTCGGTGGATCCGTAACCGTCCGTCAGATGCAGCTCGAAGCACGACTCGATGAATTCGCCCAGCTCTTCGGACAGCGGTGCCGAGCCCACCATGACCGCCAAGACGCGGCCACCAAAGAGGTTGTCACGAATCTCGGCCTTGACCTCTGCGGCCACCGCATCTGGATCCGCGGCGTGACCGCTGGCGAGGCGGCGATCCACCTCCGTCTGGAACCGCTGGAAGACCATGTCGCATACGCGGGGCACCAGGGCGAGTGCGGTGGGGCGGATCAGCTCCATGTCTTCGAAGAGCGTTGACATGTCGCTGGATGCGGCGAAGTACCCGAGTCCACCGGTGGACAGTGTTGAGGTGAGTGTGCCGCGGCCCATGATGTGGCTCATCGGCATGAAGTTCAGGCCGATCATGGGCAGGTTCTCGGTCCCGGCCATGACGTCTTCGCGAATCCACCAGCGGCGCACGATATTCTCACTGTGCATGGCGCCCTTGGGGGCCCCGGTGCTGCCGGAGGTGTAGATCAGCAGTGCCAGTGGATCGTCACCGGGGGAAGGTGCGTAGAGCGGGGCGGCGGGAAGCTCTTTGCCGCGGGTGATCACCGCATCGAGCGTCTCGATGGTGATACCGGTTCCGGCGAGCTGTGCGCTGGCGGCGTCGAAGGCCTCGCGTTGCGCATCGACCTCGGGGGTGTAGTCGAACACCACGACCTGCTTGATCGACGGGGTGGCGAGTACCGATTCCAATGCGGTGCCGATCAATTCGACGCTCACGGCCAGCGTGTTGGGTTCGGTCTCGGCGAGAATGGTGGTCCACTGCGACGCTGGTGCACTGGTCTGCAGCGGAACCGCGACCCCGCCGAGAATCATGATCGCCAGATCCAGCACCGTGTAGTCGACGCTGGTGAACCCGAGGGTCGCCACCAGGTCGCCGCCGTTGACCGAATGAGCCGCGTCGTGGTGCCAGTATGCTGCGACAGACGTTGTCCGGGACCATAATTCACCGTACGTCGTGGTATCGAAACGGGGGAGCAGGCGCAGCACGCTCCGGCCGTCATGGTCGGTGACCAGTTCACGTGCACGCTCGCCCAATGCGGGGCGCTCGGCGTATCCGGTCATCAACGTCGCAATGGCCTCGGAGAGATGTAGGCCGGGGCGCAGTACCTGCTCGGCGACCGTGCGATCGGGTGCAGTGGCGCGGAACTGTGGATCGCTCTCGCGCAGATTTTCGATGCGGCGGGCCAGCTGCTCCAGCTGCGGGTCGGTCTCGTTGGTCACGGTCATGGCAGCCTCACATCGACAGGGTGTTCTTTGGAAGTCTGAAAAGTAGATTACCTAAACTAACGATATCTTCAGACATGGTATTCCTCACAACTGGCTCCCACTGTCCGGGATGCGCATGCACCGTCAGCGTCGATGTGGGGTCGGTTGCGCAGGGGTTTGCTATGCGGGGTCGCTCCGGCGCCGAGTGCTCGAGGGCTGCGTGAAGAACCGGCTGGGGCGGATCAGGTTCGGGTGAACTCCACGATGTCGCGCCACCGGCTTCCGGTCGCCGAGGAGAAGGCGAAACCCTCCGGTTCGGTGAGGGTGCGTAGCTCGGAGATTCCCAGGCGATCGGGGTCCAGGAAGATCTCCTGGAAGACCAGCCGCCCGCCGGGCTTGAGCGCCTTGTGCAGTGACCGGATGCAGGCGGTCTTATCGGGGACTTCGCCGATCACGCTGGCGAGAAAGGCGATGTCAAAGGACCTGTCCGGGAACGGAAGTCCATTACTGGCGTCGCCAGAGTGGAATCCTGCGTTCCGACATCCGGCCCGGTCGAGCTTGCGTTTCACCTTGTCGAGCATCTCGGGCTGCACGTCGAACAGGTCGAGATGACCCGAGGGGAGTCGAGGGGCTATCTGCACGCTGAAGATTCCCGGCCCTGGACCGATCTCCAGCACTCGTTCGTCACCGCGCAGCCCCAACCGCTCGGCCACGCCCGCGGGATCCACCAATTTTCGATGAATCGGATTGTCCAGCATGAAGGCCGCCTGGTGCGGAAACGGGAAGTCGCCCACCCTGCGCACCTGGTGTATCACGGTGTCTATCCATGTTGTCGGCATGAAATAAGGGTACCCTTACTTACGCTGCGGTGGGGCCCTCGCTAATGGTGGCCACCACCACTGCCGCCGCTACTACCACTGCCGTAACCGCCACCACCGCTACTGCCGCCTGAACTGGGTGCCTGTGTGACGGTGCTGTACGTCGGTGCCTCCCGTGCGGGCGCTTCGCGTGTGGGTGCCACAGTTTCTGGCGCCGACGCGCGTGATGGGGGCGTCTCACGCTCGACGGGTGTCTGCTTCGCCGGAGCCTCGGTGGGGACCTGCTGGGGGGCAGGTTCTACGGTCGCCCGCGGAGCGGGTGCTTCGGACGTCGGGACCTCATACGTCGGCGTGCTGTGCTGCTTGGTCGGTTCGGGAGCGACCGATGGCTCGGCCGTCTCCGAGGGTGCTGTGGTGACCGTTTGACGTGGCGTAGGCGTCACCGGTGTCTCGTGAGTCGGAGCCGTCGGCGTCGTCACGGGGGCCGATGTCTCCTCCTTCGGTGTTGGTGTGGGAGCCGACGGGCTGGTGGTGGCATCGGTCGGAGACCCGGACGTCGGGGTCGGTGGGTGTGACGGTTCGGTCGACGGGGCCGGGCTCGTCGTGCTGGACGTCGCGCGCGGCTCCGTGGACGGGGCCGGTGTCAGTGGCGGAACCGTCGGCAGTGACGGGGGTGTGAAGTCCTCGGGCACTTGCTTTGGCGGAACCGTAGGCGCCGGTGCCGTCAACACCGGTGGGGCAGAGGGCTTTACCTCGGCAGGGGACACCGATGTGGGTGTCTTCTCGGGAGCCGGAGGTGGGGTGGCAAGTTCCTTGCTGAAGTTTCGGACCGACTTCGTCGACAGATCCTTGATGAGATCCCCCGCCGGACGGGACGACTTGTCGTCGGTGAGGAACTGTGCGAGTGACGCATCGAGGTTCACCACCGGCTCGGCCAACAGCGGGCGGTCGGCGACGCGGGCGGTGCTGGTTACGGGGGACCAGTCACGCTCCAAGGGGTTGTCCCAGCTGCGATTCAGGTTCCAATCCCGATACTGAGCGGGGTTGATTCCATGCGCCTGATCCCACAGGTTGCGGCTGTACACCGGGTTGGTGTTCTGGAACTTCCAGTCGTAGTACTCCCGATACGGGTGATACCTGTCGTACCAACCCTGATCGCGGGGATCGTCGTCGCGGAACTGACCCCATTCGTTGCGGCCATCTCGATCTCGACCGTCGCGGTTGTAACCCGACCAGTTGTAGCCGTCCCAGTTGTAACCCGACCGGTCGTAGCCCCACCGGTCGTAGCCCCACCGGTCATAGCCCCACCGGTCGAAGCCCATGAAGTCGAACCCGTACCGGTTGAAGCCGGACAGTCCCCAGTTGAACCAGTCCAAGACGTTGTATCCGTAGAGCAGAGACCACGACTGGTCGTAGCCGCCCAGATCGAGCAGGTTGGGCGTCAACGGTGGGGCGACGGGAGCCGGCCAGTCGGCAACGGGATCGACCGGAATTCCGGGTGGCGGGGGAGCCGAGTAGGACTGTGGAGCCGGGCCGGGGGCGCTCGCGGCGGTGGCGTAGCCCCAACTCGGCGGCGATGATGCCGGTGCGGCGGGTCCCACGTTGGCGGCCAGGTTGGCGTCGGTGTTCACCTCTGGGGGCGCGGGCAGCGGGGGAAGCTGCTGGGCCTGTTCCGGTGTGTACTGGCGCAGCTGTTGAGTGAGCTGCAGATAAAGGTTCTGCAGCGTGGTGCGCTCAGCGGAGGCGGAGACGAACTCCAATCCCTGTTTGGCCTCATTGAGTGAGGTCCGGGCCTCGGTGAGCTGATCGGGCGAGGGCTGCGTGCCGTTGCCCAGGATGTCCTGGGCGTTTTTGAGCGGGGAGACCACGGCGCGTATGGCGACGTCCTGGGAGTGGGTGGTGAAGACGGTCCTGTTCAATGCCCACAGGGAACCGCCGGGTTCGGCGCCATAGGCCGCGCCCAGAAGCACCGCTACCAGCAGGCCGATCAGCGTCCCGAAGGCCGCCGCACGCAATTGCGGCTCACCGGGCACGTACTTGCTCCACTGTGCGGGCGGTTCGGGGTCGTTCTCGGGGAACTCCCACGCTCGCATCGCCGTGTCCTCGACGGGAGGCGGAACAATCGTCATCTCAACCCTCTGTACTACCGGCGCCCCCGCTACACCCCGCGGAGACAACAACTATCAGCACTCAATACACACAGAACTCTAGGTATTCCATCGCCAGGGTAGTCGCGGTCGTTACCGATTCTCAGTGATCCGGCGGGTTCGGCATCAGCGATGTTGGGGCGCAATCAGTCCCGGTACATTGCCCACAGCGTGGGGCCGTTGGGCGCCGGTTTGATCTCGTCGACCACCCTGAAGCCGAAGCGTTCGTAGAGCGGGTTGTTGCGGATGTTGGAGCTCTCCAAATAGGCCGGACCTTCGATCTGATCGATCTGGTGTTTGATGAGCGCTGAGCCGATACCTCTGCCGGGGACGGCGGCGCCGATGGTCGCCAGATACCAGTGCGGGTGCTTGGGCCGGACGGCCGCGGCAGCACGCGCCAGGGCAATACCGCGGAAGACGCCGAGCCGCACCGCGCCGAGAAGCAACGGGATGGCCCGCATCCGCTGCGCGCCCGGCGGCTCCCAGCTCGGAGGATCCCAATGCGCGGCCCCGACCGCCACGCCGTCCTCGTACAGCAGGTACTCGCCCTGGCCGGAGCCGTGCAAGGCGAGCGAGATCCCGTGGAAAATCGCCTGGTCACGCCGGGGGTCGGAGTTCACCCAACGGATCACGGGATCCTCGGCGAATGCTGTGGCGATCACGCGGTGGGCAACGGCCTCGGTGGTGGAGTCGATGTCTCGGATCTCGCGGGTCATATGTGTTCTACGAGTCCGGTGCGCCGAAGGTTCCCTATCAGCTGTCGCTGTGACGCATCACAACGGCGGCCGTGATCGCGGCGGCCACCAGGATCAGCGTCGATACCCCCGCTACCGCGTGGATTCCGTCGGTCCATCCGGTCCTGGCGAGCTCGGCCGCGGTGGCACCCGCCTCGCCACCGATGTCCTTGGCGCGCGCCATGGCCTGTCCGAGTGTCTCGTGCACATGGGTGCGGGCGGCGAAGATCGCGGAGGCCAGGGCTCCGAACAAAGCCAGCCCGAAGGCCGTCCCGAGCTCAAAGCTCATCTCCGAGATGCCCGTGGCCTGCCCGGCCCGCTCGGTCGGGGCGGCATTGAGCGCTACGGCAGAGACGAACGTAAACATGACACCGGCACCGGCGCCCACGATCACCGTTGCCGCGATGTAGACGCCCACCGGCCCGTGTGGGCCCAGTGCGAGGAGCACCGCGTTGCCAACCGCCATGGCCAGCAGAGACACCACGAATGTCCAGCGCTCCCCGAGTAGACGCTCGATACGTGCTGCGTCCATCGAGAAGTAGGCGACCGTCAGCGCCATGGGCAGTCCGAGGAAGGCGGCGGCCAGCACGTCGAAGCCGAGCACTGACTGCAGGTAGAGCCCGGTGAGGTAGGTCGTGGCGCCGAACGTCGCCATCGCGGCGACGGTGCCGACGATTGCCACGGTGAAGGTCCGGTTGCGGAACAGGTCCAGCGCGAGCAGCGGGTGCGGGCAGCGCATCTGCTGCCGGACGAACATCGCCAGGGTGACGACGCCGATCACTCCGGTGATTGCGACGGATAGCGAGAAGCCATGCGTCGCTGCGGCTTTCACGGCGTATACCAGGGTCATGATTCCGGTCATCGACAGCGCGACGCCGGCGAGGTCGAACGGTTCCAGGACGGGGTTTCGGTATTCGGGGATGAGCGCGTTGGCGGTGAGTAGCAGCACGATCAGCACCGGAACGTTGATGAGGAACACCGAGCCCCACCAGTAGTGGTGCAGCAGCAGGCCGCCGATGACGGGGCCGACGGCGGCACCGAATGAGAAGGCCGCCGCCCAGATGCCGACCGCGAGCGCCTTCTGGCGGGCATTGGGGAACATGACGCCGATAAGCGCCAGGCTGGCGGGGAGCAGGGTGGCCCCGCCGATACCCATCAGCGCGCGTGCCGCGATCAGTGCCAGCGGGGTGGGCGCGAATGCGGCGATCACCGATGCGATGCCAAAAAGTGTTGCACCCCAGAGCATGAGACGTCGACGTCCCCACCGGTCGCCCAGGTTGCCCATGGTGATGAGCAGTCCGGCGAGCAGGAATCCGTACACATCCAGGATCCAGAGCTGTTCGGCCGCCGATGGATTGAGTGACTCGGACAGCCGTGGCATCGCCAGGAACAGCACCGAGACGTCCATCGACACCAGGAACACGGGCAGCAGGAGCGTGGCCAGCCCGAACCAGGTACGTCGTCCAGCGCGGGCGCCTTCCGGCGTCGCGTTTTCGGGCGCAGTGCTCTTGCAGGTGGTCATGGGGTATCGCTCCGGTGATATTGGGGCGCGTACGGCGTACGCAGTAGACTGGGTACACTGTACGCAAATTGGTGAAGCCGGTCAATCGAGTTATGGAGGGAGCATCGTGACCGATCCGCGTCTCACGCTGGAATCGATTGTTGCCAAGGCCATCACGATTGCCGATGCAGAAGGCCTGACCGGTGTGTCCATGCGTAAGATCGCCGAGGCCCTCGGCGTGGGGGCCATGTCGCTATACCGCCACGTCGCCGACAAGGATGCGCTCCTGGTCGAGATGACCGCAGAGGTCACCCGCCGATTCGCCTACCCCGCCGAGATGATGGGTGACCCTGACTGGCGGGCGCGGGTGCGCGTCGCCGTCGAATACGACTTCAATCTGTACAGCACCCATCCCTGGGTGCTGTTGGCGTATGCGGTGCCACGCAACGGGATGCAGCCCGACACTCTGGTGTGTTTCGACTGGTTGCTGGAGGCCTTCGGTCACCTCGGGGTTCCGGTGCCCGAGGCGGCGGAACTGGCGTTTCAGGTGTGGAGCTACTCGCAGGGCGTCGGCCTCGGTGCGGTCGGTGGGCAGCTTGTCTCCCCGGGCGCACGCACCGACTTTTCGGGATTATCCGAGCTGATCGGCGGTAACGCCGAGCTGCCGGAATCCCCGCGACTGGCCGCACTGGTGGGGGTGGGCGACCTGCCGCAGGTGACCAATCCGCGTGAAGTGATCGTCAAGGGTGTGGAGATCCTGTGCGACGGCATCGCGCGGCGCTACGGGTCGCTATAGGTACCCGGCGATGACCCCGGCCTCCTCGCGCAGCCGCGCGGCGGCCTGGGCTTGGCCGAGCGTGTCATAGCGCTCGGCTTCAGTGGCACGGTCATCGATCTGTGCCCGCAGGATGGCGCGCACATCGGCGGGGGAGAGCACCCTACGGGCTACCTCCGCTGATCCGAGACCTCTTGTCGCACCGGCGATATGGGTGTTATCCAGCGTCTTTCGGGCTGTGTCGTCCACTGACTCGGCGTTGTCGATCGCGGCGATCGCCGTCCGCAGTGCGCTCACGGCCGGGCCGTTGCGGGTCTTCATCGCGGCGGTGAGATCGGTGCGCATGGTGGCGCGCAACACACGTGCGTCGTGGGTCGATGTCATGGGGTGTCGAGCGTATCCGCAAGGAGCGGTGGCGACCATCGGATATCCGATGGTGTCAAGGGGATCCGGCTAGGCCGACGCCGTCTTCGTACTCCACGACGTCGACCGTCGAGTCTCCGTGGTCAGGTGTCGCCATCGCGTGGCTCGTCGTCGGAATTGTTGCGCCACTCCGAGAACCGGCGTCGCACGTCGGTGGCGACATCGGTGACGCCCTGCCCGACGACATTGACGACGCCATCGAGCGTGGATCCGAAGTTGCGCAGCGCGGAGATCAGCGGGTCGGTCGAGGAATCGAAATTGTCCTTGTATGACCTTGCCGCGGAGCGGAACTCGGAACCCAGATCGGCCTGTGCGTCCTCGTCGCGTCGCGGATAGTCCCCGCCGAGGATCGCGCCATACTCGCCGCGGTCGATCCACTTGCTGAGCTCGGCGGCCCGCAATACGGAGAACGGGTGCGATTGCAGTTCGAGGTTGAGCAATTTGAGCACGCCGTCACGCATGTCTCCGGTGCGCTCGTACTCGGCCGCCTGGGCCAGAAAGCGCTGCGTATCCATCTCATCGAGGCGTGAGCCCCCGGCCAGCTTCATCTCCACCCGGATCGCGGTGTCCACGTCCTGGCCGCAGAGCATTCCGGCGCGGTCCCCGGACAGCTCGGACTTGCGCTGCCATTCCATGAGCGCGGCGACAACGGCGCGCAGCGCCCACCCTCCGATCGGCATCCAGCCGAGGTTCCCGGCCAGCCGCATCAGGTGCATCAGCATGGTGCGGTACACCGCATGCCCGGAGAGTGCGTGCCCGAGTTCGTGACCGACGATGAAGCGAAGCTCCTGTTCGTTCATCAGGTCCAGCAGCGCGGAGGTCAGCACGATGAACGGTTGGTCCATCCCGATGGTGTAGGCGTTGGCGTATGGCCCCTGAATGACGTAGAGCTCCGGGGTTTCGGGGGCATCAAGGACGCGCGCGCAGTCGTTGAGGGTGTCGTGCAGTGATGTGAACTGTCGATCATCGACGCGGACGGCGGTCGCCAGATACATCAGCCGATGCTGACGTTCCCGCAGCAGCGCGGCCAGCGCCTTGAGGATGGTGTCGAAGCCTTTGAGGCTGCGCAGTGTTTGCAGAGCCGCCCGGTCGGCCGGGTGTTCCCAGGCGCGGGTACTGATTCCGGGAAACTCGGCGTAGGTGCGAGTAGGCAGATCTGACATGATATTCAACCTATCTGGTTACCGTATGGTTCGCGCGCGTCCGGTGACATCGGGGAACGCGACAGCTATTAGCGGATGCCGTGTGGGCAACGCCTGGTCCCGATGTCATGTATCCCCTCCGGAAGCCCTTCTTGTTTGGTCAGACGATCGCGCATGCGTTGTGGTTCCCCCGCACACCTACGCCTTCGTGTTCCGGAGTTCCCTCTGGTACCACTCCGACTTGGTCCTCACCGCGTCCATCAGTGTCGGGTACTGGCCGATCCCGTTGGGGCCACTACCGCCGAGCTCGAACACGGTGCCCGGCTCGTCGCTGAAGTATGAGTGGGCCACGGCAATGATCATCACGTAGTCGTCCTCGGTGCCGAGAACGGGAATCAGTTGGTTGAAGGAGTGGGCACCGAAGTATTCGGGAGTCAGCGACGCGCCTTCGATGTACGCCTTCATGCCCTCCCAGTTCGTCGAGCCGGGCGCCGAATCGGCGAGGGAGAACAAGTCGTCGAAGCCGCAGAATGCGCGCAGGCCGTCGGAGACCTGGAGCAGTTCCCGGTGGTCGGCATCCAGATACAGGCCCCACTGCCGTTCCTTTGCGCGGATGTCCTTGCGTGTCGTCGGCTGGGGCGTGCCGGGAAGGTCGTACAGAGAGTCCTTCTCATGCAGAGCCTTCTGCTGGTCGGCGAGCATCGACACGAGCGAAGACCATTCGTCGTGCCGGGCGGAGCTACTGGGGGACACACACGCACAGAGGAGTGTGGCGATGAGGAAGAGTGTCGCGCTGAACCGCATACGACCCCCAAAACTTGCGCCCATCAGCAACGATAGCAAACAGCACGAAGGCGGGATGCCGAAATTCGACGACCGGGGCCCCATCTTGACAACGGTTGATGTCAACATAATCATTACTCGGGGTTACACGCCTCGGCTCCGCCGTAACGCGAAACAGTCAGCAGCACAACGAGCTATGGGAGACCCGATGCGGGCCGTCAGACACATGATCAACGTTCTTACGAGGCCGGTCAGCGTCAGCTACCCATGGACTCCGACACTGTCCGAGCGCGTGGGCGGTCGGACGGTGTTGATCACCGGCGCGTCGAGCGGGATCGGCCGCCGGCTGGCCGAGAGGGTCGCGGAGGCGGGCGCTCGTGCGATTGTCACCGCACGCCGGGCCGATGAACTCGACGACGTGGTGCGCGAGATCGCTGTGCGGGGCGGTATCGCGCACGCGGTGCCCGGCGATCTATCGACGAGTGACGGCGCGGATGCGGTCGCCACCGAAGTACTCGAACGCTATGGGGCGCCAGATACTTTGGTGCTGAACGCGGGCAGATCGATCATGCGGTCGCTCGCCGACTCCGAACACCGGCTGCACGACTACGAGCGGACCGTGGCGATCAATTACCTCGGTGGTGTGGGCCTGGTGCTGCGCCTGCTGCCGGGCATGCGTGCCCGTGGCTCGGGGCATATCGTGCACAGCTCGTCGATTGGAGTGCTGGGCAACCTGCCCGACTTCTCTGCCTATGTCGGGTCGAAGGCGGCCATGGATGCGGTACTGCGTATCGCGGGCATCGAGAGCCGTGCCGACGGAGTGCGCGTCACCAACGTTCATCTCCCGCTGGTGACGACCGACATGATCGCCCCGTCGGACTGGAGCCAGTACGCATCGCTGACGCTGGAGGAGGGCGTCGACATGGTCGTCGATGCGCTCAGGCGGCGCAGTCGCGAGGTGAACAACCCACTGGGCATCTTGTACCGGGATTCCTACCGTGTACTACCGGGAATCGTGAGCCGGGTGCAGAACGATTACTACCGTTGGTATTCGGGCCGCGGCCGGAGCCCGGAAGGCCAGGTGGAAGCGGTGGCCGGCCCGTTGAGGTAGACCCCAACGGGCCCCTCTGCGTGGATATACTCGCCGACCTATGGACAGCGTGCCTACCGCCCTCTCGGCGCCGAGCGGGTCGGCTGAGCAGCGTGGTGTGAATGAGCCGGGGCACCCCGACAAGCTCGACGCCGCACTGCTGCGGATCGCTGGCGTCTGCGGTTTGGCCAGCGTGATGGCATTTTTGGACAGTACGGCTGTGGCGGTCGCTCAGCGGACCTTTGTCGCCGAGTTCGGCTCCAGTCAGGCCGTCGTGTCCTGGACCATCGCCGGTTACATGCTTGCCTTCGCAACAGTGATCCCGATGACCGGATGGGCTGCCGACCGTTTCGGCACAAAACGTCTGTTCATGGGCGCCGTCCTGGTATTCACGGTTGGCTCGTTGTTGTGCGCGGTGTCCCCAAACATCTTGTTGCTCATTATCTTCCGTGTGATTCAGGGCATTGGTGGTGGCATGTTGATGCCACTGAGCTTCATGATCTTGACCCGTGAGGCGGGCCCGAAGCGCCTTGGCAGAGTGGTCGCCCTAGGAGCGGCGCCCTTCTTGCTCGGCCCGATCGGTGGGCCGATCCTGGGGGGATGGTTGATCGGCAGCTACGGCTGGGAATGGATATTCCTGATCAACCTGCCGATCGGGTTGAGTGCCATCGTGCTGGCGGCCTTCATGTTTCCCGGGGATAACCCCGAGCCTTCAGAGAAACTCGACGTGGTGGGCGCACTGTTGCTCTCACCCGGCGTGGCGATGTTGCTTGTCGGGATGTCGGCGATCCCCGGGCGCGACAGCATGGCCGACCGACATGTCCTGCTACCCGTCATCATCGGTTCCGCACTGATTTTTGCGTTCGTCGTGCACACCAGGAACCGCGCGTCGCATCCTCTTGTCGACCTACGGCTGTTCGAAAATCGTGTGGTCAGGTGGGCCAACATCACGCAGTTCGCCTTCGCCGCCACCTTTGTCGGCGTCAGCTTGCTTGTGCCGAGTTACTTCCAGGTGGTGCTGCATCAATCGCCGATGCGGTCCGGGATATCCATGGTGGCAATGGGAGTCGGTCTCGTGCTGACCATGCCCCTCGCGGGGATCTTCATGGACAGGCGCGGGCCAGGGACGATTGTGCTGATTGGCCTCCCGTTGATTGCGGTGGGCTTGGGCATCTTCACATTCGGTGTGGCGCGACAAGCAGATTTCTCGCCGATACTGCTGGCCGGGTTAATGGTCATGGGCATGGGGGTTGGCTGCACGTCGACGCCACTGTCAGCGGCCTGCGTGCAGTCGCTGGCACCGTCCCAGATCGCGCGGGGCACCACGCTGCTGAGCGTCAACGATCAGGTGGGCGGATCTGTGGGGGCCGCGTTGATGGCAACGCTGTTGACCAATCAATTCAATCGTGCCGGAGGCGGAATTCAGGTCGATCCGTTGTCCATAGCGGAGGGAGAAACCGGGAGTCGTGGAATATCGAGTGGCCCGGTGGTGAATCCGATTTCAGATTTTGCGATAAATGCTCCGCAGTGGCTTTCGCACGCGTACACGACGGTATTCTTCGTTGCTGTTGCATTAGCGGTGGTCACCATTGTTCCTGCAGTCTTTTTGCCGAGGAAGTTGGTGGTGGGCGCCGACGTCTGAAGATTTTCGTTTCGTTTCGTTCCGTGCGCTCGTGCAGGTTAGCGGCCTGATACCCGACCCCGGGGTCCCTTCCTGTGGGTTAGGGAAGGCTTGCGTAACCTGAGGAAACCCTTAAGCTGATCTGCCAGTGGTGTTCAACTTGTGGGCATAAGCCCTGACCAGCGCTTAAGAGCTAAGGGGTTGTGTATGCGCATTGTGTCGTTCGGATATCAGGTCTGGGGCTACCGAACCCTGCAGGCCTTGATCGATCTGGGGCACGAGGTCGTTCTTGCGGTCACTCATCCGGCCAGCGAGGAGGCGTACAAGGCGATTTGGTCGGCGCCGGTCGATGAACTCGCGCGTGAGCATGGCATTCCCGTGCATTTCACCACACGGGTGGACGCCGAAACTATCAATCTGGTCAAGAGTGCCGAGCCTGATGTCATCGTCGTCAATAGCTGGTACAACCGGATGCCTGTCGAACTCTATGATTTCCCGCCACATGGCACCCTGAATTTCCATGATTCGCTGCTGCCGAAATTCACCGGATTTTCCCCTGTTCTATGGACGTTGATCAGCGGCGAATCCGAATTCGGATTGACTGTGCACCGCATGGATAGCGGCCTGGATACCGGTGACATTCTGGTGCAGCATGCGCTGCCGATCGGCCCTGCCGATACCGGCACCGAGCTGGTGCTGCGTGGGATGGATCTGATTCCGGGGGTGCTGGCCGAAGCGCTGAGTGCGCTGGAGTCCGGCAACGCCGTGTGGCGGCCGCAGAACAAGGCCGAACGGACCTACTGCCACAAGCGTTCAGAGCGCGACAGCGCGATCGACTGGAGCTGGCCGGCCGAGGATATCGAACGATTCGTGCGTGCATTGTCGGAGCCGTACCCGCGCGCGTTCACCTTCTACGAGGGGCAGCGGATCGAGGTGTTGGAGGCACGCATCTCCGAGGCCCGCTACGGCGGGACGCCGGGGCGGGTGATCGTTCAGGAGGAAGGCGGGGTGGTGGTGTGTGGGTCCAATGCCTATCGCGTCGGCAACCGCGGACTGGTGATCACCCGCATTCGTTGCGCCGACGGCATTGAGCGCAGCGGCGAAGAATACTTCCGGCGCGGGGGATATCTCAACAGCCACACGTGATCTCGAGGTGGCAGAACCGGTGCTGACTGCAGCGCCGTTGCGCTTGGGTCGTGATGATGAGGAAAACGATGCAAACCAATCCCTTTGACGATGACAGTGCCAGCTTTCTCGTTCTGGTCAACGATCAGGAACAACACAGCCTGTGGCCGTCCTTCGCCGATGCCCCGTCGGGCTGGCGCGTGGTCTACGGTCATGCTGGCCGCGCAGCGTGCCTCGAGTACATCGATGAGCATTGGCCCGACATACGGCCCAAGGACCTACGCCAAAGACTCGCGTAGAGGACCTATTCGCCTTGCGCAACAAGGTATCTCACCGCTGATTTTTCAGACGCCAGTACGCAGGCCCAAGTAGGGAGTTCGTCGTCCTCATGCTCAACTACGGAACGCAGTCCGATGTTCTTGGACCTCTGACAGCCGCGCAGCGGTCGATATGGGTCGCGCAGCAACTGCGGCCCGAGGTTCCCTACAACTTTGCGGGATTCGTCACGATCGATCACGACGTGGACGCTGAAAAGCTCATGGTGGCCTGCGAATCTATGGCCGCACGGTTCGGCACACCGTGCGCACGGCTGTCCATCGAGGACGGCGAGCCGGTCTTCGTCGTCGACCGTGCGTTCCCGGAGACCATGCCCTGCATTGATATGCGTGCCGAGCGTGACGCGGTCGCCGCTGCTCGCCGTTGGATGGACGAGGAGTACCGCCGGCCTATCGACTTGCTCAGTGAGCGGCTCACGTACTTCGCGCTCCTGCGGGTAGCCGACGATGTGTCGTACTTCTACATGCGCACACATCACGTTCTCTTGGACGGGTATGCCACCAACAATCTGCTGAGGCATATCGCGGATGTGTACTCGGGGTCGGTGGTGGCCGAGACCGATGTCGATTTCTCGGAGTTCTCCGTGATTCGCGAGGCCGATCAGAAGTATCAGCAGTCCTCGCGCAGCGATGCGGATTTCGAATACTGGAAGAACGTCTTGTCCGCGCCGATCGAGACGGCTGATCTCGCGGGGATGGAGCGTGTCGTCACGCCGCGACACCCACTGGTACGCGAATTGGTGTGCGATGAGTTGTTGTCGCAGAACGGTCTTGGTCAGTTTGAGGTGGCCCGAGTCGTTGCGACGCTGGCCTCCTTCTTTGCGAAGACGACAGGGCGTCACAATGTTTCATTGTCGCTGCCGGTGTCCGGGCGGACTACCGCGGCGCTGAAGAGATGTGGCGGCATGGTGTCGAATCTGGTGCCGTTGTTGGTCACCGTCGATGATGGGGACACCATCGGAGCGCTGGACGACCAGGTCGCCAAGGCCGTGGTGGGCGCGCTGCGCCACCAACAGTTCCGGCGCTGGCCGGAGCTGGTCGTCGATGCGGGACGTCGCGACACGAACATCGAATTCGGCCAGGTCATCAACGTCTTCGACTTCGCGGATGTGTTCTTCTTCGGACCGTCGGAGGCGGTGGTCAACGTGTTGACCACCTTCCCCGTCCAGGACATCGCGATCAATATCTATCCGCGCCCGGGCGGCGGCACGTCGCGCATCCAGTTCGCGTGGAATCCCGATAGGTACACCGTTGCCGAGATCGATAGGCACATAGCCCGTTTGGAATCGCTCCTGGGACGGCTTCTGGGGGCCGAGCGCTCGGTGGTTGTGGGCGAGGTCCCGCTGCTGGATCAGCGGGAACGTGATCTGGTGCTGTCGCAGTGGTCCGGTGCGGGCGTACAGGCGCCGGTCGGTGTGGCACCGCAACTGTTGGCCGCAGCAGTAGCCGCTTCCCCCGGGGCGGTGGCGGTGGTCGATGGTGCCCGAGAGCTGACCTATCGCGAGTTGGACGAATGGTCGACGCGCTGGGCGCGGGTGCTGCTCGAGACCGGGGTGGGCCCGGAACGTGCGGTGGGTGTGGCGATGGACCGCTGTGCCGAGCTGGTGGTGGCGTGGTGGGCCGTGGCCAAGGCCGGCGGGGTGTATGTACCGGTGGACAGTGCTCATCCGGTCGAGCGGGTCGCCACGGTCTTGGACTCGGTGGCGGCAGTGTGTGTGTTGACTCACGGCTCCGACGAGGTTTCGGGGTCCGGTTCGCGCCCGGTGCTGCGCGTCGACGGCTGCGACGTGTCCGCGCGGTCGGCCGAACCGATCACGGACGCCGATCGATCAGCGGCGCTGCGGGCGGAGAGCACCGCGTACGTGATCTTCACATCGGGCTCGACCGGCACCCCGAAGGGTGTAGCGGTGGGCCAGGCCGGACTGCCGGGAGTGGTTGCGGCGCAGCAGGATCTGCTCGCACTGAGTGGCGATGCGCGGGTGCTCATGGTGGCCTCGCCGACATTCGACGCCTCGGTCTTCGAGATGTTGTGGGCGGTCGGCGCGGGCGCCGCACTGGTGGTGGCACCGCGCGATGTGTACGCCGCCGATGCATTGACGGAGTTTTTGCAGGCCCGGCGGGTCAGCGCGGCGGTGCTGACCCCGACGGTGTTGTCGTCGCTGGACCGGATGCGGCTGGACAGTCTGGGCACATTGGTCACCGCGGGGGAGGACTGCCCGCGCGAGCTGGTGGATGACTGGGCGCCGGGACGGCGGTTGGTCAACGCCTACGGCCCGAGTGAGGCCACCATCTGGGCCACCTCCGCGCCGATGGCGGCGGGGCAGCCTGTCGGGATCGGTGCCCCGATTCCGGGTATGCGCACCCTGGTGCTGGATGCCGGGCTGAAGCCGACGCCGATCGGTGTGGTGGGCGAGCTGTATCTGGCCGGACCCGCACTGGCGTCTGGTTACGTGGGCCGGGCGGCGTTGACGGCGGAGCGGTTTGTGGCTAATCCGTACGGGCCGTCTGGGGCGCGCATGTATCGCACCGGAGATCTGGTGCGTTGGAACGCCGATGGTGCGTTGCAGTACATGGGCCGCGCCGACGAGCAGGTCAAGATCCGCGGTAATCGCATCGAACTGGGCGAAGTGCAGACCGTGCTCGCCGGTGCACACGGAGTGGAGCAGGCCGTGGTGATGGTCCGCGAGGACCGTCCGGGTGATAGGCGGCTGGTGGGTTATGTCACCGGTGCCGTCGACGCGGCCGGGACCCGCGCCGCACTCGGTGATCGGCTGCCTGCCTACATGATTCCGTCCGCGATCATCGTGTTGGACGCGCTTCCGCTGACCGCTAACGGCAAGCTCGACCTCCGCGCGCTGCCGGTACCCGAGATGAATGCTGGTGCGTACCGCGCGCCGACGGACGATGTTGAGCAGACGCTGGCCGCCGTGTACGCCCAGGTCCTCGGGCTCCCGCGGGTCGGTGTGGACGACTCCTTCTTCGATCTCGGCGGAGACAGCATCATGTCCATGCAGGTGGTGTCGCGGGCACGTGCTGCCGGGGTGCTGTGCCGACCTCGCGATATTTTCGTCGAGCAGACCGTGGCACGGCTGGCTCGAGTGGCCACCACCGTCGTCGGCGATGCAGACGTGGCCGATGACGGACTGGGCGAGGTGCTCGCGACACCGGTCATGCGATGGCTGCGGGATGTACCGGGCGAGTCAGACCAGTTCAACCAGACGATGGTGCTGACGGTCCCGGCCGCCGTGACCGAGGCCGATGTGGTGGTGGTGCTTCAGGCCCTGGTGGACCGCCATCCCATGCTGCGGCTGCGTGCCGAAGACGACGGTGCGCGAGGGTGGTCGTTGACCGTTCCCGACGCGGATGCGGTGGACGCGCGCAGCTGCCTGCAATCTGTGGATGTGTTGTCCGAGGAGGCCCTGGTGCAGGCCCGGGCCCGGTTGAGCCCGACCAACGGGACAATGCTGAGCGCACTGTGGGCCAGCTCCACGGCACAGTTGGCGTTGGTCATTCACCATCTGGCGGTCGATGGAGTGTCCTGGCGAATCCTGCTGGAAGACATCAACATCGGCTGGGCTCAGCATCGCGCCGGACAGCCGGTGGTCCTGCCGCCGGGTGGCACGTCCTTCGCCCGCTGGGCGGCGTTGATCGATGAGCAGGCGCGCACCGCCGAGATGGCCCAACATGTCGACGCGTGGAAGCGGGTGCAAGCGACCCCCGCACTGTTGCCGGCCGTGCGGCCGGCGGTGGACACGTATGCCACCGCCCACACGATGTCGGCGTCGCTGGATGCCGAAACCACCCGCATCTTGTTGGGCGATGCACCCGCGGCGTTCCATGCCGGGGTGGGCGATATCTTGCTGATCGCGTTGGGCATGGCAGTCGCACAGCTCTCGGGAAATACCGGTGCGCCGGTCGGCATTGACGTGGAAGGCCATGGGCGCCAGGAGGAATTGGTCGCCAGCGGGAATTCACCGGTGGACGTCTCGCGCACGGTGGGGTGGTTCACCAGCAAGTACCCGGTGGCCTTGAGTCTCGGCCGACTGGACTGGGCGCAGGTGAGTGCCGGCGACCCCGCGCTGGGTGCGGTGATCAAGGAGGCCAAGGAACAGCTCCGTGCACTGCCCGACGGCATCACGTATGGCCTGCTGCGCTATGCGAACCCTGAGGTGGATCTCGCTGGGGCGGAACCGGTTATCGGATTCAACTATCTGGGACGGCTGGGCGGTTTCGGTGAACGCGGCGGCGACTTGTGGCTGCCGAGCCCGGACGCCGTGTCGGCGGCCGCGGTGGCCGCCGCGGTGCCGCTGGCGCTGGCACATGCCGTGACTCTGAATGCGGGCGTCCTGGAATCAAGCACCGACACGAGTCCCTATCTGGAAGCCAACTGGACCTGGGCGTCCTCGATAGACGATGGGCAGATCACCCGGCTGAGCCAGCTATGGACTGAGGCACTGACGGGTATCTGTGCGCATGTGCGTGGCGGCGGCGGGGGATTGACTCCGTCGGACATCGTGCCCGCACATCTCACCCAGCAGCAGATCGACGAACTGGAGCGGCTACACCGGGTCGCCGATGTGCTGCCGCTGACGCCGCTGCAGCAGGGGCTGCTCTTCCATGCCACCGCCCACGCCAGCAGTGACGACGTGTACGCGGTGCAGCTGGACCTCACCCTCGCGGGCCCGCTCGATGCACCCAGACTGCGCGACGCGGTGCACACGGTCGTGGCCCGGCACCCCAACCTGGCCGCCCGCTTCCATGCGCAGTTCGATCCGCCGGTGCAGAGCATCCCGGCAGACCCGGTAACTCCTTGGCAGTACCTCGAACTCGCGGACACCGATATCGAGGGCCAGATCGCGCAGCGGTGTGCCGCCGAACGCGCAGCGGTATGCGACCTGACCAATCCGCCGCTGTTCCGGGTGGTACTGATCGGAGTCGGTCACGACCAACACCGCCTTGTACTCACCAGTCACCACAGCGTCCTCGACGGCTGGTCGTTGCCCATCCTGTTGCAAGAGATCTTCGCGGGCTACGGCGGGCACAGCCTGCCGCCGGCCGTGCCCTACCGCAGGTTTGTGACGTGGCTGGCCGATCAGGATCGGGATGCGGCTCTTGCTGCTTGGCAGGATGTACTGGCCGGGTTCGAGACACCCGCGTTGGTGGGTCCGTCGCACAAGCTGGGATCGGGGCGGCGCGCGACACAATCGCTGCGACTGTCCGGGCAGGCCACGCGGGCGCTGACCGAACTCGCCCGCGCCCACCACACCACCGTGAACACCGTCCTCCAGGCGGGCTGGGCGCAGCTGTTGGTCTGGTTGACCGGCCAGCATGATGTGGCCTTCGGCGCCGCGGTCTCGGGTCGCCCCGCCGAGGTGGCAGGCGCGGAATCGATGGTGGGCCTGTTGATCAACACGGTGCCGGTGCGTGCGCGTATCACCGCGACGACCACCACCGCCGAGTTGTTGGAGCAGCTGCAGAGCGTCTCGAACCGGACGCTGGAGCACCAGCACGTCGCGCTTCCCGAGATCCACCGTGTCACCGGGCAGGATCAGCTCTTCGACACCCTGTTCGTGTACGAGAACTACCCGATTGACCCGGCGGCATTCGGGACGGTCATGGGTACAGGCGAATTGGCCATCGCGGGCTTCTCCAGCCGGGAAGCCACCCACTATCCGCTGGCACTACAGGTGACGCCGGGCCACGAACTGATGCTGAGCATCGAGCACGATACCGATGTCTTCGATGTCGAGAGCGTCGTGGTGTTGGCCGGCCGGTTGGAACTCGTGCTGGCGGCGATGGTGGCCGACCCGTTGCGGCGGTTGTCCTCGGTGGATGTCTTGGGTGCCGACGAGCGGGTGCTTCTGGACGTGATGGGCAACCGCGCGGTGCTGGATCGGCGGGCGACGGGGGTGTCGATTCCGGAACTGTTCGGGGCGCAGGTGGCCAGGACCGCCGATGCGGTGGCGCTGAGTTGCCGGGACCGGTCATGGACCTACGCTGCGGTTGGGCGTGATTCGAACCGTTTGGCGCACTTCCTGATTGGCTTGGGTGCCGGTCCGGGCCGCTGTGTGGCGGTGATGTTCGGGCGGTCCGCCGAGGGGATCATCGCGATCTTGGCGGTGCTCAAGACCGGGGCGGCATACGTGCCGATCGACCCGGCGGTGCCCGATGCCCGGATCGATTTCGTGGTTGGTGACGCGAAACCAGTCGCGGTGGTCACGACCGCGACGTTGGCCGGCCGGTTCGGGGCACATGATGTCGTGGTTGTCGACATCGACGACCCGGCCATCGACGCGCAGACCGACGCATCGCTGCCGCTACCCGCGTCTGACGATGTCGCGCACATCATCTATACCTCGGGCACCACCGGTATTCCCAAGGGAGTTGCGACAACTCACCACAACGTGACGCAGTTGTTGGAGTCGTTGCATGTCGGTTTACCCTCGGGGCCGGGACAGGTGTGGTCGCAGTGGTATTCGTTTGCCTTTGACGCCTCGGTGGAAGAGATCTGGGGTGCGCTGTTCCACGGTTCGCGGCTACTCGTGATCCCGGAGTCGATCGGTCCGGATGAGTTCCAGGCCTTGCTGATTGACGAACATGTCACCGTGTTGCACCAGACTCCGTCGGCCCTGTCGGCGCTGTCCGTGGAGGCGCTGGAGTCGGTGGCGCTGGTGGTGGCCGCCGAGGCATGCTCGGCGGAGCTGGTGGACCGCTGGGCGCCCGGGCGGGTGATGACGAACGCCTATGGGCCTACGGAGACCACGATGTGCGTGACGGTCAGTAAGCCGTTGGCCGCGGGTTCGGGGACGCCGACGATCGGCGGGCCGGTACCGGGGGCCGCACTGTTCGTGCTCGATGCCTGGCTGCGACCGGTGCCGGTCGGTGTGGTCGGCGAGCTGTATGTGGCCGGGCTCGGGCTGGGGCTCGGGTATGTGAGCCGGTCCTCGTTGACCGCGTCGCGGTTTGTGGCCTGCCCGTTCGGTGCCCCAGGCGAGCGCATGTATCGCACAGGGGATTTGGTGCGCTGGCGTGCTGACGGGAACCTGCAGTACTTGGGCCGCGCCGATGAGCAGGTCAAGATCCGCGGGTATCGCATCGAGCTCGGCGAGATCCAGGCCGCCCTTGCCGACGTGGTCGGGGTCGAGCAGGCAGTGGTGATCGTACGTGAGGACCGACCCGGCGATAAGCGCTTGGTCGGCTACGTCACCGAGTCAGTGGCCGGACTGGTCGACACCGCCGGGGCGCGTGCGGCGCTGGGCGAGCGGCTACCGCCGTATATGGTCCCGGCCGCGGTCGTGGTGGTCGGTGCCCTGCCGTTGACGGTCAACGGAAAGCTCGATACCCGTGCCTTGCCGGTGCCGCAATACCAGGAAACTCTGTACCGCGCACCATCGAACGCGGTCGAGGAGATCCTGGCCGATATCTATGCGCATGTGCTCGGCCTGGAACGTGTGGGCGTCGACGACTCGTTCTTCGATCTGGGCGGTGACTCGCTGTCGGCCATGCGCTTGATCGCGGCCGTCAACAAGTCGATGAACACGCATCTGACCGTGCGCGCCCTCTTCGACACCCCCACGATCGGCCAGTTGGCCCCGGGGCTACGGACGGATTCGGGCGGGCGGGCACCGTTGCTGCCGGCCGCCCGGCCCGACGTGATTCCGCTGTCGTTCTCGCAGCGACGATTGTGGTTCCTGGACCAATTGCACGGTGCCTCACCGGTGTACAACATGGCGGTCGCGTTGCGGCTGAGCGGGCAGCTCGACCTGGATGCGTTGGGTGCGGCATTGTCCGACGTGGTGAGTCGTCACGAGTCGCTGCGCACCGTGTTCCGCGATGAGGAAGGTGTGCCGTACCAACTGGTGCTGGCAGCCGAAAATGCGGAATTCGGCTGGGAGGTGATCGATGCCACCGCATGGTCGCCCGCACAGCTGGACGAGGCGATCGGCGTCGCGGCGTGCCACACATTCGACCTGGCTGCCGAGATCCCCATGCACGCCAAACTCTTCACGGTGTCCGGTGACGAGCACGTTCTCGTGGCCACGGTGCATCACATCGCCGCCGACGGCTGGTCGGTGGCACCACTCATGCGTGACCTGACGGTGGCCTATGCCGGCCGGTGTGGTGGGCATGCACCCGATTGGGCACCGCTGCCGGTGCAGTATGCCGATTACACACTGTGGCAACGTGATCAGCTCGGCGACCTCGAAGACAGCGAGAGCGCCATCGCCACCCAGGTCGCCTATTGGCATGATGCGCTGGCCGGAATGCCCGAACATCTCGCGCTGCCGACCGACCGGCCCTACCCGGCGGTTGCCGACTATCGCGGCGCCAGTGTGGATCTGGAATGGCCGGAGCAGCTGCAACACGCAGTGCGTGCGCTGGCACGTGAACACGGGGCCACCAGCTTCATGGTGATCCAGGCGGCGCTGGCCGTGCTGCTCTCGAAGATCAGCGCCACCTCCGATGTGGCGGTGGGGTTCGCGGTCGCCGGCCGCGACGAGCCCGCCCTCGACGAGCTGGTGGGCTTCTTCGTCAACACCTTGGTGCTGCGCGTCGATGCCGGTGGCGATCCCACCTTCGGGGATCTGCTGGCGCAGGTGCGGGGGCGCAGTCTGGAAGCGCTCGAAAACCAGGACGTTCCCTTCGAGGTGCTGGTGGAGAGGCTCAATCCCATCCGGTCCCGGAGCAGCCACCCCCTGGTTCAGGTCGGATTGACCTGGCAGAACCTTCCCGGACAGGATGCCGACGGACTAGGGCTGGGCGATCTACGGATCACCCAGATACCGGTGCACACCAACACCGCCCGCATGGACCTGACGTTCTCCCTGGGCGAGCGCTTCACCCAGGCCGGTGAGCCTGCCGGTCTCGGCGGTGCGGTCGAGTTCCGCACCGATGTCTTCGATCTCGCGAGTGTCGAGTCACTGATCGCGCGGCTGCAGCGGGTGCTCGAGGCGGTTGCGGCCAATCCTGCGCAGCGGTTGTCGGCGGTAGATGTGCTCGACGCCGCGGAGAGCGCCCGGCTGGACCAGCTGGGTAACCGTGCGGTGCTGTCGGCACCCGTAACGCCGAGATCCATACCGGAACTGTTTGCAGCACAGGTAGTTTCCCATCCCGATGCGATAGCGATCAGATGTGGGCAACGTTCGTGGACCTACGGCGACCTCGATGAGGAATCGAATCGTCTGGCGCACCTGCTGATTGAGTACGGCGCGGG
The DNA here is from genome assembly GCF_004924335.1 of Mycobacteroides salmoniphilum. NCBI lineage: Bacteria > Bacillati > Actinomycetota > Actinomycetes > Mycobacteriales > Mycobacteriaceae > Mycobacteroides > Mycobacteroides salmoniphilum. The sequence goes on along the minus strand of NZ_CP024633.1, from coordinate 2,759,665 downwards.
GCCAGGGCAGTGCGTGGCATTGCTGTCGGAACGCCGTGGTGAGGCGATCATCGGGATTCTTGCGGTACTCAAGAGCGGTGCGGCATATCTGCCGATCGCTCCGGCGGTTCCCGACTCGCGCATCGAATTCATGATCACCGATGCGGGCCCGATCGCCGCCATTGCCAGCGCGGCGCTGCGTTCGCGGCTGGACGGGTACACGTTGCCGATCATCGATATCAGCGATCCCGGGGTGAGCACCCAGCCCGGCACCGCCGTGGCGGGGCCGGCCGCCGACGATATCGCGCATATCGTCTACACCTCCGGTACCACCGGTATTCCCAAGGGAGTCGCGACAACTCACCACAACGTGACGCAAGTGCTGGGGTATGAGCACCTCGGAGTGCCCTCGGGGCCGGGGCAGGTGTGGTCCCAGTGGTACTCGTACGCCTTTGATGCCTCGGTGGAAGAGATCTGGGGTCCGCTGCTGCACGGCGGCTCTCTCGTGGTGGTCCCCGAATCGTTGGTCCCGGAAGACTTCCAGGAATTCCTGGTCTCCGAGGGCGTCACCGTGTTGCACCAGACACCCTCGGCGGCGGCCGCGCTGTCGCCGGAGGCGCTGGAAGGAATGGCCCTGGTGGTGGCGGCCGAGGCCTGCTCGGCGGAGATGGTGGACCGGTGGGCGCCGGGACGGTTGATGGTCAACGCCTACGGCCCCACCGAGTCCACCCTCTGTGTGACAGTGAGCCCCCCGCTGGCCGCTGGTTCGGGAACACCCGCGATAGGTGTTCCGGTGGCGGGGGCGGCGCTGTTTGTGCTGGACCCCTGGATGCGGCGGGTTCCGGTGGGCGTGGTCGGTGAGCTGTACATCGCGGGCCACGGGCTCGGCGCCGGTTATCTGCACCGATCAGGGCTGACGGCGTCGCGGTTTGTGGCGTGCCCATTCGGTGCCCCAGGCGAGCGTATGTATCGCACGGGGGATTTGGTGCGGTGGGGTGGCCCAGGTTCTTCAGCCGGGCAGTTGCACTACATGGGGCGTGCCGATGATCAGGTGAAGATCCGCGGCTACCGCATCGAACTCGGCGAAATCCAAACCGCGCTAGCCGATCTCGAGGGCGTCGAGCAAGCGGTCGTGATTGTGCGTGAGGATCGTCCGGGCGATAAGCGGCTGGTCGGATACGTCACCGGGGCCGTTGAGCCGGCCAAGGCGCGCGCGGCGCTGGCCGAACGGATACCGGCCTACATGGTGCCCGCGGCGGTGGTGGTCATCGACGCTTTGCCGCTGACGGTCAACGGCAAGCTTGATACCCGTGCCCTGCCAGAGCCGCAGTATCAGGAAACTCAGTACCGTGCCCCGTCGGACCCTGTCGAGGAGATCCTGGCCGGTCTCTACGCGGACGTGCTCGGCCTGGAGCGCGTGGGCGTCGACGACTCGTTCTTCGATCTGGGCGGCGACTCCCTGTCGGCCATGCGCCTGATCGCAGCCATCAACAAATCGATGAACACGCACCTGACCGTGCGGGCTCTCTTCGACACCCCCACGGTCAGCAGCCTGAGCGGACAGCTGGACAAGCATGCCAGCGACCCGCGCTATGTGGCCGTGCACGGTTCCGAGGTCGCAGAGGTACGTGCCGCCGACCTGACACTGGACAAGTTCATCGACGCGGAAACCCTCAGCGTCGCAAGGACGCTGCCGAAGCCCGGTGGGGAAGCGCGTACCGTACTGCTGACCGGAGCCACCGGCTTCCTCGGGCGGTACCTGGTGCTGCAATGGCTCGAAAAGCTGGAACTGCTCGACGGCAAGCTGATCTGCTTGGTACGGGCCCCATCTGACGACGACGCCCGGCGCAGGCTGGAACAGATCTTCGACAGCGGCGACCCGGAACTGTTGCGGCACTTCCACGAACTGGCCGAGGACCATTTGGAGGTTATCGCCGGCGACAAGGGTGAAACAGACCTCGGTGTGACCACGGAGACCTGGCAGCGGTTGGCCGATACCGTTGACGTGATTGTCGATTCGGCAGCCGTTGTGAGCGGCGCGCTGTCCTATGGCGAGTTGTTCGGGCCGAATGTGGCGGGCACCGCCGAGCTGATCCGGCTGGCCCTCACCGCGAAGCTGAAGATGTTCACGTTCGTATCGACGGCCAATGTGGGTGACCCGGTCAAACGGGTGGCCTTCACCGAGGACGCCGATATCCGTGACATCTGTGCCACGCGTGCGATCAAGGACACGTACGCCAACGGCTATGGCAGCAGCAAGTGGGCCGGAGAGGTGCTGCTGCGAGAGGCCCATGATCTGTGTGGGCTGCCGATCGGTGTCTTCCGCTGCGACATGATCCTGGCCGATACCACCTACGCGGGTCAGCTGAACGCCTCGGATGTGTTCAGCAAGATGATCCTGAGCATTGTGACCACCGGTCTGGCACCCAAGTCGTTCTATCGCCTTGACGCCGAGGGCAATCGGAGGCGTGCGCATTTCGACGGGCTGCCCGTGGAATTCGTCGCCGAAGCAATCACCACCTTGGGTGTTCAAGTGGTTGACGGGTTCCAGACCTATCACGTGATGAACCCGCACGATGACGGCATCGGTCTCGACGAGTACGTCGACTGGCTGATCGAGGCCGGGTACCCCATCGAGCGTGTCGATGATTTCCAGGACTGGTTGCAGCGGTTCGGCGCAGGTCTGCAGGCGCTGCCGGACAAGCACCGGCGAAACTCGGTGCAGCAGATGTATCTGACGCTGGTGCAGGACCCCGAGCGGGTGCGTCCCATCGTGCCGACTGTCGGTGCATTCGCCCCGGCCGATCGCTTCCGTGCGGCGGTGCAGGAAGCCAAGATTGGCTCCGAGAGAGACATTCCTCAGGTCGGGGCGCCGAACATCGTCAAGTACGTCACCGATATGGAGCTGCTCGGGATGCTCTAGGCGTCGGCTGGCTGCAGTTCGGCAGCGGGACCGATGAATTCGAGACCGGCGTTGATCGCCGGACGATGCCGCAGGATTCGGAAGTGCGCCAGGCGCCCGAGTCCCTTTGTCGCGATGAAACGTGCTCCAGGCCATGACTGCGCCAGACGTTCGCTCGACGCGTACGGCGTGTCCGGGTCGTCGGGGTCGTGGATCAGCAGCAGCGGAGGATGCCCGGCGGTCGCAGCGACGCGGACCAACTCGGTCTCGGGCAGCGTCATCTCGATGCGGCGCTCGAGCTGGCGCTGCAGTCCGGCGCGTATCCGCTTGCCGAAGCCATGGCGTGCGGCGAACAGGTCGAGGTAAAGGGGGAAATCGCCCATCGGTGCCAGGTACACCAGGCGGCCCACCGATGCGCCATAGGAGGCCGCGAAGGTGGTCGCGTTGGCCCCCAGGGAGTGGGCGACCACCGCGTGGGCGGGCCCGTGCTCCTTGATGACGGCCGCCACCGCGTGCGCGCACTCGATGAGCGTGGTGCGCCCCGGTGCCAGGGCGCCCGCAGCGGACTCGTTATGGCTGGGCAGGTCGAAGGCGATGACGCGGTAACCGGCCTGCATAAGGGGCTTGATGAAGATCCCGAGGTGCGTGCGCTGCCCGCCCCAGCCGTGGACCAGGTAGACCGTCGGTCCCTGGCCCCATGACTCACCTGCAATACGGTGCCCGTCCCAATGGGCCTCCAGCGGCTCGCCGGGGGGCACGCCGGGCGGCATCCGCAGACTCGATTCGATGACCGGCGGGGTGCACCACAGCTCGACCGCCCAGCGGGATCCGATGGCCGGTGCGAAGCGCTCCAACCACCAGAAAGCCCTACGTATCCGGTCGGACACCGGGGGTTGGACACCGGAGCCCTCCACGTCCAGGGCGGCCCCCGCGTCCTTCGTGGGTGCGGAATCCGTCTTCTCGCGTTCGGTCACGTCAAGGGAGTCTATTGACGTGCCGCTACTCGGTTGACAGAGCACTGCAGTTGAGGTTCTACATGGCCGTGATGGGGATGCTGTAGAGGGCGTGCCTGGGTGCTGCTCGGCTTTTTGGAGTTACGGCGAGCAGGTCCTGCACCAGGAGCGCGTTGATGACTCCGAGTCACGATTTCGGTCATCGGAAGTACAGCCGCTTTTCGCGGCAGTCGACAGGCGAGCCGTGAGCATTCTTTTGTGGGCAAACCGGCTGCGTAGTCGTCGAATGCGAGGTATTACCTCGCCAGGCCATGCAACATACTCCCGTGGCATATGTTCAGTTGTTTGGCAGTGGGAGCCTATACGACACCGGCGGCAGGTTGGCCGGGCTACTTGGCAAGGCAGCGGGCGCCGTAGCGCAACGCCTTCAGGGCTGGGATCCCGACGATCTGCTCAACACCCCTGTGGATGACGTCGTCGAGTACTTGGTCGACCTCGGCTCAGTCGAGTGCCCTCAGCTTCTCGTCGACGAGGCGTATCAACTGGAGCCGGCGGAGGTTGAACAGCAATTCGTGAACTTCGGCCGGGTCCACACACGATGCGTTGTTCGATTTGTGCTTGTGGTGCCTTTCGTGGGCCTGAGCGACGTATTCACCCTGCAGGCCGATATGTCCACGTGGTCACCTCCGCAAGTCTTAAGGCTCGAGGAGGGTGCGCTCCACTTAGTTCTAGACGACCCGCCAAGTGATCCAGCAGCGACAAGGAAGGCATTCGAAGATCAGATAGCAGAGATCGAGAAATACCTTGGATGGTCTCGGTCACAAATCGATTCGCACAATCGTCACGTAGGCGATGAAGTGCCGAGCATGGTTGGCCGAAGGCGTGAGCAACTGTTGGCGATGCGAAACTTACAAGCGAGCGTCGGGTTTCCGGTTCGTCGGAGACCTGACGCCGATCGATATGTCATCCCAACAAAGCGGAAAACGATGAAGCCGCGGCGCCCCGAACCGTCCGGAGCTCGGGCACCGTTCAAGCCAGAACCGACGTTGCCGGAGCAGGACTATAAAGACGCTCTCCGTGTGCTCCGAAATACTCGAAACCAGTTGGAGCGCAATCCTTCCGTCGCCGCTAAACTCAAAGAAGAAGAGATCCGCGACATCCTATTAATGGGCCTGAATTCCCACTTCCAGGGCACCGCTGGGGGAGAACTCTTCAATGGAGAAGGAAAGACCGACATCCTCATTCGTGAAGACGATCGCAATGTCTTCATTGGAGAGTGCAAAGTATGGTCCGGGCCTAGGACGATGGATGAGGCTCTGGACCAGTTGTTCCGCTATCTTGTTTGGCGAGATACCAAGGCCGCAATCTTGTTATTCATCCGTCGAAAAGACGTGACTGCGATCATTGAGAAGGCGGTCGCGAAGATCGAGGAGCACCCCAACTGTAAGCGGAGCAGGCCTCGGCGCACCGGGGATGAAGAGTTTGAGTTCACGGTGCACGCCCAAGATGATGTGAATCGTGAAATCCGCTTGACGCTTATGCCTTTTGCTCTGCGTTCGCCACGCGATCAAATGTGCGCGGACCAATAGCTGTCAAAAATCATTCGTCGGGGTTCGGATCTTCTGCGGGAGTTAAGGTTGCGATGAAAAGTGCGTTATGGATGACGATCGCTGCGGTGCTGGGATACCAATAGTCTTCGACCCCGTGCGACAACTTGTTCCGAAAGTTGTAGCCTGCAGACTCTGTCAGGGTCATTTTCAGGAACCGCACGCGAGATTCATCAATCGGGATCTCTTCCGCCAGAAGGTTGAGCATGGCGCCGAGTCCTGGAAAGTGGCCAGGTGCGTGCGAGTCCTGCAGCTTGTACATGCCCCGTTCGGTCCGCAAGATCAAGGAACGGACAAGGGTCTCGATGCGAGGCAACATTGTATACGTGGCGCCCTCGCAATCGCCCGACCAAAACCGATGCAGCGCACGAACAATCGTGTGGATGGCGGGTGCGCTGATCCCCGGCCAGCTGGCGAGGAAAGTCGTCAGCTCCTCAGTCGTGGGTACCCCGAAGCGAACTACGATTTCGTGTAGGGCATCGACTAGGGGGCGAGCGAGGGTTGCGGTTTGCTGCGATTCCAGCCTCAGAAGTTCGAACTCAAACTTCTCCTCTGGAGTGACCGCTCGAACGATAGGCATATTGTCTGGTCCTAGAAGTTCAACCGGGAAGAGGGCCGCAAGCGGGCTAGCCTCGCGCAAAGCCTCCACAAGGGCCCTGTTTCGATCGACGTCTCCACTAAGCGGACCGGCGTACGCGAACTGGACGAGTGCTGCTTTCCAGCTCTCAGTGGAGATAAAAGAATCGCGGATTCGGTCGAACTCCTCGGCATAGACCGCCGATGACGCCCCGATCCTCATCATTCCGAGGTCGTCGTCACGGCCGCTCTCCAGGGCTGCGGCGGCGAAACGGCGCAGTTCCTGGTCGTTGGATTTCTCAGCAATTTCGAGTCCTTCGCGGCGAAGAGACAGCCGCATGATTGGCTCGTTTGCAGATTCGGCCGCCTTTACAAAACCCTCGACCCGCCGCCGCCAAACTGACTCTTTGCAGGTGGTATCGCCGCATCGCAGGAGTGCCAGTTTGAGCGCATCGTCGCGGTTATGAACATCGTTGAGCTCTTGAGCGGCGCGCTCAATTAGATCATCGATGCGGTCAGGGCAATGCGGGGATTTCATGACGTGTGTGAGGGGTCGTATAACAATCCCACCGCGAATTGGACCTGTATTCGAGTTCAACTCATCTTCAGATACGTCCAGTAATGCCTCGATGCACAGTGCAAGCCGTGCGGTGTCTCCAATGATGTGTGCGATTCGTTCGCCGAGTCGCAGGTCGTCGATGCGGTCTAGTTCCCGTGTCCATCTAGCGGCTGAAGCGATATACGCGTCCACTGCGATTGCGCCATCGTCTTGTCGCCTCGGCCCTCCAATTTCGAAGAGAAGATGCGAGAACCGTGCGCGGCTAGCCGGGGCAGTTACGGTGTCGAGAAGCCCACGCCATATCGCACTGATGCGTTCGGGTATGTCCCTGATCGAGGGTGCTTCGGACCCACCGCCGAAGTCGGATTTCGGGACGACACGTAAGCGATTGCCGTCATCGATTTCAGTCCGGTAGTCAAGCGCCCAAACAGTAGCCCGTGTGATTTCCGAACATTCTGCTGGGATGTCTTGGACGACGCTCAGTCCGAGCTTCTCGCGGACCGCAACCGCCATCGTGTAGTGCGACTCTGCTGCCATCGTCTCATCGATAAGACGCGCAACACGATGGATCTCTGTGTTGTCGTCGACGTCTGCAGGATCTTGAATGTCGTTCAATTTCTGTCTCCGTCATCGTCACCAATGTATTGCCGCCCACCGTAGAGGCCGTGTGGGGTCGGGCCCATTTTGGTTCGGCCCCTCCAGTGCACAGCCCAGACGCCTGCCTGTGCCCGCCCTTGAAGCATGTCGCAAGATCGTTGCTCCAACCGATTGTTGACATGCTGACGGTCCCCATCTCGATGTAGACAATCAAAAGGCAGATTGTCGGGTCGTCGTCGAACGTGGTGTGGGGCCGTGTTAGCTAGTTAGCGTCGCCAGCCGAGCGGGTCATCGCGGAACGAATCCCAGGCCTTAGCGTCCTTGTCTTCCTTCGTACGGCGGTCCGCCTCTAACTGCGCGTGGTGTACCTCCAGCAGGCCGCGAACGGATGCCGCCAATGGGTCGGTCAGAACTTCTTGCGACACCTCTCGCGCTTTGGCTTCCGCCTCGGAGACTGCCTGTTGGTAGGCCTCGATGATGGTGGCGCCGTCAGGCGAACGCACAGAAAGCAGCTTCCCGGCCGCGTCGACTTCAACCTTGATGTGGCCCGAGAACCCGGTGCCGCGTATCTGTTCCAACTCGTATTGGGCGCGCTGTACCTTGCGGCCGAACTCCTCGATATCTGACTCAGTCACCAACAGACCCCCGGCTACGGCTGAAACGAAGTGAGTACGAGTGTGGGGCGGTCTTGGAGAAGGAATGCCTTGCTGTACCAGTTGTTCGCGGTGAGCGCGGCGTCAAGACTGTCGCTACGGACGTACGTACCTTTTGGTGCAAGTGATTGAAGTGCCGGTTTTAGGTCCGGTTGTGTTGGCTGCGATGGCTGCCCGTCAATGTGTTTGGTGCGCAGGTCGCTCGCTACCGCCGGTTCAAGTTCGATGACCGCTTCCAGCCAGTAGGACGACGGCCCCGGAAGGTCCGTGCGCCCGTTGTGGTCGGGCGACTTCGTGCCGCCAATCCAACTCGCCGATACGGGTTGCCCCAGTGCCGCAAACCGTTTGGTTAGTGGCTCAAGGTCATGTCGGATCTCGTCAGGTTGCACGCTCGTCGTTTCCGTCCGGTCGCTGTTTGGCTGGTTCTTGTCAGTGCAGCCGCCGAGGACAATCAAGCTTAGGGACAGCGCTGCCACACCTAATGCGCGAGTCAGTGTCATCACTTCGGCCACATCGGTCCGCTGGCGTTCCGATTGTCGATTCTGTCTTCGCCGCCAGGATTCCGTTGTGGCGTAGATACATCGGTGATGGTTCCGCTCTGCGGCGGCTGGCCCAGTTCCCATGAAATGGTCTTAGTGATGCTGCCGTGGGTGTCGAAAGGTTTGGCCCAGCCGAGTTCGGCGAATCTGCCGTTGGCGTTGTCCGGCTTGCCCGTTGCGATGTCTTCGGCTCCCTTGTTGAAGTTGTAGCGGTCGTTGGCCTCAACGGTTACGTCCATGTACACGCGGTTACCTTCAACCCGCACATCGCCTTGGCTCCACTGCTGATATGCGCCGATAGCCTTCTGCCAATCCTCGGTCTTCGGGTACGGAAGATTCGGGTCACCATTGCCCACGGTTTGGGTGTCACCAGTTATCGAGAAGTTCGTGTGTCCGTCCCGCACCATCTGATCGGCGGCAGCTGCGGCGCGGGCGATTTCAGAATCCACGGATGTTTTGACGCCCTGATCTTCGCGGTAGGCCTCGGTGTAGTCGAATTCCTTTGGTGCGCCGTTGTTGTCCCAGTAGTGGGAGTACATGTCGGTCGCGTCATCAAGGTCTGGCCTAACGACCTGTGCACCTTTGAGCAGCGCTTGCCATTTGGTCGATTCTTGGTAGTCCTTTTCGGTGGGCTTCTCAGAGCCGTACTTGAAGTCGTCAGTGAAGTTGTATTGCGGCTTCGTCGCTTCGCCGAGAACGTATCCTGGACCACCAGTTTCGCCCGGATTCACACCGAAAGGGTGCGGAGTTGGCGAGTCTGGGTGTTTCCGCAGGGCCATCAGATCGTTGGCTCCCATGAGAATCGCCTGTGCCGCCTTGTCTTCGGTGTCGCCAAACGAACTGAGTGAGTCTTTGATTCGTGACTCGAGGCCAGCGGCCACCGAATCTAGGAGCTGTTGCATCACCATTTGATCCAACATCTTCCCGGTCGGCGGCACCCGGGGCGCTGTCACCTTCCCGTCATCGGCGACAGTCATCCCCGCGGCCGGAACCTCTTTGTCAACGATGTCCAGGAGCGCGCCTTTGATTGCGGATAACTGTGTTCCGAATGTTTTGTACTTCTCGGACACGCCCTCTACAGCTTCGTCGATTTGGGTTGCGGCGACTTGTTCGCTCCAAGCTCGTCCCGAGGCGGCTGATGCGCCGCTGCCTTGCCAGTGCAGCATCGTGTTGTCTACTGCGCTCCTCATACCGCCGATCTGCTCAGCGAAAGTCCGATTCGCCGACGACAATGCGTCGCCGTAGCTGTTCATTGTTTCGGGCCGGCAGCCCCGCACGTGCGAGATGGTCGCCATTTACTGCCCCGCGCGGTAGACGCTGAGCTGGTCCGAGAAGGCGCGGTCAACGTCCTCGTAAGTTGTTGCCGAGGCGGACGCCAGGCCACCCATATGATCAACGCTTTTTGCCATGTAGCCATACGCCAACTTGACTTCGGTGGCGCAGTTACTGGACGCAGCCTCGACAGGGGAGCCTGGCATGACAACCGCCGTTGGCAGCTGTATGCCGCTGATAGCGGCCGCTTCACTTTGGAGTGTCTGTCCGAGCCTCCGCAACGCGTCAGCATCAACCTGTAACAGCCCGCCCATAGTCGCCCCCTAATTAACAGCTAACTACGCCCAAACTTTACACTCGCGGTGCCAAAACGAGGTGTCAGGTGCCTTGGACGGAGGCCCTCCCCGCCGCCGTGAGGTTACCGAAGAGGCGTAGGCGTGCCAGGCCACCGTCGGGGTAGATGTCCAGGCGGACGTCGGTGACGGGCTGCTGACCATCCAGCAGAAAACGGTGCCGGGTGTCGGGCTGTAGCGGGGTGCGCGGCAGCAGCGGAACCCAGTCGCCCTGGGCACTCAAGCCCTGCAGCCCCGCCGCACCGGGGCTGTTGCCCACGAAATACGAGGTGTCGATCTCAGCCAGGCGCAGTACTCCTTCACCGGCGAGCCGCACCTGCACCCAGTCGTTGGCCCCGTCGCGGCGGCGGGCGGTCTCCCAGCCGTCGCCCATCACCCGCGCGACACCGGGGAACAGCAGATTCTGCGGTGAGCTGTAGAACCGGTTGGAGCAATCGGTCACCAGCCCGCCGTTCTCGATGGCGGCCAGGTCGAACTGGCCGGCGTCGAGGAATCGCGGGTCGGGCCGGCCATGGCCGTGCACGCGTAACCGTGCGACGCCGCCGTCCGGGTGCATCGTCAACCGCACGTGTGTCCACCGCTGTGTCGAGTGAACGTCGAACACGTTACGGGTGTCGCCGTAGACTTTGGTGCGCTCAATGATGTTGTGCCAGGAGGTATTTTGAGCGATGTCGTCCGCCGACGGATATCCGTCGATCTGTGCGGCGTCCACCGAGATTTCCGGCGGGTAGTTGCCCTTGAACCATGCGGTATCGACGACGATGCCCGCGATCACACCGGGGACGCCCAGCCTGACGATGGCGGCGTCGTGGCCGGGCTCGCCCGCCGGATCACGCCGGCGCCGGGTCTCCCATCCGTCGTACACCTGTCCCTTGTGCCCGAAGGTCGCGGGCCGGTAGTCCGCGGGCCCGGGCTTGATCAGGTTCTCCTTCTCGGCGAACAGGTCGTCGTTGGCCCAGATCACCGCTCCGCCCAGGGATCGCAGCGCCAAGTCGGGCAGCATCGTGAAATCGGGCAGCCCTGCGGGTGTATTGCTGGTCATTGCTGGTCGGTATCTCCTGTTGTGGTGCGTTGCACGAGTTGGTCCAGTACCGCGCGGTCGCATCCGGGGGCGACGGCGGCGACCTCGTCGGGGGAGTAGGCGCCGCAGTCCAAGCCGCGCAGTATCCCGGCGGCCAGTGCCTGCGCCGTCGCCGGTTCGTCGACGATCGCGCCGCCCTGGCGCCGCAGGTAGGCATCGATGCGGGGCCCGGCGGTGGCCAGCGCCCGCTGGTGGAATGCGTAGGTGGCCAGCCACCGGGTGATCAAGTGCCCGGGATGCATGTCCCAGCCTTGCCAGTAGCCGCGTTCGAGAGCGCGAGTGACCAGCCGATGGTGTCTGGTGATCGCGGCGGCCTGCTGTTCGGGGGAGCCATCGGGGATCACCTGGGTGGAGCCGTCGCACACCCACACACCGGTCTGGGCCGCGGCGGTCAACATCACCGCTTTGGCGTGGTCTGCGAGTGGGTGTTCCAGCGACTGATGTGCGGCGGCGATCCCGCATGCCGCGCTGTAGTCATAGGTCCCGTAATGCAATGCGACGAGGCGTCCTCGCGCCATGTGTATGGCCTTGGCCAGGGTGGCGGTGCCGTCGGCACCCAGTACCGCTTGCGGGCTCTCGATCTGGAGCTCGAAACGCAATGATCCGCTGGGTAATCCGTGTACCCGCTCAAGCTCATCGAACAGCTGGAGTGCGGCCTCGACCTGGGCCAGCACGCGGAACTTCGGGATGGTCGTCACGAATCCCCGCGGCACCCCCGATGCCCCGTCGAGCACCAGTTCCAGGGTGCGCACACTGCGCCGCAGGTGCACCGAGGTGAGGCCCTTGATTCGGATGCCCAGTGCCACAGGGGGATTCGCTGCCATCGACAGCGACCGCAAGGTGCGCCCCGCCTTGCGTGCGTCGGCGTCCTCGGTGCTGTCCGTACGCCGGCCGTAACCGTCCTCGAAATCGAGCCGTAGGTCCTGAATCGGGGCGATGGCGAGCCGCTCCCTGACGCGGGGGAGGACGCCCTGTGAGTCGAGTGCCGTGAGCGCCTGCTCATGGCGCCCGGCGAGCTCGAGTGCGGAGGAACCCCACTGCTCGGGTGTCTGGACGTCGGCCAACGCCGCACTGAGGTAGGCGGTGTGGATCGGTTGCGGTTCTCCGCGGCCATCGGGATACGCAGACGCCAGTTCGGCGTCGGCGGACGCCAACAGTTCCGCGATGGGAGCGAGCCAGTCGGGGCTGCTGGCATCTGACGGGTGGGACGTGGATGCCGCTGACACGGGTCCCATGCTCGCAGACTCGTTTCGGCAGCGCTCAACGGTGCGCAGCGGCGGGTTCTTCGTCGGGCTCGGCGGCGGTCTCTTCACCGGCGAGTACCGCGCGCATGCGGTCCTTGTCGAGCTGACTTTCCCAATTGGCCACCACAAACGTCGCGACGCAATTGCCCAGCAGATTCACCGATACTCGCATCGAGTCCATGATCCGGTCGGCGCCCAGCAGCAGGGCGACGGCCGCCACCGGGATGGCGCCGTGGCCGATGGCCGCCACGGTCGCCGAGAGCGCCAGGAACGATGAACCCGGCACGCCTGCCATGCCCTTGGAGGTCAGCATGAGCACCAGCACGGCGGTGATCTGCTCGCCGATGCTGAGGTTGACGCCGAGTGCCTGCGCGAGGAACAGCACGCAGATCGAGAGGTACAGGGTGGCTCCGTCGAGATTGAAGGAGTACCCGGTGGGGATGACCAGCCCCGTGGTTGTTCTGGAACACCCCGCGTGATTCAGCTTGGTCATGATGCGCGGTAACACCACTTCGGTGGAGGCGGTGCCGAGGGCCAGGAACAACTCGTCCTTGATGTAGACGACGAACTTCCACAGGTTCACTCCCGCGAAGAGCCGGGCGATGACCGCCAGAACCCCGATGAACAGCAACGCGGCCACGTAGCAGGCGGCGATGAGCTTGCCGTAACTGCCCAGCGAGCCGATGCCGTATTGGCCCACGATGTAGGCCATCGCGCCGAGCGCCCCGAGCGGTGCCAGCCGCATGATCCACCCGATGATGGTGAAGAAGATGTGACTGAGGTGCTCGATGAATTCCAGCACCACCGGTGGTCCCGATTCGCCGAACTTGGCCAGCGCCAAGCCGAAAAGTACGGCGAAGAACAGCACTTGCAACAAGGCGTTCTCGGCGAAGGCCGAGACAATGGACGAGGGGATGATGCCGAGCAGGAACTCGACGGTGTGTGGCAGTTCGCCATTGTTGGTCTTCTTGGCGATGGCATCAGCACCTGTGGCCAGCGTCCCGGCGTCGATGTGGAACCCTGCCCCCGGCTTGGCGAGATTTCCCACCAATAGACCGAACAGCAGCGCGAAGGTGGTGACCGCCTCGAAGTAGATGAGGGCCTTGACGCCGATCCGGCCAACGGACTTGAGATCTCCGACGTGGGCGATGCCGAGCACCACCGTGCAGAAGATGATCGGCGCGATGAGCATCTTGATCAGCTTGATGAAGCCATCGGCTAAGGGGCGCAGGTCGGCACCGAGCCCGGGCCACTGCCAGCCGATGAGCACACCCGCGACGATGGCCACCAGCAGCTGGACGAACAGCGACCGATACCAGGGTGGCTTGTTCGCCAGGCGCACCATCTCGCTGGCGGGTATCTCGATCGCGGCCGTCATGTGCGCGACCGTAACGACGGCCTGTTTAACGAATGTGAACGCGGGATGCAGCGCGTATTACGCGGGCGGCGGTCATGGGGTTCGATAGGGCTATGACCTTCGTGGCGCCCGATTCCACGGCGGATGTCGTTGTCGGCGCGGTACTCGCGGCAGGAGCCGGTACCCGCTACGGCATACCGAAGATCCTTGCCGAGGACGGGCGCTGGCTCGCGCTGGCGGTGACCGCTCTGGACCGTGGGGGCTGCGACGAGATCTACGTGACGCAGGGTGCCGCGCACGCCGAAATGCCGGTGCCTGCACGGGGTATCGATGTTCCTCGGTGGCAGGGCGGTGCATCGGAATCGGTGCGATCGGTGCTGGAACTGCTGCGCTCGCGAACGGATGTGGCGGGAGTCCTCATCCATCTGGTGGACCTGCCGTCCGTCGGCCCGGAGGTGGTACGCGCAGTGCTGCGCGCAAGTGGGCACCGGCGCTCGGCACTGGCCCGCGCGATATTCGCGGATCGGCCCGGCCATCCCGTGTACATCGGCTCGGAATATTTCGGCCCGGTACTGGCGGCACTGGCGGGCGACCGGGGAGCCGGGCCGTACCTGGCCGCACGCGCCGATGTGATCGAGGTGCCGTGTGATCACCTGAGTGACGGCGCCGACCGGGACTACCGGCCATAGATTACGTGTGCCGGGACGTACCGCATGCCCAGCAGGTAGATGCCGAAGCCGATTCCCGCACCCACGAACCAGGTGAAGCTCGCCAGGTAGGCGCTGCCCCAGACCACTGTCGCGATGGCGGTAAGCGCCCCGGCGACGGTCGCGGCCACCGCCACCGGGTTGATGCCGCCGCGGTAGTAGTACGCGCCCGCCGGGGAGAGGGCGAATAGGTCGTCGACCTCGATGGTGCGGTTGCGCACGAGATAGAAATCGGCGATGAGGACTCCGAAGAGCGGACCGATTACTGCGCCGAGCGTGTCGAGTGTGTAGTGGATCGTGTCGGGGTTGTTGTAGAGATTCCAGGGCGTGATGAGGATCGATCCGACCGCTGCGATCATCCCGCCGGCCCGCCAGCTGATCCGCGTCGGGGACAGGTTGGAGAAATCGAAAGCGGGCGAGACGAAATTCGCCACGATGTTGATCCCGATGGTGGCGATCGCGAAGGTGAGCACACCCAGTACTGCCGCGGTGGTGTTGTCGATTTTGTCCACGATCAGCACCGGGTCGGTGATGATGGCGCCGTCCTCGCCGCGGCCGATGACCGTTGCCCCTGCCGACACCGTGCACACCGCCAACACCGCGAAGAACAGGAAGTTCACCGGCAATCCCAGGAAGTTGCCGCGCTTGACCTCCTCGAAGCTGCGCCCGTACCGCGAGAAATCGCCGAAGTTGAGCATGGGCCCCGAGAAATAGGACACCACCAGTGCGATCGCACTCAGCACTGTCGCCACCGCGGCGAACCCGGTTTTCGGCGGACCCGATGCCAGGCCGAAATGCACGTTCTGCCAGCCGGCCGCGACGACGAGATAGAGCGCAAGTGCCACCATCACCGCGTACACGGCGGGGCCACAGAAGTCGATGAACTTACGAATCGCCTCCATGCCGTTCCAGAAGACGGCGGCCTGCAGCACCCACATCAGCAGGAAGCCACCCCAGCCGAGTAACGATAGACCGAGAAAGCCGTACTCGTCGGCATCGCCATAGCGGCCCAGGGCGGGCTGGAACTTCACCGCCAGGAGTACGAATGCCGTTGAAGCCAGATAGGTTTGGATGCCATACCAGGCGACGGCGATGAGGCCGCGGATCAGAGCGGGAAGATTGGCGCCCCGCACACCGAAGGCAATCCGTGCGGTTACCGGGTACGGCACGCCGGCCTGCTGGGAAGGTCGTGACACCAGATTGCACAGCCAGTACACCGCCACAATGCCG
This sequence comes from Mycobacteroides salmoniphilum, assembly GCF_004924335.1. Lineage (NCBI taxonomy): Bacteria > Bacillati > Actinomycetota > Actinomycetes > Mycobacteriales > Mycobacteriaceae > Mycobacteroides > Mycobacteroides salmoniphilum. The sequence goes on along the minus strand of NZ_CP024633.1, from coordinate 2,744,056 downwards.
ATCGTCAGTGCCAGCAGCACCTGCCAGGCTGAGATTCCCAGCGCGAAAAGACTTCCCGCGAAGACGTAGCCGCCGACACTGTGGACATCGGACATCCAGAACGCGAAGAAGTTGTAGCTGGTCCAACTCTGTGCCCGCAGCGGGGCCAGATCGCCATTGGTCAACGCCGGGTCGTATCCGGGTTTGATCACGCTGTCCCCGGCGGCGTTGTGGCCGCTGGCCGGGGCGATGGCATCAGCCGTGATTACGCCGGTCACGTAGCCTCCTCCGAATCGTCGACCAGCCAGAAAAGCTGGTGACACCCGAAGTTAAGTGCTCGGTGTTGCCATCGTGTTGCGCAGAAACAATATTTTCCCGGGCCAGAATTCCTCCACCGGAACGTGATTCGGTGCGGCAAATCGGGCGGCCTACTATCGTGCCCACGATGGCTCATAACGAGACTGAACAGGCGACACCCCGCGATATGGTGGGTTACGGACGTACCCCACCGCACCCGCGCTGGCCTGGTGCGGCGCGTATCGCGGTGCAGTTCGTGCTCAATTATGAAGAGGGCGCCGAGAACAACGTGCTGGACGGATCCGCCGCCTCGGAGACATTTCTTTCGGAGATGGTGCCGGCGGAGCCGTTCACGAACCGGCACATGAGCATGGAATCGCTGTACGAATATGGTTCACGCGCCGGGCTCTGGCGGGTCCTGCGGGTGTTCGAGCGCCGTGGCTTGACACTGACGATCTTCGCCGTGGCGCGGGCGTTGCAATGCAACCCGGAGGCGGTGGCGGCGTTCGCTGAGCTCGGGCACGAAATTGCGTGCCATGGGCTGCGGTGGCAGTCCTACCAGCTGGTGTCCCCGGATATCGAGCGTGAGCACATGGCGCAGGCAGTCCAGATTCTGCGTGACCTCACCGGCGCCGCCCCGTTGGGTTGGTACACCGGCCGTGACTCCCCACAGACCCGGCAACTGGTGGTCGAGCACGGGGGATTCGCCTATGACTCCGACTCCTACGCCGATGACCTGCCGTACTGGGTGCGGGTACCTGCTCACGGCGGTGCGACCGACCACTTGGTCGTGCCCTACACGCTCGACACGAATGACATGCGGTTTGCCTCACCGGCCGGATTCCCCAGCGGGGAACAATTTTTCACGCATCTGCGAGATGCCTTCGATTGCCTGTACGCCGAGGGGGAGGCGGGCAGCCCGAAGATGCTGTCGGTGGGCCTGCACTGCCGGCTCGTGGGCCGGCCGGCAAGGACAGTCGCGCTCGAGCGGTTCCTCGACCATGTGCAGGCCCATGAGGGGGTGTGGATCGCCAAACGCATCGACATCGCCGAACATTGGCGTCGGGTTCACCCCGCGGATATTGAACCGAACGAATCCGTCAGTCCGGCATAGGGTTTGATTGGCGGCGTGGCAAACTCGCCCCGTCCCGACTTGCGCAGGCCCATGGACACCAACGATTGCACCAGGTTCACCGCGGCTGCCACACCATCGATCACCGGTAGCCCGATCTCGGAGGAGATATCCCGGCACAGCCCGGCCATTCCCGCACAACCCAGCACGATCACATCGCTGCCGTCATCGCGTGCCGCGCGTTGGCAGTGTTCGATGAGAATGTCCTTGGTCTTGGGGTTTGTCTCCAAGTCCAGCACCGCGATATCGCAACCGTGCACTCCCTGGCAGAAGCGGGACATTCCATAGCGTTCGGCCAGATCCCGGGCGCGGCCGGCGGTGCGCTCCAAGGTGGTGACCACACTGAACCCCCTGCCGAGGTGACTGGCCATGTGCATGGCGGCCTCGGCGATGCCGACCACCGGACCGGCGGCCAGTTCCCGGGCGGCATCGAGGCCGGGATCGCCGAAGCAGGCCAGCACGTACCCTTCGGCGCCTTCGGATTCAGCGCGGCGGATTTCGGCCAGCACACCGGGCACACTCAACGCCTCGTCGTAGTGGCTCTCGATCGAGACCGGCCCCATCGCCGGGTTGACCGTGGTGATACTGGTTCCCGTCCAGGCCGCTGAATGCGCTACCGCTTCGATGGCCTTCGTCATGGCCTCGGTGGTGTTGGGGTTGATGACGCGTATGCGCATGGCCGACAGGGTACGTCGGCCGCGACGGGCGTGGGGTACGGCGTTGTCCCGGGCGCCGCGTCATGAAACGTTCGCGTTAACTCTATGTCGCCAGCGATAGCAGCCGGGCACGACCACTGACAAGATCGGGGTTCGGCAGACGGCGATGGAGGGCGAATGTCACGTACGTTCCGCTACCGCAGGCTGATCAACGAGCTGCGCGCCAACCGGTCCGGGCATGACCAGACGAGCGTGCTCGACGGGTTGCGGCGGGCCATCCTCGAGGGTGCCGCGCCGCCGGGTTCCACGATCCCCATCAGTGAGGTCGCCGACACCTACCAAATCAGCCCCATCCCGGTACGGGAAGCACTCAAGACCCTTGTCGCCGAAGGGCTTGTCAATCATCGGGCCAATGGGGGCTACCGCGTGGCGCAGCTCACGCTTCCCGAGCTTCGCGAGATCTATTTCACCCGAGGTGTTCTCGAGCGTGCCGCGCTCGCACAGGCGGTGGCGCTGACAACGCCTGAGGATCTGGATCGCGCGCTGGCCGAACATGAGCGGCTGCAACAGGCCACCATCGAAGGCGATGCGCGTGCTTTTCACCTGCATTCCCGGCGCTTTCACCGCGCACTGGTGATTCCCTGCGGCATGCACCGCCTGTTGCACATGTTCGAGGCCACCTGGAATCTGACCGAGCCGTTCCAGGTGATGCGGACGGTTTCCGCGTCGGATCAGCTGCAGCTACACGCCGACCATGAGGCGATGATCACAGCGGTGGCAAGGGGCGATACCGAGGCTCTGCTGTCCGTCGCGGCGACCCACCACGACCGCTTGGAGTCGGTGATAGTCGCTGCCGCAGGGCAATTGGACGTAATCGCCGAAACGTAGCGCGCTGACCCGCCGGAAAGATATAGACACCCGGCAACCTGGCCGCAACACGGTCGATCTAGCGTCGCTTCGGCGGTCGGCAGGTAGCGCGGACGCACCGATGCAGGGAGGTTCTGCGATGAGGAGAGTCCATCCCGTCGACGAGGTGCCGTCCGCGGGCAAGCTCGTCACTTTGGGCATCCAGCATGTGATCGCGTTCTATGCCGGCGCGGTGCTGGTGCCGCTGCTCATCGCGCGTGCCATTAACCTGGACGCCGAGGCGCTGACCATGTTGATCACCGCAGACCTGTTTACCTGCGGTATTGCCTCGATCCTGCAAGCGGTCGGGTTCTGGAAGATCGGCGTGCGGCTGCCGCTGCTCCAAGGGGTCACCTTCGCGACCCTGGCGCCGGTGATCAAGATCGCCAACGACCACGGCGGCGGCAGGGTGGGGCTGCTCACCGTCTACGGCGCCGTCATTACGGCGGGCGCGTTCACCTTTCTCATCGCGCCGTTCTTCGCCCGCCTCATCCGCTTCTTCCCGCCGATCGTGACCGGCTCGGTCATCACGATCATCGGAGTGTCGCTGCTGCCGGTGGGCATCGGCGACGCCGTCCGCAACCCGCACAGCCCGGTCGCGGCGCACGATCCCGGAAACGGGCGCTGGCTCATGTACGCGGCAGGCACCATCGTGCTGATCGTGCTGATGCAGAGGTTCTTCCGGGGCTTCTGGAGCACCATCGCGGTGCTGCTGGGTCTGGTTGCCGGTACCGCCATCGCCTGGCTTGCCGGTGACACCGATTTCACGCGGGTGGGTGAGGCGGGCTGGATCGGGTTCACCTCGCCATTCGCATTCGGCGCCCCGCGCTTCGATGTTATTGCGGTGGTGTCGCTGATCGTGGTGCTGATGGTGACCGCTGTCGAATCCACCGGCGCGGTCTTCGCCACCGCCGAGATCGTCGGCAAGCGGGTACGCGGGGCGGATATCGCCGCCACGGTGCGCGCCGACGGCATTGCCACCATGATCGGCGGCACCTTCAACTCGTTTCCGTACACGGCGTTCTCGGAGAACGTCGGGCTGGTGCGCCTCACCGGGGTCAAGAGTCGTTGGGTGGTAGCGACCGCTGGGCTGATCATGATGGTGTTGGGCGTGCTGCCCAAGACCGCCAAGATCGTGGAGTCGATCCCGGCCCCGGTGCTGGGCGGGGCCGCGATGACCTTGTTCGCGACGGTGGCCGTCGTCGGCATCCAGACACTGGGCAAGGTCGACTTCAACGACCACCGCAACCTGATCATCGCCAGTACCTCGCTGGCCATGGGAATGTACGTGCAGTTCTCCCAGTCTTCGGGCCCGTCAACCGTCCTGGACCGCGGGCGCGATATCGCGGTTCCCGCGCTCCCGGGAATCGACCAGGCCGTACCGGGGCTGCTGCAGATTCCGTTCAGCACCGGCATCACCATGGGCGCCATCACCGCGATCGTGTTGAACCTACTGTTCTTCCACACCGGTAGCCGCGGCGTGGCGGTGGCGGGGGGAGGCGCCATTCGGCTCGCGCAGGTCAATGAGATGACCCTCGACGAGTTTCGTCACACGTTCGGCAGCCTGGTCCAGGACGTGCACTGGGTCGTGGATCGCGCCTACCAGCAGCGGCCCTTCACCGACGCACACGATCTGCGCAGCGCATTCCAGGAGGCGATGCTCACCGGCAGCGACGAGCAGCAGCTCGAACTCATCAGATCGTTCCCCGATCTGGGTGCCGAGGACGAAGCTGGGGAGATGGCAGCCGTCGACCACACCATCCTGCAGACCCTCGACGAGGGTGAGCTGAACAATGTAGTGAGCCTGGCCAACGCCTATCGCGAGCATTTCGGTTTCCCGCTGGTGATCTGCGCACGAGAGACCGAGCGTTACGAACGGGTGCTGCGCAACGGGTGGAGCCGCATGGAGAATTCGACAACCAGCGAGCGCTCCTTCGCCCTCATCGAGATCGCGAAGATCGCCAATTACCGATTCGATGATCTGGTGGCCGACGCCAATCCCATCACGGCGGCCCGCTTCGGGCGTTACGAGGATTTCCATGCGGCGCGTTGACTGGCGGGGAATCGAAAGCTTCAACGAGCTCACCGATAACCAGGCGATCCACTGGCTCTACGAGTGTTGCACTTCGCGGATCTGGGCGGTGCGGGTGGCGGCCGGGCGCCCCTTTCGTGATGAGGAGGCCCTGTACAACCGGGCGGACCTGATCCTGGCCGAGCTCACTGACTCGGATCTGGACGAGGCGCTCGACGGGCACCCGAGGATCGGGGAGCGGCCCGATAACGCGGCCTCGCGCCGGGAGCAGTCCGGTGTGGCCGGTGCCGAGGCCACGGTGCTGGCCCAGCTCAAGGAATGCAATGCCGAGTACGAGAAGCGTTTTGGCTACGTGTATCTCGTGTTTGCCAATGGCAGGCCCGCCGGGGAACTGCTGGCGATCCTGCAGGAGCGGCTCAAGAATGACCCCCAGAACGAACGCCGGGTCATGAGAATGGAATTGGGCAAGATCAATCGCAGCCGCCTGGCGCGGATGCTGGGCCCGGCGGGCAGACATGCCGATGACATCGAGACGGAGGACGGATCGTGACGGGTGTGAGTACCCATGTACTGGACGCGGTTTCCGGGCGGCCGGCGCAGGGGGTGCGCGTGAGGCTGCTGGACGGCGCAGAGTCTCTGGTGGCCAGCGGCACAACCGATTCCGAGGGCAGGATTGCCGACCTTGCCGGGGCGGTGCTAGCCGCAGGCACGTACCGGCTGGTGTTCGACACGGGAACCTGGTTCACCGACAACGGGATCGATGGGTTCTACCCGGAAGTGATCATCAGCTTCCTGGCGGACGGTAGTGGGCACCTGCATGTGCCGCTGCTGCTGAGCCCGTACGCCTACTCCACCTATCGCGGCAGCTGAGAAAGGAACGCATCCATGGGAATCGTGCTCGGAGGCAACCAGTACGGCAAGGCCGAGAACCGAGTCGTCCGGATCTACCGGGACTCTCCGCGCCATGAGATCAAGGACCTCAACGTCGGTAGCGCACTGCGCGGGGACTTCGCCGCGGCCTACACCGATGGCGATCAGCGCAAGGTGCTGCCCACCGACAGTCAGAAGCAGACCATCTACGCGTACGCCAAGGAGAAGGGCATCGAGACCATCGAGCGATATGGTCTGGACCTGGCGTACCACTTCGTGGACGAGTATGAGCCGGTAACCGGCGCGCGCATTGAGATTGACGAATACGCCTGGGAGAGGGTCCTTGTCGATGGGCGCGAACATGATCACGCCTGGGTTCGTAAAGGTCAGGAGGTGCGCACCGCCGAGATCACCGTCGAGGGTGTGGGTGCGGCGCAGCGGACCTGGGTGATCGGCGGTCTCAAAGATCTGGTCGTGCTGAAGTCGACGGGTTCGGAGTTCCACGATTTCCTAGAAGACAAGTACACGATCCTGCAGCCCACCAACGACCGGGTGATGGCCACCTCGCTGGTCGCCAAATGGCGTTTCATCGGTACCGAGATCGACTGGGACCAGACCTATCTCGGGGTGAAGCAGATCATCCTGGAGCGCTTCGCCACCGTGCACTCGCTGGCCCTGCAGCAGACGTTGTACGAGATGGGCACGGCGATCCTGGAGGCCTACCCGCTGATCGCCGAGGTCCGCCTCTCGGCGCCCAACAAACACCACTTTGTGTACGACCTGTCACCGTTCGGGCTGGAGAACCCCAACGAGGTCTTTCATGCCGATGACCGTCCGTACGGATTGATTCAGGCCATCGTGACCCGGGATGACGCACCGGATGCCGGGCCGGCCTGGGACCCGCACCTGTCCTGGCTGACCTAGCAGTCGAGGTAGTCGGTGATATCCCGTCCGCGCACGTGCACCGAGCTGATGGCCGGTTCCCGCAGCCCCATCAGCAGGCGAAACAGTGTCTGCTCGGTGGCCAACTGCTCGTCGTCGGAGTGGATGCCGTGGGAAAGGTTGTCGGCCAACGGTTCCCATCGGTGGGGGTCAATGATCAGGAAGTCCGCGTCCTTGCCCTGGTCCAGGTTGCCGAACGTGTCCTCGCGGTCCAGCGCGCGCGCCCCGGCAAGCGTGGCGGTGAACAGCAGCTCGGCGGGGTGTAGAGATATCGCGGCCGAAGCGGGTTCGGTCATATGGACTTTGAAACAGTCGTTCAGTACGCGCGTCAACAGCCATTCGTCGCCACCACCCACATCGGTGCCCAGGGCGATGTTGACTCCACTGTCGACGGTGCGGCGCCACGGCATGGTCCCGGAACCCAGGAACAGCTGGGAGGTGGGGCAATGTGCGATGGAGGTTCCGGTATCCGCCATGCGGGCCAGTTCCCCGTCCTGGCAGTGCACGGCATGGGCCAGAATGCTCCTGCGGCCCAGCAGCGTGGAGCCGCCCTTGCGGGAGCCGGGCAGAAAATGACCGTCATAGGTATCCAGGTAGCTTCTGACCCCGTATGCGGACAGGGTGGCATCCACCTCTCCGGTGCCCGGCCGGGCGTTCTCGTTGAGATGAGAGTGGAAGTAGACACCCTTACCCCGCACCTCGTCGTAGAGCTGGCCAAGCGCCGCGAGGGTGTCGGGCGTGACCGACAGCGAGAAGCGGGGCACGAGCGCCACATCTGTGAGGGAGTCGCCATGCCAGCTGTCGATTTCGTCGGCACACAGCCGGATTGCGTGCTCGGTCGTGGTGAGCAGTGGCGTGGCGCTGTCGGGCCCGGTGGTCTGCACACCGCGTCCGCTCACCATCCGCAGGCCCGCGGCGCGGGTCGCCGCGAACAAGGCCTCCTGGGCCTGAGGAAAAGCCGAGCCCATCACCATCGCGGCCGTGGTTCCGGCGGTGATCCGGCGGCGGCAGAAGGTTTCGGCAGCGCGCTGTGCCAGCACCGGGTCGGCCAGGCGGGCCTCGGCGGGAAAGATGCAGCGCTCCAGCCACTCCAACAGTTGGCCGCCGCCATAGGAATCGGTGCAGTAGGTCTGCGGGAAGTGCATATGGGTGTCCACGAAACCGGGCAGCAGGAATCCGGGGCGATGATCGTGCACGGGCCACGCGGAGTAGGCCTGGGGCAGTTGCGGGTAGGTGCCGCAGTAGGCGATTACACCATCGATGCCGACCGCCAGCGCCCCATCGGGTATCGACTGCAGATGCGCGGCCGCATCTGCCACGCCGGGAGAGCCCGCGATGTGGAAGATGTGCCCGCGGTAGACGGTGGCCGCAATCGGGTGCATCGCACCATAGTGCACACCACGCGTCACATCCGCAGCCCGAGGCACGGCAGCGAGTCCGGCCGATGAGCTCAATCACATTGATCGAGAACGTATTCGCGGCCACGGTCGATTACGACGGGCGTGAGCTCGACGGTGCGACCGTCGTCATCGATGGCCAGCGGATCGCCGCGGTATTGCCGGCCGGAGAACAGAACCCGTGGCGGACACTGGAGGGTGCCGAACGTGTGGACGGCCGTGGTTGTCTGCTCACGCCGGGATTGGTGAACACCCACCACCACCTCTATCAGTGGATCACCCGCGGACTCGCCGCCGATCACACACTCTTCCAATGGCTTACCCAGCTATACCCGGTGTGGGAGGGTATCGACGCCGACAGCCTGCACGTTGCGGCACAGGGCGCATTGAGCTGGCTGGCGTTGTCGGGCTGTACCACCACGACCGACCATCACTACGTGTTCCCTTCGGGGGCAGGCGATCTGCTGGAAGCCGAGATCGCGGCGGCGAGTCAAGTCGGGCTGCGTTTCGACCCGACACGTGGCTCGATGGACCTGGGACAGTCCGTCGGGGGCCTGCCGCCGGACAGCCTGGTGGAGTCGATCGATACCGCCCTGGAGGCCAGCGCCGCGGCCATCGCCCGCTGGCATGATCCGGCGCCGGGCTCCATGGTGCGCATCGGTCTGGCGCCCTGCTCGCCCTTCTCGGTGAGCGGGGAGCTCTTGCATCAGTCAGCGCTCTTGGCTCGCGAGCACGGCGTCCGGATGCATACGCATCTCGCGGAGACCCAGGACGAAACTGACTACTGTGCCGAACGGTTTGGTTGCGGCCCCCTCGACTACATGGAACGGCTGGGCTGGCTGGGCCCCGATGTGTGGTTCGCGCACGGGATTCACTTCGACGATGCGGCCATTGGCCGGCTGGCTGGCACGGGTACCGGAATCGCGCACTGCCCGACCTCCAACGGGCGCCTGGGCGCCGGTATCGCCCGCACCCGAGAGCTGCTGGCGGCTGGGGTGCCGGTGGGTCTGGGGGTGGATGGTGCGGCCTCCAACGAGTCGGGACGGATGCTGGAGGAGGCACACCAGGCGCTGCTGCTAGCACGAGCGGTCGGGGGGCCGACGGCACTGAGCACTCGCACCGCATTGGAGCTGGCGACACTGGGCGGCGCCCGCCTGCTGGGCCGCGCCGACGAAATCGGCTCGATCGAGGCCGGTAAGTGCGCGGACCTGGTGCTATGGGATCTGCGCACGCTGGGCCACAGCGGCATCGACGACCCGGTGGCCGCTCTGATGTTGGGTGCGGTCCCACCCATCAGGTGTTCCTGGGTGAATGGGCGAGCGGTCGTCAGAGACGGGGCGATGCTGACGGTGGATACCGATCGGATCGCGGTCGCGGTGCAGGCAGCGCATCATGGATTGATGGGCAGGGTGCGCTGATGGATCTGCACACCATCGACTCGGTGCTGATTCCGCGAGAGCGCGCTGATCTGCGCGGCCTCGGGGCACAGGACGGCGTACTGGCAGGTGGCACCTGGCTGATGAGCGAACCGCAGCCGGGACTGCGGCGTTTGGTGGACCTGGCCGGTATGCGGTGGCCCGATCTCGTGGTCGACGCGGGCGGCTTGGAGGTCGCGGCCACCTGCAGTATCGAACGCCTCATCAATGCGTCGTATCCACCCGAATGGAGTGCGACCGTCCTTTTTGGGCAGTGCGCGCGTGCGCTGCTGGCCTCATTCAAGATCTGGCGTGCCGCGACGGTCGGTGGCAACATCTGTCTGGGTCTGCCCGCGGGAGCGATGATCTCGTTGTGCGCGGCCCTGGATGCCGAATTGCTCATCTGGCGTCGCGACGGCACCGACGAGCGCTGCGCCATTACGGAATTCGTCACCGACATCAACAAGACCGTGCTGCAGCCCGGTGATGTACTGCGCGCCATAACTTTTCCGTCCACTGCGCTGGCGCAGCCGACAGCGCTACGCAAGATTGCCTATTCCGCGCTGGGCCGCTCCGGCGCCCTGGTCACTGGCAGGCTTGACGGTGAGGACATTGTGCTCGGAATCTCCGCCGGGACGCGTAGGCCGATCGTGCTACGGGTCCCGGCCGACCTGGAACATGTATTCGAGGCCGCGGCAGGCATTCCCGGCCCGGAATTCCACACCGATGCCCACGGCACTGCCGACTGGAGGCGCGCGGTCACCGCGCAGCTGGCCCGCGAGGTCGCCGAGGAGCTGACGGGCGGACACCGATGAAGGTCAACGGCCAGATCATCGACACCACCCCGCGGCCTGGGCAGTGCCTGCGCACGTTTCTTCGTGAACACGGCCACTCCGAGGTCAAAAAGGGCTGTGATGCCGGTGATTGCGGTGCCTGCACCGTGTTGGTGGACGGGGCATCGCAACACTCGTGCATCGTGCCCGCACATCGGGTCACCGATGCCGAGATCCTCACGGTCCGAGGTCTCGGAGAGGAACATGACCTGCATCCCATGCAGCGTGGTTTCATCGGTCATGCCGGTTTCCAATGCGGATTCTGCACGGCCGGAATGGTGCTGACGGCGGCGACGCTCACCGAGGATCAGACCCAGGACCTGGGAAATGCGTTGAAGGGCAACCTGTGTCGTTGCACTGGGTACCGGCCCATTCGCGCCGCGATCTGCGGTGTCGCACCACCGAAAGAGACCGTCAGTGCTCCGGCTGCCGCGCGGGTGGTCACCGGCACCGAGCCGTACACTATGGATCAGTTGCCCTCCGGTGTGGGACATATTGCGGTGCTGGGCAGTCCGCACCCGTCGGCCCGCATCATGCGCATCGACACCGCCAGGGCCGGTGCCCTGCCGGGGGTGCGCGCGGTGCTGTGTTACCGCGACGACCCCGGGGTGGCGTTCTCCACCGCGCGCCATCACGAGCGCACCGATGATCCCGATGACACTCTGGTTTTCGATCGTGTGCTGCGGTTCGCGGGGCAGCGCGTCGCGGCGGTCGTGGCGGACTCGCCAACCATCGCGCACCGGGCGCTCGAGCACATCGAGGTCGAATACGAGGTATTGCCCGCGGTATTCGACCCCGACCTGACGCAGCAGCCGAGTGCGCACCGGGTGCACGGGGATAAGGGGGCCAGTGCCAGGATTGCCGACCCCGCGCGCAATCTTGTCGCCGAGGTGCACGGTGAGGTCGGCGACGTCGAGACGGCCCTGGCCCGGGCGAGGGAGACCGGTGCTGTGATCAGTGGCAGCTGGCAGACCGCCCGCGTGCAGCATGTTCACCTGGAGACACACGGCGCGGTGGGGTGGCGGGACGAGCACGGGCGCTATGTTCTGCGCACCAGCAGCCAGGTGCCGTTCCTAGTGCGCGATGAGCTCTGCCATATCTTCGGCCTTGCGCACGAACAGGTCCGGGTGTTCGCGCCACGGGTAGGCGGCGGGTTCGGCGCTAAACAGGAGATGCTCACCGAAGACCTCGTACTGCTGGCGGTGCGTGCCACTGGCGCGCCGGCGGTCTATGAGTTCAGCCGCACCGACCAGTTCACCCTCGCGCCGTGCCGTCATCCCATGCGGGTGAACGTGACCGCCGCGGCAGGTCCGGACGGCGTACTGACGGCGCTGGCCGTGGACGTGCTCTCCGATGCCGGGGCCTACGGAAACCACAGCGTGGGCGTCATGTTTCACGGCTGCAACGAGTCCATGGCTCAATACCGTTGCGCCAATAAGAGAGTCGATGCGCAGGCCGTATATACCAACAACATCCCGTCCGGTGCGTTCCGCGGCTACGGGTTGGGGCAGGTGCTGTTCGGGATCGAGTCGGCCCTCGACGAGCTGTCCCGCGAACTCGGCATCGACCCGTTCGAGTTCCGGCGCCGCAATGTCATCGTCCCAGGCGATCCCTTCGTCAGCTGGGAGGTGGAGGAGGACGACCTGGAATTCGGCAGCTACGGGCTCGACCAGTGCCTGGACCTGGCGCAGCACGCGCTGGCGCAGGGCGCGGCCGACCCGGTACGCAACGGATCGGCCTTGCCCGTGGACTGGAAGGTGGGCGAGGGCATGGCCGTCGCCATGATCGCGACCGTGCCCCCACGCGGGCATGTGGCCGATGCGCGCGCCGAGCTGGACGAGCGGGGCCGTTACCGGATCTCGGTGGGCTCGGCCGAATTCGGCAACGGCACCACCACCGTGCACGCGCAGCTTGCGGCCGCCGTGCTGGGGTGCGCACCATGTCAGATCGATGTGCACCAGGCAGATACCGATGAGGTGGGCCACGACACCGGCGCCTTCGGATCGGCGGGCACCACCGTCGCGGGGCTGGCCGTGCACCGGGCAGCAGAGCTGTTGCGGGACAAGATTATCCGGTTTGCCGCGGAGAAGCTGGCGGTACCGGAATCGCGGTGTGTGCTAGGACCGGACGGTGTGCAGATCGGCGGTCAGCTGCTCGGGCTTGCCGATATCGCCACCTCGGCGCCGCAGGCACTGACGGCGGTGGGACGCCACGAGGGCACACCGCGGTCGGTCGCGTTCAATGTCCAGGCGTTCCGGGTCGGGGTGCATCCGGACACCGGCACCGTGCGGATCTTGCAGTCGGTGCAGTCCGCCGATGCCGGGGTGATCATCAATCCGCAGCAGTGCCGTGGACAAGTGGAAGGCGGTGTCGCACAGGCCATCGGCTCAGCGCTCTACGAAGAGATCATCGTGCAGGACGGTATCGTCAGCACGGCGACCTTGCGCAACTACCACATTCCGCAGCTGGTGGATCTGCCCGATACCGAGGTCTACTTCGCCGACACCTACGACACCCTGGGGCCGCTGGGTGCCAAGTCGATGAGTGAATCTCCGTACAACCCGGTGGCGCCGGCATTGGCCAATGCCATCCGCGATGCCGTCGGAGTTCGGATGCATCGCCTACCGATGAACGCGGCGCGCGTGTGGCAGGCCATCAACGAATCCGGCGCAGGAGTGCCCTCATGAAAGACATACTCGGCGATCTGGTTGAACTGATCGAGGCAGGTGACGCGGTCGCGCTGGCCCGCGTGGTGGAGGTCAGCGGTGCGGTTCCGCGTGAGCCCGGCGCGGCGATGATCGTGACGGCCGATTCGGTGGTCATCGGATCACTGTCGGGTGGCTGTGTGGAGGCCGCGGTCATCGAGACCGCGGGCGAGGTCCTGGAGACCGGCCTGTGCGTGAGCGAGCGGTTCGGTGTCGATGACGGGATCGCGCCGGGACTGACATGCGGCGGCGAGATTGAGGTCCTCACCGAATGCGTTGGCGCCGAGCGGCTGCCGCTGCTGCTCCCACTGCGCAGCCTGACGGAAGCAGGGGAGCCCGCGGCCTTGGTGAGCACGCTGGCGGGTATTCCGGAATGGGCTCTGGTGCGCGCGGGTGAGCCGGCGCCGTGGCCGCAGATCGATGGCGATATCGCGTCGCTGGTGCGTGCGGGGCGCAGTGGGGTGGCAGGTGCCGATCGCTGTGAGCCCGATCAATCCGCGCTGCCGCGGGTATTCGTCCAGGCATTCGGTGTGCCGCCGCGGATGATCCTGGCAGGGGCCAACGCCTTCGTGCGGGCGTTGAGCCGCGTCGGCAGTCAGCTCGGCTACCGGGTGACGGTGGTCGATGCCCGTGAGGTGTTCGCGACGTCGGCGCGGTTCCCGCACGCGCATCAGGTGGTGGTCGACTGGCCGCACCGGTACCTGCGCGCCGAAGCGGCGGCCGGGCGCGTTGACGGGCGCACCGTGGTGTGCGTGCTGACGCACGACCCGAAGTTCGACGTGCCGATGCTGGTCGCAGCTCTTGCGGGGCCGGTGGGTTTTGTCGGCGCACTGGGCTCGCGACGCACCCACACCGACCGGGTGGCCCGCCTGCGCGAGGACGGCGTCACCGACGATCAGCTGCGACGGCTACACAGCCCGCTGGGCCTGGATCTCAATGCCCGCACACCCGAAGAGACCGCGATATCCATTGCGGCGCAGATCATCGCCGAAACCTCGGGAGGCTCCGGGCGGGCGCTGAGCGACAGCGACGGGCCGATCCACCGGTAGGGGGCGTGCAAGTGGGGTACCTGAAAGCATGTCTGAACGGGGTGCGGCGCAATGACCAGCATCCCGCAATCCCCTGCACGCCGGCCGAGATCGCGGCGGACGCCGCGGCATGTCGGGATGCGGGGGCGGCGGCGGTTCACGTTCATGCCAAGGACGCCAACGGGTTCGACTCGCTGCTGGCGAGCGCGGTCGATCCCGTCGTTGTGGCCATCCGGGCGCAGTGCCCGGGTCTTCCCGTCGGCGTCACCACCGGCGCGTGGGCCCTGGCCGATCCGGGCGCGCGTTGTGCGGCCATCAACGGGTGGACCGAACTGCCGGACTTCGCCTCGGTGAATTGGCATGAGGACGGTGCGACCAAGGTCGCCGAGACGCTGTTGGCGCGTGGCATCGGTGTGGAGGCGGGGTTGTGGAACGAGGCGGCCGCCCTGTCGTGGTCGGGCTCACCGCTACGCAGGGAGTGTTTCCGTGTCTTGCTGGAGCTGCCGGGTGGGGTGGCCGGCACCGAGGTCGAAGAGCAGGCGGTGCGCATGCTGGCACAGGTTCGTGTGTCCGGCGCTCTCGATGTGCTGCTGCACGGTGAGGACTCATCGGCGTGGCCGATGCTCGACCTCGCGGCGACGCGGGGGCTCGCCACACGGATAGGGCTTGAGGACACGCTGCGTCTGCCGGATGGATCGCTGGCCGCAAGCAATGCCGAACTTGTCGCTGCTGGGCGTGTTCGGATGGGGGAGCGCTAGGCCGCCCGCCTTGCCAGCTGCTCCCGGTGCCATCTGCTTCGCGCCGAATGGTGTGCCGAGAATCCCTCGTTGGGGTGTGTCCCGAGCCTGCCATTGGGTCGGTCGAACTGACCGAATACCTCGAGATCTTCTGGGGGCAAACTGAAATCGAAGATCTGCAGATTCTCGGTCAATCGGCTGGGCGAGCAGGTCTTGGGAATCACCACATGACCTAGTTCGATATGCCAACGCAGGATCAGCTGTGCTGGTGTCTTGTTGTGCTTGGCGGCCAGCGCGGCCAGTGGGGAATCTCCGGTGGTACCGATTCCCTGGGCGAGGGGACTCCATGCCTCCGTGACGATTTCGCGGTCGGTGTTGAACTGCCGCAACTCTCGCTGCTGGAAGTACGGGTGCAGCTCCACCTGGTTGATCACCGGCAGCACGCCGGTTGCGTCGACAATGGCCTGTACGTGCTCGGGCTCGAAGTTGGAGACCCCGATGGCGCGAATGTTGCCGGAGAGATAGAGCTCCACGATCTGCTGCCACGCGGTCACGTACTGACCGTGATCCGGTGCGGGCCAATGGATCAGGAACAAATCCACATAGTCGGTGCCGAGCGCTTCAAGGCTCCGCGCGAAAGCGCCAGCGGCATCACAGAAATCGTCCACCCACAGCTTTGTGGTGATGAAAACTTCGTCCCGGGGTACGCCCGAGCGGGAGATGCCGAGACCGACGCCGCGTTCATTGCCATATCTGGTGGCGGTGTCAATATGCCGGTATCCGGCGTCAAGTGCTTGCCGGACAATGGTTTCCGCCTCAGAATCGGGGATGGCGGCGACGCCGAGGCCAAGCTGGGGGATGTCCACACCATTGTAGAAACGAACTTTCGGGACAGTGCATAATGGCACGAGGGACTCCAATCACTCTGCGGCTGAAGGAGCAGTGGAATTGATTGATACCCGGGAGCGACACGTCCTTGTGACAGTTGAGACGGTACAACTGTCAGTTGAACTCGGCATCTATGACGCCGGTCACAGAATTGCTGTGAACTTGCTGAAATCGCTGAACAGCAAGGGTTTTCGGCACACGGATGGCTTTCGGGTTTACAAGATCCTTACGTCGCGAACACCGAGACAGGCCCGGTGACGATGACGGAAGCGAGCGCTGAGGGGTGTTTATGCGGTGGCGTTAGCTTTGACCAGGCGTGCCACGGATTGGGCCTTGTCGCTTGTGGTGTCGCTGTGTCCATGCACTGAAACGTCGATGATGTACTGCGATGTCTGGACGGCGGCTCGTTGCGTTTGGCGTGGTGCCAGATGCTGAGGTCCGGTCGACTCGGCGATGATCGCATGCATGAAGTCTGATGAAACAGGATCCTCTGCAACACTTTTGACTTCCAGGTTGGTTACTGCACCGGTCCCGGGACCTTTTGTGGTGAATGGCTTGTCTTGGCAGCGCCGCCAGCTCGCCTCCAGCGTGGTGAACCAGGTTCTGGCACTGCTGGGAGACTCGAGTTCGACGATCTGGATCTCTACCGCGGTTCCTGTACCAGTGCCCCTGATTTTCCAGCGTGTCGACCATTGCTGCTGTATCGCCTGACGTACCGGAGCTTGGCCGAGTGTGGTGCCCCAACTGGGTAAGGCGACGCCGAGGCACTCGGCAGAACTCGTATGGGTGTCCGCGTTATGGGCATTGGCTGCTGCGAGATCGAGTCTGTCAATGCGCGTATCGGAATGGAGCCGAAGCGCAAGAAGCGAAGACATCTGGGCATCATCGGGCAGTATTTCGGCGGCTGAGCCGACGTGTCCTTGACCTACGTTCGCGGCGCCGGGAACCACGCACCCAGTCAACAAACCGCCTGCGATGAACAGGCTACTCAACTTCACTCGAACGGCTTGCACCAGCAATTTCTAGTGGGGAAATATCAGATCGTCAAGCCGCAAGAATCGCGAGATTCTTAGTGGTTCAGCTACCGATAGGACGAAAGAGTGAATGACTTCTTCACTCAGGTGCAATGAGAAATGAACACATGACGGCGAACTGTTCGCAGGAGCATGTGTAGGTCAACTGACCGACGAGGCGAGCACTCTGGCGGTTAATGGCATCTGAACTATCGGTTGACGGCTCGGGCATCGTGGCTCACTCTTACGTGATGTCTGGGATGGGTGAGCAGGCATTAGTGGCGGCGGTCCAGCAGCGGCTGATGGTCAGGTAGTCATGGTTGTCGCCTGAGCACGTCTCGGCTGTCGTGCAGGGTGCGTACGCACAGTTCGCTGACTGCCGGGTGCGTGAGTTTGTGCCGTTGTTGGTCGAGCGACGTGCCCGCCGGGCGTTGGTGGAGGCCGGTTCGTCTAGTGCCGTGACGGCAGAGGGGACCACCGCGTGTCCCGCGTAGCGGGGTACCGGTGGTGTAGGCCGTCGATGAGGCGGTGGGCTTCGTAGAGGTCTTTGCGCATGGCTGACGCTCGGCGGTGGTGATGTCGGTGGGTTGTGCTGTGGCGCGGGGTATGTCGGATGAGGTGTTCGGCTTGGGCCATCGTGGTCGATACCTCGTTGACATGCTCGTAGAGCGATGCCAGGAGTGTTCGGGCTTGTGCCACGGAAGCATCCTCAGTCACGTGCGTATCCTTGCATCTGGTGTCGGCTGTGTACAGATATCTGTCAGGTCCGGCGATAGTGCTTCAACTGTTTGTTGAACCGCCAGCGTGGCTGGGAATGGGATGGCCCTGGCAATGCCGGACTCACCACCGCTGGGCGTGTGCGGTTGTGCCGCAAAACTGGGCGTGCCGGATGCGTAAGAGGACTCTGTACCTCACAGTGGTGAAAACGCCATGACAGCCGGAGGTGGGTCCATTTCCACGAAACTAAGAGTGGCGGGCCTGCAGTCGGCCGGGAACCCCGCGAATCCGGATGCCAACCTTGCTGAGCTTGAGCAGGTCGCGAGAAGACTTGCAGGGCAGGCAGATCTGCTCATCACGCCGGAGCTGTTCATCACCGGTTACGACATCGGGGACCGTTTACCCGAGCTCGTGAGCGCCGATCACCTTGATGTCGTTTGCTCGATCGCTGAACGGAACAAGATTGCGATCATCGTGGGGCTGGCGGAGAGCGGCGCTACGGGGGCGCTGTACAACAACGTTGTCTTTGTCGATGAGCGTGGCGCGGTGTGTGGCCGACACCGGAAGACTCACCTGTTCGGCGAGATCGATCGTGCCTATTTCACGCCGGGGAGCCAACCCGCGACCGTGGTGCAGTATCGCGGAGTCAACGTCGCCATGATGATTTGTTACGACGTGGAGTTTCCCGAGAATGTCCGGATGAGTGCCCTTGCTGGTGCGCATCTGCTTGCGGTGCCGACGGCACAGATGACGCCTTTCGAGTTCGTCGCCGATGTCGTAATCCGGACACGAGCCTGGGAGAACCAGATCTATGTGGCGTACATCAATCACGACGGTGTCGAGAACGCGACAACCTATGTCGGTCGGAGCAGCATCGTCGGTCCCGACGGGGGTGTTCTCGACCGCATCGAATCGGGGACCGGGACGATCATCGCCGAGATCGATACCGAAGTGGTGCGTGCAGCGCAACAGGCCAATCCGTATCTGGCCGATTTACGCCCCGAATTGAATTCCCCTCTGGTGGCACCGCCGACTCGGTGACGTCAATGATCTGGTTGATGGCCATAAGGATGATTCTTTCCTTGTCGGGAAGTTCACCCTGGCGCTAAGCACCCATAGCAGCGTCACGCAAGCCCCGATTTCCCGGGAAGAAAACCGCAGCCTAGCTGCGGTAATACTGGTGCGCGATACTGGGATTGAACCAGTGACCTCTTCCGTGTCAGGGAAGCGCTCTCCCGCTGAGCTAATCGCGCGGGGTCTTTATGGAGGTGGAGACGGGAATCGAACCCGTGTGCACGGCTTTGCAGGCCGTTGCCTCACCACTCGGCCACTCCACCGCTAGGGATGACTGTCCACCCTCCGAGCGGATGACGGGATTCGAACCCGCGACCCCAACCTTGGCAAGGTTGTGCGCTACCAACTGCGCTACATCCGCGCGCAACGGATGAGATCGTCACCCGGTGCGAAGTGAAACAGTAGTCGAACGAGAGGTTTAATCACAAATCCCTTGCGTGCGCGGCCCGTAGGCGGCCGGGCTGGGGTGTTTCCGGCCCCTCGTGCTAGCCTTTCACCTCGATTGATCAGCCATCAACGATCAGTACGCGGTCTCGTAGCTCAGCGGAAGAGCACTCGCCTCACACGCGAGGGGTCGCTGGTTCGAACCCAGCCGGGACCACCAGAAAGTTGCAGGTAGAAGGGTCTTTTTGCTTTGCTACACGTCGCGCTAATTAAGAGTCTGATAAGAGCGTGACCCACTTATGACCCAACCCGGGTTATCGATTTAACCTGTTCACCACCCCTTAGCGCTCAAAAACGCGGCGCGACAGATAGCGCGGAACCTGAACTCGCGAGAACTCGGCGGTGGCCAACCCGGCGGCGCAGGCATGCGAGAACGCCAATCCAGAACCCGCATATCGCCCTCAGTCCGCTGATGATCATCTGGCCTCACCTTCGGCGACTGGAGTACGCCAAAGGTGTTGAGCGTCAGCGGCGCGGGAGGCTAGGGGCCGTCGAGGCTGTGCCTCCCGGAGCGGTGACGTCCGTCGGGGGCGTCGACGGTTCGACCGAGCGCTCTGAGCGGCGATGTGTACAGGGTTTTGCTGCGAAGGGCTCGGCGGCTACTTGACCCCAGATATTGGAACCTCCTTCACCGACGTTCGTCGATGTATTTTTTAGACAGCTGGGCACGCTTTATGACCGTTGGCGGACGTCAGCGAATACCCCCTCGAGTAAAAGCGGGTTGCCATCCACCGATGCAAATTTGCCCAATGTTGGCGCATCAACTAAATATGTTGGATAACAGTAGATTTCGGACACTTTAGGACTTGACTCAGGGTGTCGGCATGTCAACGGTTGCGGCGACGATCGGCCGAATCGACGGCCAGTTCTTCATCAGCGCCCGAAGATGGGGGCGGTCCCGGCGTAAAACCCTTCTCCCCGCGGTTGATGCCAGTCAGGACGCTGCGCGGGCCACGGTCGACAAGCTGGGTGCGGGGGGACTAGTGAATGAAAGGAATGCAACGCAATGAGCAATGAACAAGTGACGACGTGGCAGAGCTATGAGGAAGTGGCACGCTTTCTCTTCCAGAAGTTGAGCGATCTGCTTGGTCTCGGATTGAAACGTGTGGCCGATAAACAGACACTCGTCGGGGACGCGACCGACTGGGAGATCGACGGCAAGGGTGTCCCAACAGACGGTGGTGGGGTCATCGTCATCGAATGTCGGCGGCTGACCACCTCCAAGGTGAAGCAGAACGCAGTGGCGGCGCTCGCGTATTCGATCCGCGACTTGGGCGCATCCGGCGGAATCATCGTGACTCCCATCGGCGTACAGAATGGTGGCCAGCGCATAGCCGAACGCGAAGGAATCAAAGTGGTGCGCCTCGCCGCGGACTCGACCACCGAGAGCTATCTGTTGAAATTCCTTGGCAGCGTGGGCGTCGGCCCGGGTGCGGCGCCGTTGACGCTCACCGGCCACGTCCCCACTGTCACGGTCGTACCCGTCGAATCAGACCCGAATCAATGAACCGGACGAAGCTGATTCGGATGCGGGTTGTCATTTGCGTGGCCACTCATACCCGTACCGGGTGTCGAAAAGACGGCTGCCGGCCTCGCGGAACTGTCTCCTAACTGTGCAATTCTCTATTGGGCTGACAGGATTTGAACCTGCGACCACTTGACTCCCAGCCAAGTGTGCACCGGACGGCAGTGTCAGCTGAGCGACAGACTCAGTGGTGCGCGCGGACCAATCGCATACCGGTGCCGACGTACCGCTCCTTGCAGATTGAAAAGCAATCGTGTGGCCGGCGTGCGCGTAGTAGACTTCTTAATGCAGACCTCCCCA
Organism: Mycobacteroides salmoniphilum; assembly: GCF_004924335.1. Taxonomy (NCBI): domain Bacteria; kingdom Bacillati; phylum Actinomycetota; class Actinomycetes; order Mycobacteriales; family Mycobacteriaceae; genus Mycobacteroides; species Mycobacteroides salmoniphilum. The sequence continues at coordinate 2,723,166 of NZ_CP024633.1, read as the reverse complement.
CACCCGTGGATCAGGAGGTCTCCCTGTTTTTCGGGGATCAATAAAACCGGTTGTTGTCTGCAACGTGTTCTCCTATTACAGCTTTCGCTGCCTTGTTTCTAAACCTGCGAGTCTCTCGGTGTAGAAGCGGTGGCCTGCCAAGATAGGCGGTTAGGCGACCGAGCCCGGTTCAGACGAGGGGATCAACTGGGTGACGCTGTCGAGGAACTTCGCTGCCTCGGCCAGTGCGGCAGGGTTCGAGTGTGTATACGTCCGCAAGGTGAATCCAGGGTCTGCGTGGCCCAACCAGGCGGCGACCACCACAGCTGGGACGCCGTTCAAATGCATTAGCGTGGCACATGAATGACGGGCGTCATGGAGACGGATGTGAGGGAGACCGGCGTCTCTGAGGGTCTTCTTCCACGTACTCGTCAATGTGCCCGGGTTTGGAGGTTGTCCATCCCTACCGAGGACAACCATGTTTGAGTTCGGCCACTGACTGCCGAGCCGCTCACGCAGCTGAGCCTGCCGGTCTTGCACGCGAAGCAAGGCCCAGGCGAGGTCGGCCGGCATCGGTAAGACGCGAATGCTGTTGACCGTCTTGGTCGGTCCGACGCGGGAGCCGCCCGGTGTGGGAATGCGCGCCTGAGAGATAAGTAGCGCGTTCTTTCGGAAATCGACGCAATCCCACGTCAATGCGAGGATTTCGCCACGGCGTAGTCCCAACAACGCCAGCCGCCATGCTATGCCGAAGGGATGATTCTCCGTGGCGCGCAATAAGACCGGAATCTGTTCAGCCTCAAGTGTCTTGAACATCGGTTTCACCGGATGCAGAGCCTTAACCAACGAGGCAGGGTTGCGCGTCAACAGGCCCTGAGCAACGAGGTCGGCGATAATTGCACGCATCCGGGCGAGCATTGGGTTGATAGTGTTCGCGGTCCAAACCGACCGCACTGTTTTGCCTTTCAGCTTTTGGGGTGCGTGCCAGGTGCCCGACACCGATGTGCCCGTGCGCAACGATTGCACGACGCACTCGATATCGGTTTTGGTGATCGAGCCAATAGGCCTGTCGCCGAGGGCATCTACGATTGGTCGAAGGGCACTGACATATGCTGCCATCGTTGTCTCCCGGAGCCTTTGTCCTGACAACCAGTCCTCGACTGCCTGCTGCACCGTTAGCGGTGGGGCAGAAGACTTCTGATGGCCGCGGCGGAGCTCAGACATGACAGTGGTGTGCCACTCGACAGCGGCGGCGAGGGTTTTGAATCTGCGCTTTTGCTGGTAGCTGGTGCCGTCCGGGCGCGTGCAGTGCGTCCGGACCTCATATCTCATACCCGCCGTCGTTCTGACGGGAACGGCCCATCGTGGTGGTCTTGGCATACATTTCAGCGTGGCACTTAGTGGCGGGCGCGGCAGGAGTTTCTCAACCTCTAAGCGCAGACTTTGTGGGACTTGAGTCCAAGAGGTTATTAACGTGCGGGAGCATCAGGCGAACTCCATACCTAATGTGGCCGCAGATCATTGATACCTATGCTGTGGCCCACCGGTCTATGGATCAGAACCTCACCGTGTCTGGGAGGTTACCCACCCACCCACCCACCGACATCCCCGAAATACTTGTCATCGGTACTGCCGTTTGACTGCCTGCACCTCGTCGTCGGTGAGGATCCCCGTAAACGGCGTGCACGAGCGCAACGTGATCCCGAGATCGGACGGATCGAGCATCGCGTCGATGAGCGATGGGATGTCCTGCTTGAGTAAGCGGTCCCATTCGCGGATGTACTTCTCGCTGTGGACATTCCCGACTCCGAGGTCGTGTTTAGCGTTGCGCCGGGCGATCTCCAGTACACGCTCTGGATCTCTCAGCAGCTTGGAGACCACCAGCGCGTGCAGAGCCAGAGACTGCTGGTGTCCGTCAAAGCGTTCAGACGTCATGAGCGCTGGCGGTTACGGCGCATCGACATGTGTGGGATCTTTTCGGCGTTCATCGTCATGTCGCTCATCATCCGCCAAGCGGGTGCCGGGTGAGGTTGCTGTGTCGCTTAGGGATCGCCAGGGCGATAGTTTCCGTGTGTTCGGACAGGGCAGCATCAGGTGACGGCACTGCGGCCGTTCCGCGGGGGCTGTGAGCTCAAAACGGTTCAAGGTGCTCACGGACAACCCTGAGGTCACGTGCGCGGTCATGTGCAATCCGCTTCGACCTCACGGTGAAGGCGGACTTCTCGATCACCACGAGCCGTAATCCGTGCTCCGGGATCAGGGTGCGCTTGCGCTCGTCGTACAGGCGGCGCTGCTCGCCGCGGCCGACCCCAGACACCGTATCCCGACGGTCGAAGAAAGCAGACGGCTGCGAGTGTTGCTCCTCCTGGAACTCGACGGCGAGCTTCAGATCCGGCCAGTAGCCGTCTACGGGCAGCGTCGACCCACGGGGCGCGTTGGTGACGGGTCTCCGCGCAGCCAGTCGAACCTCGCCTGACGGTGCCCGACAACGCCGAGGATCTCTTCGCACAGGTTGAGGACGTAGTGCTCGTCGGAGTCGGCGCGGCTCATCTGATCTCGAACCCCCATGCGATCGCCTCGGCGAGACTCGGTGAGTAGAACGCGCGGTCGGCCGTCTTCTTGAACCGCAACGAGCCGGGGTGCTCCGGGAACAGCAGGTGTGTCGTGTCTTGCTTCACGGTCCGCGGCTTGACGAACGGCCACGCTAGATGGCACCCGTCGGGGTAGCGCTCGGAGAGCACCTTTTCCGCGTCTTCGCCTAGCCCGATGATCAGCAGCGGCGACACGACGTACAACTCCTCGTGGAGGAAGTGCCGGCAGTTCTCGATCTCGTACCGATGTGATTTCCGGTCATCCTTGGGATGGCAGTGCACCGCGTTCGTGATGAACAGTTGGCGTTTCTCCCGGCCGGCGAGTTCCAACGCCCGGTCGATGTAGCTCCCGCTGCCGCCGGTGAACGGGATCCCCGACTCCATGCACTTGCGGCAGAGGCTCTGCCCGACGATGGCGACGGGGGCGTGTGCCGATCCGTACCCCGGCGCCGAAGCGGTCACCCCGGGCTCGTTCATGCCCGGGCACTGCCGGCAAGTGCTGACCAGCTCGGCGATGCGCTTGAGCTGTCGCCGCTTCGGATCCGTCGCCACATCGCGATCGTCTCATCCATGCCCGACGCGACGGCGACGAATCTGGGAAGGTTCCCGCCCATCTCGGTGCTCTGTGCGACGCTGTGGTCTTGATGCACACCGCTGAGCAGTTGGCCGCCCTCGTGGCTGCCTGCCAGCAGTTCCGCGGCGCTGAGACGCCGAAGGGTTACCGCGACGGTCTGGCCCTCTGTGTAATCGACTCCGTACAGTCGACCGGCGTCACCTACTCCAGCGTGGTGAAGGTGCTCGACCGCTACCGGGCCCACCGCCGCGGGCAGGATGGTGACCCGGCTGCAGACGGCACTTCGGAGCTGTTGGCCACCTTCGATGAGTGCGACGGTACCGACGGCTGGGCGGCGCGGATCGGCACCCGTAACCGGACGTCCACACGCGGCGGGGTCTTGAAGGCGGAGGCGATCCGCGACGCGGCCCGCGTTCTCGCCGCCGAGGGGATCGGCACCACCGCTGACTTTCGCGCAGCTGCCGCAGAAGAGGCCCGACTGGAACAGGCGCGGAAGGCGTGGTGCGCGGTGAAGGGTCAGCGCTCCGGGATCACCTGGCGGTATGTGCTGATGCTCGTGGGGGTCCCCGGGGTGAAGCCCGATCGGATGATCTGCCGCTTCGTGGCGGGTGCGCTGGACGTGCCGCGCCGCAGCGTCGGCGCGGCGTTCGTCGCGGAGATCGTGACCGCCGCGGCGCCGGAACTCGAGATGTCAGCGACGGCCCTCGATCACGCGATCTGGCGGTTCGAGCGGGGACGGCGGTGACTGTCGGGTATTCGGCTGACTCCTGCCAGCTCACCCTCGTACGATCCCTTCCCATGGGTTATCTCCTCCCGGCCGGCGGCCTACCGCTCATGCCGTAGCCCCATCCCACGGCGATCTGCGGACTCGGAGGGGCTGCCCGTCTGAGGAGACCGCCGTGTCCCGTACCGATGCCCACACCCCCTACCGAGTCCGCGTCGCCCGCCGTGAAGTCGCCGTGCACGCCGTTCACCGCTGCGCTGGCCGCGTGTGCGACTTGCCCGACCTCGACCCCCCGCGTGGTCGATCGGCCGTATCGGCTGCCGCTACTGGGAGTTCGCATTCACCGGCACCAACGTGTGCTGCTGCTGGATGTGCCACTGGCACTCGCGTCCGGAGCTGCGCCGCGCGGCGGTGCGCACCGAGTTGCGTGGGGTTGCTCGGGAGTGGAACGGGGGCGAGCGAACGGTGTCCGAAGGTTGAGCGTTCGCCGACCGCGGGAGTGTCAGGGCCGATAGCCTGCGCGGATGCCGGAAACAGACACGCCCCATCCAAGTCGCTCGCGACGCGACCTCGTCAAGGAGCTGTCACTCGGGATGGTCACTTTTGGGGCGGACGCCAGGAACCTCACCGCCGAGGGCAATCTCACGGTCACTCAGACACGCCGACTCCTCCCCGCTGGCTTGGTGGCGGCGATCGGCGGCGAACTCCTCGCGAGCACCGCGTATCTTGCCATGGGCCGTTGGGCCTACGCCAGTGCCGCCCTGGTCCGACAACTCGTCGAAGTCGAGTACCTGGCCTGGGCGGTGACCAACGACCCGGACGATGCCTGGGAATGGCTCAAGTCGGATCGGCAGACGCGGCTACAACGTTGGCAGCCGGGCAAGATCCGCCAGCGTGCGGACCATCGCTTTCCGAACACCGACTACCACAATCACTGTGAGGCCGGCGGCCACCCCGTCCCCGAACCCGCGATGCGCATTCTCGACAACCGTGACCGGTGGGTCGAGCTCGCCCTGTACGAGGCCGCCGTACACGGGGCCGCAACATGGCACTACCTGATCCACGCCGTCGGTGATGCGCCGATCGCAACGGTCGACAGCCACCACCAGCTGATAGACCGTGCATACGACGTCTGGCGGAGAACCGAGACCATCGCCCGCGGGCTCCGAGGAGTAACCGAGGACAGCAATGATCACTGACGACCTGAGATCGCCTCTCTGTCGTCGCCCGGCCCGTTCGAGATGATGCGCCGGACCGGGGCGACGCTCGATCTGCCCAGCTAGCCGGGGGCAGTGGTGTCGCACCTGGCCGACGGCTTCGGCAGCACCACGTTGCCCCACCACCCGAGTCGGATCACGCACTTCGGGCAGCTGGCCTGGTGGCGACCCGATAGTGTCGACCAGTCGAGTAGGGACTGTCTTCGAGCACGCCCCCAGACCACGGATCAGAAGGGGTGGAACTTGGCTGAGAGCACGACAGAGAATCTGTTCCGGGAGTTCTACGGGGCGTCGACGTTCGTCGAGAAGCGGGACATCCCGAAGAAGTTCGGCTTCCAGTCGAAGCGGGCCGGGTCCACTGGCGACGGCTTCCCCGACTTTTTCAAGGACATGGGCGAGTGGCTGATCGTCGTCGAGGCGAAGTCGGGGGAGCCGGGACTGAAGTCCGATCACGCCGCCGCGGAAGCTGATGTGCGCAGCTACATGACCACCAATGCCGTGCCGCACTCGGACATCGTCGGCATCGCGCTGTCCGGGCAGACACAGGAGTCACTTCGAGTCACCCATTTCCTCCGTAAGGGCGACAGCGAGGAGATCGAAGAACTCGACGACGTGAGGTCGCTGGTCAGCCTAGCCACGCTGACGAAGCACTACCAAGCGGCGGCACACGGTGACCCCTTCTCAGATGCTGAGCTGCGCCGCTTTCTTATCCGACTCAACGAGCGGTTCCACAAGGACTCCCGCGTGCGGGACACCGAGCGCTCGTTGTTCTTCTCTGCGCTCATGATCGCGTTGGACGATCCGCAATTCCGGGCCGTCTACAAGTCGCAGGTGATTCCCGAAGACACCCGTCTCGTCGAAGCGCGATACCTCAATGATCAGATCGTCGACGCGGTTAAGCGGCAACTGGACAAGAAGATCAACTCCGAGTCGAAGATGATCGACTGGAAGGACCGTTTCGCGTTCGTCAAGACCATCGACATTCCCTTGGGGGAATACAAGGACATCATCGACGACATCGACAATCGAGTGCACCAGCCCTCGAAGAGCTCGGTGAAGCGAGACATCCTGGGGCGGGCCTACAAGATTTTCCTGTCGCGCGCCGGAAAGATGGACAACAAGAACATCATCCTGACACCGGACCACATCAAGACCTTCATGGTGGAGTTGGCTCGACTTGAGCGCGATGACGTGGTGCTAGACACCTGCATGGGGTCCGGCGGATTCCTGATGGACGCTATGGAGCAGCTCGTCGACAAGGCGCATGGTGATGAGGAACGCATCGATCGTATCCACGACCACCAGCTGATCGGGCTCGAACTCGACGCCATCCTGTTCGCCCTTGCGTGCTCGAACATGTTCCTGCATGGCGACGGCCGGTCGAACCTGCTGTACAGAGACTCTCTCGTGACGCATGGGAAGTCGTTCGCTGTGGCCAAGAGCGACGAGAAGCTCCGCAAGTACGTGAAGAGCCTGAAGCCGACGAAGTGCGTTATCAACCCGCCGTACGAGAACGACAACCCGATCAACTTCACGATGTCCGCCATCGAGTACTTGGAGGACGGCGGTCGGCTGGTGATCATCATGCCGAACAACACCCTTGCGAAGAGCCCAAACCAGAAGGCAGCGCTCGCGATCCTCGAGCGGGCCAAGCTCGACTTCGTGATCGACATGCCTCAGCAACTCTTTTTTGAACAGAAGCGAGGCGTCAAGACGTCGATCTTCGGCTTCACGAAGACGGCGAATGGGCATGATCGCGATGCGCTGGTGACTTTCTTGGACATGGAGGACGATGGCCACCAGGTCCAGGTCGCGCATGGCCGTCGGGACACCGGGCGTTGGGGTGCGCTTTCCGCGAATGCGCTCAGGGCCGTCCGAGACGGAGCGGAGGACGCCGAGGCGAGGTCCTGGCGTTCGCCGATCTTCGATGCCGACGGTGGCCTGGTCGCGCGTGGCGTGAGGCCTAATCCTTGGCCGCAGACGGAATCGCATGACCTTGATGAAGCGCTCTCCAACTGGCAAGAGGCTCGCGCTGAGCGTGAAGCTGCGCAGGAGCGGATGATGCAGATCCTGTCCGAGGCCGGGATCGGTGGCTTTGATGCCTGATTGGCCGACCACGACGATTGGTGAGCACGCCGAGCGTAGGGTCGAGCCGGTCAAGCTCGACCCTGACGTCGAGTACTCGTCGCTCGGAATCCGATACGGAACCGGTGTCTACATCCGCAGCGTGAAGACAGGGCGTCAGCTTCGGACGAAGATGTATCGCGCGCGGGCGGGTGACTTCATCTACTGCATCCTCGACTCCCAGCGTGGTCCGTTCGACGTCCTGCCGGAAGACCTGGATGGCGCGATCGTCACGAACAAGTTCCCGACATACGAAGTCGGTCCTGGCCTCGTGCCTGAGTTCCTCAAGCTGACCTTCCAACGTCGAGCGACTCTCGAAGCCATCGACTCCGCAAGGCAAGGAGCCGAAGGCCGATCGGAGTGGAAGCCCGACCGGTTCGAAGCCCACCGGATCCCGTTTCCTCCCAGACCTGTCCAAGAACGCATCGTTGAGATCATTGAGTCAGTGGACGCGGTGCGCAGTGCGCTTGAGGTAGAGGCCGCGGCGGTCCAGGCGGCTCGGACCGCCATCCTCGCCGAGCTACTCAGGCGGCGAGACGAGTCTTGGACCGACAGTGCCGTAGGCGACCTCGGCCCGCTCACGCGCGGAAAGAGATTTGTCAAGTCCGACTATGTCGACAGTGGCATCGGGTGTATTCACTACTCGCAGATCCACACGGACTTCGGTGCGGTCACTTCGGAAGTGCACTCGAGACTTCCCGAAGCGATGCGCTCGAAGCTGCGCTTCGCGAAGCCGGGTGATCTTGTGATCGCAGGAACCAGCGAGAACGTCGAGGGTGTGCTCAAAGCAGTTGCCTGGCTCGGTGAGGATTCTGTGGCGGTACACGATGACGCCTACATCCTCAGTCATCCACTGGAGCCCAGATTTGCGTCGTACCTGTTCGCGTCACCCGGATTCCGCGAGCAGGTGCAACATGTGTACACGGACACCAAGGTTGTCCGTGTGTCTCGCGACAACCTGGCGAGACTCGTCGTGCCGATACCTCCGGTCGCGACGCAGATCTCGATCGCAGACGCTCTCGAAGCCGTTGATAGGCAGCTTCGCGCGACGTCCGTCGAGGCAGAAAGAGTTCAAACGACGCGGGCGGCACTCCTCGATGCTCTGTTGACACGCAGGGTCGAAGTTGTGATCTGACGAGGCGGTCCAAATCAGAGGCGGCGCGTCGCCCCCACGATGGGCGAGGCCGCTCAAGAATCAGATCCATGGTGACCCGCAAGTCGATTGCAACGACACTTCGACGACTCCGGTACCGGCCCGGCCGCAAGGCGGACGTGCACATGTGGCACCTGGACAAACTCAGGACCTCCCGCGTCCAGGTCTTCCGCGGCGAGACGGGGCAGGGCCTCGCCCTGATCACCTTGCGCGAGGGTGATTTCGCAGCCAGTCACATCAACAACGCCGAGAGATACCAGCGGACCATCTGGAAGGAGTTCTTCCCGAAGGACTCTGCGCCTCCCAAGTTGATCGCCAACCTGCTGAACCCGCGCCTGTGGTTCAAGGATTGGCCGACAGTCGTCGAGATCGAGTTCGATGACGAGGGGCTACTCAGGCGCACTCCCCGGATCGACTCCGAGTTGCGGGCGCAGCTGGACCGGCTTGGAGCCGAGTGGGACGAGGGCACCGGGTACGTCTCGTACACCCCGCCGCCGCCCACCACTGCGGTGGTGCTCCGCCGGATCACGGTGAGCGAACTGCCGGAGAGTGACCTGTTCCGGGACATGGCCAGATACCTGGCCGTCGACTGGGTGGAGGCCACCGCTATCGCGCTTCGCGCCGGACAGCGGGAGAACATCCCCGCGGACTTGCCCGTCGCGATGAGCGAGGCCGTGCGCAGCTTGTTCGACGACCCGATGAGTCTGGACCGCGAGCCCGGGGAGGAGGTCAGCTGGGGGAATGGCCAGCACCGCGGCGAAGCGATGCGACGGCAGGGAGTGTTGGAGACGATCGTCGAGGAGCGACGACCCATCGACGCCGAACCGTTCCCGGATGAGCTGCAGCAGATCGATACCTTCTGACACCTGGCCGCGGTTACCCCAGCGTTCGGTACGCCTCGATCAGTGCCTGCATCTCGGTGTGCTGCGCCTTCTGGAACGTGCTCAGCTCCACCTTCTCGTTGAGCACAGCGGGGCGTGCCTGCAGGAGACACCAGGCGACCAACTGCAACGCCGGAACCTCCAGCTGAGGCTCGAGTAGTTCCACCCTGTGCTGGGCGACCCGGGCCTTGGTCATCAACGCGTCGAAAGCATCGGAGGCCGGCACCACCTCGTCGGCGAGCTTGCCCAAGTGCAACGCTGGCTGACCGGTCTCTCGCTGGTACTTCCCCGCGATCTTCTGCATGGAGAGCGCCTGGCGGGAGGCCTCCTCAACGCGAGCCAGCAGTTCACTTACCGCTGCGGCCAGCTGGTCACGGCGATGTTTCTCACGTTCCCGTCGGTCTGCGCGCCGGTTGCTCAGCATGACCCCGCCGAGCGCCCCGCTCGCAACGATCACCGAACCCAGTAGGGGAAGCCACTGCGAGAGCATCCCGGAAGCCTAGAACCGCGTCAGCATCAGTGCCTTGGTAGCAGGTTGCTCGCCGCCGTTGTCGCCCCAGGGCCGTAGATTCCCAAATGGTGATGGACGGCTGTTCCCCGGGATGCCAGTCACCTTGTTCATCAACGGAACTGATTGAGGCGAAATGGAACGCGATAGCAACGACGCGAACGGAACGCCCCGACCCGGCCGCACCGCCGATCAGCACATGTGGGAGGTGTACGGGGGGATCTACACGGCTCGCGCTCAAGCGTTCCGCGACGAGACCGGCCGCGCGCTCGCGCTCATCACCGTGCGGGAAGGCGATCACGTCATGAATCGCCGCAGCGAGGCGGGTGCGTTCAGGGATCGAGCGTGGAAGGACTTCTTCCCCCACGACGGGGAGCCCCCCACCCTCATCTTCAACGTGCGCAACCCGTCGCTGCGGTTCGAGGGCGCCACGAACATCGGGACGGTTGACTTCTACCCAGGCAGCGACGTCTGTTTCGGGATTCACGACACCGATCTCGCCGACGTGGAACTGCTGAATCGTCTTGGTGCCGAATGGGATGAGGGGTCGGGCTTCGTCCCGTACGTGCCGCCGACTCCCACACGCGTGCTGGTGCTCCGATGCATCCCGATAAGCGAGCTGCCCGCCAGCCGCATCTTCCGGGACATGACCCGCTATCTAGCCGGGGACTGGGGGCGGGCGTCCGCCATCGCGATCCAAGCCCAGCGGCGGGAGGGCATCCCCGAAGATCTGCCCGAAGATGTGGCCGACGCTGCGCACTGCCTGTTCTACGACCCGATGGGCCTGATCCGTGATCTCAACGGGACCGTGCGGTGGTTGAACGGACAGCACCGCGCTGAAGCGATGCGGCGGCAAGGGGTCGAAGAGACACTTGTCCAGGAGAAGCGCAGGATCGACGCGCCGCCGTACCCCGGCGAGATTCGAGAGATGATGACGCTATGACGCGGCAGTAGCCCGGTCCAGCGCAGGGACTCCCATCAAGACTGTTCCCGCCGGATGTAGTCTCGGCGGCGCAAGTCGTCGTAATTGAGATGTTCGATTCAGAACAGCGCAGCGTATATGGACCAGCTGATACTTGGACTGTAACGCGGTCAAGAGAGCGGTGGTTAGCTCAGCTCCATCGGCTCACGCCAGGACCATAACGCTGAACCATCCCTTCGAGCCACTGCCTCCCAACAGGATTGGCGGTGTGCACGTACACGCGCTCGGGCCAGCCGCCGTGCTCGGCGAGCCACCGCACCACGGGCCGTGTTGTGTCTTCGCCACCTAGGTCGTGGTCCAGACTGATTGCCTCGACGGGTTCGACCCCGCCGAGCAGGCTCAGTGCATCGTCCGACGTCTTCGCCCAGGCCCAGTCGTCGGGAGCCGGACGTTCGTCGTCTACCCACAGCTTCATAAGCTGATCTTGCCGAGAGGACGCGCCAATCGATACCGATTTTCACTGCCGCCGTCTGAAGATTCCTGGCTGCGATGCGAGTATCGCTGGGCAGCGGTGACGCTCATTAGCAGCAGAACGTGTCGACGCTTGAGTGTCGCTTCCCGCGCTCGCTGTAGTACTGCGGAAGAATCAGAGGCTAGGGCAGTCAGGGAGGGCTGTTACTGCGAATTGCTAACTACACGTTGGGGGTTTGAGATGTCTGACGAATTCGACGATTGGGTCATCGTCCAGTCCTCGGCATTAACACCGACGGCGTCGTTACACGCCGTGCAGCGTATGAGTCCGCAGGAACTTGAATCCTTGGACGGGCGTCCGCCGATCGCCCTCTTGACGCAAAGGTGTGGGACCCGGGCAAGAGTTGTCTATGGGAAGGTCTTGCTTACGGGGACAGTGATCCCGGTTAGTGATGATGCCGAATTTGCGAACGTCAGGCCATGGACGACGACTGCCGTCGAGGTCCTGACCCCAGGTATCTCCGCCGGTTCGTTAGATGCTGCGGGCCTGTTGATGGAGACCGACCATGTGGGCGGTACGCGCGTGTGTCTCGGTTGGCGCACGGGTAGTGAGGTCGTCGCGCTCGATGGAACGCCAGTGCAGCGCATAATGTTTGAAGGGGCATGGGATGCAGCCCGAAAGGCGTTGCCCGGTCAATAGCCAGCTGCATCGTGTCTACCCGATCTCGAACTCGGTCCACAGCGGGTGGTGGTCGGAGATGCGCCACGAGAGTTCGTTTTTGGTGAGGTTGGGGTAGCAGTGCGGTACGAAGTCGAATGATCCGGCTCTTTTGGAGTAGGTCAGCGATTGCAGGAGCTGGGTGCCGGTGGGGGTCGAGAACCAGGCGATCTGGTCGTAGAAGTGGCGGGTGTGGTCGTTGTCAAAGATGGTGCGGCGGACATCATTGAGTTCTGCTGGCGGCCACAGGCCTGTCGACAAGAACGCATCAAACAATGGATCGCCCATACGGTCGAGGTTGAAGTCGCCGAGCACCAGCAGGTTGGTGTTCCAATCGGACTTGCGTTTGGCCCAGGCGAGCATCCACTGCGCGAAGGCGGTCAGTTCTGGTAGTCGGTCTTCGGGTGCATCGCCCCAGAGCACGTGAACGGTGGTCAGGATGAACTCGGTGCCTCCGCGCTGGAAGCTGGCAGCGTAGGGGGAGCGGGCGAACTGGCGCACCGGATGATCGCCGATCTCAGGTAATACCAGTTCGCCCACGAGCCCCGAAGGTTGAACCCGTTCGGTGTTGTAGACAAAGGCCAACCGTTCACCGTTGCCGGCATCACCTTCGGTGACATCGGAGACAATGACCCGCCACTGGGGCCCAAGGGTTTTCAGCAGGAAGCGCAACGCGGTGGGATCGCGGCGAATTTCTTGCAATGCCACGACATCGCAGCGCCGGATCACTTCGGCGATGAACGTGACGGCCCGCCAGTCACGTTTAGGTGAATCGCCCGCCCCAGCCTGCCAGGTCGGGCTCAGACCGCCGAAGGCGCGCAGGTTCCAGGTGCCGATGATCAGGTTGTTGTCAGCCTGGGGCGCGATCGTGTCCGCGACCGCACTGCGCAACGCGGTGCGCTGCGCCACGACATCGGGCGGCACGGCAGCCATGGGATACATCGCAGCACAGAATCGGTCCCCACGTGGCACGATCGCCGATCTGGCAGTGACCGTCGCGGGTGTCGATGATCAGGTTGTGGCCTAGGCTCTGGCCGTGACGGTGCCTCGGGATATTCAAACCTGGTTGCCAACGCTCGTCGCCATGCTGCAGGACGCTCCGCCGCAGATCAACCTGGTTGAGGGCGCCACTACTTTCGCTGAACACAGCTTTGGATGGTCATTCACCTACGACGGCGCCAACCCCACGAACTCCCCGGCTACCGAGCACTTCCGCGAAGCCGCATACCGTATCCATCAAGGCCTCGACAAGCAATTCGGCGCAGTTCTGCGTGCAAGCCGCGCCGGACTTCGGGAGGTCCACATTGTCGAACTACCCCAGAACGTGTCCTACGGGCTTGGCGGCGACATCGTGGGAGACCTCGTCCGTGATGACGGCGCGCTTCCGGCGCCGTATCGGCGCCAAGCGGAGCGATGCCCGCGTGCCGCGCCCGCCCCGGGCGCGGATCCCAGCGCGCTGGCCGCGCTGACTGCACGCAAAATCCCCGGTGCCCAACCCGCCACGCAGGAAGAAATTTTGGCTGTTGAGGCCAGGCTAGGCATCGCCCTGCCAGGAGAAATACGTGCGCTGTATCTGACGGCCGGAAGCGGAGAACTCGTCCTCAACGAAGATCCAGACGCCGGCGACTTCTACGGCATGGACATCATCCCGTTGGGTGACGGACCCTACAGGCAGACGTATCTTCCTGAAAATCGTCTCTCAGCATGGAAATACGGCGCAACCGAGACAATAGCGGCTGACCCCAATCGCAGAATACAGCCGCTGGCCGGCACCCCTCTGTGGTTCCCCGTCGGAACGGACGGAGGAGGGAATGTCTATTGCGCTGACTTGGCACCGGCTGAAAACGGCCACTATGGGCAGGTGATCTTCCTCGATCACGAATTGAACATCGGCGCAGAGCTTGTCAGCGACTCGTTCACAGATCTGCTGGTTCATCAGCGATTGTGTCCACCCACCGGACCAGTCAGAGACGCGGCCAAAGTTTACTTGAACCGGGTGGCGATTGAAGATGCCGCCGCCCGCGACGATCTCGAAGTAGTGTGCCTCGGAATTTCTGACACCGCAGTCGATCTGGGTCCACTGCTAGATCGCTCGAGCGTGCGCACCATAGATGCCAGATACAGCAGGCTGGCAGACCCCATGCAAGTCAAAAGCTTTCCTGCGCTGGAGTATCTGTCCATGACATCAAGAGACTGGCGTGCTTTGCTGGACTCTGACGGTGTGCCCGGTGGCTTGATGGCTGCCAACATTGATGGCGCTGACGCGATAGAGACAGCCGCCATCGCAAATGAGATTCTCACCCGCTGGGGACGTCCCCTCATAACGGTCACAGCTCTTCGCCCAGAAAACAAACCCCGCCGCCGGCCGGTGTGGTGGCGACGTTCGAAACTGAACTGAACTCGGTGAGGAGCTAGGGCACCGTCGCCACTGCGGACAGTATCGACTCTCAACGCATCCGCTGCGATGTTACATGTTTGCTATCCACGTAGACATGCATCTGCGCCTGAGGGTAGTGTCATCAGCCTGAAGTTTCGCTCTGATCGGGGGAGGCGATGTGTCGGAGAACAAACGATCAATTCGATGTCGGACAGCGGTTTCTAACTACCGCGATTTGGTGCGGTCAGTGACAACTTCACGAGCATTGCTCCGGCGAGATGATGACACCGGGCGCCTTGTCGACTTCGGCTCTTGTCTGCGCCGTGCTGATTTCGCTGGCGTCGGCGCCGCTGTTCACCGATGGTCGGTACGTGACCGGTTCTGGCCAGAATGAAGCCGACTCAGTGCCATTGAAACTTAGATACACCTAGATGCTCAAGGATCAAAAGGTCGCCGTAGGCGCCTCGATTAGCGGGGTGCTTGGGCTTCTCAGTCTGGTTGTGGTGGTGAGAGTCGTAGACGCAATGCGGCAGGAATGCGGTGCCGAGTCAAATGTGGGCGATGGCCTGCAATTCTTGATCGCCGCACCATCAATTCTAGTCGGAACAACCGCGGTCACCGAAGTCCTGTTCGCGCTGACGGTGTCCCTCGCGCAGCGCGATTGGTCAGTGCTTCTGGCCATCGGGATGGCGGTGCTAGCGGCAGCAGCTGCAGTAGTGGTGGGGGTCAGCAGCGTGTACACCCCTGCCACAAACGAACTCTGCCCGAACGGAACTCCCAACTGGTGGCCGTTTCCCGCCTGACAGAGCATCGACTCCCTACGAGGGCCGCGCTTTGATGAAACCGCATCCACCCGAACCCAATTAACCCCAGCAGAGGACATCTGTAATGCGCACCGAACCATTCCCGCCAGAGGCGAACCGCCACAACGTTTCCAAGCCTCTCGGCGCGACCGATCCGCGCGATCTGACGCTCCCCTTGTACGGGGCAACCTTTAGCCAAGCGATAACGCGATTCTTCCGCAGTTACTTCCGATTCTCGGGTCGCGCATCGCGCAGCGAGTACTGATGGGTCATGCTGATGCAAACCCTGGCCGCTGGCCTTCTTGTATCTGGAGTAGCCCTCGGCACAGACACCATGCTCAAGCAAGCGTTGGTGACAGTGCTCATAGGATTAGTTCTGATATGGGCGGCCCCAGGATGGGCACTGACAGTCCGCAGGCTCCACGACGCCGACCATTCAGGATGGCTAGTCCTGCTAGCTCTCGTGCCCTACATAGGCTCCCTGATCCCGATCCTCTTCGGCTTCTTACCCTCAAGGCCGCGCGGAGAATCTTTCGACCGTCGTTGAAGGCAGCCAGGCAGCGACAACTATTGGATCGCCGGATCTCCCGAGTACATCACCTTGAGGTATCCACTTCGCGGCCGCAGCTATTCGACGGGGATTGTGACGCGCCTCCGCCAGTACCGTCGCCGTACAGCTGCGGCTATGCGGCGAGTGCCCCGAGCTTGAGGGCGAGTAGTGACGAGGGTGTGTCCCGCTGACGTACGGCGTGAAGTTGTATGCCGAGAAGGGCGGCGTCGTGGCCTGCCCGCGGTGTCGGAGGGCATACGACGTCAACGAGCTCCGTGAGGACATGCGGGCCCGTGCGCGCGATCAGCCGATGACGGGCGCGGACGTGCTGCGGATGATGAAGCTGGGGGGGTGAGGCTCCGGCGTCGGCGACCTTTTACAAGGTGCTGGGCCGTGTCGCGCCACGGTCCTACCTACATGCCGACGGGCAGCGCAACCAGACCTGGACTCCGGGCTGCAGGAAGCTCTACGCCTACGACGATGTGATGGAAAAACTTAACGAGAAACCCATCCATCGGCGGCGTCAGCGCAACAGGCCCGCCTAGCTATTGGTTTGCCGTCAGGTTGCCGAAAGGTTTCCTGTCGGTCTTGACCCTACGGAGCCGAGTGGCCTGACCTCGGATTGTTAGGGCGAACTTATCGTTCGTCGCTGACCAAAGCGTCGGTGAGTCGAATGAGTTATCTAGTGTCATGTCGCGTCATTCAGCATTAACCCATTTAACGTGGCTATTTAGTTTGATCTATCTGATGTAGCATACTTTGCTATGAGTCGGACCGGCCGGGCAAGTCACTCTCCTAATCAGAGTAGAGGCAAGCTCGTGTCAGTGTGGTCGTGTAGTCGTATACCGTCCACTGGTCCTCAAGAAGGGGTGGAAATGAGTTTCCTGGACAGAGCGCCAAGAGTGTTGCCTGTCGCGGTAAAAGCTGCAGCGCTGTTGGCTGCGGTCCTGCTACCGCTCTCATTGCTGAACTCATCGCAGTGTGCACCGACAGTTTCCGCAGCCGAGACGTTCGGTCAGGCTGCCACCGCAGCCTTCACTGAGTCAGTGGCCGGACTCGACACATCTCTGACCAGTACAGAGCGGGCCGCGGGCTTGCCGGTGAACCCAGCTGCCGGTCTGGTGTCCCAGAGCCCCGCCGGTCCTGTGGAGATGACACTTCCCACGCAGCTCGGCGCTGGACAGACCACTAGGGCCGGGCAGATGGTGTACCCGGATGCCGGCGCCGGGTTCGATCTGCTGGCCGAGAACACCCGCGACGGCTACCGCACCGTGGCCCGCATCAACAGCGCGGACGGTGTGCGGTCGGTGACTACGTTGGTGAGCACTCCCGCCGACACGGTGATGCTGATGCACTCCAGCGGGCACCTCACGCTGAACCGGGCCACCGCACTGGCAGAAACCCTGGGTGTGATGTCGCCGGCCGAGGCCCGTGACGCCAACGGGAACATCGTGTACTCGGCGTATGTGGCCAAACAGGTTGCCCCCCAGCTGTACCAAGTCTCCGAAGTCATCTCACCCACCGAATCCACCACCTGGCCCGTCTACGTCGATCCGCCACTAGCCGTAGGCGGCGACTACTCCCAGTACGGCTGGACCGATGTCGACCACACCCTCGATTCGATCGGCCACGGCTTCATGAAAGCCGGGGAGGCCATCGGCAAGGCATTCGAGCCCCTGGCCGACGGGCAGCACATGCAAGCCGAAGCGGTCGGGAATCAGGTTCGTCAGCACCCGCTGGAGTCGGCGATGCTGGTCGGCAGCACCGCGTTGATGGCCACCGGCGTCGGGTCCGCTGCTGGCGCTGGAGTGCTCGCCAGGGTCTCTCTCACCCTGAACGTGGCCTCGGTCGGTACCGAAGCCGTCGCCGCGACGGACCCCAACAACAAGGGCTTGCAAAACTTCTCGGCCGGGATGCAAATCCTTGCTGCCGTCACCCCACAAGGACTGACCAAAAAGACCGTCGAAAACGTCGCCGAGAACGCCCTCGAACAAGGCGTCAAGAAAGCCGACGACATCGCCGCGGAATCCTCCACCATCACTCGGGTCACCCCCGAAAATGCCCCCACACCAACACAACTCGCTAGGGAGGTTGGTGATGCAGGTAAGGCGCCTGAGGTTCCCAAGGTCCCCAACGCGCCACCGGGCAAGTACGTCCCGGAGGTGCACCCAGCTTGCACGGGCATGAACTGCGGGCACGTCACCGAGCATCCAACCGCCGTCTACAGCGAGAAGGACATGGCGGGTCACTACCAGCACAAAGCTGAGACCGCGCCAGACGTGATGACCAAAGAGACCGCCGAGCAGACCAAGATTAACCGGCGCGGCAACATGCGCGGAACCAAGCCCGAGCCGGGCATGCACCGGGACGAATCACCGCCCGCGTCCTCGGCCGAGAGTCGCGACGGGAAGGCCGATGTCAAGCATCTTCCCGCCGACGAGAGCATCAAGGAACGCGACCTACTCCGCACCCTCTACACCCGGTTCAAGATGAAACCAGGCGACAATTACCAGTTCGCCTACCGCAACAACCAGGGCGAGCTGAACTGCCAACGCTGCGTACTTAATCCGCCCACCGCGCCGCAGTCGCCCGCAAGGGTCCCGGAGCGCCCATCGTCACCCGCTGATCTGCGCCAGGTCCAGGCCGCTCGCGCTGAGCAGGCATCCCAGGCGCAGCGCTCCAAAGCCTTGCAGGGTGCCCGGATGGTCAATAGCGTGAGCCAACAGCAGGCGCAGCACAACAACGAGCCCCAAACTGTTCACGCACGGCCCGAATCGGAAGCCCAGCAGCGCGACAACCAAGCCGTGCGCAACACGTCGACTACCAACCAGACCCGTGACCACGCCAGGGAAGGCGCGCGACCCGCTCAGAACACCGCCAGCACTCATAATGGGAACGGCAGCTCGCACGACAGCGGTTCACATTCCAAGAGCAGCGGCAGCAAGAAGAACAACAAGGGCAACGGCAAGGGCAACCGCGCTAAACGCTCCAGAACAGGACGCCACTAGATCATGCCAAATGAGCTTCTCTTCGAAGGCGAGATCTATCCGGACGGTAGTCAGATCAAGATCGAAGACCCTGGCACATCGGATATCCCTGACGGAGTGACAGAAGGTGCTGCGTTCGACGCGTCAGACAGCAGCGTCTCCGTCTACACGATGTCTGCTGACGAAGCCGAAACGATCGAGCGCGACGTGGTGGCTCGCGTCTACAAAGGAACCGACACACAGGGGCTCGGCGAACTCATCTTCGATCAGAACGTGACGTTCACCCAGCCCTTCTTGGGTCTGGGTGAGATCCTGCACGACGAGGACAGCCTGAATCATGTTCCGCTGGAACGAACCGGGCCGATTCGTCTACAGATCTTCACCGAGACGGCGATCAAGACCGTGACATATCCCGACCATGGTGAGCGCCCAATCAGCGGCCCAAGTGATGTGAACATCCTGATCCGGTACGACCTGAGCTGACTTCAGGCCCAACAGCGTACTAACGGGAATTGGTGAAACACGTTGACACAGAACACAGTTCTGCTCGACACTCAGATCTACCCTATGGGTCACCAGATCAAAGTCGAGGACTACGGGACGCTTGAGAGTCCGGCAACCGCCAGCCGGGACGTCACGCCCGTTGACGGAGGCGAACACGTATTGTTCATCTATACGATGACTGCTGATGACGCCGACTACGTTGGGGCAGAGGTCAAAATCAAGGTATTGACCGGCGAGAATGAGGCGGACCTGGGTGACCGTATCTACGACAGCACCTTGACCCTCACGCAGCCGGTACTGGCCATCGGCGGCATCCTCGATGATCCCGAGGACATGCATCGCGTGCCACTCAACCGAGCCGGTGTGCTGCCATTGAAGATCTTCACCCGTACGACCATTGACGACATCAGTGGACCCAACGAAATCAACATCCTGCTCCCCGAGGGCAGCGGCCAGCCAAAGTGACCGAACAAGCGGTGATCATCGAATGGGATATCGAGCTTTCACTGGAATTCATCTTTGATGCAGAAGATCAACTGGCAGAAGTCATTTCCGCTCGCGATCTGGGCGAGGTAGACGGTAATGAAATCGGCAACGGCACCGCCACTATCTATCTTTATGGACCCAGCTGCGACGAAATCTGGAAAGCGATCGAGCCCATCGTCCGCCGATTCTCGCCCAGCCCCACAAGAGCACTCATTCGCGCCGGTGGCCCGGACGTTGAGCCGCGGCAGATCGCCTTGGCGCAGTAGGGTAACCGCGCCAATCGTTCCAGGACAGGACGGCACTAAATTACCGCGATCTGCCCCAGCCCCCACGATCACCGCGGTGATGTTTGAATACGCCAATGAGTGCTCGTGACGTGGCTGCCCAACTGCCGGACCTGTCCGCGCTCCAAGAGCGGTGTCGTGCGGTGGCAATGCTGGACGCCGTGCTGTGCCCGGAGTGGGATAGCCGCCGCTATTCGTACACCCCGGATTGGGGAGGCGGGTCGTCGGCGGCGGAGATCCGCAACGGGTCCGGTGATGACAGCTTCATCGTGTTCGCCCCGGCTGGCGGGTTCATCCGCGGCTTCGAGCACGAATCGCCCATGTCCCCATGGCGCACCGACCCGCCCACGCAATGGCCAGGGTTAACCGATGGCCTTCCCGAGGTATTCGCCGAATTTCTCACTGAATCGGCCTTCGCTCTTGAAGGCGTCTTCGCAGCGACCTACTGCCTATGGCGGCAGCAGCACGACACCAGCTGGCAGACCGGCCCGGTGACCTACCCGGATCACCGCAGCGGTGTCAGCCCCGACGGGTCCGATCAGTTCCTCAATGAGATCCTGACGAGCCCCAATTCCCTTCCATACCAACAGTTCGCCCGCGACTACTTCGAGATGCAACCCGACCCGGCCGCAATCGAACACGTCTTCGGCCTGCGTCCCCTAACTGAATCGGTGGTGCGAGCGCTGAACCCGGACATAACCCTCGACGATCTTGCCGACGACATCGACAACATCGGGTATCCGGTCTAAGTGACGCGCTGCCAGCCGCGATTCGTAACCGGAAAAAAACCAGTGCAGCGGTCTTGGCGGGGAGGAAGTGCATGAAGACACTAGATGAGCTCTTGAACGTTGAAGAGCCGGCCTGGCCCGAAATCCAGACCTGGCTTAATCACGGGGCTCATCGTGCGCTGTCGATCACCAACGAGCAAGGTAGAGCGGAGCTGGAGAAGTTGCAGGTGACCGTCCGCTCTGGAGCTGGCGCCCTCACCTACAACTGTGGCGGGATCCTGGCAGATCATGGGTGGCTCAAGATCTTTGGCGGCGGCACCCCCAACTTTCCCAGCCTCAACAACATGGCAATCCCAGGGTTCATGTTCTGTGCCATGGACGTACTCGGGGGCCTCTTTGCCGCCGACTATGGCGGCATCAAGGAAGCGAACGGCGAAGTCCACTACTGGCCGTTCGATACCCTCAAATGGGAGCCTTGTGGATTCGGGCACTACGACTTTCTGCACTGGGCACTGACATGCACCGATAAAGTCAACGGGTTCTACCAGGACTACCGCTGGGCGAACTGGCAAACCGACATCGAAAACCTTCCGGTCGACGTTGGGATCGGTGTGTCGGCGCCAGCGTGGTCACGTGAAGGCCGCGACATCAACAAAGTGAGCCGTCGCCCCATACCGATGGTCGAAATCTGCCACGAGATGCAGATGTTCGCAGAGCTCCTTGGAGATGTCGACCCGTACCCCATCGACTGGAATCCTTCACCAGCGGTGAGTACCTAGGAGCGGACCCGGCGGTGCGGAGAGAACCCCACGGGTACGCAGATTCGTTGGCACCCCGTGGTGTGCATCATGGGCCTCTGACCCTGACCGGCGTGTTCTTGCTGGTCCGCAAGGCGATCTAGGAGGGGTAATCCGATGACGTCAGGTATCGACAACTGGCGTAACGGTTTCGTGGAGCTTGTTGCGCGAATGGCAGCTTCGCCGGAAATTCAGATCGGTTACCTACAAAAGCTTGGCGTGGGAACTGATGAACTGGCGCTTGAGTTCGACTCTTTGTATGTACCAGAACGGCTTTCGTTAAATGATCAGCAGAGTGTGTGTGCGCTCGACGTTGATCGTCTTTTGACCGCGATGTCAGAGGCTCCGGATGTCGGCCAGTGGTCGTATCAGGGCTGCAGTCGGATGATCGATGGGCTGAAGTTCGGCTTCTCGCCGCCAAGCTCCTTGCTTCCTTGAGAGTCTCCCAATGAGGCCCGGAAGGCATCATATGAACAGCGCCCGCAACGACGTCCTGATGGACGGGCTCGATGATTGGGTCCATTTCTACCGTGTGCATCGGCTGGTCTACCTCGCCAACCCAGATGCGTCGGTCGGCGAACTGCAAGTCGAGTCGCTCAACACTGTGGCCGACCTTGTGAGTGCAGGGCTATACCCAAGTCGGCACCGTAGAACGCGGCGCCGGCTTCGTCCCGTGGGGCATTCCCATCGATGAAGCACTAGACCGTATCCGGGCCGAGTACGTCGGCCACTACGACGAAAACGGTGTCTGGGATTACGTGGCCTGGCTCAACCTCACCGACAAGGGAAAGCAAGTAGCTGAATCTCTTCTGCCTGAAGCGTAGTCGAACGGCCTACGACGACGATGTGGTGGCTGAGCTGAGCGAATGCTAGACGGAAAGGTAAAGGGCATCAACATGTACGCGGACTACACAGCCCGAGAGAAGACACTCGTCGACGGAGTCGGTGATTGGGTGCAACTCCTCGCTGGCCATTGGTACGTCGAGCAGGAATCCCCGGGCACTTCCTTGCCGGAAGTGCAGGAAAAGACGATTGACATGACCCGGTCGTTGGTGCGCGAAGGGCTGTTCGAGTTAGGCACCGTCCCATCCGATGCTATCGGTTTTGTCCCCTCGAGCGACCTTGAAGGAACGATCCAAGAAATTCGCAAGGACTACATCGGACAGTTCAAGGATCGGGATTGGGAGTACCACTGGTGGCTTAACCTCACCCCCAAGGGTGAACAGCTCGCTGAGCCACTCATCGATGCCTACCGCCGCGAACTCGGCGTGAATTGATACCCGCAACATGAACAACGATGCTGCCGCTTTTCGTGCTGAGGTTGCCGCAGGCGTTGACATCAACTTTCCTGGGCCAGAAGACATGACGCCGCTACATATTGCCGCCGATCGTGGAAACATCGAAATCGCCAAAGAGCTACTCGACGCTGGCGCGAACGTCGACCCGATCAACGTGTGGGGCAACACACCGCTGTGGATGGCGGTAATGAAGCGTCACCTGAATTCGCCTGACGGATCAATGGTTAGGCTGCTCCTTGACAGCAACGCCGATCCGACCAGGACAGAGTCCGAAAACGGCCGATCAGCTCTGGTGATGAGCCGGCTCCTTGCTGGATTCCCCAAAGAGCTGGCACACCTCGTCGAGGCCAAGGCAGACGAGTTGAAAACGCGCGGATAGGGCAGACGATTCGGTGATTAAGTGCGGCCGCGGCGCGGGTTCGTGAGCGTCCCCAACGGATCCCGAGTTTTCTAGATGATGAATCGTATGAGTCTTGTCGTTCCGTGGATTCTCGTTGCCGCGGGGCTGATCTTGTGTGTGCCGTCCGTGCTTGAGCGGAACTGGACTGGCATTTTCTTGCATGGTTTGTGCGTGCTTGGCGCGTTCTATTTGGTGTGGCATGAGCGCCGCCAGGTCTGGCTTCGGCGAGTGCAGGAGCAGGTGGCAGCTGAGTGGACGGACGCGCGGGTGTCTGAGGTTGTCGCTGGGCGTGGCTCTTTGGTCGATGCGGTCAAGGCTCTGCGTGAAGCAGAACCCAGGCTGGGGCTGGTCACGGCTACGCGGATGGTTCGGAACGGGCACAGCTGGTGATGCGATGATGTGGCATTTTCAGTGGTCTAGGTCGAGGGTGTCGAGATGAATCAGGCTGATGGCCGCACCCGGTTGGGCAGCGGGGTCGCGGCAAATGATGTCGAAGTCTGAGATGGTTTTCGTCGGTGCATTGACGTGTGTTGCGCTCGGGCTGCTCAGTTTGGCTGTGGTGGCCAGAGTGCTGTCGGAGATGCGGCGTGCTTGTGCTGTCGATTCAAGTGTGGGCGATGGGTTCGGGTTCTTGATTGCAGCGCCATTGATTCTGTTCGGAACGATGGCGGTAACCGGAGTCTTGTTCGCGCTGCTGATCGAGAACATGCGTGATCGCGGTGAAGTCGGCTGCTCGACAAGCACATTCAGTTTCCACGGGGGATAAGGCTGGACCGCCCACATCCACCGACAGAAGAGGCATCTGATTAAGAAGGTCGTCACAGCGGTCTTGCTGCTCGAGGGGATAGCCGCGGGTATCTACTTGACCTGCCTCGGAATTGTGTTGCAGCACTTGGACGAAGCCATGTCGAGGTTCGATCGTCGGCCCATCACATCGTCATACCTGTGGTGGGGAGTAAGCGCCCTGGGCCTGGTCCTGATAGCGGCCTGCATCCGGGGCACCATACGAACCCTGCGCCGACGGCGCCGCGCCGCCGAAGATCGGTGTGTGCACGAAACCTGCCAGTAGCTGAGCCCGAGCTTGCAGTAGCGGGGGATAGAGCCACCAAAAAACTGCCATGCCCGAGAAGGCGGCAGCATTGAAGACTGTGATGAAGCTGATCGTTGCCCCGAACGCAGCGGACCCCACCTGGAAAAGAGCATTGACGCCCATGGCCCACATCAAGAGCTGGCACACCACCGGCGAAATACTGCGGAACTGACGTTCAACTGCTCTCTGCGCCAAGCGTGCGGCCGCTCGCCGGATCGCCGGATCGATCGGTATAGGGCCGGACAGGACGGCTTTGGCGGCCTGTCGATACTGGGCCGGTGGCAGGCCGTCGAGGAGCTGCCGCAGCTGCGGCGCCCGGGATCGTGCGGCCAGAGCCCACACCAGCCCGACGACGAGCGCCACGACGGCGATACCGATCCACCAACCGAGCCATTGCCCCTGTTCGCCGCGGTTGATGACCGCCACAGGGATACCCGCCGCTGTGAAGATCAGGGCTGCATAGACGGGCCACTGTATCCACCACGGGGCAAGCGCAAGTCTTATCCACACCAGCACAGTGTAAGCCGACAGCAAATTTCACGATGTGAGAGGATGGCGGGGGATGGGTGATACACCGTGAACCTGGTGCAGGGGAGGTAGGAGCCGGCATGGGTAGTGCAGGTAGGAAGGTGCGATCGGTTGTCAGAGCGATCACCATGGGATTAGTTGGCGTCGTGGTGGTTTCACTGGCGCTGATCAGTCCTCTCCCGGATGCCGCTGCGGCACCGCTGGTTCCAGACATCGACTCGTTGATCGATGACAGCGGGCCGCTGCCCCCCGGCCTCGCGGACCTTAACGCGGTACCTACCCTGTGGTTCAGCACGGCGACCGGGCTGTTGTGCAAGGAGCAGACCGTCAAGGTGACGCACCAAGTGGCATGCGCTGGCGACCTGCCCGGACAGCCCACGGGCACGCATATCGTGGATCTACAGGGGGTGTATGACCAGGGCCTTGGACCTGCACAGTTCGTTGCCAAAACCTCTGAAGAGTTCTTCGGTGATACCAGCGGCGCGGTGCCAGTCGTGCTTGCCCCAGGTCACAAGATCGTGTTCTGGAGCTTCCTGCCTTCGCGGTCTCTTGTGTGCGGGGTGCCGCCGTCAGCGGACTTGGTTTGTGTCCTCAAGGCGCCGCACGAAATCAGCTCTGACGCAGGCCCGTCGGTCACCCACGGGGTTCGTGGTCGCGGCGCCTACGAGCTGGGTGTTCTAGCTTGCGTGTATCGCATCGAGGGGTCCGTAGAATGATTGGTTAGCTCTGCAATACTGTTTGCTGTGCAGATGCGAATGATCGGGTGGCCTTGGTGGATGCGGTGGGTTTGCTCGTCCGCCCTGATGACGCTGGCGATGAGTCCGCTGCTGTTGACCGTCCCAGGGTTGGAGTTCAGCCCGGCATGGACCGGGTCAATGATCGGGATTTGCTTGGTAGCCGCGGCGATCTCGGTCGGATACCAGGAGAAGGCGCATCGCGCTTACATGGTCGTGCTGAAGGGCGTTAGCGGCTCGCGGCGCTCCGATGTTGTGAAGGCGTTGTGGCGCCGACAGGTCCCGACTGATCCTGTTGTGCTGGACGCCGCGCTCGATCTGGGCAAAACACTAAGCAAGGTCCGCAAGAACTCGTCGTCGTCTCTGGCGTTGCCGGTGATGTGGATCGGGATGGTGCTCTTTCAGGTTTACATCACGCGCAGCGCCGTGAGTGCTGCCGGATGGGCCTTGTGGGCCTTCCTGCTGGTGCCGTACTTCTTGTCAGAGTGGTACGTAGGGCACCGACAGGAGCGCCATATTGCAGCACTCCGTGCTGCGGCAACCGGGCAGACCGCTGACAGCGGTCTATCCCTGGGGAAGCGAGATCGGCTGTGGCTGGCGGTGATTGCACTAGGTCTCGTTGCGTGCGCTATCGCGTTCGCGGTGACCTATGAGCGCGAATGGCCGAAGCGGGACTGCGACAAAACATTCAATGTCACGATTGCCGTGCGGGAACAAAATCAGTTGACTAATGGGCAACTGGTGGTGCAGGGCGGCCCTAGCGTTGCTGACTACGAAGGGTGGTCCGATCAACTTCAGCGCGACGCTGCCAAGATGACGGCCCCAGATGTGGCCCCACGAGTGCGTCGTATCGCGGATCTGTCGGTGCAGGTGACGAACGTGGTGCGCAGCGCGCACGCGGCGGCGCCGACCAGGAGCGCTGCAGAGGTTGCCAATCGGGAAGCGGTGTATCAGAAACTCATCGGCGAAATGCTCGAAGAAAGACTGGCCATCATTACTTTCTGTCGGGGCACATGAGAATGAGATTCTCGTGCACCCCTTTATCGCGCGCCCGGGCCATCGTCAAGCCTTCTGGGAGCTGGACTTCTTGAGGGCTCGAACCGCAGTCCTTGCCGTCATGGCGTTCGCAGCTGGCATCGGACTGGGCATGCTGCTGTGCCTCGTGTTGACAGTGGTGCTGTTTCCGTTCTTCTGGTCCGAAGGCATCTACTGGGCATTTTGGATCACTTTGGGTATCAGCGTGATACTCGCGATCGTGGCGGCAGCCCGCATGGTTCGTTTCAATGAAAGGCTCTGCTACTGGCACGCCGTGCTGGCCGGCCTATGTTCCCTCACATGGTTCATGGCCATCGATGTGGCCGTGGAGTACGGCTTGCAGACCCTGCGCCGCTGAGTCTCGGCACAACTATGCTGCCTAGCACCTTTGACTATCGAAATCGCCTGTGCCGCTGCCTCGTCAATCGACGATCTGTCGCACAGATTCGTCGGAATCCCCGCGCGGCGTTGATCAGGCAATCGACCTGCCGGGTCGGTGATGATTCGCTACTGCTCGTCGCGGAAGGGCAAGGCGCGCTTGTATTTAACTGCATCCCAGATGCCGATAGACGCCAGCGTCAGTGGGAACAGGGAAAGCCAGAACATTTCCGGATCGCGGTAGTGAAGGTAGGCTCAAAGCCCGAAGCCGCCAATGACGAGCACAAGGATCGCGCACGCCATCCTGCCGCGAAACGAAAACAGCCCACGGTCAGAACCCGGGACGTGGAGAACCTGCTCATCTCGTTGCGAGGGATGATTTTCCAGCGGATATGACTCCGGGTCCTGGCGAACAGAGTCGGCATGCTGCACGGTGCCGCTGAGGCCCATCGATGAGATGTTTTGTAGTGCAGCGTCTGCCAGTATTGTCGAACGTGCTTGGAGTAGAAGCGGATTGAACCAGCTGTGGGCGCCGAGGACCCCAAACAACACTGCCATC
Organism: Mycobacteroides salmoniphilum; assembly: GCF_004924335.1. NCBI lineage: Bacteria > Bacillati > Actinomycetota > Actinomycetes > Mycobacteriales > Mycobacteriaceae > Mycobacteroides > Mycobacteroides salmoniphilum. The sequence goes on along the minus strand of NZ_CP024633.1, from coordinate 2,695,766 downwards.
ACGTATCCAGCGGCGTGGAACGTATGTCCTTCGCCCGGGGCAATCATGACAACGACACATGCAGCCATGAGGATTATCGAGGTTGTGCGCTCTCGCATGCCTTGGGCGGCGCGCATACGCGCTAGACGGGCAGCGGCGTGCAACATGACCGGATCGCTTGGCGGTGGCCCGATCCGCAGCGCCTTGGATACGTGCCGGTAGTCGCGCGGTGTCACACCAGACATCACTGGCGCGAGGACGCGGCGATTCCGTCGCGCTGATACCGGTCCCATGATCAGACCGAACAAGAGAGCGGTGATGGCAACTTGCAGCCAATCAGGCCGTGAATCGGTCGCCGCGCCATACAACGCCCACAGAACGAAGAAAAGTACGGCGTGTACCGGGGCTTGCACCCACCATGGAGCAAGTATTAAACATAGGCGCACAGAGCGAGTATAGCTGTACAGCAAATTATTGACATGATGGGATCCGCGTGTGGTTTCACATATGGTGGTGAGCGATGAGGGCCCCGGAACCGGACTTTTACATCGCCTTGATGGCCGTGGTGAGCGGAGGCATATCCCTATTCGCGGAGCCGCGCGAAAGTACTGTCCAGAAGTGGCTCTATTGGGTGGTCGCTCCTGCGGTCGTGGTCATATGCATCTCATTGGCGCTCAAAAGCGTGCCTGCCGGATTGGGACTTGGCGTGTTCGTGCTCCTCTTCCTGGCGATGATGTACCTGCGCTACAAGCTCTAGTGCCGCAGAGGGGTGACGGGCAAGGGTGCGCCGTCAGATGCTAATTCGCCTCAAGTGGCAGAATCACCAACGAGCAAGGTACGGGTTCTGCGGCTTAGGCCCCACGACTCGTCTGACCCCGGTTGATGGCTACGGCGCGCCGGGGTTGCTCTCACGCGAAAGCTGGCGGGACGGCGGCTCCGAGTCAATCTCGGCCAAAAGGACTCTGGGATATGGTTTTTGGTTAGCAAGTTGCCTGGGATGCTGATTCGAGTCAGCCGCCGGCGACGGCGTGGTAAAAGATACCCAAACTGTTGTAGACGGCATGGACCAGCACTCCTGGCCAGATAGAGCCGGAAAGCTGTAGCAGCAGTCCGGTGCTGAGCCCGATGACGAATGCCAGTGGCATGACAGCGTTAATGCCATGAGCGAGCGCGAAGACGGCTGCGCTGACCAACAGACCGATCCAAATGCCCCAACGTGAGAGGAACTGCCAAGACGCCGCGAAACAGCGCCTCTTCACCCAGGGGCGTGAGCAGCCCGCCGAGCGCAACGGTCACCACGAGTGAGGACAAGCCAGCGCTGGCCGCGTCCCGATAACCTTGCTGGACACTTTCCGAGCCGGGAAAGAACGGATCGAACAGCGCCGAGACCGGCCAGCTCAACACGAAGCATGCCAAGCCGACTCCCATGGCCACGACCAACCAACCGACGTGCACGCGCCGCACCCCGAAAGGGCGCACATCTCGGAACCGGACAAGTGCTGCCAGAGCGAAGGCCCCCAACGGGGCAAGACCCGAAACGAGGAAGTTGGCCTGGCCGGGCGAGATTGGACAGCCAGGTGGGAGCCGGAGAGCAGCCACCGCACCGACCATGTAGAGCACTACGGCGGCCAGGACGGCCACACTCACTTCGGGCCAGCCGGGCAGGCGGTGATCCTGGCCGAGCGTACGTCTGACTACGGAACTCACGACACCAGTGTTGACTGTGCCGCAAAGGGCACCGTCAACGGGGTGTTTTCAGTGTCTACGAGGTCCTGGATGGCCGGCTTGATTCCAGCAGGGCCGTCTCACCTCCGGTCAACTCAAACTCCCAGAATTTTTCTGGTAAATCTTGCAGAGATAATCATTGACTGATATATCTTCGGTGTCGGCTTTGCCGACGGGCCAAAAGAAACCGCAGCGCGTCACCCAACACGAGAGGTACTGCCATGACAGACAAGAAATCCACAGAGGATCTGAGCCCCGAAGATGCTGCGGCACTGAAGGAATCGGAAGTTCAGGCTCGTGGCCGCGGCGGTCCCGGTGTCATCGATGTCGATGATCCGGGCACCGGCAACCACGTCCACTCGCACTAGCGATGGCGAATGGTCCAGATTGGCAGGACAAATGGCCGCCACCGATTAGACAGGAGCCGCATCGCCTACGGCACGACCCCTTGTCTGATCTGCCGACCGGCGAAGTTGAGGAGTTTCACGACGAAGATGCACCGATTTCGCGGGTGACTCAAGGGCATGTGGATCTCGATGATCCAGCCTCCGGCAACCATATTCACCAGCACTAAAGCCAGCCAGCAGACGGGGACGCGCGTACATGAGCGTTGTAGATGTCGTACGGTCCGTAGTTTCGGATGAAGAGATTGATCGTCTTGTTGCCGATCATTTTCCGTTCGGGGCCAGCGAGTACATCCTGACGAGCATGTACGCCGTCATCGATCGGCGTTTAGGGAGACTTGCAGAGACGTCCGCGCCGGCAAGGGGTTTCTACGAGCAGCTTCAGACGGTCGATCAGGCAACAGCGCGCGCGTACCTGCAGGACACAAGTGTGCGTATCGCGGTCCTCGATGAGTTTTACGCTAGAACCAGCGGTGTTGACGAGGTTGGGCCGACCTGCGGCCGGGATAGGGCGGCGGTGTTCGAGCAATGCGCTGAACAGTTACGAAGCGGCGAGCACGGGCCGCCCAGTGCTATCGCCGAGGGTCGCACACTTGGGCTATCGGGAAAGGTGCCGACGCGGATCTGGCGCGAGGAGCGTAGACAAGATCCGTGTACGCGAGTGTTTAGGGCGGCCTCTCGGTTCTACTTTCGAAACAGCGACTTGCGCGAACCGACATGCGAACAAGTCCGCCAGCTTCAACAGGGCTTTGAGCTATTGGAGGCACTCACTCCGAATCTGGCGTATTCGGCGCTGCAACACGCAACCCAGATCGCAGTAGTCGGCCCAGCTGATTCGGGCAAGAGCATGTCCTCAGGCTCCACCGTCCTCATCCCTGGTACGTTCTATATCGGGGAGTCTGCCTTCGGGAATCCTTGGCGCACAGCAGAATATCTTTTACACGAAGCGCTACATCACAAATTTTATGATTTCCGACATGCGCATTCGGTTCTGGCAGAACTGCCCGGTGAGGCTGATCTGTCTGGCCGAGCGTTACTACGCGTGACCGCTCCGTGGAACATGGCGGGGGCAAGTGGCACACAGAATCAATGGGACACGCACAGGGTTTTCGCAGCATTCCACGTCTACACCCATTTGGGCTTACTCAGCTTGGCGGCGGATCGACTCGAAGGTCGCTACGTGTCCACGTACGGTCCGAATCTGGATCTGAATCCGCGGACAGATTCGAGAACAGCTCTGGACCGCGCCTATTACCTTGGCCACCAGCTTGTCACTGAGTGCGAACCCAATTTGGGTGCTGCAGGGATCCGGTTGGCTCACTGGCTATTGGCGGTGCTGTCGGCACTCGATGTCAGCCCGCCGCCAGGGGATCGAACCTTTCCGTTTCTGCTTACTCGATACCAGCGAGAGAACCGAGCGCTAGGTGAGATGGCCGGTGCGGCCGAGATATCGGCTCTGGCAGGTAATCTCGCCCGCATTGAGTCCGACAAGACTCACACCCTGGCGAGCTACCTGCCGACAGTCGATATGGCTCAACTACAGGCTGCCGGTGCATTGCCTGACCCGATGTCGCGCTTTGCGGCAACACGAAACGCTGTTCACGGCATCCTGATCCGGCTATCAAATGACGGCGGCTACACGTTGCCGCATCCTTCGGCGGATGCCATGGCCAGGAATATGATTAATGAATCAAGCGATGCGATTTTACAAGTGACGCGCCACGGCGTTGTGTAAACACGCATTGAAAGTGTAGCGATACATCCCACGGCAACTGGGCTAGGCGCCGCAGCTCCGTGATTGCGTCCGCCCTGTGCCGGTACCTGCCGAGTTCTTTAGCATGCTCGTCGTCTTCGATAACAAACATCGGAGCCCTCACAAATTGGATATCGACCGGTCCTGCGATCGCTGTGGTGTCGCCGTCATCTTGAAAGCTTCTTGTCTCGCAATTATTTTGGCCGCATACCACCAGGTGGTGAGGTCGATGAGTTGGGTGAGTTCGTCTTCGCGGCTGGTGGCAGTGGGTAGGGGTGTAATGCCGGCAGGTGAGGGGTTGGCGGTAGTCGTGCGGCCGATTGCTTTGGCTATCTGTAGCGCGTGTTGTGCGCTCTGTTCGTCATCGGCGGTTGGTCTGCAGGTGTGGTCGAGTTGTTGTCGGTCGGTGTCAGTGAGTGCGGTGATGTACGGGGCCAGTTGTAATAGGGCGTCGCGGATTTCGATGATGATGCGGTGTAGTTGAAAGTCGGTGACGGGTTGGAATCGTTGTGGGGGCGGGTTGAGGACGGTGTCTGGGTAGGCGGTGGTGAGGTCGGTCCAGAGGGGCTCGAGCTTGCGCCAGGTGCGACCGTTAGCGTCGCGGTGCAGAAGGGCTTGGGCGGCGACGAAGCAGGGCCCCAGCGCTAGGGGCAGGGCGGCTAGGAGGGCACCGAAGCTGGCGTAGGAGTAGATGGCTTGGCGCACCGGCAAGGTGTAGGCCAGGTCCAGGCGTTCCAGTAGGGCCAGGGTGAAGATGCTCAAGCCGGGTAAGCAGATCAAAGCGGCGATTGCGCCCAGTTCGACGGCGATGAGGCGTTGTGCGGTGGTTGTGCGTGTCTGGCGCAGGTTCTTGGTGAGCTGCCACAGGATCACTGTGGCAGCGGTGACCGACAGGATTGACCAGATGGCGGCGGCCAGTACTTCAGAGTTGTCGCTGGCCAGGGCGATGGGTTGATCCTGCCTGCGGGGGCCGACGGCCACGAAGTACAGGACAGCAATGGTGACGACGGTCGCGGTGCGGTAATGGCGATAACCGCGGACCAAGGCGGCGGGATCGATGCCATCGGTCATCGCGATAATGCCGATGACCTCAGGGCACGTGAGTAGCAGCAGTGCCAGAGGGATTTGGGACGCGGTGCCGGCAGTGCTTGGGATAGTGGTGGCGAGCAGGTGCTGTACCTGCGGTTCGCTGGCCAGGTGAGTGGCGGCAAGGTAAGTCAGTGCACGATTGCGGTGGCGGGCGGCGAGCCCGGTGCCCAGCCAACGCCGTCGAAAAGCCAGCACCAACACGAAACAGGCGAAGACTGGCCAAGAGATGAAGCCGGGTACCGCGCTGGTCACTGGCGCCCGAGGAGGACGTCGGTGAGGGTTCGGTCTTTGGGTGTGTGGGCCAGGATGAGGCTGGCGAAGAGTTCGGCGTCGTGTTCGGCGGCGGTGTTGTAGGCGCTGCGGCCTAGTGCTGCTTTGACGGTGCCGGGGTCCAGGTTTGGGGTGAGCGCTGAGACCATTTGTGCTGTATCTGTTTTCGCGTTTTTGTCGTGGCCGAGCAGCATGTGCCCGAGTTCGTGCAGGATGATCTGGTCAGCGTGCAGCTGGGAGGTTCCGTCTTGATACAGCACGATGTCGTCGTGTTCGCGGACTAGCCACAGACCGCACGCACTTCCCGCCAATAGCGTGGCGTCGACGGGCAGGAGGTTGATTCGTCGGCCGCGCAGCTGTTCGACGGTGTGGATGAATGCGGTCCGGTCGAAGGGGCTGGGTACGGGAAGTTGTCCGATGAGCTGACGCATATCAGTTTCGGGTAAGCCTGTGTGTGGTGGGCGTTTACGTCGAAGGTTCATCAGTGGGTCCGATCGGTGGCAGGTTCTCTAGTTCGCGCAGGCGATCGACGATGCCGGCCAGATTCCCGATCGACTCGGGGGTGAGTCCCGACAGCCGGGTGGCGATGTCACGGATGCCGTTGTCGCGCATGGCTTTGACGAGGCGCAGCTCGGATTCGATCGCGGCGTCGGCGCCAGCGTCGATGAGGTAGGAGGCCGGGACTCCGAAGTATTCGGCGATGGCCTGCACGTTCTGCACGGTCGGGTTGGTGCGCTTGCCGGTACGCAGCAGGCACAGGTACGGCCCACTCATCTGCACCCCCGTCTTCTCGAAGATTCCGTCGGCGACCGTCGCGTCGGAGACAGCTTCGCCTGCAGGGCTCATCACCTCGTACAACTTGGTGAGCTTAGCGGCCAGGCTCTCTGCGCGCATGTCCTCAGCAACCTGTCGGTCGTGACCCTTGTTTGGCATTGTCCCCATCCGTTCTTCGGCTTTCCCGCCCGACGATCACCCTACCGCAATCCTTTACCGGTAAGCGCGCTACAAGCATAGTTTTGCCAGTAAATGTTGCTATAGCGATCATTGACTGTTATAAATTTGCGTGTGCCAGCCAAGGGGACGGCACCCACGCACAGGCTTGTGCCCCGACGGGAGATATGCCGTTGACTACTGCATTAACGCGCAGTCGCGCCAAGCGCCACGTTGTCATCGCAACCTCAGTCACAGTTGCGGCCGCAATATCGATCGGGGCGCCCCGCGCGGTCGCTGACCCGCAAGTGATGCCGGATCAGCAGCAGCAGTTCGTAACCGATGACGGGTGGACAGTCGGTTTAACGATGACCAACGAGGTCATCGATCACATCGACAACATCGCCGGTGCGAGCAACTCGTGGCAAGCCCGCGTTTCCTACCGTGCCGAGGCCACGATCTCGGGAGCTGGTTCCGCGGTCATTCAGGACGCACAGCTGGAGACGGGGTATTTCGTGGGCTGCCGCACTGACTCCTCCTCCGGTGTCGAACTCGGGGGAGACCTGGGTTTGACGTTGAACCAGTCGGTGTTCGGACAGGGCTACGGCGGGGCGTATGGCGGCGGTCAGGGCGGTTCCGGTGGCGGTGGTGGTCAGGGTGGCGGTTTCGGCGGCGCCTCGGCCGGCGGTTCCCTGGGCGCCCAGGAGCACATCGGCGGCTACATGCGCGTGCTGCTCAAGCCCGGTGGCTTGGCGCAGCTTCCGATGGACCGGATCAATTTCCGGAATATGCATGCGGTTTCGCAGGTGCGTAACCAGAACGTCGAGGCCGATGGCTGCGGCGGCCAGGTCAAGATCCAGTCCTTCGCGACCTTCCGGATCCGCACCGAAAACGGCAACGACACCCAAACCGTCTACGGCGAACCGAAAGACCTCTAATGACCAAGACTTCCGTAACGACTCTGCGAGGCCGCCTGATTGTGCTGGGCCTGGCGCTCCTAGCTGCGACATTCATGGTGCTGCCCACCGCAGGTTCGAAGATGACCGCCGGTGTGGCAGCGGCCGACCCGATCGTTCCGACACCGCCGCCGCTGCCGGCGCCGCGGGAGATGCCGCAAGATGCACCACGCATCAACAACATTGGTGGTGCGAAGGTCTCATCGTCGGCGCCGCAGGGTGAGGGCAACGGTATGGGCCAGCCGCTGGCGGCCGCGCGTGAGCTGTCGAATTTCACGGTGCCGATGTTCGCCAAAGACGGCATCTTCTTCCCGACTACCTGGGCCGGTAAGAACATCGCGATCCACCTGCCGGGGGAGATGACCTTGCAAGCTGCGGCCTGGTCCGGCGATGGCGGCGCCACCTACACCTCGAACGACGTTGACTACCAGGTGGTCCCGTTCTCCGGTGGTGGCGGCGACATCATCATCCGCCGCAAAACGATCTTCTCACCGTCGGATATGGCTGTCGGTGTCAGGATTCCTGAGGGTACGCACCTGCGTCAGGGCACCAACGTCGTACTAGTGGAAACCGACCCGCACCCAGGTCGCCCGGCAACGGTCGTCGGTACCTTCTCCATTCCGGTAGCCCGCGACACCCAAGGCGGCGCGATCAACGTGACACCGGGTATCGGCCCAGGATTCCCCAGGCAAACTAACATCCTGATCAACCTGGGCCAGGCCAACATCTTCGCCTTCCCTATCGAGATCACCCTCTCGTACCGCGCCTCGAACACTCCGACTAGCGGCGCGCTGACCGCCGACTGGAACGGCATGCCCAACGGCGTCAGCCCGCCCCAAGTCATCACCGTCCCAACTGATTACGTCACAGATCTCGAGGGCAAATACCGGCCCGCCGGAGTGGACCCGGTGCTGTATGCCGAACGACACTCAGGCATGTGCCCCGGAGGCCCGAGCCAATACCGGTCACCGGACGGCCGCACCGCGGATTTCGCACCGTCGTGCATGCGCCAGCAGATGTGCCTCGATGCTGCACCGCGAGGCACATCAGTCGATGTCTGCAATAACACCCTGTTCGCGAACATGTCCACCAACTGCGTGTCCACCTTCGGACAACAAGGCGAGCAGTACGACACCTGTCTACAGGTTGCCAACGACGAAATCGCCTGGGTCAAAGCCAATATGCTCGCCGGCCCGCTCTGCCAACCCGTCACAGCAGCCACCAACACCCGCAGATTGCCCTCCAACGGCAACACCTACTGCGGCACCGCCAACTAACCGGGAAACCATCATGAACTCCACTGAGAAAACACGCAGTTTTGCAAAGGCTTCCCCGTGTCGACTGCTACGCCGCGCGTCGAGTGCCGTGGCCGTCCTTGCGGTTACAGCTACGGCGATCGGCATGCCGGTCATCGCCCCCGAAACCACGGATGGTGCTAGCTCCGTGGTAGCGATTGCCCGGGCAGACTGCCCACCGGACTGCGGACCGGGCGGCGGCGGCACCCCCACCGGCCCACCCGGAGGCGGCACTGAATTCGTACCGCCTTCAGTGCCGTCTATGCCCTCCTACGACGCCAGCAGCGGGCAGCCGCCATTGGATCAGAACAACGGCATCTCCATCTACAACAGCGCAGCACCCCAACCCAGCCAAGCCGCACAACCCAGCCAAGCCAACCAAAACGGGACCTATACCCGCGCCGCCAACGGAGAACAACAACCAATCCAACACAGTCCAGAACAAAACACACAACCCAGCAACGACTGGCAGAACCTCTCCAGCCAACTCAACCAACAACAAAACCAGCCAACACAAAACGATGACAACAACTCAGCCGACAACACAGATACCAACAACAACGAAAACCCTGAGGACCAGAAGTCGGATAACGACTGCGCCAGCCTGGCGGCCAACATTCGCGACATGGCACAAAAAGCAGACCAAGAATCCTGGGAAAAATACACGGCCGAATTGAGCTTCTGCCTGCCGTCAGGTCACGGGACGGGCATCGGCCCAGCATATGGGCCTGAGTCCAATGTGGAGCAAAGCCCGGACTTTTTGCAGGCCACGAAAGCCGCTGCGCAGCTTCGTCGTCAGGAACCTATGTCCCCAGAAGAATGCGCGAAGAAGATGCAGGAGTGGAACAGCACACACCCCAACGGGCCTGTCGCATCCTGCGTCCCGGTTCCAGGAACAAAGATGTCGCCGTCGGAATCGCCTGTATGGAAAGGATTCAAACCTTTCCGCGGAAAGACAAAAACGAACGGCGAATCGGGAAAAGGCAAAGAGTATTATGAGTGGGATTATACCCACGGCAACATCGAAGTATACAATAAGAACGGAATCCATAAAGGGGTCATGGACCCAACCACAGGCGGAATGATAGGGCCGGCGGTGCCCGGCCGGACCATCGATGTCTCGTAATGCTTGAGAGGAGGATCACGTGATGCAAGAGGGGCATTCCTGTGAAGGCATCAACAACGCGGTTCGCATGAAAGAAGTTCCGGTTAATTTCCTCAGTAAGTTTCGAGAATGGGGAATAGCGATATTAGATGGCGGTTCAGCGTCATTGACTATTGCATACTGCCCATTCTGCGGATCGAAACTTCCAAACTCACTTCGAGATGTTTGGTTTGATCGACTGCAAACACTGGGACTAGAACCGGGAGATCCAGCCATTCCCGAAGCGATGAGATCGGACAGGTGGTGGCGCGAGGACCGCCCTGAGTCGTCGTTGTGATATCCCTGAGTTTTAGGGTTGGGGCGGAACCCTGACGCCCGAAGAACTGCAGTGTATGGAGGACGCCGAGGCTCGCAGCCGGGAAGCTCTCTCAAGAACCTGCCCTGGCCGCCCGTGTCGCAGCCCCGGCTTGCGCCGCGTCGGGCGCGACACCAAACCAGGCAGGCCGATCAGTCCTGGTGCCTGCCCCTGTTCAAGAAGCCCCGCAGCCTCGGCCGCGATCGGCGCAACCGTTGAATCAATCCCCAAGATCTCGATTGGCGCCGGCGAATACGGTTTTGCCTTGCGTGGGGTCTTCGGCTACGTGCCAGCTGGTCGGCTATAGCGAACGGCTCTCAGAACCCTCGTTGACCCACCGATGACCCACAACGGACAGACGAACCTGCTTGCCCTGGACTAAAAATGCTGCTGGATGGACCTCCCTATACAGAATCGACCTGCGTAGACTTTATGGGAGGCGCCTCACACGCGAGGGGTCGCTGGTTCGAACCCAGCCGGGACCACACAAGAAGTACAGGGCAGGAGAGTTTTTCCGCTTTGCCACGCGCCGCACTAATTAAGAGTGCAATAAGAGCTTGATTCGCTTATGGCAGCGCCACGGCGCGATGAGGCTTGAGTGTGCCCTAGGGGCATAGCTGATACTTCGCCCCATGAGTGTTGTAGAGCACTTCGGCGCGGCTTGCGCCGTTGGGAGCGTTTGCTGCTGCGGTCCTCGTTCGGATTCGTGATGTCCGTCCGTTCGGGTTGCGGCATACGAGTCTCTTGTGGCTGCTGACCGGCGTCGTCATCGGCCTGGTGTGCTTCGGGCTTAGTTGGCCGGTTTCGGCGATTTTTGATCCGCTGTTTCCGGGGGCGGAGGGTGTTCAGCAGCCCTACCGTGATGCTGCTCGGTCGGGAGCAGTGCCTCTTATCGCGGCAGTGGGGCTGGGCGGTATCTTGACGCCGCTCGGTGAGGAGGCTTTGTTTCGTGGCGTGCTTGCGACTTTCCTGTTCCGCTGGGGGAGCTGCATCAGCGTGGTCTTCAGCGCGGCAGTTTTCGCTGTGGCACATGGGATCAACGGCGTGATGCCTTTGGCCCTCATGATCGGTTTGGCCAATGGTGTCCTGCTGTTGCGCTCAGGTTCGATCTGGCCTGCGGTCATGGTGCACATCGCCTATAACAGTGCGGGCATCTTGTATCACGGCCTCGGATACTGACTGCCGGGGGTCGCGGTGCCGCTGGGGCATGGTCAAGTTGTTCTTGACTGTGCCGCTACGTCCGAGTGTTGGATGCCTGGTGTGACGACATTGCTGAGCGATTCCGATTACGCGCGTGCCGAGCAGATGCTTTTCCCGCACCGGGCCCGGCGGGTGCCGGGCACGGTGCTGACACCGCAGTGGTTCGCCGACGGTGCCCGATTCTGGTACCGGATCGGAACCCGTTACGTCGCGGTCGATCCCGGCGTGAAGACTCGTCGTGCCGCCTTCGACCACGACGCGCTGGCCGCCGCACTGTCGGCGGCAGCCGGGCAGGCGGTAACCGTTGCCGATCTACCGATACAGGCCGTGGAAATTCGTGCCGACGACACGGTGCTGTTCAGCGCGTTCGGCCGGAATTGGCGATGGGCGGACAACGCCTGCACCGAATCTGACACCACCGCAACCATTCCGGGCGCGATCCCGTCGCCCGATGAGCGGTGGGATGCGTTCGGCCGCGATGGCAATATCTGGATCCGCAACCGGGCCGATGACACCGAACATGCCCTCACCGATGACGCCGAACCCTACTTCGATTACGGTGGCCTGCCGGACACCACCGGTGCACGCGCACTGACCCGTGCACTGGGCATACCGCCGCCGATGATTTTGCACTGGTCGCCCGATTCCACCCGAATCCTGGTCGCGCGCATCGATCAACGTGAGGTGCCCGAACTGGTGCTCGTCGAATCGAGCCCGGCCGATGGCGGCCGGCCCGTGGAACACCGCACCCGTTACACCATGCCCGGCGAGGACACCGTGGCAACGATGACCTGGAACGTGCTCGACGTCGGGCAACGCACGGTCGTACGGCAGCAGAGCGAGCCGACACCGATCATGCACAATGTCGCGCTCGTCTACGCCTGGTGGAGTGGTGACGACGTGTACTTCCTGCACCAGTCACGCGATGCACGCACCCTGGAATTGCGTCGCCTGGATCCGTCAACTGGTGCGGTCGCCACGCTGATCACCGACACGTGCCAGACCCGGGTCGACCCGACCGTGGTGCTCGGTGACCCGCACATGGTGCACGTGCTGGAAACCGGTGAGCTCCTGTGGTGGTCGCAGCGCGATGGTTGGGGCCACCTGTACCTCTATTCGGTCGACGGCGCCCAGGTCACCCAGATCACCGCCGGGCCGTGGCTGGTGAGCGGCCTGTTATGGGTCGACGAGAGGGCTCGGCAGGTGTACTTCGCGGCCAACGGTCTGGTGGAGGCCGACGCGTATCTGCGGCAGCTCTGCCGAATCGAGCTGGACGGCAACGGGTTTAGCCGACTCACAGATGACGAGCTGGATCATGATGCGGTCAGCCCGCCGCAGGGCGGCTACCTGGTGGACCGGGCCTCAAGCCCGAGCCTGCCGCCACGCTCGGTGGTACTCGACGGGGAGGGTCAGGTGGTGGTGGAGTTGGAGACGCCCGACACCGAAGGCCTGAGGATTCTGGGTTGGCAACCGCCAGAGCGGTTTCGGGCGACCGCCGCGGACGGCAGAATCCCCATCTACGGTCTGCTCTGGCGACCGCACGATCTGGACCCGGACCGCACGTACCCGATCATCGAACACATCTATCCGGGGCCGCAGCTCTACCGCGCCGGACCGATGTTCAACCCGCCGCACTATGGCGAACCGGAGGCCTTCGCCGCGCTCGGGTTCGCGGTGGTGGCCATCGACGGTCGCGGAAGCGCGGGGCGCAGCAAGGCATTTCATGACCACTCCTATGGAGATCTCGGCAACGCTGGCGCCCTGGACGACCACATCGCCGCAATCCGCGAACTCGGACAACGGTATCCGTGGCTGGACACCGCCCAAGTCGGGATTACCGGACAGTCCGCCGGTGCGTTCGCCGCGGCGCGTGCCGTGCTGCGATACCCGGACTTCTACTCGGTGGCCGTCGCGGTCTCGGGCAATCATGACAACGCCCTCAACCTGGCGATGTGGTCCGAGCACTACCACGGCGATCTGAGCGCCGAAGGCAAAGCGGCGATCTCGAACACCACGCTGGCCGCCAACCTGAAAGGCAAGCTGCTGCTCATCCACGGTGAACTCGACGACAACGCACACCCATACATGACGATGCGCCTGGCCGATGCACTCATCAAGGCGGACAAAGACTTCGACCTGATCATGATTCCTGGTGCCGAGCACTCGCTGTACGGTTGGCTGCACTATTCGCTACGTCGCACCTGGGATTACTTTGTGCGGCATCTACACGGCACCGAGCCGCCCAGCTACCGACTGCAGCCGCTGCTGCTACCTCCCCTCGGCTGACCGGCACGATCTCACCGTCCCGCTTCAGCACATCTAGCTGCGCCGGGTTGTACGGAGCAGCCATAGCCAGGTGGATCGCCCCGACCGAACCTTTTTCCGCGTGAGCACGAGCTACGTCTGCGGACGCGACTCTAACCCTGGATCGAGCTAGTAGGAATGAAGTTTCGGTACGGGCAATGCGTTCGCGATCTTGGCTACGAGGGCACGAGGCTTCGTGAGCTGTGCCGCCACCTGATCTTCCCGGCGCCAGGTCAGGAAGAGGCCTGGTTCAACGCCAATCACGAACGCCTCACCGAACTCGGACTCAGCTAACCTGCACGACCGTGCACGTCGGCGGCGCAGCGCAGTGGGCCCGACGCAGGCACACCGGCCAGACAACCAATGGGTTGAAAAGGAAGAAAGATGAACCCAAATATCAGGAGCGGTCGCAGCATCGTTGACGGCAGGAACACGGCCGGGGCGGCGAAGGGCCGCGACGCTTTCGACGTCGATGCCCTGGTCACAAGGACCGGCGGCAGCACCACGGGGAAGACGCACTGCGTCGGCCGACTATGCAGGGAAATCCGCGCTGCGAGAAAGCGTCTCGTTCGCCCGGATGTCGGCGAGCGTCTGCTGCAGCGTATCGATCACGGCGTCGTAGCCGCTATTGCCTAGGACCAGCCGGCGGGGCGGCGGGTTCTGGGCCATCGCCGCGATCACCGCACGGGCACCGCGGAGCGGATCGCCGGGCTGCACACCGTCCATCCCGACGAAGACGGCTCGGACCTGCTCCAGCATGTGGTGATATTCCGGGATCGGCTCCGCGACAGGCTCGTTGGCGAAGCCGACGTAAGCGTTCGTGCGGAACGCCCCCGGTTCGACTGTCAAGACGGAGATGCCCTGCGCGGCGACCTCATCACGCAGCGCATCGGTGATGGCTTCGATGGCGAACTTCGTCGCACTGTAGTAGCCAAATCCGGGTGCGGATACAAGCCCGGCCACCGAGGACAGGTTGACGATCCACCCGTTGCCGCGGGCGCGCATCGCGGGCAGCACTGCACGTGTCACCGACAGCACGGCGAAGAAGTTCAGTTCGAACATTGCCCGCAACGAGGACTCGTCCATCGCTTCGATTGATCCGTACCAACCGCGGCCGGCGTTGTTGACGAGCACGTCGATGCCGCCGAAGCGCTCCTCGGCGGCATGCACCGCGCGCTGCACCTGCGCAGCATCGGTGAGTTCCAGCGGCACGACTAGAACGCGGTCGCCGTACTGCTCGGCCCACGTCGCCAGCTCCTGCGGGCGCCGGGAGGTGAGCGTCACGCGGTCCCCGGTCTCCAGCGCCGCCTCGGCGAACGCCACCCCGAAGCCGCCGGGCGTGCCCCCGGTGATGAACCATCTCCTTGTCATGGCTCGATCACCAACCGGCTGATCAACGCGCCGTCCAACGTGAAGCGGAAGTGCAGGTCGACGACCCCACCGGGGAAGTCGCCCTCCAGGTGCTGTCCGACGTCGATGGTCGTGTCGATTGTGGTCGCGCCGGTGAACTCTGAGGTATAGGTGTACTCGCCGGCCGAGGCGGTCAGCCAGGCCCAGATCTCGTCGCGGCCCGTGTAGTCGCGGCCCTCATCGGTCACGACGGCATCGGCGGTGAACGTGGCTACCGCTCGGCCGTCCACTGGGGTGCTGAGTGCGGTCATGAACGTTTTTACGGTGTCCGGGAGTGCTTCCCATTCTGTGGTCATGACCCCAGGTTGGAGCTTCCCCTAAGGGGAAGGTCAACCTTCGGCAGGGCGAATCTCGTATTCGTGCGGCCCCCGGCAGCCAGGCCCTCTGTTCCCCAGGGAGGCCACTGGAACGGGACGGGAGCCTTCGGTTCTCACGCCGCGATGTTGACCTTGCCCCAGGGGGAGACTTCAGGATGGACCCACCCCTTACACAGGCGGCGGAACACAGAGGAGGATGCCATGGGCGCGCGGGTCTCGATCGGTGACTTCGCGGTGATGACCAGCCTGAGCAGGAAGGCGCTACGGCACTACCACGACATCGGCATTCTCGAACCAGCTGACATCGATCTCCACACTGGCTACCGGTTCTACGACACCAGCCAGGTCGATCATGCACACATCATCCGCCGGTTCCGCTCTCTGGGCATGTCCATTCCCGACATCAAGGCGCTGCTGAGCACAGACGACCCCGCGGCCCGCGCTGAGATCATCACGACTCATCTCGAACAAATGGAAGTGCAACTGCAGCAGACCCGTGACACCGTTGGCGCGCTGCGCGAGCTGCTTTCTCCCGTGCACACCCCCGCCGCTGTGGAGTTGCGCCATGAACCCGCGCTCGCCGTGTGGTCCATCGGCGCCATCATCGAGGTTTCCGCGATTGACAGCTGGTTCGCGGCGACGCTGAAGACACTGAGAGACGCAGTTGCCACGGCGACAGGCGAACCGTCGGCGGTTGTTCCGGGTGGCCTCTACGACCGAGCACTGTTTCTCGAATCACGTGGCAAGGCGACCCTGTTCGTGCCTGCGCCGCAGTCCGCGATCCCTCCGGAGGGGGCGCGTGCCGAGGTCTTGCCTCAGGCTGAATTCGCCGTGCTCACTCACCCCGGCGGCCACGACGAGAGCATCGACCGCAGTTACGGGGCTCTGGGCATATACGCAAACGAGCATCTGATCAGCGGCCAGGGGCCGATCCGCGAACACTACATCGGTGCTACGCCCTCAGATCCGACAGCGTTCACCGCCACAGAAATCTGTTGGCCGATCTTTAGCACCGCTCCACCGCCATGCTGACAGCAGTTCTCAGCCAGTTCATTTCTCGGCCATGTGCGAGCCCGCGCGGTTTGGGCACGGATTCGGAACACCGTGGGCGCTAGGGTGCGGGATCTGCGGATCGAGCGCGGCATGACCCAGGAGCAGCTGGCGCTGGATCTCGCCGACGCCCTCGACGTGCACGTCACTGAGCTCCTGAGTGGGCATTAATCAGCGTCTGCTCCCCAAGCTACGCGGCTTTGGACCCTTCTGCCGTTGCAGCCTCCAGCGGTTTAGTCGGCGAGGAACTCGGCGGCGGCGGGGGCGAATTCCTTGTGGTACTGGAAGATCCCGCCGTGACCGGAGTTGGGGTAGATGAGCAGTTGGCTGCCCTGGATGCGGTTGTGCAGGTCCTCTGACAGGACGGTGGGGACCATGCGGTCGTGGCCTCCGTTTGCGATCAGCGTCGGCTGGGTGAACATGGACAGGTCTGAGGGAGCCGAGCGGCCGAACTTCTGTATCGCCTTCAATTGAGTCAGCAGCGCCTTGATGTTGATCTCCTGGTCCCGATCGGCGGTGCGTTCCCGGAGTCGCTTGATGAATGCTTTCCCCGCGGCCTTTCCCGCGGTATCGCGGTTGAAGAAGAGGAATTCCTTCGGGTCCGACCTCGTCAATGTCGCGCGCAGGATGTCCCAGTAGGTCACGCCGGCGACCTTGTCGATGTCCTTGCCGCCGCGCGGTCCGGTCCCGGTGAGGACGAGTTTGCGGACCAGGTCGGGATGTTTGACGATCAGGTCCTGGGCGATCATGCCGCCCATCGAGAAGGAGAAGATGTCGATGGTCTCGTATCCGAGTGCCGCGATGAATTCGTAGGCGTGATCGGCGGCTTCTTCGAGGGTGTCAGGCACCTGTCCGGTGGAGGCACCGACGCCGCGCTGGTCGAACGCGATGACGTGTCGATTCTGTGCGATGGGGTCGATGATGCGGGGGTCCCAGTTGTCGAGGGTCCCCGCGAGGTGGACGAAGAAGACAACGGGAATGCCTCCCTTGGGGCCCAGTTCCCGGTATGCGTACCTTGTATCGCCGACGGCGACGGTGCGCGTTGGGGCCTGCGCGTACGAGCTGAGGATGGCCTCGTTGCTGTTGTTGCTCATGGAGAACTCCTTAGGATGTGGTGGCGCTTGCGAACAATGCGTCAGTGACGGTTGTTGTGGTTACTGATACGAGTGCCGGCTGAGGTTGTCGCACCGGTAGCGTCGTTTCAGGTGTCGGGCTGTGCGAGAGCGGTTGTCGGCTTTCATGACCTTCTGGGGATCGCCGATGAGTTTCGGCGCGCGGCGAGAAAGTCCGATTCCCCGACCGGCGCCGGCGACCAGGACGGACGGTCGGTGATCTGCCGAAATCGTCATCGGCTCACTGTGATCTTGCCGTTAGCTTTGCCCTGCTCGACGTAGGCCATAGCGTCCAGCGTCTCTGTGAACGGGAAGGTCCGGTCCAGGACAGGTCGCAGGGTGCCCGCGTCGTAGAGCGCCCCGAGCATCGCGAGCTGCGGACCGCTAGCCCGCATGAAAAAGAATGAGTAACGCACGCCCAGCTTGCGTGCTTGACGGCGGATCTTGCGGCTGAGAACGGCCATAACGGGCTTAAGGACCGGCTGCCGGAGTTGATCGGCGAAGGCCGGGTCCGGCGGTCCGACGACGCTGATCGCAAGACCGCCTGGCTGCAGCACGGTCAATGACTTCTCCAGACTCGCCAGACCTAGGGAGTCCAGCACGACGTCGTACCCGGACAGGACCTGGGCGAATTCCCGGGCCCTGAAGTCGATGACCTCGTCGGCACCCAGGGCCCGAACCTTGTCGATGTCCTTGGCGCTCGCAGTAGTGGCGACATACGCGCCGAGGTGCTTGGCGACCTGGATGGCTGTGGAGCCCAATCCGCCTGCGCCGGCGTGGACCAGGACCTTCTGCCCCGGTTGAACATCGGCTAGCTCGGCCAGGGCCTGCCACGCGGTGAGCGCGACGAGGGGCACTGCGGCCGCTTCCTCAAACGACAGGGAGGCGGGTTTGAGGGCGATGTCGTCAGCATCGACGGCTACCTGTTCGGCAAAGGCGCCGATACGCAGGTCTCGCGGCCGGGCGTAGACCTCATCACCCGCCTTGAAGCCGCGGACCTCGGCGCCGACCTTGGTGATCACGCCGGACAGGTCATGGCCGAGGATGAAAGGCCGCTTGTACCTGATGAGCTGCTTGAACTCCCCGTTGCGGATCATCTTGTCGAGCGGATTGATACTAGCGGCCCGGACGTCTATCAGAACGTCGCGAGGTCCAACGCTCGGCGTCGGGACATCAGCAGCCCGGAGCCCGTCGGGGCCGTAATGAGTGACGACGAAGGCCTTCATTCTGTTTCCTGTCGGATCGTTGGGCGTACGGGATTTCGTGAAGCGCCGGCAAGGGTCATGGCGTTGCTGAACGCCGCCGCAAGGATGCGGTCGGACAGCGCGGTATCGGTGACCGCGCGGGCGGCCTGGAGCGAGCCGACGAGCAAGGAGAACAAGCCAATCGCACGCTCGTTGGTCCGCTGCGGGTCGCCGTCGTCGAGGTGGCGGGCAATCGCCTCGATCATCGAACTGGCGCCGTCGGTGTAGGCCTCCCGGATCGTGACATCGCACCGCCCGATCTCATCCAGCAGTGCCGCGGAGGGGCAGCCACCAGCGAGATCGTGGCGGTGTGCGGGGGAGAGGTACTCCCGGAGGAACGCCTCGACCGAGTCAAGGCCGGCCGGCAGCGAGTTCACAACGGCGACCTGGTCCTCGAGCTGTTGCGCGACGACCGTAGCGACCAGGTCGTCCTTCGAAGAGAAGTGGCCGTAGAAGGCGCCGTTGGTCAGGCCGGCGTCGGCGACCAGCGTCGCGATGCCGGAGCCGTCGATTCCGTCGCTCTTGAACCTGCGGGCGGCGGACTCGATCATCCGGCGCCGGGTCGCTTCCTTGTGTTCCGGGCTGTATCTCACCATGACGCGGATCTCCTTACTGGGCTTGTCAACACCATAGCATTATGATCATAATATAACAGTCGTGCCGCAAAGGAAATCGGACCATTTCACGGCAGCGCCTGCCGATCAGCTCGACGTGCGGTCCTGCGCATGCCCGCCCAACCCCGCAGCACCCTGACGAAAGAAGGAGTCATGGCTACCTGGAAGACCGCGCCCACCAAGACAATTGACGTCGACGGCACCTCGTTCACCTACCGCGAGCTGGGCAGGCCCGTCGGCGTGCCGGTAGTGTTCCTGCACCACCTGACTGCCGTCCTCGACGACTGGGATCCGCGCGTCCTGGATGGCGTCGCCGCTCATCACCATGTGATCGCGTTCGATAACCGGGGGGTGGGGGCTACCGCCGGACGTGTGCCGACCGACATCGAGCAGATGGGCGCCGACGCGATCGCGTTCATCCGTGCGCTGGGGTACGAGCAGGTAGACCTGATCGGTTTCTCGCTCGGTGGTGGCGTGGCTCAGATGATTGCCCTCCAGGCTCCTGACCTTGTACGCCGCATGGTGCTCGCGGGCACCGGCCCGCGCGGCGGCGGGGGAATCTGGAAGATGCCATTCATCGTCGGTGGCGCCTACACCAAGGCGTTCCTGTCCCGAAAGGACCCACGCCACTTCCTGTTTTTCCCTCGTACCACGAAGGGCAAAGAGGCGGCCAACGCCTACCTCGAGCGGCTCGCGGAGCGCACGTTGGATCTGGACAAGCCGATATCCTCACAGGCCGGCCTCGCGCAGGTGCGAGCAATCACTAGCGCGGGACTGCACCCCGCCGACGACCTGTCACAGATCAAAATCCCGGTCTTCGTCGCCAACGGCGACCATGACCTGATGGTCGCCAGTGAGCACTCCAAGGACATGGCCGCTCGGCTGCCGGACTCCCGCCTTCGGATCTACCCCAACTCCGGCCACGGTGGCGTCTTTCAGTACCACCATGAGTTCGTATCGGAGGTTCTGGACTTCCTGGCTCAGCGCCCGCACCGTCCTGAGGTCGCGGCGATCAGTGCACTGGATCTTCCGCGGAACTGACCGACCCACTGGACCGTCCGCGATGAACGTCAACAACGGTTCAACGGCTTGTCGGTACGCCTCGGCGCTGATTCGACGGCAGTCGCCTGGTCTAAGCATTCCGAGAGTTCTCCGAGATTCAGGCCATGGTGATGCTGAAACCACCCCCCGGTAGGTACATCGTCGAAGAATTCGTCCAAGGCCATCGGCATGGACGACGGCTACACGAAGTTTTGACAACGCCGTGCACCGGCGCTCCGGCTTCCGCCTCGCCGAGCGGTCACCGCTAGAGCATGTCACAGCAATCACCACGCCCTTGTATCGGTGATGGTGGTGCCGGGTCAGCCCGCCTCGGGGAACTGTTGCCTGGGTGTGGCGTTGGCGTGTGCAGATCGTCCAGGTGTGGGCGCAGACGACGACGCCCAAGTGGTGTGGACCTTTCGGGACGGGCTGGCCCGGCACGGTTGGATAGCTGTACCATCACCTCGCTTTCACCTGATCGTGATCGGATTAGCTTGTGGGCGTGTGGATCTTGTTGGCGGAGGGCTGCGCTGCATCGGGTCGACTCGCCGGACTGGTTCACTGTGTTGTCGCGGCGATGGGCGATGGTGAGACCGACCAGCTTGCCGGGGCCCGCGAAGGGCGCACCCGACCGCTGGTGGCGCCGGCCGCTGGCACCGGTGAGCTTCGGCGGCGCCGAGTATGGCGTCGACTTCAGCGATCAGCGCTATCAGCCCTGTGGCGTCGTCCAGATCCAGGGTGGCCAGCACCTCTGACTCGGCCGGGCTTGGCGGTGCCGGCGCCACCATCATGACGCTCTGCGTCATTGCTCACCTCCTTTGTGCTGTCAACGGGGCCGACCATCCAGGTTTTGAGATGCGGTCTATTGCAATATGTATTTCGCTGCAGCCCAGGTGTCTACCTAGGGCATCGGGATGATTGAGCCGAGGATGGATCGCTGGCATGAGCCCCGCCGGCATCGGGGCGGCACGTGAGGCCTCGGCCCAGCTAGTGGAACACGAACACAGTCAGGCGCTGACCGGTTCCTTGATCGCACCACCGCCACGCACCGCGTCGCCCTCTTCGGTGATCACCGTGGTGTCATCGATCGCCTTGGCGGCGGCCGGGCGATCCACGGCGATTTTGCGGGGTTTGGCTTTCTCGGCTACCGGGACCACTAACCGCAACACGCCGTCGTGGTAGTCCGCGGTGATCCGGCCGGTGTCCAGATTGTTGCCCA
Source organism: Mycobacteroides salmoniphilum (assembly GCF_004924335.1). NCBI lineage: Bacteria > Bacillati > Actinomycetota > Actinomycetes > Mycobacteriales > Mycobacteriaceae > Mycobacteroides > Mycobacteroides salmoniphilum. The sequence continues at coordinate 2,674,394 of NZ_CP024633.1, read as the reverse complement.
GTACCAACTGGCGTGAGAACACCCCGCGGGCACGCTCGGCGGCCAACATCTCACGGCCGGGATCCAGCGGTGCGCGTTCGGCGCGCACTGTCACCACATTGTTCTCGATATCCAGATCCAGCGAATCGGTAGCGATACCGGGCAGATCGAACTCCACGTGGAACTCATCCCCGTCACGCCAGGCATCCATCGGCATCGCCGCCGGACGTGCCGCGGTTCCCAGCACCTGCTGGGTGAAGCGATCTAGCTCTCGGAATGGATCGGTACGCATCAGCATCGTGGCCACCTCCATCTGTCCTTTCCCTTGTGCCATCTGTGCGCTTCCAACTGGTTTATCTATGCCAGTTGGTATAGATTTATTTAGCACTCAACGATGCCGAGTGCAAGTAGGCGAACGAGAAAAGTTGTGACGATGATCAATGAAGGCTTGCCGGTGCAAGGCCCTGGGATCCGCGCTCGGATGCCCGCACCCCACCACGGGGTGTACGGGATCACGATTGCCGCGGAATTATCCGGCGCCCCCACGCAATCGCTGCGACTGTGGGAACGCCATGGGTTGCTATCCCCGGCGCGCACGGAGGGCGGCACCCGCCGCTACAGTGCCGATGACTTGGCGCGTATCGAACGCATCGTCGCCCTCGTTATGGTCGGCGTCAACATCGCAGGCATCGGTCGCATCTTGGACCTAGAAGATATCAACGCCGCACTACGATCTAGCGCCGCCGACCACGCCCGACCTAAACGCAACGGCTCAGTGGAGGACGGTTAGATCCGCTATTGAGCGCTGGACCCGGCGCGGCTGGGAATTGGGCGCGGCCCGCATGCACGTGGGAAGCAAGCGACATGGCGGCTGCGCGTGAGCTAGCCGGACAGCGAACGATTCTGCCAATCGTCCCGCATTCTCATGCGGGTGGATTGACGCTGAACGTCAGCGACCTACTGGTGCCCGTCCAACTCGGCCAAGAAGTCATCGATGGCCGGCCACGTCTCGTTGACACCTGCCGACAGCGCCACCAGTCCTAGGTGGCTCGCCTCCACCGTGGTGAACCGAACGTCCGCGGACTTAAGCATCGTCATGCCGTGATGCACGCACTGCCACGGTGCGATGGCATCACGGTGGCTGCCGAACAGCTGGATCGGCAACGTCAGCGCCGTCAGATCGAGGGTGTAACCGGCCACATTGACCACGCCCGCGGCGATCTCGTCGTGATAGATGAATCGGCCCCACATCTGCGAGACCGCACGTCCTGGATAACCGGGGAAGGCGTCCTGAAACCGGTCGATCACTTCGGCCTTGGCCAACGCTTCGGTGTTGTCCAGATTGTTCAGGAGGAACCAGGGCCGCTTGATCTCTCGGTCCCATGAGGTGGCGCGGTAGGCGGCCTGTACCACCGGTGCAGGAATGCCGCCGAGCGCTCGCAACACCGTGGTGACGGCATAGCCGTTGGTGCGTTTGGTGATTCGGCGTGCCTCGGGATATCCCGGGATTTGTCCGTAGTCCAATGGGGTGCCGATAGCGACGATCGAGCGGATCGGCAATCCGCGGTCGGCTGCGGCGGTCAAAAGGCTCAGGGTGCCGCCCAGGCTCCACCCAATCAGGTCGAGCTGCGCCTTGCCGGAATCGATAAGCACGCGCTCGATGGCCTGCGGAATGATATCGGCGAAGAAGGCCTCCAGACCCAGATGTCTGTCTGCCCAGCCGATCTCACCGTAGTCGACGACGTAGGGCGTACGGCCCTCCTCGAGCAGGTGCGCCACCAGTGACTGACCCGGTGCGAGGTCATAGCATGTCGCCGACGCTGCCAGCGGCGGAACCAACAGGACTGGGACAGCGCTGGACTCACGCGGATCGTCGGTGCCGTAACGGCGCAACTGGCGATGTGGCTCGTCGAACAGTGCAACATGGCTGGTCGGTGTGGGTGGGCGCACCCCTTCACCGAGAGTGAGGGCGAACAAGTTCCTCGCGGAGACCGGAATCGAGACCATAGTGAGTTCGTGTGCTCCTTCTTGCCGGCACTGCCCGGCTTATCGATTAGCTCTCGAAAAGGCTTTCAGTAGACCGGTCGGATACACAACGGTTTGTGGCGTGCACGACATGGGGTGCACGGGCGCGACCACGCCAGGTCGTCTCCGTGAGAGGGCAGTCTTGCCAGTCTGGGGATCGTGTGTTGCCATACTGGCTTCGGTCAGGTTGAAACTGAAGCACGATAGGGGGACACATGGCTGCGTTCTCCGGCGCCGGAGGCGTCGCGCGCACACTGCCTCTCGGTGACATGTCACGGTGGTGGAGCTCGCCATCCCGCTATGACCTGATGATGTCCTACTTTTCAACGCGCTCGATGCGTTTGGCGCTGCGCGGGGCCGTGGGCGGCAGTGCTGGCGCATTGGCAATCATCCCGTTGGCAATGGAGTTTTCGCCGATGGGGCCGCGTACTGGCGTATGGCGTTCACTCGACATTGTCTCCAGCCTGCTCGCATTTTTCTGGATGCTGCGCTGGTGGTTCGGACCACTGCCCAAGGAATCGGAATCCGCGGTCTTCTCGGTGTCAGCGGTCGCCTCGGTGTGCATCGCCTGCTTCGCGGACAGCGACAGGGGCACCGGCATGCACGGCCTCATCGCCTTGTCCTTGATGGCGATCTACATATGTTCCTTCCACGGGGCACGGCTCATTGCCCTGTACCTGTTTGCATCTTTAGCGACGCTCGCGTTCCTTGCGGTTGCCATCGATCTGCAGCACGGTTGGGCGGTCGCCGTGGCAGATTCGGTCGTGACAGCGACGCTGCTGGTTGGGGTTCCACCGTTCATCCACTTTGCGCAATTGGCGCTCACCAGCGATGCCAGGGCGGCCGCGATTGACCCGCTCACCGGCCTGCACAACCGGAGAGGATTCGACGATCAGTCGGCGACTCTGGCCCACGCGGCACGAACGGATCGGTCCGAACTGAGCATCATCATGATCGACATCGACCGGTTCAAACAGATCAACGATCGTTTCGGGCACGGCGTTGGTGATCAGGTGATCGCCGATGTGGGCTCCCACATCAAGGCGATCTCGGGCGACGAGGCCGTAGTCGGACGCGTGGGTGGAGAGGAGTTTTGTGTCGCGCTACGCGGACCCGCCTCGCAGGCGCGGGAGGTCGCCGAACAGATCCGGGCAGGTTTGGAATCGCTGGACGCGATGGTGACGGTCACCGTCAGCGTGGGGCTTGCCACGAGCCCGCCGCCAACGTCGAGTGCCGCTCCGGACAACGTCATTGGGCAATTGGTCGCCGATGCTGATCACGCCATGTACTCCGCCAAGCGGCAGGGCGGCAACCGGCTTGAGGCGTGGGACCTCAGCGGGTAGAGGGGGACGGCAGCAGCGGTCGTCGCTATGCGCCGCCCGCCGTCGCGCCTACGGGGTGCGAAAATGCGCGCACCATGGCGGGGAAGGCCAGTCGTTCCAGCATCCGCGTCTCGGCCAGTTCGGGCTCGACGTAGAACTGCGCGGCCACACCTTCGCGCAGGGCGGTGGCGAGCCGGGCGATGAGCTCGGCATCAATGATCAGCTCCCGATTCGCGATCGTCATCAGTTCGTTGATGATGCCGGCCGCCTCGCGCCGTAATCGTGCGTCGTGCTCGGCCAGCACCACGGCAGCGCTCGGTTCGCGGATCGCGTACAGCGTGAACTCCATGCTGATGAGATACCAGCGGCGTTGCGCGGGACCCCTGTCATCAATGGTGGAGATGAAGGTGCTGATGGGATCGGGGCTCGTGCGGCATTCATCCAGGGCCGCCCGCAGTGCTGCGATCAGTTGATCGCTGCTGGCGTCGAACAGGGTGAAGAAGAGCTCATCCTTGCCTGCGAAGTTGGAGTAGAACGCGCCGCGTGTGAATCCCGCCGTCTCGCAGATGTTCTCGATGCTGGCGCCATGAAATCCGCGGTCGGCGAACACGTCGAGCGCGGCCTCCATCAGGCGCGTACGGGTGTGTTCGCGCCGGCGAGTCGAGGCAGTCGGCATGGGATGCCTTTCCGATGGTCCGGACTGTAATTCAGTTTCGATACAACTATGTATCTTAAAGGCTGTTCCCGTGAAATGGTGAGCGAATCACTGAGATGTCGGCAGTAAGGCTGACGGTGGTCGGCCGTCTGATTGACATGGGAAAAGGTGCTATTCACCATGATGTCTTCGTGTACGGCTCCTCTTGACGGCTTTTCCGTAGCAGGGGTAGCTTGTGATCAGTAGATACGTATCTGTATTGAAAGGTGAGTAGATGACCTCCGGAGACGTTGTGGTGGGCGAAGAGTTGTCCGCGTACCTGGTCGGTTCCGCCGATGCCGCCCCGATGAGTCCAACGCCCGTGGCGACGGTCGAGGAGGAGCGTGATCGTCGACTGCGTGAATTGGCCGCAGCGTTCCGGATCTTCGGGGCATTCGGTTTCTCCGAGGGGGTGGCCGGACACATCACCGTCCGCGATCCAGAGTTCCCCGACACGTTTTGGGTGAATCCCTTCGGCATGAACTTCCGGCACATCACGGTGTCCGACCTGATCCAGGTCGATCACGACGGCAATGTGCTGACCGGCAGCCGACCGGTGAACAGGGCGGCGTTCTGCATTCACTCCGAGGTCCATAAGGCCAGGCCCGATGTGATCGCCGCAGCGCACGCGCACTCGATACATGGCAAGGCGTTCTCGTCGCTGGGACAGCCGTTGTTGCCCATCACGCAGGATGCGTGCGCCTTTTACGAGGACCACGCGGTGTACACCGACTATCGCGGTGTGGTCACTGACCTGGAAGAGGGCAAGGCGATCGGTGCGGCGCTCGGGTCGACCAAAGCGGTAATCCTGCAGAATCACGGGCTGCTCACCGTGGGCCACTCGGTGGCCGAGGCTGCCTGGTGGTTCATCACGATGGAGCGTTCCTGCCAAGCTCAGCTCCTCGCCATGGCTGCCGGTGAGCCCCCGACAATAGACCATGACACGGCCGTCTCGGTCTACAACCAGATCGGCACCCCGGTCGCCGGATGGTTCCAGTTTCAGCCGCTGTGGGACGACGTGATCAGAACAGCCCCGGAGGCTCTTCGTTGATCTCGGCGCTCGCCGTGTTCGAGGGTCGCCGCAGATGAATACGACCGCCGAAGAATCCAAGAGGCTCAACGACACCGCGCCGACGGTCGATATGCACACCCACGGGCTCAGCATCATGCCGCGTTGGCTGCGTGCAGTGGGCAGCAAGACAATCGGCATGCCGTCCGAGCCGTTATCAAAATTGTCGACGGGCAAGGTAAACCTCGCGGTCGTCACCGCCGTCGGAGATGCGTTGCTGGGCACCGCGTGGCGATTCCGCTCGCCGTGGCACGGTGTCCAGGCCCAGCTGGACCTCGCCTGCGCGGAGGCCTCGGCGGCGGGCATCACCGTGGTGGACACGGTCGAGCAGATCGAAGCCGGCAATGCTGCGACGGTGATGCTCGGCCTCGAAGGCGCTGATGTCGTGGGCGCCCAACCGGATCGGCTGATCGACCTTCATCGCAGGGGAGTGCGGGTGCTGGGTCTGGTGCACTACGCGGATAACGGCCTCGGAACGATAAGTACCTCGGTGTCCGGGGGTCGGGGCAGCCGCGCTGTCCGGGCCGGGCGTTACTCATCGGGTCTGACCGCCCTCGGTAAAGAGGTTGTCACAGAAGCGAACCGGCTGGGCATGCTGATAGATCTCGCGCATGCCGACGCGCCAACCACCATGGCCGTATGCGATCAGACGTCCGTTCCGGTGGTCAGTTCGCATACCGGGGCATCGGCGGTTCAGGAGTTTCCGCGCTACATCAGCGATGAGGAGGTGCGTGCGATAGCCGCTACCGGTGGTCTGATCGGATTGTGGCCGATGGGATTTCGCGGGTTGGGAATGCGAGACGTAGATGACTTTGCCCGCCACGCCTCCCATCTGGCAGGGCTGGTCGGTCCGGAGCACCTGTGTATCGGGACGGACATGAACGGCATACCCGGGTATGTCACGGGATTCGACGGCCCCACCGGATTCCCGTCGTTGATCGATGCGCTGCTGCGCACCGGCTTCGATGCTTCCGAGGTCACGGGGATTCTCGGCGGCAACGCGCTGCGTGTTCTGAAGAAGGCTCTTCCTGGTCCGCCGGGGAGGGCACGTACCCCGTAACCAGCCAATTCATAGGCTTGCAAAGGAGTTCGGATGGCAAAGGTCCAGATAGAAACCGCGTTGGCGCGCCCCATCCCGTCGGCGCCTACTCGCAAGCTGTGCGCATTGGCGACACCCTGCAGGTGTCGGGCTAAGTGGGGATCAACGCCGCGACAAGTTCTTTGGCGGGCGAGACGGTCTATGCGCAGACCGTCCAGGCGCTGCGCAACATTGAGGTGATCCTGCACGCGGCGGGCGCCGATCTCGGAGCTGTGCTGATGCTGCGGGTATTCCTTCATGCCCCAGAAGGATTCGCCGAACTCAATAAGGCTTTCGAGGACACCATCAGCAAGCCCTATCCGGCGCGTACGACTCTTTTCGGTGGGCTGCCGCCCGGGTTGTTGGTGGAGATAGACGCGCTCGCGAAACTTTCCGGGACGGAGGACTAGCCATGCGCATTCATCACCTGAACTGCGGCACGATGGCCCCGATCGGAAAGCGGCTCATGGAGGGCACGGGAGCGCCCTGGCAGCGTGGCCGATTGGTCTGCCATTGCCTGCTCGTCGACACGGGTAACAGGCTGCTGCTTGTCGACACCGGATTCGGCCTTCGTGACATCGCCGATCCGGTGGACAGAATCGGCCGTCCCCTCAAGCTTCTGCTGAACCCGCTGTTCGCCGAATCGGAGGCAGCGGTGCACCAGGTGCAGGCGCTGGGGTACGACCCTGACGATGTCACCGACATCATCCTGACCCATCACGACCACGATCACGTCGGGGGAGTCGACGATTTCCCGAACGCGCGTCTGCATGTACATGCGGTCGAGGCCGAATCCATACGCTCACAGCTCACACTGCACGACAAGGTGCGGTACAGCGGGCAGCATGAACTCATGGGACGCAGAGAGGGCGACCGCTGGGTTGAGTATTCGATCGGCGGCGATCAGTGGTTCGGGTTCCGCGCCGCGCGCCAACTTGCCGGTCTGCCCGAGGAGATCGCGATCATCCCGTTGCCGGGGCACAGCCGTGGACACGTCGGCGTGGTGATCGACCTCGGTGGCATCGGCCGCCCGCGCTGGCTGGTACATGCGGGCGACGCCTTCATGCACCCCGGCGAAATGCGCGCCGAACCGCGATGCCCACGGGTGTTCACGGTGTTTCAAAACCTCGTGCAGGCAGATGCTGCCTCACGGCTGTACAACGCCCGGCAGCTACGTGAACTAGGTGCGCGTGACGACGTGGAAATCATCAACTCGCATAATCCGTACTACTGGGACCGGGCCTCCATGGCCGCGCAAAGCACTCAGGTTGGAGCCCAATGAAAATCGCTGTCGCCGGCGCCGGAAGCATCGGCTGTTATGTGGGCGGTCGGCTGCAGATCGCGGGCCATGACCTGGTGTACATCGGGCGCGCCACCCTTGGTCAGTCGATCGCGGAGCACGGCCTCGCTTTGTCGGATTATCAGGGATGGTCAGCGACGATCCCTGGACGCGATTGCGTGTTCTCCGAGGACGTCGATGCGGTGCGCGCCGCCGACGTCGTGCTCGTGACCGTGAAGTCGGCCGCGACCGCGAAGATGGCGGAATCGCTGGCCGACAGGCTCCGCCCCGGAGCAGTGGTGGTCAGTCTGCAGAACGGCATCGGCAATCCGGCGCAGATATCGCGATACATTAAGCAGCGCAAAGTAATTACCGGCATGGTCGGTTTCAACGTCGCGCAGGTCGGCGCGGCGCATTTTCATCAGGGCACGCAGGGGAAGCTCTCGATCTCCGCCGGAGCGGAGTCCCTTGCAGACGCACTTACGGACAGCGGGCTGCCCACCGCCGCGCGTGACGACATGGCAGCGGTGCAGTGGGGAAAGCTCGTGGTGAACCTCAACAATGCGGTGAATGCGCTCTCGGGCCTGCCGTTGAAAGCTGAACTGGGAGATCGGGAATACCGCCTCGTGCTGGCCGCGGCCCAGCGAGAGGCTCTGAGCCTGCTGCGCCGTAACAACCAGCCGGTGGTCAGCCCTCTCGCGGCGCCCCTCGCGTTCATGCCTTGGGTGCTCCGGATGCCCAACGCGCTGTATACCCTGTTGGCACGACGGATGGTTGAGATTGACCCGCAGGCGCGTTCGTCGATGCTTGACGACATCACCCGTGGCAGGCCGACCGAAATCGACTACATCAACGGCGAAGTCGTCGAGCTCGCCGCGAAGCTGGGCATGAAGGCGCCCGTCAACACCGCACTCGTCAGCCTCATCCGCGAGGCCAGCTCATCCGGTGGCAAGAAGTGGTCGGGCTCAGAACTACGCCGTGAGATTGATCATCGCAGTGCGGGGATTCACGTCACGTGACGGCCGGCCGAGTGACGGGTGTGCGAACACGTCGTGGCCGCACGATTAATTCCGCTGCAACACATATGAACTAGCGAGCCGAGCAGTTCTATCTCTCAGTCTGTAGGGCTTGGATTGCGGGATGGTCGAGGTCGATTTCTCACTGTTGGACGTTCCGCGAACCGGGGCGGTGACAGATCCCGAGGCCTACCTGCGTGCCGCGATCAACTGGCATTTCGGGGAGGACACCGGGTCGGCGTTCTGGTTGCGTGCTGCCCAAGCCCTGGACTTTCAGCCGCTCGCGGACATCACGAGTTTCGATGACCTACGGCTGTTCCCGAACCTGGTCAACGAATTGCGGCATGCACCCGTCGAGGATCTGATTCCACGCGGCTACGGATCACCGGCGCCCGTGCCCAGGATCTTCGAATCGGGCGGCACCACCGGTGCACCCAAACGCACAGCGCAGCTGGCCGATTGGGTGGAGCAGGTCACCCAGTGGCAGATCGAGGACTTCACCGCCGGCGGATTCGTGGCGGGGCAGGGCCTGCTGTTTCTCATGCCCAGCGGCCCGCACGGGGTCGGCCACTTCTCGCGCGCGGTCAGCGAGCGGCTCGGGTCAGTGTTCTATCCGGTGGACCTGGATCCGCGGTGGGTCAAGAAGCTCGCCGCGCGCCAAGCCACCTCCGAGGTATCGGGTTACGTCCAGCATGTCCTGGAGCAGGCCCGGTTCGTCCTGCAGACCCAGCACGTGGCCAATCTGCACACCAGCCCGCCACTGCTAGGCGCTATCGCCCGCGATGAGGCCATGGTGGACCTGGTGAACCAGAAGATCCGCTACATACTGATCAGCGGTGCCCACGTGGACCTGGACACCCTTGATCTGCTTCGTGAAATCTTCCCGGCGGCCGCGATCACGATGGCATTCGGCAGCACGATGATCTTGTCCCAGGCCAAGACTCGAGTCGACGGTGATGCGTTTGTCTTCGACCCCCGAACGCCCCACGTTGTCTTCTGGGTGATCGATCCCGCCACGGGCGAGCGCGTGCCGAACGGAAAGCGCGGTCAGGTGGTGATGAACCACATCAGCAAGGGCATGTTCATCCCCAACAACCTCGAACGCGACAGTGCGATCCGAATGCGCGGACCCGAGGGCCAGATTGGCGATTCCGTCAGCGAGGTGGTTCCCGTGGCGACCTTCGAGGGCGAGGCCGTCATCGAGGGCGTCTACTGATCGTGATCACACTCGATGCACTCGGCCCAAGCGGCGAGTACCGCACCCGCACCCACGAGGTGATCACCGAGGTGACCGGGGTGCCCGTCGCCGAGTTGAGCATCGTGCCGCCGCTGTATGTGAGCCGCAGCATCCGGGCACAACGCAACGTCGGGGCGCTCCCGGCCGATCGGCGTGAGGCCGCGCTGACCGAGGCCGCCGAGATCTTTGGCACCGCGGAGATCGGCGGCATGGGTTTTGAGCAGTACGTCGATGTGGTCAGCCGGGTGTCGGGGCTGCCTATCGCGATTGCGCGGTCCAGCGCCCGTGGTGTCGCCGAAGCGGTCCGCCGGGCAGCCGACTCGGTGACACCGGCCCGGCCGCTGGGCGCGGCTCTGGACTGGCGCGATGAGCGCACGCGGCAGGGGAGCGCGGTGTGGGTGCGCCGCGGTGAGGTGCTTGCCGTGCATGCGTCGGGCAACAGTCCCGGCGTTCACGGCGCGTGGGCGCAGGCCCTGGCATTGGGATATCGGGTGGCCATCCGTCCGTCACGACGCGAACCCTTCACCGGCTACCGACTTGTCAATGCACTGCGCCAGGCCGGATTTCGGTCAGAAGACGCGCTGTATCTGCCCACCGACCATGCGGGTGCCGCCGAGATCATCACCGCCGCCGACCTCGCCATCGTCTACGGCGGGCAGGACGTCGTAGACGCGTATGCCCGCGACCCGACGGTGATGGTGAACGGGCCCGGCCGTAGCAAGATCCTGATCACCGCCGAACGGGATTGGCGTGACTACCTGGACGTCATCGTCGAGTCGATCAGCGGGCAGGGCGGTATGGCCTGCACCAACGCCACGGCCGTTCTCTACGAGGGTGATCCGCGACCGCTGGCAGAGGCGATCGCCGCCGGGCTGGCGACGATCGTGCCGCGTCCGATCGGCGACGAACGAGCCGCGCTGCCGGTCCAGTCCCTTGATGCCGCCAAACGGCTTGCCGAGTATCTGGCGGTGAAATCTCGGGGCGCCACACCGCTGTTGGGTGCCGATCAGGTGGTGGCAGACCTCGGCGACGGTTCGGCCGCGCTGAGACCGGCCGTGCATCTGCTCGAGCGACCCGATATCGACACGCTCAACACCGAGCTGGCCTTCCCGTGCGTGTGGATCACGCCGTGGTCGCGTGCCGACGGTCTTGTCCCGCTGAGGGATTCGCTGGTGATCAACGCGATCACCGATGATGAGGCGCTGATCGACGATCTACTCAACGAGCCGACGGTCGCGAACGTGTACAGCGGCAGGCACCTGACCTCGTACGCAGCACCCGACATTCCGCATGACGGCTTTCTCGCCGACTTTCTGATGCGCACCAAGGGCGTCATCAGAGGCTGAGGTCAGGGTTGTGGTGCCCAGGGACCGTTGCCGCCCACCGACTCGATGCGGATGCGCGTGAGATACCCGTCCGGAGCGTTCGGTGGCGGGAAATGCTCGTCTGAGCCGAGCATGGTGGTGGCCAGCTGCTTGAGCAGCTCCGGTGCGCCTCCCTCGACCACTCGCGCGGAACCGGTGACAGACAGGTATGCGCGCTGCTGCCCGGGCTGGCTGGGCGCGAGGATGGTCACGGCGACGTGGGGATCGCGCCGGATATTGCGCAGCTTCTTGTAATTGCCCGACAGATGGGCGGAAACCAGTTCGTCGCCCTCAGGGGTGGACTGCAGGGCGAACCACACGACGGATACCTGCGGGCTGCCGTCGTCATTGATGGTGACGAGCGTGGCGTCGGTGCCCGCTCCGATGAGTGTGCGCGCGGCGTCGTTGAGGTCCATGTGTGATGTCTACCCCGTTGCGGCCGATTTCATTCCCGCATGTGAAAGAACGCCCGAAACAGCGATGCCCGGTTGACATCGTTGTCAACCGAGCATCGTGCCGAAATCTGTTACTGCAGAACAGTTGTGGTGTTCGTGCCGAACGGAACCTGCGGGTTGGTACCTAATGGAGTACGCGGGTTGGCGCCCTCATGGGTGGGCTCATGGAATCCGCGGTCGTACAGGTTGGTGCCGGGCTGGGTGCAGGATCCGCCGACGCGCGGTGCGCCGCCGGCGCACGCGGTCCGGCAGCTGTGGTTGTACGGCGTCTCGCCCGAGGAACACACCGGGGGATCTGCGGCCGCTACCGGAGCGAGGTACATCGCGGCAGAGGCGCCCAGGGCCCCGGCGAACAGTGCGATGCGGGTGGGCAGTGAAACCATGGGGTTCAGGGCTCCTAACGAGGCATGAATCTGAGTTGAACCACAGGTTACATATCATAACGATTCTAATGCTAGAAATATTTGCTGAATACTATGCAAGGAGCCCTTGGGGCACGCAAATTCCAGTTGACACGCGCTTGTGTCGACACGCCGATGGGTAGCTAGTGACACTCTCCAGCTAACCCGTAGGTTACCGGGGGAGGGTTATGCCCAGAATGGCTGACCGCGCGGCAGTCAGAGGGCACGCAGGTATCGCTGAGTTACCACTCGCTGTAGCTGTTTGACCACCAGGTTGCCCATCCGGACCCACCAGTACGACGGCTTCGAGAAGGCTGTGATCTCCACGGATACAACATCATTGGACGGATCAAGGCGCACGATGAAGACCTCTTCGCCGGTTTCGGGGTGGCCCCGAAGCGTGCCGTATGCGAAACCGCGCCGATTCGGCTCGTCCACCACGTACACGATGCGGCACAACGCCCAGAACGGCCACAGGCGCGTTGCCACGTTGACGCCCGCGGTGGCCTGCGGTGCAGAGGTCTGCACCGGCAGCCCGATCCCGCGTTGGATACCGAACCGCATCAGGCTTGCGGCGGCCTCCTCGAACCGTGCCCTACCGGTCCCGAGCTGCCGCGATTCGCGCACGTGGTGATATCCGACGGGCAGCTCACCGGCTGTTGCGCCGATCTCGGAGTAGGTGAACGGGAGCTGGCTCAGCTGTGCAATATCCACCCCAATAACGTAGGTGAGCATGACCACCGAGGAAGCAGTAACAGCGCATGAGGGAGGCGGGTTCAACCCGCCCGATCCCACCCTCAAGGGCGGCCCGGACTACGGCCGTTTCATCGACGCGCTGCGAACCCTGCAGGACCGCGCTCGCGCTGCCCTGCCGCCCGATGAGATGGTCACCACGCTGGCCAACCAGCTCGATGCCATGAACGAGCTGCTGGCCCCGTACGAGGTGTCGGAATGGGACTCGCCCTCAGGAAGGCGCACCGATCTCCCGCTGCGCGGAAACATCCTGCTGGTCCCGATGACAATCGACAGCTTTGATAACGGAGTGCTCAGGGGCACAGCCACTTTCGGTCGCTATCACCTGGGTCGAAACGGTGCCGTGCACGGCGGATGCCTCGGGCTGCTCTTCGACACCATCATCGGCACCGGCACGATGCTGCTGACCGATCTGCGTAAGTTGCGCACCGCATACCTGAACATCAACTATCGCAAGGTCACGCCGATCGAGAAGGAGCTGCAGTACGACTGCACTCTGGATCGTGTGGAGGGGCGCAAGGTGTTCCTGACCAGCAGATTGCTCGACGGCGACAATGTGCTCGCCGAAGCCGACGCGCTTTTCGTGAAGCTCAATCCCGGCCAGCCGTGAACCGGGCCACCCGCAGGTGGGCCCGGTGGCGTGACACCGTACGGGATCGGCCGGCGCTCGACATCGTCTACCGCATAGTGGTTGCCGTCATCGGTCTGGTGGTGCTTGGTGTGGGCATCATCGCCATCCCGTATCCAGGACCTGGCTGGGCGATCGTGTTCCTGGGTCTGGCCATTCTCGCTACCGAGTTTTCCTGGGCCGCAAAACTTCTCCACGCGGTCAGGACCCGATACGACAGATTCATGGCCTGGTTCTCCACCCAGCCACAGTGGGTGCGGGGGATTGGGGTGCTGTTCACCGCGGCCTTGGTGGTGGCGACGTTGTGGGTGCTGGGCGCGCTCGGCTGGGTCGTCGCGTTGCTCGGGGTCGAGGCGCCCTGGCTGAAGAGCCCGTTAGGGCTTGGAGGCTGACCTTTTCCGCACCCGGTCGATAACGCTCGTCCACATCACGTGTGAGCCCGCCACGAGCTCCGCGCCGACATCGCGTGCCGAGATCATGCCCTTCATCATCCGTACCGCGTCGGCCTTGTTGCGGGTCGAGGCCTTGCTCATGTGGCCCGTATCGAAAGGCGGCCGCGGGTCGTACTCGATGCACAGTTGCGTCGCCTCGGCGCGTGGCCGTCCGGCGATCTCGCCGACGAGCCATAGTCCAAGATCGAGTCCCGCCGATACGCCCGCGGCGGTGATCACCTTGCCGTCGCGGACGATGCGCTTGTCCCGCTGGGGATTCGCGCCGAAGGTGGAGAGCACCCGCTGTCCGGCCCAGTGGCAGGTGGCGTCTTTACCCCGCAGGATCCCGGCGGCACCGAGAATGAGCGACCCGCTGCACACCGACGTGGTCCACGTCGTGGTGTGATGTGCCTGCCGGAGCCAGCTCAGCACGCCCTCGTCGGCGGCGGTGCTCATCGTGGCAGGTATCGAACCCCCGATGAGGACGACGTCAGGTGCCGCTGTTTCCTCGAAGGAATGCGTCGCGCCGAGTACCAGCACACCGCTGTCGGTCACTATCGGGCCCGGCTTGTGCCAGACGAATCGAAGCTCGGCGTCGGGTAGCCCCCGGAGCATTTCGTACGGACCTATCGCGTCGAGTGCCGTCATGCCCGGGTACGCCAGGATCGCTATCTGCATGACTGCCATGGTCGTGGTGTGGGCACCGAAGCAGAAGTGGCCAGATAGACAGTATCCAACGAGATATTGCCAATCGGAGTTAGGCTGACCGCCATGCACTCCGTGCCTTCGGGTCGTTCGGGCCAGCCTCACTCTGGACCTTCGGGTCGTTCGGACAAGCCTCACTCCGTCGTCGTTCTTGCGCTTCCGGACACCATCGGCTTCGACCTGGCGACCGCCGTGGAGGTGTTCCGTCGTGTGCACCTGGCCGACGGCACCCGGCCCTACCGGGTGCGGGTGTGTGGGACCTCGCCGGTCGTCTCCGCCGGTCCGTTTGGCATCGCGACAGATCTTGGGCTGGAGGCTTTTTCGGAGGCCGACACGATCGTGGTTCCGGCGCGCAACGACGTGACGGCTCCCGCGCCGGACGGCGTCATCGAGGCACTGCAGGACGCGTACAGGCGCGGTGTGCGTATCGCCTCCATCTGCGCGGGCGCCTTCACCCTGGCCGCCGCCGGGATTCTGGACGGTAAGCGCGCCACTACTCACTGGATGGCTGCCGACCTGTTCCGGCAGATGTTCCCGGCGGTGCGCCTGGACGCCGATGTCCTCTACATCGACGAGGGTCAGGTGCTCACATCGGCGGGCGCGGCGGCGGGGTTGGACCTGTGTCTGCACATGGTCGCGCGCGACCAGGGGGCAGCGGTCGCAGCCGAGGCCGCGCGGGTGGCGGTAACCCCCCTGCACCGCGACGGTGGCCAAGCGCAATACGTGATCAGGAACCGTCAGCGCCCTGAGGCCGGCCTCGGGGAGATCCTGGCGTGGATCGAACAGAACGCGCACCGGGAGCTGTCTCTGGAGGACCTCGCGGCCCAGGCCTCCACCAGCGTGCGCAGCCTCAACCGGCGGTTTCGTGCCGAAACCGGGCAGACGCCGATGCAATGGCTGACCGGTGCGCGGGTCCGTCATGCCCAGCAGCTATTGGAAAGTTCCGCGGACTCGGTGGAGTGGATCGGGCGGGAGGTGGGGTTCGGTTCACCTGCGAATTTCCGGGAGCAGTTCCGCCGGCTCACCGGAGTCTCGCCGCTCGCTTACCGGAATACGTTCCGGGCTCGATCGGCCTGAGCGCTCGCGGCGCCCATCAGGCTGGGAAGGCGCTGGTGCGGACCGATAGCATGAGTTCGCAAACCCCCCGTCTCTGAATTGGAGAACTGCTGATGACTGCGCCCAACCCGTCTTCCCTTGTGGCCCCAATCCGGGTGCCGGCCGGGACGACGGCGGGGACCGCGGTACGCGAGGCCGGTCTACCGGGCAAGGGCGACGAAGCCATCGTCGTCGTGCGCGTGGACGGTGCCTTGAAGGATCTGTCCTGGACCCCGGAGGCCGATACCGATGTCGAGCCGGTCGCGGCCAACACCGAGGACGGTCGCAGCGTGATCCGGCACTCGGCCGCGCACGTGCTGGCTCAGGCCGTGCAGGACTTGTTCCCGGCGGCCAAACTCGGCATCGGCCCGCCGATCACCGATGGCTTCTACTACGACTTCGGGATCGATCACGCCTTCACTCCCGAGGATCTGGCTGCTCTCGAGAAGAAGATGAAGCAGATCATCAAGGAGGGACAACGCTTTTCACGCCGGGTTTACGGTTCGGTGGAAGAGGCCCAGGCCGAGTTGGCCAATGAGCCGTTCAAGCTCGAGCTTGTTTCCGATAAGTCGGGCGCCGACGACCCGGAGGTCATGGAGGTCGGCGGCGACGAGCTGTCCGCCTACGACAACCTGAATCCTCGTACCGGGGAACGGGAATGGTTCGACCTGTGTCGTGGCCCGCACATTCCCACCACGAAACACATTCCGGCATTCCGGCTTACCCGTAGCTCGGCGGCCTACTGGCGCGGCAATCAGGCCAATGCCAGCATGCAGCGCGTCTACGGCACCGCCTGGGAGTCCCAGGAAGCCCTGGACAAGCATCTCGAACTGCTGGAAGAAGCGCTGCGACGCGACCACCGCAAGCTCGGCGTGGAGCTCGACCTGTTCAGCTTCCCTGACGAAATCGGTTCCGGCCTGCCGGTTTTTCACCCCAAGGGTGGCATCATCCGCAAGGAGCTGGAGGACTACTCGCGCGCCAAGCACACCGCTGCCGGGTACGAATTCGTCAACACCCCGCACATCACCAAGGAGAACCTGTACCAGACCTCCGGACACCTGGACTGGTACTCCGACGGCATGTTCCCGCCGATGCAGATCGACGCCGAGCTGAACGACGACGGCACCGTGCGCAAACCGGGGCAGAACTACTATCTCAAGCCCATGAACTGCCCGATGCACCATCTGATCTATCGGGCTCGGGGCCGTTCATACCGTGAATTGCCGTTGCGGCTCTTCGAGTTCGGATCGGTGTACCGGTATGAGAAATCCGGTGTGGTGCACGGACTGACCCGCGTGCGCGGCATGACGCAGGATGACGCACATATCTACACCACCCGCGAGCAGATGCACGAGGAGCTGACCTCCCTGCTGCGGTTCGTGCTGGACCTGCTGTCCGACTACGGGCTCGACGACTTCTACCTGGAACTCTCCACCAAGGACGAGACGAAATTCGTTGGTTCCGACGAGGTCTGGGAAGAGTCCACCAAGACCTTGGAGCAGGTGGCGCGCGATTCCGGACTGCAGCTCGTCCCCGACCCGGGTGGCGCGGCCTTCTATGGCCCCAAGATCTCGGTGCAGGCCAAGGACGCTCTGGGCAGATCCTGGCAGATGTCGACCATTCAGCTCGACTTCAACATGCCCGAGCGGTTCGAGCTGGAGTACACCGCCGCCGACGGAACACGTCAGCGCCCGGTACTCATCCACCGCGCGCTGTTCGGGTCCATCGAGCGTTTCTTCGGTGTGCTCACCGAGCACTACGCGGGTGCATTCCCGGTCTGGCTGTCCCCGGTGCAGGCCGTCGGCATCCCGATCGCCGATGCTCACGCGCCGTACCTCAGTGACATTGTCGCGCAGCTCAGATCGCAGGGTATTCGGGCGGAGGTCGATACCAGCGATGACCGGATGAACAAGAAGATTGTCAACCACACCAACCAGCGCGTGCCGTTCCTGCTGCTGGCCGGTGACCGTGATGTGGAGGCGGGCGCTGTCAGCTTCCGCTTCCGGGACCGCACTCAGGTGAATGGAGTGCCCCGCGATGAGGCCGTCGCAGCCATCATCGACTGGGTGAACAGACGCGAGAACATTTCTCCCACCGCCGAACTCATGAAGTTGGGGACCCGTGACTGACGAGGACTCGACCATCATCGACCGGGGAGTGGGCGACCCCGATCATCTGCAGCGGCTGTGGACGCCGCACCGGATGACCTATCTCGTCGAGGCGGTGAAATCGAGTGGGGCGGAGTCCGCTCCGTTCACCGACATCCCCGAAATGGCCGATGAAGACGGGCTGGTGGTCGCGCGCGGGGATCATGTGTACGCGGTGCTGAATCTGTACCCGTACAACCCGGGACATCTCATGGTGGTGCCCTACCGGCAGGTCGCCGAACTCGAAGACCTCACCGCGGATGAGAGCCGCGAGCTGATGGCGTTCACCCAGAAGGCGATTCGGGTGATCAAGAAGGTGTCCCGTCCGCATGGTTTCAACGTGGGGCTGAACCTGGGCACCGCGGCCGGCGGATCGCTGGCCGAGCACTTACACCAGCATGTGGTGCCGCGCTGGGGCGGCGACGCCAACTTCATCACCATCATCGGTGACTCCAAGGTGCTGCCGCAGCTGCTGCGGGACACCCGCGAGCTACTCGCGAGCGCCTGGGAGCAATTGCCATGAGCGCCATCCTGTCTCGGGAGACATTCGCGAAGATCCTCAATCCGTTGGCCAACGCGGTGCTGCGTGCGGGATTCACTCCCGACACCGTCACCATCTTCGGGACCGCGGCGACCGTTGTCGCGGCCCTCACCTTGTTCCCTACGGGCCACCTGTTCTGGGGTGGCATCGTGGTCTCGCTGTTCACCATGTTCGACATGCTCGACGGAGCGATGGCACGGGCCCGCGGTGGTGGCACCCGGTTCGGCGCGGTGCTCGACGCGACATGTGACCGCGTGGCCGATGGTGCGATATTCGCCGGACTGCTCTGGTGGGCCGCGTTCGGTTGGGGATCGACATCTTTGGTTGTTGCCACGCTGATCTGCATGATCACCTCACAGGTGATCTCATATGTGAAGGCGCGGGCCGAAGCGTCCGGATTGCGCGCCGACGGCGGGCTGATCGAACGCCCCGAACGGCTCATCATCGTGCTCGCCGGAGCGACTTTCAGCGGCGGTTTCGCAGTGCAGTGGCCGTTGCATACGGCGATGTGGGTACTGGCGATCGCGAGCCTGGTGACGGTGGCCCAACGGATGCATGCGGTGCGCACATCTCCGGGCGCTTCGGATCTGTTGCCCAATTCCGATGCCGGACAGGGCACCGCGGAGAAGAATCAGTCATGAGTGTGTGGGGCGAACGCGCGGCCGATTGGGGCTATGCCGCCGGCTGGAACGTGACGCAGGTGACACCGGATCTACTCGCCCGAGCCATATTCGACGTCGGTGCCATGGTCGGTGCCCGCAACGGTGGACCCGAGCAACTGCGCAAGAACCTTGCCCGGGTGCTCGGCGTGCATCCCCGCGAGGTGCCCGACCGGCTGATGATCGACTCGATGCGTTCCTACGCCCGGTACTGGCGCGAGGCGTTCCGTCTGCCCTCGCAGAATATGGAGCGTCTTGCCGGCCGCCTGGACAGCTGCGCATTCGGGCGTCGGAACATCGATGCGTCCCAGGAGCAGGGCAAGGGCACAGTGATCGCCCTGCCGCACAGCGGCAACTGGGACATGGCCGGGGTCTGGCTGGCCCAGACCTATGGCACCTTCACCACCGTCGCGGAGCGTCTGAAACCCGAGTCGCTATACCGCCGGTTCCTGGACTACCGGGAAACCCTTGGCTTCGAAGTGCTTGCCTCCAGTGGCGACTCCACCGGGCCCTACGAGACCCTGGCGGCGCGGTTGCGGGAAAACCGTGTCGTCTGCCTGATGGCCGATCGCGACCTGAGCCGCAGCGGTGTACCCGTCGACTTCTTTGGCTCGGAGGCGCGGATGCCCGCTGGGCCTGCCCGCCTGGCGATCGACACCGGAGCGCGCCTGCTGCCGGCGCACTGCTGGTTCGAGCCACATGGTCAATGGGGAGTACGGATCCAGGAGCCCATCGACACCTCGGCAGGCGATGTCGCGGTGGCCACGCAGGCACTTGCCAATGAATTCGCCGCCAACATCGCCGAGCGCCCGGCGGACTGGCATATGTTGCAACCCTTGTGGCTTGAGGATCTGTCCGAAGAACGTCGCACCAGGCTGCGGACGCCGCCGGTCCAGTCGGCCCAGGCGCAGGAGACCACCCGGGAAACGGAAACCGATGATCGGGCAGTCCCCCGGGAGACAGAAACTGATGATCGGGCGGCCCCCTGGGAGACAGATCCCGTGGGCGGGCAGGCGTAATGCGCATCGGGATGGTCTGCCCGTACTCCTTTGATGTTCCGGGCGGCGTCCAGTCCCATGTGGTGCAGTTGGCCGAGGTCATGAGGGATCGCGGCCACCACGTCAGTCTGCTCGCACCGTCCTCATCGGACCTGGAGCTGCCGGAATTCGTGGTCTCCGGCGGCAAGGCAGTTCCGATTCCGTACAACGGCTCGGTGGCGCGGCTGCGATTCGGTCCGGCCACCTACGCCAAGACCAGGCGCTGGCTGGTCGACGGCGACTTCGATGTGTTGCATCTGCATGAGCCGAACGCCCCGAGCCTGTCCATGTTGGCGCTCATGGTGGCCGAGGGTCCGATCGTCGCCACCTTTCACACCTCCACCACGAAGTCGTTGACGCTGAGCGTCTTCCAGGCGGTGCTGCGCCCTTGGCATGAGAAGATCGTCGGCCGGATCGCCGTCTCCGAGCTGGCCCGGCGCTGGCAGATGGAGGCGCTTGGATCTGATGCAGTCGAGATCCCGAACGGTGTCGACGTCCGATCCTTTTCCGGCGCACCCATGCTGGAGGGCTACCCGCGAGCGGGTAAGACGGTGCTGTTCCTGGGCCGCTACGACGAGTCGCGCAAGGGTATGGACGTATTGATGGGCGCCTTACCGAAGATCGCGGCCAGCTTTTCCGATGTGGAGATCCTGATCGTCGGCCGTGGAGACGAGGCCGAATTGCGCACGCAGGCAGGACCGTTGGCCAAGCATCTGCGGTTCCTCGGTCAGGTGGACGATGCCACCAAGGCCTCGGCGATGCACAGCGCCGACGTCTACTGCGCGCCCAACATCGGCGGTGAGAGCTTCGGCATCGTGTTGGTGGAGGCGATGGCGGCCGGGACCGCGGTGGTCGCGAGCTCGCTGGACGCCTTCCGGCGCGTGCTCCTGGATGGGAAGGCGGGCCGGTTGACGCCCACCGGTGACTCGGATGCCTTGGCGGCGGCCATCATCGACGTACTCGGCGACGATGAGGGCCGGGCAGAGCTGGTCGCGGCGGGTACCGACGCGGTCCAGCGATACGACTGGTCGGTGGTCGCACAGCAGATCATGCTGGTCTACGAGACCGTGACCGCCTCTGGTGCCCGGGTGAAGGTCGACAGTTGGTGACGTTCTCGGCGTTGACCGTCGTCGTCATCGTCATTCTCGGCGCACTGGTCGCACTGGGCCTGCTGTGGGCCTACTTGGTGGCTAACCGACTGGACCGGCTGCATGTGCGTAGCGACCTGTCCTGGCAGTCCCTCGACGCCGCGCTGGCGCGCCGCGCCGTCGTCGCACGGGCGGTGGGGGATGTGCTCAAGGACGGTCAACTGATCAAACTCGCCGCGAAAGCCGAGCGTGCCGATCGTGACCGCCGTGAGTACGCGGAGAACCAGCTGGCCTCGGCGTTGTCCACTGTCGACTCCGAGCGGTTGCGCCCCGCGCTGGTGGCCGAGCTCGCTGATGCGGAGACGCGGGTACTGATCGCGCGGCGCTTTCACAACGACGCCGTGCGCGACACCCTGGCCCTCCGGGTGCGTCGTCCGGTGCGTTGGCTGCGGCTGGGCGGAACCGCGCCGATGCCAACGTATTTCGAAATCATCGACCGCCAGGGTGCGGGCACCGAGGATCCGGCACTGCCCAACTTCCGCACCTCGGCACGGATCATCCTGCTGGACGAGGATGGCCGGGTGCTGCTGCTGCGCGGCTTCGATCCCGCGGCGCCGAGCCCGGCGGTGCACTGGTGGTTCACCGTTGGCGGCCAGACCTTGCCGGGGGAGAAGCTGTCCGACGGAGCGGTCCGAGAGCTGGTCGAGGAGACCGGGTTGTCGGTTCCCTCCGGGCGCCTCGTGGGCCCGCTATGGCGCCGGGTCGCCGTCTTCGACTTCAACGGCACCACCATCCGCTCCGAGGAATTGTTCTTCGTGCACCGCACCAAGAGGTTCGAACCCGCGACGGACGGCCGTACCAATTTGGAGCAGCGCTATATCACCGGCCACCGCTGGTGCGATGCCGAAGAGATCGCCGCACTCACGGCCTCGGGGGAGCAGGTGTTCCCGAATCAGCTGGGAGAGCTGCTCGGGGAGGCCGCCGCTGCGGCGGATGCGGTGGCCACCGGCGGGCGCCGCGAACCGATCCTTATCGGGTGAGCCCCGTCACCGCACCTCCCGCCACAAAATCGCTGGTGCGGCGGCATTAGACTTGTTTGAGAACCCGAACACTTCAGGAGCCCCCAGTTGACTAGCACGACCAATGGAACGTCCCCCGAGACCGGAACCGGCACCGCTCGCGTCAAGCGCGGTATGGCCGAGATGCTCAAGGGCGGCGTCATCATGGACGTTGTCACCCCCGATCAGGCGAAGATCGCCGAAGACGCCGGCGCCGTCGCCGTCATGGCACTGGAGCGCGTCCCGGCCGACATCCGCGCCCAGGGTGGCGTGTCCCGCATGAGTGATCCGGACATGATCGACGGCATCATCAGCGCCGTCAGCATTCCCGTCATGGCCAAGGCTCGTATCGGGCATTTCGTCGAGGCGCAGATCCTGCAGAGCCTCGGTGTGGACTACATCGACGAGTCAGAGGTGCTGACCCCGGCCGACTACACCAACCACATCGACAAGTGGAAGTTCACCGTGCCGTTCGTGTGCGGTGCCACCAACCTGGGCGAGGCGCTGCGCCGCCTCACCGAGGGCGCGGCGATGATCCGCTCCAAGGGTGAGGCCGGTACCGGCGACGTATCCAACGCGACCACGCACATGCGCAAGATCGGTGGCGAGATCCGTCGGCTCACCTCGCTGTCCGAGGACGAGTTGTATGTCGCCGCAAAGGAACTGCAGGCGCCCTATGAGCTCGTGGTCGAGGTCGCTCGAGCCGGCAAGCTCCCGGTTACGCTGTTCACCGCTGGCGGTATCGCCACGCCGGCCGACGCCGCGATGATGATGCAGCTGGGTGCCGAAGGTGTGTTTGTCGGCTCTGGAATCTTCAAGTCCGGCAACCCGGAGCAGCGGGCGGCGGCGATCGTGAAGGCCACCACCTTCTACGACGACCCGGATGTGCTCGCCAAGGTGTCGCGCGGTCTGGGTGAGGCAATGGTCGGCATCAACGTGGAGGACATCGCGCAGCCGCATCGGCTCGCCGAGCGCGGCTGGTAAAACCATCTGATGGCCGATATCGAAGAGATCCTGACGCTCGAGCAGCTCGAAAAGGACATCTTCCGAGGCAACGTAACTCCCAGCAGCCTGCGTCGTACTTTCGGTGGGCAGGTCGCTGGGCAGTCGTTGGTTTCGGCGGTTCGCACGGTGGAGCCGCACTACCTTGTCCACTCCCTGCACGGGTACTTCCTGCGACCCGGAAATCCCAACGAGCCCACGGTGTTTCTCGTCGACCGGGTGCGTGACGGCCGCTCGTTCGCGACCCGGCGCGTTACCGCGATCCAGGGCGGGCAGGCGATCTTCACCATGTCGGCCTCATTCCAGACTCTGGACACCGGCATCGAACATCAGGACCTGATGCCACCGGTGCCCGCACCCGAAGACCTGCCGGATGTGCAAGATGCCGAGGAGTCGTTCAGCCACGATCTGTTCCGCCAGTTCGCCGAATGGGACATCCGGATCGTGCCCGACGAGCTGATGGACCGGAATCCTCGGCTGGCCGCGCAGCAGCGGGTGTGGTTCCGCTGCCGCAAGCACCTTCCCGACGACCCGGTGCTGCACATCTGTGCGCTGGCGTACATGAGCGACCTGACGCTGTTGAGTTCTTCCAAGGTGCCGCACCGGGACGCGGTGCTGCAGACCGCGTCCCTGGATCACGCGTTGTGGTTCCTGCGGCCGTTCCGCGCCGATGAATGGCTGCTCTACGACGAGACATCGCCGTCGGCCGGATACGGGCGTGCCCTGACTCAGGGCCGGATCTTCGACCGCGAAGGCCGGATGGTCGCGGCGGTGGTGCAAGAAGGTCTTACCCGGTACGAGCGCAACCCGGACGAGGCGTCGATCGCCAAGGGGAACATGGCGTGAGCCCGCTGGTAGGCGTGCTGGCATTGCAGGGCGATGTCAGGGAACATGTTGCCGCTCTGAAAGATTCTGGTGTCGACGCACTCGGGGTGCGTCGTCCCGAGGAACTCTCGAAGGTGGACGGGTTGGTTCTCCCCGGCGGCGAGTCGACCACGATGAGCAACTTGCTGCGCGTGTTCGAGCTGCTCGATCCGCTCTCCGAACGCCTGCGGGACGGGCTGCCGGTCTATGGCTCGTGCGCCGGCATGATCCTGCTCGCCAGCGAGATACTGGACACCCGTCCGGATGCGGTGGCGCTCGGTGCCATCGATATGACG
The DNA here is from genome assembly GCF_004924335.1 of Mycobacteroides salmoniphilum. NCBI lineage: Bacteria > Bacillati > Actinomycetota > Actinomycetes > Mycobacteriales > Mycobacteriaceae > Mycobacteroides > Mycobacteroides salmoniphilum. The sequence continues at coordinate 2,650,171 of NZ_CP024633.1, read as the reverse complement.
GTGCGGCGCAATGCTTTTGGGCGCCAGGTGGACTCATTTGAGGGTGATCTGGATTTCGCCGGGCTTGACGGTGCACTGCATGCGGTGTTCATCAGGGCGCCGTGGGTGGAACGGGTGGGCGCCGAAGTCGAGGTGCTGGCGATTGCGCAGGGGCATCCGGTCGCGGTGCGGCAGGGGAGTGCGTTGGCGACGTCGTTTCACCCCGAAGTCACCGGGGACCGGCGGGTGCATCGGCTGTTCGTCGACATGGTGCGCGCTTCCTGACGGCTCAACGCGGCGATCTACCAGCGCAGCATGGGCATCGGCCGCAGCGGGTGCTTGAGCGTCCACTTTCCGGCCGTCCGCACTAAGAATCCGTGAAAACCGCCGTACGGCAATGCCTCTACGACCTCGCGCACGTCGGCGCGTTCCAGGCCGGTCCAGGCGTAGAGCCCGTGGAAGGCGTCAATCCGGTCACCCAATCGAAAGGTCTCGACCCATAGATCCTCGGCCGACCTGAGCTTGTGATGATCGGCCACCATCGTCGTGGTGCGACCGGCATCGTCGATTCCGAACTCCGGTGCCAGCTGCTCGGCAAGGGCCACCGACGGATCGAGGTAGTCCCAGGTGCCGGCCGTCCAGATGCCGATATCGTGCGTCGCCCACGCCAGCGCGATCTCGGGTGGTGCCGTCGTCATGCCGAGAAGACGCAGCTGGTAGTTCATGCCTCGATACAGGTGATTGCGGTAATCGGTGAGGCTGTCGCCGATGGTCGACGCGTACCGGTCCAGAATTGCGTCGACTATCGGGTCTTCCACCAGGACAGTCATGCGGATCACCCTATGTTCCTGGCGCTGGCCTCGCTATCCAGTGGCCACCTGCGCTGCCCGAGTACACTCGGGCAGCGCAAAGATTAAGACGGAACGTCAAGAGAAAGCGGTACAGGGGTACATGAGCGGCCATTCCAAGTGGGCCACCACCAAGCATCAGAAGGCCGTGAAAGATGCGCGCCGTGGCAAAGAGTTCGCCAAGCTGATCAAAAACATCGAAGTCGCCGCACGTACCGGTGGCGGGGATCCGGCCGGCAACCCAACGCTCTACGACGCCATCCAGAAGGCCAAGAAGACGTCGGTGCCCAACGACAACATCGAGCGGGCCCGCAAGCGCGGCGCCGGCGAAGAGGCCGGCGGTGCCGACTGGCAGACCATCATGTACGAGGGCTATGGCCCCAATGGTGTTGCCGTGCTTGTTGAATGCTTGACCGATAATCGTAACCGCGCCGCCGGCGAGGTCCGCGTCGCGATGACCCGCAACGGTGGCAATATGGCCGACCCGGGTTCGGTGTCCTACCTGTTCTCCCGCAAGGGCATGGTCACCCTCGAGAAGGGCAACCTGTCGGAGGACGACGTGCTGACGGCCGTGCTGGAGGCAGGTGCCGAGGAGGTCAACGACCTCGGCGAGAGCTTCGAAGTCGTCTCCGAGCCCACCGACCTGGTGGCCGTGCGTCAGGCGCTGCAGGATGCCGGCATCGACTACGACTCGGCAGAAGCGAGCTTCCAGCCATCGGTGACTGTTCCGGCCGACGTCGACACGGCCCGCAAGGTGTTCAAGCTCGTCGACGCGCTGGAGGACAGTGACGACGTGCAGAACGTCTACACCAATGTGGACTTATCCGATGAGGTGCTGGCCGAGCTCTCCGAGGACTGACCATGCCTGCCGTCCACGATCGTCTGGGGCGGAAGTGGTCGGCACGTCGGCGGTGGCTGCCTTGGAAGCGTCGGGGCAACGTCTCTGACTGGGTGATCAGTCCTGACTTCGTCCACGGCGACGATCCCATAAGCATGGTGTGGAACGTCCTCATGCTGCTGATTCTCGTTCCGGCACTCGCGTTGGCATTATTCGTGGCTGTGGAGTTCTTGTTGCTGTTGTTGTTGCTTCCGCTGTGGGTGCTAGCGCGCGTCGTGTTCGGCACCCCATGGGTGATTGTCATCCGTAGCCAAGGCAAAGTTGTTGGGTGCGAGTCGGTTTCAGGATGGTATGCATCGAGTGAGCGGATCAGGCAGATACTTGCCGACGTCGCTTCGGGTTATGTCGGCGGCTACTCGACGGCTACGGGTGCCTGTTCCTGAACTCCGGCGGCCCACACCCCCAACGTCACCACCGCGGTGGTGACCAGCACGGCACCGATGGTGTCGGTGAGGTAGTGATACCCACAGGCGACTTGGCCCAGCAGCCCGAGCGTGCTGACGATCGCGGCCACGATGTACGCCCATAGGGCTCCACCGGCGACCAGCACCAGCATCCCCATCACGGCCACCACGAAGGTGGTGTGGCCGCTGGGGTAGGCGAGATAGCCGCCCTTCTCGCGACCGACGAGCATCTTGGTGCCCTGGGTAGTCCAATTCGCCACGAACGGGCAGGCCAGAACCACCGCTGCGACTCGCCAACGCCGCCGATGCAGCTCGAACCCGACGCACACCGCGAGCACCGGAACGAGAAATACCCAGTCGGTGAAGAACAGCAGCCAGCGTGGCTGCACCCCCAACACGAGCTGCGTCCCGTCGAAGAACCAGGCGTCCAACGGTGTTGAACCCTTGCCGACGGAGAACCCGAGTGCCAGCATCGCGATGACGCCGAGGGGCGGCCACCACTGAATCATCTTTTCGCTGGGCAGTTTTCCGACAGACACGCCGACGACAGTAATCGGCCGGGGACGTCGACCCCGAATCGTGCTGGATGTCGGGAATCAAACGTCACTGGGTGGCGTTACTGTGATGTCAACGACTGTTGGTCAACAAGTGTTGACACCAATGTCAAGTGGGCGTACATCTAAGACATCCACGAGTGATGGGAGGCCGGTCATGGCCACACACACAGTCGCCCCGGCGCGTGAATCGACGAGCCTGTGGCGCACCGCGCGCGCAGTTCTCGCGCTGCCGTTCAGCGTGACGGTCCTGATTCCGCTGGTGATTCTTTACGGATCGGGCATTGAGGTGCCGTCATGGATGTCCGATGAGATGTCGATGACGGCGACGGTGATCGGGACCTTGCTGGTCGCTGCCGGCCTGTTCCTGGTGACCCGCACCGTCATGCTCTTCCACCAGATGGGCAAGGGTTCCCTGGCGCCCTTCGATCCCCCGGTTCATCTTGTCGTGCGCGGCCCGTACCGCTACGTGCGTAACCCGATGATCACCGGTGTGGTGGCCATTCTGTTGGGTGAGTCATTCGCCCTGAACTCTGTGGGCTTGCTGATCTACGCAGCCGTTTTTGTGAGCATCAACGCCGTGTACTTCCCGCTGGTCGAGGAGCGCGGCTTGTTGAAGCGTTTTGGCCGCGACTACGCCGAGTACTCGCAGCACGTGCCACGGTGGGTGCCGCGGCTGCGCCCGTGGACGCAGCCCGAGCGTGCGAACTACGTCGCGTCGCAGTCACAATCGCAGTCCAGGTAGGCCTGGATCGTCGGTGCGATCAAGTCGATGATCTGTTCGTGCGTCATCTCGGGCACGTTCCCGAGGCGGATCACGTATCGGCACATGGCGAGGCCGATCATCTGCGTACCGATGAGTGCCGCGCGTTCCATGGCGCGATCCGCCGTCAACGCCTCGATGGCAGGGACCATTTGACTGCTGAAGATCTCGGCCATGCGGGCGCGGGCCGTCTCGTGCGAAACCGCCGCGCGCAATAGGGCGACCATGGTGTCGTCGGCCTCCCACTTGGCGAGGAAGTGTTCGACAAGGGTGGCCCCGAGTTCGGCGCGTGGGATCTCGGCAAGATTCTCGGGTAGGTGAATGTCGAAGTCGGCGGCGGCCGCGAACAGCTTGCCCTTGTTGCCGTAGTACCGCATCACCAGTGACGGATCGATGCCCGCGGTCGCCGCGATGGCCCGTATGGTCGCCTTCTCATACCCGACACTGGCGAAGTGTTCCTGGGCAGCCTCGAGGATGGCCGCACGGGTGGCGTCCGATCGCCGAGGTTCGGTGGACATGCGCTGAGCTTAGGCCAACGGGTGTTGACATTTGCAGAGCCCTCGCGTGTTGCTATGCCCAATGGGTAAGACCCCTCGATATGCTGATCGAACAACTGTTCTACGGCGAGGGGTCTGGCACGTGCGAGTAATGGGAGTCGACCCGGGGCTTACCCGGTGCGGCCTGTCCATGGTCGAGGCATCCTCGGGCCGCAAGGTGGTGGCCCTGGATGTCGATGTGGTGCGCACTCCTGCCAACCAGCCTCTGCCGCAACGACTTTTGGCGATCAGTGAGGTTGTCGAACACTGGATGGACACCCATCGTCCCGATGTGGTCGCCATAGAGCGCGTCTTCGCTCAGCAGAATGTGTCCACCGTGATGGGTACCGCCCAGGCCGGCGGAGTGATCGCACTCTCGGCGGCGAAACGGGGGATCGCGGTCTATTTCCACACCCCGTCCGAGGTCAAGGCGGCCGTGACCGGCAACGGTCGGGCAGATAAATCCCAAGTGACCGCAATGGTCACCCGCATCTTGAACCTGCAGACGGCGCCGAAGCCGGCGGACGCCGCCGACGCCTTGGCCCTGGCAATCTGTCACTGCTGGCGTGCGCCCATGCTGGCGAGAATGGCGAAGGCGGAAGCCGCGGCGGAGAAACAGCGGAAGGCCTTTGCGGCCCGGATGAAGGCGGTAACTCGATGATTGCTTCGGTCAATGGCGAGGTCATCGACATCGCGCTCGATCATGTGGTGATTGAGGCCGCCGGGGTCGGATATCGCGTCAATGCCACCCCGGCCACGCTGTCGACGCTGCGGCGCGGCACGCAGGTGCGGCTGATCACCGCGATGATCGTCCGCGAAGATTCGATGACGTTGTACGGCTTCACCGACACCGACGCCCGTGATCTGTTCCTGACGCTGCTCGGTGTCTCCGGTGTGGGGCCCAAGATCGCGATGGCCACGCTCGCGGTCTACGACGCGCCGACCTTGCGGCAGGCGCTGGCCGATGGCGATGTCAACGCGCTGACTCGGGTTCCCGGGATCGGTAAGCGTGGTGCCGAGCGCTTGGTGCTCGAACTGCGCGAGAAGGTGGCGGCAGTCGCAGGGGCGCAGGGTGGAACCACCGAGCTGGGCCGCGGCACCGCGTCGCTGGTGCGCACACAGGTGGTCGAGGCACTCATCGGCCTCGGGTTCGCCGCGAAGCAAGCCGAACAGACCACCGATACCGTGCTGGCTCAAGATAATTCCGACGGAGATACCTCGACCGTGCTGCGGTCGGCGCTGACGCTACTGGGCAAGACGCGATGACCGGCTTCGACGAGTTCGACGGCGCGGAGGACGATTTCGATGCCGGCCCCGAGTTGTCCGGCGCACTCACTGTTGGCGAAAACGACATCGACGCCGGGCTGAGACCCAAGTCGCTGCGGGAGTTCATCGGCCAGCCACGGGTGCGTGAGCAGCTGGAGCTCGTGTTGTCCGGTGCGAAGAATCGCGGCAGCACTCCGGATCACATCCTGTTGTCCGGACCACCCGGGCTCGGCAAGACATCCCTGGCGATGATCATCGCCACCGAGTTGGGCTCCTCGCTGCGGGTGACCTCGGGTCCGGCCCTGGAACGAGCGGGTGACCTGGCGGCGATGCTGAGCAACCTCGTCGAACACGACGTGCTCTTCATCGACGAGATTCATCGCATCGCCCGGCCCGCCGAGGAAATGCTGTATCTGGCGATGGAGGACTTTCGCGTCGACATCGTCGTCGGCAAAGGGCCCGGCGCCACCTCGATCCCCCTGGAAGTGGCGCCGTTCACGCTGGTCGGCGCGACCACCCGATCGGGGTCGCTGACCGGGCCGCTGCGTGACCGGTTCGGGTTCACCGCCCACATGGACTTCTACGAGCCCGACGAGCTCGAGCTCGTACTGGCCCGATCGGCGGGAATCCTTGGTATCGAGCTGGGAGCCGCCGCGGGTGCGGAGATTGCCCGACGCTCGCGCGGCACCCCGCGCATCGCCAACCGATTGTTGCGCCGGGTCCGTGACTACGCGGAAGTACGTGCGGACGGCGTGATCACGGTGGACGTCGCCAAGTCCGCCCTGGCCGTCTATGACGTCGATGAGCTGGGGCTGGATCGCCTGGACCGGGCGGTGCTCACGGCGCTGACACGCAGTTTCGGCGGTGGCCCGGTGGGCCTGTCGACGCTGGCGGTGGCGGTCGCGGAGGAGTCGACCACGGTGGAAGAGGTATGCGAGCCGTTCCTGGTACGTGCCGGGATGCTGGCCCGTACGCCGCGCGGACGCGTGGCGACATCGCTGGCGTGGACGCATCTGGGTCTTACCCCGCCGCCGCAGGTGCTGGGGCAGGGCGGCCTGTTCGATTGACAGGACGGTTGAGTCCAGGACGCGCAGGTCCGGGGTTCGCGTCGATTCCACAGAGTCGGATGGCACACTGGTGACTTGTCGCGTGCTCGTTTCACGCAGACCGTGCTTGAACTTGTGAAGACCCAACGGAAAGAATCCCGAAAGCCGCCATGGAATCGATCATCGTCTTTTTGCCGCTCATCCTCGTTATGGGCGCGTTCCTCTTCTTCGCGAACCGGCGGCAGCGCAAGGCCCTCGATGCCACCATCGACCTGCACGACTCCCTGGCGATCGGCGACCGGGTGCACACCACCTCTGGTCTGCAGGGCACCATCGCCGCGGTCACCGATGACACCGTGGACCTGGAGATCGCGCCGGGTGTTGTGACTCGCTGGATGAAGCTCGCGATTCGCGACAAGATCGTTGACGAGGCCGAGGACACCGATGACACCGCTCAGGAGGCGTCGCGCGACGTCGAGAGCGCCGGGGTCGAGCTGACCAAGGAGTAGCGGCTTTCGCCTTTGCTCAACCCTGAACGCCGCCCGACCCGCCCTCGACAAGCAAGGAGACCGGACACGTGGCCTCGCCATCGGCCCCTGTGCATCCCGCGCGCTATTTAGCTGCCTTCCTGGTGCTGCTGATTGGCGCCTATTTGCTGGTGTTTCTGACCGGCGATAAGCACGCTAAGCCCAAGCTCGGTATCGACCTGCAGGGCGGAACCCGCGTCACCCTGACAGCACGCACCCCTGACGGTTCCAAGCCGACCAGGGAAGCGTTGACGCAGGCGCAGCAGATCATCAATGCGCGCGTCAACGGCCTCGGTGTCTCCGGATCCGAGGTCATCATCGACGGCGACAACCTCGTCATCACCGTGCCGGGCAACGACGGCAGCGAGGCCCGAAACCTCGGCCAGACCGCCAAGCTTTACATCCGGCCCGTCGTCCAGATGGTGCCGGCGCAGCCCAAGGAGAATCCTCAGGCCGGAGCGCCGCAGGGCGGCCAGCCCGGCGCTGGGCAAGGGGCGACGCCCCCGGCGCCCGGTGCAGGAAAGCCGGCACCCGCCGCACCCTCTCCGAAACCGCAGCCGCGGCCCTATCCGGCGCAAACCACCACGCCGCCGCCACCGCCGCCACCGCCGCCACCCGCTCCGGCGACGCAGCCCGCGACGCCGAATGCCCCACCGCCTGCCGCTCCTGCCACCGATCTGCCGCCGAAGCCGGGCAGCGGTGAGGAACGCAAGCAGCTGATCGACTTCGAGAAGCAGATCAGGCAGAGCGACGACCCACGGATTCAGATGCTGGCGCTTCAGGTTCAGTCATCGCGTTGCTATGACCTTGACGATCCGCTCGCGGGCAACGACGATCCAAACCTGCCGTTGGTCACCTGTGGCGACGACAGTCAGGGTGGAAAGGCCGCGTATCTGCTGGACAAGGCGATCATCAGCGGCGAGGAGATCAAGGACGCCAGCTCGGGACTTGACCAGCAGCGCGGTATCTACGTGGTGAGCATGGAGTTCAAGCCCACCGGCGCCAAGGTCTGGGCGGAGTACACCTCTGCGCATTGGCAGCAGGGCACCCAAACCGCGTTCACGCTGGACTCCAAGGTGATCAGCGCACCGGCCATCCGCGAACCGATCCCGGGCGGCAAGACCGAAATCAGCGGGCAGTTCACCTCCGACTCGGCCAAGCAGCTTGCCGCGGCCCTCAAGTACGGTTCGCTGCCGCTGTCCTTCGAGTCCTCCGATGCCGAAACCGTTTCGGCAACACTCGGATTGACCTCGCTCAAGGCCGGCCTGATCGCGGGCGCCATCGGATTGGCGATCGTGCTGCTGTACTCGCTGCTCTATTACCGCGTGCTCGGCATACTGACCGCGCTGTCCTTGGTGGCCTCCGGTGCCATGGTGTTCGCCATCCTGGTTCTGTTGGGTAGATACATCTCGTACACCCTGGACCTGGCCGGTATCGCCGGTCTGATCATCGGCATCGGCACGACCGCGGACTCCTTCGTGGTGTTCTTCGAGCGCATCAAAGATGAGATACGAGAAGGTCGTTCGTACCGCTCGGCGGTGCCCCGCGGTTGGGCTCGCGCCCGTAAGACGATCCTGTCGGGTAACGCGGTGACCCTGCTGGCCGCCGTGGTGCTCTACGCCCTTGCCATCGGGCAGGTGAAGGGCTTCGCGTTCACCCTCGGACTCACCACCATCCTCGACGTCGTCGTGGTGTTCCTGGTGACGTGGCCGCTTGTCTACCTGTCCTCCAAGTCCGCGACCCTGTCCAAGCCCGTGTACAACGGGCTCGGCGCGGTCCAGCAGATTGCCCGCGAACGTAAGGCGGCGGCACACGCATGAGCACGAGCAACGACACCGTGAGCAACGGCAACGGCACCGAGAGTGCCGCCAAGGAACCCACGTCCACCGCGGTTGAAACCGTCAGTGCGGCACCAGAACACGGATTCTTCTACCGTCTGTACACCGGAACCGGTGCCGTCGACGTTGTCGGCAAGCGCACGCTGTGGTTCGGGATCAGTGGCGCGTTCATGGTCGTCGCGATCTTGTCCATCGCGATCAAGGGATTCGTCTTCGGTATCGACTTCGAGGGCGGTACCAAGGTCTCGTTCCCGAAGGGCGAGGCGACCGTCCAGCAGACCGAGGACGTTTTCAGTCAAACACTCGGCCGCGATGCCGAATCGATCGTTGTCACCGGAACCGGCGACTCGGCCTCGATTCAGATTCGCACCGAAACACTCGACAATGACGAGTCGGCGAAGCTTCACAAGGCGCTCTTCGACAGGTTCGCCCCTAAGGGATCTGACGGTAAACCGTCCATCAACGCCATCAGCGATTCGGCGGTGTCGGAGACCTGGGGCGGGCAGATCACCAACAAGGCGCTGTGGGCGCTGGGCGTTTTCCTGGTGCTGTCCGGCATCTACATCGCCGTGCGCTACGAGCGCTATATGGCGCTGGCGGCATTGGCCGCGCTGGTCTTCGACCTGCTGGTTACCGCGGGTGTGTATTCACTGGTGGGCTTCGAGGTCACCCCGGCCACTGTGATCGGTCTGCTCACCATCCTCGGATTCTCCTTGTACGACACCGTGATCGTGTTCGACAAGGTCGAGGAAAACACACACGGGTTCCAGCACACGTCGCGGCGCACCTTCGCCGAGCACGCCAACCTGGCCGTGAACCAGACCTTCATGCGCTCGATCAACACCAGCCTCATCTCGGTGATCCCGGTGCTCTCGCTCATCGTGGTGGCCATCTGGCTGCTGGGTGTGGGCACACTGAAGGACCTTGCACTGGTTCAGCTTGTCGGCATTCTGGTGGGCACCTACTCGTCGATCTTCTTCGCGACCCCGCTGCTGGTGGCGCTGCGCGAGCGCACGGAGCTGGTGGCGAGCCATACCAAGAAGGTGCTGAGCCGCCGCAAGCCCGACGCCGCGCCCCTGGCGGACACCGGTTCGGGAGCCAAGGCCGTCAAGGCGGCGACATCGGAAGCATCCGATGCCACCACAACCGGGGTACGTCCCGCGAAACCCAAGCCCGGCGCCCGCCCTCAAGGTAAGCGAAACGTTCGGCGGCGCTGATGGTTTCACGTGGCCCAGCACGGACCGGAGTCAGACGGATCGCGCGAATCGGCGCCATCGCGACCACGGTGGTGCTCGCGGCGGGGTTGTTGACCTCGTGTTGGACCTCGGCGGCAAAAACGCTCGACTACGCCGTCGACGGCCGCTTGACGACGTACAACGTCAACAGTGTCGCGGGGAACGCGTCAGCCGGGGCACAGGCATTCAATCGCGTACTCACCGGGTTCGGCTTCCACGGACCTGACGGCCAGGTAATCGCTGACCATGACTTCGGCACCGTCGAGGTCGTCGGCCGCATTCCGCTGGTGCTCGACTACACCATCAATGAGAAGGCCGTCTACTCCGACGGCAAACCGGTGACCTGTGAAGACATGGTGCTGGCCTGGTTCGCGCAATCCGGCAGGCTGCCCGATTTTGACGCGGCCAGCACGGCGGGATACGCCGATATCTCCACCATCGATTGCAAGCCAGGGCAGAAGACCGCGCGCGTCACCTTTGCGCCGGATCGCGCCTTCACCGACTGGACCCAGTTGTTCGCCGCCACCACGATGTTGCCGTGGCATGTGGTCGCCGACAAGATCGGCGGAGGTATCGACCTGATCGGTGCCATCGCGGCCAATGACGTTCCGGCACTGCAAAAGATCGCCGATTTTTGGAACAACCAGTGGAACTTCGGCTCCGAGCTGGATCTTTCGAAGTTCCCGTCATCGGGGCCGTACAAGCTCGACGGGTACAACGACGACGGATCGGTCGTGCTTGTCGCCAATGACAAGTGGTGGGGGAGCCCGCCGGTGACCAAGCGGGTCACGGTGTGGCCCAGCGGAATCGATGTGCAAAAACGGCTGTCCGACGGCGATCTGGAGGTTGTCGACGTCGCCGCCGGATCGGCTGGGACTCTCACCGCCCCTGACGGATTCGTACGCACCGAGGAACCCGGTTCGGGTGTGGAGCAACTCATCTTCGGTGCCGGAGGGTCGGTGGGGGCTCCGGATGTGCGCCGTGCGGTCGCCTTGTGCACGCCGCGTGACGCCATCGCGGGAATTACCGGCGTGCCGGTGATGAATGCCCGGCTGGATACCAGCATCGGAGACTCGTTCGCCTCGGTGGAGGCCGCCGCCGAGGCGGGACGGTTCATGCGTTCGGACCCTGTCGCGGCTCGTGCTGCGGTGGCCAATCGTCCGTTGACCGTCCGGGTGGGATACCAAGCGCCCAACCCGCGCCGCGCGGCAATCGTGTCCGCCATGGCGCAGGCCTGTGCAGCCGCCGGGATCACCGTGCAGGACGTCAGTTCGCCCGAGATTGGGCCACGCTCGTTGCGGGACAATCAGGTTGATGCGCTACTTAGCTCGATCGGCGGCGCTCCCGGAAGCGGGTCGACGGGTTCATGGCTCATGGATGCGTACGCCTTGCGGTCACGTGAAGGCAAGAACCCGGCGAACTACGGCAACGGCCAGATCGACGGGATCATCGCGGCGCTGGCGGTGACCACTAATGCCAGGGACCAGAGTCGGCTGCTCGGCGACGCGTCGGCGATCCTGTGGAACGACCTGCCCACGCTGCCGCTGTACCGGCAGCCGCGTGTGCTGATCGCACCGAAGTCGATGTACGCCGCCACACCGAGCGTCACCCGGTGGGGCACGGGCTGGAACATGGATCGTTGGGTGTTGCCGGCGTGACATCTGCGGACGCTGTCACAGCGCTGATCGACAGGCTGACTCGTAAGGTCCCCGACTTTCCCGAGCCCGGGGTGCAGTTCAAGGATTTGACGCCGCTGTTCGCGGACGCCGAAGGCTTGTCACGGGTCACCGATGCGTTGGGGGAGGCGGCGGCAGGAGCCACGCTGATCGCGGGGATCGATGCGCGCGGCTTCCTGCTGGGGGCCGCCGTGGCGATCCGGCTCGGCGTAGGTGTGCTGGCCGTGCGGAAGGCGGGAAAGCTGCCACCACCCGTGCATGCTCAGACCTATCAACTGGAGTACGGCACCGCGGCGCTGGAGATTCCTGCCGATGGAGTGGATCTGACCGGCCATCGCGTGGCGATCATCGACGATGTGCTGGCCACCGGAGGGACACTGGCGGCAACCATCAAACTCTTGCGCACCGCGGGGGCGGACGTGATCAGCGCTGGTGTAGTTCTGGAACTGGCGGATCTGGGCGGCCGTGCGGTCGTGGCGCCGCTGCCATTAACTGCATTGCGCGTGATCTGAGGGATAATCTAGGCGGCAGGAGGTGAACCGTGGCTGACGAGCAGGTACCGAGCGAGAATCAGGTCGCGGTCGAATCCCCGCCTGCCGTGAGCGATCAGACGGCGCCGAGCGTGGACTCCCTGCGGGTCAGCAGCGGCACCATGAGTGCGTCGCGCCGCGTGCGGGCCCGGCTGGCCCGCCGGATGACCGCCCAGCGCGGGGCCGTCAGCCCCGTACTCGAGCCGCTGATGGCCGTCCATCGCGAGTTCTACCCCAAGGCCGACCGCGTGGTGCTGCAGCGCGCATACGAGGTAGCCGAGAGCCGGCATGCCGAACAGTTTCGTAAGTCGGGTGATCCGTACATCACCCATCCGATCGCCGTCGCGAACATTCTGGCCGAGCTTGGCATGGACACCACCACTTTGGTGGCCGCGATCCTGCACGACACAGTCGAGGACACCGGTTACAGCCTCGAGCAGCTGACCACCGAATTCGGTACCGAGGTGGCCCACCTGGTCGACGGCGTGACCAAGCTCGACAAGGTGGTGTTGGGCAACGCCGCCGAGGGCGAAACCATCCGCAAGATGATCATCGCCATGGCGCGCGACCCTCGGGTGCTGGTGATTAAGGTCGCCGACCGCTTGCACAACATGCGCACCATGCGATTCCTGCCGCCGGAAAAGCAGGCGCGTAAGGCCCGCGAGACGCTCGAAGTGATTGCGCCACTGGCACACCGTCTAGGTATGGCCACGGTCAAGTGGGAGCTCGAAGACCTGTCCTTCGCGATCCTGCACCCCAAAAAATACGAGGAGATCGTGCGACTGGTCGCCGACCGGGCGCCGTCACGCGATACCTACCTGGCCAAGGTGCGCGCGGAAATTGTTGCCACCCTGAATGGTTCGCGTATCGGCGCCACCGTCGAGGGCCGCCCCAAGCATTACTGGTCGATCTATCAGAAGATGATCGTCAAGGGCCGCGACTTCGACGACATCCACGACCTGGTAGGCGTCCGGATTCTGTGTGATGAGATTCGTGACTGTTACGCCGCTGTGGGCGTTGTCCACTCGCTGTGGCAGCCGATGGCCGGCCGGTTCAAGGACTACATCGCCCAACCGCGATTCGGTGTCTATCAGTCCTTGCACACCACCGTGGTCGGCCCCGAAGGCAAGCCGTTGGAGGTGCAGATCCGCACCCGGGACATGCACCGCACCGCCGAGTACGGTATTGCCGCGCACTGGCGGTACAAGGAAGCCAAGGGCCGCAATGGTGTTCCGCCCAACCATGCCGCCGCCGAAATCGACGATATGGCGTGGATGCGTCAGCTGCTCGACTGGCAACGTGAGGCCGCCGACCCCGGGGAGTTCCTGGAGTCGCTGCGCTATGACCTGGCGGTACAGGAGATCTTCGTCTTCACACCCAAGGGCGATGTCATCACGTTGCCGGCCGGGTCTACCCCGGTCGACTTCGCGTACGCCGTGCACACCGAGGTAGGTCACCGCTGTATCGGCGCTCGCGTCAACGGCCGGTTGGTGGCGCTGGAGCGCAAGCTCGAAAACGGAGAAGTGGTGGAGGTTTTCACCTCCAAGGCCGCTACCGCCGGTCCCTCGCGCGACTGGCAGACCTTTGTCGTGTCACCACGTGCGAAGGCGAAGATTCGGCAGTGGTTCGCCAAGGAGCGCCGCGAAGAGGCGCTCGAAGCCGGTAAGGACGCCATTGCGCGCGAGGTGCGTCGCGGTGGACTTCCGTTGCAGCGGTTGGTCAACGGCGAGGGTATGGCATCGCTGGCCCGCGAGCTGCGCTACCAGGACACCTCGCAGCTGTACACCGCGGTGGGCGAGGGCCACGTCTCGGCGCGGCACGTGGTGCAGCGGTTGGTCGCCCAGCTCGGTGGCGTGGACAGCGCCGAGGAAGAGCTGGCCGAGCGTTCCACCCCGTCGACGATGCCCATCCGGCAGCGACGCTCCGAGGATGTCGGCGTGGCGGTACCGGGAGCGCCGGGCGTGCTGACCAAGCTTGCGAAATGTTGTACGCCGGTGCCGGGTGATCAGATCCTCGGGTTTGTCACGCGTGGCGGGGGAGTAAGCGTGCACCGCACCGACTGCACCAACGCCGAATCCCTTCAGCAGCAATCGGAACGGATCATCGAAGTGCATTGGGCGCCGTCGTCGTCCTCGGTTTTCCTGGTCGCCATCCAGGTCGAGGCCTTGGACCGGCACCGGCTGCTCTCCGATGTGACCCGTGCCCTGGCCGATGAGCGGGTGAACATCCTGTCGGCCTCGGTGACCACGTCGAATGATCGAGTGGCTATCAGCCGCTTCACCTTTGAGATGGGCGACCCGAAGCATCTGGGACACGTTCTCAACGTGGTGCGCAACGTGGAGGGCGTCTACGACGTCTATCGGGTGACCAGCGCCGCCTGATCCGCTTGCGCCGAGCGGCTAGGCGTTGAATGCCTTGAGCGCGATTCGGGTGGCCGCGGCGATGGTCGGCTTGCCCTTGGTGGACTTCGGGTCGTCGGGGACGGTGAGCACCACCACCACAATGGGCGCACGCCCCGGCGGCCAGATCACCGCGATGTCATTGGTTTCACCCTTGAATCCGCTGCCGGTCTTGTCGCCGACCGTCCAACCTGCCGGGACGCCCGCCCGAATCGACTGGTCGCCGGTGGTGTTCCGCTTCAACCAGTCGGTGAGCAGATCGCGCCCCTGCGAATCCAGCCCTTCGTCGATAACCAGCCTGCGCAGGTTGGTCACCAGCTGCTGCGGGGTCGAGGTGTCCAAATCACCATCGGGGATGTTCAGTTGATCTTCGGTGCGATCCATGCGAGAGACGTTGTCGCCCAGGCTTCGAACAAACTTCTCCGTTTGCTTCGGACCGCCGAGCTGCGCGATCAACAGGTTGGCGCCGGTGTTGTCGCTGTAGCGGATCGTCGCATCGCACAGCTCCGAAACGGTCATGCCCTCGGCTACATGCTGGGACGTGACCGGTGCCCACTCGAGGACGTCGGATTGCGTGTATTGAATGCGCTTGTCCAGCAGCCCTGGTTCACTCAGACGCCGGTGCAGGATGGCCGAGACGATGAAGGTCTTCACCGTGGAGCACATGAGGAAGCGCTCATTTGCCCGGTGGCTCAGCGTCGCACCCGATCCGGTATCCAGGGCATACACGCCGACGCGGCCCCCGAAATCCTTTTCCAGGGAGGCGAGTTCGGTCGGCGAGGGTTGGCGGTCGCCGCCGCGTGAACAACCAACGGCGGCCACGCCGACCGCCGTCAATCCACCGAGTAAGACAGCACGACGCGAAATCATGTCAGTCGAGCTGCAGGTCGATGATCTTGACTTCTTGTGCGGGCGCGCCATCACCCGCGCCACGTGCTCCTGGCTTGATGCCGTTCTTGGCGATCTTGGCGAGGGTGTCCATGCCGGTCTTGTCGATGGTGCCGAACACCGTGTACTGGGGCGGCAGTTGCGAATCCTTGTAGACCATGAAGAACTGGCTGCCGTTGGTCCCGGGGCCCGCGTTGGCCATCGCCAACGTGCCAGCGGGATAGATGACGGCTTGCTGCGCCGCTGGATCGCCCGGCTTGTACGCAGTCGTCGGGTACTCGTTGTCGAATTCGTATCCCGGACCGCCCGAACCGGTGCCCTTGGGGTCTCCGCACTGCAGGACCGACAGGCCGCCAGTCGTGATCCGGTGGCAGATGGTGTCATCGAAATATCCGCCCTGCGCCAGGCTGGCGAAGCTGTTCACCGTGCACGGTGCCTTGGCGTTGTCCAGCACCAGGCCGATGTTGCCCTGGCTGGTCTTCACGCTGGCGGTGAGCGTCGCCGGATCGGTCGGGATCTTCCCGGAGCGCGGCATCTGCTTGTCGATGGTCTTGGCGGGTGCGCCCGCGGGCCGGTACTGACAATTGGCACCGACCTCAGCGGAAGGCACGAATTTCGGAAGGGCCGGGCCGGTGACGGGTGGCTCGTCAGGCGTTGGCACCGAGGAGGTCGGCGGCACGTCGACCGTGGAGACCGGGGCGGTGGTGTCCAGTGCCGCATCGGTCTTGTTGCTCTTGCTGATGGCGAGCCATGCGGTGATGGCCACCGCGACGACGACGGCGACGACCGCGACGCCGCTGATCGCCCAGATCCGCTGCTTACGGGCGCGCTCAGCACGGTTCTCCAGCTGTCGCTCCAGCTTGCGCTTGGCCGTCTGACGTCGCTGCTCGTTGGTCGGCACCGGGTTCTCCTCCTAGGGGCGTCCATTGAAGAATCTAGGTCGCCAGAGAGTGTGCCAGCCACACCTGAGAGATGGTGCAGGACCCGCCGCCTAAGCTGGTCGGGTGCTGATCACCGGTTTTCCCGCGGGCATGTTCGCCACGAACTGCTACATCGTGGCGCCCCACGAGGGCGGCCCCGCCGTCATCGTCGACCCCGGACAGGAGGCGACCTCCGGCGTCAAGGAGATCCTCGCCGAACGCGACCTCACCCCTGCGGCGGTGTTGCTCACCCACGGGCATCTGGACCACACCTGGACGGCGCAGCCGCTCGCCGATGAATACGGGATCCCGGTGTACATCCACCCCGATGACCGCGTGATGCTCGCTGATCCGCTCGCCGGGATCGGGCCGGGTCTGGCTCAGTTCATCCAGGGCATGGAATTCACCGAGCCCAAGGAGCTCGTGGAGATCGGTGACGGCGACAAGCTGGAGCTTGCCGGGATCACACTCACTGTCGACCACACGCCGGGGCACACCCGTGGTTCTGTCGTGTTCGGCATTGAGGTCGATAGCGACAATGGACCCATTGACGTGGTGTTCAGCGGTGACACGCTCTTCCAGATGTCGATCGGGCGCACCGATCTGCCCGGCGGAAACCACCAACAGCTGCTTAATTCGATTGCGGCCAAACTGCTCACCCGAGACGATTCGACGGTGGTGCTGCCGGGTCACGGCAATGCCACCAGCATCGGCGATGAGCGACGTGCCAACCCATTCCTCGAGGGAATCCTGTGAGCGAGAAGACTTCCGGTACCGCATCCTTCCGGGCCCCCAAGGGCATACCGGACTATGTGCCACCGGACTCGGCGCAGTTCTTGGCTGTTCGCGACGGGCTACTGGAGCAGGCGCGGCTGGCCGGATACGGCTACATCGAGCTGCCCGTGTTCGAGGACACCGGACTGTTCGCCCGCGGGGTGGGCGAGTCCACCGATGTGGTCAGCAAGGAGATGTACACCTTCGCCGACCGTGGCGATCGGTCGGTGACGTTGCGCCCAGAGGGCACGGCATCGGTGATGCGCGCGGTGATCGAGCACGGCCTGGATCGTGGCCAGCTGCCGATGAAACTTCGTTACGCTGGGCCCTTTTTCCGGTATGAGCGACCGCAGGCCGGCCGCTATCGCCAGCTGCAGCAGGTGGGTGTGGAAGCCATCGGCGTCGACGATCCAGCCCTGGATGCCGAGGTGATCGCGATCGCCGATGCCGGGTACCGCTCCCTGGGCCTGACCGGCTTCCGGTTGGAGATCAGCTCGCTGGGCGATGCCTCCTGCCGCCCGCAGTATCGAGAGTTGTTGCAGGAATTCCTCTTCGGGTTGGACCTGGACGAGGCCACGCGAGATCGGGCTCGTATCAACCCGATTCGGGTGCTCGATGACAAGAGGCCCGAAGTGCGGGAGATGACGGCCGCGGCGCCGCTCATGCTCGACCACCTCTCCGAGGAGTCCAAGGAGCATTTCGATCAGGTGCTGAGCCATCTGGACGCGCTGGGCGTGCAGTACGTGGTGAACCCCAGGCTGGTGCGTGGGCTTGACTACTACACCAAGACCACATTCGAGTTCGTGCACGACGGCCTCGGCGCGCAATCCGGGATTGGCGGCGGTGGGCGCTACGACGGACTGATGGCGCAGCTCGGTGGACAGTCGTTGTCGGGTATCGGGTTTGGGCTCGGCGTGGATAGAACCCTGCTCGCGCTGCAGGCCGAGGGTGTCACGGTGGGGGACAGTGGGCGCTGTGACGTGTTCTGCGTGCCCCTGGGTCAGGACGCAAAATCCGCACTTGTGAAGGTGGCGGCGCAGCTGCGGATCGCCGGGATTCGCACCGATATCGCCTACGGCGACCGCGGACTCAAGGGTGCGATGCGCGGCGCGGACCGCTCGGGAGCTTCGATTGCGCTGGTCGCCGGGGATCGGGAAATCGGCGAGGGAAACATCGAGCTCAAGACGCTGGCCGACGGCGTACAGCAGCCCGTGCCGATTGGTTCGATTGTCGAGGAAGTAACGGCGCGGCTAGCATCGCGGATATGACACGTATGGGACGTATCGCCGCAGCTTTGCTCGCCACGGCCAGTGCCGCGACCTTGACGATGGTGCTGACGCCTGTCGCCGAGGCGGCACCGCACCAAGTGAAGTACGTGATCAGCTCCGACCGTGAATTCCTCTCGCAGACCCTCGTGCTGCAGAACGAGCCGCCGAGCGCGTCGGCATACGACTCGGAGTCGAGCAAGTATCTGGTGCGCAACTCGACCCGCATCACCCCCGACGCCCCGTTCGTCGTCGAGACCACGCTGAACGACCCGACGCAGTGGGCCTATGTGAGCGCCAGTGCGGCGGCCAAGGCCGTCACCGGTGCCCCCGTCTTCCATTGTGAGGTGTACGTGGACGGTGCCCTGGCCACCCAGGCCGATGGCGAGACCGCCGTCACCTGTTCACTGCGCAAGTGGTGACCCGCTAGCCGGCGAACACATACACCCAGGCCGTCGCGCCTGAGCGCAGTGGCACCGAAACACGTTGGTAGTCGTCCACTTCGTACTCATCGGCGGCCGCCAGCTGCTCGGGCGTGATCGAGAAGACCGTGCCGGGGACCTGCGCCGAGGTATCGGCCGACGGGCGAAGGATGGGGTGACGGTCGCTGCCGCTGGTCGCGATGACATGTGGGTCGGTGATGATCACGTAGTCCAGATCGAAGCCCACGATGGCGTCGGTATGACCGTCTAGTTCCTGTCCGAAGGTGGCACGCTGCACGTCGGCCTGCTGCAGGGTGCCGTAGGAGAACAGGAGCTCGGTCGCGGTATTCGTCACGCGGTAAGTCAATCAGGCCGGCCGGTGCGGGCGGGCGGTGTGTCAGTCACCGAGGTGGACGGTGCCGTCGGAGGCGATCCGCCACCCGGGGTTGTGGGCGATTTCCCAGATCAGCCCGTTGGGGTCTTGGACGTGGGCGTGAAAGACCCCACCGAACTGGCCGGGTTGCGGCGGTTTGAGAACGGTGCCCCCCGACAGGGACATGGCGCCGGACAGTTCGGTCACGTCCTCCGGCGAATCGACGTTGTGCGCCAGGGTGATTCCGGAAACCCGTGAATGATCACCGGGCGCGGCGAGGTCCTCATTGAACTTATCCGCGAGGAAAAATCCCAGCAGCTGTCCCGGTGCGCTCTGGTAGAAGATGATCTCGTCCTCGACATCCAGCAGTGGGGACCAGCCCAGTGCTCCGTAGAAATGCCGAGCGGCATCCAGATCCGTTGCGGCGACAGTGACAAAGTGCAGCTGCTGCTTCATGGCGACAAGCCTAGATTCACGCGCCGACACCGGAGCGGGGGATTGACACGTGATCGAACATATGTTCGCATAGGGTTATGCGGTGGGACGGTCAGACGCTGGACGCCGACGACGGTGCGCTTCCGGGTTTGGAACGGATCGGCCTGGTGCGCAGTGTGCGCACGCCCGAATTTGAGGGCATCACCTTCCATGAAGTGCTGTGCAAGTCGGCGCTCAACAAGGTTCCGGCGGTGTCCATGTTGCCGTTTCGGTTTACGGTCAACGCGTTTCGCGGCTGCGCCCACGCATGCCGCTATTGTTTCGCACGCCCGACCCACGAATACCTGGAGTTCGACAGCGGGGCGGACTTCGACAATCAGATCGTCGTGAAAACCAATCTGGTTCCGGTGCTTAGGAAAGAACTGGCGCGCAAGTCCTGGAATCGGGAGACGGTCGCACTCGGTACCAATACCGATCCCTATCAACGGGCCGAGGGACGCTATCAGCTGATGCCGGGAGTCATTGCGGCGCTGGCTGATTCTGGCACTCCGATATCGATTCTCACCAAAGGCACTCTGCTGCGCAGGGATTTGCCTCTGCTTGCCCAGGCAGCTCAACAGGTGCCGGTGAGCTTGGGCATCTCGCTGGCCATCGGGGACGAGGCACTTCACCGCGAGGTTGAGGCGGGGGTGCCTTCGCCTCAGGCGAGACTGTCATTGATCACCGCCGCACGCGACGCCGGTTTTGAACCGCAGGTGATGGTGGCGCCGGTGCTTCCGTTCCTGACCGACACGGTGGAGCATCTCGATGACCTGTTGGGCCGGATCGCGGAGGCGGGCGCGGCCGGCGTCACGGTCTTTCCGTTGCATTTGCGCGGGACGACACGTGGCTGGTTCATGTCCTGGGTGTCCCAGTCGCACCCCGAGCTCGTCGGTCGATACCGGGAGCTGTATCGCAAGGGCGCTTATGTGCCCGCCGAGTACCGGGCCTGGTTGAGAGAGCGAGTGGGACCTCTGGTGAGCAAGTACGGGCTGGCTTCCCGTCGTGAGGAAACCCCCTCGAGGCCAACAAAATTGGCGCACACTCCAGAGATGACGCTGTTCTAGCGTCTGCCCTCGCTGCCCGGATCTAGTTCAGGCTGTCGGCGTTGAAGGTGTCGCAGGTGCGGAAGTCGCCGGTGTTGTATCCCTGGGTGAACCATCGCTGGCGCTGCTCGGACGAGCCATGCGACCACGCCTCGGGGTTGACACGCCCGGTGGCCCGCTTCTGGATCCGGTCATCGCCCACCGAGGATGCGGCCGACAATGCGTCCCGAATGTCCTGGTCCGTCAGCGGTTTCAGGAACGGGACTCCGGTGCCTTCCTGAACGGTGGTCGATGCGTGCTTTGCCCAGACGCCGGCGTAGCAGTCTGCCTGCAGTTCGGTGCACACGCCGCCGCCCGCCTGGCCCTCGGCACAGCGGTGATTCTTGCCCAGCACGCCGAACAGGTTCTGGATGTGATGGCCGAACTCATGGGCCACCACATACTCCTGCGCCAAGGGGCCACCGCTGGATCCGAACTGGTCGACCAGCACCTGGAAGAAGCTGGTATCGAAGTATGCGGTCCGGTCGGCGGGGCAGTAGAAGGGGCCGACCTCGGTGGATGCGGCGCCGCATCCGGTGTTCACCTGACCGCTGAACAGTTTGACGTCCGGCCGTGGGTACTTCGGTCCGAGGATTTGCGTCCAGACGGCGTCCACCGAGTTCCCGGTGGCGATGATGCGGCAGTCCAGTGACTTGTTCGCGTCGGCACCGGTTTTGCAGTGGCTGAAGTCCTGCGTCTGTTCCTGCGCGGGGCCCGCCTGCTGTTGGCCCTGTTGTTGCAGGACCTGGCTGGGGTCACCGCCGAGCAGCATGACCACCACCGCGATCAGCAACCCGCCGACGCCACCGCCGATGGCCATCTTGGGGCCGCGGCCCATGCCACCGCCCGAGGTGGTGCTGGTGTCGATCTGCATGCCTTCGTTGAAGGTCATTGGTCCGTCACTCCCATGTCGTGTCTCTGCCACTCGGCTATCGGCTGCTGTCGGCTGCCGATACCTTTGCATACTCCACGGACGGGCGTATCGCTACATGGCGAAGAGTTCATGTCCGGCCCGGGACTTTCCGGCGGGGCCTTCGCCTCTGTAGCGCTGGTCCGCATTACGATTCGATACGTGGCCGTTGACGTCGCCCTGCCGACTGTCGTCCGCACGCCGTTGGGGGACCTGCGGGGAACCACCGAAGGCGGTGTTTCTGTCTGGCGCGGGGTGCCCTATGCGCGACAGCCCGTCGAACAGCTTCGATTCCTGGCGCCGGTCCCGTTGGAGCCCTGGGACGGAGTGCGTGACGCCATCGAACACGCGCCGTTGCCGCCGCAAGGTAAATCATTTGTGGGGGCCGGCCGCGATGACCCCAAGATTCGCGGCGAAGAGTGTCTGACCGTCAGCGTCTGGTCGCCGGACATCCACGCCAACTTGCCTGTCATGGTCTGGATCCCGGGCGGGGCTTTTGTCTTCGGAGCCGGGCAGCTGGAGTTGTACAGCGGCGCACGTCTTGCGGCCAACGGCAACGTCGTCGTCGTCAACGTCACGTACCGGATCGGGGCCTTGGGCGGACTGGAGCTCAGCGCCCTGGGAGAGGGTTTCGATGACAACCTGGCGCTGCGGGATCAGATCGCGGCGCTCAGATGGGTGCGCGACAACATCGCGGCCTTCGGCGGTGATCCCGACCGCGTCACCATCTTCGGCGAGTCGGCGGGGGCGACATCGGTACTGGCACTGCTGGCGAGCCCGGCGGCGGCAGGTCTGTTCGGGCGTGCCATCGCACAGAGCCCCGCGTTGCCGCTGATCGCCGATAAGGCCCTGCGTGACCGGCGTGCGCACCGATACATGGAGCTGCTCGATGTCACCGATCCCAGCCGGCTCAAGGTGTTACCGCAGCGGGAACTGCGCCGTGGTGCGGCCAAACTGCAGATCGAAAGCGCCACCGATACGCCCATCCTCGGATACGGCCTCACGCACGGCACCGACTTGCTGCCGCATCACCCCATCGAGGCGGCACGGCGCGGTGAGGTGCACCAGGTGCCGCTCATCATCGGGTCCAATAGCCATGAGGCGTCGATGTTCGCGCGCGTAAAACCGCCGATGCTGCCCACCACCGAGCCGACCGTCAACGGCTACTTCAACCGGGTGGGTCCGGAGTACCAAGACGCGATCATCGCCGCGTACCCGCGGTACCCGA
The DNA here is from genome assembly GCF_004924335.1 of Mycobacteroides salmoniphilum. Lineage (NCBI taxonomy): Bacteria > Bacillati > Actinomycetota > Actinomycetes > Mycobacteriales > Mycobacteriaceae > Mycobacteroides > Mycobacteroides salmoniphilum. The sequence continues at coordinate 2,627,333 of NZ_CP024633.1, read as the reverse complement.
GCCGTTCGGCGCTGGTGGCGGTGGGCTCGGATGCCATGTTCGCCGCACCCATGTGGGCGTTCGCCGACGCCTACAGCGCTTTCGTCGACACGTATATGTACCGGTTCGACCACACCGCGTGGGGACTCAAGCTCCTCGGCCTGGGCGCCACCCACGGCAGTGAGATCGTGCATGTCCAGCACAGTTATGGATCATTTGTGGGGATGCTGCTGAGTCCGCTCGGGGCGCGGATGATGCCTTCGGTCGGGCGCCGCATGCAGCGGGCCTGGCTGGACTTCGCCACGGGAGAAGGACCGGACGACTGGCCGACCTATGGGGCGGACGGTCGGCGTACGCGGATCATCCGGTCGCGCTCCGACGTCACCATGGAGGACCCGGATTCGGTGCGCCGTACCGCCTGGGCCCAGGTGCACTGAGTCTCGACGCGGCGCCCCGACAAGGCAGCGAACGCGGGCCGCTAGGCTCAAACGTCTAAACACTGGCCTTTTTGTATAACAAGCACTGTCGAAGGGATCTTTTGTGCTGCGCACTCACGACGCGGGTACGTTGCGGGAGTCGGACGCCGGACAGCGCGTGACGCTTGCCGGCTGGGTGGCTCGACGGCGCGACCACGGCGGCGTCATTTTTATTGACCTGCGTGATGCCTCCGGTGTGTCCCAGGTGGTGTTCCGTGATGACGCGGTGCTCGAACAGGCTCATCGGTTGCGTGCCGAATTCTGCGTCGAGGTCACCGGTGTCGTGGAGGTCCGGCCCGAGGGCAACGCCAACGCCGAGATCGCGACCGGCCACATCGAGGTCAACGCCGCCGAACTCATCGTGCTCAACGAGAGCGCGCCGCTGCCCTTCCAGCTGGATGAAACCGCGGGTGAAGAAGCGCGCCTGAAGTATCGGTACCTGGATCTGCGTCGCGAGGGTCCGGGCAACGCAATCAGGTTGCGCTCTAAGGTAAGCGCCGCGGCGCGCGGCGTGCTGGCCCGCCACGATTTCGTTGAGGTGGAGACCCCGACACTGACGCGCTCGACGCCGGAGGGCGCGCGCGATTTCCTGGTGCCGGCCCGTCTGCAGCCGGGCAGCTTCTACGCGCTGCCGCAGAGCCCGCAGCTGTTCAAGCAGCTGCTCATGGTCGCGGGCATGGAGCGGTACTACCAGATCGCGCGGTGCTACCGCGACGAGGATTTCCGCGCGGATCGGCAGCCCGAGTTCACCCAGCTCGACATCGAGATGAGCTTCGTGGACCAGGACGATGTCATCGCGCTGGCCGAGGAGCTTCTCGTTGCGCTGTGGGATCTGATCGGTTACCACGTACCCACACCCATTGCGCGGATCACCTATGCCGAGGCGATGCGTCGCTACGGCAGCGACAAGCCGGACCTGCGGTTCGGCCTGGAGCTGGTGGAATGCACAGACTACTTCTCCGACACCAGCTTCCGGGTATTCCAGGCACCCTATGTGGGTGCGGTGGTGATGCCCGGTGGCGCCGATCAGCCGCGCCGGACCCTGGACGGCTGGCAGGAGTTCGCCAAACAGCGCGGCCACAAGGGCCTGGCCTATGTGCTGGTGGGGGAGGACGGCACCCTCGGCGGCCCCGTCGCCAAGAACCTGACCGACGCCGAACGCGATGGGCTGGCAGCGCATGTCGGCGCCAGTCCGGGTGACTGCATCTTCTTCTCTGCCGGTGCGGTCAAATCCTCACGGGCGCTGCTGGGTTCGGTGCGCGGCGAGGTCGCGCAACGCCTGGACTTGATCGCCCCCGACGCCTGGGCATTCGCCTGGGTAGTGGACGCGCCGATGTTCGAGCCCGCTGATGACGCCACCGCCGCCGGTGATGTGGCGGTCGGTTCCGGTGCCTGGACCGCGGTGCATCACGCCTTCACCTCACCCAAGCCGGAGTCCGCGGACACCTTCGACACCGATCCGGGGTCCGCGCTCGCCTACGCCTACGACATTGTGTGCAACGGGCACGAGATCGGTGGCGGATCGATCCGTATCCATCGCCGCGATGTCCAGGAACGCGTATTCAAGGTCATGGGCATCAGCAATGAAGAGGCCCAGGACAAGTTCGGATTCCTGCTGGACGCCTTCGCCTTCGGTGCACCGCCGCACGGCGGCATCGCCTTCGGCTGGGACCGGGTGACCGCGTTGCTCGCGGGTACATCGTCCATCCGCGAAGTCATCGCCTTCCCGAAGTCCGGTGGCGGTGTGGATCCGCTCACGGATGCGCCGGCACCGATCACCGCGGCGCAGCGCAAGGAATCCGGAATCGACGCTAAGCCGGATAAGGCCGATCAGCCGGGTAAGCCGGACGCGTAGCGCACGTGCTGCACGTCCGGGTTATTGCACCTGCCGATCTCTCCGATCAGGTGGTGGAGTTCCTCTCCACCACAACGGGGGTCGCGCATATCGTGCGTGTGCCCGGGGTGGCGATCAGCCCCGAGGGTGATGTGATTACCGCCGACGTGGCTCGCGAGACGGCCAACGACGTGCTCGACGGGCTCAAGGCGATCGATATCGACAAGCGGGGATCGATCACCGCGGAGGTGCTCGACACGGTGATCTCACAGACCGCCTATGAGGCCGAGGACGATGCCGAAGGTGACCCTGCCGATGCCGTCATCTGGGACGAATTGATCGGGCGCACCCGCGAAGAATCCACTCTCAACCTGACGTTCCTGGCCTTCCTGTGCCTGGCCTGCCTGATTGCCGCGGTCGGCGTGGTCACCGATTCGCCGGTCACCATCGTCGGCGCCATGGTGGTCGGGCCCGAGTTCGGTCCGCTTGCCGCACTGGCGGTTTCGATCGTGCGGCGGAAATGGTCGCTGGCGCGGCGGTCGCTGCTGGCATTGGTGGTGGGATTCCCGGTGGCGATGGGGGTGACTGCCCTCGGGGCGCTGGCCGCCGAGGGCGCCGGCTGGGTCACCTTGAAGAGCGTGCGCGAGCTGCAGCAGGTCGACTTCATATTCCAGGTGGGGCCGTTCTCATTGGTGGTCGCGTTGTTGGCGGGCGCGGCCGGCATGCTCTCGTTGATGTCGGCGAAATCGGCGGCGCTGGTGGGTGTTTTCATCTCGGTGACCACCGTGCCGGCCGCGGGATTCGCGGTGGTGGCGGCGACGGTGGGGGAATGGGAAATCGCTGGGCTGTCCGCGCTGCAGCTGGCGGTCAACCTTTTCGGTATCGTCCTGGCCGGGGTGTTGGTGCTGCTGGTGCGGCCGCGCGGGCTGCGCTAGGCGATGTCGCCGATAGCGGTGACCCGCTGATCGAACTCCTCGTCAGGGTCGCCATGAGCCAGTGCGGGATCGCCGTATTCGTAGGGGCGTGAGACGAAGACGGTGCCCATGCCGATCTCTCGTGCGGCGCGCAGGTCATACGGGTGTGCGGCCACCATCGCCGCGTCACCGGGTTTGATGCCGAGGTAGCGCAGTGCGCGTTGGTACACCACCGGGTCTGGTTTGAAGCTGCCGAATACCTCCGCGGTGAGTACCGCGTCCCACGAAATACCCAGGCGTTTGAACAGATTCACCATGGTGGCCATGTCGGTGTTGGACAGGGTGGCGATGACGGCCTGTGAACGCAGCCCGGCCAGGCCTGCGGGTACGTCCGGCCAGGGAATCAGGTGCTGCCAGCTGGATGCGACGAGTTCGGCGGTGCCAGCGTCCGGACGCGGCAGCCCGAACGTCTGGCAGACATCGGCGAAGCCGTGCGCGTACAGGTCCTGTACCCGCGTCCAGTCGTCCACAGACTGGGCCAGGTTTGCGACGCGGTCGAAATAGTCCGCGCGCCAGGCTCGAGTGAAACCGGCGGCATCGATACCGGGAGCGTGCTCGGCAATCGCGTGCGACACGGGCTCAAAGAAGTCCAGCAGCGTGCCCTGCACATCGAACAGGTATGCCTTGTACCGCAACGCGACTCCGCTCAGTAGGTGCTCTTCGGTGGATCGGTGCGGGTGATGCCGGTGACCTCGATGACGGGAATGGACGACGGGCCGCGATAGCTCTGTCCGCCCGGCACGACCCCGGTCACCGAGATCCAGGCGTTCTCCGGCAGCGCCGATGCCGAGGCGGCCGCCGGTCCCGTCATGTGCAGCCGCGCCAGCTGGGCATCCGCGGCGCAACACACGATGACGATCTTGGCCAGGTCGGTGTGCTCGCCCTCTTTGAACGTGAACCCGGTGACGGTGATGGTGCGTCCGCTCAGCGTGTCCGAGGAACCGGCGGCAATGCGCATCAGGACCTCCGGCAGCGGCACGGATGGCGCGTCACCGGGTGGCAGTGGGGGAAACGCTCGCCGGGGCGTGTTGGCCGATGCGCCAATGTTGGCCGGCGCGATGGAACGCGCGCTGAGGGCAGGGGGCACGATAAAGATCAGCAGAACTATGGGCAGCACCAAAAACCATGTGGCGCCGTGCTTGTGGGTGTGACCTCCGTGGCCGTCGTGCTCATCGTCGTGGTCGGTGTGGCCGCGGCGTACGTCGCGGATGATCGCGGCCAGACCGAGCCCGATCACGATGACCGCCGAACCGGCGAGCCACGGCAGCAGGCCGGGCTTGACGTAGCGCGTGAAGGTTCCGGTCACCGCGATCATGGCCACGCTGACCCCCAGCAGGATCAGCAGCGTGTTCTCCGTGTCGCGCCTCATGAGGTCCCCAGCACCGCCAGTCCGACACCCGTCGCGACGACGGTGGCGACCACGAACGTCAGCGGCGCGAATCGGGCCGCGAAGGGCCGTCCGAACATGCCGGACTGCATGGCGATGAGCTTCACGTCGACGGCCGGCCCCACCACGAGGAACACCAGTCGCGGAATCAGCGGCATCATCGTGATGCTCGCGGCGACGAAGGCATCGGCTTCCGAGCACAATGCCAGCACCACGGCCAGCAGCGCCATCGTCACCACGCCGACCACAAGATTGCCCGCCAGATGCTCGAACACCCAGGCCGGAACCAGCACGTGCAAAGCCGCTGCGGCTACCGCTCCGATCGCCAGGTACGAGGCCGCCTGCAGAAAGTCGTGCCGCGCGGCCTCGGTGAATGTCGTCCAGCGGGAAGAGGATCCGGCGTGCGCTGCGGGTAGCTTGCGGGTGACCCAGCTGTCCCGTCCCCACCGTGACCACGCCATGCCCATCACCATGGCGGTGAGCAGGGAGGCCACCGCGCGCGCCAGCACCATCGTGGGCTGGCCGGGGAACGCGACCGCGGTAGCGACCAACACCACCGGGTTGATGGCAGGCGCCGACAACATGAAGGTGAGCGCGGCCGCACCGACGGATCCCGGTCCGTACAGCCGGCGTGCCACCGGAACCGACCCGCATTCACAGCCGGGCAACGCCGCTCCGCTCACACCCGCCACTGCCACCGCGGCGAGGGATCGGTTCGGCAGCCACCGGGCCAGCCGTTCGGGGGTGACGAATGTCGCGACGAGCCCACTCACGATCACCCCGAGTGCAAGGAACGGGACGGCCTGGACGAACACCCCACAGAACACCGTCCCGGCGGTCGCCAGCTTCTCATTGCCATCGACAACCCCGCGTAACCAGCTCGCCGCCAGGGCCATCGTGATGAGCGCCACCACCAGGATCTCGGTCGAACCGAACCAACGTCGGGACGAAGAGGCGGCCACCGTCATCCGGCCATCCTGTCAGCGCAACCTGAGAACTCGGCGCAGCGGTGGCACTCTGGTGAGGTGACCGATGACACACCCTTCAACCAGCAGCCCGCCGCGGTGATCAACGAATTCAATGACGGCATCACTCAGGAGTTCCGCACCAACGGCGGAGAGGTCGGCGGACAATTCGCCGGTGTACCGATCTTGCTCCTGACCAATACCGGCGCCAAGAGCGGACAACAGCGGCTGAATCCGCTGGCCTACTTCGACATCGACGAGAAGATTTACATCGTCGGCTCATTCGGCGGCGCCGATAAAGACCCTGCCTGGGTGCACAACTTGCGCGCACATCCACATGCGCATATCGACATCGGAACCGACGGTTACGACGTGGTCGCCCATGAGCTTTCGCTCGCCGAGCGCGATGCGCTGTATCCGAAGGTCGTCGAGCAGGTTCCCGTGTTCGCCGACTATCAGGAGAAGACCGACCGCGCCATCCCGATCTTCGAGCTGCGCCGCCGTTAGTCGAGGAACCTGCGTGCCAGCGTCTTCGGCGCCTGGCACAGCCAGGCCTCGGTGATGAGTTCGGTGAGGTCCGGTGGCTCGATGGCGTCCAACCGGGCAAGCACGATCGGGTAACCGTCGAAATGCGGCGTGGTGAAGTACACCTGCGGTTCCTCGGCGATCAGCGCGCGTTTGACGCCCTCATCGCCGACGCGGGCGCCCAGTATGTCGCCGTCGGGGGCTGAATCTCCCAGCGCTGCCAGGTCACTGTTCCGCAACGGCCGTTCCCAGACGAACAGTTTTTTGCGCACCTTCCACACGCGTGGGGAGGTCTCGAGCGCCTCGGGGAGCCCCGATGCGACGCCCGTCACGTCATCCCAGGTGGCCACCGGTTCATTGTGCCCTGAATCGCAGGCCATGCGGGTGAGGCCAGGTTATGGTGGGATCAGCCGATGGGCATCAAGGTGGCGCTGGAGCACCGGACCAGCTACGTATTCGACAGACTCGTGCAGGTGCATCCGCACGAGATTCGATTGCGCCCCGCTCCGCACACCCGAACGCCCATCGAGGCCTACTCGCTGCGCATCGCCCCCGACGATCACTTCATCAACTGGCAACAGGATGCCTTCGGTAATTTCCTTGCCCGCGTGGTGTTTCCGAAGCGCACCCGACGGCTATCGATCACCGTCGGCCTCATCGCTGATCTGAAATCGGTCAACCCGTTCGACTTCTTCATCGAGGAGTGGGCCGAACACGTCGGGTTTGCCTATCCGGCCGCATTGGCGGCGGATCTGGAGCCCTACCTCAAGCTGGTGGACGAATCTGTGCCCGGTTCGGGTCCTGGTGAACTGACTCGGGCCTGGGTGGCCAACTTCACGATGGCACCCAATACGCGCATCATCGACTACCTCGTCACGCTCAACCAGGCGCTGTGCTCGGATGTCGGTTACGCGGTGAGGTTGGAGCCCGGTGTCCAGAGCCCGGACACGACGCTGGCGGTGGGTATCGGTTCCTGCCGTGACACGGCCTGGTTGTTGGTGTCAATCCTGCGGCAGAAGGGGCTTGCCGCCCGCTTCGTGTCCGGATATCTGGTGCAGCTGACCTCGGATATCGTCGAAATCGACGGTCCCTCAGGCCCGGTCGCGGACTTCACCGATCTGCATGCCTGGGCAGAGGTGTACATTCCCGGTGCCGGATGGGTGGGGCTCGACCCCACGTCGGGGTTGCTCGCCGGTGAGGGGCATATTCCGCTCTCGGCGACTCCACATCCGTCGACGTCCGCCGCCATCTCCGGGGCAACCGATATGTGCGAGTCCACCCTCGATTTCTCCAACACCGTCACGCGTGTGCACGAAGATCCACGAGTCACGCTGCCCTACACGGCATCGGTGTGGGAGGCCGTCACCGCATTGGGTGCGGAGATCGACACCCGGCTCGATACCGCAGGGGTGGGGCTGACGATGGGTGGCGAGCCGACATTCGTGTCGATCGACGACCAGGTCGCCGAGGAGTGGACGACCGCTGCCGACGGGCCACAGAAGCGGGTACGTGCCTCCGATCTATCCGCCCGTCTCAAAGCGCTCTGGGCGCCAACAGGTTTGGTGCAGCGCAGTCAGGGAAAGTGGTACCCCGGCGAACCCCTGCCGCGGTGGCAGATCGGTTTGCACTGGAGGCGCGACGGCAAGGCACTGTGGTCTGACCCCGACCTGCTCGCCGACCCATGGGCGGAGGATCGTCAGTGGTCCACCCCTGAGGGCACGGACCGCGCGCTCCTGCTCGCCCTGGCGGGTGATCTGGGGCTGCCCGAGAGCCAGGTCCGCGCGGTGTATGAGGATCCGTTGAGTCAACTCGCCGCATCCGTTCGGCGTCCCGAGGGCGATCCGGTCGCGGCAGCCGATGACCCAGCACCGCAGGAAGACTCGGAAGATCGACGTGCAGAACTGCTGGCCCGTCTGGACGAGCAGGTGGCCCGGCCGGCCGCGTACTTGCTGCCCCTGCACCGCGGGGAGGACGGCGGTCGCTGGGAGAGCGCCGACTGGACACTGCGCCGCGGAAGGATTGTCCTGACACAAGGATCGTCTCCGGCGGGTCTGCGGCTCCCACTGGACTCCATCTCCTGGCAGCCGGCACCGCACCCCACCGAGGCGGACCCGCTCGGTGTCACCACGGAACTCGGCGCACAACGTTCCGGCGCGGATGCCGTCGTGGTGCCCGCTGACGGAGCACCCCCCACCGCCCTGGTCGCCGAGATTCGCGACGGGCTGCTGTATCTGTTCTTGCCGCCGGTGCAAAGCCTCGACGACTTCGTGGATCTCATCGCGCGCATCGAGGCCGCCGTCACCTGCCCGCTGGTGATCGAAGGGTATGGGCCGCCGCCGGACCCCCGGCTGGAAGTCATGAGTGTCACTCCCGATCCGGGGGTCATCGAGGTCAATGTGACCCCCACCGGCAGCTTCGCGGAACAGTCCCGCCAGCTCCAGGTGCTGTATGAGGAGGCGCGAAAGGCGCGGCTGACCACCGAATCGTTCGACGTGGACGGCACCCACACCGGGACCGGCGGGGGTAACCACATCACGCTCGGAGGCCGGACCCCGGCGACCTCGCCCTTGCTGCGCCGCCCCGATCTACTGGTGTCGCTGCTGACCTACTGGCAGCACCACCCCGCGTTGTCCTACCTGTTCTCGGGACGGTTCGTCGGCACCACATCGCAGGCTCCCCGCGTCGACGAAGGCCGCGAAGAGGCGTTGTACGAGTTGGAGATCGCCTTCGCGGAGATCGACAGATTGACGAAGGCGCCCGATCGCGATCCTTCCGAGCATCCTGCTCCCTGGCACGTCGACCGGGCGCTGCGGCACTTGCTGACCGATATCACCGGGAACACCCACCGCGCGGAGTTCTGCATCGACAAGCTGTACAGCCCCGACAGCGCCCGCGGGCGTCTGGGTCTGTTGGAGCTGCGCGGATTCGAGATGCCGCCGCATTTCCAGATGGCCATGGTCCAGTCGCTGCTGGTGCGCGCACTGGTGGCCAGGTTCTGGGAGCAACCTCTGCGCACTCCACTGATCCGCCATGGCGCAAACCTGCATGGCCGTTACCTGTTGCCGCACTTCATTATTCATGACATTGCTCAGGTTGCTGCCGAGCTGCGCGCGCATGGCATCGCCTTCGAAACCAGCTGGCTCGATCCGTTCACCGAGTTCCGGTTCCCGCGGATTGGCACCGCGGTATTCGACGGTATCGAGATCGAACTGCGCGGGGCCATCGAACCGTGGCGGGTGCTGGGGGAGGAGGCAACCGCTGGAGGTGCCGCACGATACGTGGATTCCTCGATCGAACGTGTGCAAGTACGGGTCATCGGCGCCGATCGGTCCCGGTACGTCGTCACCTGTAATGGTGAGCCCATCCCGCTGCTCTCGACCGCCAACCCGGACGTTCAGGTGGCCGGCGTCCGGTACCGGGCCTGGCAGCCGCCCAGTGCGCTGCATCCGAGCATCACCGTCGATGACCCGCTGCGCTTCGAGCTCATTGACACGGCCAACGCGTTGTCTCGCGGCGGCTGTACGTACCACGTGTCGCACCCGGGTGGCCGGTCCTATGACGACCCGCCCGTCAACGCGGTGGCCGCCGAGGCACGCCGTGGGAGGCGCTTCGATGCCACCGGTTACACCACCGGTCGCGTCGATTTGTCAGACTTGCGCGAGAAACAAGCCCGCATGTCTACCGATGCCGTGGCGCCCGGCATCCTTGATCTGCGCCGTGCGAGAACGGTGGGGCGCAGGTAGACGGTCGATAGGGCGTACGAACGGCAGCGAACGGGAAGGAAGGTACGACCGGTGGCAGCACCTGCTTCGGGGGCTCCCGTCGGACCCGACTTCTCTGTGGCCGATAACCCGCTGATCTCGCAGTACCGCAGCGTTCGCGCCCAGGGAGCGCTGTTCGAGGTTGGACGGCGGGGTAGCCAGGCGGGTTACGACGAGTTCCTGGCGCCTGATGGCAGCGTCCGCCCGGCCTGGACCGATCTGGCCGACGCGATCACACAGCGTGGCCGTCCCGGTTTGGACCGCCTGCTCGATCGCGTCCGCACCCTCGTCGACAGCGACGGCATCACCTACATGGACCCCGGACGCGTCTCGGTATCTGTGCCGGCGCCCGATGCCCCCACCCATCCCGTGCCGTGGCGTCTGGACGGGCTCCCGCTGCTCCTGGACTCCGCCGACTGGGACACCCTGGAGGTTGGTCTGACGCAGCGGGCCACGCTGCTGGATGCCATCCTCAGCGACCTGTATGGGCCGCAGGAGTTGATCAGCTCCGGTGCCCTGCCGCCGCAGATGCTCTTCGCACATCCCGGGTATGTGCGCGCGGCCCACGGTATGGCCTTGCCCGGCAGGCATCAGCTGTTCCTGCTCGGCTGCGATGTCGGCCGCACCGGCGCGGGCGACTTTCGGGTGAATGCGGACTGGACGCAGGCGCCATCGGGCGCCGGGTACGCGATGGCGGACCGCCGCGTCGTCGCTCATGCCGCCCCGGATCTCTACGAGAAGATGGCGCCGAGGCCAACCTCATCGTTCGCGCAAACACTGCGCCTGGCGCTCATCGATGTCGCTCCGGAGTCGGTCGAGGATCCGTCGGTGGTCGTGCTCAGTCCCGGTATCCACTCGGAGACATCCTTCGATCAGGCCTACCTCGCGTCTGTACTGGGTTTTCCGCTGGTCGAGTCCGCGGATCTGGTGGTGCGCGACGGCAAGCTGTGGATGCGATCACTGGGCACCCTGCGCCGGGTGGACGTGGTGCTGCGCCGCGTCGACGCCGGCTACTCCGATCCGCTGGATCTGCGGGCCGACTCACGACTGGGCGTTGTCGGCTTGGTCGAAGTGCTTCGCCGGGGCGCAGTGACCGTCGTCAACTCGCTGGGCAGCGGGGTATTGGAAAATCCCGGCCTGGCTCGTTTCCTGCCAGAGCTGTCGCAGCGGCTGCTCGACGAGCCGCTCGCCTTGTCCGGAGGGCAAATCTGGTGGGGTGGGATCGATGCGGAGCGTTCGCACCTACTGGCGAACCTGGGCTCGCTGCTGGTCAAATCCACAGTGGGGGAAGAGGTTTACACCGGACCGTTGCAGTCGGCGCAGACGCTGGAGACATTGCGGAAACGCATCGAGGCGGCACCCTGGTGCTGGATCGGTCAGGAGCTTCCCGAGCTGTCGGTGGCCCCCACATATCTGCGCTCCGGCGCCCTCACCGCGTCGCCGATCGGTATGCGACTGTTCACGGTGGCGCAGCGCGGCGGGTACGCGCCGATGATCGGCGGTCTCGGATACGTCGGCGCTTCCGGATATTCGGGGTCGACACTCAACAGTATTGCTGCCAAAGATATTTGGGTTCAACAGCCGGATCGCGATCAGACCGAACGCGCCCTGACGGTGGCATCGCTGGATCTGCCCGCCGGACGATTGGCGGGCGCCGACGCGGTCAGCTCACCGCGCGTGTTGTCCGATCTGTTCTGGCTGGGGCGGTATGGAGAGCGTGCGGAGAATCTGGTCCGGTTGTTGTCCGTCACCCGGGAACGGTTCCACGAGTACCGGTATCGGCAGTTCATGGAGGCCAGTGAATGTGTCCCGGTGCTGTTGAAGGCGCTCGGTGACATCACCGGTACCGACACCGGCTCCGAGGATCTGGGAACCCAGTTGTGGTCATTGACGGTGGACAAAGAGCGGGTCGGGTCGCTGGCGCAATCGGTGGAGCGACTCGGTCTGGCCGCCCGCGCGGTTCGAGATCAGATGTCCAATGACACCTGGATGGTGCTCGGCGGCATGGATCGGGCGATCGCGACAGCAGGGGCCGAATATGACGATTGCGCACGGTCCGGCGCCAGTCCCACCCGTGCCGATGACACGGTGCTCGCTGCTACCCAAACTCAGGTATTGGCAGGGCTTCTCGCGCTGTCGGGTCTGGCGGCGGAGTCGACGGTGCACGATATCGGCTGGACGATCATGGATATCGGCAAGCGCATCGAGCGCGGTCTCGGCCTGACGGCCTTGCTGCGTTCCACGCTCACGACGGTCCGCGGCCGCGCGGCCGAGCAGTCCGTCACCGAGTCCACGTTGGTGGCGTGCGAGTCGTCGGTGATGTACCGCCGCCGTACCCGGGGCAAGATCAGCCTGGAGGCCGTTGCCGACCTGCTGCTGTTTGATGCCGTCAATCCGAGATCGCTTCTGTATCAAGTGGAGTCGTTACGCACCGACCTCAAGTCGTTGCCGAGCGCCTCGGGAACCTCACGTCCGGAGCGGTTGGTGGAGGACTTGGTGACACAGCTGCGGCGGATCGATCCTGCCGATCTGGACGCCGCGGGTGAAGACGCGCAGCGCGACACGCTCGCAGAAACCCTCGACAACGTTCATCAGGCGTTGCGCGAATTGTCCTCCGTGGTCACCAAGACGCACCTGTCCATGCCGACAGGTATGCAGCCGCTGTGGGGCCCCGACCCGGGGCGGAGATTGCCGTGAACGATGGTTTTGACGAAGGCGGCTCATCCGTGATCCGGTACCAGGTGACGCACCGCACCCTGTACAAATACTCCGACGACGTCACCAGTTCGTATGGACGCGGCTACCTCACACCGCGTGACACCGATTGGCAGCGTTGTGAATCCAACGAACTGATCGTCGAACCGGAGCCCTCGGACAGTTCCACCGGCAGGGACGTGTACGGGAACCTCAGCTCGTACTTCCACGTCACCACGCCGCACCGGGAGCTCAGCGTGACCGCCCGCTCGGTCGTCGATGTCAGCACCCCGCGGCCCCCCGCGGCGGGGTGGGAGCAGGCGTGGGAGCTGGCCCGCCCCGCATTCGGGGAATCGACCGGGGCCGGCGCATTCGCCGCCGAGTTCGTGCTGGACTTGGTACCCCCCGAGATCACCGACGATGTACGCGCCTATGCCGCGGTGAGTTTCACCGCCGGGCGCCCGCTCGGGGAGGCCGTCATAGACCTGATGGGCCGGATCTATCGTGACTTCCAGTACCGGTCGGGGTCCACCACGATCTCCACCAAGGTCAGCGAAGTGCTGGCCGCGGGGGAGGGCGTTTGTCAGGACTTCGCCCGCATGGCGGCCACGGCGCTGCGCACACAGGGGCTCGCGGCGCGCTATGTATCCGGTTACCTCGCAACGAATCCGCCACCCGGGCAGCCTCGCCTGGTCGGCGCGGATGCCACCCATGCGTGGGCGGCGGTGTGGGTACCGCCCGATGGATGGGTCGCGTTCGACCCGACGAACGACACGGTTGCCGACGAGCGGTATGTCACCGTCGCGTGGGGTCGCGATTACGCCGACGTACCGCCCTTGCGCGGCATCATCTATACCGATTCCGACAGCAGCACGATCAAGGTGTCGGTGGACGTCGCACCGTGCGAGGAGAGCCCCGCTCATGCGTGACTTCATCTGTCCGCAGTGTGGCCAGCATCTGGCGTTCGAAAACTCTGTGTGCCTGGCCTGCGGCAGTCATGTCGGGTTCTCGCTCCAGGACAAGGCCCTGTTGGTCATCGCCCAGGACGACGGGCCGGGGTTCGTTGACTCGGACAATCATCACTTGTGCGCGAACCTACATGTGGCCGAATGCAATTGGCTGGTAGATGGCACCGGTACGGATACGTTGTGCGCGTCCTGCGTGCTGACGCGCACCCGGCCCAGCGATTCTGACGGCACGGCTTTGCCGGCGTTCGCCGAGGCCGAGAAGGCGAAGCGCCGGCTCATCGCCGAGCTCGCGGAGCTGCGATTACCGGTGACGGGGCGAGATGTCGACACCGAGTTCGGACTGGCCTTCGATCTGCTGTCCAGTGAAGAGCAACAGGTGATGACGGGACATCACAACGGGGTGATCACGCTGGATCTCGCCGAGGGCGATGACGTGCACCGTGAGCAGCTTCGCATCTCGATGGATGAGCCGTATCGCACACTGCTCGGGCATTTCCGTCACGAGATCGGGCACTACTTCTATTACCGGCTCGTCGAAACCTCTGCGGACTATGCGGACAGGTTCCGCGTGTTGTTCGGCGATCCGAATGCCGACTACCAGGCGGCGCTTGATCGGCACTATCAGCAGGGTGTGCCCGAGGGTTGGGAGGCGAGTTTCGTTTCCTCCTACGCCACCATGCATCCCGCCGAGGACTGGGCGGAGACCTTCGCGCATTACCTGCATGTCCGCGACACGTTGGACACCGCCGCTGCCTTCGCGCTGGCGCCCGCGGGCGGCACCTTCGATCGCAGGGTGCTGGGCCCCAGCGGATTCGACGCCATCATCGAGATGTGGTTGCCCTTGGCGTGGTCGCTGAACATGGTCAACCGCTCCATGGGGCACGACGATCTGTATCCGTTCGTGTTGCCCGGTCCGGTGCTGGAGAAGATGCGCTTGATCCATGAGATCGTCACGGCCGTCGGGGATCCCGCGGCCGGGTGACTACCCGCCCGGGGTGGCGAACACGAACAGGGCCATGAAGGCCACATTGATGAAGAAGGTGGCCTCCACCAGGCTGACGGTTATGAAAAATGGTGTAAACAAACGGTTCTGAGATTCAGGCTGGCGGGCTACTCCGGCGATGAGCTGTGCTCCCGCCATGCCGTCACCGATTCCCGCGCCAATCGCGCCGCCCGCCAGCGTGATGGCTCCGGCCAGCAATGCGTTGCCCATGAGGAGCTCAGTGGCCATGATGTGCACCTTTCGTCGTCGTGGCATCCAACATTGCGGCGATGATGTCCACCGCCGCCCCGATACCGTCCTCGTCACGAATGAGTCGTGAGAGACGTTGGGTTTCTTGGCGATACCGTGACTCGGCGATCACCTCTGTGATCGATGCCGAGAGCTCGTCGGCCCGCAGCGACGTGCGCGGTAGCGGTGCGCAGGCGGCGCCGATGTGCCTCAATCGGTGGGCCCAGAAGGGTTGGTCCATGATGCCCGGGACGGGAACGCTGGGGATCCCGGCTCGCAGCGCGGCCGCTGCTGTTCCGGCGCCGCAGTGGTGTGCGACGGCGGCCATCCGCGGAAACAGCCAGGAGTGCGGAACATCGTCGACGGTGATGACGTCATCGCCCAGGCCGGCGAGCCCGGCCCACCCGCGTTGCACCACGGCCCGCACCCCGGCCATACGAATCGCGGCGGCGATGGCCTCCGACAGCTCTTGTCCTCTGGCGGTGGCGGTGCTGCCGAAACCGACGAAGACGGGAGCGTGACCGTTGTCGAGAAACTCGCTCAGTTCCTGTGGAGGTAGCCAGTTTTCGTCATGATCGGGCCACCAGTAGCCGGTCTGATGCCAGTGCGGTCGCCAATCGAGCGGGCGTGCGACAACGTGACGGCTGTAGCCGTGCACGATGGGCCAACGTCTGGCCCGGACGCTGTGATACCGGCGCAGTGATGCGGGCGCCAGTCCGAGGTGGTGGCGCAGATCGTCGATGAGTGGCGCGTAGATCCGTTCTCCGGACTGGGCAAGGCGCCACACCAACCGGTTACCCCACGTGCCAAACGAGCGGACGGTCAGTGGCGGCGGCGCAAAATCGGCAGTGGGGCAGGCCGGTTGAAGACAGAGGCCTGCGCTGGGTACGTCGAGCGCTTCGGCAACGTGATATCCGAGCAGGGTGCCCACGGGGCCCTCGGCCAGCAGAACATCGGCATCGTGTGCCGTTTCGGCCATGGCCTCGCCGACTCCCGCAAGTCCGGCCCGCATCTCGGCGAGAGCCGCCCCTGAGGGGCGCAGCCGGGTGCCGTCCACGAGTGCCTGACCATGCTCGGATTCTCGGGTTGCCGCCTCGGTATCGCCGGGTAACGGCCGGAATTCCAGACCGGATGCACGCACCAGGTGCGCGTAGGGCTCTTGCGCGGCAATGACCACGTGCGCAGACAGGTTGTCGCGCAGTCGTTTTCCCAGTCCGGTCAGCGGAGCCACGTCCCCACGGGTGCCATATGCGGA
Organism: Mycobacteroides salmoniphilum; assembly: GCF_004924335.1. Lineage (NCBI taxonomy): Bacteria > Bacillati > Actinomycetota > Actinomycetes > Mycobacteriales > Mycobacteriaceae > Mycobacteroides > Mycobacteroides salmoniphilum. The sequence goes on along the minus strand of NZ_CP024633.1, from coordinate 2,611,284 downwards.
GATCACGATCGTTGTCATGGCGCTGCCCCGACTGCTTTGGTGAACATGTCGACGAGCTGTTCTCCGTATCCGATGGCGTCATAGTCCGGGTCGCGTCCCAGCTCCCACACGGCGCCATCGAGCGCCGCCCGCAAGGCGTTCTTCATGAATCGGGGTGACACCGATGAGAACTCACCGGTCGCGACTCCGTCGGTGAAAATCGCCTCAGGATCCATAGCGGCGAACTCGGCGGGGGGCGCTGTGCCTGCTGCTGCCTGGTCGAACCGCAGACCATCCTGGCTGCGGTAACCGGTGATGATCTCCAGTAGGGCGAGCGCGGCCACCCGATTACTCACGACGAACTCAATGTTGGCTCTGATATAGGCCGTGAGACGTGCGATCGCGGTGGTCTCTGCGTGCACTGCGGGCACGATGGCGGTGGCCGCGCGAGTGAAGACCTCGAGCATGACGGATTCGATGACCTCGGTCTTCGACGTGAAGTGATACAGCACCGCACTCTTGGCCACTCCGACGTGCTCGGCAATTTTCGCCAGCGATGTCTGTGGATACCCCGCGCCGGCGAGTACCTCGATGGCGCCCGCCACTATCTGTGCTCGTCGGGCCCGTTCTGTGAACGTCAACGTATCTGCAGACCGCATGGTCTCAAATTAGACCGATCGGTCAGAACGCGCAAGGGCAACGTCTGCGACCCCTACTGGCAAATGCATGGATGTGAATTTTGAGATGAGTGTGTGCCGCCCCACAGTCTTATAAAGACGGGGTAAGGTGAGGCGGTAATGACGACATTATTGGCAGACCCCGTCGCGCAGGTTATCGCCACAGCGGAGGAGTTGCTCTCCAGGCGCGCGGGGGCAACCGTGACGTTGGCTGAACCCGAAGATCTCGGTGGCAGCGGGCCTGCGATCGTTATTCGGGTGCGTGCGGTGCAGAACCCATTCGCGTTGCCGAAGTCCATGGTGATCAAGCAGGTCCCCGAGGGGGGATCCAATGCCGCCGTGCTGCGCGAGGTCGTGTCGTATCAGTTCGCAAACTCCCTGACCGCCAAGCATCGGCCCGGCCCGGAACTGGTTGCTTACTCGATCGCCGAACGGCTCATCGTGCTTACCGATCTGGGTTCGGCGCCCACGATGTCCGAGCTGCTCGCAGAGCGCAATCGTGCTGCGATAAACCACGCGTTGATGGCATGGGCGCAAGCCTTGGGGCGGATGCATGTCGCCACGGTGGGACGCGAAGGCGACTTTGCTGCGCTGCTCCGACGCCTCGATGTCAAGAAGGCTGATGTCGATCCATCGCAGCAGCGCCTCGGTGGAGCGGACACCATCGCCCCGCTGCGGCAGATCCTGAGGAGTGAGTACTCTCTCGAGGCGCCGCCGACGCTGATTCCGCGCCTACAGCAAACAGCTGGTCTCTTCGAGAAGGGCGGTGTTCGAGCCTTTAGCCCTTCCGAGGTTGCCCCCGACAACATCCTTGTCACCGAGCACGGTGTCCGCATCCTTGACTACGAGTGGGGCGGATTCCGCGACATCGTGCTGGACATCGCGCACGCCCTCACCGTCTACCCGGAGTTCCTCGGCGCCACCGAACGCGAGGAAGTCGCCGAGCTCGATGATGCGATGACCGAAGCGTGGCGCTCCGATGTGGTGTCGATCGCCCCGGCACTGGCCGATGACGAGACACTTGCGCGACGCATCCTGGATGCACGACTGATGTGGGTGTGGCTCGCCACCCACGAGTACTTCACCATCGACCTCGACCTGGACGATGACACGGTGGCCCTGGGCAACCCCGCGCCCAGCCATCCCGCGCTTCTCGGGCGCTGGATGGCGCTACACGCCGCCGCCGAGCGCGTGGGTGACATCGACGTGGCCGCCCATGCGGCGGACATCATCGCGGCACTGCGCGGCGAGACAGTCTCGGGCAGCTAGGGTCCGGCGCTGTATCTCAAAAGCTCCGCGCGCTGACGCCCCCTTCGGCCTTGCCGGGCACGTTGCGGGTTGCTACTTTCTGCGAATGGGTAGTCGGTGGCGGCTTGGCGTGCGACGTTTCAGAATGTCTGGTCGCCAGCCGAGGTCTGCCGAGATCAGAACGGCATTAGATGAGGTATTTGCTGCGGCACCCGATGTGGTGTCGTCCGTGCTATCCCTGGTCGAGATGTGGGGGCTACGGCGCGGGAGACCGATCACGGTTCAGGACGAGCTGCTGCCTGTAGGGGTCTTTGGGCAGTGGTTGTCGTTTCCGGACTGTGACGTGTTGAAGGTCCGGCCGGACGGGCTATCGCGAGAACGGACTATCGCTCATGAACTTGGCCACATGGTCCTCGGACACCGAGGTCAAGTGATCACTGACTACGCGACAGCGCGTGTGGAGGCGGCTTCGCCTGACCTGGTGGCTTTCATATTGCAGCGATCGTGTGGTGAGACCCATGGGTGGACTCGTGATGAGATCGCGGCTGAGCGGTTCGCAAGTTTACTTTTGCGCCGTCTGGAACGCGCGAGCGCGGACGCGGAGATGCTGTCGCGGTACCGAATTGACGATTCGCTCTGCTGAACTCGGCATGGTTTGGCGTAGCTATTCTATTGTCGGTTGGTTCGTATGCCGTGATCACTTAACGGCTTCAGGCGGGCGTCGATCGGCCGAGGTGGAATGCATTAGCTAGGACCCGGATCCACTCGGCATTCGTTAATGGTGGTGGTGCTTGAAGCCACGAGACACTCATCCCCAATGGGGATTGGCCCCCTATCCAATCGGCAGCCGCCTGAACATGTTTCATGCGATCCTGCGGTGGGGCAGCATTCTCCAAAGGGAGATTCCGGCACTGCGCCATCAGGCTCAGGCCATCCTGAATTTGGCCAATCCACTCCGGCACTAGATCTGTCAGCCTCGTACCGAATGGCTGTGGCGGAGCCAAACCGGGAAACAGTTCGATCAGTCCGTCACGCAGAGGCCGCAACTGACGTAGCGTGCGGCGCGCTTGGTGGCGGAGAGCCAGGGGCGGCCACGTCAAAGCCGAAATGGCGAGCACAGCGCCTGCCGTGATGGCGCTCGTCTGCACAGTCAGACCGCACCACGGTGGCGGTCGATACCTGTACCACTGGAACAGTTCAGCACAGACGCCGCGAGTTATGACCGCCATCGCCACCGCACCACCAGCAGCTCCGAGCAGTCTCAACCCTCGCCCAGCTGGCGTGCGATCCATACGCCGCACTGTGAGCAAAGCAAGGTGGGCTAATACTCCTGCGGCAAAGATATGGCCGATAAGGGTGGCTGCAAACAGGCCCAATGAGTCGCGGCGCGGCTCCGTCAGATAGGTGAAGAAATCGCCTCCACCCGGGGTTGATACCACTGAGTTGGTAAGCGCCGCAATGGTGGCCAACGTGACTGCCGCTCCCACAACAAGTCTCTGGATCTTCCTGCGGCGTGACACGTGATCGGCCATACCGCATGCCTCGACAACCAGTACCCATGCGCTGGCCGACGCTAGGACGCCAATTCCCCCGGCTGCGTGAAAGGCTTGTATTTGCGGCGGTAACCTGCGCCATATTGGCTCGATATCGCACAACGCCCACGGCCATATGGACACGGCAAAAATTGCACCCGCAGCCAAAGGTAGTGACGGTCGATCCGTCCACCATCGCCAGCCCCGGTACAGAACCGCAGGTGCAGCAAGGGCTAGGACAACAAGCTCTAACGCCTGGCAGTGATCCCAAAACCAACGCATGGTCAACTCGCGCTATCTCGTAGCAATACGGGCGATACCCACTGAAGACTAGCTTTGGCTGTATGGCGGTGAGTGACACACGCGATGCTGCTTGCTCACGCGTGTGCGGTTGGAATCCCTCAGGCCACAACGTCCGCACGCGGCCCCGATCACGGTCTAGTCACGCGGGCGCGTCGTAGCCGGATGTGGCGCGCCCGCATTCCTACGATCGCCGGGTGGCTGATCGCTATGGCACCGACATCCTGTCCAACAACCCGCATGCCCCGCGGCGTCCGCAATCCACCGAGGTCGCGGCGATCAAGGGCCTGGTAGTAGAGGACGCCCAGACGGGGTTCGTGGGCGCCGTCGTGCGGATCGAGTACGGCCGGATGGATCTGGAGGACCGGCACGGGCGCGTCCGCGGATTCCCGGTGGGTCCGGGATATCTCATCGACGGCAAGCCGGTGATCCTCAAGGAGCCGCTGCGGCACACACCCACCAAACCGTCCAGGAGTGCGTCGGGATCGGTTGCGGTACAGGGGCTTAAGGCGCGCACGGCGTTGGCCAGCCGAATCTACGTCGAGGGCCGTCACGATGCCGAGCTCGTCGAGCAGGTGTGGGGGCACGACCTGCGCGTCGAAGGTGTGGTCGTCGAGTACCTGGGCGGGATTGATGACCTGGCCGCCATCGTGAAGGAATTCCAGCCCGGTCCGGGGCGCCGGCTCGGGGTGCTGGTTGACCACCTGGTGAAGGGGTCGAAGGAATCACGCATCGCCGAAACGGTGCAAAAGGGCCCCTACGGCGAGCACACCCTCGTGGTGGGGCATCCGTTCGTCGATATCTGGCAGGCGGTCAAACCCGAGCGGATCGGCCTGCACGCCTGGCCTACCGTGCCACGGGATATCGAATGGAAGCACGGCATCTGTCAGGCGCTTGGTTGGCCTCATGGCAGTCAGACCGAGATTGCCGAGGCCTGGCGCCGGATCCGCGGCAAGGTGCGCACCTGGACGGACCTGGAGCCGGCCCTGATCGGCCGCGTTGAGGAACTGATCGATTTCGTCACGCAACCGGCGGGCTGAACCCGTCGGCCCGACGTGGTAAGCCTGAGACGTGTCAGACAGCCTGTTCGACGTGCCCGGGGGCGGATTCGACGCGGCCCCCGTGGACGCGAGGGTGGCGCCCAATGCGCCCCTCGCGGTCCGGATGCGTCCCGCGACACTCGATGAAGTGGTGGGGCAGGGGCACCTGCTCAAACAGGGCTCCCCGTTGCGTCGCCTGGTCGATGGCTCCGGAGCGGCCTCGGTCATCCTCTACGGACCGCCGGGTACAGGGAAAACAACGCTTGCATCCTTGATCTCGGGGGCCACCGGGCGCCGGTTCGAGGCGTTGTCGGCGCTGTCCGCCGGTGTGAAAGAGGTGCGGGCCGTCATCGACGATGCGCGCCGCGCCGCCGTCCACGGCCGCCAGACGGTGCTCTTCATCGACGAGGTGCACCGGTTCTCCAAGACTCAGCAGGATGCACTGCTTGCGGCGGTCGAGAACCGGGTGGTGCTGCTGGTGGCTGCCACCACCGAGAATCCCTCCTTTTCCGTCGTGGCTCCGCTGCTCTCACGCTCGTTGATCCTTCAGTTGCAACCGTTGGGCGACAACGATATTCGCGAGGTACTCGAGCGGGCGATCGCCGATGAGCGCGGCCTCGGTGGTGTGGTGACCGTGGACCCCGAGGCGTTGAGCCTGCTGGCGCAGCTGGCCGCGGGCGACGCACGGCGAGCACTGACCGCGCTGGAAGTCGCCGCCGAAACTGCTGAAGGAGCGGGTTCGGTCATATCCGTGGAAGTGGTCGAGCAGTCGGTGGATCGCGCCGCAGTGCGCTACGACCGCGACGGTGACCAGCATTACGACGTGGTGAGCGCCTTCATCAAGTCGATCCGGGGGTCCGATGTGGACGCCGCGCTGCACTATCTGGCGCGCATGCTGATCGCGGGGGAGGATCCACGCTTCATCGCCCGGCGGTTGATGATTCTGGCCAGTGAGGATGTCGGCATGGCGGATCCCACCGCGTTACCCGTAGCGGTGGCGGCGGCCCAGACGGTGCAACTGATCGGGATGCCGGAGGCGCAGCTGACCCTGACCCACGCCACCATCCACCTGGCGACCGCACCCAAGTCGGGAGCGGTTCCCGCGGCACTGGGAGCGGCGATGGGTGACATCCGCGCGGGGAAGGCCGGGCTGGTGCCGCCGCATCTGCGTGACGGTCATTACAGCGGCGCCGCAAAGCTGGGCAACGCCGTCGGATATGTGTACCCACACAACGACCGCGACGGTGTGGTGGCGCAGCAATATCCGCCCGATGAGCTGGTGGGCGCCGACTACTACCAGCCCACCGATCACGGCAACGAACGCGACATCGGATCGAGGCTGGACAAACTGCGCGCCATCATTCGGCGTGGACTGAAGAGATCCTGACATCTCGGCATACTGGACGACATGGCGTTACGTATGCGTGTGGCTGCGGGTGGACTACTGGCATCGCTCGCGGTGATGGCAGCGCCCGCCGTGGCGTGGGCAGATCCGGAACCCGAACCGGGACCCGAGCCAGTCCTCGAAGATCCAGGCCCGCCGCCTCCCGCGCAGGTTGACCCGTGGGTGGAGCAGTACGGCCGCGACGTCGGAGCGGGCGCCGCCGGTAATGCCGCAGAGGCCGGAGCCGGCATCCTGCTGAGCCCCTTCCTGGGACCGTTCACGGGCCTTGCGACCGCGCCCATCGGCGGTGCCGTCGACAGCTCGATCCGCGGCGCGCCTTAGCCGGCTACGGGCCGCGCTTGCTGCGATCGGAGTCGGCACCCGTTCATGTGTGTTGAGTGTCTCTTTCCGGTTAGCTCGGTGAATTGTGACGGAGCAGATACTCGGTGGCGGTACCTCCTGACCTTGGCGTATACCGGCGGTAGGTAGGCGCACCGGTAGGGTGGTCCGGTCAGATTCCCCCAGCTACACGCAAGGACGACATGCAGACACACGAGATCCGGAAGCGATTCCTGGACCACTTCGTGAAGGCCGGTCACACCGAGGTACCGAGTGCCTCGGTGATTCTCGAGGACCCCAACCTGCTGTTCGTCAATGCCGGCATGGTCCAGTTCGTGCCCTTCTTCCTGGGGCAGCGCACTCCGCCGTACAACACGGCCACCAGCGTCCAGAAGTGCATTCGCACGCCGGACATCGACGAGGTGGGCATCACCACCCGGCACAACACGTTCTTTCAGATGGCCGGCAACTTCTCCTTCGGCGACTACTTCAAGCGCGAGGCGATTGAGCTGGCCTGGACACTTTTGACCAATCCGGTCTCCGAGGGTGGGTACGGTTTCGAGCCGGAGAAGCTCTGGGCCACCGTCTATCTCGATGACGATGAGGCCATCGGGCTGTGGCAGGAAATCGCCGGGTTGCCGCTGGATCGGATTCAGCGCCGCGGTATGGCCGACAACTACTGGTCCATGGGTATTCCCGGCCCGTGCGGCCCGTGTTCAGAGATCTATTACGACCGTGGTCCTGACTACGGCATCGAGGGTGGCCCGGAGGCCAACGAGGACCGCTACATCGAGATCTGGAATCTCGTGTTCATGCAGAACGAGCGCGGCGAGGGCACCTCCAAGACGGACTTCGAGATCCTCGGGCCGCTGCCGCGCCAGAACATCGACACCGGTATGGGTGTCGAGCGCATCGCGTGTCTGCTGCAGGGTGTCGACAACGTCTATGAAACCGACCTGGTGCGACCTGTCATCGACTGCGTGGCAGCAGTTGCTCCGCGCGGGTACGGGCAAGGCAGCCACGAGGACGATGTGCGTTACCGCGTCGTCGGCGATCACGCTCGAACGGCGGCGATCATCATCGGTGACGGGGTCAGCCCCGGTAATGAAGGCCGCGGCTATGTGCTGCGCCGCCTGCTACGCCGGATCATCCGCTCCATCAAGTTGCTTGGCGTCGAAAACCCCATGATGGGCGAGCTGATGACTGTGGTGCGTGACGAGATGGGCCCGTCGTACCCCGAGTTGGTGACCGACTTCGAACGCATCAGCCGAATCGCCGTTGCCGAGGAGACCGCCTTCAACCGCACCCTGACTTCCGGTTCGAAGCTGTTCGAGGATGCCGCAGACAAGACGAAAACGGCCGGAAGAAGCACGCTTTCGGGTAGCGATGCGTTCACCTTGCACGACACCTATGGATTCCCCATCGAGCTCACCCTCGAAATGGCGGCCGAGGCGGGGCTTTCCGTGGACGAGAACGGCTTCCGGGATCTGATGAACGAGCAGCGGCAGCGCGCCAAGGCCGACGCCGCCGCCCGTAAGCACGCCCACGCCGACCTGTCGGCGTACCGCGAACTCGTCGACGGGGGCCCCACCGAATTCACCGGATTTGATGAATTAGATTCCCAGGCAACTATTTTGGGCATCTTCGTGGATGGCGCCCGGGTGCCGGTCGCCTCGGCGGGTTCCGAAGCTGAGATCGTGCTGGACCGCACGCCGCTGTACGCCGAATCGGGTGGCCAGATCGCCGACATCGGATCCATTCACGGAGACGGGACCAACGCGACATCGCAGGCTAAAGTCTCCGATGTCCAGAAAATCGCCAAAACTCTTTTCGTGCACAAGGTCACGGTGGAATCCGGCGAGTTCGTCGAGGGTGACCAGGTGGTGGCCTCGGTGGATCGGCAGTGGCGGCACGGCGCCACCCAGGGCCACTCGGGCACGCACATGGTGCACGCCGCACTGCGGCAAGTGCTGGGACCCAATGCTGTTCAGGCAGGTTCGCTGAACCGACCCGGATATCTGCGTTTCGACTTCAGCTGGCAGGGCGCGCTCTCGGAGGCCCAGCGACAAGAGGTGGAGGACGTCGCCAACAAGGCAGTCGAGGCCAACTACCCCGTCAACACCTTCGTCACCAACCTGGACCAGGCCAAGTCGATGGGCGCGATGGCGCTCTTCGGCGAGAACTACGGCGACCGGGTGCGTGTGGTCGATATCGGCGGACCGTTCTCACTGGAACTGTGCGGCGGGACGCACGTGGCGAGCTCCTCCCAAATCGGACCCGTGACGCTGCTGGGAGAGTCCTCGGTGGGCTCCGGGGTCCGCCGCGTGGAGGCGTACGTCGGGCTCGACGCGTTTCGGTACCTCTCGAAGGAGCGGGCCCTGATGGCGGCGCTGTCCTCGACGCTGAAGGTGCCCTCCGAGGAGGTTCCGGGCCGGGTTGCCACCCTGGTGGAGCGGCTCAAGGTGGCCGAAAAGGAGCTGGAGCAAACGCGTTTGGCCTCCGTGAAGGCCTCCATCGCAACATTGGTCGGCAACGCCGAACGTATCGGCACCGTTACCGTGGTAGCGCACCGGCTGCCCGATGGCACCGGTGCGGGCGACCTGCGCAGCCTGATCGGCGACATCCGGGGCCGGCTCGGCGGTGACCCCGCGGTGGTGGCCCTGATCGCGGCCGGAGACGGCTCGGTGCCCTTCGTGGTGTCGGTCAATCAGGCCGCTCAAGATGCGGGGCTGCGTGCCAACGACCTCGTGGGCGCCATCGGATCGGCAGTGGACGGCCGAGGCGGCGGTAAGTCCGACACGGCACAGGGATCGGGTAAGGACCCCTCCGGCATTGACGCGGCGCTGCAGGCGCTGCGTGAACAGATCCGCCGGGCCTGAATCGAGTGCCTGATAGCGAAGCTCTCACCCCGGATCGTCCCGGCCCCGACGACCCGGGCCGGGGACGTCGTCTCGGCGTGGATGTGGGTACCGTCAGAATCGGCATCGCCTCGAGCGACCCCGACGGAATTCTCGCCACTCCGGTGGAGACGGTTCCGCGGGATGTAAAGGAAGACAGCGATTTTCGCCGCATTGTGGAGTTGGTGGAGGAGATGAGCGTGGTCGAGGTCGTTGTCGGCCTGCCGCGCAACCTGCGTGAAGGAACGGGGGCATCTGCGCGCGACGCGGCGGGGTTCGCCCGTGAGCTGGGCGAGCGAATCACCCCGGTACCGGTGCGCCTAGTAGACGAGCGTTTCACTACTACTACCGCCCAGCGTTCTCTGCGTGAGGCAGGAGTACGGTCTCGTCAGCAGCGCGGCATCATCGACCAGGCGGCCGCGGTGGCCATTCTGCAGGATTGGCTTGAGCAGCGGCGCCGGTGCGGCAATGAAGGGGGCACGCGTTGAGCGACTGGCGCGACTGGGACGATCGCCAGGAGCCCGACGACGACTGGGGAAGCGGCCGCCGGGCCGTACCGGTCGCGGTGGGTCCTCGCCCCCGGGAGACCCGTCGCGAACGGGCACGGCGCAGGGCGGCAGCCCGGCGCCGGCGCAATGCCGGACTGGCGGGTCTTGCATTGGTCATCATCATCACGGTCGGGGCCGTGGTCGGCGGCGCCACCTTATGGGACAGCCTGTTCGGTGCGGACGCCCCCGTGACCGACTATTCGGGCTCTGGTGTCAAGGATTTCGTGTTCGAGGTGCACCCCGGTGACACCACTAAGGTCATCGGGCAGCGCCTGAAGGATGAGGGTGTGGTGGCCACACCGAGTGCGTTCACCGATGCCGCGCAAGGCAATCAGGCCATCGCGGCGATTCAGCCCGGCTTCTACAAGCTGCGCACCAAGATTCCTGGTAAGGACGCCGTCGCACGTCTGGCCGAGCAAGAGAACCGAGTCGGTCTGCTCGTCATACCCGAGGGGCGTCAACTCGACGATGTCTCCGCGGTGGCCAATGGTGCGGTCACCGAGGGCATCTTCACTCTCATCGCGCGTGCCTCCTGCGTAGATCTGGACGGGGACAAGCACTGTGTGGCCGCCTCGGACTTGCGCCAGGCCGCCACGACGGCGTCGCAGTCCGAGCTGGCGGTCCCGGAGTGGGCGTCCAACGGGGTCAACGCGGTGCGCGACGACCATCGCCGCATCGAGGGGTTGATTGCCGCGGGGCGGTGGGACTTCGACCCGATGGCTGAGCCGGAGCAGATTCTGGCCTCCCTGATCCGGGAAAGCACCGCGCAGTACCAGCAGCTGGGGCTCTTGCAGGCCGAGGCGGCCGGATTGTCGCCCTACGAGGTGTTGGTGGTGGCGTCACTGCTGCAGCGGGAGGCCAAGCCTCGCGATTTCGCGAAGGTGGCGCGGGTGGTCTACAACCGGCTGGCCAAGCATCAGAAGCTGGAATTCGACTCCACGGTGAACTATCCGTTGGATCGCCAAGAAGTCGCGACCACCGATGACGACCGCGAGCGCAAGACGCTCTGGAATACCTATGTGTCCCAGGGGCTCCCGGCCACCCCGATCTCTTCGCCGAGCCCCGAGGCGTTGCAGGCGGCCGAGCATCCGGAGCCGGGGGATTGGCTGTACTTCGTCACGATCGACGCCGAGGGCACCACGTTGTTCACCGCGGACTACAACGAGCACCTGGCGAATATCGAGCTGGCCAAGAAGAACGGCATCCTGGACAGTGCGCGATGAGCCTCTCGGGCGACGAGCATGAGCACGGCTGACGTTCGCCGTGCCGCGGTCCTCGGATCACCGATCGGGCATTCCCGCTCACCCGATCTGCATCTGGCGGCCTATCGCGCGCTGGGTCTGACCGATTGGACCTACGAACGCATCGAATGCACGGCCGAGCAGCTGCCCGATGTGGTGGGCGGAGCCGGGCCCGAATGGGTGGGTTTCTCGGTGACCATGCCCGGCAAGTTCGCCGCCCTGGAATCGGCCTCGAGCTGCACCGAGCGCGCGCGGCTGATCGGCGCTGCCAACACGCTGGTTCGCGCGGATGACGGTTGGCATGCCGACAACACGGATGTCGATGGAGTATCCGGGGCGTTGCGTGGCGCCGGGATTGATGTCTCGGGGCACACGGCGGTGATCGTCGGCGCCGGAGGCACCGCGCGGCCGGCGATCGTCGCGCTCGCGGCAATGGGTGTGCGGGCCCTGACGGTGGTGGCTCGAGATGCCGGCCGGGCGCAGGGTGCTCTCGAATTGGCAGAGCGGGTGGGTGTGCCCGCATCGGTGACCGGATTCGATGACGGGGCACTGTCGTCGGTGTGCGCGTCATCCGGAGTGTTGGTGAGCACCGTGCCCGCGGAAGCCGCAACGGTCTATGCGGAGTCTCTGGCAGCGGCGCCCGCGATTCTTGACGTTATCTACCACCCGTGGCCCACCGAGCTGGCTGCCGCGGCGCAACGCCGGGGAGCAGCGGTGGTCGGCGGCTTGGAGATGCTGCTCAACCAGGCGTTTACCCAGGTGGAGCTGTTTACCGGGCAGCCTGCGCCGCGGGCGGCGATGGCCGCCGCCCTGCGCTGAGCAGTCGGTACTCGGCCCTTTTCGGCCATGGGCCGTCGCAAGATTCGGACCCGCAGATGACGTTAGGACCTGCGGGAATCAAATTCATGGGACTTTTGGTCCCATCAGGTATTGCATGGGATGCTACGTCCCAGTAAATTGGTAGGTAATTCGAGGAGGAAGCAATGCCGCTTTACACCGTCCCCGGGCCGAGCGATTTCGACGCGGAGTACCTGCAGACCCTGCATACGCTGTCCGAAGGCTCGGTGCGTCTGCACTTCGATCCCTTCCTGGACATCGACTGGGATGCGCCCGACTACCAAATCGATCGCAACGATCCCCGCTGGGTGCTACACCCGGAGCTGGACACCCTCGGCGCCACGCAGTGGTACCGGGATCTGCCGCTCGACCGCCAAATCGAGATCGGCCGTTGGCGACTGGCCAATAGCGTCAAGGTGGGGCTTGCCTTCGAGAGCATCCTGATCCGCGGCATGATGCAGTACCTCATGAAGCTGCCGAACGGCTCGCCGGAGTTCCGCTACTGCCTCCACGAGATGACCGAGGAGTGCAACCACATCCAGATGTTCCAGGAGCTCGTCAACCGCATCGGTGAGGACGTCCCGGGCATGCGCAAGTGGTTCCGCAGGCTGTCGCCGATCATCGGCGTGGCGGGCGGCTGGGCCCATGTGGTGCTGTTCATCGGCATCCTCGGCGGCGAGGAGCCCATCGACCATTACCAGAAGTCGTTGATCCGCAAGGACGTCGACCTGCCGCCGGCCGTCCGGCGCACCATGGAAATCCATGTGGCCGAAGAGGCGCGGCACATCTCCTTCGCGGGTGAATTCCTGCGCGTGCACATGCCGCTGATGAGCGCTCGCAAACGCGTTCTCTGCACTCTCTTGTTCCCGGTCGTCATGAAGTTACTGGCGAACGAGATCATGATTCCACCGCGGTCCTTCGCCGCCGAGTTCGGCATTCCGCGTGAGGTTTTCAAACAGGCCTTCTGGCGTAGCGAGCACGCCCGTCACACCCTTTCCGAGTATTTCGGGGATATGCGCAAGCTCACCGAGGACATCGGGATGCGGCCGTGGTGGGTGCGCCCGCTGTGGAAGCTGATGCACATCGACGGCCGCCCGTCGCGCTACCGCAGCGAGCCCGACCGTTCACACACGGGCACGCCGCTAGCGGTTGGCGCCTGACAGTTCGGCGATCGCGGCCATCAGCTCGGTCTGCGGATCCAAGGACACGCCCATCGAACGGCCGGCCCCGTCCAACACGTACCAGACGTAGTTCGCGAGGTCGTCGACGATCTCGGTGCGATTGCGCACGGGGTCGGTGTCCCGTAACCATCGGGAGAGGGTTCCTTCGACCATCGTCACGACCGCATAAGTGACCGATTCGAAGGGGCTGTAGTCGATTCCGAGTAGTTCGGTGATCGGGATCAAGACCCCGCGGACACGCTGCTCCATGCGCACCTTGACCGTGCTGACCGCATCGACGGCAGGATCCTCGTCGGTGGTACCGGAGCCCATGAACTCATAGCGATGCGGGTAGTCGGTCATCCAATCCAGTACCGCCCGAATGGTTCTGGTGGCAATGTCATTGATGGAGCCCTTGGTGACGTCGAGCTGCGACGAGATTGTCGTGTCGAAGTCCTCCATCAGATACGAGCGAATCCGACGATCGAGGTCCTCGCGTCCCTCGAACTGCCGGTACACCACTGACTTGGCCAGCTCTGCCCGCTTGGCGATCGACTGCACGGGAATCTCGGTGCCGGGCGGCGTCTCATCGAGCAGCGCGACGGCAGATTCCACGATGCGGGTCTGACGGGCGGAGTTATGCCGCTCCCAACGTGCCTCATGCCCGGTCAGCGAGCGTTCCTTGGCATTGGTATCCGGCACCGCCCGATTCTATCGACCCACTTCCGGCTTGGACGCCACACAGAAGATTCGGCGGAATCCGAACGGTGTCACATCGCCGAAACGTGGATAGACCTGGCGCAGCAGTGCGGAGTATTCCGCCTCGAACTCGGCGAATTCGTCGGCCGAGAGCGCCGACACGACAGGCCGCAACCCGGTGCCATGCACCCATCGCAGCACCGCATCCTCGCCCGCGAGCAGGTGCACGTACGTCGTTTCCCAGGCATCGGGCACCAGGCCGGCGGAAAGCGCCAGGCGCGCATAACCTTCAGCCCCGTCGGTGCTCTCGGTTCCGCGCAGCACGCCGCCCAATCGCGATGCCCAGCGGGGCGATTCGGCCACCTGGCGCATCAGCGCATGCGAGGGCGCGCCGAAGTTTCCCGGAACCTGAAATGCCAGCCAGCCGCCCGGATTGAGCTGCTGTGCCCACCCGGCAATGAGCTCGCGGTGCTGCGGAAGCCATTGCAAGGCCGCATTGGTGAACAGCACGTCTACTCCGTCTGCCCGGAAGTCCGCGATATCGCCTTGTTCCAGACGCAGATTGGCGGGCAGGTCGGCGGGTGCGGTGGCCAGGAGCTCGGCGGAGGAATCCAGCCCCAGCACCGAAGCGTTGGGCCAGCGGCGGGCCAAGTCGACGGTCAAGATTCCACTGGCGCAACCTAAGTCAACGACGCTACGCGGAGCCGGCGCCGGTATTCGAGAAAGAAGCTCGTAGAACGGGCGACTGCGTTCGTCGCCGAATCGGCTGTATTCCTGCGGGCTCCACAATGTCCTCGTCACTACTCCAAATCTAGCCTCGCGGCGCTACATTCCCCACATGATTTACGGGGTGGGGGCGGCGGTGCTGTGCTGGATGGCGGCGCTGTCGTATTTCGACATCAGGTACCGCAGGCTGCCGAACTGGCTCACGCTGGCCGCGGCCGCGGTGGTTGTCGCGGTGGCGGTATTCGACCGCAGTCCGCCGATGGTGGTGGGTGCGGCGGCGCTGACCGGCGTGTATCTGGTGGCGCACCTGCTGTCGCCGCGTGCGATGGGGGCCGGGGACGTGAAGCTCGCCTTCGGAACCGGCGGTCTGGCGGGGGCATGTGGATTGGACGCGTGGTTTGTGGCGGCGATCGGTGCGCCGCTGTTCACCGGCCTGATCGGCGTGCTGCTCCTCGCCGGCGGACGTCGGGGAGTGTCGGTTCCACACGGACCGTCGATGTGTCTGGCGACCGCGTTGGCCGTCGGGCTGTTCACCCTGGCACCCGGCATCTGACAAAGAATCACCCACTGTCCCGATCGATTTGGAAGACCGATGTGCCCGCATGGGACAATGGCTCACGTGTTGCGCTGGATCACGGCAGGTGAATCGCATGGACGCGCGTTGATCGCGGTCCTGGAAGGCATGGTCGCTGGTGTCGAACTGACATCGGAGGACATTGGCAGGCAGCTGGCGCGTCGCCGCCTGGGCTACGGCCGAGGCGCGCGCATGGCCTTTGAGGCCGATCAGGTCACCATGGTCGGCGGCGTGCGACACGGTCTGACCTTGGGCGGACCGGTGGCCATCGAGATCGGCAACACCGAATGGCCCAAGTGGGAGACTGTGATGTCTCCGGACCCCGTGGACCCCGCCGAACTGGAGAACATCGCGCGCAACGCGCCACTGACACGACCGCGTCCCGGACACGCGGACTACGCCGGCATGCTCAAGTACGGATTCGACGATGCCCGCCCGGTGCTCGAGCGGGCCAGTGCGCGCGAGACCGCGGCCCGGGTGGCGGTGGGCACCATTGCCAAGGCCTTCCTCAAGCAGGCCCTGGGCGTGGATGTCATCTCGCATGTCATCTCCATCGGCGACTCCGAGCCGTACGACGGGCCGGTTCCGGGCGCCGCGGATCTCGCCGCCATCGACGCCAGCCCGGTACGGGCGTTCGACGCACAGGCCGAGGCTTCGATGATCGGCGAGATCGAGGCCGCCAAGAAGGACGGCGACACCCTCGGTGGGGTGGTGGAAGTCGTGGTCGCGGGTCTGCCTGTCGGGCTTGGCTCGTTCATCAGTGGGCATGACCGCCTGGACAGCCAGCTGGCCGCGGCCATCATGGGGATCCAGGCCATCAAGGGTGTTGAGATCGGCGACGGTTTCACCACCGCCCGCCGACGCGGCAGCGCCGCGCACGACGAGATCTACCCGGGCCCCGAAGGCATCCTGCGCTCCACCAATCGTGCCGGAGGCCTCGAAGGTGGCATGACGAACGGCCAGCCGCTGCGGGTGCGGGCGGCCATGAAGCCCATCTCCACCGTCCCGCGGGCGTTGGCCACCGTCGACATGTCCACCGGCGACGAAGCCGTCGCGATTCACCAGCGTTCCGACGTGTGCGCAGTGCCGGCCGCTGGGGTGGTCGCCGAGGCGATGGTCGCGCTGGTGGTGGCACGTGCCGCGCTGGAGAAATTCGGTGGCGACTCGCTGTCCGAGACGAAGACCAATGTCGGCGCGTACCTGGCTGCGGTGGCGCGGCGTGAACCACGCCGGGAATCTTCCGATGAGCAGCTTGCGCGAAGAGCGGCTAACACAGCGGGATGAGCCCCAAAGCCGTCCTTGTCGGGCTGCCCGGATCGGGTAAGTCCACCATTGGCCGTCGGCTGGCAAAAGCGTTGGACGTCAATATCTATGACACCGACAACGGCATCGAGACAGCGGCCGGTCGCACCATCGCCGATATCTTCGCCGCCGACGGCGAACCGGAATTCCGGCGTATCGAGGAATCGGTGATTCGGCAGGCGCTCGATCAGCAAGATGGAGTGGTTTCGCTCGGCGGCGGCGCCGTGCTCACTCCAGGAGTCCGGGAAGCGCTCGCCGGACACACCGTGGTGTATCTCGAAATCAGTGCCGCGGAGGGCATTCGGCGCACCGGAGGGAGCGTGGTGCGTCCGCTGCTCGCCGGACCGGATCGCGCCGAGAAGTATCACGCCCTGATGTCACAGCGAGTGCCGCTGTACCGCGAGGTCGCCACCATCAAGGTCAACACCGACCGGCGAAACCCCGGCGCCGTCGTGCGGATGATCGTCTCCCGGTTGGATAATCCAGACGCACCCGTCTCATCACGGCGGCGACGTCCCCGTCGACGTCCCCGCTCGCGACGCCGTACCTCGGGCGTCACCGCCCCCGCCCGTACCGACCCTTCCGGAACCGAAACCAAGGAGTGAGCCGACAATGACTAGCGCCGAGCCGACGACGATCACCGTCGAGGTGAATCCGCCCTACCCGGTAATCGTGGGGACGGGTCTGCTGGGTGAGTTGGTGGGCGCGCTCAAGGGCTCCGACAAGGTGGCGATCCTGCATCAGCCCACCCTCGCCGTCACTGCCGAGGAAATTCGGAAGACGCTGGTCGACACCGGAATTGATGCGCATCGGGTTGAGATTCCCGATGCTGAGGCCGGTAAGGACCTGGCCGTGCTCGGCTTCATCTGGGAGGTGCTGGGCCGGATCGGCATTGGACGCAAAGACGCTGTCGTCAGCCTTGGGGGAGGAGCCGCCACCGATACCGCGGGCTTCGCCGCGGCCACCTGGCTGCGCGGGGTGAAGGTGGTGCACGTACCCACCACACTGCTCGCCATGGTCGATGCCGCGGTGGGTGGAAAGACGGGTATCAACACCGAGGCGGGCAAGAACCTTGTCGGCGCTTTCCACCAGCCGGGGGCAGTGCTGGTGGACCTGGCGACCCTCGACTCGTTGCCGCGTAACGAGATCGTGGCCGGGATGGCCGAAGTGGTGAAGGCAGGCTTCATCGCGGACCCGGTGATCCTCGACCTCATCGAGGCCGACCCACAGGCCGCGATCGACCCCTCCAAGCCCGTGCTGCGCGAGCTCATCGAACGCTCCATCGCGGTCAAGGCGAAGGTGGTCGCGGCCGACGAGAAGGAGGCCGAGCTGCGCGAGATCCTCAACTACGGCCATACCCTCGGGCACGCCATCGAGCGGCGCGAGCGGTACCGGTGGCGCCACGGCGCCGCGGTGTCGGTCGGTTTGGTATTCGCCGCGGAACTGGGGCGGTTGGCCGGACGTCTAGATGACGAGACCGCCGATCGCCATGCGCGGGTGCTCTCGGCCCTCGGGCTGCCCACACGTTACGACGCCGACGCGCTGGGACAACTCGTCGAATCCATGCAGGGCGATAAGAAGACCCGCTCGGGCATACTGCGGTTCGTGGTGCTGGACGGGTTGGCGAAGCCGGGACGGCTGGAAGGTCCCGATCCGTCACTGCTGGCCGCCGCCTACTCGGTGGTGGCCAGTCCGAGCTCCGGAGAGGCAGTGATGTTGTGACGATCCAGATTCTCAACGGCCCCAACCTGGGCCGTCTCGGTAAACGAGAGGCCGCCGTCTACGGCAGCGTCACCTACGAGCAGCTGGTGTCGCTCATCGAGTCCGAAGCAGGCTCATTGGGCGTGGACGTTCAGGTGCGGCAGACCGACAGCGAGGCGGAACTACTCGGTTGGGTTCACAATGCCGCCGACGCCAAGGATCCGGTGATCCTCAACGCCGGTGCGTTTACCCACACCTCGGTGGCACTGCGGGACGCATGCGCCGAGCTGACAGCCGGACTGATCGAGGTGCATATTTCGAATGTGCATGCCCGCGAAGAGTTCCGGCACAAGTCCTACCTCAGTGCGCTGGCCACTGGGGTGATCGTCGGGCTCGGCGTCCAGGGATATCTGCTGGCCCTGCGCTACTTCGTGACGTCCGCTTCTTCCTGAACCGCCTGGAACACATCGGTATCGGACTGCTGTAGCGCCGCGTGCTCTTTTTCCTTGCGATCCACGAGCAGTCGGCCCACAAAGACGCCGACCATGGCGGGTGCGAAGACCAGCAGCGACACGAACGCGGCGGTGGTAGTGAGTTCGGCCAGGATGCTCGCCGCGTAGATCCCGTCGTTGAACAGACTGATCAGCCACACCACGAGGCCACTGACGACTCCGGCGAAGATGCCGCCCAGCAGCCACCACATGGCCAGGTCGTCTCGGCGATCCGGATCGGGGTTGCGCCGGGCGTCACCGCGGCCGTCGGTGATCGCCCAGGCCATCACCGACGCGACGAATACCAGCACCAGCACAATGTTGATCACGGTGCTGTGGGTCTCCCACACACTGATCGCCAGTCCCTGCACCACACGGATCAGCACCATGAGGACGGCGAAGACGGCGCCACGGGTGAGCCATTGGGTCGTCATAGAACGTGTTCCACCGTCGGGCATGGGCCCAGCGTATCGCGGTAGCGTCGACACTTATGACGACCGTCCTCAGCCATACCGACCGCAGGGAACGGCTCCGGGAGGGGCTGCGTACAGACGGACTCGATGCTCTTCTGGTCACTGATCTGGTCAACATTCGCTATCTGACGGGTTTCACCGGCTCGGCGGCGGCGCTATGGGTGGCCGCAGGAGACGGGCCGGATGAGAAGGCGACCGTGCTGTGCACCGACGGCCGGTACCGCACCCAGGCCGCCGCACAGGTTCCGGATCTGCGTGCCCTGATCGAGCGCGGGTACGGCGCGGCCCTGGTCGCGCAGGCCGAGACGGGGCGCGCGGGCTTTGAAAGCCATGTGGTGACCGTCGACGGATACGACAAGCTGACGACGGCGGCCGGGGATATCGAGCTGGTCCGGGCGCCGAATCGGGTGGAGAAATTACGGGAGGTGAAGGACGAGTCCGAGGTGCTTCTCCTCGAAAGAGCTTGTGCCGCAGCTGACACCGCATTGTCCGCGTTGATCGAGACCGGCGGAATCCGGCCCGGGCGCACCGAGCGTGACGTGGCGCGTGATCTGGAGAACCTCATGTGTGAACACGGGGCGGACGGCACGTCTTTCGAGACGATCGTCGCCGCCGGGCCACACTCGGCGATACCGCATCACCGGCCCACCGACGCGGTGCTGGCAGCTGGCGACTTCGTGAAGATCGACTTCGGAGCGCTGGTTGCCGGGTATCACTCCGACATGACCAGGACCCTGGTGCTGGGTTCGGTGTCACCCTGGCAGCGGGAGATCTACGAACTGGTGCTGGCCGCGCAGGCGGCGGGGCGCGCGGCGCTGGCGCCCGGGGCATCGCTGAAAGGCGTGGACGCCGCGGCCCGCGATGTCATCGCCGCCGCGGGATACGGACAGAACTTCGGCCACGGCCTCGGGCACGGGGTGGGGTTGCAGATCCACGAAGCACCGGGTATCGGTGCCGGCGCCACCGGTACACTGCTTGCTGGCTCGGCGGTGACAGTCGAGCCAGGGGTCTACCTGCCCGACCGGGGCGGAGTCCGGATCGAGGACACGCTCGTGGTGCGGCCCGACGGGCCGGAGCTGTTGACCCGGTTCCCCAAGGAACTCACCGTCATTAATTGAGTAGTACTGAACAGTTACGCAAGGAGACAGACGACTGTGGCTTCAACCGCCGATTTCAAGAACGGCCTGGTGCTCAACATCGATGGTCAGCTGTGGCAGATCACCGAGTTCCAGCATGTGAAGCCCGGTAAGGGACCGGCGTTCGTGCGCACCAAGCTCAAGAACGTGCTGTCGGGCAAGGTCGTCGACAAGACCTTCAACGCGGGCGTCAAGGTCGAGACCGCGACCGTCGACCGCCGCGACAACACCTATCTGTACCGCGACGGCGATTCGTTCGTGTTCATGGACAGCCAGGATTTCGAGCAGCACCACCTTTCCCCGGAGCTGGTCGGCGGCGCCTCGCGCTTCCTGCTGGAGGGCATGACCGTGCAGGTCGCCTTCAACGAGGGCGCCCCGCTGTACATCGAGCTGCCGGTGACCGTCGAGCTCGTGGTCACCCACACCGAGCCGGGCCTGCAGGGCGATCGATCGAGTGCGGGCACCAAGCCGGCCACGATGGAAACCGGCGCCGAGATCCAGGTTCCGCTGTTCATCAACACCGGTGACCGCCTCAAGGTCGATTCGCGTGACGCCAGCTACCTCGGCCGTGTGAATGGCTGAATCCGGCTCGACCGGCCGGCCCGCTGCCAAGGGAGGCCGTCGCAAGGCGCGCAAGCGGGCAGTGGACCTGCTGTTCGAGGCCGAGGCGCGGGATATGACGGCCGCCGCGGTGGCCGACGAGCGTCGCGCCTTGGCGGAGTCCAAGTCGGACGTGGAACCGCTGAACCCCTACACGGTCACTGTTGCCCACGGTGTCACCGAGCACGCCGTCCACATCGACGAGCTGATCGCCTCGCACTTGCAGGGTTGGACGTTGGCCCGGTTGCCCGCGGTGGATCGCGCGATCATGCGGGTCGCCGTGTGGGAGCTGCTGCACGCCGAGGACGTACCCGAGGTGGTCGCGGTCGACGAGGCGGTCGAGCTGGCCAAGCAGCTCTCCACCGATGAGTCTCCGGCGTTTGTGAATGGCGTGCTGGGTCAGCTGATGCTGGTGACCCCGCACATCCGGGGGAGTGCGCAGTAGTTCGCCATGACCCTCAGAGGTCGATGGTGAGCTCTCCGTTGCCCGAGCGGTCGGCGCAGCGGGATACACAAGTCAGCATGGCTCCTGCGCCCCGTTCGGAGGCGGTGAGCAACGTATCGCGGTGGTCGACGGCGCCTGAAACGACCTTCACCTCGCAGGTTCCGCAGAAGCCTTGTTTACAGGAGTACGCCGCGTTCGGATCGCGCCGCAGAATGGCCGCCAGCGCACTCTCGTTGGGGGAGACCGCGATCCGTTCGCCGCTGCGGGCCAGCACGACGGTGAATGCCGCCCCATCCACTACCGGCGGGGCCGAGAACCTTTCATAGTGCAGTTCCACGTCGTCGCGGTCGATCAACGCGGAGCGCAGAAGTTCGAGCATTGGTACGGGGCCACAGCAGTAGACGGCGGTAGCGCCCGGAATATCGCCGAGTAGATCGGCAGCAGTGGGCAGTCCGTGTTCGTCGTCAGTGCGCACGGTGATCTTGTCCCCGAAGATCCCGAGTTCGTCCAGGAACGGGATCGAGTCACGGCTGCGCCCGGTGTAGACCATCGACCAATCCAGCCCGAGTCGCTCGGCGGTCATCAGCATCGGCAGTATCGGGGTGATGCCGATTCCTCCGGCCACGAACCTAAGACGACGCGCAGGCGACCCGTGGCCGGGCACGGCCATAGGCAGTCCGTTTCTCGGCCCTTTGATCCGTATCAGGGATCCGGTATGCAGCGTGTCGTGCACCTCGATCGAGCCTCCACCGCCGTCGGGCACCCGGCGCACGGCGATTCGGTAGCTGTCGCGGGTGGCGGGGTCACCGCAGAGCGAGTACTCCCGCATGCGGCCGGACTCCAACAGCAAGTCCAGATGTGCGCCCGCCGTCCACGGCTCCAGCTGTCCGCCGTCCGCGGCGGACAGGGTCAGTGCGACGACGTTCTCGTCGTGGGCGACGACCTCTCGCCGGATGACTTTCAGCGTGCGTATCCGGTTGACCTCACGGGTTTCTTCGGTCCTGGCCAGCCGCGCGAACAGACTGAGCCATGCCTTGGCCGCGGTGCCACCGACTACCAGCAGGGGATCGCGCGAGTATCTTCCGCGCAGATCCGGGGGAGTCTTCGCGATTTCAGTGTCCGCAGGAAGGAAGTACGACCCGCCGGGGCGTGTCGCCGTGGTGCCTGTGGTCATAGTGCGGTGCTTCTCGCGCCGGGTGAGGCCGCCAGGTAGGCGACCGCCTGAGCGGTGGAGCCAACCTCCTCGGGATGGAAGTTGGGCCGGAAATAGCTGAGTGTTGAGGTGACCAAGAAGCCGAGCTTGGGTAACAACCCACGTCGTGCGGCCCTGAAGTACTCGATCCAGACCCGGGGATAGGAGTAGTTGATGGACGGATCCTCGCGAAGGATCAACAGCGCACCGCGATGGACCAACACGGATAGTCCGATGATCGACAAGATCATGGCCCGACATCGCTGGAAGTAGCTGGCATGGAAGTAGTTCGCCACATCGTGAGCCACGCTGCGATGTTCCATTTCCTCCGCGCCGTGCCACCGCAGGATGTCGGTCATCGTCGGGTCGGCACCGTGTTCGGTCCAGGTGGCATTCAGGGCGAAATCGCCGAGCACCGCCGTGTAATGCTCGATGGCGGCGATCAACCACAGGCGCTGGATCAGATCGTTGTAGCGCACCCGCATCGACCGTGTTTGCCTGGGCGCCAGCACCTTACGGAACAAGTACTCGGCATGGCGCAGGTACGGCGCGGTGTTGATGCCGCGCGCCTCAAGGAAGTCGCCGACTGCCTTGTCATGGACCTCGGCGTGCATGGCCTCCTGGCCAATGAAGCCCCGCATGTCATGTGCGAGCTTCTCGTCCTTGACGTACGGCAACGCTTCGGCAAATGCCTCGCAGAACCATCGCTCCCCTTCGGGGACCATGATGTGCAGGACGCTGAGCGTGTTGGACGCGGCAGGCTCGTTCGGAATCCAGTGCAGCGGGGTGTCGCTCAAATCGAACGAGACGTTTCGGGCACGAATCGTGATGTCTTGTGGCTCATGAATCGATGTCATGAAAACCGCCTTTCAACACTGAAAAAGCGACCTCGAGTGACATTCTTCACCCGAATTGAACAGACGGTAACATGAGGAACGGGTCATATCGCTCGTCGTTCTTGCCACATCCGTCAGCGGGTGTGCCCCGCATCACAGTTCACGGCGCTGCTTGGCTCGCCGGTGCCTGGTTCTCGATGCCGGCGGGCTAGTTGAGCCGAATCTCGAACACCGGAATCACCCGGTCGGTCAATGTCTCGTACTCGGCGAATCCGGGAGCGCGCTGCTTCACGATCTCAAATACCTGATCGCGTTCGGTGCGGGGGAGTTCGATGGCCGTGGCGCTGGACTTCGGATTGGCGCCAATCTCCACCTCGACACTGGGGTTGGCGCGCAGGTTCGCCACCCAGGCGGGATTGGTCGGCCGGCCCGCCGACGAGCCCACGATGTAGGCCTTGCCGTCGATATCGAAGTACGCCAACGGATTTACGCGTTCGACGCCCGATTTGGCTCCGGTGCTGGTCAGGAGCAGGAGCGGAAACCCCTCGAACTGGCCGCCGACCTGGCCGCCGTTGGCGCGGAACTCGGCGATGTTGGCCTCGTTGAATGACTGCTCGGTGCCCGATGGTTCGGTCATCGCGGTCTCAATTCTCTCGGTGACGGGTCGAGCCTAACGCCTGTCGTGGATGGCGAGTTGAGCAACTAAAAGGTTGGCCGATAAGGGCTGGTATCCCGGCTTGGAATGCATGATGTTCGGTGTTCTGCCACGATTAGCTGTATGGGTACGTGGGGTGAAGGGCCGTTTGACAACGACGATGCCGCAGATTTTCTGAGCAGCCTGATGGAGAGCGACGATATCGAGCTGGAACTGGCTCGACACCTACGACTGGCGATCGGCGAGTATGTCGAGGCGCCAGCGGGTGCATCCGCTGTCGCCGCCGCTGCTGTGGTTGCTCTTTTATGTTCAGACACGGTGGATCCGTTGGTGGTGCCCTGGTTGGAGCAGGTTGCCAACGTCAGTATCAAGCAAACCCAGGCCCATGCACTCGGACTACTGGCGAGTGCGGCGATCACGCGAGTGACCGGCACCGGCAGTGAACTGGCGGACCTCTGGGAGGACGGCGATGCGAGCCAGTGGCGTGCCATCGTCGGTGCCGTCGATGCCTCTCTGCGCGGAATCGGCACGCCGGACTATCACGATTGGGCGCCCTATCCGGGGCTGGTCGAGGCAGCTGCCATCGCGCTTCGCGATCCCGATGTAGCCCTTGATGAATTGACTGCCGTCGTCAACCTGTCGGATGTTCGGGTCTTCACGCTGGATCGTGAACCCACCGAAGATTCCCGAGGGCTCTGGCAGGAGGTGGCACTTGTCGACGGTCATCGTCTCCTGATGTGGCATGGCGAGGACAAGTCCGGACGGTTCGACTCCGTGGAATTCACCTCGACCGTTCGCACGGTCCCGTTGTCCGCCATCACGGGGCAAGAGCTGCGGACCACCTACCAGGACATTGACGGCGTGCGCTCGTTGTTGGCCGTCGAACTCTGGCTATCCACGGCGATACCGGACAAGACGCGTGCCGTCTCAATTTCGGAGACGGAATGGGTGGTCGACGATTTTTACTTCGCCAAGTCGATCGTCGACGGTGGGCTCGCACAGATGGAACGGCTCCTGCAATTCGGACGGGCGGTGGCTCAGCATGTTTGATCCCGGTGCAGATTGGGCGACCCTGCCGCGGCTGGAGAGCGCCGTTGAGGCGTTCACCCCGAACGCAGACTTGGTGATCGGCCAGCTGCGTGGTGTCGTCGACTTCGAGCGGGTGTCTGCGTTCGTGCTGAGCCGAGGTACCGAGACGCACGACTGGGGCGAGATGCATTGGTGCGAAGTCGCATTAGTCGAAGGTGGCCGCATGATCCTGTGGTTCGGTAAGGACGGCCACTGTGCGGGGCATGAGGGGCGCGCTCCACACCCGACACTGTCGGTGACGATGCGCACCTTCCCGCTCTCGGAAATCAGCGATCAGTCGCTGGTTACCGAATATGACGTGGAGGCGGATGGATCACGGGTCCTCACCGCGGTCCACGTGACGGTCTACACGTCTACGACGTACCGGAGTGTGAAGACATCGTTAGAAGAGCATCGCCACAGCGTCGAGGACTTCCGTTTCTCAAAGTATTCGAACCAAGGTGTGGCACAGATGAACAGGCTCATCGAGTTTGCGAGGGCATTGTCCCGCCAGACCCGCTGACCACATGTCAATGGCACTCACCCACCTCTGTCGGCGGATGGACGTGCTTGAGCGGTTCTTGAGGTATCGAAGGGACATTGGACGCGACGAACTGCGGAGGAAATAGGGAAGCGCAAGGACGGGGTGTTATGCGGGGTCGGATTGTTCTCATCACCGGCTCCTCGAGAGGGATCGGGTTGGCGACGGCGCGCCTTGCCAAGGAGGCTGGCGCCGAGGTAGTTCTGCACGGACGTACCGTTTCTGCCGCGCTTGGCCAGCAGGCAGCCGAAATGGACGCACTGCATGTCGTCGCCGACGTCGGCGATCACGACGATGTCCGCGGGGCGGTTCAGGAAGTTGTTCGAACCCATGGCCGCATCGACTCGCTGATCAACTGTGCCGGGGTTGCGGCGCCACGCGCGTTCGTCGAGCTGACGAGGCAAGACTGGGATCGGCACCTGACTGCGAATCTGATTGGCGTGTTTAACTTTTGCCAAACCGTGGCGCCGCATATGCCCCGCGATGGCAGTGGAAGGATCGTCAACGTCTCCTCGATGCGGGGCAACTTGTCGATGGCCACCGCACGGGGCATGGCCTACTCGGCTTCGAAGGCCGCGCTGAATAGCTTCACCGTGGCGCTCGCTAAGGAGCTGGCGCCGGAAATCTTGGTCAATGGCCTGGCGCCGGGACTCATCGAAACCGACTTGATCGCAGGCTTGAGTCCGTTGAGTCGCGCGGAGGCCGAATCGTCGTTGCTTGGCCGAATAGGCACCCCATTGGAAATTGCGGAGATGCTGATATTTCTAGCCGGCGAAAAAGTCAGCTATATGACTGGCCAGATCATTACGGCGGACGGCGGGTCGGAACTTGGCAACAGGTAGGGCGAGAATATGTCATATGTAACAAAGTCTGTCACATATTATCGCCGAGATCATGTGATGTTAATCGTACAGTAACTCTCGTACTAAGCGAATGTGTATGTGACCAGTTAAACTGGGACGACACTGAGAGACTATCAATAAATGTAGGCCAGCAGCACATTGGCGTGCCCCTGAATGGTACCACGCGGAGGTAATGCAGAATGGTTGTACGCGCAGAGGCTAATATCCTCGGTCCATTGTCACTGACCACTTCTTTGTCATCTGGTGAGCGGGATGCAACACCATCGGCGAAGAAACAACGTCAAGTTCTTGCCATGCTGCTGGCACGGACCGGGCGTTTTGTCCCGGCTGCTGTTCTCATCGACGAGTTATGGGACGACGAGCCACCTAAGAGTGCAACAACGGTGGTGCAGACATACATCCTCAGCATCCGTAAGACAATTGCCAAAGAGTTTGATATGAGTGTGGCTCAAGTTGCGTCTTCGATGTTGCAGACAAAGAACATGGGCTACCTGTTCAGTCCACACGATATCAATCTTGACCTGCGTAGATATCAAAGTCTTATCGAATCGGCTCGATGCGCTAAAGAGTCCGGAAACGATCATCAGGCTGTTCTTTTATTTGTCAATGCCGAGAAAACATGGACGGGACCTGCATTTGTCGATATCGAAGTCGGGCGTCTCCTCGCATCCGAGAAGGATCAGGTCGAATGTATATTTCTGGCCAATCTAGAATTGCGTATCGAGGCGCAATTACGTCTCGAAAGATACCGGGAAGCTGCGATCGATCTGGCACTGTGGGTGTCCCGCTTTCCGTATCACGAGCGACTATATGCATATTATATGTATGCGCTATGCCTCGCGGGGTGGCGGGACAAGGCGCTCGGGGTGTTCCAGCTGGCGAGAAAAACGCTCGCGGCAGGGCTCGGATTGGAGCCCTGTGTGAAATTGCAGAGATTGCATGGCGATATTCTGGCCTCGTCCGACGATACTGTGGCTGAAAGAATGAGAACCGAGCATGGCAGGTTCCTTACGGGCCTAATTCCGCACACCGTCACCGGGCTGACATCGCAGGTTTCCTGATAAGGAATTAGCACGGCCAAATCCACCAGCAATGCTGGTGGATTTTTCTTGCCATTTTTATGCCGAGCCTGGCCGTTTGATCGCGAATTCAACTGCTTGAGCGGTCTTTGAGTGGCGGCTCCTCACAATGTACCGGACAGCAATACCGATACACATGAGAGGTGGGAGATGGAGCGAAGAGTAGTCATCACCGGCATCGGTGTCCGTGCGCCGGGTGGTCGTGGCGCCGACGAGTTTTGGAAACTGCTGGCCGCTGGACGGACCGCGACCCGGGGCATCTCCTACTTCGATGCTTCGCCCTACCGGTCCCGAATC
This sequence comes from Mycobacteroides salmoniphilum, assembly GCF_004924335.1. Taxonomy (NCBI): domain Bacteria; kingdom Bacillati; phylum Actinomycetota; class Actinomycetes; order Mycobacteriales; family Mycobacteriaceae; genus Mycobacteroides; species Mycobacteroides salmoniphilum. The sequence continues at coordinate 2,583,424 of NZ_CP024633.1, read as the reverse complement.
GCCGGTGAGGCCGACTTCGACGCTGAACAGGAGGGACTGTCGCACAAGGAGATTCGCCGCATGGACCGGGCCACCCAGTTCGCAGTGGTCTGCACGCGTGAGGCAGTGGCGGATAGCGGCCTGGATGTGAACACGCTCGACCCCTATCGACTAGGAGTAAGCCTAGGCAGCGCAGTGGCGGCGGCCACCAGCTTGGAGCAGGAATATCTGGTGCTGTCGGATTCCGGGCGGAACTGGCTTTCGGACCAGAAGGCCTTGTCTCCGCACATGTTCGATTACATGATTCCCAGCGTGATGCCGGCCGAGGTCGCCTGGACAGTGGGGGCGCAGGGCCCGGTGACGATGGTCTCCAACGGATGCACTTCGGGGCTGGACTCGGTGGGACATGCCGTGGCGTTGATTCGTGAGGGCAGCGCCGACGTGATGCTCAGCGGTGCGGCAGACACCCCGATCACGCCGATTGTCGTGGCATGCTTTGACGCGATCAAAGCAACGAGCACGCGTAATGACACCCCGGAGACGGGCTCTCGCCCCTTCGATGGCTCTCGCAACGGTTTTGTGCTCGCCGAGGGCGCAGCGATGTTCGTGCTGGAGGAGTTTGAACATGCGCGCGCCCGCGGCGCCGAGATATACGCGGAGGTATCGGGATACGCCACCCGTTGCAACGCCTACCACATGACCGGCCTGAAGATTGACGGGCGGGAGATGGCCGAAGCCATCACTATCGCCCTGGACGAAGCGCGGCTCGACCCGACCAAGATCGACTACATCAACGCCCACGGGTCGGGTACCCGACAGAACGACCGCCACGAAACAGCGGCGTTCAAGCGCAGTTTGGGTGAGCACGCCTATCGCACCCCGGTGAGTTCGATCAAGTCCATGGTCGGGCATTCCCTGGGCGCCATTGGGTCCGTCGAAATCGCCGCGTCACTGTTGGCGATCAAGAACCAGGTAGTTCCGCCGACCGCGAATCTGCATGAGGCGGACCCGGAGTGCGACCTGGACTACGTCCCCATCACGGCACGCGATCATCACACCGAACACGTGCTCACCGTGGGCAGTGGCTTCGGGGGATTCCAGACCGCGATGGTGCTGAGCCGGCCGACTGAGATGTTGGGGGCATCGGCATGACGCGCGTACTGGTCACCGGCATCGGAATCCTGGCCCCAAATGGCCTGGGCACCGAAAACTATTGGGAAGCAACAGTATCAGGGCACGCCGGAATCTCCACGCTGGACAGATTTGACGTCTCCGGGTACACGAGCACATTGGCGGGGCAGCTCACTAATTTCAACGCCAAGGAATTACTGCCGGGACGGCTGCTGCCGCAGACCGACATCTCTACCCGGCTCGCCCTCGTGGCCGCCGAGTGGGCCTTGGGCGATGCCAAGGTAGACCCAGAGGAATTCACCGACTATGAGATGGGTGTGGTCACCTCGACCGCTTCGGGCGGCTTCGAGTTCACGCACCGGGAGTTCCAGAAACTGTGGTCCCAAGGTTCGGAGCACGTCAGTGTGTACGAATCGTTTGCCTGGTTCTATGCCGTTAATACCGGACAAATCTCGATTCGGCACGGAATGCGCGGGCCCAGTAGTGCTTTGGTTGCCGAACAGGCGGGCGGGCTCGATGCGCTGGGGCATGCGCGCCGTACGGTGCGCCGTGGCACCACACTTGTCGTCTCCGGTGGAGCGGATTCGGCTCTTGACCCGTGGGGCTGGATTTCGCACATCTCGACCGGCAATGTCACAAGGGCAACCGATCCTGCGCAGGGCTACCTTCCGTTCGACCAGCAGGCCAACGGGTACGTGCCCGGCGAAGGGGGCTGCATTCTCATCTGCGAAGACGCAGATTCCGCAGCGGCTCGCAATGCCCCCAACATCCACGGGGAAATCGCCGGATACGCCTCCACATTCGACCCGGCCCCCGGGTCGGGCCTGCCCACCGGTCTGGCCCGTGCGGCACAGATGGCGATCGCAGACGCCGGGTTGACACCGGCCGATATCGATGTGGTCTTCGCCGACGCGGCCGGTGTGACCGGCGCCGACGCCGCGGAAGCCGAGGCCATCGCGGCGGTCTTCTCACCTCGGGGCGTGCCGGTGACTGCGCCAAAGTCGATGACCGGCAGGCTCTATGCGGCCGGTGGCCCGCTGGATGTGGCGACGGCCCTGCTGTCTCTGCGGGACGGCGTCGTCCCGCCGACTGTCGGTACCACCGACGTTCCCGAGCGTTATCAGCTCGATCTTGTGCAGGGTCAACCCCGTGAGGCGTCATTGTCGGCCGCCTTGATACTCGCGCGGGGCCGGTGGGGATTCAACTCCGCCGTCGTCGTGCGTCGCTGAACACGAAAATCACAGAAGGAGAAGAGAAATGGCCGAAGTTACGCTTGCTCAGCTGCATAAGATCCTGGTGGCTTGCGCCGGTGGCGAGGACGACACCGAGATCAGTCCCGAGAGTGCGACGATTGAGTTCGAAGAGCTCGGTTACGACTCGTTGGCCCTGATGGAAACCGCAGCCCGGCTGCAACGGGAGTACGGGGTGCATATTGCCGAAGAGGACTTGGCTGACCTGACCACGCCGCAGCAGATGCTGGATGTCATCAATTCTCAGCTGGCAGGTGTGGCATGACTTCCCCGGTGACGCATATCCTGACGCACTCGCGAGAGATCGCGGCCCCCGCCGATGCGGTCTATTCGCTGGTGGCGGACGTGACCCGGTGGCCGGTCATTTTCGGCCCGACCGTATACGTGGACCTGCTCGAACACAGTGACACCGCTGAGCGGTTCCACATTTGGGCAACAGTCAATGGCTCAGTGCGGGATTGGGTCTCGCGGAGGAGCTTTGACCCGGAGGCCAAGCTCGTCGAGTTCGCCCAGGAGCGTAGTGCTGCTCCGATTACCTCGATGGGCGGCAGTTGGAGCTTTACCGGCCTACCCGGCGGGCGCACCAAGGTGGTGCTGGACCATCACTTCACTGTGGCCGGAGACGATGCCACGCAGGCTTCCATCATCACGGCAGTCAACAACAACAGTGAAAAGGAACTTGCCGCCTTGGGGATGGTGGCCGAATGCGGTTATCTGCCTGGGGAAATCATCCAGGTGTTCGAGGACACCGTGCAGCTGCCGGGAACCGCCGCTGATATCTACACATTCGTCGAACGCAGTGACCTGTGGCCGAAACGGCTGCCACACGTTGGCCGAGTCAACCTGGTGGAGACCGTAGACGGTGTGCAGGACATGGAAATGGATACCGTCACCAGCGACGGCAGCAGCCACACCACCCGGTCGGTGCGGCTGTGCTTCAGCCCGAACAAGATTGTGTACAAGCAGCAACTGCCACCCGCGCTCCTGCTGGGGCACAGTGGGGTGTGGGAGTTCACGGATGGTCCGGACGGTGCCATCGCCACTTCGCGGCACATGGTCGCCATCAACCCGGCGGCAATAGCGCCGGTGCTGGGTGCCGGACAGGGTATCGGCGATGCACAGCAATACTTGCGAAACGCACTGGGGGCCAATAGCAAAGCCACCCTCGCCCACGCCGGTTACTGGGCAGAGTCTCTCGCGGATAACCTCAGTTGACCTCCGGGCTGGCGGCACGGGGCACCGACCGGATCACCGAGATCGCGGACGGTGTCTATGCGTATTTGCAGCTACCCGGGGGCTGGTGCCTTAGTAACTCGGGAATCGTGGTGAGCCCGGACGGTGCGGTCGTCATCGACACCCTGGCCACGGAAAGCCGTAATCGGCGGCTGGTGGCGGCGGTTGACGGATTGGCTCCGGGCTCTCGCCGCACCGTGGTCAACACCCACTTCCACGGCGACCATCACTTCGGCAATCACCTGTTTGGCCCGCAGGCGACAATTATTGCCCATGAGCGTGCTCGGATAGAGATGGATGAGGCAGGCCTGGCGCTCACCCAACTGTGGCCCGAGGTCGAATGGGGTGATGTCAGAGTCACGTTGCCGTCGGTCACCTTCACCGATCGGCTCCACTTGCACATCGGGGACCGAGCGGCAGAGTTGATTCATCTCGGCCCAGCGCACACCACGAACGACGCGGTGGTGTGGCTTCCACAGGACAAGATCCTGTTCGCCGGGGACATCGTGCTCTCGGGTGCTACCCCTTTCAACCTGATGGGCTCGGTCGAGGGGGCGTTGCACGTCATCGGTGAGCTGGCTCAATTGGGTGCTGAAACCGTGGTGTGCGGTCATGGCCCGCTGGCTGGGCCTGCGGTGTTCGAGCAGACCATTGCCTATCTCACCTGGATCCAACATCTGGCCGCCGAGGGGTCTGCCGACGGCGTTGGACCCCTGGAGGCCGCACGGCGTGCCGAGCTGGGCGAGTTCGCGGGGCTGATCGACTCAGAACGGCTGGTGGGCAACCTGTACCGCGCGTATGCCGAACAGGGTGCGGCACGACCAGACAGTGAGCTCGGGGCACCGCTTGACGTGATTGCGGCGTTCGATGACATGGTCAGCTACAACGACGGGCAGGTGCCGGAATGCCTGGCGTAGCCGTCGATGTCTGCGTGATCGGCGGAGGTCCGGCGGGGCTGATGGCCGGTCTGCTGCTGGCCCGGTTCGGTCTGGATGTCACTGTCCTGGAGAAGCATGCGGACTTTCTCCGCGACTTCCGCGGCGACACAGTTCACCCGTCGACTCTGCAGGCGATGGATGAGCTGGGACTGATCAACCAGTTCCTCGATCTGCCCCATGCCAAGGCTGAAACACTGCCGATAGCAACCGATTCCGGTCAGCTTCTCTTCGCCGATTTCCGGGCTCTACCCGGCAAATACCGGTATCTCGCGTTCATGCCGCAATGGGATGTACTGAACTTCATTGCCTCCGCCGCCCGTCGATACCCGGGATTTCAACTTTTACAACAGGTTCAGGCCACCGAACTGATCCACGATGGTGAGGGCGTGGTGGGTGTGCGGGCCAACGGTCCCGACGGCGTGCTGCAGATACGCGCCACACTGGTCATCGCCGCAGACGGGCGGCGTTCACTGGTGCGGACCACCGGTTCACTTGATCTTGCCGCCTCCACGGCACCGATGGATGTGTTGTGGTTCCGGGTGAGCCGCGAAGCGGCAGATGTGATTCCGGCGGTGCGCAGTGGCAAGGGGTACTTCATCGTCTGCCTCAACCGTGAACACTATTGGCAAGTCGCGTACATGATCCCCAAGGGGGGCTATGACCAGACGCGTCGTGATGGCATCGACGCACTGCGGGCCGCGATCGCACGGATCTATCCGGTATTCGCCGGCAGGCTGGCTGAGGAGCTGCGCGACTGGAGCAGCTTTCATCTCCTCGATGTACGCGTGGACCGATTGCGGCACTGGTACCGGCCCGGGCTGCTGGCGATCGGTGATGCCGCACATGCCATGTCGCCGGCGGGCGGTGTCGGTATCAATCTCGCCGTGCAGGATGCCATTGCCGCGGCACGCCTACTGGGCCCGGTGCTCGCTGCCGGCGCCACGCCGTCGATAGCTCAGCTGGCTCGTGTGCAACGCCGGCGTGAGTATCCGGTGCGGATAGTGCAGTGGGCCCAGTTGCATCTGCTGGCCGACCTCTATCCGACCGCCGGCCGTCCACCCGCCGAGCGGCCGCTCCTGATACGGCTGATCCGCGCTTTTCCCGTGCTACCCCGGCTTATCGCGCGGGTCATAGGCCAAGGCCTGCGGCCCGAATCCGTACCCCCGCCGCTGGTGGGGGCGCAGTCAGAATCCATGGAGGCATAAATATGACGACATATGTATTGGTACACGGCGCATTTCATGGAGGGTGGTGCTGGGATCGGCTGACCCCGATTCTCGAGGCAGCCGGCCACGAGGTCTATGCACCCTCGCTGACCGGGCTGGGCGACAGGGCCGCTGAGCTGGGCCCGGAGGTGGGGCTGGACGCTCACGTGAGTGATATCGCCGGGCTGATCGCGGACGAGGACCTGACCGATGTGGTATTGGTGGGGCACAGCTACGCGGGGATTGTCATCACGGCCGTCGCCGACCAGATCCCCTCCCGCATAGCCCTACTGGTGTATCTGGACACGTTCGTCGCACACGACGGCGAGGCTGTCGCCGATATCCTCCCGGTCAACGTGCAGGCCTTCGCGGATGCGGCGCAGGCCGAAGGTGACGGCTGGCGTGTGCCGGTGGCTGGCATGCCTCCCGGGGTGGAAGGCTGCTATGGGGTGACCGACGAGCCCGATCTGAGCTGGCTGCGGTCGATGCAGAGCCCGCAGTCCTTACGCACCTTCACCGACGTGCTGCGGCTGGGCAATCCGGCGCAGCGGCAGAGTGTCCCGAGGGCGCACATTCATTGCTCCGGCGGCGGTGAGGCATGGACGTCCCTGCGTAAGCAGTTGATGCCACGTTCTTATCCACCGGCCGGGGAACCAATGCGCGAACTGGAAACAGGCCATGATGCCATGATCACCAAGCCTGACGAACTGGCCGCGGTGCTTGATGACCTGGTTACGGCGCACGCCCGCAGCGGATCCACTCATGCACTGCGGTGAGGGAGAGCCCTTGCGGCCCGATCACTTTGTGGGGCAGTGGCGGCTGGAATCCTATTACGATCTCGACGAGAGCGGTGCCACCAGCGAGGGGCCGCTTGGTCAATCGCCGATCGGTCTGCTCTATTACGGGGCTGAAGGTGCGTTGTCGGTCAGCATGATGCGCGGCCAACCAGTGCCCGGCGCGGTCCCGTTCATGGGATACGCCGGGCACTGGCGTGTTGACGGACCGCTAGTGCTGCACCAGATTTCGGTGTGCTCCAACCCTGCCTGGGCCGGCACCGTGCAGACACGCCAGTACGACTTCGATGGCGATACGCTGACGTTGATCGGTGCACTCCACGAGGGCGGAAAGCAGCAGCGGCGCATCCTTGCCTGGCGGCGGGTTCAGTAGTTACCCAGGCCGCCACAGACATTGAGGGCCTGAGCGGTCACCGCATTGGCGCCGGGACTGATCAAGTAGTCGACCATCGCCGCTACCTCTTCGGTGTCCACGTATCGCCCGATGGGTACGCGAGCGGCGACCCGCTTGCCGGCTTCCTCGGCGTCAACACCCCACAAGGTGGCGTAGGTCTCACGAACCCGTTCGGCCATCGGCGTCTCGACGAATCCCGGGCATACGGCGTTAACCGTCACACCGGTCTTCGCCAATTCGAGCCCCAATGCCTTGGTGAATCCGACCATTCCATGCTTGGACGCCGAGTACGGTGCGCCGTGCAGGACACCCTGCTTGCCGCCGGTCGAGGCAATGTTGATGATTCGGCCCCAGCCCTGGTCGAGCATCCCACCGGTGGTGAGTGCCGCCTTGGTCATCAGGAAAACGCTGTTGAGATTGGTGTTGATGACGTCGAACCACAGTTCGTCGGTGATGTCTTTGGTAATGCCGCCGCCGTTGCGCCCGGCGTTGTTGACCAATATGTCCACCGGCCCAAAGCGATCCACAGCGGCGGCGACATAAGCGCGTATCTGCTCGGGCGAGGTGACATCACAGGTCACGCCGTCGGCCTCATAGCCGTCGGTCTCTAGTTGTTTGATGGTCTGGCTGAGCGACTCCTCGCTACGGGCACAGAGGAACACCGCGAAATCCTGTTTCGCCAAATGCTGCGCGATCGTCAAACCCATGCCGCTGGTCGCGCCGGTGATGAGAGCAACTTTACGAGTCGTTGTCGAAGTCATGACAGCGACTATGCACGGCACCGCTATAGCTCCGGTCAAGCCCGGGTGTAGTGCCCTTGACCGATATTCGAGCCTCGCTAGGGAAACTGGCGACACCGAAGGTGCCAGGCCAGGTGGATAAGACTAAGGAGCCGACCGTGACGACCGTTGACATCAGCACGAGCCTCTACACCGAGGTGCAGCAGTTCTACTCCAGGCAGATGCAGCGACTCGACGGGCAGGACATCGAAGGCTATGCGGCCACCTTTACCGAGGATGCGATTTTCGACCACACCACCGCCCTGCCTGCCAGCGTCACGAGAGCCGGAATCATCAACGATCTATACGACTTTCGTGAGATGGGTAAGCACGACCCGGTACAGAAGCGGCACTACTTCTCCATGATCGACCTCGAATACATCGATACCGACGAGATTCGTTCAACCGTGTACTGCCTGGTGATAAAGACCAGGCCAGGTAAGCCCGCCGAGGCCAACCCGAGCTGTGTCGTTCACGATGTGCTTGTGCGCGTCGAGGGCGAGCTACAGACAAAGTCGCGGCACGTGAGATATGACAGTGATTCCCCACTGCTGCAAGGGAAAACAGCACCTGAAGCGGAGCTGGGGGCTCAGGGAATTCTGGCATTGCCTGCCGCCGCGCAGGACCTGCTGTTCCGTGAGGCCCGCACCGCCAATACCTTCACCGATGAGCCGGTCTCCGACGAGCAGATGCAGGCCATCTACGAGCTGATCAAGTTTGGTCCGACATCGATGAATCAGCAGCCGCTTCGCATTGTCTTGGTGCGTTCCGGCGAAGCACGGTCGCGGCTGGCCATGCATTTGATTGGCGCCAACCAGGCTAAGACCCTCGCAGCCCCTTTGGTGGCAATTTTGGCCGCCGACTTGAATTTTCACGATGAGTTGCGTACTCAGTTCCCGCATCTTCCCGAAGCCAAGGACTACTTCGCAGACGCCGATGCGCGTGCCGCGTCGGCGAGAACCAATGCGTTGATCCAGGTTGGCTACATCATTCTGGGTATCCGCGCCGCCGGTCTGGCCGCGGGACCGATGACGGGATTCGATGCGGATGCCGTTGACCAAGAGTTTTTCCCCGACGGGGTGCACCAATCCCTGGTCGTGGTGAATATCGGCAAGCCCGGGCCAGATGCCTGGCACCCGAGGCTGCCTCGCCTCGCTTATGACGATGTCGTCACTTCGGTCTAGCGGATACAGGAGGATGAACATGTTTGCCATGGTGATGCCGGGACAAGGTGCTCAACGCAAAGGCATGATTACGCCCTGGCTGGATGCTGCCGGGTCGGCTCGGATCGACGAATTCTCGGAAGCCGCTGATCTTGATCTGCGCCACTATGGTTCGGAGGCCGAGAACGACGAGATTACCGACACCGCGATAGCTCAGCCGCTCATCGTCGCTACCTCGCTGCTGGTTTTCGAGCGCCTTCGCGACGAGCTGAGGCTGCCGGACCGGATGATTTTCGCCGGCCATTCAGTGGGGGAGCTGGCTGCTGCGGCGGCCGCCGGTGCCATCACTACGCGCGATGCCGTCCGGCTGGCCAGGCTTCGCGGTCTGGCAATGCGCCGTGCCTGTGACCACGAACCCACAGGTATGGCGGCAGTGGTCGGTGGTGGCCTGTGCGACGTGACCCGCGCGGTGGAGGAGCTGGGCTTGTTCGTGGCGAATGTGAACGGTCCAGGACAAGTGGTGGCGGCAGGCCGACTCGACGAGCTGGATCACCTGCGGGCCCACCCGCCGGCCGACACCCAGGTGAAATTGCTGCAGGTGGCTGGGGCCTTCCATTCTCCCTACATGGCGGCCGCCGAGGCGGAATTCGGTGCGGCATTGGACAGCGCCGCGGTGGTGACAGCCCGGCATCCGCTGTTGTCGAACGCTGACGGCGCACTCGTCACCGGGCCGCTGGATCTCAAACACCGGCTGGTCCGGCAGTTGACTCGCCAGGTGCGATGGGATCTTTGCGCCCAGTCGTTTCGCCAGTACCGTGCGGACATTCGTATTGAATTGGGCAAGGGGGCACTCAGCGGGCTGACTCGTCGGGAAAAGCCGGCGCCACAAGCAATTCAAGCATCGGCGCCGGAAAGCATCACGCTGGTTCGGGAAGCACTTGCTCAGCGGGAGAACGTGTCTGGATCCATCGGGCCCCGCCTGGCATCGTGATGAGTAAGTCCTCCCGTGGTATCGGCGGATAACAGCGATCCGGGAGCGCCGCTCGGTTATCTACTCACCCGCACCACGGCGCTCCTGCGGCGACACGCGACTGCGGGGCTGGAACCCCTCGGCCTGTCCCTGTCGGCCTTTATCTGTATGCAGATTCTGCACGCGGACCCTGGATCGTCCAACTCTCAGCTTGCCCGTAAGGCACGCGTGAGCAGACAGGCGATGTGCGATGTGCTGCAACAGCTTCAGGACGAGGGTCTCGTCACGCGGCCAATATCCGCCGAACAGGGCCGGACACTGCCCGCCTCCCTCACCCGGAAAGGGTTACAGCGTCTTGACATGGCACGCCAAGAAGTCACGTGCGCGGAACATCGAGTAACGGTCGCTCTGACCGACGAGGAGCGTGGGCAGCTTAGATTGCTTCTGGCGCAACTGAGTATGCCGCCGGACACATGACCGGCCGTTGGGAACGGTGACTCACAGGGGGATGTTTTTGTGGCGGCCGCGTCGTGAGGGGGCTTCGGCGAGTGCGCGGGTGAGGACGGCGCGGGTTTGTGAGGGTTCGATTTCTTCGTCGACGACGCCGATTTCGATGGCGCGGTCCACGCCGCCGGCGATGCGTTCGTGTTCGAGGGCGAGTTCTTCGTGGAGGGCTTCGCGTTCGTCTGCGGGGGCGGCGGCGAGTTGTTTTTTGTGCAGGATGCCGACGGCGGCTTTGGCGCCCATGACGGCGACTTCGGCGTCGGGCCAGGCGAAGACTTTGGTGGCCCCTAGTGAGCGTGAGTTCATGGCGATGTAGGCCCCGCCATAGATTTTGCGGGTCACCAGGGTGACGCGCGGCACGGTGGCTTCACCGAAGGCGTGCAGCAGTTTGGCGCCGCGGCGCACGACTCCGCCCCATTCCTGGCCGACGCCGGGTAGGTAGCCGGGTACGTCCACGAGCACGATCAGGGGGATGCCGAAGGCGTTGCATAGGCGTACGAAACGTGCTGCTTTTTCGGCGCTTTCGGAGTTCAGGCAGCCGCCCAGGCGCAGTGGGTTGTTGGCCAGGACTCCGACGCTGCGTCCGGCCAGGCGGCCCAGGCCGATGACCATGGAGGGGGCCCATTTGCCCTGGAACTCTTCGAACGGGTCATCGGCGTCCAGCAGGGCGTTGACGATGGGGTGTACGTCGTAGGCGCGTTTGGCTGATGCGGGCAGCAGTGCGCGTAGGTCGGTGTGATCGGATTCGGCGCGGCCGCGATCGAAAACGCCTTGCTGGCAAAAGAAGCCGATCAGTTTGCGCCCGCGCGCGTAGGAGTCCAGTTCGTCGTCGGCCACGATGTGGCAGACCCCGGATTTTTTGTGGTGGGCTTCGGGGCCGCCCAGGGTGGCCATGTCGACGTCTTCGCCGGTCACGCTGCGCACCACGTCCGGGCCGGTGACGAACACGCGGCTTTGGGGGGCCATGATGATGACGTCGGTCAGGGCGGGGCCGTAGGCGGCACCGCCAGCGGCGAATCCGACCACGATCGAGATCTGCGGGATGTAACCGGAGGCCCGGATCATGGCCTCAAAGACCAGCCCGACCGCGTGCAGGGCCGAGACCCCTTCGGCCAGGCGGGCACCGCCGGAGTGCCAGATCCCCACGATGGGGCTTTGCTCCTCGATGGCGGTGTCGTAGGCGTTCACGATGTGCCGGCAGCCCTCGATACCCATGGCTCCGCCCATGACGGTGCCATCGGTGCAAAAGGCGATGGTCCTGACTCCGTTGACCGTGCCAGCGGCGGCCAGCACACCCGAGCGATCACGCTCATGCAGCAACTCCACCGTGCCGTCATCGAAGAACATGTTCAGACGCAGCAACGGATCACGCGGATCGAGCGATTCGCTGGGTTCGCTGCTGGTCTCAGGAGCCAGGATCGTCATCGTGAACCTCGGTATCGGGTTGGTGTGGGCTGTCGAACTGCGTTGTCTTCCATGGTGTTGTCGAGGGCTCAAGAATGCCTACAGAGGCCTCGTCGCTACAGCGCGGCGTAGACCGCCTGCGCGAACTGAACATGGAGCAGCTGCAGTCGCAGCGTGGATGTACGCGCCAGGGCGGCCTTTGGGTCCAGGTCCGGCATGCGCCACTGCGGCAGAAACATCAGGATCGCGTCGGCCTTCGGGTCGGCGTGCCACCAGGTGCCGAATGCCCCCGGCCAGCCGAAGGTGCCGGCGCCGCCCGGACCGAACAATGCGGCCTCGTTCGGATCGAGCACGACCGACAGGCCAAGGCCGAAACCGCGTCCGGTCCAGTACGGCAGGCCGAAGGACGGCAGCTTCCGCTGAGCCGGGGTGAGGCGGTTGGTGCGCAGCGCGGCGGTCGATTCGGGGGAGAGGATGCGCACTCCGTCGGCCTGTCCACCGCCGAGGAGCGCCCGCGCGAAGGTGAGGTAGTCGTGCGCGGTGCTCGCGAGAGCGCCGCCGCCGCGGCACAGCGCCGGTGCTGACGTCGGCATCGAGGTGAGATAGCCGCGGTCGGCCACCACGATCTGGTCGTCGTCTCCGAGGCCGTACAGGCGTGCCAATCGGCTCGCCTTGCGCTCGGGAACGAAGAAATCGGTATCGGACATGCCCAACGGATCCAGGATTCGTTGACGCAATAGCTCGTTGAGCGGTAGCCCCGCCGCACGAGCGATGAGTAGGCCGAGCACATCGGTGGAATGGCTGTAATGGAAGCGTTCACCGGGCGGGTAGACCAACGGCAGCGCGGCGATGGCCCCGATCCACTCGTCGGGCTCGCTGAATGCCGCGGTGTGCAGCGGCTGGTAGGCCTTCGCTATCGGTCCGGTCGCGATGAAGTCGTAGGTCAGCCCACTGCGATGGGTCAACAGGTCCTCGACAGTGATGGTGCGCGGCGCCCGGAATGTGTCATCCAGCGGGCCGTCCGGATCTGTGAGCACCCGCATCTGGGCGAACTCCGGCAGCCAGGTGGTGATCGGGTCGTTCAGGCGGATCGTGCCGTCGTCGACAAGAGTCATGGCGGCCGCACTGATCACCGGCTTTGTCATGGACGCGATGCGAAAAATGGTGTTGTCGGCCATCTGCAGACCGGCGTCGACATCGCGATAACCCACGGCGCCCAGGTGCTTGAGCTGCCCGCCCTGCCACACCAGCGTGACCGCTCCGGCCAGAATGCGGTCATTGACCGCGGCGCGAATCGGAGCGAGAGCTGCATCAAACGTGCCGTCAGACTCGGACATGACTCCATCCTGTCAGTCGTGGCTGTCGGGTGCCCGGATGCTAAGCTCCCTGGCGATAAGTGACATCCTTTAACGATCCGTCCAGTGAGGCGGAGAAGGAGGTCTCGCGTAAGCGTGGGCGTAATACCAGAGGGACGCGAACTGTTGTCCGCCGCAGATGTCGGCAGGACCATCTCGCGTATCGCGCATCAAATCATCGAAAAGACCGCGCTTTCCGATTCCGGTGACGCACCTCGCGTCGTATTGGTCGGGATTCCCACCCGCGGCGCCACGCTCGCCAAGCGATTGGCCGCACACATCACCGAGTTCTCCGGTGTCGACGTGCCGGCCGGATTCCTGGATATCACGCTCTACCGTGACGATCTGCGTAACAAACCCCACCGCCCGCTCGAACGCACCTCCATTCCCGAGGGCGGAGTCGATGGTGCGCTGGTTGTCCTGGTAGACGACGTGTTGTTCTCCGGACGCACCGTGCGCTCGGCCCTCGACGCGCTGCGCGACCTGGGCCGACCCCGCGCGGTGCAGCTGGCGGTGCTGGTTGATCGTGGGCATCGGGAGCTGCCGCTGCGCGCGGATTACGTGGGTAAGAACGTGCCGACCGCACGCTCCGAAGACGTCAAAGTGCTGCTGACCGAGCATGACGGTCGCGACTCCGTGGTGATCAACAGCGGGCAGGGAGAGGCCTCGTGAAGCACCTGCTGTCCGCGGCCGACCTGACCCGCGACGAGGCCACCGCCATCCTCGATGACGCCGACCGGTTCTTGCAGGCCCTGGCGGGGCGCGAGGTCAAGAAGCTGCCGACCCTGCGCGGGCGCACCATCATCACGATGTTCTACGAGAACTCCACGCGGACCAGAGTTTCCTTTGAGGTCGCGGGCAAGTGGATGAGCGCGGACGTCATCAACGTCAGCGCATCGGGCTCGTCAGTGGCCAAGGGCGAGTCGCTGCGCGACACCGCTTTGACCTTGCGCGCGATCGGTGCCGATGCGCTGATCGTGCGCCACCCGGCTTCGGGAGTTGCCGCCCAGCTGGCCCAGTGGACCGCAGAAGGTGAGGGCGGCCCGGCGGTCATCAATGCAGGCGACGGTACCCACGAGCACCCCACCCAGGCGCTGCTCGATGCGCTCACCATCCGCCAGCGGCTGGGCGGCCTCGAGGGGCGTCGCATCGTGATTGTCGGGGACATCCTGCACAGTCGAGTTGCTCGGTCGAATGCCTTGTTGCTCAGTACATTCGGTGCGGAAGTGGTGCTGGTGGCACCGCCCACGCTGCTGCCCGTGGGTATTGAGACCTGGCCGGTGACGGTCACCCATGACCTGGATGCCGAGCTGCCCGGGGCGGACGCGGTTCTGATGCTGCGGGTGCAGGCCGAACGTATGACCGGCGGCTTCTTCCCATCGGCGCGCGAGTACTCGGTGCTGTACGGCTTGTCCGAGGCCCGACAGCGGCTTCTTCCCGAACACGCGGTGGTGCTGCATCCCGGCCCCATGCTGCGCGGTATGGAAATCGCGTCCTCTGTGGCTGATTCTTCGCAATCCGCTGTTCTGCAACAGGTATCGAATGGAGTGCATATCCGTATGGCCGTGCTGTTCCACCTCCTGGTGGGTTCCGATGAGGCGGTGCCCGCATGAGTGTCTTGATCAAGGGCGTACTGCTGTACGGGGAGGGTGAGCAGGTAGACGTCCTCGTCGAGGACGGCCAGATCACCCGCATCGAGGCCGGTATTGGGCCGGGCATCGAGACCGAGGTCGACACGGCGATCGAAGCGCCCGGTCAGGTGCTGCTGCCCGGCTTCGTCGACTTGCACACGCACCTGCGCGAGCCGGGCCGTGAAGACACCGAGACCATCGACTCCGGTTCGGCGGCGGCGGCTTTGGGTGGCTATACCGCCGTCTTCGCGATGGCCAACACCAACCCGGTGGCGGACAGCCCAGTGGTGACCGATCACGTGTGGCAGCGCGGCCAACAGGTGGGACTTGTCGACGTGCATCCGGTGGGCGCCGTCACCGTCGGGCTAGAGGGCAAGCAGCTCACCGAGATGGCGATGATGGCGCGTGGCGCGGGCCGGGTGCGGATGTTCTCCGATGACGGTAAGTGTGTGCACGATCCGCTGGTGATGCGACGTGCGCTGGAGTACGCCAAGGGGCTGGGTGTGCTCATCGCCCAACATGCCGAGGAACCGCGGCTGACCGTCGGCTCCGTGGCGCACGAGGGTGCCCACGCGGCGAAGCTGGGCCTGACCGGATGGCCCCGCGCCGCTGAGGAATCCATCGTCGCGCGGGATGCGATTTTGTCCCGCGATACCGGCGCCCCAGTGCATATCTGTCACGCATCGACCGCGGGCACCGTTGAGTTGCTCACATGGGCAAAGGCGCAAGGGATTTCCATCACCGCGGAGGTGACTCCGCATCACCTGCTGCTCGATGACAGCCTGCTTGTCTCGTACGACGGTGTGTACCGCGTGAACCCGCCGTTGCGGGAGTCAAGCGACGCCGAAGCATTGCGTCGGGCCCTCGCCGACGGCGTGATCGACTGTGTGGCTACCGATCACGCGCCGCATGCCGATCACGAGAAATGCTGCGAATTCGCCGCGGCGCGGCCCGGCATGCTGGGGTTGCAGACCGCGCTGTCCGTGGTCGTCGAGACCATGGTGAAACCGGGATTGCTGACCTGGCGCGATATCGCCAGGGTGATGAGCGAGCGTCCGGCGCAGATCGTCGGTCTGCCCGACCAGGGGCGTCCGCTGGCGGTCGGTGAGCCCGCGAACCTCACGATCGTTGACCCCGATGCAACCTGGACCGTCAGCGGCGATGGGCTGGCCAGTAAGTCGGCCAACACCCCCTTCGAATCGATGACGTTGCCTGCCACCGTGACTGCCACGCTGCTGCGCGGCCGGGTGACTGCCCGGGACGGCAAGGTGGCGCTGTGAACCACGGAGACTTCGTCGGTGCGCTCATCATGGCGGGCGCTTCACTCACCTTGTCGGTGCTGCTCTTCCGACTGATGTGGCGCGGCTGGCGCGCACGCGCACAGCGCCAGGCCGATACCGTCGGCGAGCTGCCCGTCGTGCCCGCCGAGCGCGGCGACATCGTCATCGAACCCGCGGAGGGTCTCTACGTCGGCAGTACCATCGCACCGGACTGGCAAGATCGGATCGCGGTGGGCGACTTGGGCTACCGGGCGAGCGCCACCTTGACTCGATACACCAGTGGAGTCCTGCTGGAGCGCAGCGGAACCGCAGACATCTGGATACCCGCGGATGTCATCACCGAGATTCGCACGGCAAAGGCGCTGGCGGGCAAGGTACTTACCCACGACGGAATTCTCGCGATTCGGTGGCGGCTGCCCTCGGGCGTCGAGATCGACACCGGATTTTTGGCACGACCGCGAAGCGAATACGAGGAATGGAAGCAGGCGTCATGAGTGACAAGGCGGTGCTCGTTCTCGAAGACGGGCGGGTGTTCACCGGTAAGCCGTTCGGTGCGGTGGGTGAAACCCTCGGCGAGGCGGTGTTCTGCACGGCTATGTCGGGTTACCAGGAAACCCTGACCGATCCGAGCTATCACCGGCAGATCGTGGTGGCGACCGCGCCGCAGATCGGCAACACCGGGTGGAACGACGAGGACAACGAGAGCCGCGGCGGCAAGATCTGGGTTGCCGGGTACGCGGTGCGAGATCCATCCAACCGGGTATCGAATTGGCGGGCCACGGGTTCTCTCGACAATGCCCTCAAGGAGCAGCACGTCGTCGGCATCGCCGGAATCGACACCCGTGCCGTCGTCCGTCACCTGCGCACCCGCGGGTCGATGAAGGCGGGGATCTTCAGCGGAACCGTTGCCGACGCGCCTACCGACTTCCTGCTCTCGCGCGTCAATGGCCAACCCGCGATGCTGGGTGCGGATCTGGCCGGCGAAGTAAGCACCGATGAGACCTACACCGTGGAACCTGATGGCGCCCATCGGTTCACTGTCGCGGCTTTGGACCTGGGCATCAAGACCAACACCCCGCGCAACTTCACGCGACGCGGTATTCGTGTGCAGGTGGTGCCCTCGTCCATCAGTCCGGAGGAGCTGCTCGCGCTGGCACCCGACGGTGTGTTCCTGTCCAACGGGCCGGGCGATCCGGCGACCGCCGACCATGTGGTGGCGGTGACGCGCGCGGTGCTCGAGCAGAAAGTCCCGCTGTTCGGCATCTGCTTCGGTAATCAGCTGCTGGGCCGGGCGCTGGGTCGGTCCACCTACAAGATGACCTTCGGGCATCGCGGCATCAATATCCCGGTCATCGACCACTCGACCGGTCGAGTGGCGATCACCGCGCAGAACCACGGCTTCGCCCTCGAAGGTGAAGCGGGCGAGCAGTTCGACACGCCGTTTGGGCGGGCCGAGGTCAGTCACACCTGCGCCAATGACGGTGTGGTGGAGGGTATCCGGCTACTCGACGGGTCGGCCTTCTCGGTGCAGTACCACCCTGAGGCAGCGGCCGGACCGCATGACGCCGAGTACCTGTTCGATCAGTTCGTTACGGCACTTGAGAATCGGGGTAACCGCTGATGCCACGTCGCGCAGATCTCAACCACATCCTGGTCATTGGCTCCGGGCCCATCGTGATCGGCCAGGCCTGCGAGTTCGACTACTCGGGCACCCAGGCGTGCCGCGTGCTGCGTTCGGAGGGGCTGCAGGTCAGTCTCGTCAACTCGAACCCGGCGACGATCATGACCGACCCGGAGTACGCCGATCACACCTATGTCGAGCCGATTACCGCCGAGTTTGTCGAGAAAGTCATCGCCGCACAGGCAGAGCAGGGCAACAAGATCGATGCCCTGCTGCCGACGCTGGGCGGTCAGACCGCGTTGAACACCGCGGTTGCGCTCTACGAGAACGGTGCACTGGACCGGCACGGCGTGGAGCTCATCGGCGCGAACTTCGAGGCCATCCAGCGCGGTGAGGACCGGCAGCGGTTCAAGGACATCGTCGCCAAGGTTGGTGGCGAGTCCGCGAAGTCCCGCGTCTGTTTCACCATGGACGAGGTCCGCGACACCGTCTCGGACCTGGGACTGCCGGTGGTGGTTCGCCCGTCGTTCACCATGGGCGGCCTGGGCTCCGGCATGGCGTACACGCCTGAGGATGTTGAGCGGATGGCGGGCGAGGGACTTGCGGCGTCGCCTTCGGCGAATGTGCTGATCGAAGAATCCATCTACGGCTGGAAGGAATTCGAGCTCGAGCTGATGCGCGACAGCCGCGACAACGTGGTGGTGGTGTGCTCGATCGAGAACGTAGATCCGATGGGTGTGCACACCGGAGACTCGGTGACGGTCGCTCCCGCGATGACGCTGACCGACCGCGAGTATCAGAAGATGCGCGACCTCGGTATCGCGATCCTGCGCGAGGTCGGTGTCGACACCGGCGGCTGCAACATCCAGTTCGCCATCAACCCACGCGACGGTCGCCTCATCGTCATCGAAATGAATCCGCGTGTATCGCGCTCAAGTGCGTTGGCCTCCAAGGCAACCGGATTCCCGATCGCCAAGATCGCGGCCAAGCTCGCGATCGGGTACACGCTCGACGAGATCGTCAACGACATCACCAAGGAGACCCCGGCCTGTTTCGAGCCGACTCTGGACTATGTCGTGGTGAAGGCACCCCGGTTTGCATTCGAGAAGTTCCCCGGCGCCGACGCGACATTGACCACCACCATGAAATCGGTGGGTGAGGCGATGTCTCTGGGGCGGAACTTCGCCGAGGCACTCGGGAAGGTCATGCGTTCCCTGGAGACCTCCGCGGCGGGCTTCTGGACCGACAATGTGGGTCCCATCGAAGATCTGGACACGTTCCTGCAGGAGCTGCGGGTGCCACGTGACGGGCGCCTCTACGGGATCGAACACGCGTTGGCCGCCGGTGTCTCCGTCGAGCAGGTGGCCGAGATCACCGGCGTCGATCCGTGGTTCGTCGAAGAAATCGCGCAGATTCACCAACTCGGTGCCGCGCTGCGCGATGCGCCGATCCTCGACGAGGAACTGCTGCGCCGCGCCAAGCACTACGGGCTCTCGGATCGTCAGATCGCCGCGCTGCGACCGGAACTTGCGGGGGAGGACGGAGTGCGGTCGTTGCGGCACCGGATGGGTATCCGGCCGGTGTACAAGACCGTAGACACCTGCGCCGCCGAGTTCGAGGCCAGGACCCCGTATCACTATTCGAGCTACGAGTTGGATCCGGCGGCGGAATCGGAAGTGGCCCCGCAGACCGAGCGGCCCAAGGTGCTCATCCTGGGCTCGGGCCCCAACCGCATTGGTCAGGGCATCGAATTCGACTACAGCTGCGTGCACGCGGCAACCACGTTGTCGCAGGCCGGGTTTGAGACCATCATGGTCAACTGCAACCCGGAGACGGTGTCCACCGACTATGACACCGCAGACCGCCTGTACTTCGAACCGCTGACCTTCGAGGACGTGCTCGAGGTCTACCACGCGGAAAGCGAATCCGGTCGGGGTGGACCGGGTGTCGTCGGTGTTATCGTGCAGCTCGGCGGACAGACCCCGCTGGGGCTGGCCAAGCGTTTGGCCGATGCTGGAGTACCCGTGGTGGGCACCAGCCCGGCGGCCATCGACCGCGCCGAGGACCGGGGCGTGTTTGGGGACCTGCTGGTGGCGGCTGGTCTGCCGGCGCCACGGTTCGGCACCGCGACGACGTTCGAGCAGGCCAGAAAGATCGCGGCCGACATCGGCTACCCGGTGCTGGTGCGCCCGTCCTACGTGCTGGGCGGACGGGGTATGGAGATCGTCTACGACGAGGACACCCTGCACGGTTACATCACTCGCGCCACCCAGCTCTCGCCCGAACACCCGGTGCTGGTGGACCGCTTCCTCGAGGACGCCATCGAGATCGACGTCGATGCGTTGTGCGATGGCACCGAGGTCTACCTCGGCGGCGTCATGGAACATATCGAGGAGGCCGGCATTCACTCCGGTGACTCGGCGTGTGCGCTGCCGCCGGTTACCCTGGGCCGCAGCGATATCGAAAAGGTGCGCACCGCCACCGAGGCCATCGCACACGGAATCGGTGTGGTCGGCCTGCTCAATGTGCAGTACGCGCTCAAGGATGACGTGCTGTACGTCCTGGAAGCGAACCCGCGTGCGAGCCGTACGGTGCCGTTCGTCTCCAAGGCGACGGCGGTGCCGCTGGCTAAGGCGTGCGCGCGGATCATGCTGGGCGCCACCATCGCCGGTCTGCGCGAGGAGGGATTGTTGCCTACCGACGGCGACGGCGCGACCATGCCACCCGGTGCTCCCGTCGCGGTCAAGGAAGCCGTGCTGCCGTTCCACCGATTCCGCAAGGCCGACGGCAGCCAAGTGGATTCGCTGCTGGGACCCGAAATGAAGTCCACCGGCGAGGTCATGGGTATCGACGCCGATTTCGGCAGCGCCTTCGCCAAGAGCCAGACCGCCGCATACGGTTCGCTGCCCAAGGAGGGCACGATCTTCGTCTCGGTGGCCAACCGCGACAAGCGGTCCCTGGTGTTCCCGGTGAAGCGGCTGGCGGATCTCGGATTCAAGGTGCTGGCGACCGAAGGTACGGCAGAGATGCTGCGCCGCAATGGAATACCATGCGAAGAGGTGCGCAAGCACTATGAGAGCGCGGGGGAGGGGCGTCCGGCGCAGTCGGCGGTGGACGTCATCAAGTCCGGCAAGGTCGCGATGGTGATCAACACCCCGTACGGGAACTCGGGCCCTCGCGTCGACGGTTACGAGATCCGATCGGCCGCGGTGTCGATGAACATCCCGTGCATCACCACGGTGCAGGGCGCTTCGGCCGCGGTGCAGGGGATCGAGGCGGGTATCCGTGGCGATATCGGCGTGCGCTCGCTGCAGGAACTCCACGCGGGCTTGCGGTGACGTTCGGCGCACGGCTGCAGGCCGCCACCACATCCCGCGGCCCATTGTGCGTGGGCATCGACCCGCATCCGGAGCTGCTGCGCGCCTGGGGGCTGGATGCCGATGCGTCGGGCCTGGCCAGGTTCAGCGATATTTGCGTGGAGGCCTTCGGCGACGTGGCGATCGTCAAACCGCAGGTGGCGTTCTTTGAAACCTATGGTGCCGCAGGGTATTCGGTACTCGAACGGGTCATCGAGGGACTGCGTGACGCTGGGGTATTGCTGCTGGCTGACGCCAAGCGCGGAGACATCGGATCGACCATGGCGGCATATGCGCAGGCTTGGCTGGGTGATTCGCCGTTGAGTTCCGATGCTGTCACCGCCTCGCCGTACCTGGGCTTCGGGTCGTTATCTCCGTTGTTGAACCTGGCGCGTGAACGTGATCGTGGCGTCTTCGTCCTCGCCGCGACCTCCAATCCGGAAGCACCTCCAGTGCAGCGGGCTCGCACTGCGGAAGTGACCGTCGCGCAGGCGATGGTGGACCAGGTAGCCGCGTTGAACGCGCAGGAGGCCGGTCCGGGATCTGTGGGTGTGGTGGTCGGGGTAACCGTCACCGATCCACCGGATTTGTCGTCGATCGGCGGCCCCGTGCTTGTCCCGGGGCTCGGCGCCCAGGGGGGTAGGCCCGAGGATCTGCGCGGCTTGGGTGGGGCTCCGGGATCGCTGCTGCTGCCGGCGGTTTCGCGCGAGGTGCTGCGTGAGGGCCCTGACGTCGCGGCGCTGCGTGCGGCCGTGTCGAGGCTGCGTGACAGCGTCGCCTACCTGCTTACGGAGTGAACAAGCGGAAGCTCATCCTCTGATTTATTCACTCTGCCGGGCAACGGCTTTCGGCAGAGAACGCGCGCAGCGGCCAGTGGTATCAGTGAGGCGACAACGACCCATCGTCCGATGGGTGTGAACCCGCCCCAGCCGGGGTTGATGACATAGATCCGGGTATAGACGAGCGTCAGTATCGCGCCGATCAGCACGAGGACGCCGACCGCGATATCGCGCCCCTTGCCCATCGGCGGGATGGGGCGGTCCCACCACGGCAGCGTGCGGCGTTCTGTGGCCCGCAGGGGCACGAAGAAGACGGCCACGATGGCGCACACGATGGCCAGTCGCAGCACGTTTCCCGGCCAGTACCAGGCATCGCGCGGGCTCACCAACCCGATGTGAAGGGCCAGGTAGACCCCGTAGGACAACAGGAACGTGACCACCCAGTGCCACAGGTAGATCGTCATGCTGCCGCTGTTGCACAGCTCGAGGAATCTCCAGGTGCGCGCCCCCTGTAGCCGGCGATTGATGGTCGGTGCGAGCGCGATCACCACCAGACACTCCGCTATCGCGCTCGTCGCGAGAAGCAAGGTCGGCGGCATGTTGGCGATCAGCCCCGTGGGATAGGGCCCCAAGATGGCCAGTGCCGCGGTGGCGCCCAGGGCGACAGCCGCGGCTGCCAACGCCACCCGGCGGGGGATGAGCGCGCGCTGGTACGCGATGCCCAACGCGGCGGGGACAAGCCACACGAAGATCATGTTGATCCAGCCGGTCATCACCCAGGTGTCTGTGATGACGCTGATGGTGTCGATCAGGGCCGTGAACAGGCACATTGCCGCGATGAACCAGCCGAGTCGGCGTCCCGTGCGGATGCGGGCCAGCCAGGGCATGAACGCCAGCGTCAGCAGATAGGCCCCGACGTACCAGAGCAGCTCGATATGACGCATCTCCAGATACAGGAGTTGTCTGGAGTTGCCCATGGTGACGCGCAGCAAGGTGGTCACCAGCGCGACGAATGCGAGGAAGTAGAACACCGGACGGAAGAGCCGCGTCGTTCGGCTCATCAGAAATTGACCCCACGACTTACCGGACTCCCAGGAATGAAGATTTGCTGCGGCACCCGCGAAGAAGAACAGCGGCATCAGCGGGATCAGCCAAAATAGCCAGTGAACGTGGTAATTCGCAGACATAGCTGGTTTGCCCTTGACGAGGGTGGGGCTACCCGCGAGGACGTGGTAGGCCACGACGGTGGCCAGTGACACGAGCCTCACGGCATCCAATACCCGATCACGCTCACGTGATGGGTGCGTGAAGTCACCCATATGGCGCACCCTACCCAGCAACTGCTGTGCCTTGCTAAGCAACTTCACGGGGCGCCTGGTCGTCGGCGTCTTCACCTGCGTCTCTATCAACTGGACGTTGATGGGTCGCGACACGCGCAACACGCGATTCACACAAGATTTTCAGTTTGCCCTCATGGCACTCACGGTTTGCTTGTCTCCGGTTCAGGTACAAGATTCGGCGGTGTTGTCAACTCTGTGTGAAACTCATTGCACAACAATGCTATTCAATCGCGACCTGCAGAAATGCCGGGTGGGAACGGGTGGACGCGATGGTTGCTCGGCAGGATCGCCCGCGGCCCCTCTAGCAGGCGATTTTCACCGAGAAGAGGGGGGTGGGGTTCACATATGTCGGTTGGCGTGGGTACGGTCGCTGTCGCTGGCTGGTTGTTTTCCAGCCGATCAGAAAAACCGACGAGTTTCGTATGAGACGGAGGAATCGTGGCCCTTCCACAGTTGACTGACGAGCAGCGTGCCGCCGCGTTGGCGAAGGCGGCTGCCGCCCGCCGCGCCCGGGCCGAGCTCAAGGAGAAGCTCAAGAAAGGCGGCACCAATCTCAAGCAGGTGCTCAAGGACGCCGAGACCGATGAGGTCCTGGGCAAGATGAAGGTTTCCGCACTGCTGGAAGCCCTGCCCAAGGTCGGCAAGGTCAAGGCGCAGGAGATCATGACCGAACTGGAGATCGCCCCGACCCGCCGTTTGCGTGGTCTTGGTGACCGTCAGCGCAAGGCGTTGTTGGAGCGGTTCGACTTTTCCTGATCTTCTCCAGATGACAGCTTCGATGAGGGGCCGGGTAGTAGTCCTATCCGGCCCCTCAGCCGTCGGTAAGTCCACCGTCGTGCGTCGCCTACGCGATGACGTACAGGGCCTCTTCTTCAGCGTCTCCGCCACTACCAGGGCCCCGAGGCCCGGTGAAGTGGACGGCGTCGACTATCACTTCGTCACCGCCGAGGAGTTCCAGCGGCTGATTGACACCGGTGCGCTGCTGGAATGGGCCGATATCCATGGCGGATTGCAGCGTTCGGGGACTCCTGCCGCGCCTGTCCGCGAGGCGATGGAGGCCGGTCGTCCGACCCTCATCGAGGTCGATCTGGCCGGGGCCCGCGCCATCAAGGCCGCACTTCCGCAGGCGCTGACGGTCTTCCTGTCCCCGCCGAGCTGGGACGCGCTGGTGCAGCGGCTTACCGGCCGAGGCACCGAATCGGAGGCCGTGATCGCCCGGCGATTGCAAACCGCCGAGGTCGAAATGGCGGCTCAAAGTGACTTTGATGTCATCGTCGTCAATGACCAGTTGGAAAATGCCTGCGCACAGTTGGTATCGTTATTGGTCGGACGTTAACCGGCAGCGCATCAACAGACACTGCGAACACTGCGCCAGCCATACTCAGCGCCATCTACCTATCCAGGAGATTTCTTAGTGAGCACCTCCCAGACCGACGTCATCGTCGAACCGGGCACCGACAGCTACGACGCCGCTCTCGACACGCCGCTGGGTATCACCAACCCACCGATCGACGAGCTGCTGGCGCGGGCCTCGAGCAAGTACGCGCTCGTGATCTACGCAGCCAAGCGGGCCCGCCAGATCAACGACTACTACAACCAGCTGGGCGACGGCATCCTCGAGTACGTGGGGCCGCTGGTCGAGCCGGGTCTGCAGGAGAAGCCGCTGTCGATCGCGCTGCGCGAGATCCACGGCGACCTGCTTGAGCACACCGAAGGCGAGTAGAAGCCAGGACGCCGGTCATGGCCGACCGTAAGCGGATCATCGTCGGAGTGGGCGGGGGAATTGCCGCCTACAAGGCCTGCACCGTGGTACGCCAGCTCGCGGAGGCCGGACACAGCGTCCGCGTCATTCCCACCGAGTCGGCCCTGCAGTTCGTGGGTGCCGCAACCTTTGAGGCGCTCTCGGGCGAGCCGGCCAGAACCGGCGTGTTCGACGACGTTCCGGAGGTCCCGCATGTGCGGCTGGGGCAGGATGCCGACCTCGTGGTGGTCGCGCCTGCCACCGCGGATCTCCTGGCCCGCGCGGCTACGGGTCGCGCCGACGATCTGCTGACCGCGACCCTGCTGACCGCGCGTTGTCCGGTGCTCTTCGCTCCGGCGATGCACACGGAGATGTGGCTGCACGCCGCCACCCAGCACAACGTGTCGACACTGCGTGAGCGTGGCGCGGTTGTCCTAGAGCCCGCGTCCGGACGGCTCACCGGAGCCGACACCGGTCCCGGTCGCCTTCCCGAGGCCGAGGAAATCACCACCCTGGCTCAGCTGCTGCTGGCGCGGGCCGACGCACTGCCGCACGATCTGGCCGGTGTGCGCGTCCTGGTCACCGCCGGCGGCACCCGTGAGCCTCTGGATCCCGTGCGCTTCATCGGGAACCGTAGTTCCGGTAAGCAGGGATACGCGATAGCCCGGGTCGCCGCACAACGCGGCGCCGAGGTCACGCTCATCGCGGCGCATACCGTCGGGCTGCCGGATCCTGCCGGTGTCGACGTGGTGCACATCAGCTCCGCCGCACAACTGCAGGACGCGGTGACCAAACACGCTCCCGCGGCCGAGGCGCTGATCATGGCTGCCGCTGTGGCCGATTTCCGGCCCGCCCACGTTGCGACCAGCAAGATCAAAAAGAGCCACGGTGCCGACGGTGAGAATCCCGTCGATGCGCCCATCGAATTGCTGCGCAACGCTGACGTGCTCGCCGGTGTGGTCCGGGCGCGCACCGACGGGCAGCTGCCCAAGATGCGGGCCATTGTCGGATTCGCCGCCGAAACCGGTGATGCCAACGGCGATGTGCTCTATCACGCGCGCGCCAAGCTGAAGCGCAAGGGCTGTGATCTGTTGGTAGTCAACGCCGTTGGTGAAGGACGAGCGTTCGAAGTGGATAGCAACGATGGTTGGCTGCTGTCCGTCCAAAGCGGCGGCGAGGTCACCGAAGTTGTCCTGGAGCACGGCACCAAAGTTCTGATGGCAAGCCGTATTGTGGATGCCGTCGCCGGGCTTTGTCAGTGAAGCTGACAACCGGGCATGGCCCCGATCTCACGTCGTCGGCCATAATGATTAGGACACGTAACGATCTGAAAGGGGCTGCGCTGTGAGCTCAGCGGGACGGCTTTTCACCAGTGAATCGGTGACCGAGGGGCATCCGGACAAGATTTGTGATGCCATCAGCGACTCGATCCTCGACGCGCTGCTCGCCCAGGACCCCAAGTCCCGGGTCGCGGTGGAGACGTTGGTGACCACCGGTCAGGTCCACGTCGCCGGTGAAGTCACCACCTCCGCGTACGCCGACATCCCCAAGATCGTGCGTGATCGCGTTCTGGAGATCGGCTACGACTCGTCGTCCAAGGGCTTCGACGGGCACTCCTGCGGTGTGAACATCGCCATCGGCGCCCAGTCGCCCGATATCGCCCAGGGTGTCGACACTGCCCACGAGGCCCGTGTCGAGGGTGCTGCCGACCCGCTGGATGCCCAGGGCGCCGGCGACCAGGGTCTGATGTTCGGCTACGCCATCAACGACACCCCCGAGCTGATGCCGCTGCCCATCGCGCTGGCGCACCGCCTCGCGCGTCGGCTGACCGAGGTTCGCAAGGAAGGGCTGCTGCCGTACCTGCGTCCTGACGGCAAGACCCAGGTCACCATCGAATACGACGGCTACAAGGCCGTGCGGCTCGACACGGTTGTGCTCTCCACACAGCACGCCGCCGATATCGATCTGGACAACCTGCTGACCCCGGATATCCGCGAGAAGGTCGTCAACACGGTCCTGGACGAGCTCGACCAGGAATCGCTGGACATTTCCGACTACCGGCTGTTGGTGAACCCGACGGGCAAGTTCGTGCTCGGTGGCCCGATGGGTGACGCCGGCCTGACCGGCCGCAAGATCATCGTCGACACCTACGGCGGCTGGGCCCGCCACGGCGGCGGCGCGTTCTCCGGCAAGGATCCGTCAAAGGTGGACCGTTCCGCCGCGTACGCAATGCGCTGGGTGGCCAAGAACGTGGTGGCCGCCGGGCTCGCGGACCGGGTCGAGGTACAGGTCGCTTACGCGATCGGCAAGGCCGCTCCGGTGGGCCTGTTCATCGACACCTTCGGCACGAACACGATCGACCAGGTCAAGATCGAGAAGGCCATCAACGAGGTGTTCGATCTGCGCCCGGGCGCGATCATCCGTGATCTGGATCTGCTGCGGCCGATCTACGCGCAGACCGCCGCGTACGGCCACTTCGGGCGCACGGATGTCGACCTGCCGTGGGAGCGGACCGACCGGGTCGACGCGCTCAAAGCCGCCATCTAGCTTTCGACAAAGAACGCCGAGTGTGAGCAGAACCGCTCACACTCGGCGTTTTTGTCGTACCGGTACTCAGATCAGGTAGGGAATCAGGGCTTTCCGGTCGGTCGGGTAATCGGTGAACTTCTCCTGATACCAGCGGTGGGTGGCCAGCGCGCGGGGGATCAGATTGCCGGCGGTGATCAGCAGGATGGCGACGCCGGGCAGCGCCCAGGTGAGGAGGGCGAACCCGGACCAGGCGATCAGCTCGCCCAGGTACGCGGGGCTGGTGACACATCGGAACCCAGCGCCGAAGGGGATGCGGTATTCGGTACCGCCGGGGTTCTTCTTGTCACGCAGGTTCCGCACGATCGACTCGGAGCTGAGCAGCAGCGCGAATCCACACAGGTAGATTGCCAGGCCCGCCAGGAATCGTGGGTCCCGCAGCCAAGTGCTGTCGTATTGCCCGAAGAAGTCGTGGCTGAAGAGCGTTCCGTTGAGGTACCCATGCATCGACGTCACGAGCATGCCCATGACGACAACCGAGACGTTGAACGTGCTGCGCTTGCCGGGTACCTGGCGGATGGCCAAAGGGAAGTACCAGCCGCGGTTGGCGTAGTGCAGCATCCATATCCCGGCAAGAACCAGTGACGTCGGCTCGAAGCGGGCAGGTCCGGTCAGGTAGCAGACGAGAAACACCGCGGTCGCCGGAATCTCCATCAGCCACCAACCGAGCTTCGGATTCAGATTGAGCCCGAGTTTTGTCGTCGAGAAGCGCCCGTACGAACTCTGGGCGAAGAGGCCGCCGATGATCACGAATGCCGCGAAGCCGAGGGCTGCCGTCAGCACGGTGTCGTAAACGGTGTCGCCGGTGTACCAGTGCATGACGTTTCCCTCGGTGAGCGGGCGGCATCGCCCGGATGTGAACCGCAGAACTGTAACGTGTTCTACCACGCGCGCATCAGGCCCGGAGAGAAGCGGCCAACCTCCGGGCATCCGCGCCGGTGTTGTGCGGATTGGCGCGCGCGCCGGGCGAGGTGCGCATAGAGTCTGCCAATGACGGTGTCTGATGCTCTTCGCGCGAGCGGCTCATCGGTGATCAGAGCCGCACTGACGCAAGCGACTTGGACTGGCGACAAGGAATCCATGCTCGCCAAGCACGAGCGCTTTGTCGCCGAGGCGGCGTCTCAGGGCGCTCAGGTGATCTGCTTCCAGGAGCTCTTCTACGGTCCCTACTTCGGCATCGTGCAGGACAAGAAGTACTACGAATACGCCGAGTCGGTGCCTGGACCGGTTACCGAA
The DNA here is from genome assembly GCF_004924335.1 of Mycobacteroides salmoniphilum. Taxonomy (NCBI): domain Bacteria; kingdom Bacillati; phylum Actinomycetota; class Actinomycetes; order Mycobacteriales; family Mycobacteriaceae; genus Mycobacteroides; species Mycobacteroides salmoniphilum. The sequence continues at coordinate 2,554,755 of NZ_CP024633.1, read as the reverse complement.
CGGTTCGCGGCGCTCGCCAGGGAACACCGCATGGTCATGGTGTTACCGGTGTATGAGGAGGAGCGGCCGGGTGTCCTTTACAACACCGCGGCGGTCGTGGACGCCGACGGTACCTACCTCGGGAAATACCGCAAGCATCACATTCCGCACCTCGATCGATTCTGGGAAAAGTTCTACTTTCGGCCCGGGAACCTCGGGTACCCGGTGTTCGACACCGCGGCCGGGAAGATCGGCGTCTACATCTGTTACGACCGGCATTTCCCGGAAGGCTGGCGCAACTACGGGCTCGCGGGAGCAGAGCTGGTCTTCAACCCGTCGGCCACCAAACCCGGCCTGTCTAACAGGCTTTGGGAGCTAGAGCAGCCCGCGGCGGCGGCGGCCAACCAGTACTTCGTCGGCGCCAACAACCGAATAGGAACCGAGAACGGCGAATTCGGGGATCAGGCCGTCACGTTCTACGGCAGTTCCTACTTCGTCGATCCGCGCGGCAACTACGTCGGCGAGATCGCCTCCGAGAGTGCCGAGGAGATCGTGATACGGGATCTGGATCTGTCGGTGGTTCGTGAGGTGCGGGGTGACTGGCAGTTCTACCGGGATCGCCGGCCTGACACCTACGGCCCGATCGTCGCTCCCTAGGAGGCTGTCGATGACAACGACCCTGATCCGAGGCGGCACCGTGGTGACGGCGACCGGCCGCGGCGGCGCGGATATCTTGATCGACGGCGAGAAGATCGTGGCCGTCCTGCAACCCGGCAGCACGCTGCTGGGGGTGGATCTGGCCAGTGCGGTCGACACCGTGATCGAGGCGGTCGGCAAGTATGTCATCCCGGGTGGGATTGATGCGCATACTCATATGTCGATGCCCTTTGGTGGCACCACGGCCTCGGATGACTTCGAGACCGGGACGCGGGCCGCGGCCTGGGGTGGAACCACCACCATCATCGACTTCGCCGTGCAGAAATACGGTGAGCAGCTGCAAGATTCGCTGCAGACATGGCACGAGATGGCGGCCGGTCGGTGCGCGGTGGACTACTCCTTTCACCAGATTGTGGGTGACGTCAACGATGCCTCGCTGACGGCCCTGCGCGGCCTGGCCGACGAGGGCATCACGAGTTACAAGATGTTCATGGCGTACCCCGGGGTCTTCTACAGCAACGACGCACAGATATTGCGCGCCATGCAGGTGGGTGCCGACACCGGGCTGATGACCATGATGCACGCCGAGAATGGTCCTGCCATTGACGTTTTGGTGGCTCAGTTGCTCGCGGCGGGAAAGACGGATCCGTACTACCACGGGATCGCGCGGGCCTGGCAGCTTGAGGAGGAGGCGACGCACCGCGCCATCATGTTGTCCAACCTGACGGGAGCGCCGCTGTACGTCGTGCACGTCTCGGCGAAACAGGCTGTCGCCCAGCTGGCCACCGCGCGTGACGCGGGCCAGAACGTATACGGGGAGACCTGCCCGCAGTATTTGTACCTGTCCCTTGAGGAGAATCTCGGTGCGCCGGATTTCGAGGGAGCCAAGTGGGTCTGCTCGACACCGCTGCGGTCCAAGCATGAACATCACCAGGATGAGATGTGGCGCGCGCTGCGCACCAACGACATACAAATGGTGTCGACCGATCATTGCCCGTTCTGCATGAAGGGGCAGAAGGACATGGGCGTCGGCGATTTCTCGAAGATTCCCAACGGGATCGGCTCGATCGAGCACCGGATGGATCTGCTCTACCAGGGAGTTGTGGACGGCCGGATCACCGTGGAGCGGTGGGTGGAGATCACCTCGACGACCCCGGCCCGGATGTTCGGGCTCTACGGCCGCAAGGGGGTGATCGCGCCGGGTGCCGACGCGGACATCGTCGTCTACGACCCCCACGGGCACACTTCGATTGGGTTGGGTAAGACCCACCACATGAACATGGACCATTCGGCGTGGGAGGGGTACGAGATCGACGGACACGTCGACACCGTGCTCTCCCGCGGGAAGGTGATCGTTGACGGCGACGAGTATCTGGGCAGCAAGGGAGACGGTGTGTTTCTGCGCCGCGACCTGTGTCAATACCTCATCTGAGACTGGTCGAAAGAGAGGGCCTGCGATGGATTTCGGAGTTGTCCTGCAATGTGATCCTCCGGCTGCGCGAACCGTGCAGCTGGCTAAACTTGCCGAGGCACATGGCTTCAGTCATCTGTGGACCTTCGATTCACACGTGCTGTGGCAGGAGCCCTACGTGCTCTACAGCCAGATTCTGCAGGAGACGAAGCGGATTGTCGTGGGGCCCATGGTGACCAATCCGGCGACCCGGGACTGGACCGTCACCGCGTCGCTGTACGCCACCCTGAACGACATGTACGGCAACCGCACTATCTGCGGCATCGGCCGCGGTGATTCGGCGGTCCGGGTGACCGGCGGCGCGCCTACAACCCTGGCCACACTGCGTGACTCGATCCACGTCATCAGGGAGCTCGCGAATTCGCGGCCGGTCGAATACCGCGGTGCCACTATGCAATTCCCGTGGAGCCGCGGCTCCGTGCTCGAGGTATGGGTCGCCGCCTACGGGCCTAAGGCGCTCGCCCTGGCCGGCGAAGTAGCGGACGGTTTCATCTTGCAGCTTGCCGATATCGATATCGCGCGGTGGATGATCGGGGCAGTGCGGGATGCCGCAGCGGCGGCCGGACGTGATCCGGCGGATGTGCGGATCTGCGTGGCCGCACCCATATATGTGGGATCGGACCGGGCGCATATGCGCGACCAATGCCGATGGTTCGGTGGCATGGTGGGCAATCACGTGGCCGACATCGTGACCAGGTACGGCTCCCATGGTCACGTACCGCAATCTCTTACCGACTACATCGCCGGACGTGAGGGGTACGACTACAACCAGCACGGCCGGGCAGGGAACACCCACGCGGAGTTCGTGAGCGATGACATCGTCGAGCGCTTCTGTGTACTCGGCACCGCGGCAGATCACATCGCAAAGTTGTTGGAGCTCAAAGCTCTCGGGGTGGACCAGTTCGCGGGGTACCTACAGCACGACAACAAGGAGGAGACCCTGCGGGTATACGGGGAAACGGTCATTCCCGCGCTGTCACAACACATCACGGCGAAGAGCTGATGGCGACGGCAGAGGGGGAGCTCACGCCGGTAGCGGCTGCGGGCCGGCTGAGTAACGCGGACCTGGCGCCCACCACCGCGGCACAGGCGACCTGGCGCACCTGGGACATCTTCTGTCTGTGGATGACCTCGGCGCACAGTCTGGGCAGCTACGGCTTCGCCGTCGGCATGTTGGCGCTGGGACTCACGGGCTGGCAGACCCTGTTGGCGCTTTTCACCGGGGTGCTCGTGCTTTGGTTCGGGAGCAACCTGATCGGGATCGCCGGCCAACGGCTAGGAGTGCCGTTCCCGGTGTTCGCGCGTGCCACATTCGGGGTCTTCGGTGCCAATGTCCCGGCTCTGCTGCGCGGGCTGGTCGCGATTCTCTGGTACGGAATCCAGACCTACCTGGCGTCCACAGCGGTCATCGTGCTGCTTTTGCGGTTGGATCCCGGGCTGCGGGCGTGGACCGAGCCGACGTTCTTGGGCCTGCACGCACTGGGGTGGGCCGCCTTCCTGACGCTGTGGACCGTGCAGCTGCTGATCCTCAACTACGGCATGGAGATAGTCCGCAAGGCCTCCGATGTCGCCGGCCCGGTCGTGTGGATCGGGATGATCGCCCTGGCGATATGGATGCTGGCCAGTGTGGACTGGAGCATCGACTTCGGTGCCCGCGTCGGGGCGCCGCTCACACCTGGGGCCACGGTGCTTGCCTTCACCGGAGTGGCGTTTCTGATGGTCGCCTTTATGGCCGGTCCCTTGGTCAACTACGCGGACTTCGCCCGGTTCGCACCCAGCCGCGGGGCGATCTTGCGCGGGAATGCCCTGGGTATCCCGCTCAACGAGACCGCGTTTGTGGTGATCTCGATCGTCATTTCGCTTGCTGCGCTGAAGAAGTACGGCAGTGCGATGACCGATCCGGTAGAGCTGGTCGCCGATATCGATTCGGATGCCATCGTGATGGTCGCGGCGGTTTTCTTCGCGATCGCCACTGTGGGCATCAACGTGGTGCTCAACTTCGTCTCACCGTCCTACGACATCTCCAACGTCGCACCGAAGTACATCTCGTTTCGCACCGGGGGCATCATCACCGCGGTCCTGTCGGTCGTCGTGCTGCCCTGGAACATCTGGGGGAATGAGGCTGCCATCGTGTACTTCCTCGGTGGGGTGGGCGCGCTGATGGGGCCGGTGTTCGGGATCCTCGTCGTGGACTACTACCTGCTGCGTCGCCAGCGCACCAACACTGCCGACCTGTACTCCGAGTCCACCGAGGGCGCCTACTACTACATCCGTGGGTTCAACCCCGCGGCACTGATCGCGCTGGCCGTTTCGGGTGCCGCGGCGGTCGCTCTCGCTCTCTTGCCCTCGTCACAGAGCCTGACCGCTTTGTCGTGGCCGGCCGGGGCGCTGTTGGGAGGCGGGCTGATGTACGTGCTGAGCATGTCCCGCGTGAGGCTAGCCGTGCAGCGCGGCCCTGAGAGCGGCCAGTGACCGGTCCCGCTCTTCGGTGGCGGCAGGCACGATATCGGCGTAACCCAGGTAGCCGTGGATCAGGGTGGGGGCGTTGTGCAGCTCGACCGGCACGCCGGCGCCGCTGAGCAGTTCGGCGTACTTGGCGCCGTCGTCGCGCAGCGGATCGAACTGGGCGGTGCCGATGAACGCCGGGGCAAGCCCCTCGAAGCTCTCTGCGCGGGCCGGGACCAGCGTCGGGCCCGCGGTGGCGGGATTGGTGTCCCCGAGATACCACTTGCTCAGCCCGGCGACCGCCTTGACGTCCAGGACGGGTGCCTCGGCGTTCTCGATCATCGATGGCAGCGTCACGTCGAAGGTGGTGGCCGGGTACCACAGCACCTGGAAGGCCAGCGCAATGCCGTTATCGCGGGCCAGCTGGGCGAGTACCGCGGAGAGGTTTCCGCCGGCGGAATCGCCGCCGACGGCAAGGCGATCCGGGTCGCCACCTATGTCGGCGGCATGTTCGTGCACCCATTGCAACGCGGCCCAGCAGTCCTCGACCGCGGCCGGATACGGGTGTTCGGGCGCCAGTCGATAGTCCACCGACACCACCACGGCGTCGGCCTGTACGGCCGCCGCCCGGCCGACCGCATCGTGGGTATCCAGGTCGCCGATCACCCATCCACCCCCGTGGATCAGCACGAACACCGGGTGTACCCCGTCCGCGGACGGGGAGTAGATCCGTACCGGTATCTCACCGGCGGGGCCGGGGATGGTGCGGTCCTCCACCTTGGCGACCTCGATCCACGGCGGGCGCGCGGTGGCGATTGCCCGGTAGGCGTCCCGGGAAGCCTGCGGCCCGTCCGGCGAAACGAGCTGAATCGGAACAGCTTCCAGGATCTTGAGGATGATCGGGTCGATGCTCGGTTCGGCGTGCGATGAGCCGCTTGCGTGAAGAGCGACAGAATCGGTCATGTCGTCACTGTATCGGGTGCTGACCTGCGAGTCGGGGGCGTCTGCTAGAACCACCAGGTGACTGCGACGCGGGTAGTGGCCGAGCACGAGCCGGTTGCTCGGGTACTGCCGCTGCTCACCGTGCCTCATCTGGATCGGGAGTTCGACTACTTGGTGTCGGCGGAGCAATCCGACGATGCCCAGCCCGGAGTGCGGGTGCGGGTGCGATTCCACGGTCGGCTGGTCGACGCGATCGTGCTGGAACGCCGCTCGGAAACCGATCACCCCGGCAAGCTCGGGTGGCTGGATCGCGTCGTATCGCCCACGCGGGTACTGACGCCGGAAGTGCGCAGGCTCGTGGACGCGGTGGCGGCCCGATATGCGGGAACCCGCGCCGACGTGCTGCGCCTGGCGCTGCCGCCTCGTCACGCGCGCGTTGAGAAGGAAATCCGCGCGGCGCCGGCCGATGATGTCGTGGCTGCGCAGGTCGATGGCACGGGTTGGGGCCGCTATCAACGTGGCGAACGATTTCTCGAGGCACTCTCGCAGGGCCGCGCCGCGCGCGCAGTGTGGCAGGCACTGCCCGGTGAGGCCTGGTGCACCCGGCTCGCCGAGGCCGCGGTGGCCACGGTGAACACCGGCAGGGGAGTGCTCGCGGTCGTCCCGGATCAGCGCGATATCGATGCGTTGGCGGCTGAATGTGTGAAACATATTGGTGCACAACGCGTCATCGCCCTTTCGGCGGAACTCGGCCCCGCCGAGCGATATCGGCGCTGGCTGGCGGTTCTGCGTGGAGACGCGGCGGTGGTGATCGGTACCCGGGCTGCGGTGTTCGCGCCCGTATCCGATGTGGGGCTGGTGATGGTGTGGGACGACGGCGATGACAACCTCGCCGAGCCCCGTTCTCCCTATCCGCACGCCCGCGAGGTGGCGATGCTGCGTGCGCATCAGCTGCGGTGTGCCGCGGTGATCGGTGGGTATGCGCGCACGGCCGAGTCTCAGGCACTCGTGGAGAGCGGCTGGGCTCATGACCTGGTCGCCGCCCGTGCGGTGGTGCGCAAAGCCTCCGCCCGGATCAGTGCCCTCGACGACAGCGGATATGCGCAGGAACGCGATCCGGCGGCCCGTTCGGCTCGGCTCCCCATGGTGGCACTGGCCGCCGCGCGGGATGCGTTGAAGCGCGGGCATTCGGTGCTCGTACAGGTGCCGCGCCGCGGGTACGTGCCGGCGTTGGCCTGCACCCGCTGCCGGACTGTCGCGCGGTGTCGTCACTGCACCGGCCCACTGGCGCTGGAAGGACCAAGTGACACCTCGAGCCCCAGCTGTCGCTGGTGCGGACGCGTCGACGCCGACCTGCGCTGTACCCGGTGTGGTTCGGGCGCGGTGCGTGCGGTGGTGGTGGGCGCGCGCAGGACGGCCGAGGAGCTCGGCAGGGCATTGCCGGGAGTTCCGGTGGTGACATCCGGCGGCGGCGAGGTGCACAGCACCGTCACCGGGCCGCCGAGCCTGGTGGTGTGCACACCCGGGGCAGAACCCCTGACGCCCAACGGATATGGCGCGGCACTGCTCCTGGATGCGTGGGCGTTGCTCGGCCGTCAGGACCTACGTGCCGCGGAAGACACCTTGCGTAAGTGGATGGCTGCCGCCGCGCTGGTGCGCGGAGGTGACGAAGGCGGAACCGTCGTTGTCGTCGCGGATTCGACCCTGCCGACGGTGCAGGCACTGATCCGGTGGGATCCGGTGGCGCATGCCGCCGCCGAACTGGCGGCGCGTGCGGAGGTCGGCTTGCCGCCCCAGGTACATATCGCGGCCATCGACGGGCCCGCCGCGGCGGTGGCGGCCCTCGTCGACAGTGCCGATCTTCCCGAGGGAGCCGAGCTGCTGGGACCCGTGGATCTACCGGTGGGGGCGCGACGCCCGGCCGGGATATCCGATGGCGTCGAGGTGGTGCGCATGCTCATTCGGGTCGAACGCACCGCGGGACTTGAGATGGCCGCGGCTTTGCGCCGGGGAGTGGCAACGCTGAGTGCGCGACGCGAGGCCGAGCCCGTCAGAGTCCAGATCGATCCGCTCCACGTGGGTTGATCCGGCGAACGTCAGGCATTAGCGGCGGTGAGCGCGGGGCCGCCACCGATACCGTGGGCGAAAGTGTCGACGATGTAGCCGAGGAGCTCCTCGCGGCTCATATCGCTGGTGTTTGTCCACCAGTTGATGGTCATGAGCACGCCGCCGACCGCGAGCCGCGACCAGATGGGCGCCAGCTGCTGCATGTGTGCGCCGGGGAACTCGGCCTGCAAATGCTCTTCGGTCACCTGCGCGATGAGGTCGAAGACCCCGTGATCGAGCCTCTCCTGCGCAGTGAGGTCGCGATCGAGCGCGACGTAGAGCTCCGGTTCCGCAGTGATCCAGTCGATAACGATGTCGGCAAATGCCCGGGTTTGATCGCGTATATCGCCGACCATGCTGTCTCGCCACGAACCGGTGATCAGCCGATCGGCGTGACGGCGACTCAACGCACGCAGCAGATCCGCCTTGGTGGGAAAGATCGCATAGCAAGCGGATCGGGCGAATCCTGCCTCCCTGGCGACCTCCGCAATGGACACGGAGCCCCCGCTGTTGCGAATCGCGCGCTCCGCGGCGTCGAGTAGGTCCTCTGTTCGCAACTTGCGATCGTAGGGCGCGCCACTCGGCCGGCCTCGTCCTCTGGTAGCCATCAAGATTATGGTATCGGATGTATCCAGACTCGTGATCGGTATCCTCGGCGAACGCAAGGGGCCACCCCGCGCTCTGTCCGCCCACCGGTGATTCGATGTGGACGGCGCATCCTTCCTAGACTGACTCGGTGCGCATAGTGTTCGCCGGTACTCCGGCCCCGGCGTTGCCGTCCCTGCGAAGGCTGTTGGCCTCCCGCCATGAGGTGGTTGCGGTACTGACCCGGCCCGACGCCCGCGCGGGCAGGGGACGAGCCTCCGCAGCGTCGCCGGTGGCCGAGTTGGCCCACGAGCATGGGCTCGCCGTGCTTACGCCATCGCGCCCGAACGACCCCGAATTCGTCAGTGAGCTCGCTGAACTCGCTCCGGACTGCTGCGCGGTGGTCGCCTACGGCGCCCTCCTGAAACCCGAGTTGCTCGCCGTGCCCGCGCACGGCTGGGTGAATCTGCATTTCTCGCTGTTGCCCGCCTGGCGCGGCGCCGCGCCCGTACAAGCATCCATCGCGGCCGGTGACGAGATAACCGGTGCCACCACGTTTCTTATCGAGTCCGCCTTGGACAGTGGACCCGTCTATGGCGTGGTCACCGAGCGGATCACCGCAGGGGACACTGCTGGTGCATTGCTGAGCAGGCTCGCCGAATCGGGTGCGGGCCTTCTTGAATCGACAATGGACGGGATCGAAGAAGGGGCACTGGTGGCCGTTCCGCAGGTGGCTGACGGGGTGAGCACCGCACCGAAGATCACCGTGGAACAGGCGCGTATCCGATGGGAGCTTCCAGCCCGTGCGATCGACCGCCATGTGCGAGCCATGACTCCCGAGCCCGGCGCCTGGACAACTATCGGCGAGACACGGGTCAAGGTAGGGCCGGTGCGAGTCGATCTTGACGAGCAGGCCGAACAACTGTCGCCAGGAGCGGTCGCGGTCCGCAAGCGTGACGTGCTGGTGGGCACCGGCACGACGGCGATCGCACTCAACGAGGTGCAACCCCAAGGGAAGAAGCTGATGAACGCTGTCGACTGGGCGCGCGGCGCCAGACTGGATGCGGAGGTTCGCGCACTGTGAGCACACGACCGCCGCGTAGGCGGCCCAACCAGGACGCACGTCCGCCCGAGCGCGCGCGCCGCAAGCTTGATCCGGCACGGCAGGCAGCGCTCGATGTGCTGCGCGCGGTATCGCGTAACGACGCGTACGCCAATCTGGCCCTGCCCGCATTGCTGCGTGAGCGCGGGATATCCGGGCGCGATGCCGCCTTCGCCACCGAGCTCACCTATGGAACATCGAGGGCCCGTGGCCTTCTCGATGCGGTGATCGCATCGGCCGCGGGCCGCTCGATCGACCAGGTGGACGAGGGGTTGCTCGATCCGCTGCGGCTGGGTGCCTATCAGCTGCTGCGCACCCGCGTGGAACCCCATGCCGCGCTGTCCACCACAGTTGATGCCGTAGCCGTCGAATTCGACCAGGGCAGGGCAGGTTTCGTAAACGCGGTACTGCGGACCATCTCCCGTCGTAGCGAGCATGAATGGGTACAGGAGTTGGCACCGCCGGAATCCGACAGGATCGGCCGACTCGCCTTCGCGACCGCCCACCCGCGGTGGATTGCTCAGGCGTTTTCCGATGCGCTGGGCCCAGCGGCCGCTGAGCTTGGCGACGTGCTCGCCAGTGACGATGAGCGCCCTGTCGTTCACCTCGCCGCACGTCCGGGGCACATGGATGCGGAGACGCTGGCCGAAGAGGTGGGCGGCACCGTCGGCCGCTACTCGCCCTACGCGGTGTACCTACCCGGCGGAAACCCGGGCCGATTGGAGGCCCTCCGCGACGGCCTGGCGCAGGTACAAGACGAAGGCAGCCAGCTGGTCGCGCGCGCGACAGCGCTGGCTCCACTCGACGGTACCGACGAACGATGGCTTGACCTGTGTGCCGGGCCGGGTGGCAAGACGGCTTTGTTGGGGGCGCTGGCGGCCGAGTGTGGTGCCCATGTCACGGCCGTCGAGATCGCTGCACACCGGGCCGGGTTGGTGGCGACCGCCACGAAATCCCTGCCGGTGACGGTGCTCACCGCGGATGGGCGTGAGAGCGGGCTGCCGCCGGCGTCCTTCGACCGCGTGCTGGTTGACGCACCGTGCACGGGGCTCGGTGCGCTGCGCCGCCGCCCGGAGGCTCGCTGGCGGCGCCAACCGGGCGATATCCCGGCGCTGGTCAAGTTGCAACGCGAATTACTCTCCAGCGCTATCGAATTGACTCGACCGGGCGGCATCATCGTGTACAGCACCTGTTCGCCGCACCTGGCGGAAACAGTGGGTGTGGTCTCCGATGCCGTGCGGCGTCACCCGGTGACCGCCGAGGATGCCCGGACGGTGTTCCCCGGTGTGGACAGGCTCGGCGATACCGATGCGGTGCAGTTGTGGCCGCACCGGCACGGCACCGACGCGATGTTCACCGCCCTCCTGCGCAAACACGCATGAAGCGGCACATAAGCTGAACGGCATGTCTCACCGCGCTCCCATGATCGCCCCATCGATCCTGTCCGCCGACTTCGCACGTCTTGCCGACGAGATGGCGGCCGTGGAAGGGGCCGACTGGTTGCATGTGGACGTCATGGACGGGCACTTCGTACCCAATTTGACGCTGGGCCTTCCTGTTGTCGACAGCCTGTTGGCCGCAACCGATATCCCCATCGATTGCCACCTGATGATCGACAACCCTGATCGTTGGGCACCCGGATACGCCGAGGCGGGCGCGCATAATGTGACCTTCCACGCTGAGGCCACGGATAATCCCGTCGCCGTTGCCCGTGATATTCGTGCCGCGGGCGCCAAGGCCGGCCTCAGCATCAAGCCGGGCACACCCCTGGATCCATATCTAGAGGTGCTCAAGGACTTTGACACGCTGTTGGTGATGTCGGTGGAACCAGGATTTGGCGGACAGTCATTCATTGCGGGCGTACTCGAGAAGGTGCGTGCGGTGCGTAAGCTCGTCGACTCCGGCGAGCTGACCGTGCTCGTGGAGATTGACGGCGGTATCAACGCCGACACCATCGAGCAAGCCGCCGAGGCGGGTGTCGACTGTTTCGTTGCGGGTTCGGCTGTGTATGGCGCGCAGGACCCCCAAGCGGCGGTGCGGGCGCTGCGTGAACAAGCCGCCAGGGCAGCAACACATTTGGCCCGCTGATATGACCAACCCGATCGGTCTCGATGCCGCCATGGATCTGGCTATCCGGGCCGCGGAGGAGGTCAAGGGCAGTACCTATCCGAATCCGCCTGTGGGCGCGGTGATCCTGGATGTATCAGGGGTGGTCGCCGGGGTAGGCGGTACCCGCCCGCCCGGGCAGGAGCACGCCGAGGTGGTGGCGCTGGCCCAGGCCGGTGATGCCGCGGCAGGTGGTACTGCCGTCGTCACTCTGGAGCCGTGCAATCACCAGGGGAGAACCGGGCCATGTGTGGATGCGCTTGCAGTGGCAGGCGTTTCACGTGTCGTCTACGCCGTCGCCGACCCGAATCCGCAGGCAGCCGGGGGAGCCGAGCGCTTGCGCGCGTTGGGTGTTGAGGTCCTTGGCGGCGTCGCTGCCGACAGGGTCGCTGCGGGACCCCTGCGAGAATGGCTGCACAAACAACGCACCGGGCGCCCCCATGTCACCTGGAAGTACGGTGCCAGTGTCGATGGGCGCAGTGCCGCCAATGACGGCACCAGTCAATGGATCACCAGCGAGCAGTCGCGGGCCGACGTGCATCGGCGCAGAGCGTTCGCCGATGCTGTTCTGGTGGGCACCGGCACCGTGTTCGCCGACGACCCGCAGCTCACCGCACGCACTCCCGAGAACGTGTTGTGCCCGCACCAGCCACTACGCGTCGTTGTCGGTATGCGCGAGGTCTCCTCGGACGCCAAGGTATTGAACGACGACTCACACACCATGGTGATCCGGACGCACGACCCGGCCGAGGTGATTGCGGCCCTGGGGGACCGCACCGACGTCTTTCTGGAGGGTGGACCGACGCTGGCCGGGGCCTTTTTGCGCGCCGGTCTGGTGGACCGGATCCTGGCCTACCTCGCCCCGATGCTCTTGGGTGGCAACGTCCCCGCCGTGGAGGACGTGGGCGTCACCACCCTGTCGCGCGCGCTGCGCTGGGAGTACGACCACATCGAGCGCATGGGGCCCGATGTGCTACTGAGCCTCGTCCCCCGAGTTGCGTTGTGAACCAACGAATATCGCGATGGCCGCACCAATCACGCAGACGACTGCCGTAATCGCGAACATCTCGCTGTACATCTGACTGTAGGCGTGAATGGATCGGTCCAACAGCTGTTGTTGCAGCACAAGGAGATTCGGCTTTCCTTCTGGCTTGGGCTCCTGAGCGGCCAGCGCGTCGAAATTCTGGTAGAAGCGGTGAATGCCCCAGCCTCCGAGGGCCGCCATCCCGATCAGCATGCCCGTCATCCGGGCCACCACCACCAGCGCAGACGCAATGCCGTGTTGCACCGCGGGCACCACGCGTAGCGCGGCCGAGGAGAGCGGGCCGATCACCAGGCCCAGGCCCACACCCGCGACCACGAGGTCCGTGTCCAGCCGGGGCAGCGTGAAGAACCCGAAATCGTGCCGGGCGGCCAACACGTCCACCGGCCAGCCCGATATCAGGTAATACCCGAACGCGGCGATCAGCAGACCGGCCACCGCAATGATCCGGTCGCCGAATCGTGTAGCCAGCCAGCCACCGATCACCGCGCCGATCGGCAGCGCGACAAGGAACCTCGACAGCAGGAACACGGCGTTGGCCTTGTCCATCTGCAGCACGCCCTGCCCGAGCAGCTCGATGTTCACGAGTGTCACCATGAGTGCGGCTCCGGCGGCCAGCGAAGCGGCCAGCGCCGCGAAGAACGGGCCGAATCGAACCCCTTCGGGGCTGATCAACCGGGTCTTGGCGCGCGATTCCCAGAGAAAGAACGCCAGGAATGCGACCGCGGACCCGGTGAGTACCGGCAGACCCCACTCCGGTAACGCGGAGACCTTGGGGTTGGGGCTGTACAAGCCCACGACCAGCAGGCCCAGTGCGATGGCAAGTAGTGCGCCTCCGACGATGTCGACCTTCGGGCGGTTCGCGTCGTGCTGGTGCGCGGGAACACTGAACTGAACCAACACGATGGCGATGATCGCCAGTGGCACGTTGACCCAGAAGATGGCGGTCCAGGAGCCGAACAGCCATACGCACAAGACGCCGTACAGCGGGCCCAGCACGCTGCCCAGTTCCTGCGCGGCACCGATGCCGCCGAGAACTGTCGCACGGTTGCGTGCCGCCCACAGATCGGCACCCAGGGCCAGGGTGACCGGTAGCAGCGCGCCGCTCGCGACACCCTGGATGACCCGGCCCGTGACCAACATCGTGAGATCGGTCGACATCGCGGTGACAACAGAACCGATCGCAAAGCCCACCAGTGCCAGCTGCAGGATCCTCCGGCGACCGAATCGGTCGGAGGCCTGCCCGAGTAGCGGCATTGCGGCGATGTAGCCCAACAGGTACCCGGTGACGATCGGGGTGACCTGCTGGATGTTGTTCAATGCGATGCCGACGTCGCGCATGATGTCGGTGATGACGCTGACCACGACATAGGTGTCGAGGGCGCCCAACAGCACCGCCAGACTTCCGGCGCCGATCGCGATGCCGCGATGCCGCAGCGGGAGGGTTGTCTCCTTGGCTGTGTCGATCACGAGGCGGGCTTGTCGACCGTGACCGGCTTGCCCCAATCGGACAACGACATCTCAATGGTGTTGCCCGGGGACGTATCGACGCTGATCTTGCTCAGCGTGTGAGTGCCGTCCTTCGCGATCCAGGCCTTGCCCGGGATGTCCGAGGTGAGTTTGGAGCCGGCGAAGGTGTTGATGGCGTCCTTGTTCACGGTCCCAGTCACCAGAACAGAATCGACACCGTCGACGGTCTCGGTCTTCTCGGACTTCGCGCCGGTGAAGTTGGACAGGAGGTTGGCCAACCCCTTGTTCGGATCCAGAATGATCCCGACGTCGTAGACATCCTTGACGGGGCCCATGCTGGAGTAAGCGCTGCCGAGCTGGGCGAACAGCTCGCCGTCGACCACCACGAAGGGCAGCTCCAGTCCGCCGGTCTTGGCGGTGCCCTTGGCGGCCAGGGCGGGGGTGGTGGTCAGATCGCCGGTGAGTTCGGAGAGCTTGATGGTCGGCTTGTCGCCGGTGACCTTGAGTACGAGGTGTGTACTCGTCTGGGTCTTGGTGGTGGCTGCCGACTCACTCAGGAGTGTGGCGGCCTCGGGCAAGTTGACGTCGGCCTTCTCGGTCTTGGAGCAGCCGGCCAGGGTGATGGCGGCGACTGCGACAGGGATAAGGGCGAGGCGGATGCGGTTGCGCATGCGTTCGATCGTAGAGGCTGAGCGCGACCCCGGGGAGGCTCGCGACACGGCGGCGTTGCTGGCGATGAAATTGACACTCCAGCAATCCGGCGCCATGCTCGTTTGCAGGGCGGGATTGTCAACCGAGGGCTGGTTGTTGTGAAAAACGTGAGCAGAGCTCTGGCATGTGGTGTGTCCGCGGTCGCCACGGTAGCCGGCGTACTTGTTGCTTCACCTGCGCTTTCAGCCGCCGATCCAGCCTCTGAAACTCCTGCCAAGATCGTCGCTTTCCCGGGCATGTCGATTGTCCAGGGAGACAGTCGTTGCACCCTTGGCTACGTCGATCCGGCATCGCGAATCGGCCTGACGGCGGGCCATTGCAATGCCACCGGATCGGTGACCGACCTGGGCGGGAACCGTATCGGCGAGGTGCTGCTGATGAGCCGCAACCTGCCCACCGGAGGCGCGATCGGCCCGGGAGATGTCGTCTCGGACTACGAGGGCATCTCATTTTCGCCCGGGGTGGAATTGAGCAGCACCCTGCCCAATGGGCTTGCGCTGCGCATGGCGCAGAACGCCGGACCCGAGCCGGGACTGCCGGTGTGCCTGATGGGATCGGTGTCCGGCGAGACGTGTGGCAAGGTCGACGCGATCAACAACGGTTGGTTCACCATGGCGGATATCGGTGGGCAACACGGTGATTCGGGCGGTCCGGTGTACACCATCACCCAGCCCGGTCAGGCCCTGCTGGTGGGTATCTACTCGCTGCGGTGGGGCGGAAAGCCTGCGGCCATGTCCTGGTCGGCGATATCGGCCCAGATGCAGTCACAGCTGGTAGCGCAGATTCCTGCTGCCGGACCGGGCAATGGTGGTCCCGAACTGCCCGCCGCGCCTGTCGCGGCGGCAGCCCCCGCCCCCGCGTCGTCCTAGGCCCAGTCGGCTCATTTTCGTATTCACCTAGAGCGCATTGCGCTTTTCATTCTGGTACTGTGGCGCCGTTCTGGGGCCACTAAGAAATTTGCTGAGCCTTTAGAAATTCCACAATGTCAATCATTGTGATCACGCTGAATTTTGGAAGGTAGACATGAAACGCATTGCCATTGCTCTCGCCGCACTCGCGATAGCCATGGGGGGCGTCGGGTGTTCCGGAGGCAATGGTCAAGGCGGAAACGTCGTTCGTATCGGCACGTCAGAGGCCGGTAAGGAGTCCTGGGACGTATTCGTCGATGAGGCAGGGAAGGCGGGAATCAAGCTCGTCACCACCAATTTCACCGACTACAGCCAGCCGAATGTGGCACTCACTCAAAAGCAGATTGATGTGAATTTGTTTCAGCATCTACGTTTTCTGGCTGAATACAATGTCGCCGATAACGCAACACTCGCTCCGGTCGGCGCCACCTACATCGTGCCGCTCGGTCTCTATTCGCAGAAGCACAAGACCCTTGCGGACATCCCACAAGATGGGCAGATCGCGATACCCAACGATCCGCCCAACCAGGCGCGCGCGCTGTTCGTGTTGAAGGCTGCCGGGCTCGTCACTCTCCAGGGCGGGCGGGCGACGCCGAGTGTCGCCGACATCGACAAGGGCGCTTCCAGGGTCACGGTGACGCTGGTGGACGCGGCACAGACGGCGCTGTCGCTCAAGTCGATCGATGGAGCCGTCATCAACAACACGTATCTTGCGCAGTCGAACATCGACCCCAAGAGCGCGCTCTACGCCGATGATCCAGCGAGTCCCGGTGCCGAGCCGTACATCAACGTCATCGTCGCGCGCGCCGAAGAGAAGGACAATCCGACGTACCAGAAACTTATCGAGGTCTTCCATTCCCCGGCCGTCACCGAGGCATATGCCAAGGAGAGTAAGGGAACTCAATTGACGGTCACAAAGAGCGGCGCCGACTGCGCATCGATCCTGGCGAGGATCGAGCAGCAGATCCGCAGCGAAAAATGACGACGGAAATGACCGGCGCGACACCGCTCATTCGATTCGAGAACGTCAGCAAGACCTTTCGGGTGGGCAAGAAAACCGTGACCGCGGTCGACGATGTGTCGCTCGATATCGCCGCGGGTGACGTGTTCGCCATGATCGGTTACTCGGGGGCCGGCAAGAGCACGCTGGTACGTCTCATCAACGGGCTGGAGCGACCCAGCTCTGGTCGCGTCGTCGTGGACGGAGCCGAGGTGAGCATGCTGGGGGAGCGTGAATTGCGGCGTCTGCGCACCGATATCGGCATGATCTTCCAGCAGTTCAATCTCTTCCGGTCTCGAACCGTCGCGGGAAACATCGCGTATCCGCTGCGGGTGGCCGGATGGACCGCCGAGAAGCGCAATGCGCGGGTCGCCGAATTGCTGGAGTTCGTCGGACTGGGGGATAAGGCCAAGAGCTATCCGGATCAGCTCTCCGGTGGGCAGAAGCAACGTGTCGGCATCGCGCGGGCGCTCGCGACGTCACCGTCGATTCTGTTGGCCGACGAGGCCACCAGTGCCCTGGACCCCGAGACCACCGGTGATGTGCTGCAGCTGCTGCGCGCGGTCAACGACGAGTTTGGGGTGACCATCGTGGTGATCACCCACGAGATGGACGTGGTGCGTACCGTCGCCGATCGTGTCGCGGTTCTCGCCGATGGCAAGGTTGTCGAGGCGGGAAGCGTGTTCGATGTGTTCTCCACACCGCAGAGTGAGGCGGGTAAGCGGTTCGTCGGCACCGTCCTGCAGAACACCCCTAGTGCGGCAGATGTGGCACGAATAGCCCAGCGGCACAAGGGGAGCATCATCTCGGTCGAGATCAGTGAGGGTGTGCAGATAGGCCCGGCGCTGGCACGTGCCACCGAGCTCGGGGTGCGCTTCGAGGTGGTGTACGGAGGTATCACTACGCTGCAATCGCGCTCCTTCGGCAATCTCACGCTCGAACTCGAAGGGCCTGATGATCAAGTGGCACAGATTATTTCGGATCTATCGGCAGTGACGACCATTCAGTCGGTGAGGCGATGACGACGAATTGGGAGCGGCTGCGGCCGCAATTGTTCGAGGCCTTCGTCGACACCCTTTACATGGTGTCGATCACCTTGGTGGTGGGTGGCCTCATCGGCCTGGGATTGGGAGTGTTGTTATACACGACCAGATCCGGTGGGCTGCTGCAGAACCGGGTGCTGCACGCGCTCCTCAATGTGGTGGTCAATATCGTCCGGCCCATACCGTTCGTGGTGCTGATCGCCGCCCTGGGGCCCATCACGCTCGGGGTCGTGGGGACGACCATCGGCACCACGGCGGTGGTGTTCGTGATGATCGTCGCGGCGTCATTCGCGATCGCCCGCATCGTGGAACAGAATCTGGTGACCATCGACCCCGGGGTCATCGAGGCGGCGCGCGCCGTCGGCGCCGGTCCGTTGCGTATCATCCTGACGCTACTGGTGCCGGAAGCGTTGGGGCCCTTGATTCTCGGCTACACCTTTGTGCTGATAGGGATTGTCGACATGTCCGCGATGGCAGGGTTGGTCGGCGGCGGCGGGCTTGGCGACTTCGCGATTGTGCAGGGTTACCAGCGTTTCAATTGGCAAGTGACAATCGTGTCGACCGTCATCATCATCGCGCTGGTTCAGGCGGCACAGTTCTTGGGGAACTATCTGGCGCGCAAGGCGCTTCGGCGATAGTTAGGCGGGAGGTGCCGGTACGGGCGGCGCCGCCGGCGCGGGAGGTGTGCCGGGTGCGGGGGGAGCGCCCTCGGGCGCCTCGGGCGGGGTCCAGTGCCACTGATCCGGGGCCGGTCCCTGCGAGTCATCACCGAGGCCGGGGATACGGGTTCCGGGAGGTGGGGCCGTACCGGGTAACGGCTGGTTGAGCGATTCCTTGGTTCCCCGCCCGACGATGCCGCCTCGCCATTGGCCGTCCTGAACACCGTGCACGAGCCGTCCCAGGTAGTCGCGGCCCGAGATGTCGGCGTTCTCTTCGCCGGGGTTCACCCCATAGATCTCGCCCTTGCCGGGCTCTGCGGGCTTGAGGTTCTGCGGCAGCAGGTACTGGTTGTTCAGCGCCCTGGTGTTCGGCGTGACGACGGGAGCCTCGACGCCCGGCGCCGCCGGCGCCGCTGGTACCGGGTTCTGGCCAATCAGGTTGGGGTTACCCACGATGGCGATGTTGTTGGGTATGCCGCCGGGACCCTGCTCGGTTCCGGACAGGGCCAGTGGGTTGCCGATTTGCGATGCCGGCGGTGGTTCCGGCGGACCGGGAGGACCCGCAGGGGCAGGTGCGGCCGCGGGTGCGGGTGCCGGGTCTGGTTCCCCGGGATCGCCGGTGGCGGTGGCCGCCGAGGCGAGTAGCGCGCTGGCGGCAAGAGCCGCAGCCACCCCGATCTTCACGATGGACGGACGATCGGGGTTCCTCATGGCTGCGTCTCTCCTCTGTACTGAGTGTGGTTCGGACGGTCTGGTTAGACGGTCTTCGTGACGCCGTAGTAGGCGACGATGTCGTCGTTGTCCTTCGACGAGCTGGTCAGCACCGCGTAGGAACGCAGGAACGACTGTCCGATGCAGCCGTCGATCTTGATGTGCACGTCCTTGAGGGTGATGCGCACGTCGCTGCCCTTGTACTTCTTCTTGTCGACCGAGACGTTGATGACCTCACCGGGCTGGGGGTGCACCTCGATCTGGCCCTGAATGGGCATACCGACGCTGGTGATACCGGCCGTACCCAGGCCGGCGTTGAGGCCGATCGAGCCATTCAGCTTGACGGTGTTCAGGCTGATACCGCAACCAATCTGGTAGCCGGCCTCCAGGGTGCCGCCGGACAGCTTGCTACTGCCGCCACCCTTGGCCGAACCGGTGAACGTGCCACCGGCGAGGTACTCACGGGAGGAGGTGGCGGTCGTCAGCGGCGGGATGGGCAACTGGGTCTCATCCTTGGCGCCCACGGTGAGGATCCAGCCGTCGGGGGTCTTGACGATGCCCGGGTCCTCGGAGCCCACCACGCCATTGTCGGGCGGCGGGCCGTCGGCGGGCGGCGGGGCGTCGGCCACGGGCTGCACGGGTGGCGGGTCGTCTGGGTCCGCCAGAGCGAGCGGCGCCGATGCGGCGAGTGCGCACGCGGCGGTCAGGGTGACGAGACTCTTGAGCATGGGAGTGAGGCCTCTCGTGGTCTTTTGCGTGGGGGTGGCTGTAAGCGTGTGGGGCATCGACGTCAGACGGCCTTGGTAATACCCATGTAGGTGACCACGTCATCGGTGTTTTCCGTGGAGCTGGTGAAGGTGGCGTATGACCGGATGAAGGACTGACCGACGCAGCCGTCGATCTTGATACGGAATCCGGTAATGGTGGTGCGCGTGGTGGTGCCCTCGAAGGCCTTCTTGTTGACCGGAACGATGGTCACCGTACCGGGCTTCAGGCCGACCTTGATCTGACCGACGATGCCGGCGCTGGCGCTGGGCACACCCGCCATGCTGATCGACGGCTGGAGGCTGACACCACCCATCAGCTCCACGGGACCACCGGTGATACCGCAGCCGATCTGGTACCCGGCCTCCAGCGTTCCACCGGCCAGCTTGGTCTTACCCGAACCCTTCACCCCACCGATGAACGTGCCCCCGACGATGTACTCGCGTGAGGACAGCGCGGTGGTCAGCGGGGCCACCGGCAGCAGGCTTTCGTCCTTAGCGGCCACCGCGAGGATCCAGCCGTCCGGAGTGGGCAAGGTACCCGGCTCTGCCGAGGGCATCGCGCCGGTGTCGACGGGAGGGGGCGGCGGTGCGTCGGCCACCGGCTGGACTGGGGCCGGATCATCACCGGGTTCTGCTAAGGCGAGGGGCGCCGAAGCAGCAAGCGCGCAGACTGCAGTCAGAGTGACAAGACTTTTCAGCATGGTGCGGTAGCGCCTCTCAATTGTTGGTGATGTCCGTGTGACTTCTGTGAGGAAGCTGTCCCGACGAATGTTGGGGGTGCTGTGTTTCCAAAGGGTGAATGGACGGACAACAGTTATCGCCCAATGTCTATCCATTTCGTACGTCGGTACACACCGTTCCAACCGCGATGATTTGAAACGTGAAAAGCCTTCTGCCTCGGCGATTGTGACGAAAACCACTGGTGTCGCTGCCGCCTGGGCGAGATGGTTTGGGACTACCCGGTAGGGGTATCCAGCACACTTTTCAACGGTCAGTCGAATTCCTGATCGTATGCCAGTTGTTCACCGTTCATTCAGACTCGTGACAATTCCGCAACTCACTATCAGGTATTGGTGCTGTCATGACGCGACGGCGCATTGAATTACCGGTACGGTCACGGCCGAACAGCACCAGAGAATCTGGAGAGGAATCGATGAGGCCATTACATCTCTGTCGGAAGGCGGCGGTGCCGTCGCTGCTGGCGCTCGGCATGGGATTGGCGACACTTCCCGTGGCCTACGCCGAACCAGATGGCCAAGATCAAGTGGAACAGCCGGCTCAGCAGACCGTGCAGGCGCCCGGTCCCGCCGTGGTGTCCGGACCTGCCCCGACCTCCGATAGCGCCACCCCGGCTGCCATTGAGGCGTGCTCGAAGTTCGCGACGGCGCTCGACTACGCGGCGACGAACTATTCCGACTTCGCCGAGAACCTGGCCGGCATGGAAGGCAACTACAGCGACGCCTACGTGTCATCGAGCAATGGCACGGGCCGCAGTGCGCTCCGCGAGGCCGCAACTTTCGCCAATGAGGCGGCGAGCACCCCGGAGCTGGACCCGGCCATCGCCGAGCCGATGCGCTCGTGGGCGACGAACGCGAACAAGCTGATGATTCTCATGGGCGTTCGTGCCCCGGTCGATGGTGTGAACGGCAAGGCGAACGACCTGAACACGGATGCGCACAACGTCCAGATGGCCTGTGCTCAGGCGGGGACGCACGCCTAACTCAGCGGTACGCGCCCTATTCTTGTTCCATGTTCACTGGAATCGTTGAGGAGCTTGGCGAGATCCTGGGTAGAGAAGATCTTGGCGACTCTGCCCGGCTCACTGTGCTCGGCCCGCTCGTTGTCGAGGATGCGAAACACGGCGATTCGATCGCCGTGAACGGCGTCTGCCTCACGGTGGTCGACGTGCGCCCCGGTGGAGTCTTCACCACCGACGTCATGGGGGAGACGCTGTCACGGTCGAGCCTGGACAAGATCGTGACCGGAACGAAGGTCAATCTGGAGCGAGCCGCGGCGGTCAACAGCAGGCTCGGCGGGCACATCGTGCAGGGACACGTGGACGGCACCGGCGAGGTGCTCACCCGTGCACCGTCAGAGAATTGGGAAGTGGTGCGTGTCTCACTGCCGGAGGCAGTGGCCCGCTACGTGGTCCACAAGGGCTCGATCACCGTGGACGGGGTGTCGCTGACCGTGTCCGGACTGGGGCCGGACTGGTTCGAGGTATCGCTCATTCCCACCACGCTGGGGTTGACGACGCTCGGATCGGCGGCGGTGGGCACCACGGTGAATCTCGAGGTGGATGTGATCGCCAAGTACGTCGAACGCCTGCTCGAGCACCGTTCTTAGTTCCTAATTCCGCTGAGTGAGCAGCGCGCGAATCATTGAATTCCCGGTGGTTCATAATTGAGTTGCCCACACGCCCCTAACGAGAGTGGTCCCCATGACCAGGTTGGACAGCATCGAACGCGCTGTCGCCGATATCGCCGCCGGTAAGGCCATCGTCGTCGTCGACGATGAGGATCGGGAGAACGAAGGCGATCTGATATTCGCCGCGGAGAAGGCCACGCCGGAATTGGTGGCGTTTATGGTGCGGTACACGTCGGGGTACCTCTGTGTACCGCTGGCCGGGGAGGACTGCGACCGGCTCGGACTGCTACCCCAATACGCGGTGAATCAGGACAAGCACGGCACCGCGTACACGGTCACCGTCGATGCGAAAAATGGTATCGGGACCGGGATTTCGGCTTCCGATCGCGCGGCGACGATGAGGCTCTTGGCCGATGCGGCGAGCGCCGCCGATGACTTCACCAAGCCGGGACACGTTGTTCCGTTGCGCGCCAAGGAAGGTGGGGTGCTGCGGCGCCCCGGCCACACCGAGGCGTCGGTCGACTTGGCCAAGCTGGCCGGGCTGCGGCCCGCCGCGGTGATCTGCGAGATCGTCAGCCAGAAGGACGAGGGCGCGATGGCGCAGACCGAAGAGTTACGGGTCTTCGCCGACGAGCACAACCTCGCGCTGGTCTCGATCGCGGACCTGATTGAGTGGCGCCGCAAGCATGAGAAGCATGTGGAGCGGATCGCCGAGGCGCGGATCCCCACTCAGCACGGCGAGTTTCGGGCGGTGGGTTACACCAGCATCTACGACGAGGTCGAGCACGTGGCGCTGGTGCTGGGGGACATCTCCGGACCCGAGGGCGACGGAAACGATGTGCTGGTGCGGGTGCACTCCGAATGTCTGACCGGCGACGTATTCGGTTCGCGCCGTTGTGATTGCGGTCCGCAGCTGGACGCCGCGATGGAGATGGTGGCAAAGGAGGGCCGTGGCATCGTGCTGTACATGCGCGGCCACGAGGGGCGAGGCATCGGACTGATGCACAAGCTGCAGGCCTACCAGCTGCAGGATGCCGGTGAGGACACCGTGGATGCGAATCTCAAGCTCGGCTTGCCCGCCGACGCGCGCGACTATGGTTTGGGCGCGCAGATTTTGGTCGACTTGGGTGTGAAGTCCATGCGGCTGCTGACCAACAACCCCGCCAAGCGTGTGGGGTTGGACGGTTATGGGCTGCACATCATCGAGCGGGTCCCGCTGCCGGTGCGTGCCAACTCGGAGAACATTCGGTACCTGCGCACCAAGCGGGACCGGATGGGGCACGATCTGGCTGATCTGGATGATCACCCCGAGGCAGACGGCGCGTGAGCGGCGGCGACGGTATCCCGTCACTGAAAGTCGGTGACGCATCGGGGCTTAGCGTGGCAATCGTGGCCAGCACCTGGCATGACCAAATCTGCACCGCGCTCCTGGAAGGCGCCAAGCGTGTCACCGTCGACGCGGGTATCGACCGTCCGACGGTGGTGCGGGTACTCGGCGCCATCGAGATACCCGTGGTGGCGCAGGCCCTCGCTCGTACCCATGACGCCGTTGTCGCGCTCGGGGTTGTGATCCAGGGCCAGACACCGCATTTCACCTACGTCTGCGATGCGGTCACCACCGGGCTGACCCGTGTTTCCCTGGATACCAGCACGCCGGTCGCCAACGGGGTGTTGACCGTGAACAACGAGCAGCAGGCCCTCGACCGTGCCGGTCTGCCGGGGTCGTCTGAGGACAAGGGCGCCCAGGCGGCGGCCGCCGCACTGGATACCGCGCTGACGCTGCGCCGGCTCCGTCAGCCCTGGACCGAGGCGTGACCGAATCGCCGGGCGACCGTGAATGGGAGCTCATCCTGAAACCGCACCTGTCGCCGTACTTCGTATACGCGGCTGCGTTCGTCATCGCGGCCGCGCACGTCGCGGTGGGCCTGTTGCTGAAGATCTCGCCCAATAGCGGGGTGATTTTCAAGACCTCCGACCAGGTCGGAATCGCGTTGGTGGGCTTCGTTATCGCGGGCGTGGTCCTTATGTTCGCCCGCCCTCGGGTGCGTGCCGGTGAGGCAGGTATCGAGGTGCGCAATGTGTTGGGCCCCAAGCTTATTCCGTGGCCAGAGGTAGTCGGCGTCTCATTTCCGGCCGGTGCGCAATGGGCACGGCTGGACCTGGATGACTACGAGTACGAGCCGTTGATGGCCATTCAGACGGTTGACAAGCAGCGCGCCGTAGACGCGATGGACGCGCTGCGCGGGCTGGTTGCGAAGTACGCGGAGCAGTCAACGGCCTAACCGGCATGTCGGGCCGTCGCCTCCGTGACCCGGTTGGCCGGCTATCTCACCCAGTTTCCCTTCCCGGCGGCGATGTCGAAGTATCGTGTGAATATCGACCGTGCCTGCGACTATGGCCAGGGCAGAGAGCTTGGAGACCGTGGCGACTACGAGAAGTGCAACGCGCCGCGGGGCCGTCCGCGCATCGTTGGCTTCCGTACGTGACGCGCACGATCTGTTCGTGGCGGGTCAGGTAGACGGTTCGTATCTCGAATCGATACCTCTGCCGCGGCTGGTGACCGACAGTTGGCAGCGGAGCCTGGCCACCGGGGTTGACCCGGACCGCGGGCCTGGCGAGGCGGCCGCCGCGACGCGACTGACCGAACTGCGCAGCAGCCATCCCCTCGCCGGGGCGCTACCGGTCATTCGTCGGCTGCTGGTAGACCACGCCACCGACTCGGGTGTGCTGGTGGGAGTCACCGCGGCCGACGGTGCGCTGCTCTGGGTGGAAGGTGATCCCGGCGCGGGGCGCAAGGCGGCCGGCATGAACTTCGTGCCCGGTGCCGACTGGAGTGAGCGGGCAGTGGGCACCAATGCCCCGGGTACCGCCCTCGCGCTGGATCGTGAGGTGCAGATCCGCGGCAGCGAGCACTTCTGCAGGTTGGTCCGGTCGTGGTCGTGCACCGCGGTGCCGATACATGATCCGGTGACCGGAGCACCCCTGGGAAGCATCGATCTGACGGGCGGTTCGGCGGTTGCCTCGGCCCAGACCCTGGCACTGGTGCGCGCAACGGCGGTTGCCGTCGAGCATTTCATCGCCCTGAACTACCCGCGACCGGGCCAGCCGGACCGCGGCACGGAACCGCGGTTGACCTTGCTCGGCGCCGACCGCCCGATTCTGCACACCGGCGACGGGCAGCACGGGATGCGCACCCACCGGCTGTCTGGTCGCCACGCCGAGATCATGGCGCTGCTACTGCGTCACCCCGAGGGTCTGAGCGCCGACCATCTGGCGATGCTGCTCGACGAAAACGATCTCGACGTCGTCACCATCCGCGCGGAGATGTCGCGACTGCGCCGCATCGTGGGAGGCGAGCTGATCGTGTCCCGCCCCTACCGGCTGCTCACCCATGTCGGAAGCGATATGAGTGATGTCTTCGCCGCGCTTCGCGCCGGAGACATCACCAGGGCCATCGACTGCTATGCGGGCCAGTTATTGCCGCGGTCCGCCGCACCGGCGATCGGGAGATTGCGCCTGGAATTGAGCGCGAGCCTTCGTGGCGCCGTACTTGCCGGCGGCGATCTGCACCTGTTGCGCCGCTGGCTCGATCTTCCCGAGGCGCGCGATGACCGTGAGGGCTGGCAGGCGCTGCACGATCATCACGGTGCGGGCGCGCTCGTCCAGTCTGAGGCCCTTGGCCACCTCATCGCGCTGGATTCCGATCTCGCCTGAGCGCTGCTGCCGCCGCACGAAAAGTTGCAACTGTGCTGCAACGGGCCAAAACCTACCTTCAGTGATTACCGACACATTTGTTGTCTTGAAGGTAGGAGACCACCGTGACTGTTTACGCCCGCCCGGGTGCGCAGGGATCGCTGATGACGTTCGCGTCCCGCTACGAGAATTTCATTGGCGGGCAATGGGTTCCCCCGGCGCAGGGACGATACTTCGAGAACCGCACTCCGGTGACGGGGGAGGTGTTCTGCGAGATCCCGCGCTCCGGTGAAGCAGATGTCGAGAAGGCACTCGATGCCGCACACGCCGCAGCGGCCGGATGGGCCAAGACCTCGCCGGCAGATCGGGCGCTCATCCTCAACAGGATCGCCGACCGGATGGAATCCAACCTGGAGTCCATCGCCGTTGCCGAGTCGTGGGACAACGGCAAGCCCATCCGCGAGACACTGAACGCGGACATCCCGCTGGCCGTCGATCACTTCCGATACTTCGCCGGTGTCCTTCGGGCGCAAGAGGGTTCACTCTCGCAGATCGACGAGGACACCGTCGCCTATCACTTCCACGAACCGCTCGGTGTGGTCGGGCAGATCATCCCGTGGAACTTCCCGCTGTTGATGGCGAGCTGGAAACTTGCCCCGGCCATCGCCGCCGGGAACACGGTGGTACTCAAGCCCGCCGAACAAACCCCCGCCTCGATCCTGTACTTGTTCTCGCTCATCGGCGACCTCCTGCCGCCGGGTGTGGTGAACATCGTCAACGGGTTCGGGGTAGAGGCGGGAAAGCCGTTGGCCTCCAGCAGCCGGATCGCCAAGATTGCGTTCACCGGCGAAACCAGCACGGGCCGGTTAATCATGCAGTACGCCAGCCAAAACCTGATCCCGGTGACACTGGAGCTCGGTGGTAAGAGCCCCAACCTCTTCTTCTCTGACGTGATGGCTGCCGGTGACGACTTCCAGGACAAGGCCCTGGAAGGGTTCACGATGTTCGCGTTCAACCAGGGCGAGGTGTGCACCTGTCCTTCGCGCAGCGTGATACAGGCCGACATCTTCGATGAGTTCCTGGAACTGGCCGCCATCCGCACCAAGGCCATCCGCCAGGGCGACCCGCTGGACACCGAGACAATGATGGGGGCGCAGGCCTCTCATGAGCAGCTCGAGAAGATCTTGTCCTATATCGACATCGGCAAATCCGAAGGGGCACGGCTGGTTACCGGCGGCGAGCGCGCGGAACTCGGTGGTGACCTGTCGGGTGGCTACTACGTCACCCCGACCGTCTTCGCCGGGACCAACTCGATGCGGATATTCCAGGAGGAGATCTTCGGGCCGGTGCTGGCCGTGACTTCGTTCGCCGACTACGACGACGCCATCGCCATCGCCAACGACACCCCCTACGGCCTGGGTGCGGGAGTGTGGAGCCGCAACGGCAACATCGCCTACCGCGCCGGGCGAGACATCAAGGCGGGCCGCGTGTGGACCAACTGCTACCACCAGTATCCCGCGCACGCCGCCTTCGGCGGATACAAGCGGTCCGGCATCGGCCGCGAGAACCACAAGATGATGCTCGACCACTACCAGCAGACCAAGAACCTGCTGGTGTCCTACAGCTCCACGGCGCAGGGATTCTTCTGACCGTCGCCGTCGGCAATATCACCTGAAAGCGACGTCATCCCACTGAATTGATCTGCGGAGAGCAAGGAAACGACATATGGCGACCACCAAGCATGGCCTCGTCGAGGAGCACATCGAGAGCGCGGATTATCTGCGTAAGCGCCAACTCAGATCGGGGAGCGCGGGCTGGGTGCTGCTGGCCGGCCTCGGGGTGAGTTATGTGGTGTCCGGCGACTATTCGGGCTGGAACTTCGGTCTGGGCCAAGGCGGGTTCGGTGGACTGGCGATCGCCACCGTGGTGATCGCCGGCATGTACCTGGCGCTGGTGCTGGGTATGGCGGAGCTGTCTTCGGCACTGCCGACGGCGGGCGGCGGCTACACCTTCGCGCGCCGCGCACTCGGCCCGTGGGGTGGATTTGCCACGGGCACAGCAATTCTCATCGAGTACTCGATCGCCCCGGCGGCCATCGCCACCTTTATCGGCGCATACGTCCAGTCGCTGGGTCTGTTCGGCATCACCAACGGATGGTGGGTCTATCTGGTCGCCTATGCCGTGTTCATCGGCATTCATCTGTCGGGCGTCGGTGAGGCGCTGAAGGTGATGTTCGTCATCACCGCGATTGCATTGGTGGGCCTGCTGATCTTCGCGGTCGCCGCGGCAGGCCATTTCGACATCCACAATCTGACCAATATCGCGGTGGACGCAGGTGCCGCGGGGGCTTCGAGCGTCCTGCCGCATGGCTACCTGGGAATCTGGGCCGCCATTCCGTTCGCGATCTGGTTCTTCCTCGCTGTCGAGGGCGTTCCGCTCGCGGCCGAGGAGACGGCCAACCCGGAACGCAATGTGCCGCGCGGGATCATCGCGGCCATCGGTGTGCTGCTGGTGACCTGTGCGATAGCGCTGGTGCTGACCACCGGCGCCGGCGGTGCGGAACAGATGTCGGATTCAGGTAATCCGCTCGTCGAGGCGCTCGGCCACGGTACCGCCGCCAAGTCGGTCAACTACATCGGTTTGGCGGGGCTCATAGCCAGCTTCTTCTCGATCATCTACGCGTATTCACGTCAGCTGTTCGCGCTTTCCCGTGCGGGCTATCTGCCGACGGTTCTGTCGGTGACCAACTCCCGCAAGGCCCCGACGCTGGCACTCATCGTCCCGGGCATCATCGGATTCGCACTGTCGCTGACGGGGCACGGTGACCTGCTGCTCAATATGGCGGTCTTCGGTGCTGCCCTGAGCTACGTGTTGATGATGGTCAGCCACATCGTGCTGCGGGTGCGTGAGCCGAACATGCCGCGCCCGTACCGCACCCCCGGCGGCGTCGTCACCACCGGCTTCGCCCTGGTCGTCGCGGTGCTGGCGGTCATCGCGACATTCCTGGTCAACCCGGTGGCGGCGGGCCTGTGTCTGGCCGTGTTCGCGGCGTTCATGGTGTATTTCGCGCTCTACAGCCGCCATCGCCTGGTGGCGAATTCGCCCGATGAGGAGTTCGCGATGCTTGCGGAGGCCGAAAGCGAGCTCACGTGAAGTACCGGCAACAGGTCGCGGGGGTGAGCTACACCTTCGACGGACTTGTGGAGGTGATGGCCAAGGCAACACCATTACGGTCGGGTGATCAGCTCGCCCGCTGCGCGGCGGACTCTGATGCCGAACGGGCCGCTGCGGCATGGGTTCTCGCCGACCTGCCGCTCGATATATTCCTCAACGAGGCGATGGTGCCCTATGAAACCGACGAGGTCACGAGGCTGATCATCGACAGCCACGATCGCCGGGCCTACTCTGCCATCGCACATCTGACCGTCGGTGGCTTTCGGGACTGGTTGCTGGAGAGCGCTTCCCGCGACGACGGTGCCCAGCGGATCGCCGCTGTCAGCGCCGGGATAACCGCCGAGATGGCGGCTGCGGTGAGCAAGATCATGCGCAACCAAGATCTGGTGGCGGCCGGTGCCGCCATGCAGGTGAGTGCCGCCTTCCGCACGACCGTCGGCGGAAAGGGGACGCTGGCCACCCGGTTACAGCCGAATCACCCCACCGACGATCCTCGCGGTGTGGCCGCCGCCGTCCTTGACGGGTTACTTCTGGGATGTGGTGACGCCGTGATCGGCATCAACCCGGCGACCGATTCGCCGCACGCCACCGCCGATCTGCTTCACCTCCTCGACTCCATCAGATCGCGCTACGACATCCCCACCCAGTCCTGCGTTCTCTCCCACATCACTACGACGATCGGATTGATCGAACGCGGAGCGCCGGTGGATTTGACGTTCCAATCGATCGCGGGCACCGAGGGCGCCAACTCCGCTTTCGGAGTGAACATCGCGCTGCTGCGCGAAGGTCGCGATGCGACCCGGGCCCTGCGGCGGGGGACGGTCGGGGACAACGTCATGTACCTCGAAACCGGGCAGGGGTCGGCGTTGAGCTCCCGCGCGCATCTGGGCACCGGCGGCAAACCTGTTGATCAGCAGACGCTGGAGGCGCGCGCCTACGCGGTGGCCCGCGACCTGGAACCGTTCCTGGTCAACACGGTCGTCGGATTCATCGGGCCGGAGTACCTCTACGACGGGAAGCAGATCGTCCGCGCTGGATTGGAGGATCACTTCTGCGGCAAGCTGCTTGGCCTGCCGATGGGCGTTGACGTCTGCTACACCAACCACGCCGAGGCCGACCAGAATGATATGGACACGCTGTTGATCCTGCTTGCGGCTGCGGGGGTGGCGTTTGTCATCACCGTTCCCGGTGCCGACGATGTCATGCTCGGCTATCAGAGTCTGTCGTTTCACGATGTGCTGCAGGCGCGCCGGACGCTGGGCTTGCGGCCGGCACCCGAGTTCGAGCAGTGGTTGCAGGCCATCGGAATGATCGACGAAGGCGGCCGTCTCACGCCCTTTGACGTGACGAGCTCGCCGCTGCGCGCACTGACCAGCTCGGGTGCCCGATGACAACCGGTGATGTTGCCCGCCAAAAGTTTTGGAAAGAACTGCGGGTGAACACCCAAGCCCGGATCGGTCTGGACCGGACAGGCAATGCGCTGCACACCCGGGATGTGCTGGACTTGGCCGCCGCCCACGCCGCCGCCCGCGATGCTGTCCACGTGCCGTTGGACACCGAGCGCCTTACCGCCGACGTCGGCGGAATCGGGCTGGGCACGCCCACGGTGGTCACCAGTCAAGTGAGCTCTCGCGCAGAGTATTTGCGTAGACCTGACCTCGGAAGGTTGCCCTCCGATTTATCTGGGGTGCCGCGTGAAGCGACGGATATCGGATTTGTCCTCGCCGATGGCCTGTCACCCACGGCCCTCATGCGCCACGGTGTCGCGCTAGTTCGCGAGCTGGCCCTGCAGCTCGGCGGCTCATACACACTGGCCGCCCCCGTGATCGCCACGCAGGCCCGGGTGGCGCTGGGCGACCACATCGCGGCGCAGGGACGGTACCGCACGCTGATTGTCATCATCGGTGAGCGGCCCGGGCTCAGTGTCGTCGACAGTCTCGGCATCTACCTCACGCACCTACCGCGGCCGGGTTGCACTGACGCCGATCGCAATTGCATCTCCAACATCCACCCGCCCGACGGGCTCAGTTACCGGGAGGCCGCGCATATCGCCACGAGCTTGGTCAGCGGTGCGCGCCGGTTGGGCCGTTCCGGCGTGTCGCTCAAAGACACTTCCCGGGCCGGCGCGATCGACGATGCCGGCCAGAGCGAGCTGTGCTGACTGGGGCCTTTAGCCCGTATCGCCCATGACGAGGCCTTCGCGGCGCGGATCCGCTCCGCCGATCCACCCCGGCCCTCGCCGCACCAGCGCCGACAGGCCACTGGACTGGTCGGCAACATCGACGATGTGGCCGCGGCTACGCAGCCCTTGGACCAACAGATCGTTGGCACCGTTGTCGCGGGCATCGATGTTGGGGTGCTCGCCACCGACATTGGTCTTGCGTGAGTTGTTGGCGCCGAAGTCCACCATGGACACCGACTGCTGTGGATCCAGGCCCCAGTCCAAAATGCCCACAAGGGTTTTCACCACAAATTGGATGATGACCGCGCCGCCCGGCGACCCGACCGCGAGCAGCAGTGCACCGCGCTTACCGGACTCCGTGCGTTCAAAAACGAGGGTGGGGGCCATGGAGCTACGCGGCCGCTTGCCCGGCTGTAACCGGTTGGCAATGGGAAGCCCGTCCTTACCCACGGGCTCGGCAGAGAAGTCAGTGAGCTGGTTGTTGAGGATGAAGCCGTCGACCATGTGATAGGAGCCGAACGCAGATTCGACTGTGGTGGTGAGCGATGCGGCGTTGCCGTGCGCGTCAACGACGGTCACCTGGCTGGTGCCATGTTCGGGAGTGGACACGGCCGCTGACGCGGGAACGTTGAATTCGCCGGGTTTGGCGGTGCCCATCGTCTTCTCGCCGGAGATCAGTTTGGCACGCCCGGTCAGGTAGGTCGGGTTGAGCAGGGTGCTCGGTGAGTTACCCGGGAGCGCGACGAAATCGGTGTCAGCGACGTACTTGTCGCGATCTGCGTAGGCCAGCCGCTCGGCCTCGGCGATGTAGTGCACGCCGTCGACTGTGGGCCTGCCCCCGTCGAGGTCGATCCCTGTAGGTCGGTAGGAGGCCATCGGAAAGTTTTGGAGCATGCCCAGGGTGGCGGCAACGGCGATGCCACCCGAGGACGGTGCCGGCATGCCGCAGATTTCGTGATCGCGGTATGTGGTGCAGAGGGATTCGCGGTTCTTCGCCGTGTACCCGGAGAGATCGGCCGTCGTCATGAGGCTCGGGGTGCGTCCCGATGAGGTGTCTGCCGCTGCGGCGACGATGTCTTCGGCGATCGCGCCTCGGTAGAAGGCGTCCGGCCCGTCGGTGGCGACGGCGCCAAGGGTTTTGGCATAGGCCGGGTTGGTGAGCTTCGTCCCGGAGGGTTTCGCTGATCCATCGGGGTTGAGAAAGTACGTACCCGCCTCCTGGTCGAGGGCAAGGCTGGTCGCCGAGTCGCTGATCGCGGCGGCGAGCCGGGGACTGATCTCGAAGCCCTCGTCGGCCAATTGGACTGCCGGAGTGAATAAGTCGCGCCATGGAACGGTGCCGTGCGCGGATTGGGCGTCGTGGAGCATGCGCAGGATGCCGGGTACCCCGATCGAACGGCCCGATGAGCGTGCGTCGGGCCTGGGCTGGCCTCTGTCGGCATCGTCGATCCAGCGCAGGTAGTTCTCCGTGGCCGCCGCGGGCGCGACCTCTCGGCCGTCGTATGCCTGCACCGCTCCCGTCTGGGCGTCGTAGTAGACCAGGAAGCCGCCGCCGCCGATTCCGGAGGATTGCGGTTCGACGAGTCCGAGCACGGTTTGTGCGGTAACCAACGCGTCCGCCGCTGATCCGCCATCGCGTAGCACCCGACAGGCCGCCTGGGTGGCCAGCGGGTTAGCAGTCGCGACGGCATAGCTCGCGGTGCGGACCGCCGACATGCCCGTGCGGTAACCAGTGGCGACCTCGGGATTGGTCGAGATATCGCGTGGGGTTGTGGTGCCCGCGACCACGGTTTTGGCAACTGGAATGCCATTGGTGACGATGCTGCATGGTTCGGATCCGGCACCCGTACGCATCGCGTGGTCGGTCGAGCAACCTGCGGCGGCGAGGAGGGCAATGGAGGGGAAGGCCAGCAGTCTCGACAGAGTCCTCACAGTTCCATCACGTTAGCGGTTAGGGGGAGATGTCCACCGGGTGGTAGGAGAAGCCGATTTCGACCGGCGTGTTGACGAGCTCTGGACTCCGGGCCGACAGCACGGCGTCGCCGTTGGGATCGAGCTGGACGGTCAACGGGATATCAGTGCCCTTGACGGTGGTCACTCTCGGCGATGCGAACATTCCGACCAACAGCGCGGGCTGATCGGGGCCGGCGCCATCGGATTCGATGAGCAGTGTGGTGCCGTGCCGCACCCAATGCGTGCCCGCGGGCAGTCCAAGGCGCAGGTTGTAGTCGAACGATTCGGACGGGTTCTTCTTCACGATGGTGAAGTACTCGCCACCGTCGACAAGAGGTGTCACGGTGAAATCGGTGTCGGCGGAGTGGTAGGTAGCCTCGCCGTCGGGGCCCCATTCCGCGGGCAGCAGGGGAGCGTCATCAGGCAAGGTGATCGTCAGTAGCTCGCCGGGTTTTCCGGTTCTGACCTTGATGCCCTCCTGCGCAAAGACGGGGAGTATCGCTGTCCGAGAAGCGGTTTCAGAGTTCGGCGCGGGCACTGGGGTATCGGGATCAGCTGCGGCGATCGCGGGCGACAGGGCGATTCCGGTCATGGTCACCATGGCAATGGCCAGGGAGCCAACGCTGTTTCTCATCCATCGTCCTATCTGTCAGCACGCCAGAGTGACGTGAGCGACCTTGGTAGACACGGGAACCGAAGTCGGCCTGTTACGCATATCGCGCGCGCTGGCCACATTGGAGACCGGCGACTGTTGATTGACGGACTGGACGACGCAGTTGTCGGGATGCGCCGAGCCGATTCTCGTCACGGTTACGCGATAGCCGCTGGCCTGCAAGCTGTTGATCACGGCATCGGCGTCGTTCGACGGACGGGCTAGGGCCTGTATCGCGGTGATGAGAGACAGGCCTGTCGCCGCGGCGACGAACACGGGTATCAATCCCGCGGGCAATCTACGCACGGTTGTCCCTCCTTCGTCCCCACGTTGAGGTACCCCCTGAGGGTAGCGGATTGTCGAACAGCGACGGGCGTCTATCGATGAGTTCGAGCGTCGGAGTCCCCGACTAGCCTGGATATGTGCCCGATCCCTCGACTTATCGACCGGCTCCCGGCTCGATACCCGTCGAGCCGGGGGTCTACCGATTCCGTGATCCGCACGGACGGGTCATCTACGTGGGCAAGGCCAAGAGTCTTCGTAGCCGGCTCACCTCGTACTTCGCCGATATCGCGAGTCTGCATCCGCGCACCCGACAGATGGTCACCACCGCGGGCAGCGTGGAATGGACGGTGGTGGGCACCGAGGTCGAAGCCCTGCAACTCGAATACAACTGGATCAAGGAATTCGATCCGCGCTTCAACGTCCGCTACCGCGACGACAAGTCGTATCCGGTGCTGGCCGTCACCCTCAATGAGGAGTACCCGCGGCTATTCGTCTACCGCGGGCCCCGCCGCAAGGGCGTGCGCTACTTCGGCCCGTACTCGCATGCGTGGGCCATCAGGGAAACCCTCGATCTGCTCACCCGGGTGTTCCCCGCGCGCACCTGCTCCAATGGAGTGTTCAAGCGGCACAAACAGATTGATCGGCCCTGCCTGCTCGGATACATCGAAAAGTGTTCGGCGCCCTGTGTTGGGCGGGTAAGTGCCGAGGAGCACCGCGAGATCGTTCTTGATTTCTGCGACTTCTTATCGGGTAAGACGGATCGTCTGGCTCGCGACATGGAACGTGAAATGAACCAGGCATCCCAGGAACTGAATTTTGAACGGGCGGCACGGCTGCGGGACAACATCTCGGCGCTGCAGCGTGCGCTGGAGCGGCAGACCGTGGTGTTCGGCGACGGCACCGACGCCGATGTGGTGGCGTTTGCCGATGACGAGCTGGAGGCTGCCGTGCAGGTCTTCCATGTGCGCGGCGGACGGGTTCGCGGACAACGCGGGTGGATTGTCGAAAAAACCGGCGACCCAGGCGATTCCGACCTTGAGGGGCTGGTCGAGCAGTTCCTCACCCAGTTCTACGGCGATCAGGCCGACCTCGCCCATGTCGCCGATACGGATGCCGATGTGGCGCCGGTGCCGCGCGAGGTCCTGGTGCCCGTTCTGCCCCGCGACGCCGAGGGGATGACCTCCTGGTTAACCGGTCTACGCGGTTCTCGGGTCTCGTTGCGGGTACCGCAGCGCGGCGACAAAAAGGCTCTCGCCGAGACAGTGGAGCGCAACGCGAAAGAGGCGCTAACGCAACACAAGCTCAAGCGCGCAGGGGATCTCACCACGAGATCGGCGGCATTGCAGGAGCTTCAGGACGCGCTCGGTCTGGAGCAGGCGCCATTGCGTATCGAGTGCATCGATATCAGCCATGTCCAGGGCACCGATGTAGTGGCCTCGCTGGTGGTTTTCGAGGACGGTCTGTCCCGTCGGTCGGACTATCGCCACTACAGCATCAGAGAGGCCGCCGGCGACGGTCGCTCCGATGACGTCGCCTCCATCGCGGAGATCACCCGTCGACGATTCGCGCGGCAGGTGCAAGACGCCCAGATTCACCAGGGCGCGGCTCCGGCGTTGGATGTCGCCGGTGTCGCGGCTCCGGAAGGCAGGTCACGGAAATTCGCGTATCCGCCCAATCTTTTCGTAGTCGATGGTGGTGCGCCCCAGGTCAACGCGGCTGCCGCTGAGTTGAGCGAGCTGGGTGTCACCGATGTCGCGGTGATCGGTTTGGCCAAGCGGCTCGAAGAGGTGTGGGTGCCGGGTGAGGCGGATCCGGTAATCCTGCCGCGAACAAGTCAGGCGCTGTACCTACTGCAGCGCGTGCGCGATGAGGCGCACCGATTCGCCATCACGTTTCATCGCAGCAAGCGGTCCCGGCGGATGACCGCCTCGGTGCTCGACGGCATACCGGGGCTGGGGGAGGC
Source organism: Mycobacteroides salmoniphilum (assembly GCF_004924335.1). NCBI lineage: Bacteria > Bacillati > Actinomycetota > Actinomycetes > Mycobacteriales > Mycobacteriaceae > Mycobacteroides > Mycobacteroides salmoniphilum. The sequence continues at coordinate 2,518,782 of NZ_CP024633.1, read as the reverse complement.
GCGCCGGGCCGCCCTCGTCTCGCATTTCGGTTCGGTGGCGCAGCTCAAGAAGGCCAGCGTCGAGGAGATCACCGCGGTTCCGGGTATCGGTGCGGCCACCGCGCTCGCGGTACGTGAGGCCCTCCTTGGTTCTGACTCTTCAGGTGCGACTTCCGGGGCAACCGACGCGCCGTTGCCCGTCATGGTCGAAAATGGAGTCGATGACACTTCACCCCCCTCATGAGACCGCGAACGCCGATATCGACGTCGTCCTGGTCACGGGCCTATCGGGCGCGGGACGCGGCACGACCGCCAAGGTGCTCGAGGACCTGGGGTGGTACGTCGCGGACAACCTGCCGCCCGAACTGATCACGCGCATGGTCGACCTGGGCCTTGCCGCCGGTTCACGCATCACGCAGCTCGCCGTGGTGATGGATGTGCGGTCTCGGGGCTTTACCGGCGATCTGGAGTCGGTGCGTGCCGACCTGGCCACCCGGGGCATCAGCCCACGCGTGCTATTCCTGGAGGCATCCGACGAAAGCCTGGTACGCCGCTACGAACAGAACCGGCGTAGCCACCCGCTGCAGGGCGGTCAGACGCTCGCCGAGGGCATCACCGCCGAACGCATCTTGCTCTCACCCATCCGGGCCTCGGCGGATCTGGTCATCGACACCTCGTCACTGCCTGTGCCTGCGCTGCGTGCTGCGATCGAACGTGCCTTCAGCACTGAAACGGTGGCGCATCTGAGCGTCACCGTGGAATCTTTCGGATTCAAATATGGACTGCCGATGGATGCCGATATGGTCGTTGACGTCAGGTTTCTACCGAATCCGCACTGGGTGGATGAACTGCGACCGCACACCGGTCAGCACCCGGCGGTCAGTCAGTACGTGTTAAGCCAACCTGGTGCGGACGAGTTCTTGGACACCTACCATCGGCTGCTGAACCTCGTCATCGACGGTTACCGGCGAGAGGGAAAGCGCTACATGACAATCGCGGTCGGCTGTACAGGCGGTAAGCATCGCAGTGTCGCGATAGCCGAGGCGCTGGCCGCAGCTATGTCCCCCGATGAAGGTCTGTCAGTGCGCGTGTTGCACCGCGACCTGGGGCGCGAATGAATCCCGGCACCGATCAGCCTTCGGCGAGCGGGTGGGTGCACCTCCCGGGTGCGGGGGAGGGTTCCCATTTCGCGCGACGCGAACCCCGCATCGTTGCTCTCGGCGGAGGGCACGGTCTGTACGCGACGCTTTCGGCGGCGCGACGGCTTACCCACGACATCACCGCCGTGGTCACGGTCTCTGATGACGGCGGGTCGTCGGGACGAATCCGCTCCGAGCTGGGGATTGTGCCACCCGGTGATCTGCGCATGGCATTGGCGGCGCTCGCCTCCGACAGCCCGCGCGGGCGAATGTGGGCTACGGCCATTCAGCACCGGCTCGGCGGCAGCGGTGGGCTGGCTGGGCATCCGATCGGCAACTTGATTCTGGCCGGGCTTACCGACATGCTCGCCGATCCGGTCACCGCGCTGGATGAGATGGGGCGCATGCTCGGCATCACCGGGCGGGTGTTGCCGATGTGCCCGATTCCGCTGGAGATCGAGGCCGACGTATCCGGCCTGGAGACCGACCCGCGGATGAGCCGGGTGATCCGGGGACAGGTGGCACTGGCGACCACGCCGGGCAAGGTGCGTCGGGTGCGTATGAACCCGGGCAATCCGCCCGCCACCCGGCAGGCAGTGGAGGCCATAATGGCCGCCGACCTGGTGGTTTTGGGGCCCGGGTCGTGGTTCACGAGCGTTATCCCACATGTGCTGGTACCCGACCTTTTCGCGGCCTTGCAGCAGACTCGGGCCCGCAAGGCCCTGATCTTGAACCTTGCCCCGGAGCCGGGGGAGACGGCCGGCTTTTCCGCGGAGCGTCATTTGCACGTACTCTCGCAACACGCTCCCGAGTTCGGTGTGCATGACATCGTCGTCGAATCTGCGTCTGCAGATGACACCGAACGCGACCACTTGACCAGGGCGGCCGCCCTGTTCAATGCGCAGGTTCAATTCGCTGATGTCTCGCGTCCTGGTACACATTTACATGACCCCGCGAAACTGTCGGCGGTCTTGGATCGAGTACGGACGGGTAGTGCGGCCGCAGCCGCAGGAACAGATGCCGAATCCACGGTGCGCCTGGCAGCGGGGGGCGGGAGCACACAGCATGGAATCCAGAGAGGGGACGCCCCGTGGCGATGACCGCCGAGGTCAAAGACGAACTGAGCCGCCTGGTGGTGACTCAGGTCAGTAGCCGCCGCGCTGAGGTCGCGTCGCTGCTGCGGTTTGCCGGCGGACTGCATATCGTCAGCGGGCGAGTTGTCGTCGAGGCGGAGGTCGACCAGGGCAGCATTGCGCGGCGCCTGCGCAAGGACATCTTCGATCTGTACGGATACAGCGCCGTGGTGCACGTGCTGTCCGCGGGGGGTATCCGCAAGACAACGCGCTATGTGGTCCGTGTCGCCAAAGACGGAGAAGCGTTGGCGAGACAAACAGGTCTGCTCGATCTGCGGGGCCGCCCGGTGCGCGGGTTGCCCGCACAGGTGGTCGGCGGCAGCGTGGCCGATGCGGAGGCCGCGTGGCGTGGGGCCTTCCTGGCACATGGCTCGCTGACCGAACCCGGCAGGTCTTCGGCGCTGGAGGTCAGCTGTCCGGGTCCCGAGGCGGCGCTGGCGCTGGTGGGCGCGGCTCGACGACTTGGTGTGAGTGCCAAAGCACGCGAGGTGCGGGGCAGCGATCGTGTGGTGGTGCGTGACGGCGAGGCCATCGGTGCCCTGCTCACCCGGATGGGCGCCCAGGACACCCGGCTGACCTGGGAAGAACGTCGGATGCGCCGCGAGGTGCGGGCAACGGCGAACCGGCTCGCCAATTTCGATGACGCGAATCTGCGCAGGTCCGCGCGCGCGGCGGTCGCGGCCGCTGCCCGGGTGGAGCGTGCGCTGCAAATCCTGGGTGACACGGTGCCGGACCATCTCGCGGCGGCCGGAAAGTTACGTGTCGAGCACCGTCAGGCATCGCTTGAAGAACTGGGCCGCCTCGCCGATCCGGTGATGACCAAAGATGCTGTAGCAGGCCGTATTCGGCGACTACTGTCGATGGCCGACCGCAAGGCCAAGACCGACGGCATCCCCGATACCGAGTCCGCGGTGACCCCGGAGCTGCTCGAAGACGCCTAGCCGGTTGCCTCGCGGCGGGCGAAAACCGATGGCGAATTGTCGGAGTGCTTTCGTACTCTGGGTCAGTGGACTTCGCTAAGCAGTTGAAAACCGAAGGGGTCCTTGGAAAAACCCCCGAGGACTCTTCGGGCGAGGAGCCACACCATCAGATCACCAGACTCCCACGTGCGCTGCGCCCCCTCCGTCATCGCGATTACCGTCTGCTGACGCTCGGCCTGGCAGTGACCCTGCTGGGCAACGGCATGTGGACCGTGGCGCTGGTGTGGCAGGTCATCCGGATGGGCATGGGTCCGGGACAGGTGGCCGTGGCGGGCACCATGTTCAGCATCGGTCTGCTGGTCAGTGTGTTACCCGCAGGCGTGGCCGCGGACCGGCTGCCCAAGCTGTGGGTGATGCGCTGCTCGCTGATCGTGCAGGCCTTGATCATGTTCGTCACGGCGCTGCTGGCCCTGACCGGAAGCCTGCAGATCTGGCATCTCGGCGTGACGTCGCTGCTGTTCGGGATCTCCGAAGGCCTCTACATCCCCTCGTACACCGCATTGCTGCCGAGCCTCCTGCCACATGACGAATTGCTCGCCGCCAACGGTATCGAGGGGGTGCTGCGACCCACGGTGCAACTGGCGTTGGGGCCCGCGATCGGCGCGACGATCGTCAACGCCTGGGCGCCCGGTGGGGTGTTCTTGACCGAGGGTGTCCTCATCACGATCGCCGTCGGCTGCCTGGCGCTCATTCGGCATCGGCATGAGCCGGTGCAGACGGACGTCGACGAGCATCCGCTGCGGCGCGCGGCCACCGATCTCCTCGACGGTTTCACGTACATGGTGCACACCGGCTGGTTCTTCGCGACGCTTCTCTTCGCGATCGGCTATGTGCTGGTGGTGGTCGGCCCCATTGAAATCCTGTTGCCCTTCGTCATTCGTGATCACGGCGGTGACCCGGGTTCGCATGCCACGGTATTGGCGCTGTTCGGTATCGCGGGTGCGGTGGGGTCATTCGTGGTGTCCTCACTGCCCCTGGCGCGCCGGTATCTGACCGTGATGATCCTGATGTGGGGGGCCGGGTCGCTGCCGCTGGTGCTCATCGGATTCACCGGGCACCTCTGGACCATCATCGTGGCGATGATCATCGTCGGCGGAACCATGCAGGCGGCCAATGTCATCTGGGGCACCCTCATGCAGCGCCGGGTGCCCGAGGAGATGCTGGGCCGTGCCGCCAGCATGGACTTCTTCGTCTCGCTGGTGGGGTTGCCGGCTTCCTTTGCGTTGGTCGTGCCGGTGGCTCATGTGATCGGCAATACCGCAGTGTTCATCATCGCGGGAATAGCGCCGCTGGTTCTGGCGGTCGCCGCCCACGTGTTGGCGCGACTGGGCCGGGACGAAGTGGCGCACCCCCTGGGCTAATGTGAGTCCCGATAACGGGTACACCACATATCAAACAGACAAGAGGGAGCGCTACGTGACTGTCCGGGTAGGCGTAAACGGGTTTGGCCGGATCGGCCGGAACTTCTTTCGGGCACTGGACGCGCAGAAGGCTCAAGGGATCAACACCGACATCGAGATTGTCGCGGTCAACGACCTGACCGATAACGCCACCCTGGCCCACCTGCTGAAATTCGACTCCATCCTGGGCCGGCTTCCTTATGACGTCAGCCTGGAAGGCGACGACACGATCGTTGTCGGCGACCACAAGATCAAGGCCCTCGAGGTCCGCGAAGGTCCGGCGGCACTGCCGTGGGGTGACCTGGGTGTCGATGTCGTCGTCGAATCGACCGGCATCTTCACCAAGCGTGAGAAGGCGCAGGGCCACCTGGACGCCGGCGCCAAGAAGGTCATCATCTCCGCGCCCGCCAGCGACGAGGACATCACCATCGTGCTGGGCGTCAACGATGACAAGTACGACGGCAGCCAGAACATCATCTCCAACGCCTCGTGCACCACGAACTGCCTCGGACCGCTGGCCAAGGTTCTCAACGATGAGTTCGGCATCGTCAAGGGCCTGATGACAACCATCCACGCCTACACCCAGGACCAGAACCTGCAGGACGGCCCGCACAGCGATCTGCGTCGCGCCCGCGCCGCCGCGCTGAACATCGTGCCGACCTCGACCGGCGCCGCCAAGGCCATCGGTCTGGTGTTGCCCGAGCTCAAGGGCAAGCTCGACGGTTACGCCCTGCGCGTGCCGATCCCCACGGGTTCGGCGACCGACCTCACCGTGGAGCTCGCGAAGGCCGCCAGCGCTGCCGATATCAACGCTGCCATGAAGGCCGCCGCGGAGGGCAAGCTCAAGGGCATCCTGAAGTACTACGACGCGCCGATCGTGTCCTCGGACATCGTCACCGACCCGCACAGCTCGATCTTCGACGCAGGGCTGACCAAGGTGATCGACAACCAGGCCAAGGTGGTCTCCTGGTACGACAACGAGTGGGGTTACTCGAACCGCCTGGTCGACCTGGTCGGCTTGGTCGGCAAGTCGCTGTAACGATGGCGATCAAGTCCCTCAACGACCTGCTGGCAGAGGGAGTTTCGGGCAAGGGCGTGCTGGTCCGATCGGACCTGAACGTCCCGCTCGACGACAATCTCAACATCACAGACCCCGGCCGGATCGTGGCCTCGGTCCCGACCATCCGTGCGCTTGCGGGTGCCGGGGCCAAGGTCATCGTCACCGCACACCTGGGCCGCCCGGACGGTAAGCCGGACCCCGGGTTGTCTCTGGCTCCGGTAGGCGCTGCGCTCAGCGAACTGCTGGGTCAGCACGTGCAGGTTGCCGGAGATGTCGTCGGCACCGATGCGCTGGCACGTGCCGAAGGCCTCACCGACGGCGACGTGCTGCTGTTGGAGAACATCCGGTTCGATCCGCGTGAGACCAGCAAGGATGACGCACAGCGGCTGGCGCTTGCCCAGGAGCTGGCCGAATTGGTAGGTGGCCCAACAGGTACCGACGGTGCGTTTGTCTCCGACGGGTTCGGTGTGGTGCACCGCAAGCAGGCCTCCGTCTATGACGTGGCGACCCTGCTGCCGCATTACGCCGGTGGTCTGGTGGCTGCCGAGGTCGAGGTGCTCAAGCGGCTGTCCGAATCCACCGAACGTCCGTACGCGGTGGTGCTCGGCGGGTCGAAGGTCTCGGACAAGCTGGCAGTCATCGAATCGCTGGCCACCAAGGCAGACAGCCTGGTGATCGGCGGCGGGATGTGCTTCACCTTCCTGGCCGCGCAGGGGCTGCCGGTCGGCAAGTCGCTGGTGCAGCCGGAGATGGTGGACACCTGCAAGCGGCTTCTGGATACCTATGCCGATGTGATCCACCTGCCGATGGACATCGTGGCGGCCGACGAGTTCGCCGCTGATTCGCCCTCGGAAATCGTTGCCGCGGATGCCATTCCGGAAGGCAAGATGGGCCTGGATATCGGGCCGGAGTCGGTGAAGCGATTCACGGCCGTGCTGTCGAATGCCAAGACCATCTTCTGGAACGGTCCCATGGGTGTCTTCGAGTTCCCGGCTTTCGCCGCGGGCACTCGGGGAGTCGCCGAGGCGATCATCGCGGCCACCGAGAAGGGCGCGTTCAGCGTCGTCGGCGGAGGTGATTCGGCGGCCGCGGTGCGTGCGCTGGACCTGCCGGACGACGGCTTCTCTCACATCTCCACCGGTGGCGGTGCATCCCTGGAATACCTTGAGGGCAAGGCGCTTCCGGGTATCGACGTATTAGACGACTAGGAGACTCATTATGACGCTCTTCGCCCGAGAGGCTCATCGCAATGTCGCGTAAGCCGTTGATCGCCGGCAACTGGAAGATGAACCTCAATCACTTCGAGGCCATCGCTCTGGTACAGAAGATTGCCTTCTCATTGCCGGACAAGTACTTCGACAAGGTGGACGTGACGGTCATACCGCCGTTCACGGATATCCGGAGTGTGCAGACCCTGGTCGACGGGGACAAGCTGCGTCTTACCTACGGTGCCCAGGACTTGTCGGTGCATGACTCGGGTGCCTATACCGGTGAGATCAGCGGTGCCTTCCTGGCCAAGCTGGGAGTGACCTACGTCGTTGTCGGGCACTCCGAGCGTCGGCAGTACCACGCCGAGGACGACGCACTGGTCGCCGCCAAGGCGGCCGCGGCGCTCAAGCACGGCCTGACGCCGATCGTGTGCATCGGAGAAGCGCTCGACATCCGCGAAGCGGGGGACCACGTTCAGTACAACGTGGACTCCCTGCGCGGGTCGCTGGCCGGGCTCAGTGCGGAACAGGTCGAGAAGGTTGTCATTGCCTACGAGCCGGTGTGGGCCATCGGCACCGGCCGGGTGGCCAGCGCGGCAGACGCGCAGGAGGTGTGTGCCGCTATCCGTGCCGAACTAGCCCAGATCGCTAGCGCGGAGGTGGCCACCTCGGTGCGCGTCCTGTACGGCGGCTCGGCCAATGCCAAGAACGTCGGCGAACTCATCGCGCAGGACGATGTCGACGGTGCCCTAGTGGGCGGCGCCTCCCTGGATGGTGAGCAGTTCGCCCAGATGTCGGCGATCGCCGCGGGTGGGCCCCTGCTGTAGCAAGTCATCCCTGCGCGGGTGGCCAGAACGGAGCCGGTAGGCTTACCCCCATGGAATTGGCGCTACAGATCATCCTGGTGATCACGAGCTTGTTGGTGGTCCTGCTGGTGCTGTTGCACCGGGCGAAGGGCGGCGGTCTGTCCACGCTGTTCGGTGGTGGCGTTCAGTCAAGCCTCTCCGGTTCGACCGTGGTGGAGAAGAACCTGGACCGGCTCACGTACTTCGTCACGGCCATTTGGGTGATCTCGATCATCGGCGTCGGGCTGGAGATCAAGCTCGGCGGCTAGCCTAATAACGATTCACAGACAGCGGACTACTACACAGGTAGTCCGCTGTTTTGTCTCTGCAGGAGACATTCTCGCAGGTGGTTGCTATTTTACTTATTTGCCGAGAAATTTCTTCAAAAATCATGGAACCGATTCATGCCCTCGGCACATCTATCTCTATGTATGGCACAGAAGTCGACAAGTGCCATCGGCGGTCGGTGGACCGGGGACGCGGAGGGGACGTTCCCGTTCCACCGCCCGTACCCCAGGAAAGGAGCCCCTCGTCATGTCGGAGTGCCGTGGTGACCCCCGCCAATGGATTCGTGAGTACCAGGATCGCCTGGAGCTGCTTGGGCAGCGCGCCCAGTATGTGCAACAGACCGTCGGTCTGGTCCGGGGCCATGCCAAGGATGATGTGGGGGTAGCGGCGACCGTCGGGTCGGGCGGTCGCATCGAGGCCCTGGATCTGGATGAGTCGACGCTGTCGATGGATGCGAGGGATCTGTCGGCAGTCATCACCAGGACTATCGCCGCGGCGCAGGTCAATGCGGCCAGCCAGATCCACAGCACATTGCATGACCTCACCGGCGACGGACCGGCGATGGACTACGTCAAGGGCTACCTGGACGGGGGGCACCTTGGGGAGGGTGAGCATCTGGGATCGTCGTCATGAGCAGTGAGACGGGCGGGACCTTCCACTTTGATTGCGATGTGGTGCTGCACGAGGCGGCGAACCTGGAGAGCGCCGGGGGCTCGGTGCGATTCTTGCTCGATCATCATGGCGAGGGGCTGGGCGAGCAGGACTTGGGGGCGGTGTCGTCAGATTTCGTGATGTCGGTGCGGGGGAGTATCGACCAGCTGTCTGACGCGGTCCGGACCCTGGGTGACGTCATGGTGGAGACGGGACAGCGTCTGCACGATCAGGCTCGGCAGATTGCCGAAGCGGAGGATCAGACCGTCGCCGCGATGACGAAGATTGGTGAAGGGTTCGGTGGACACCCTTGATGCCGAGCTGAAACCGCTCACTCGCCTCCACGACGCCGGATTGGGCTTCATGGTCGAGCATGTGCAGTTCCTCGAAGAACCACTCGATGCGCTTCGGGGTAACCCGGTCGCAGCCTCCGCGGAGGCCACCTTCTGGCGGTACTGCATTGCCGACGTCACCAATGTGCAGCAGGAGCTGTCGGCTGTGCTCAGTGCGCTCGGTGACGGTCACAGCGGTGCGGCGGCAACAGGATTCAACGAGGCGACGGGTCTCATCGATGATGCCCTCCAGGAGTTGCGCGTGGTCGCGGCGAACGTCAATCAGCGCATCAATGTAGCTGCGGATCTGGTCACACACACCCGAAGCATGCTGGGGCAATGGGTGGAAGGGTACGTGGATGACATCATCACCGAGTTCACGGCAGCTCGAGCCGCCTCACCCATCACCCAGGGCGGCAGCGTGGCGACCACCATCGCCTCTGCTGTGGCAGACGCCTCCGAGCTTGGAAACAAGATGGGGCGCACGCTGTCTCAGCTCCTCGACCGTCTTGATGAACATGCGGGCGCGATCAGGGACGGGGTGGCCGAGTTCTCGATGAACGTGGATCGCCTGCGGACGCCTGCGCCCGGACCTGCCGTCGCTCCGGCACCGGCCGTCCGGCAGTCACAGCCGGCCTCGGCACCGACACCGGCAGAGCACGGACTATCTGTGGATCCGGACGCGCTCTTCGCCGCGGGACAGGGCAACGAGACGTAGACCGCCGCGCACAGGGTGTACGTCGGGACTACGCGCACCGATCGGGACGCCGCGCGAGGACGAACTAGTCCAGCTGGCTCGCAGCGGCTTCGTCGAGCAGCCACACCGTGCGCTCGGTCCCGATGGCGCCCGCCGCGGGTACGTCGATCGGGTCGGCTCCGCCGATGGCCGCGGCAACCGCTTCGGCCTTGCCCTCGCCCGAAACGATCAGCCACACCTCGCGTGAACGCTGAATGGCAGGCAATGTCAACGTGATTCGCTGCGGCGGCGGCTTGGGGGAATCGGGCACCGCCACGACCAGCCGCTGCGTCTCCTTGACCGCTTCGGTGTGCGGGAACAGCGAGTTGATATGACCCTCGCCGCCCATGCCCAGTAGGTGAACGTCGAATGCGGGGCAGTCCTGGCCGGGCTCGGCGTTGGCGGCCAGCAGCTGTTCGTAAGCGAGCGCGGCCGCATCCAGATCGGTGCCGTATTCACTTTCGCTGTTGGGCATGGCGTGCATGTTGCGCATGGGGAAGTCGACATGCTCAAGCAGTGCCTCCCAAGCCTGCCAGGCATTGCGTTCCGGATCGGTTTTCGGAACATACCGGTCGTCGCCCCAGAACACGTGAACGTTGGCCCAGTCGAGATCACTGGCGACATCGCGCAGATGTTTGAGCAGGGCGATACCGGTGCCGCCACCGGTGAGCACGATCATGGCCTTACCGCGTTCGGTGAGGGCACCGGCGATCGCGAGCGCCAGCCGGTCACCCGCCGCGGTCACCAAAGCATCGGTGTCCGTGTACTTTTCGATGATTGTTTCACTCATAGGTACTGCACCTTCGCGATTCCCTCAAGCGCCGTGCGATAGATCTCGTCGGGGTCGAGGCGGCGCAAATCCTCGGCCAGGCAATCTCGTGTTTCTCTGCGCGGCAACGGAAGCGACGCCGACGGGCGTCCGGTGCGGGCCAATGTTGCGATGGCCCCGGTCTGCGGCCGGCTCAGGGTGACGACCTCGCTGTCGCGGTGCAGTTCCACCTTGAGCTCGCCGACCAGCCGGGTGACTGGACCCTCGATACGTGAGGCGAGCCAACCCGCGATGACATCCAGTGCGGGCTCGGTGGCCAGCCCGGACACCACTGCCGAGTTGATGCCCTCGTACGGTGGCTGATCCAGCGCCGAGGCCAGCAGAGCCCGCCAGTAGGTGATCCGGCTCCACGACAGGTCGGTATCGCCCGGGGTGTACCCGGCGAGCCGGTTCTTGATGGCGTTGAGGGGGTCTGGTGCCGTCGTCGCATCGGTGATCCGCCGAATTGCCAAGCGTCCCAGCGGATCTTTAGCGGGGACGGGCGGAGCCTGGTTGGGCCACCAGGCCACCACCGGGGTATCGGGCAGCAGGAACGGGATGACAACGCTGTGCTCGTGCGCGGCGAGCGGACCGCGCAGCCGCAACACGACAACCTCGCCGGCCCCGGCATCGCCGCCGACCCGGATCTGGGCATTCAGACCGGTCTTGGGTGCCAGCGGGTTGCGTTCCAGCACGATGATGCGGCAAGGATGCTCGTGGCTGGCGCCGTTGGCGGCCTCGATGACCTCTTCGACATCATCGCCGGCATCGGTGATGACAACCAGGGTCAGTACGCGCGCCATCGTGACGGCACCGCCGGTTTCGCGCAGCTCCACCAGCTTCTTATTGACGTCGTTGGTGGTGGTATCGGGCAGATCGACAATCACGGCCGCCTCCAATCGCGTCCCGTACGGGACAGCATGTCGAACGCCGACTGCGGGCCCCAGGTCCCGGACTCGTAGGTCTCGGGCTTGCCGCCCGAGGCCCAGAAGTCCAACGCCGGATCCAGGATCTGCCAGGACAATTCGACTTCGGCGTTTACCGGGAATAGCGAGGGTTCTCCCAACAACACATCCAGGATCAACCGCTCATAGGCCTCCGGTGATTCCTCGGTGAACGCCTGCTCGTACGAGAAGTCCATATTCACGTCCCGTACCTCCATGGCGTTGCCGGGGACCTTCGAGCCGAACCGCAGCGTGACGCCTTCGTCGGGCTGCACCCGAATCACCAGCGCGTTGGCGCCTAGTTCCTCGGTCATCGTGGAGTCGAAGGGCAGGTGCGGTGCTCGCTTGAACACCAAGGCGATTTCAGTAACTCTGCGGCCCAAGCGTTTTCCGGTGCGTAGGTAGAACGGCACTCCGGCCCACCGTCGGCTGTCGACCTCCAGGGTGATCGCGGCGAATGTCTCGGTGGCCGAGGTCTTGGAGAAGCCCTCCTCCTCCAGCAGGCCGGGTACCTGCTGGCTGCCCTGCCACCCCGGACCGTATTGGCCGCGTGCGGTGGTCTCGGCAAGCGGCTCGGCGAGCCGGGTGGCCGAGAGCACCTTGATCTTCTCGGCCTGCAGCTCGGCGGGGGAGAAGTTGATGGGCTCCTCCATTGCGGTGAATGCCAGCAGCTGCAGCAGGTGGTTCTGGATGACATCGCGGGCCGCGCCGATGCCGTCGTAATACCCTGCACGGCCGCCCAATCCGATGTCCTCGGCCATCGTGATCTGGACATGGTCGACGAAGTGGGCGTTCCAGATTGGGTCAAACAACTGATTGGCGAAACGCAGCGCCAGGATGTTCTGCACCGTCTCCTTGCCGAGGTAGTGGTCGATGCGGAACACCGACTCCTCGGGGAATACCTTGTTCACCACGGCATTGAGCTCACGGGCACTCTGCAGGTCGTGGCCGAAGGGCTTCTCGATCACCACCCGGCGCCACGCGCCGTCCACCGGTTGCGCGAGGCTGGACTTGGACAGCTGCTCGCACACGTCCGGGAAGGCCTTCGGCGGGATCGATAGGTAGAAGGCGTGATTGCCGCCGGTGCCACGTTCTTCATCGAGCGTGCGCAGCGTCTTCTTAAGCTGCTCGAAGGCCGCGTCATCGTCGAAACTGCCCTGTACAAACCGGATTCCCTCGGCAAGGCGGTCCCATACATGCTGGCGGAACGGGGTGCGCGAGTGCTCCTTGACGGCGTCGAGCACGATCTGTCCAAAATCCTCGTTGGCCCAGTCCCGGCGGGCAAATCCGACCAAGGCGAAGGACGGAGGTAGCAGGCCGCGGTTGGCGAGGTCATAGATTGCCGGCATCAACTTCTTGCGGGCCAGATCGCCGGTGACCCCGAAAATCACCAGCGAACAGGGTCCCGCGATGCGCGGAAGACGCTTGTCACGCTTGTCTCGCAACGGGTTTGTCATGGATGAGCCTTTCGTGTGAAGACCGTCATCCACGCTCACTCCTTGGTGGATACCGCGTCGAGTTGGGCTTGGGTGGCGTCGATGAGCTCATTCCAGGCGACCTCGAACTTGTCGACGCCTTCGGTTTCGAGAACCTCGAATACATCATCCAGATCGATCCCGGCGCGGGTCAGTTCATGGAAGACCGCGTGGGCGCCGTCGTAGGTCCCATGGATGGTGTTGCCGGTGACCACACCGTGGTCGGCAACAGCCTCCAGCGTCTTCTCGGGCATGGTGTTGACGGTGTGTGGAGCCACCAGGTCCACGACGTACATCGTGTCGTCGTAGTCGGGGTTCTTGACTCCGGTCGAGGCCCACAGTGGACGCTGCACCCGTGCGCCGGCCTTCTTGAGCTCGGCGAACTGGTGACCGTGATCGAAAACCTTCTCGTAGGCCTGGTAGGCGAGACGGGCGTTGGCCACCCCGGCCCGGCCGCGCAGGGACAGCGCCTGACCATTGCCGATGTCCTCGAGGCGTTTGTCGATTTCGGTATCCACCCTGGAGACGAAGAACGATGCCACCGAATGAATCTTGGAAAGGTCGCGGCCCGCTTCCTTGGCGGCCTCCAGGCCGGTCAGGTAGGCGTCCATCACTTCCCGGTGGCGCTGGACCGAGAAGATCAGGGTGACGTTCACCGAGATGCCCTCGGCGATGACCGCCGTGATCGCGGGCAGACCGGCCTTGGTAGCCGGGATCTTGATCAGCAGGTTCGGCCGGTCGACGATTTTCCACAGCTCGATGGCCTGCAGGATGGTTTTGTCGGTGTCGTGGGCCAGGCGCGGGTCCACTTCGATGGAGACTCGACCGTCCACGCCCTCGGAGGCTTCGTACTGGGGAGCCAACACGTCGCACGCAGCGCGCACGTCGTCGGTGGTGGCGGTGCGGATTGCCGAGTCCACGTCGGCGCCGCGCTCGGCCAGTTCGGCGATCTGTGCGTCGTACGCGTGCCCCTTGGACAGGGCGGCCTGGAAGATCGCCGGGTTGGTCGTGACCCCGACGATGCTCCTGGTGGCGATCAGCTCGGCGAGATTGCCCGAGGTGAGTCGGTCCCGGGAGAGATCGTCGAGCCAGACGGCAACTCCGGCTTCGCTCAGTTCGGCGAGATTAGCGTTCTGATCAGTCATCGATCTATCCCTTCAGATTCGGGGTTATTGAGCTGCTGCGATGGACCTTTCGGCGGCCGCAGCCACTGCATCCGGGGTGAAGCCGAACTCACGGAACAAGGTCTTGTCGTCGGCGGAAGCTCCGAAGTGCTCCAGCGAGACGATCTGACCGGCGTCGCCGGTGAACTTGTACCAGCCTTGGGCGATTCCGGCCTCCACGACCACTCGGGCACGCACCGATGGCGGCAGCACGCTGTCGCGGTATTCCCGGGGCTGGGACTCGAACCATTCCACACACGGGAACGACACCACAGAGGCCGCAATTCCCTTGGCGGCAAGAATCTTCTTGGCTTCGACGGCAAGCTGCAGCTCCGAGCCGGTGCCGATGAGGATCACGTCGGGCGTGTCCGCTGGATTGTCACCGGCTGCTTCCAGCACATAGGCGCCCTTGGCCACACCCTCGCGGCTGGTGCCCTCGAGGATCGGCACACCCTGGCGGGTCAGCGCCAAACCGACTGGGCCGGTACTGGATTGACGCTCCAGAACGGTGGCCCAGGCATAGGCAGTTTCGTTGGCGTCACCGGGACGCACCACCGACAGATTGGGGATGGCGCGCAGGGCGGCCAGGTGCTCCACCGGCTGGTGGGTGGGGCCGTCCTCGCCGAGGCCGATCGAATCGTGTGTCCACACGTAGATCGGGTCGATGTTCATCAACGCGGCCAGGCGCACCGCGGGGCGCATGTAGTCGGCGAACTGCAGGAATGTGCCACCGTAGGCGCGGGTGGGACCGTGTAGCACGATGCCGGACAGGATCGAGCCCATGGCATGCTCGCGGATGCCGAAATGCAGTGTGCGCCCGTAGGGTTGGGCGTTCCAATCGGAGGTCGCGATGGACGTGGGGCCGAACGAGTCGGCGCCCTTGATGGTGGTGTTGTTGCTGCCCGCCAGGTCGGCCGAGCCGCCCCACAGCTCGGGCAACGTGGCACCGAGCGCCGACAGGGTGTCGCCGGAGGCTGCACGGGTAGCGACGCCCTTGGATCCAGGCTCCCAGGACGGAAGGTCTGTGTCCCAGCCCTCGGGCAGGGCCCCGGCCAGCAGCCGGTCCAGCAGCGCCTTGCGTTCGGGGTCGCGGGCGGCCCAGGCGTCAAAGTCCTTGTCCCACTCGGCATGTTCCTGCTTGCCGCGCTGCACCAGGGCGCGGGTGTGCTCGATCACCTCGGGAGCGACATCGAACGACTTGTCCGGGTCGAATCCCAGGATCTTCTTGGTGGCGGCCACCTCGTCGGCGCCCAGGGCTGAGCCGTGCACACCGCCGGTGTTCATCTTGGTGGGGGCCGGGAAGCCAATGATGGTGCGCAGGGCGATGAACGACGGACGGTCAGTGACCGCGCGTGCGTTGGCCAGGGCCTCTTCGATACCGGCAACGTTTTCGCCGCCGACAACGGTCTGCACGTGCCAGCCGTATGCCTCGTAACGGGCCGCGGTGTCCTCGCTGAGCGCGATCTTGGTGTCGTGCTCGATGGAGATCTCGTTGTCGTCCCAGATGACGATGAGGTTCCCAAGCTGCTGGGTGCCCGCCAGCGAGGACGCCTCAGAGGTCACACCCTCCTCGATGTCGCCGTCGGAGGCGATGACGTAGATGAAGTGGTCGAACGGGCTGGTGCCGGGCGCGGCGTCGGGGTCGAAGAGGCCACGCTCATAGCGGGAGGCCATCGCCATGCCGACCGCCGAGGCCAGGCCCTGGCCGAGCGGGCCGGTGGTGATCTCCACGCCCTTGGTGTGGTGGTACTCGGGGTGGCCCGGGGTCAGCGAGCCCCAGGTGCGCAGAGCCTCGATGTCGGAGAGCTCCAGGCCGAACCCGCCCAAGTACAGCTGCAAGTACAGGGTCAGGCTGCTGTGGCCGCAGGACAGTACGAATCGGTCGCGCCCGATCCAGGTGGTGTCACTGGGGTCGTGGCGCAGCTGGCGCTGGAAAAGCGTGTACGCCAAGGGCGCCAGGCTCATCGCGGTGCCGGGGTGGCCATTGCCGACCTTCTGCACGGCGTCGGCGGCCAGCACCCGCACGGTGTCTACCGCGCGCGAGTCCAGGTCAGTCCAGTCATCCGGGTGGTTGGCCCGGGTGAGGGTTGGGATATCGGTCGGGATCTCGTCGATCGCGGTCACGGGCCCATCGTAGTGCCGCCGATTTCGCGCCGCTGCCTCACGGCCGGGTCACGCCATTCAGGCAATGTGATAGTCCGGTGGTGGACAACCTGTGTTCACTTCCGTGGGCCGACCTTGGTTGTCGACGCATGACCCTGTCGGTCTACCATCGTCTGTAGTAGAGCGTTCACTGCCGCGGGTCGGCTGGCTCACCGGATAATTACCCAGGAGGATCAGCGCGGTGCGGATGCGAGAGACGCAAGGCGCGCGTGCCCGCGGCCCGTTCCTTTCGACCATCCTCGCCTATGTCGCCCTGACCAAGCCGCGGGTCATCGAGCTGCTGCTGGTCACCACGATTCCCGCGATGTTGCTTGCCGATCGTGGTCACGTGAATCCGCTGCTCATCCTGAATACGCTGCTCGGCGGGATCATGGCCGCGGCCAGTGCCAACACCCTGAACTGCGTGGCCGATGCCGATATCGACAAGGTCATGAAGCGCACCGCGCGCCGGCCGTTGGCCACCGCATCGGTCACCACCCGTAACGCGCTGATCTTCGGGATCGTGCTCGGCATCGGGGCGTTCGCGTGGCTGTGGTGGACCGCCAACCTGCTTTCCGGTGTGCTCGCCGTGGCCACCATTGCCTTTTACGTGTTCATCTACACGCTGGTGCTCAAGCGCCGCACCGCGCAGAACGTGGTGTGGGGCGGTGCGGCCGGTTGCATGCCGGTGATGATCGGCTGGTCGGCGGTCACCGACACGATTCAGTGGCCGGCGTTGGTGATGTTCGCGATCATCTTCTTTTGGACGCCGCCGCATACCTGGGCACTGGCGATGCGCTACAAGGAGGACTACCGGGCCGCGGGCGTCCCGATGCTGCCCGTCATCGCCACCGAGGAGAAGGTCACCAAGCTGATCCTCATCTACACCTGGCTGACGGTGCTGGCCACGCTGGCACTCGCGCTGGCCGCGGGCATCATCTACGCCGTGGTCGCGTTCTTGGCCGGGGTGTGGTTCCTGGCGATGGCACACCAGCTGTACTCGGGCGTGCGCAAGGGACAGCCGATCAAACCGCTGCGCTTGTTCTTGCAGTCGAACAACTATCTGGCCGTCGTCTTCTGCGCGCTGGCCGTCGACTCGGTGGTCGGCTGGCCGTTGTTGTTGAGCAATGGGTTGCTAGGGCACTAGCACGACCGACCCGGTGGTCCTACGCGCCTCCAGGTCGATATGCGCCTGCGCGGCCTGATCCAGCCGATACCGTGCGCCGACGGTGATCTTCAACGTCCCGCGCGACACGAGGTCCAGCACGTCGCCTGCTCGCCAGGTGAATTCTTCGGAGGTCCGGATGAAATGGCCCATGGTGGGGCGGGTGAGCACCGCCGACTTGGCGGTGAGGCGCTGCGGATCGAAGGGTGGCACCTGGCCACTGGCCGCGCCGTACAGCGCGATCAGGCCACGCACCCGGATTGCCGCCAGGCTTGACTCGAAGGTCGACTTGCCGACGCCGTCGTAGGCGACCGCGACGCCTTCTCCCGAGGTCATTTCCAGGATTCGTGCGGCGAATTCCGCCGGATCGACAGGATCGGGGTAGGGCAGCACCTCGGCGGCGCCGGCCTCGCGCGACAGCTTCTCTTTGGCCTCGCTCGACACGGTGGTGATGACCCTGACGCCGCGATGGGATGCCCATTGGGTCAGCAGCAAGCCCATACCGCCGGCGCCGGCGTGCACCAGCACGGTGTCACCCGCCGCTACGGGGTAGACCGAGGTGAGCAGGTAATGGGCGGTGATGCCTTGCAGTAGTGCGCTCGCGGCAACTTCTGCGGACAGGCCTTCGGGCACTTTCGCGGTGAAATCTGCGGGTGCAGTGGTGGATTCGGCATACCCCCAGGCCGCGACCGGGCTGGCTACGCGGTCTCCGGGGACGAGGTTCTCGACGCCCTCGCCGACTGACCTCACCACTCCGCTGACCTCGGACCCCGGGATATGGGGGAGCGGAGCGGGGTAGCTGCCGTTGCGTAGATAGATATCGCGGAAGTTGACCCCCACCGCGTCGACGTCGATCAGCACCTGGCCGGGGCCCGGTGTCGGGTCGGTCTTTTCGACGAGGGTGAGGACGTCGGGTCCGCCGGTCACAGGCACTTCGATGGCGCGCATGGGTACCAGTATCCAGGCCACGTACGCTCTACATATGACCGACGAAGCCCAGCCAGACGCGAAGGTGTCCGTTCCGTCGACCGTGCATCGCGCACTGACCGCATTCGTGAAGGCGCATCACATGCCGACCAAGGCCGTGTTGCAGCCCGTCGGGCAGGCCGGTGTCCGGATCACCCTGGTCGGTGCCGACGGCATCCTGGGTGATCAGGTGGTCGCCGACTTCGCCACGGCGCACGCTGCTGTGGCAGCCGTCGAAGGCATCGAGCCTGTCGAGGAATGGGACCGCGAACTGGTCAGTACTGCCAACCCGGCACCGGGTCACGCCAAGAAGATGGCCGGGTGGGTCGCCCGGACGTAAGGCTGGGACGGCCGGATATCTTCCATCCGCGCATCGTTCTGGCCGGTTGCCCACAACTCGTCTCCGGTGACGGTGACGACGCCGAACTTGTTGCCGCGTTGCGTGTTCGCGATCTGCACGCTCAGTGGCTGTCCTGGGATGACCCCGAGGCGGCGCAGGCAGATCTCGTGATTCTCCGTGCCACCTGGGACTATCCCGAACGCCTGGATGAGTTCCTGCATTGGGCCGGATCGGTGCGCAATGTGCTCAACCCGCTGCCGGTAGTGCGCTGGAACACCGATAAGCGCTATCTGAATGATCTTGCCGCAGTGGGCATTCCAACTGTCCCGAGCACTTTCTTCGCACCCGATGAGCCGATCGTCCTGCCCGACGGCGAACTGGTGATCAAGCCCGCGGTGGCCGGCGGTTCGCGCGGTGCGGGCCGCTTCACGTGCCCGGAGGCCGCACGCAATCATGCCGAGGCGCTACAAGATGAGGGCCGCACGCTGCTCATTCAGCCCTACGACCCGCGCGTCGACATGCACGGCGAGACGGCCTTGGTCTTCCTCAACGGTGAACCTTCCCATGCGTTTATCAAGGGGGCGTTGCTGCCTCCGCCGGGTGCCGCCGCCGAGGTCGACAAGTCGGGCCTGTTCCACGCCGAGCAGCTGGCGCCGGTGAAGCCGTCGTCGGCGTTGTGGAGATTCGGTGCGACCGCGCTCGCCGCGGCGGCCACGAAATCAGGTGTCGCCATGACGGAACTGCTGTATGCGCGCGTCGATGTCATCGGCGGGGTGCACGACGACGACCCACGGTTGCTAGAGCTGGAACTGGTCGAACCGTCTCTGGGATGGCGTCAGCTGGAGACCGAGGAGCGCGACCTGGCGCAACGAAAGTTTGTGATCGGGGTCGAGGATGCGTTAGAGCGCCTGGGCCTGGGCCCGCTGGGGCAGCACCGACGCGGCTAGCGCCGGGGAGGTCAGCGCCGCCCACAGCGCAGCGGTGGCCGCCGTGCATGCGGCCGCGCCGGCGACGTGGACGGCGACGAGCACCGCGGGCACCCCCGTGTAGAACTGCACGACGCCCACGAAGCCCTGGGCCAGTGTGAGTGCCACCAGCACCGTGAAGCGTGCCCAGATGGGTCTGGTCACACCGACCGCCGCCAGCCCGAATCCCAGCCCCAGCAGCAGTGCCAGGTAGGCGATGAGCAGCGTGCCGTGCACATGCACCAGTGTGGTGATCTCGATCTGTAACCGGGGCACCACGCGGGTCACGCTCTTGTCGCCGGCATGTGGTCCTGCTCCGGTGACCAGTGTTCCGGCCACCAGGACCGCGGCCAATGTCACGCCGATCAGTGCGGTCAGCCGGCGCAGCGGTACGGGTGGCGGCGGCACCATGGGGAAATCGGAAACGACATCGGGCTCACCGATTTTCACGTAGAGCAGTGTCGCCAGCCACACCATGCCCATCGATACCAGCAGATGGATCGCGACCGTCCACCACAACAGGCCGGTCAGTACGGTGATGCCACCGATGACCGCCTGCAGAACCGTCGAGGCCGGCATCAACCAGGCGTACACGAGGACCTCGCGCCGGCGCCGAGCACGTGTGACGGCGAGTACTGCCAACGCAGCGGTGATGACCACCAGAAAGCTGATCATCCGGTTGCCGAATTCGACGGCTTGATGGATGCGCGGCACCTCGGCGACGGCGACGGGGGTGAAACTCCCGGGGAAGCACTGTGGCCAGGTGGGGCACCCCAGGCCGGAGGCGGTGACGCGAACCACGGCACCGGTCACGGCGATTCCGCCCTGGGTCAGCACTACCGCCGCGGCGATGAGGCGCTGCGTCCGCAGGCTCGGCATCGGCAGTAGATCGACTACCCGCAAAAACGCCCGATATAGCACGCGATGAGTCTATGCCACTGCCAACTACGCCTTGTAGTAATCACTGCAGATCTCGTGTGCATGCGGGGTTCGGGCGGTGGGGCAATTGTTGACGCGCGACCCCTTGACGTAAGCGACCCAGTGATGAATCCTACACAGTGTATTAAATTCCTACATGTCGTAGGATTACTGATGCAGAGGGAGCGGGCCTGTGAGTGTGATCCGGGAGTGGCTGTCACTACCGAAGGTTGAACCTGCTGAGGACTACGGCTTCTTTGGCCCCGAATCGGTGTCATGGCGCGTGTGGAGCTACCCGACGTCACTGTCCATTGGGTTTCAGCGTGCCGTGGTGATCGAGGAACTCGATCCCGGATTGATTGCGGCCGTGGATAAGACGCATGAGATCTATGCGCGGCCACGGACCCGTTATGACCGGACCTTGCGGTACTTTGCGATGGTCGCCTTTGATGACAGCAGGTCGACAGCCAAGGCTGCCGATGTTCTGGTCAAAATTCATTCCAAGGCCATCGGCGTCGATCCGGTCACCGGCGACAACTACGACGCGAACAATCCCGCATCGCAGTTGTGGATTCACCTCACCGCCTGGCATTCGATTCTGCTCGCCTATGAGAAGTACGGCCCAGGGCGGCTTTCTGACGGGGAAGAAGCGCAGTTCTGGACCGAATGCGCCCGTGCCGCCGAATTGCAGACATGCGACCCGCGGGACATCCCCCGAACGCGTGAGGGGGTAAGCGAGTACTTCGAGATGATGCGGCCGCTGCTCCTCGGCTCTGATATCGCCCGACAGGCGATGCGGCACTTGCTCAGCGCCGAGGTGATGCTGCCGCCGATGCCGCTGGTGTTGCGACCGTTCACCAAGGTGATCACATGGTTCTTGCGCCGGGGCACCTTGGCGACCATGCCCCGGTGGATGCGCGAGATGGCCGGGCTCAGCGTTGCCCCCCTGCTCGACGCGGCGATCGTGCCACCGATGAGCGCCGCATTCACGGCGATCAGCATGAGCAAACGGCTGCAATTGATCCTGCTCCGGTTGATCTCACCCGGCACCGTGCCCATCGGCGCCCGCGTGCTGCTGTCGGTACCGCCGAAAAGCCCGATCACCATGACGCCCAGGGAGGCTCAGGAGCTTTACGGCTATGAGATTCCGAGCCAGGCGCACCGTGGACTCCGGGATAAGCAGAAGGCACGCGTGTTCGGAGAGGGACAAGCTCCCAGCGACGAGGGAATTAGAGAGTCCGAGCCGATTCTCGGCACCGTTGGATGATTGAGAAGGAACACATCATGATCAAGGATCTGCTCGACCGTCGCCTCAGCATCCGCCAGCTCGTCTATCTGGCGATCGTCGTTGGCGTGCCGTACTTCGTGATTGGCGTGATTTGGGCGATGACCCACCGTGACCACCTTGAACAACTCACCGGATTGGACAAGCTGTTCTCTATGCTGGGAGAAATTGTCGCCTGGCCGGTGCTCATCATCGCCAACGTGTATCTGCAGTAGCCGGGCCAGCCGTAGGAGGACACCGTCACCGCGCCGCCAGCCTCGACGAATCCGCGCGCCCGGGCCGAACATCTCGGACCGGAGCGCAGGCGGGCGCAGGTGCTGGATACGGCCCTGCAGATCACCGCTGAACAGGGCGTGGCGAATGTGACGATGGCTGCTATCGCCACGCGCATGGGCGTTACCCGCCCCGTTGTGTATGCGTGCTACAACGGGCGAAGTGAGGTACTGACGCAGCTGCTGGAACGCGAAACACGGCTGGCTCTGACCAGTCTGCGTGCGATCCTTCCGCCGCGGCGGACAAGCTCCGTCGAGCAGATGTTCGTCGACGGATTCGGAGCTCTGCTTGCCGACGTCGCGGGACGCCCGGCCTCGTGGCAGATCATCGCGGCGGCGCAGTCAGATCCCGTTCTTGCCGAGGCTATTTCGCAGGGGCGTTCGCAGATCCGGGCGCAGATCTGCGAAGTCATGCGCCCCCTGCTGCAGCGGTGGCAGGTGCGCGATGTCGACTTTGTTATGCCCCCGCTGGTGGAAACACTCCTGGCGATCAGCGAGGGGGCCATCCGGTTGATGCTCAGTCCCGAACCGCGATGGTCGGCCGCGGACCTGGCCGAAATTGTCGGCCGAGCCGCGTACCGGGCATTGCGGGCCACTCCCGGCTGAGGGCGAGATATCCGCACGACTAGCCGAGTCGTCGACTGATCCTGGGTACTACGTAATTGGAATACGAGTACTTGCCGGTGATCTTCCCGTCCGCGTCGAAGTGGAAGACGTCCAAGCCTTCCCATCCGAAACGGGGGAAGGCAAACGCCGCAAGGCGAGTCGCCGCACCAAGCAGTCGCGTCGGGGACTGGCGTGCCCGGATGTCGTGGCGGCATGTCCACCGAATGGTCGCCTTGCGTGCGGACTGATCGATCAGCCGGTCGTGCTCGTCGAATGTCATTGCGCCGTAGGCGCCGGTGAACTGCGGTTCGAATTCGCGACGAATGGCGGTCAATCCGATATGCCGTGACCCATCGCCGGGGAGGTACTCGGCGTCATCGGCAAAATGCTCCATGACCAGGTCCAGGTCATTGGTGTTGAACGCAGTCACGAAGCGGTTCAGGGCTGCCGCGATATCCGCCATACGAGGAGCGTACGAGACTTGGCGCTAGCTCATTGACCCAACAATGTGAGCGTCCACGCGGGTGCGGCGATCAGCAGAATGAGGCAGCACGACACGCCACCGGTCCAGAGGCCGCAGACTGCAATGAGCCATATCGGAGCGCGCCGGATTTCGATGTATTCGCCCATCACCAGAAGTGCTTTGAACGCAGCCAGCATCAGAACGCCGGCGATACCCATCGCGGACAGTTGGTCATGGCTCAAGAACGCCGAGGCGAGACTTGCGGCTACCAGCACCGCCCATGTCGCGATAACACGGACGGGAGTATCAGTCCGGATATTCAGTGCCATATGCGTACTCACCGGCTTCCTAAACGAGGTAGATGATGGCGAACAGGAAGAGCCAGAACACATCGACCATGTGCCAATAGACGCCAACGGATTCCAGGAGTACCAGATTCGGCCCCTGTGTACCCGCCCGCTCCGGATCCGCCCGTGCAGTGCACTGCCGGGCGCCCAGTGCGAGCGCGGCCAGTCCGGCGACGACGTGCAGAGCGTGGATGCCGGTGAAGACGAAATAGAGCATGAAGAAGTCGTTACTGACGGCACTCATTCCGTGTCGGATGTGCGCCTCGTATTCCACGACCTTGAGCACGAGGAAGCCGCCGCCAAGCGTCATCGCGCCCTGATAGAGGCGGCGAGCCACCTGGACATGGCCATCTCTGGCCCGCGTGAGCCCAGCCGCCACCAGAGTGGAGCTGGTGATCAGAAGCAGGGTGTTGGTGAGGCCGATCCCTTTGCTCAGAGTCGCGCGATTCGCATCGAACAGCTCAGGCTGATGGGCGTTGTTCCACCCCCAGAGAATGAAGAACACTGCGAAAAGAGCCATGTCTCCCAGCACGAAGATCCAGAACTCAGGTTCGCCCGGAATCTTCCGGCCACGATTGGTGGCGTCGACGGTTCCCACGTCGGTGCTCGGTTGGGCGGTCATGAAAAGTGGCGTTTGACAATCGGTTTCAGCACGAACGGCGCGACAAGAAAATACACGATGAAAAGGACTGCGGGAATCCAGAATCCGACGATGCCGTCCCATGCGAACGGCCCGGTCTTGAAGAAGAAGACCAGCAGCTCGGGTAGATACAGCAGCGCAATCCACAGGTTGAGATAGCCGAACCAACGGGGGGCGACCGGCTCCGGTCCTCTGTCGGTGACGAGGATGGCGTATGCCGTCAATATCCACACCATGATGAACATCGGTATTCCGCCGATGAATTGGAGGAAGCCCGCGTCGCTGGCGTACTGGACTAGGTCGGGAGAACGCTCAACACGGAACGCTGCTGTGGAGAACGAGAAGCCTGCGTAGAAGTTCAGCACCAAGAAACAGGTAAGTGTGAAACCGGCCATGAGTGTCAGCAGGCTGGTCTGCTTTTCGATCTTCCGAATCACCAGGACCAACAAGGCGGAGGTGGGAACGAGCACGACGGTGGAGACCATGATGGAGACGGCGGCCAGCTCAAGCACAAAGTGGTTGTTACGGAAGATCTCCGCAACCTGCATGGGGCTCTTGGTCGGTGCGATCGGTGGAAACCAGTGAGCAAGGACAAGCCATCCGAACCCAAAGGTGAGCAAGTACGCCAGCGGGGACCAGATGCCCGCGCTCATCAGAAACCGATCGTGCTTCACGACGTCCTCCTCGTTGAGGTGATCGGTCGAACGGGGAAAATATGACCGATCGTTTAATTAGCCGGGCCCAGCGTAGCGATCGGCGGGAGTGCTGTCTAGATAGGCGCTAGTACTCGTCATGCAAGCGCCACCATTGATACGGCGGTGTCTGTGGCCAGCCGTCCGGTGAGTCCTCCCAATCCTCTTGACGGCCATACGGTGTGAGGTCGAGCAGTACAAAGTCCAAGCGCATTTTGTCTGCGCCGCGGTCGGTGCTGAAGTACGTCTGGTAGACGTTGTCGCCGTCGCGCAGAAACACGCTGATGCCGAATCCTCTTCCGGCGCCGCAATCCCCGGCAAAGACGGTGCCATGGGAGGATACGAACGGGAACGACCATTGCATGCGGTGCTGGACCGCTTCGATCTGTGGATACGGCATGTCGGACACCACCGCGAAGCTGGTGTCGCGGGCGTTCAGATGCTCATGCCTGCTGATGTTGTCGCATACCGAGGCACACCCGGAGCAGTGGTCGTCGGGTCCGTTGTCCATGAACTGGTACACGATGAGCTGGTCACGCCCGTCGAACAGATCCGGCAGTGACAGCTCGCCGTCGGGCCCGGTGAACGTGTAACCGCCGGGCATGGCGACCATCGGCATCCGGCGACGCCGCGCTGCCAGCGCATCGAGGGTTCGCGTGGCTGCCTTCTCGTGAACCAGCAGCTCGGCGCTGGCGCTAAGCCACTCGTCACGGGAAACGATCGGGGGCAGGGGCGTGGTATCGGACATACCGATAGAGACCGGCCGCAGGCCCCGATCTCATCGGGTCAGGTGAATCGGAACCAGCGCAGGGCGCCGTATCCGGCGAGCGCGCCCCACACGGCGAGCACCACCAGCGCGAACCAGTCCACCGACAGCGTCATGGCCGCCGCCAGCGCCTCCGAAAGGGCGCCCGAGGGCGACAACCGAGCCAGCAGCACCACGGCATGGGGGATCGCGTCGGTGGTGCGACCGTCCTCCAACGTCAATGCCCCTAGCCCGGCGAAAATGAACCACAGCAGATTCGCAAGGGCCAGCACGATTTCCGCACGCAGTGTGCCGCCGAGTAGGAGCCCCATCGCCGCGAACGTCGCGGTGCCCAGGGCAATGACCACGGCGCCGAGGAGCAGCCCCAACGGATGCGGGCGCCAACCCAGCGCCCCGCCGATCGCGCCGATCACCGCGGCCTGCAAGACCACCACCGTAACCACGGCCAGCGCCTTGCCGGCGATGATGCCCCACACAGGTAATGCGGTGGCGCCCAGGCGTTTCAGCGCGCCGTAGCGGCGGTCGAACCCGACGGCGATGGCCTGCCCCGTAAACGCGGTGGAGATGACCGCCAGTGCCATGATGGCAGGCACAAAGATGTCGGTACGCGAGCCGGGGAACTGGCCCAGAGGCAGCAGTGTCAGCCCGATGAGCAGGGTGATCGGGATGAACATGGTGAGCAGTAGCTGTTCGCCGTTGCGCAGCAGCAGCTTGAGTTCCAGCCAGAACTGCGCGAACAACATGGTGTGCACGGCGCTCGGTCGCGGGTCCGGCCTGAAAGTGCCCGGGGCGAAACGGGGTGTGGTGTCGGTCATCGCAATTCCCTGCCGGTTAATTCCAGAAACACATCCTCGAGACTGCGTTTCTCCACCCGCAAGTCCGTGGTCAGCACATCCATCCGGGCACACCAGGCGGTGACGGTGGCCAGCACCTGTGGGTCGACGACGCCTTCGACGCGGTACTCACCGGGAGTGACCTCGGCGACCTTGTACCCCTCGGGCAGCGCGGAGGTGAGCAGGGTCAGATCCAGTCGTGGTGGGGCGGAGAAGCGCAGCTGGTTCTCGGCGCCGGACTGCATCAGCTCCGACGGGGTACCGGCGGCCACCACCGCGCCGTGGTCGATGATCATCAGCTGGTCGGCGAGCTCCTCGGCTTCCTTCATGTGGTGCGTGGTCAGCACCACCGAGACGCCATCGCGCCGCAGACAGTCAATGAGTTCCCACACCACCAGCCGGGCGTGGGCGTCCATGCCGGCGGTCGGCTCGTCCAGGAACACCAGCTCAGGCCGGCCTACCAGCGCGCATGCCAGCGCGAGGCGCTGCTGCTGTCCTCCGGAAAGACGCCGGTAGGGGGTGCGGGCGGCGTCGGTCAGCCCAAGAGTGTCCAGAAGCCATTGCGGGTCAAGTGGTTTGGCGGAGTATGAGGCCACGAGCCCGAGCATCTCGCTGGCCCGTGCGGTGGGGTAAGCGCCGCCGCCCTGCAGCATCACACCGATCCGTGCGCGCACCGCCGAGTTCTTCGCGACCGGATCCATGCCCAGCACCTCGACGGTGCCCTCGTCCGGATGTAAGAAGCCTTCGCACAATTCGACGGAGGTGGTTTTCCCGGCGCCGTTGGGGCCGAGCAGTGCAAAGACCTGGGCCTGCTCTACCTCAAGGTTGAGGTTGTGGAGTGCTGTCGTTGTCCCGTATCGCTTCGTTACCGACCGCATCCGCACCGGTGGTGCTGTCCTTGTCGGTGGTTGCGTCACGGTCAGTCAGCGTAAGCGGCGCGCCTTTGTCACCGTTAGGCAGCCGACGCCACGGCAGATAGTCGTGCGTGATAGCGATGAGCAGGAGCGCGATGATCGCACTTGCCGCTGTCGCGTCGATGATCTGGAACAGCGCGAACCTGTCGCCGTTGGCTGTGGGCCCGAAAATGCCGACGAGCAGGGTGATGCCGATTGCGGTGCCACGGAAAGCGGGGCGGGTAGCCCACGCGGCCAGCGGGATGATCGCCCACAGCAGGTACCAGGGCTGCACCACCGGAAATAGCAGCACCGTGATGCCGAGGGCGACACCCAGCCCACCCACGGGGTGCAGGCGTCCGCGCAGCACGACCAACAGCAGCCACGACACCGCGATACCGATGATGCCGATGCCGATGCCGCGGGTCAGCGACAGTATCGCGGTGGTGTGATCGCCGAGACCGAGCAGGATGCCGACCTGCCCGGTGCCTAATGCCACGAGAGTGGGCGGCGACATCCAACTGCGCACCTGGGAGGCGGTATCCAGCGTGAACATCCAGCCAAAACCGAGACCGCTCGCCCAGGCGATGAGGACCGTGCAGACGCCGGTGACGGTGCCCAGCAGCGCGCCTGCCCGGAAGAGACCGCGAACGC
The DNA here is from genome assembly GCF_004924335.1 of Mycobacteroides salmoniphilum. Taxonomy (NCBI): domain Bacteria; kingdom Bacillati; phylum Actinomycetota; class Actinomycetes; order Mycobacteriales; family Mycobacteriaceae; genus Mycobacteroides; species Mycobacteroides salmoniphilum. The sequence continues at coordinate 2,490,694 of NZ_CP024633.1, read as the reverse complement.
CGCCGCCCCACCGGCGTGCCAGCGCCATGCCGACGAAACCCAGGGCCAGCAGGGAGGGGAGTTTGACCTGTGATGAGGCGGTGATCAACACCGTGCCAGCCAGGAGGTTGCCCAGCGGCGCCCAGGTGGCCCATTCGGCGCGGGTGCGGGGCCCCCAAGGGCCCAACCTCAGTCTCACCCCCACGAGCGCGCGCGTCGAATCGACACCGCGCATCGCCAGCTCGGTGCCGGCCAGCATCAGGCCCAGCATCAGTGCCTCGTTGTGGATTCCCGCGACAAGGTGCATCAGTAGCAGCGGATTGGCCGCGCCGAGCCACAGCGCGCTGACCTCCGCGACTCCGCAGCGCTGGGCTAGACGCGGCGTCGCCCAGATGATCAGCAGCACCCCGAGCAGTTCGACAAGTCGATGGCACAACGCCCCGGCGACGATGTCATCGCCGGTGAGTCGGCAGATTCCCTTGCCGATCCATAGGAACAACGGACCGTACGGCGCCGCAGTTTCCCGCCACATGCTGGGCACCGACAGGGTGAATACGTGATCCAGCCCCAGAGCGACCGCCGGGCCTTCGGTATACGGGTCCTTGCCGAGTCGCGCGATCTGGCTCTGCGCCAGATACGAGTACACGTCCTTGGAGTACATCGGAGGCGCAACGAGCAGCGGCAGAATCCACAGCAGCAGGGTTCGGTCCAGCTGGCCGCGGGACATCCGGCGGACCGGTCCACGTTCGCCGTTGGCGTTTTTGTTCCGCAGGCTGCCGATAGCGAAGCGGCCCAACATGAGCCAGGCCAACGTCATCATCACGGCGCCGGTGGTTGTCATCGTCAGCGATACCGTTTGAATCCGCGACGGCAGGTTGAGCAGCCGCACTCCGAAGATCGGATCTTGGATGACGGGTCGTGCGCCAGCACCGAGGGCGCCGATCGCCATAAGAGCCGTTCCGGTGGCGCCGAACAGGCGAGTTCGGTTCATGGCTGTGAGCTCACGCTCATTCAGCGGGGCCGACGAGCGCTCGTCATCATGCAGATGCGACAGCGACGAGCTGAGCCACTGACCACGTACCGACACGCCAGCAGCGTATCGGCCCGCCATGCCTGCTCCGGGGAACCAGCCGGGCAGGGCCTGTCCGGCCGGCAGGGTGGCGCTGAACATAGGTAACCCTTGCTAGACGTGGCATTCCGAATTGCGTCACACTGGTGTTGTGAAATTCGGCCAGGCCTCTGTGGTGGCGTCTGCTGCGGCGACGTCGCAGGTGCTGGACGCTGCCCCGGCCGTGTCCCATGATGGCCAGACACGCGTCGCGGTGGTGCGGCTACTCATGGAGTCCGGGCCGGTCACCGCGGGTGAGATCGGGGAACAGCTCGGTCTCTCGCCGCAGGGTGTGCGCCGCCACCTCGACGCGTTGATCGAGGCCGGCGACGCCGTCTCCAATCCGGCGGCCGCATGGCAGCACAACGGCCGAGGCCGCCCGGCCAAGCGGTTCCAGCTCACCGCGGACGGTCGCGGCAAGCTGAACCACGCCTACGACGACCTGGCATCTGCCGCCATGCGCCAGCTGCGCGAGATCGGCGGCGACGATGCGGTGCGCATCTTCGCGCGGCGTCGCATTGACTCGATCTTGAGCGATGTCGCGGTCGGCGCGCCGTTCGACGACACCGAGGCCGCGGTGGATCAGGTGGCCGCCGCGCTGACCAAGGCCGGTTACGCGGCCAGCACCCAGCGGGTCGGTGGAGCAGGTGCGTCCTTGAGCGGTGTGCAGATATGCCAGCATCACTGTCCGGTATCGCATGTGGCCGCAGAGTTCCCCGAACTCTGCGAGGCGGAACAACAGGCCTTCGCCGAGGTGTTGGGAACACATGTACAGCGGCTGGCCACCATCGCCAACGGTGACTGTGCCTGCACCACCCATATTCCCCTGCACGTATCTCCAACTCTGGCGCCCAGCCCCGCGCCCGATACAACGATCAGTAAGGAGTCACGATGACCCTCGAGCGTGAGGTGCTGACCCAGGACGAGACGATCGCGTCACTGGGCAATTACGGCTATGGCTGGTCTGACTCCGACGCGGCCGGAGCCAGCGCGCAGCGCGGTCTGTCCGAGGCTGTCGTGCGCGATATCTCGTCGAAGAAGAGCGAACCCGAATGGATGCTCGACGTCCGCCTGAAGGCGCTGCGCACCTTCGACAAGAAGCCGATGCCGAACTGGGGATCGAACCTTGAGGGCATTCACTTCGACAACATCAAGTACTTCGTGCGCTCCAGCGAGAAGCAGGCCGCCACGTGGGATGACCTGCCCGCCGACATCAAGAACACCTACGACCGCCTCGGTATCCCCGAAGCCGAGAAGCAGCGCCTGGTGTCCGGAGTTGCCGCACAGTACGAGTCGGAAGTCGTCTACCACTCGATCCGCGAGGACCTCGAGGCCCAGGGCGTGATCTTCCTGGATACCGATTCGGGCCTGCGCGAGCACCCGGAGATCTTCAAGGAGTACTTCGGCAGCGTCATCCCGGCCGGCGACAACAAGTTCTCGGCGCTCAACACCGCCGTGTGGTCGGGTGGCTCGTTCATCTACGTGCCGCCGGGCGTGAAGGTCGATATCCCGCTGCAGGCCTACTTCCGCATCAACACCGAGAACATGGGCCAGTTCGAGCGGACGCTCATCATCGTCGACGAGGGCGCCTACGTGCACTACGTCGAGGGATGTACCGCACCGATCTACAAGTCCGATTCGTTGCACTCGGCCGTGGTGGAAATCATCGTCAAGCCGGGTGGGCGCTGCCGCTACACGACCATCCAGAACTGGTCGAACAACGTGTACAACCTGGTTACCAAGCGGGCCCGCGCCGAGGCGGGGGCCACCATGGAATGGGTCGACGGCAACATCGGTTCCAAGGTCACCATGAAGTACCCGGCCGTGTGGATGACTGGTGAACACGCCAAGGGTGAGGTGCTGTCGGTCGCCTTCGCCGGTGAGGGGCAACACCAGGACACCGGCGCCAAGATGCTGCACCTGGCGCCGAACACGTCGAGCAACATCGTCTCCAAGTCGGTGGCGCGTGGCGGTGGGCGTGCCTCCTATCGTGGCCTGGTCCAGGTCAACAAGGGTGCGCACGGCTCCCGCTCGACGGTGAAATGCGATGCGCTGCTTGTCGACTCGATCAGCCGTAGCGACACCTACCCGTACGTCGACATCCGCGAAGACGATGTCACCATGGGGCATGAGGCGACCGTCTCGAAGGTCAGTGACGATCAGTTGTTCTACCTGATGAGCCGCGGTATGACCGAGGACGAGGCGATGGCCATGGTGGTGCGCGGGTTCGTCGAACCGATTGCGAAGGAACTGCCGATGGAGTACGCACTCGAGCTCAACCGGCTCATCGAGCTGCAAATGGAAGGTTCGGTCGGTTAGTCATGACGCAGTTGACTCAAGCTGTCGAGGGCTCCAACAAGGGCGAACTGTTCAGCTCCTATGACGTCGAAGCCTTCGAGGTTCCCGGCGGCCGCGACGAGCTGTGGCGGTTCACCCCGCTGCGCCGTCTGCGTGGTCTGCACGACGGATCTGCTGTCGCGACGGCAGATCCGGCTGTGGGAGTCACGGCTGGTGACGGCGTAACCGTCGAGACCGTCGATCGCGGTGACGAACGGCTCGGCAGGGGCGGGGTTCCGTCAGATCGCGTTGCCGCACAGGCATACTCCGCGTTCTCGTCCGCGACCGTCGTCTCGGTCGGTAGGCAGGCTGTGGTCGCAGACCCGATCGAGATCACCGTGAGCGGCCCCGGCGCGGGCGAGGTGGCCTACGGACATCTGCAGGTGCGAGCCGCTGAACTGTCGGAGTCGCTGGTGGTCATCGACTACCGCGGCAACGGAACATACGCCGAGAATGTCGAATTCCTGCTCGAGGACGCATCTCGGCTGACCGTCGTCTCGATCGCCGACTGGGCCGATGACGCCGCGCATGTCAGCGCGCATCACGCCAAGCTGGGCAAGGACGCGGTGTTGCGCCATATCGCGGTCACCCTCGGTGGTGATCTGGTTCGTCTCACCGGCACCGTCCGGTTCGAGGCCCCGGGAGGCGACGCCGAGTTGCTCGGTCTCTACTACGCCGATGACGGTCAGTTCTTCGAGCATCGGCTGCTGGTCGATCACGCCCAACCCAACTGCCGTTCGCATGTCACGTACAAGGGTGCGCTGCAGGGCAATCCGGCCTCCGACAAGCCCGATGCGCACACCGTCTGGATCGGTGACGTGCTCATCCGCGCCGAGGCGACCGGAACCGACACCTTCGAACTGAACCGTAACCTGATCCTCACCGACGGCGCTCGGGCCGACTCGGTGCCCAACCTCGAAATCGAGACCGGCGAGATCGCCGGGGCGGGGCACGCCAGTGCCACCGGGCGATTCGATGACGAGCAACTGTTCTACCTGCGCTCGCGCGGTATCGCCGAGGAGGATGCACGCCGTCTGGTGGTGCGTGGCTTCTTCCAGGACATCATTGGCCGGATCGGGATCGAGTCAGTGCGAGATCGCCTTACCGAGGCCATCGAAAACGAACTCGCCCAGACCAACTCGTAGATAGAAAGCAACTCATGACCACTCTGGAAATCAAGGACCTGCACGTCAGCATCTCGCCTAATGAGGGCGAAACCATCGAGATCCTCAAGGGCGTCAACCTGACGGTGAACTCGGGGGAGACCCATGCGGTCATGGGCCCCAACGGTTCCGGGAAGTCCACGCTGTCCTATGCCATCGCCGGACATCCCAAGTACCAGGTGACCTCGGGGTCGATCACTCTCGACGGGCGGGACGTGCTGGAACTGTCCGTGGACGAGCGTGCCCGTGCCGGTCTCTTCCTGGCGATGCAGTACCCGATCGAGGTTCCGGGAGTGTCGATGTCGAACTTCCTGCGCACCGCTGCCACCGCCGTCCGCGGCGAGGCTCCGAAGCTGCGGCACTGGATCAAGGAAGTCAAGGAAGCCATGGGGGAGTTGGAGATCGACTCCGCCTTCGCCGAGCGCAGCGTCAACGAGGGCTTCTCGGGCGGCGAGAAGAAGCGCCACGAGATCCTGCAGTTGGGCCTGCTCAAGCCGAAGATCGCCATTCTGGATGAGACAGACTCCGGGCTGGACGTCGATGCCCTGCGGATTGTGTCCGAGGGTGTGAATCGGTATGCCGAGCGCGAGAATGGCGGCGTTCTGCTCATCACCCACTACACCCGGATCCTGCGCTACATCCAGCCGCAGTTTGTGCACGTTTTCGTCGGCGGGCGCATCGTCGAGTCCGGCGGTCCCGAGCTGGCCGACGAGCTGGAGGAAAACGGCTACGTGCGCTTTACCCAAGCGGTGGGAGCCTGACCGTGACGGCCACGGTGCCGCTGGACACTACTCGGATCTCGCAGATCAGGGATGACTTCCCGATCCTGAGCCGAACGGTGCGCGGCGGTAAGCCGTTGGTGTACCTGGATTCCGGTGCGACCTCGCAGCGGCCTAACCAGGTACTCGATGCCGAGCGGGTCTTCCTCACCGAGCGCAACGCCGCGGTGCATCGCGGTGCTCACCAGCTCGCCGAAGAAGCCACCGACGCCTACGAGGGAGCGCGCGATGCGATCGCCCGCTTTGTGGGCGTCGACGACGGCGAGATCGTCTTCACCAAGAACGCCACCGAATCGCTGAACCTGGTGGCGTACACGCTCGGCGACGACCGGTTCGATCGCGCGGTGGGACCGGGTGACGAGGTGGTGATCACCGAGCTGGAGCACCACGCGAATCTGGTGCCCTGGCAAGAGCTCTGCCGCCGCACCGGCGCCACCCTGCGCTGGTACGCCGTCACCGACGACGGCCGCATCGATCTCGACTCGCTCGAGCTGACCGAGGCCGTCAAGGTTGTCGCGTTCACCCACCAGTCCAATGTGACCGGTGCGATTGCCCCCGTTGACGAGTTGGTGCGCCGCGCGAAATCCGTTGGCGCCCTCGTTGTTCTGGATGCTTGCCAGTCGGTTCCGCATATGCCGGTGAATTTTCGGGAACTGGGCGTCGACTACGCCGCCTTCTCCGGTCACAAGATGCTCGGCCCGTCGGGTGTCGGGGTGCTCTACGGCCGCCGCGAACTGCTGGAGGTCATGCCCCCGTTCATCACGGGTGGCTCGATGATCGAGACGGTCACCATGGAGACCAGCACTTACGCGCCGCCGCCCCAGCGTTTCGAGGCCGGTGTCCCGATGACCTCCCAGGTTGTCGGACTCGGCGCCGCCGTTGAGTACTTGAATGCGGTTGGCATGGAAGCCGTTGCCGCGCACGAGCATCAGCTGGTGTCGGCCGCGCTCGCCGGGCTCGGAAGTATCCAGGGCGTCCGCATCATCGGCCCCACCGAGAACGTCGACCGTGGGGGTGCGGTCGCCTTCGTGGTGGACGGCATCCACGCGCACGATCTGGGGCAGGTTCTCGATGACGAGGGTGTCGCGGTGCGGGTCGGGCATCACTGCGCCTGGCCGCTGCATCGCCGGTTCGGTATCGCGGCGAGCGCTCGTGCCTCTTTCGCGGTCTACAACACCCTGGAGGAAGTCGATCGACTGGTTGCCGGCGTCCGCCGCGCGCAGGAGTTCTTCGGCATCGGGGCGAGCACGGCGACGGGGGGCTGACCGAGCATGCGCCTTGAGCAGATGTATCAGGAAGTCATCCTGGATCACTACAAGCGCCCGCATCACCGAGGGCTGCGTGAGCCGTTCGCGGCCGAAGTGCACCACGTCAACCCGACCTGTGGCGACGAGGTAACCCTCCGGATTGCCTTGGATGACAACAAGATTGCCGACGTATCCTATGACGGGCAGGGATGCTCGATCAGTCAGGCCGCAACCTCGGTGTTGACGGATCAGGTGATCGGGTTGACGGTGGATGAGGCGCTCAAGACGGTGGCTTCGTTCAACGAGATGATCTCCTCGCGCGGCACCATCGACGGCGACGAAGACATCATCGGCGACGGCATCGCCTTCGCTGGGGTTTCGCGGTACCCAGCCCGCGTGAAGTGTGCGCTCCTAGGATGGATGGCATTCAAAGACGCGCTCGTCCAGGCAGACGCCGCGACCAGCGGCACAACTGAGAAGGTGAAGCGATGACCGAAGTGTCCGCGGAAGTGAAGCTTCTCGAAGATCTCGAGGAGGCAATGCGTGACGTTGTCGACCCCGAGCTCGGTATCAATGTCGTCGATCTGGGGCTTGTTTACGGCCTCAACGTCGAAGAGGGGGAGAGCGGCAAGGTCGCCACCATCGACATGACACTCACCTCGGCGGCATGCCCGCTCACCGACGTCATCGAGGATCAGTCGCGTAACGCGCTGGTGGGCGCGGGGCTGGTCAAGGAGATCAAGATCAACTGGGTCTGGGTGCCGCCGTGGGGCCCGGACAAGATCACCGACGATGGTCGGGAGCAGCTCCGGGCCCTCGGCTTCACGGTCTAGCGCTGGGGGTGGCCTTCGGGGCCACCAGGTCCCCCGCAGGAACCGTCCTTGGCCGCACGAAGGGTGATCGTCGAGGCCTGCAGGGTGCCCGACGCGTCATCGGGGCCATGCGCGGCAATGCACTTGCCCGCGGCGATGGCACTCTGGTCCGCCGGGGCGCGCTTGGCGTACCTGGTCTCGTTGTTCACGGTCACTGTCGTCGGGGTCGCGGCCCCGCCATCGGAATCGGTGCTGCTCACCGTGATCGTATTTCCACTGACCGAGGCGACTGTTCCCTCAATGGCCTGATGCTCGCGGGGTCTACCCGACGTCGGGGTGGGGGAAGCGGACTCCTGTCGGTCCTTGGGGTGCGACCGTGTGCAGTTGCCGTCCGCGGCAGGCCAGAGCATCACTCGCCGGGCCGTCAGCGGGTTCGAGTCCTGTTGTGCCATGGCGGCAATACAGCTTCCCGTGGTGACGTCTGGCAATTTTGCGGTGGTGATTTCGGAGATCTTCGTCGACTGGCCGAAGCCGACGGTCGCGGTGCCATCCTTCTTGGTCACCTGAATGGTGTTGCCCGATACCGAGGCGATAAGTCCCATCACCTGGTCCTTGTCGTTGTGCTCACCCCGGTGCGTGGCCGATGACGTGGTCGGGGCCGCTGAGTTTGTGGAGGCGCCGTTGGTCTCGGTAGGCGAGCCGCACGCGGCCACCGACAGCGCGGTCAGTCCGGCGAATGCGAGCAGGGCGCCGCGGGCGAACCGTGGTGGGGTGAGTATCTGGGTTGGGGACATCGATGTTCTCCATGGTTGACGAATAGGACACCTCAGCGTGCTTGCGCTGGCTGAGGTTGCGCTCTGGTGTCTGTGCGAAGTTGCTGTGTGTCGGGATCTACCGCGGTGGCGGTCCGCATCGCCCGTCGGTGGCGGGACCCAAATCGATCTTGGTGGCCTGAAGCGCTCCGCTGGCATCCTTGGTGCCGTGTGCGTCCGCGCATTTGCCGGTGATGATCGCAGTGGCCTCGGTGGGTTGCCGTTTCTCGTAGGCGGTATCAGCAGTCGCCGTGACATTGGTCTGGATCTCCGAGGCCCCACTGGGATCGGTGTTGGCGACCACGATGGTGCTGCCGTTGACCGAGGCGACGGCGCCCTGGACGCTCGGGCCGCCGAATGGCGGCGGTCCCTGCGCCGCGCCGGGCGGCGGTCCCTGCGGTATGCCGGGAGGCGGCGCGCTGCCGGGCGGGGTCTCCATGGCACATTTGTTGTCCTCGGCCGCACTGATCAGCACCCGCTGCGCCGTAACCTGGTCGGACGCATCCGTGTCGGCCGTCGCCAGCACGCTGACACAGCTGCCGACGACCACATCCGAAAGTTCCGCGGAGTGCACCTCGGTGAGTTTTGTCATGGTGTTGAAGTCGATATCGACGCTGCCGACGGGGTTGGTCACCTGGACCGTGTGACCCGATACCGAGGAGATCAGTCCGCCGGCCCTGTCCTGGCCACCCGCATGCCGTATGGCGGTCGTCAAGGCAGGTCCCGGTGATGACTCGGTGGGCTTATCCGCGGAGCCCCCACATGCCGCACTGGACAAGACGACGGCTCCGACGATCACCAGCAACGTGGGCCGTGGCCAGAGATTTGGTGACATGGTTGACCACGTTATCCGGAATGGAATGGGCGTCGGCGTAGTTTGACACCTCGTGACCGACGTGAGACCAGACGTAGCGCCCCTCTTCGAACCGTTCACCGTCAAATCGCTGACCGCTCCCAACCGGTTCGCGATGGCCCCGATGACGCGGTCGGCATCACCCGGCGGTGTGCCCGGCGAGAATGTCGCGGCGTACTACCGCCGCCGTGCTGCGGGCGGTGTGGGGCTGATCATCACCGAGGGCGTTTTCATTCCGGATGACGCCGCGGGCGGTCAGTCCAGCGTTCCGCGCCTCGTCGGCGATGAGGTGCTGGCGGGATGGTCCGCCGTGACCGATGCCGTGCATGACGAAGGGTCGGTGATCGCCGCGCAGCTGTGGCACCAGGGTGTCGAACGCGGCGTCGATCCGGAGTTCAATCCTCAGGTGGAGTCGGTGAGCCCGTCCGGCTTGGGCGGAGATGCCTCCCCACAAGGTCGGGCACTGCAGACCGGGGAGCTCGCTCCGCTGGCACAGCGGTATGCGACGGCGGCCCGCAATGCCCGGGCGGCCGGATTCGACGCTGTGGAGTTGCATGGTGCCCACGGTTACCTCCTCGACCAGTTCCTGTGGGAGCGCACTAACGTTCGGGCCGACGGCTATGGCGGCTCGATCGTCGACCGGGTGCGATTCCCGGTCGAGGTGGTGCGGTCGGTACGTGCCGCCGTCGGGCCTGATTTCCCTATCCTGTACCGGTTTTCGCAGTGGAAGCAGGCGGACTACACGGCCACGCTGGCCGACAGCCCGGCGGAATTGGAACGGCTGCTCGCACCCCTGGTCGAGGCGGGTGTCGATGTCTTCCATCCGTCTACACGCCGGCACTATCTGCCCGCCTTCGCAGGTTTGGCCGGCGCTGACGGAGAGCTGAGTCTTGCTGGCTGGACCAAACGTGTCACGGGATTGCCGGCCATTGCCGTCGGTTCTGTGGGATTGCAGACGGAATTCAAACCCACCGAGGTCCGGGATATCGAGCCCGCACCCGTCGAGGCGGTGTTGCGTCAATTCGCCAACAACGAGTTCGATGTCATCGCCGTCGGCCGTGCCCTGCTGTCGGACCCCGAATGGGTGAACAAGCTGCGGGCCGGGCGGCAGGACGAGTTCGTCGGATTCAACATCGGCAAGGCCCTGGCCGCGCTGTACTGATCGAACCTTGTACTGAGCGACGACGGAACATCGCGCACCCCGGCAACGTTGAGGACGACATGGCAACACGTGACATCACCGCTGACGCGTTCAATGACTTGGTCCACGAGAACGACATCGTGCTGGTCGATTTCTGGGCGTCCTGGTGCGGACCGTGCCGTCAGTTCGGGCCGGTCTTTGAGGCCTCGTCGGAGGAAAACCCTGACGTCGTCCACGCGAAGGTGGACACCGAGGCCGAGCAGGCCCTGGCGGCGGCGGCGAATATCCGCTCCATTCCGACGCTGATGGTGTTCAAGCAGGGCCAGCTGGTGTTCAACCAGGCAGGCGCGCTGCCCCCGGCATCGTTGGCCGATCTGGTGCAGAAGGTCCGCGATCTGGACGTCGAGGCGGCACTGCGCGAACAAGAGGCGTAACCCCTCAAGGGCGGCACCGCCCAGAAACGATTTGGTGCAATCCGGCGGGGTCGGTTATATGGACGCATGAGTTTCGTGCTGGTGGATCGTCCGCGTCCGGATATTGCCCTGGTGACCCTGAACCGGCCCGAGCGGATGAATGCCATGGCGTTCGACGTGATGCTGCCCTTCAAGGAGATGCTGGTCGACATCAGCCACGACAACGACGTGCGCGCCGTCATCATCACCGGGGCCGGCAAAGGCTTTTGCTCGGGAGCCGATCAGAAATCCGCCGGGCCCATCCCGCACATCGGAGGGCTGACCCAGCCGACGATCGCGCTGCGATCGATGGAGTTGCTCGACGAGGTCATCCTCACCCTGCGCCGCATGCACCAGCCGGTGATTGCCGCTATCAACGGCGCCGCCATCGGTGGGGGTCTGTGCCTGGCGCTGGCCTGCGATGTTCGGGTGGCATCCGAGGCCGCCTACTTTCGGGCCGCCGGTATCAACAACGGATTGACGGCCAGTGAGCTGGGCCTGAGCTACCTGTTGCCACGCGCGATCGGCACGTCCCGCGCTTCGGACATCATGCTGACCGGCCGCGATGTCGACGCGGAGGAGGCCGAGCGCATCGGTTTGGTATCCCGCAAGGTGTCCTCCGAATCGCTGCTGGAAGAGTGTTACGCGATTGGAGAGCGCATCGCCGGGTTCTCCCGTCCAGGGATCGAGTTGACCAAGCGCACCATTTGGAGTGGGCTGGACGCCGCTAGCCTGGAAAGTCACATGCACCAAGAGGGCCTGGGCCAGCTATATGTCCGGCTGCTCACCGATAACTTCGAAGAAGCCACCGCAGCGCGCAAGGAAAAGCGGGCGGCGGCGTTCAGAGACAAGCGCTGACCGCGCGAGACGCGCACAGCATTCAAGGAGTAAGTAGTGATTACCGCGACGGACCTCGAGGTCCGCGCCGGCGCCCGCACGCTCGTCTATGCGCCGGGCCCCGCGTTACGCATCCAGCCCGGTGACCGCATCGGGCTGGTGGGGCGTAACGGGGCCGGCAAGACCACCTCGATGAGAATTCTGGCCGGCGAGGGCGAGCCGTACGCCGGATCGGTGGCTCGCATCGGTGAAATCGGTTACCTGCCACAGGATCCCAAGGAGGGGAACCTGGAGATGCTGGCGCGTGATCGGGTGCTGTCGGCGCGCGGTCTGGACACCATCATCAGCGAGTTGGAGAAGCAGCAGACGTTGATGGCGGAGCAGGCCGACGATGATCTGCGCGATAAGGCCATTCGCCGTTACGGGCAGCTGGAGGAGCGATTCTCCTCGCTGGGAGGGTACGTCGCGGAGAGCGAGGCAGCCCGCATCTGTTCCAGCCTGGGGTTGCCCGAGCGGGTGCTGATCCAGCCGCTGCGCACACTGTCAGGCGGTCAGCGGCGACGCGTGGAGTTGGCCCGGATTCTGTTCGGTGCGGCCGAAGGCGGTGCGGGGTCGAACATGACGCTGCTGCTCGACGAGCCGACCAACCACCTCGACGCGGACTCGATCGGCTGGTTGCGCGGATTCCTGCAGAACCACGAGGGCGGGCTCGTGGTGATCAGTCACAATGTCGATCTGCTGGCCGATGTGGTCAACAAGGTGTGGTTCCTGGATGCGGTCCGTGGCGAGGTAGACGTCTACAACATGGGTTGGCAGAAGTACCTGGACGCGCGGTCGCTGGATGAGCAGCGACGCCGGCGTGAGCGCGCCAACGCGGAGAAGAAGGCGTCGGCCCTGCGTACCCAGGCGGCCAAGATGGGCGCCAAAGCCACCAAAGCCGTTGCCGCGCAGAACATGTTGCGTCGCGCCGAGAAGATGTTGTCGGGACTTGACGAAGAGCGGGTGGCCGACAAGGTGGCCCGCATCAAGTTCCCGACGCCTGCGGCCTGCGGGCGGGTGCCCTTGGTGGCCAAGGGGCTGACCAAGAACTACGGGTCTCTGGAGATATTCACCGGGGTCGATCTGGCCATCGACCGCGGCTCGCGCGTTGTGGTTCTTGGGCTCAACGGCGCCGGGAAGACGACGCTGCTGCGACTCCTGGCGGGCGCGGAGACCGCGGATGCCGGCGCGCTGGAGCCAGGCCACGGCCTCAAGCTCGGATACTTCGCGCAGGAGCACGACACCCTGGATGATCACGCGACGGTGTGGGAGAACATCCGCCATGCCGCTCCGGATACGGGTGAGCAGGAGCTGCGCGGAATCCTGGGTGCGTTCATGTTCAGCGGTCCGCAGCTGGAACAGCCGGCGGGCACACTGTCCGGCGGTGAGAAGACCCGTCTGGCCCTGGCCGGTCTGGTGGCCTCGACCGCGAATGTGCTGCTGCTCGACGAGCCGACCAACAACCTGGATCCCGCCTCACGCGAACAGGTTTTGGATGCGCTACGCAGTTACCTGGGAGCGGTCGTTCTCGTCACGCACGACCCGGGAGCCGCTGAAGCATTGAATCCGCAACGCGTTGTGTTGTTGCCGGACGGCACCGAAGACTACTGGTCGGACGAGTATCGGGACCTCATCGAGCTGGCCTGACCATTTCTCAGACGCCGTCTGCGTCTCGTGCACCTGCGTGATCACATTTGCGCTATGGTGCAACCGGGTCGAGCCGTCCACAGGGGCAGCGGTATGGAGTCGGGAGAGAGGTCGCGATGGCCAAAACACGCGACGAGGAGCGTGCCGAGCTGAAGGCGTCGTACGAGAAGGGCGCGAGCATTCGCACGCTCGCCGCGGACACGGGCCGATCATATGGTTACGTGCATCGCGCTCTCGTGGAATCGGGTGTCACCCTGCGCGGGCGCGGCGGCCCGAATCGGCGCGGCCGCAAGGCCTAACTGCCATCCGACACGCAGTGTGCCCGTTGAGCTTTCGGGCACCAATTGTTGCTACCGTTATGCGATGCGAGGACAAGGCGGTATCCGGAACATCGGCGTGCTGGCGCTGGCAGCGATGACGGCATCCGGCTGCGCAGGTGAGGTGCGCCAGCTGGGCGACTCGGTGTCGCCCGTGGCCACGACAACGGCGCTGCCGCAAACATCAACACCTGCCCCGGAGACGTTCCGCGTCACGGCCTGCGAGACGGTCAGCGGCGGTGGCGGTAAGAATGTGGCCACCCAGCTGCGAGATGTCCGCGTGGGTAAACAGGACGACTTCGACAGGGTCACCTTCGAATTCGGGCCGGATGCCAAGGCCGACCCGAAGAATAGGGTGGCGCTGGATCAGCTGGTGGTTCCCAAGTACTCGGTGGACAGCCCCGCCAGCGTCTCTGCGGGCCCCAAGGGGGACAACGTCATCGTCGCTGGTACCGCATTGCTCGGCGTGCTGTTCGATGGCGCGTCCGCGCATGAGGCCGATAAGCCCATCCGGTCGTATCCGGGTCCGAGCGAGATCAAGCCGAAGGACTTTCCGATCCTGGCCGAGGCCGAGCAGGGCGAGGATTTCGAGGGGAAGGTCCGGTGGGCATTGGGTCTGAACAAACAGCGCTGTCCCGAGGTGAGCACGCTGACCAACCCGCCTCGGCTAGTGGTGGATCTGCCCCACTAGGGGTGTTTGTGATCGGACACCACCGCCCGGCGCACGGTTAGCCACGGGGGACAATCCCCGGTCGAATGCCCACGGTTCGGCGTTGGACACCGTACATTCGCTAACCATGTATCGATACCTGGTACCGCTTGTCATGGTAGTTGGGCCGCTCGTGGGTGCCCCGCAGGCGGCGGCCGCACCGGCGTGCCCGACATTGACCGACGGCGGCGCCGAGAACTACGCCAATATCCTGCACGATGTGCGCATTGAAACCCTCGATGACCTGGACAGAGTGACGTTCAGCTTCGGAGCGGACAGGCTGGCGCCGCCGGTGGGGCCGGTGACTTATTGGCAGGCTCCGCCATTCTCGGTCACACCGGTCGACGGGGGATATGCGGTGGCATTCCGCGGGGCGGCGGCGCACGACACCATCATGGGGACCGTCGACCATCCCGAGAACCGGCACGTGAAGTCATTTCCGGAGCCCAATGACCTCGGAGCCCCTCCCGGCTCTCCGGTGGTCCGATCGGCTCGTCTCATTCAGGACGCGGACATCTTCAAAAACAAGAACGGTGTGATGGCGTGGAAGGTCGCAGCACAGGCGTCTAAATGCCCGGTGGTGTACATCGCTGACACGCCCGCACGGGCCGTCATCGACTTCCCGCACTAATCCGCCGGCAGGCGGGATACATCGTGCAGATGATGTACCGGATCGTGCACGAAGTACAGACCCAGTGTCTCCACCGTGAAAATCGAACCGTTGCTTCGCCTCCCGCGTCGCTGTAACGCCGACTCGGGGACACCGGCAAAGGCGGCCGCGACGGCCTCGCCCGCCGCGGCGAGTTCGGCGGCTACCGCCTGCGGGTCCTGCTCGGCATACCGGTCCTCGACGGCCGTCGTGTCCTGGTCCCAGTTCTCGAACAAGGGGTTGTCCTCGGCGAGCATGAGCTGCAGCCGGGCCAGGAAGATGCGGAACACGTCGCGGACGTGCGCTCCGTACTCCAGCGGCGACCAGGTCTGCTCGTCAGGGCGTAGACGCACCTCGGGGCGCGTCAGTACCCGATGCCACGCCCCCAGGCCGTCCCGCACGATATCGGGTATTCGGGCGAATGATGTTGCTGCGGGATCAAATCCGCATTCTCCGCACGGGCGTTCGAGGACCCAGGTCCAGTCCTTGGAGTCAGGCGTGATCGGCACGGCGCACCGAGTCCTCGACGAGATCCAACACGCGGCTGAGGCTTTCGGTGGATTCGCCGGAGGCCAGGCGTGCTACCAGGCCATCGAGCACCAGATCCAGATAGCCCAAAATCACCTCGCTGGACACGTCTTCGCGCAGCCGGCCGGCCTTCTTCTGGCGTTGTAGCCGGGCCAAGGTAGCGGTGTTGAGCTCTTCGGAACGCTGGTTCCAGCCGCGCCGGAATTCAGGATCGTTGCGCAGCTTGCGCGCGATCTCCAAACGTGTTGCCAGCCAATCGAATTGATCCGGATCGGCCAGCATATCGCGCATCACCTGCACCAGACCCTCGCGGCTGGCGACGTTGGCCATCCGTTCGGCATCCTCGCGGGCAAGTGCGAAGAACAACGTGTCCTTATCGCGGTAATGGTGAAAGATCGCCCCCCGCGACATGCCGATGGTGTGCTCCAGGCGGCGCACAGTGGCACCGTCATACCCATACTCGGCGAAACAGCGCCGCGCGCCATCGAGGATCTGGCGGCGACGGGCCGCGAGGTGATCCTCGCTAACGCGCGGCACTGTTAGTCAGCCGTTTCTAGCCGGCCAGCATGTTCCGCAGCACGTACTGCAGGATGCCGCCGTTGCGGTAGTAATCGGCTTCACCGGGGGTGTCGATCCGGACCACCGCGTCGAACTCGACCTTGGACCCATCGAGCTTGGTCGCCGTCACGTGCACGGTCTTCGGCGTCGAGCCCTCGTTGAGCTTCTCGATACCGCTGATGTCGTAGGTCTCGGTGCCATCGAGCTTGAGCGAGGCCGCCGACTCTCCGGCCGGGAACTGCAGCGGAATGACGCCCATACCAATCAGATTCGACCGGTGGATGCGCTCGAAGGACTCGGTGATAACGGCCTTGACGCCCAGCAGGCGGGTGCCCTTGGCGGCCCAGTCGCGGGACGAGCCGGAGCCGTACTCCTTGCCGCCCAGCACCACCAGCGGAATGCCGGCCTTCTGGTAGTTCACCGAGGCGTCGTAGATGAAGGCCTGCGGACCGCCGTCCTGGGTGAAGTCGCGCGTGTAGCCGCCCGAAACATCGTCCAGCAGCTGGTTGCGCAGGCGGATGTTGGCGAAGGTGCCACGCACCATCACCTCGTGATTACCGCGCCGCGAGCCCAGCGAGTTGTAGTCCTTGCGGTCCACACCATGCTCGTCGAGGTACTGCGCCGCCGGGGTGCCCGATTTGATGGAACCCGCGGGAGAGATGTGGTCGGTGGTCACCGAGTCGCCGAGCAGGGCGAGCACGCGCGCTCCCGCGATGTCGGTGACCGGAGTGGGCTCCAGCGGCATCCCGTCGAAGTACGGAGCCTTGCGCACGTAGGTGGACGTGTCGACCCACTCGAAGGTGTTGCCTTCGGGGGTGGGCAGACCGCGCCAGCGCTCGTCGCCCTTGAAGACATCGGCGTAGGAATCGGTGAACATCTGGCGGTTGATCGACGAGGCGATGGTCTCCTCGATCTCCGAGGCGGTGGGCCAGATGTCCTTGAGGAAGACATCGTTGCCGTCGTGATCCTTGCCCAGCGGGTCGGTGTCGAAGTCGAAGTCCATGGTGCCCGCGATGCCGTAGGCGATGACCAGCGGCGGGGAGGCCAGGTAGTTCATCTTGACGTCGGGGGAGATGCGGCCCTCGAAGTTGCGGTTACCGGAGAGCACCGCGGTCACCGACAGATCGTTGTCGTTGATGGCCTGGGAGATCTCGTCGGGCAGCGGGCCGGTGTTGCCGATGCACGTGGTGCAGCCGTAGCCGCCCAGGTAGTAGCCCAGCTTCTCCAAGTACGGCCACACGTTGGCCTTGTTGTAGTAATCGGTGACGACCTGCGACCCGGGAGCCATGTTCGTCTTGACCCACGGCTTGGTGGTGAGGCCCTTTTCGACGGCCTTCTTGGCCAGTAGGGCGGCACCCAGCATCACCGACGGGTTGGAGGTGTTGGTGCACGAGGTGATGCCCGCGACCACGACCGCGCCATGGTCCAGAACGAAGTTGCCGCGCTCGGCGGATGTCACCTTGACCGGCTTGGACGGGCGGCCCTCGCCGCCGTTGGCCGCGGAAGGGATGACGGCGTCATCTTCGGCGAAGGACAGCACCGCCACGTCGGAGGCGGGGAAGGATTCTTCGATCGCTTCGTCGAGTTGGGTGTGCGGCGTGGCAGCGGCCGGGCCGCTCTCGGCATCGTTGGTGTAGTTGTGGATGTCCTTGCGGAACGCGTTCTTCGCATCGGTCAACTCGATGCGGTCCTGCGGGCGCTTGGGTCCGGCGATGGAGGGCACGACGGTGGAGAGGTCGAGTTCCAGGTACTCCGAGAAGGCGGGCTCGTGATCGGCGTCGTGCCACATGCCCTGTTCCTTGGCGTACGCCTCGACGAGCGCCAACTGCTGATCGTCGCGGCCGGTCAGGCGCAGGTAGTTGATGGTCTCGTCGTCGATCGGGAAGATCGCTGCGGTAGAACCGAATTCGGGGCTCATGTTGCCCAGCGTGGCGCGGTTGGCCAGCGGCACCTCGGCCACGCCCTTGCCGTAGAACTCGACGAACTTGCCCACCACACCGTGCTTGCGCAGCATGTCGGTGACGGTCAGCACCACGTCGGTGGCGGTAACGCCCGGCTGGATCTCACCGGTGAGCTTGAAGCCGACGACGCGCGGGATCAGCATCGAGACCGGCTGGCCGAGCATGGCGGCCTCTGCCTCGATACCGCCGACACCCCAACCAAGGACGCCGAGGCCGTTGACCATCGTGGTGTGCGAGTCGGTACCCACACAGGTGTCCG
Source organism: Mycobacteroides salmoniphilum (assembly GCF_004924335.1). Taxonomy (NCBI): domain Bacteria; kingdom Bacillati; phylum Actinomycetota; class Actinomycetes; order Mycobacteriales; family Mycobacteriaceae; genus Mycobacteroides; species Mycobacteroides salmoniphilum. The sequence continues at coordinate 2,472,507 of NZ_CP024633.1, read as the reverse complement.
GGTACGCCTGGCCGTTCCTGGTGAAGATGGTGCGGGCCAGGTACTCGATGTTGACCTGATGCACGATGCCGGTGCCCGGGGGGACGACCTTGAAATCATCGAAAGCGCCTTGGCCCCAACGCAAGAACTGGTAACGCTCGGCATTGCGCTCGTATTCGAGTTCCACGTTGCGCTCGAAGGCGTCGGCGGTACCGAAGACGTCGAGGATCACCGAGTGGTCGATGACCATCTCGGCGGGGGACAACGGGTTCACCTTGTCGGGGTCGCCGCCGAGTGCGGAGACGGCCTCACGCATGGTGGCAAGGTCGACGACACAGGGCACGCCGGTGAAGTCCTGCATAACCACCCGGGCCGGGGTGAACTGGATCTCCACGCTCGGTTCCGCCGAGGGGTCCCAGTTGGCCAGGGCCAGAACATGGTCCTTGGTGATGTTCGCGCCGTCCTCGGTGCGTAACAGGTTCTCCGCCAACACTTTCAGGCTGTAAGGCAGTTTCTCGGTACCGGGCACGGCGTTCAGTCGGAAGATCTCATACGACTCGTCACCAACCTGCAGAGTGCCGCGTGCGCCGAAGGAATTCACCGATTCGTTGCTAGTCACATCAGCTCCAAAGCTCGTTCGAAGGCCACCCGCCGGCGGGCTGTGCCAGGCGGGGTTCCGGAGGCGCCACCGCAGATGGCTGCCTTCCGTCCTCAGTCTAACAGTACGCTTGTCCCGTAATAAGGGGGATGCCCAAATTTCACACCCCGTTCCCACGCCTGCACCCGCCACCGTCGCGGCGGGCGTCGATATGCACGCTAAATGCGCGTGTCTGTGCGCGCAGTGCCGCGCGTGGCGGGGGTTAGATTGATCGCGTGACGCCGCAGCACTTGCCGACCTTCATCCCCGCCGAGCTGTGCCAGGCGGTGGGCGTGTCAGTCCAGACCGCGGGTACCGATCCGCTGGGCTGGTCGGCCAAGTGCCTGGAGATGACGCGCACGGATGTCAATGAGGACGGGGTCGCCGCTCCCTCGGCGGATGTCGCTGGATTGAAGGATGTCGTCGCGAAGGCGCATGCCAAGAACATCGATCTGAAGGTCATCGCGCTTCCCAACAATCCCGGGATCGACACACCGCTGCGCGATATCGCCACCGAGATCGGTAAGGACCATCCGGACGCGACGATCCTCGTCATCAGTCCGTCTTTCGCCGGCACCTACAGCGCCACGTTCGACAGGGTGACGCTGGAGGCGGGGCAGGATGTCGCCAAGACCGGCAACCCGGTGCTCTCTGCCAACAACTTCGTGGACGAGCTCGGGCGCGAGCACTTCTCGTGGACGGCGCTGACCATTGTGCTTGTGCTACTCGTCGCGGCGGCGTGCGCCGGAATTACGCTCGTGCGCACCCGATTCACGAATGACTCGGTTAAGTAACGATTTGCAAACCATTCGCGCAGCCTGTTTCTTCGCGAAATAGCCGCGCGCACTATGGAACCGGGATGATCTGCCGGTATTCAATTCGGGCCAATTAACCGTCAGAAGACGTCTCGTCTATTGCCCGTCAGAGGCCAATTAATTACAACTTTGTAATTTGTGACTAAAGTTTCATTAGTTGCCAAAGTGACGTACGGTGCAAGTGGCGCCAAAGTGATTAGTGCGTCTTATGTGACAACTGGGAGCGTGTCGGGGAAGGGCCGCTATGACCGAGAAGGCTCACCGAGCGCCGAAGATCGAGGAGACGGCAGGCCGAATGAAACGGACAGCCCCGCAGAATTCCGCGGACCGTTTCGCGGTGCGCGGCAAACGGGCCGCGGCAGTCGCCCTGGTAGTGCCCCCGCTGATGGTGGCCGGTCTGATGATGTGGCCCAACACACTCGCCGTTACCTCTGCCGAACCGAACGACATGGCCTCTCTGATCAGTCAACTGGCCGACACCAACCAGCAGATCGAACAGCTCACCGCCGACGTGCAGACCCAGCAGGAGTCCATCAACAAGGGATTGGTCGATCTTCAGGACGCGCGTGACAACGCGGCCGGAGCCGCCCAGGCGGTGGAAGAGGGCCAGCACGCCGTCGATACCGCCAACGGTGCGATCACCGAAGCGCAGGGCAAGTTCGACCGGATGGCCGCGGCTACCTATATGGCGGGCCCTTCGGGGTCGTATCTGACCGCCACCAACCCCGACGACGTGGTGCGCCTGGCCTCGGTGACTAAGAGTGTCGAGGCCAGCTCGCAGACCGTCATGGACAACCTGCGCCGTGCACGCACCGAACAGGTCAACAAGGAGTCGCAGGCGCGGGCCATCCAGGAAAAAGCCGACCAGGCCGCCGCTGACGCACAGAAGCAGCAGGACGACCTGGTGTCGGCGATGAAGGATGTGCAGAAGAAGCTCGAAGCGCAGCGCGGAGCCGCCGCGGATCTCGCCTCCAAGAAGAAGAGTGCGGAGGCACAGCTCGCCGCCGCGCGTGGCCCGGCCTATGCGGCGACAACCGCGACCGCGCGGGTGATCAACCCCGATGCCGCCATCGCCGGTAACGGCAACGAGTGGACGTCAGCCCCGGCGGCTGTGGCCTCGGCGGGGTCGGGTGGTCAGTGGGATACGACGCTTCCGATGATCGCGAGCGCCAACGTGCCTACCGATCCGACGCAGACCATCAACATGGTGTTGGGCATCGGCAACACTGCGGCCAATGTCGGTCAGTCCGCGGTATGCGGTGTCATCGGTATGTTCTGCCCCAAGCCCGCACCGGCGGCGTCTTCTACCTCGGGTGGCGAATACATTCCCAAGGTCTACGGCCGGGAGAATGTGGAGCGGGTGATTGCCCGTGCCGGTAGCGCGATGGGCACGCCGTACTCGTGGGGCGGTGGCTCTTACAACGGGCCGACTCGCGGAATCGACTCCGGTGCAGGAACCGTCGGATACGACTGCTCCGGGCTGATGATGTACGGCTTTGCCGCGGTTGGCATCAGACTCAGGCACTACACCGGGTATCAGTACACCTCGGGGCGTCAGGTACCCAGTGCTCAAATGAAGCGCGGCGACATGATCTTCTACGGCCCCAACGCAAGTCAGCACGTTGCGCTGTACCTCGGCAATGGTCAGATGCTCGAAGCGCCGAACACCGGCGATGTGGTCAAGGTGTCGCCGGTGCGGACCAGCGGCATGACGCCCTTCGTAACCCGATTGATTGAGTGGTAGAACCTGTGAACACCGCGAAAACGACGAAATTGCTCAAAGTTCAGGGCCTCTTCGTGTTACGTGCGGCCCTCGCAGTGGGGATCGCTGTCGCGCTGGTGCTGTTCATGGGTGTGCCGCGAGCCGCTGCCGACGACAACCCGATCAGCCCGAATGTGGGCACGGCGTTCCTCAACGCCCTCGGACTGAACCCGTCGGGCGGCGATTGGGACAACACCCTGCCCTTCGCGGGGCCGAGTCAGGGCGCCGACCCTACGAAGATCATGAACGGGGTCATGGGGGTCGGACAGACCGCATTGGGTGCATTGGGCATCGGCGGGAATCGTGGGTCCGCGGGGGCCGGCCGTCCACTCGTGTACGGCCGTCAGGCGGTGGAAGCTGTGATCCAGCGCGGTGGCACACAGCTGAATGTTCCGTACTCATGGGGTGGCGGCACTGTGCGCGGGCCCAGCGGCGGCGTGGACTACGACGCCGGGAAGGTGGGCTATGACTGCTCAGGCTTCACGATGTTCTCCTACGCGGCGGCCGGCGTGAAGCTGCCCAAGTACTCGGGCGATCAGTACAACGCGGGCCAGAAGATTCCCGTTTCGCAGGCAAAGCGTGGGGATCTGCTGTTCTACGGCCCGGGTGGTTCTCAGCACGTGGTGATCTACCTCGGCAACGGTCAGATGCTCGAAGCCAGCGGCAGCGCGGGGAAGGTGACCGTGTCTCCGGTGCGCACCGGAGGCATGACTCCTTATGCCGTACGCATCATCGCGTGGTAGCTCTTCTGATCCTTCATATGAGCTAGAACGGCGCGCCAGCGAACGGGTACGTGGACCAAATCCCGGGATGCTGGAATAGTGGACCGGAGGCGCCGCCCGGGTTTGGGTGCCGCTCACATGCATCGCGCCACCAACAGGGCATGAAATCGTCAGGCAGAGCCGGAGGGAAGTTGATGTCATCACCAGGGTCACCAGGGGGAGGTGCCGGGTACCCCGGCGGAAGTGCCGGCCCCGTGCCGCACGCGCCGCAGGGTGCGACATCGCCGGCGCTGGCGGCCGACGTGCAGAACCTTGAGCGCGCCATCTTCGAGGTCAAGCGCATCATCGTGGGCCAGGACCGGCTCGTCGAGCGAATTCTGGTCGGCCTGTTGGCCAAGGGGCATGTGCTGCTCGAGGGCGTGCCCGGTGTCGCCAAGACGCTGGCAGTGGAGACGTTCGCCAAGGTGGTGGGCGGTACGTTCTCGCGCATCCAGTTCACCCCCGACCTGGTGCCCACCGACATCATCGGTACCCGTATCTACCGCCAGGGCAAGGAGGAGTTCGATACCGAGCTCGGTCCGGTGGTGGCCAACTTCCTGCTGGCCGACGAGATCAACCGTGCGCCCGCCAAGGTGCAGTCGGCGCTGCTCGAGGTCATGGCCGAACGGCATGTCTCGATCGGCGGCAAGACGTATCCGATGCCCAAGCCGTTCCTGGTGATGGCCACGCAGAACCCCATCGAGAACGAGGGTGTGTACCCGCTGCCCGAAGCGCAGCGCGACCGGTTCCTGTTCAAGATCAACGTCGACTACCCGACCGTCGAAGAAGAGCGGGAGATCATCTACCGGATGGGCGTCACGCCGCCCGAGCCCAAGCAGATCCTGTCGGCGGACACGCTGCTGGGCCTGCAGGAGCTGGCGGCCAGGAACTTCGTGCACCACGCCCTCGTCGACTATGTGGTCCGGGTGATCTCCGCCACCCGTAACCCGGCGCAGTTCGGCCTTGGCGACGTCGCCAACTGGATTTCCTATGGTGCCAGCCCACGTGCCTCGCTGGGCATTATCGCGGCGTCCCGTGCGCTGGCTCTGGTGCGCGGGCGTGACTATGTGATCCCGCAGGACGTCATCGAGGTCATCCCGGATGTGCTCCGCCACCGCCTGGTGATGAGCTACGACGCCCTCGCCGATGACGTCTCCGCCGACACCGCGATCAACCGCATTCTGCAAACGGTGGGCCTGCCGCAGGTGAATGCAGTGCAGCAGCAAGGACATTCGGTGCAACCGGCGATGGTGGGGACAAACGGCCCGGTCCCGGCCACCCATAACGCCGCGCCCAGGTGAGCACTCCCAGTCCCGGCTCTGCCCGGCCGGTAGACATCCCGTCGCTGCGCCGTGGCGAGATCCGTGACCCGCAGCTGTCGGCGGCACTGCGGACATTGGAGTTGAAAGTCCGGCGCAAGCTCGACGGGGTGTTACACGGTAATCACCTCGGTCTGATTCCCGGCCCGGGATCGGAACCAGGGGAATCCACGCTGTATCAGCCCGGTGATGACGTGCGCCGGATGGACTGGTCGGTGACCGCCCGGACCACCAGCCCGCATGTGCGCCAGATGATCGCGGACCGCGAACTGGAGACGTGGTTGGTGGTCGACATGTCCGCGAGCCTGGACTTCGGCACCACCAACTGCGAGAAACGCGATCTCGCGGTGGCTGCCGCCGCAGCCGTCATCTTCTTGAACAGCGGCGGCGGGAACCGGCTCGGCGCGATAATTGCCAACGGGGACAAGATTGTTCGCTTGCCTGCGCGATCGGGTCGGGCCCACGAACAGGACATTCTGCGCAGCATCGCCACCATGCCCAAGGCGCCGCAGGGAGTGCGCGGGGACCTGTCGGTGGCCATCGAGGCTCTTCGCAGGCCGGAGCGCCGCCGCGGAATGGCCGTCGTCATCAGTGACTTTCTCGGGCCCATCAACTGGATGCGGCCGCTGCGTGCCATCGGTGCCCGGCACGAGGTACTCGGGATCGAGGTACTCGATCCGCGCGACGTGGAACTGCCCGATGTCGGCGAGGTGCTGTTGCAGGATGCCGAGACCGGGGTCACCAAGGAGTACCGGATCGACGAGAACCTGCGGCGTGACTTCGAGCAGGCGGCGGCGCAGCATCATGACGAGGTGGCACGCACATTGCGCCGTTGCGGCGCTCCGATTTTGAGCTTGCGGACGGACCGTGACTGGATTGATGACATCGTGAGATTCGTCTCCCAACAGCGCCGCGGTGCGGTGGCGGTGGCTCGATGAGTGATCTGCCGTTCTTCGGGCCGATGACTCTCACGGGCTTCACCCACCCGTGGTTCTTCCTGGTGCTGCTGCTGGTGGCCGGGTTGGTCGGGCTATATGTGTTTGCGCAGTATCTGCGGGAGAAGCGGGTACTGCGATTCGCGAACACTGAGCTACTGGACTCGGTGGCACCGACTCGGCCTCGCGCCTGGCGGCACGCCGCGACGGCGCTTCTGGTGGTCGGCCTGCTGGTGTTGACCATCGCTCTGGCAGGCCCGAGTCATGACGTGAGGATCCCGCGTAACCGCGCCGTGGTGATGCTCGTCATCGACGTCTCGCGGTCCATGGAATCGACCGACGTCGCCCCCAATCGCCTGGGTGCCGCGAAGGAAGCCGGTAAGGAATTCGCCCGCAATCTGACCCCGGGTATCAACCTGGGCCTCATCGCCTACGCAGGTACTGCGACAGTGCTCGTCTCACCCACCACCAACCGGGACGCCACCGTCAACGCCCTGGATAACCTGCAGCTCGCGGATCGCACCGCCACAGGTGAGGGCATCTTCACGGCGCTGCAGGCCATCGCGACGGTGGGTGCGGTCATCGGCGGCGGTGACAAGGCGCCCCCAGCGCGCATCGTGTTGATGTCCGACGGTAAGGAAACCGTTCCGTCGAACCCTGACAATCCCAAGGGTGCCTACACCGCGGCACGTACCGCCAAGGACCAGCAGGTGCCGATTTCGACGATCGCGTTCGGAACCAAGGACGGGTATGTCGAGATCAATGGGCAGCGCCAGAACGTCCCGTATGCCCCCGACATGATGGAGAAGGTGGCCAAGCTGTCGGGTGGGGAAACCTACACGGCGTCCACGCTCGGCCAGCTCAAGGAGGTGTACGCCAACCTGCAGCAGCAGATTGGGTACGAGACGATCCGCGGCGATGCCAGCGTCGGATGGCTGCGTCTGGGTGCGCTCTTGGTGCTCGCGGCGGCCTTCGTCGGGCTGGTGATTAACCGGCGTCTCCCCAACTGATTCGGTGTCCGCTCGCGGGATCGGTTGGGCCCGTCGGTTAGGCCAAAGTCTAAGAAGACGATAAATTGACTCCTATGTCTGATGCTCTCGGCGCTAGCGCCGCCCGTCCCGACTTTGTCTCTCGTTCTGTCCTGGTCACCGGTGGCAACCGGGGTATCGGCCTTGCGATCGCGCAACGTCTTGCCGCGGACGGGCACAAGGTGGCTGTGACCCACCGCGGATCCGGTGTGCCGGAGGGCTTGTTCGGCGTGGAGTGCGATGTCACCGACAACGATGCCGTCGACCGGGCCTTCAAAGAGGTCGAGGAGCACCAGGGCGCCGTCGAGGTGTTGGTATCCAATGCCGGCATCGCACAGGACGCATTCCTGATGCGCATGACCGAGGAGAAGTTTGAGCAAGTCATCAACGCCAACCTGACCGGGGCGTTCCGGGTGGCCCAGCGGGCCTCACGCACTATGCAGCGGAAGCGCTTCGGCCGGATGATCTTCATCGGTTCGGTCTCGGGTACCTGGGGAATCGGCAATCAGGCCAACTATGCAGCCTCCAAGGCCGGTGTCATCGGCCTGGCGCGCTCGATCGCGCGGGAGCTCTCCAAGGCGGGCGTCACCGCCAACGTGGTCGCGCCTGGTTTCATCGACACCGAGATGACGCGCGCGCTCGATGAGAGGGTCCAGGAGGGCGCACTGGAATTCATTCCGGCGAAGCGGGTGGGAACCGCAGCTGAGGTCGCCGGGGTCGTCAGCTTCCTGGCCTCCGAAGATGCCAGTTACATCTCCGGTGCAGTCATCCCGGTTGATGGCGGCATGGGCATGGGCCACTAGGCACAGGCATTCGGCGGCCATGCGCCGCTGACGCGACGAGCTGTAAGACGAGCGAGAACACAACTAAGGAGAATCGTGGCAGGGCTACTCGAGGGCAAGCGGATCCTGGTGACGGGCATCATCACCGATTCGTCGATCGCATTCCACATCGCAAAGGTCGCGCAGGAACAGGGTGCGCAGCTGGTGCTCACCGGGTTCGACCGGTTGCGCCTCATCGAGCGCATCACCCAGCGCCTTCCGGAGCCGGCGCCCCTGCTGGAGCTCAATGTGCAGGACGAGAAGCATCTGGACAGCCTCGCCGACCGTGTCACCGAGGTGATCGGCGAGGGCAACAAGCTCGATGGCGTGGTGCACTCCATCGGTTTCATGCCGCAGACCGGCATGGGGCTGAATCCGTTCTTCGAGGCACCGTTCGAGGACGTGTCCAAGGGCTTCCACATCTCGGCCTTCTCCTACGCGTCGTTGGCCAAGGCAGTGCTGCCGATCATGAACCGCGGCGGCAGCATCGTGGGTATGGACTTCGATCCGACCCGCGCGATGCCGTTCTATAACTGGATGACCGTGGCCAAGAGTGCGCTGGAATCGGTCAACCGGTTCGTCGCGCGCGAGGCGGGTGCGGCCGGTATTCGTTCGAATCTTGTTGCCGCCGGTCCTATTCGGACGTTAGCCATGAGTGCGATCGTCGGCGGTGCGCTGGGCGACGAGGCCGGCAAGCAGATGAGCGTGCTTGAGGAGGGCTGGGACCAGCGTGCCCCGATCGGCTGGGACATGAAGGACCCGACACCGGTCGCCAAGACCGTGTGTGCCCTGCTATCGGACTGGCTGCCCGCCACCACCGGCGACATCATCTTCGCCGACGGCGGCGCCCACACCCAGCTGCTCTGAGCGGCGGATATTCGGCTGTGTTATTCGACGCTGTGCTCCTGCTGTCCTTCGGTGGTCCCGAAGGGCCGCAGGAGGTTCGGCCCTTCCTGGAGAACGTCACGCGAGGCCGAGGCATTCCGCCAGAACGTCTCGACGAGGTGGCCGAGCACTACTTCCATTTTGGCGGCGTCTCTCCGATCAACGGCATCAATCGAGCGCTGATCGATGAGATCTCGCGCCAGTTAGAACTGGCCGGGCGCCCCCTGCCGGTGTTCTTCGGTAACCGCAATTGGCACCCCATGGTGGAAGAGACCGTTGCCGACATGCGCGACAAAGGGATTCAGCGGGCCGCCGTCTTCACGACGTCTGCCTGGGGTGGCTATTCGGGATGCACACAGTACGTGGAGGACATCGCCAGGGCCCGCGCCGCGGTGGGGGACGGGGCGCCCGAGTTGGTGAAGCTTCGTCAGTATTTCGACCACCCGGCATTGGTGCAGCTGTATGCCGAGGCGGTCACCGCCGCGGTTTCGGGCCTGCGGGGTGCGCCGCGGCTGGTGTTCACCGCCCATTCCATCCCGATAGCTGCCGACCAGCGGCACGGCCCCGAGCTCTACAGCCGCCAGGTGCGCTACCTCGCGCAATTGGTCGCCGAGGCGGCCGGGTACCAGGATTACGACGTGGTGTGGCAGTCCCGTTCGGGCCCGCCTCAGGTGCCCTGGCTGGAGCCGGACATCGTTGATCATCTTGCGGCACTCAAAGACCGAGGAATCCGATCGGTGGTTGTGGCGCCGATCGGGTTTGTGTCGGACCACCTGGAGGTGGTGTGGGACTTGGACAACGAGGCGCATGAGTATGCGGTCGCACACGACATCGAGCTCGCGCGGGCGGCGACGCCGGGGGCCGACGAGCGATTCGCGCGCATCGCGGTGGACCTGATCGCAGAGATTGCGGATGGGCACCCCGCGCTGCGCGCAATGGGAGAGAACCCGGTCCCCGGATACGGGTTCAGCGTGAACGGCGCCCCGTGTTCACCCCTGTGCTGCGGCCGGCTGGAGGTCTAGGGCGCGGCGGCGATGACGGCGGCCGCGGCAGCCATCCGCGCTTCGCGCACCAGAATGACGAGGGGCCGCAGCGCGTCGGCAACCGTTCCGTCGTCGAGCGCCCCGGGCGATTCCATGATCTCCGCCGCTGCCGTGGCAATGGCCTCAACCTGGTTGGCCGAATCGAGCACGCGGACCGCCCGGTGTGGCGCGTAGTCCGGCAGGCGGTGCCCACGTAGCGTCGAGAGCACGTCTTCGACCAGGGCGCGAGGGTCTGCATCCGTAGGGCCCACAACCCGGTCCACGCGGTTGAGTGTCGCCGTGGCCGTTCGGACCGCCTGGCGTAGTTGATATTCGGCTTCTCCGAGGTCGGGTACCGCCTGTGCGGGGATCCGGCCAGGAAGCGAGTACACAGTCCAGGACAGGCCGGTGGTCTCGCCGCGGTCCTCGTCGTACTCCACCGCGGGAACCAATCCTATTGCCGTGGAGTTATTTTGGCGATCGCTGAGCACAATCGCCTCGCTGGCCTCCATCGCGTCACGCTGAAACTGGGTATTGGCGGGCAGGCCCCGCGGGTCGCCGGGCGCGGGCAGAATCACGTGGATGTCGGGCGAACCGTGTGGCTGGCCGGTTGCGGTACGGACCGTCTGAAGTAGGCCGATGGGGCCGTTGTCGTCCATATCTGGCCACGAGAGTCCCGTGTGGCCGGCGGCGACGGCGTCGTATGCGGTAACCAAATGCCTTGGCGCCCAGGCGATGAGGGCGTCGATGACGTCGTCCGGCGACGCGCGGCCCGCCAGCCACGCGCTTGCCCACACCGCCAGGGACACACTCGGATTCGCCATAGTGCTCGCAGTCTAAGGCTCCGTATCCGCCCCCACCAGTTGCCCACGCGGTCTAATGTGGACCTATGCCGATTGTGTGGCTCGTCGCAGGCATCCTGCTCGCGGCCGCCGAGCTGATGACAGGTGACATGTTCCTGTTGATGCTGGGCGGTTCGGCCCTGGTCACGGCCGGTGCCGGGTGGGTGTTCGACATGCCGCTGTGGGCCGAGGGGCTGGTCTTCGTCATCAGTGCGGTCATTCTGCTGGTCGGTGTGCGGCCGGCGTTACGCAAGCGACTGACGGCGGGCCCGATCCTGCACACCAACGCCAGGGCGTTGGAGGGCAAGAGTGCCATTGTGATTGAACCGGTCGACGACCTGCACGGGCTGGTTCGGCTCGGCGGCGAGATGTGGTCCGCCCGTAGCCTGGAGAAGTCAGGTCGATTCGAGCAGGGTGAGACGGTGACGGTTGTCCAGATCGACGGTGCGACGGCGGTCGTCGAGAAGATTTAGCGCAATAACCTCAGTGACAGGAGTACGGGAATGGGAGTAGCTGCCGGGGCCTTTGTGCTGATCGTCTTGATAATCCTGGGCGTCACCATCGTGCTGAAGTCGGTGGCACTCGTCCCGCAGGCGGAGGCCGCGGTGATCGAGCGCCTGGGGCGGTATTCGAAGACCGTCAGCGGGCAGTTGACCATCCTGGTGCCGTTCGTCGACCGCATTCGGGCCAAGGTTGATCTGCGTGAACGGGTGGTGTCCTTCCCGCCCCAACCGGTGATCACCGAGGACAACCTGACGGTGAATATCGACACCGTCGTCTACTTCCAGGTCACCAATCCGCAAGCTGCGGTGTACGAGATCAGTAATTACATCGTCGGTGTGGAACAGCTCACCACCACCACGCTGCGCAATGTGGTCGGCGGTATGACGCTGGAGCAGACGTTGACGTCACGCGATCAGATCAACGGTCAGTTGCGCGGCGTGCTCGATGAGGCCACCGGACGGTGGGGCCTGCGCGTCGCGCGCGTCGAGCTGCGATCGATCGATCCGCCGCCCTCGGTGCAGGAATCCATGGAAAAGCAGATGAAGGCCGACCGTGAGAAGCGCGCCATGATCCTGTCAGCCGAAGGTGCCAGGCAGGCGGCGATCCTGTCGGCCGAGGGGCAGAAGCAGGCACAGATCCTCGCCGCCGAGGGTTCGCGGCAGTCGGCAATCCTGGCCGCCGAAGGTGAACGCCAGTCCCGCATCCTGCGCGCCGAGGGTGAGCGTGCCGCCCAATATCTGCAGGCGCAGGGCCAGGCCAAGGCCATCGAAAAGGTCTTTGCCGCAGTGAAATCGGGTAAGCCCACTCCAGAGCTGTTGGCGTACCAGTATTTACAGACGCTACCGAAGATGGCTCAGGGGGAAGCCAATAAGGTGTGGCTCATTCCCAGTGACTTCGGTTCGGCGTTGCAGGGGTTCACCAAGTTGCTGGGTGCCCCCGGATCTGACGGTGTGTTCCGCTACGAACCGTCCCCGGACGATGAGTCATCCGAGCGTCCCGAGGATGACGCCGACGAGGTTGCCGGGTGGTTCGAGACCAAGACCACGCCCGAAGTCGCTGCGGCGGTTGCCGCGGCGCAATCCGCGGCTCAGGAAATCGGGGCGGCGGACCCCGCGATCAACCCGACGCGGGGTCATGGGCTGCCGGGAGCGTGACACGCGCGGTGTCCGCACCGGCGTTGTCGCCTTGACAAGGGGATTCCTCCGGCCCATCATGGGTAGCGGTTCAGCACCTTGCTAGGTGAGGCTCCTACGTGAATACAGGCCACTGATCTGACGACGTCGAGAGACGCCCAAGGTTAGGACAGGTCTTCCCGGACTAAGGGATGACCCGAAGTGGCTTCCGCGAGCGGACACGTCACGTAGTGCCGAAGCCCTGACGAGAGGGGTGCATGCCGGGCGGCGTCGCTGTCCGGTGTTTCTCTCTTGTGGTCGCTGTGCCGACAGCAGGCGCCCGCGTGCGCCCCGACGGCAAGGAGGTGAGGCACAACCGTGATATCCGGTGACAGTCCGCATAGACAACAGCTGCCGCATACCTTGCTGCTTATTCGAGGGTGAAACCTCGCTTTAGTCAACGCTTTTGACGCTTGCGCTCGGGTATGCGGCTTCCTCAAAGGAGTCCGATCATGAGCACAACATTCAACGCAGTACGCCGGCTGTGGACACGGCACCGGCTGACCCCGCAAGAGCGCGCCAATCTGCAATTGGCCTACTCACCGCTTGCGGTTGTTTCGGCATCGTTAGGGGCGCACCCACCGCGGTAACCCTGAGGGGTGCTGCCATCGCATCTGCGCACAGCCGATTCACAGTGCGTGGACATTCGGAATTCATTCGAGGCCAATACGCTTCGGCCGCCCACTGGGCGGACGGAGCGTATTGGTTCAAACGCTGAGGAGTCGGCATGACTACTTCGAACAAGGCGGCTACGCCACGGGTAATTCAATTCTCGGACCTGTTGAAGGCTCCGGTTTTCGCGCGCTCCGGCGACACGATCGGCCGGTTGGAGGATGTCATCGTGCGGCTGCGCGGGTCGGATGAATACCCGCTCGTCACCGGGTACGTCGTCGACATGGGTGGACGCAGGGTCTTCGTGTCCTCGGATGTGGTTTCTGCGGTGGCACCGAATCGAATTGAATTGAGCAAGAACAAGGTTGACCTTCGTGGTTTCGAACGCCGCGACGGCGAGTATCTGCTTGACGAGGATGTGCTCGATCATCGGTTCATCGATGTGGAAAACGCCGAACTGGTGCACGCCTACGACATCGAGCTCGTGGAATCGGCCGAAGGATGGATACTCGCCCGGCTCGATACCCGCCGTCCAGCAAGGTTTTTTGGTCTGATCAGGGCCGGCGCCGGCCAGGCCGGTAGGGATTGGAAGGCCTTCGAGCCGATGATCGGCCATGGTGGGTCACTGTTGGCGCGACGCGTCGGCGGGAGAGTGAACACACTCAAGCCCGCCGAGATCGCGGACCTGCTCGAGGAGGCCACCAAGGAGGAGGGTGGCGAGATCCTCGATCGCGTCCGTGACAACCCGGAGCTCGAGGCCGACGTATTCGAGGAACTCGATTCGGATAAGGCCAGCAAGCTGTTCCAGGACATGTCCGATGCGGATGTCGCTGCCCTTCTTGGCCGGATGCGTGCGGACGACGCGGCGGATGCGATCTTCGACCTGCGGCAGTCACGTCGGCGAGCCGTGTTGGATCTGATGCCGGGACCGCAACGTACCAAGGTGGTCACGTTGATGGGGTTCAGCCCCGAGTCGGCTGGTGGCCTGATGAATGTCGACATTGTGTCCTGCCTGCTCGGCAGCACCGCCGGTGATGCGCTCGGTGCGATATCGGTGGCGAAATCCCTTCAGCCCGAGGCGCTCCTGAAGGTGCACGTGATTTCCGACGATGGCGAATTGGTGGGCGTGGTGTCGGTGATCCGTCTTCTGCAGGCCGATCGTGGTGCTGCCGTGGCGTCGATCATGGATGACGACCCGGTGCGCGTCGCCCCGGAGGCCGACCTGACCGACGTCGCATTGTTGATGGCGGACTACAACCTTGCCTTGATTCCCGTGGTCGATGAGGGGGACAAGGTGCTCGGTGTCGTCACCTATGACGATGTGCTGGCCGCGCTTATCCCCGAGGATTGGCGTCGTCGCGAGCCCGCCCCCCGTCCGGTGCGCCAGGTCGCGCCGAGCCCAGACGGAGTCGCGCCGTGAGCGAGAACGGAATCGTCGAGAGCTCCATGGGAAGCCCGGACGGCCGGGTTGTTGGTGCGTCCCAGGCAGTTACGGGCCAGTCGAAGAGCGCCGTGCTTGATTCGGCCCATCTGGGTGATATCGAAGGTGCATTCGGCAAGATCAGCGTGAGCGATCCCGGTCAGGCACGCACCTTCAAGACACGGATGGCGACGATGGCCGCCATCTTGGGGCCGGGCATCATCGTCATGGTCGGCGACAACGATGCCGGCGGCGTGGCGACATACGCCCAGGCCGGTCAGAGCTATGGATACAGCCTGTTGTGGGTGCTCTTGCTGCTCATCCCGGTTCTTATTGTCAATCAGGAGATGGTCGTTCGCCTCGGTGCGGTTACCGGAGTCGGACATGCGCGGTTGATCAACGAGCGGTTCGGTCGTGGGTGGGGCTGGTTCTCCGTAGGCGACTTGTTCATCTTGAACTTCCTGACTCTCGTCACCGAATTCATCGGTGTCGCACTGGCTTCGGAGTACCTCGGAGTTTCGAAGTACTACACGGTGCCTATCGCCGCAATCGCACTGATTCTCATCATGGCCACCGGCAGCTTCCGCCGCTGGGAGCGAGCGATGTTCGTGTTCATTGTGATCACACTGCTGCAGATCCCCATGTTCTTGATGTCGGATCCACAGTGGGCAAGGGCCGCGCACGGTTTCGTGGTGCCGGGTATCGACGGCGGAATCAGCTCGGGTGCGGTGCTGTTGATCATCGCGATGGTGGGCACCACTGTCGCGCCGTGGCAGCTGTTCTTCCAGCAGTCCAACATCGTCGACAAGCGCATCACGCCCCGGTTCATCGGGTACGAACGCGCCGACACCATCATCGGCTCACTCGTGGTGGTGATCGGTGCCGCCGCGCTGCTGATGACGGCCGATTACGCAGCCCGCGCGACCGGCAACTCGGGTCCGGACAAGTGGGGCGACGTGGGCGATGCGGGAATGATCGCCGACTGGCTGGGGCAGGTTCAGCCGTTGTTGGGCAAGATCTTTGCCATCGTGCTGCTGGATGCGTCCATCATCGGAGCGGCGGCGGTCACCCTGGCCACCAGTTACGCGTTCGGTGACACTTTTGGGCTCAAGCATTCTCTGCACCGCAGCTTCAAGGACGCCAAACCCTTCTATCTCTCGTACACGGTGATGGTCGGCGTGGGAGCGGCCATCGTGCTCATCCCGAATGCCCCGCTCGGGCTCATGACTACCGCGGTGCAGGCGCTGGCCGGCCTGCTCTTGCCCAGCGCAAGTGTGTTCCTGCTGTTGTTGTGTAATGACAGGGCGGTGTTGGGTCCGTGGGTCAACAAGGCGTGGCTCAACGTTGTGGCCGGGCTCATCGTCGGTGTGCTGCTGTTCCTTTCCGGCATTTTGATGGCCACGACGCTGTTCCCGGATCTGGACGTCGTAGAGGTTGCCGGTGACCTGGCCATGGGTGTCGCGGTTCTCGCAGTGCTGGTCGGGATTGGTCTGTGGTGGGCGTCGGGGAGGCAACGCATCGATCCGGCGGTCGTGGCGATGAACAAGGCCCTCGACGGTGTTGACGCGCGGACCTGGCGTATGCCGCCGCTGGCATTGCTCGAGCCGGTCTCCTGGAGTCCGGGAACCAAGTTTGGAATGCTCGCACTGCGCGGATATCTGGTTGTCGGTGCCATTCTGTTGGTGGTGAAGGCAATTCAACTCGCACACGGGAGCTGAGTAACGGCAGGCAATGTGTCAGGAAATCGTTGGGAATACGCGGTCGCGCTGGACTGTCTGGGCGCGACCGCGTCCAATGAATACATGAGTATTCGCGCGTTACGTCGTTTCTGGGAGCGCCATCAGTTGACCCCGCAGGAGCGCGCCAACATGCGGCTGGCCCACTCGCCACTGGCGGTCATCTCCGCCTCCCTCGGTGCGCACGCGCCTCACTAGCGGGAATCGGCCGACCTATCGATTACGCGGTGTAGCAGTGGTTCACTGGAGCTATGAGCAATGACGCTTTTCTGTCTCCCCGAGTCCTAGCTTTGTTGGGTTCTTTCCAGGCCGTCGATGCCGTGCTCTGCATCCAGCCGGTTCCCTATGTGGCTAAATGTCTTGACGATGTGCGTTATCCGCAACAAAACCGATGGATCTTCGCGCCGATCAAGGCCGCATCCGCGCTCGGGCTGATCGGTGGAATCCGGTTCCCCAGGCTGGCCAAACTGACGCTGGTCATGCTCACCGTGTATTTCAGTATGGCCGTCGGCGCACATCTGCGGGTGCGTGACATCGGCCTGAACGCGATGTCGGCCTCGACGCTGCTCGCCACATACGGCATCTTGGCCGCCAGGGGATTGGCAGCGAAATCGTCATGACAGAGCGGCTTTTGGCGAATCCGAAAGTGCTGACCGCACTTGCGGCCATCCAGGCTGCCGACGCCGCGGTATGCGTCCGTCCGATCAAACCCATCAAAGAGTCGCTGGAGAAAGTACGTTTGCCGGCACAGATCTGGTGGGTTTTGCCGGTCGTCAAGTTGGCGTCGGCAGTGGGGCTCATCGCCGGTATTCGGTGGGCAGCGCTGGGGCGATTGACCGCGTTCATGCTCAGCGTCTACTTCACGCTGGCGGTCGGAGCGCACATCCGGGTGCGCGACACGGTGCTCAACGCGCTGCCCGCGGCGAGCCTGCTGGTGTGGTTCGCAGTCCTTGCGGGCAAGGGATTCGAGGAGCGGAAACCTGTGGCCTAGCCGCCGACCCGTTCGGGTTCATCAGAGGCCTCAGGACTGGGGATCTCGGTGTGTGCGCGCTTGTAGCGCCGGATCTCGTACAGGATGCCCAGTACGCCGACCACTGAGGTGGCCAACGAGACCGCGAAGAGCGTGCCGCTGATGTGACCGGTGAGTGCATCACCGAGCACGACGACCGCCAGGGTGCCCGGAAGCAGACCGACGAAGGTGGCTAGCGTGTAGGGCACCACGCGCACGGCGGAGGCTCCCGCCGCGTAGTTCAGGACCGAGAACGGTACCGCCGGGATAAGCCGCATCGACATCACCGCGATCCATCCCCGACGGCGCAATTGGTCGTCAACGTTCTTCACCCCGGGGCGGTGATGCAGCGTGCTGAGCTTCCACCCCAGTGCCCGCACCCCCCACAGCGCCAAGACCGCGCTCGCGGTGCTCGCGACGACAGCCAACAGGACGCCGAGCTGCGTTCCGAAGAGCAATCCGGCGGCCAGGGTGAAGGCGGTGCGTGGAAAGGGCAGCACCGTGACGATCGTGTGCGCTCCCAGGAAGGCGAGCGGGAACCATGGGCCGAGTTCACCAGCCCAATCCCTCATCTGGAGGGCGGTGGGCAGCGGAAGAAACAACATGGCCGCGACCACGATGAGAACGGCCACACCGGTCCACAGCAGCTGGCGCCGCGGGATCCGTCGCGCCACCGCGACGCCCGCGCCCCAGACCTGCCGGAATCCCATGGTGGCCAAGCCTACGGAGCCCGAATGAACGAAGGGGATAGGGCACGGGTGTCGCGGAGGCCGCGCCCCCGTACTGGGCAGTAGTCGATGGCGTCATTTAGCCTGATGACTAAGTGTGATAGGCATTTCGGCATGGAGTGCCATATATGTCGCTCGACGACGAGCAGCAGGGAGCAGTTTTATGACTGTTGAGGTGCCCGAGATTCGACGCGACTTCGCGCGGTGGCAGAAGAACGTCGCCGGAGTCCTGGCCAAGACCACCCGTAAGGCGGTCGAGGATCTGCCCGCCGACCCCGAACGACTGCTCGATTCGCCGACATATGACGGAATAGCGATCCGTCCGCTGTACACATCGCTTGATGAACTTCCCGAGCCGTCGCTGCCCGGACAGTGGCCCTTTGTGCGCGGTGGCGATCCCCGGCGCGATGTGAACAGTGGGTGGAAGGTCGCCGAGCGTTTCGACGGCGCGGACGGCACCGATGCCGCGCTCCTGAACGAGGCCATTCTCGACGCTCTGGGGCAGGGCGCCAGCGCCATCGTGCTGGCCGGTCTGGCACCAGAGTCGGTGGGACGTGCGTTGCAGGGGGTGTATCTCGACCTGGCTCCCATCCAGGTCGAGGCCGGCGCTGAGCTCGGCGGGGTGGCCGAGGCGATCTTCACGGTCCTGGACACGTACGAGGGAAACACCGCCGGGGTTGTTGTCGACCTCGGTGCCGATCCGCTCGGTGACGCGTTCGCCGGCCGGTCGGGGGTATCGGTCGACGACACGGTGGTGTTGGCCGAGCGTGCGAGTGCGCGGACCGAGCAGATCCGGGCCATCACCGTCGACGGCACGATCGCGCACGAGCTGGGTTCCAGTGACAGCCAGGAGCTTGCGGTCGCGGTAGCCGTCGGGGTCGCATACCTGCGGCTGCTGCAGAATGCGGGCCTGGGTATCGCAGAAGCGCTGCGGCAGATCAGTTTCCGCTTCGCCGCGACCGACGATCAATTCCTGTCGATCGCCAAATTCCGCGCCGCCAGGGTGCTCTGGGCTCGCGTGGCCGAGGTCGCCGGCGTGGCAGAGAGCGGTGGCGCCCTCATGCACGCGGTCACCTCCGAACCGATGATGGCGCAACGCGATCCGTGGGTGAACATGCTGCGCACCACGCTGGCCGCCTTCGGCGCCGGAGTCGGTGGGGCCGACAGCGTGCGGGTGCGCAGGTTCGACGACGCGATTGCCGGTGGATTGGATTCGGTGTCTCCGGCGTTCTCCGCGCGGATCGCCCGGAACACCCAACTGCTGCTCATCGAGGAGTCTCATGTCGGTCGGGTGCTCGACCCGGGCGGCGGCTCCTGGTACATCGAGGATCTCACGGAAACCCTTGCCCAGCAGGCATGGTCGCTGTTCACTGAGATCGAGGGAGCAGGAGGATTCGAGGCTTCCGCCGATCTGATCAGGGAACGTATCGCCGCGACGCGCGTACAGCGTGCCGAGGACATCGCCCATCGGCGTACCTCGGTGACGGGGGTCAACGAATTCCCGAACCTGTCAGAGGTGCCGTTGCCGCCGCATCCCGCCGACGGTTACCGGTACGCAGCCGATTTCGAGGCCCTTCGGGACCGCTCGGATGCCTCGTTGGCCGCATCGGGTACGCGTCCGACCGCACTCTTGATTCCGCTGGGCCCGCTGGCCGAGCACAACGTGCGCACCACCTTCGCCTCGAACCTGTTGGCCTCCGGCGGCATCGAGGCCGTCAACCCCGGCGTGCTCGACGCCGACACAGTCGCCGGTGCAGTCGCGGATGCGGGAGCGCGTGTCGTCGTCATGTGTGGCACCGATGCACGGTATGCCGCCGAGGCGGGTGCCGTCGTCGACGCGGCCAGGGCGGCGGGGGCCACCGACATCTATCTCGCGGGGCCCGAGAAGTCCGTAGCGGAGGTCGCGGAGGCATCGCGCCCTGATGGCTACCTGACCATGAAAATTAATGCCGTCGAAGCTCTTTCGGCCATCCTGACCAAGTTGGGGGCGTGACATGACTGACCTCACGGATCGTTCGGTATCCGCCACTCTGGGCAGTTTCGCCGACGTGCCGCTGCACGGCGACCGCGTGTCGGTCGCGCCGGATGCCGCCGCCGTAGAGGCCGCCGTGGGGGAGGCCGCGGGCGCGCACGGATACACCCGCGAGCAGCTCGACTGGGAGACGCCCGAGTCGATCACCGTCAAACCGGTCTACACCGCTGCGGACCGAGAAGCCGTGCGGGCCGAGGGATATCCACTGGATACTTTCCCGGGCCAGGTGCCGTTCCTGCGTGGGCCCTATCCGACGATGTACGTCAATCAGCCGTGGACCATCCGCCAATACGCGGGCTTCTCCACCGCCGCGGAATCCAATGCGTTCTATCGCCGCAACCTCGCCGCGGGTCAGAAGGGCCTGTCAGTGGCCTTCGACCTGGCGACCCACCGCGGATACGACTCGGATCATCCCCGGGTACAGGGCGACGTCGGAATGGCCGGTGTGGCCATCGATTCCATTCTGGACATGCGTCAGCTCTTCGACGGTATTGATCTGGGCTCGGTGTCGGTATCGATGACCATGAATGGCGCGGTGCTCCCGATTCTGGCGCTCTATGTGGTGGCCGCCGAGGAACAGGGTGTCTCGCCACAGCAGTTGGCCGGGACCATCCAGAACGACATCCTCAAAGAGTTCATGGTCCGCAACACCTACATCTATCCGCCGAAGCCGTCGATGCGGATCATCTCGGACATCTTCTCCTACACCAGTGCCAAAATGCCGAAGTTCAACTCGATTTCGATCTCGGGCTACCACATCCAAGAAGCCGGTGCCACAGCTGATCTCGAGCTGGCATACACCCTCGCCGACGGTGTCGAGTACATCAAGGCGGGGCTGGAGGGCGGCCTGGACATCGATGTCTTCGCTCCGCGTCTGTCGTTCTTCTGGGCCATCGGCATGAACTTCTTTATGGAGGTTGCCAAGCTGCGGGCCGGGCGCCTGTTGTGGAGCGAGTTGGTCGCGCAGTTCGATCCGAAGAGCGCGAAATCGCAGTCTCTGCGTACGCATTCGCAGACTTCCGGCTGGTCGCTGACCGCGCAGGATGTGTTCAACAATGTGGCGCGCACCTGTATCGAGGCGATGGCCGCGACCCAGGGACACACCCAGTCGCTGCACACTAACGCCCTGGACGAGGCGCTCGCGCTGCCCACCGACTTCTCGGCGCGTATCGCGCGCAATACCCAGCTGCTCATTCAGCAGGAGTCGGGTACGTGCCGGCCGATCGACCCGTGGGGTGGCTCGTACTACGTCGAATGGCTGACGCATCAGCTCGCGTCCCGTGCACGCGAGCACATTCGGGAGGTCACCGAGGCCGGCGGAATGGCGCAGGCCATCGATCAGGGCATCCCGAAGCTTCGCATCGAAGAGGCGGCCGCGCGCACCCAGGCCCGTATCGACTCGGGCCGTCAGCCGGTGATCGGCGTCAACAAGTACCAGGTGACCGAGGATCAGCAGATTGAGGTTCTCAAGGTCGAGAACTCGCGAGTGCAAACCGAACAGCTTGCCAAGTTGCAGCAGTTGCGCGCCGAGCGCGATAACGACGCGGTACGGCGTGCACTCGATGAACTGACACGGGCAGCGGCCGATTCCAGCCGTGCCGGGGAAGACGGATTGGGCAACAACCTGATGGCGCTGGCCATCAATGCCGCGCGGCACAAGGCGAGCGTCGGAGAGATTTCCGATGCGCTGGAGAAGGTCTATGGCCGCCATCAGGCCGAAATCCGTACCATCAGCGGGGTATACCGCGACGAGGTGGGAAGGGACGGCGCCGTTAGCAGCGTGACGCAAGCGACAGAGTTGGTACAGAAGTTCGCCGACGCCGATGGCCGCCGGCCGCGTGTGCTGGTCGCCAAGATGGGCCAGGATGGGCACGACCGCGGACAGAAGGTGATCGCCACGGCCTTCGCCGATATCGGTTTCGACGTCGACGTGGGCCCGCTGTTCCAGACACCGGAGGAAGTTGCGCGTCAGGCCGCGGACAACGACGTGCATGTGGTCGGGGTGTCCTCGCTGGCGGCGGGTCACCTGACGTTGGTGCCGGCGTTGCGCGAGGCATTGGCAGCGGCGGGGCGTCCGGACATCATGATCGTCGTCGGCGGTGTGATTCCACCCGGTGATTTCGATGAGCTGTATGAGGCGGGTGCCGCGGCCATCTTCCCCCCGGGAACAGTCATCGCCGAGGCCGCGATTGGCTTGTTGCACAAGCTGGCTGAGCGGCTCGGTTACGACCTCGTCTGATGGCGGAAAAACAGTCACCTGATGATCTTGCGACTCTGATCCGATCGGGGGATCGTTCGGCGCTTGCCCGATCGATCACGCTGGTCGAGTCGACGCGTGCCGATCATCGCGCGCGAGCCCAGCAGCTGCTGCTGGAGCTGTCTCCTGACGGTGGGAACGCCCTGCGGGTGGGTATTACCGGTGTGCCGGGGGTGGGAAAGTCGACCACCATCGAGGCGCTCGGTATGTACCTCATTGAGCAGGGGCATCGGGTGGCCGTGCTGGCGGTCGATCCGTCGTCGACGCGTACCGGCGGATCCATTCTGGGCGATAAGACCAGAATGGGTCGGCTCTCGGTACATCCCGATGCCTACATCCGGCCGTCGCCGACCTCGGGCACGCTGGGCGGGGTGGCCAAGGCGACCCGGGAGACCGTGGTGCTGCTGGAATCGGCAGGATTCGACGTCATCCTTATCGAGACCGTCGGCGTGGGACAGTCCGAAGTCACCGTCGCCAACATGGTCGACACCTTTGCCTTCCTGACGCTGGCGCGCACCGGAGATCAGCTGCAGGGCATCAAAAAGGGTGTGCTCGAGCTCGCCGATATCGTGGTGGTGAATAAGGCCGATGGCGCGCATGCCATCGAGGCCCAGAAGGCCGCGCGGGAGTTGTCGGGTGCGTTGCGCCTGATCTACCCGCATGACACCCTGTGGCGCCCACCGGTTCTCACCATGAGTGCACTGGAAAACAAAGGAGTCTCCGAGATGTGGGACACCGTGCTGCAGCACCGCGCGGTGCTCACCGAGGCCGGGGAGTTCGAGGCGAAACGTCGCCGCCAGCAAGTGGACTGGATGTGGGCGATGGTGCGCGACGCGGTGCTGGATCGGGTGCTCAGGGCACCGGATGTGGAGGCCGCGCGTGCGGATATCGAGCAGCAGGTGCGTGAGGGCACCCTGACGCCTGCATTGGCCGCCGAACAGATCCTGTCCCTCGGTCCCTCAGGCCAGTCGTAGTCACCGCATCATTCACCGTGCGTCTGTCGCAGTGCGGGCCGTATCGAGTTCAGTGGCAGCCCGCGACAGAGTTGATGCCGCAGAGCCGTAAACCTTGTCGTGTGAGTCACCGAGGGCGACAAAGAGATCGGTGGTAAGGGAGGCGAGTACCCATGCCGCGTGGTCTTTGGTTCCCCAAAACCCCGCGAGTTCAAGCATGACGAATCCATGGATCATGGTCCAGAATTTGGCTGCAGCCAGCAGTACAGCGGATAGATCATCGGGTGAGCCATCAATTCGTCCTTCGGCCATGCAGCGTTGTACGCATCGAAAGAGGTACTCGGCGCTGGGGTGCATTGGCGTCGTTACGGTGGTGTCGAACATGTTGCGTCTGGGCGCGTTGATGCCGTCGGCGCTGGTCACCCCGAACATCAGGCGGCACATGTGCGGATTGTCTAAGGCGAACTGCCGGTACGCGAGACCCGTGACCATGAAGTCTGCGACAGGGTCATCGGTCTGTGCAGGTGCGGCCTGAGCCGCCCCGAACCGCCGTAGGCTCTCCTCGGCGACCGCGTTGACGAGGCCCGGCATGCCTCCAAAGTGTTTGTAAACCGCCATCGTCGATGTCCTGGCAGCCGTGGCGACCTTCCGGATCTGCACGGCCTCGGGGCCATCGCTATTGAGCAGGTCAACGGCCGCAGCTATCAGCATCTGCCGCATGTCTTCATTCTCTGCGGATGTGGAGGAGGCGCCCTTCTTCATCATGGTCTTGCCATATTGGCACAGGCGGCATACCCTGAGTAGAACAACGTTATAACACAGTTATTTCGAGGTTATACCAGGTGGGGGCCCCGCCGCGGCGGCACTCTGGTTTTGCGAAAGCTCTCGCAGTTGGCGTGCCATACGTCGAAGAAGGGATTGTCATGACGAGCAACTTCCTTGAGGGTGAGTTCGCCCCTCTGCACCGCGAGTACACCCTCACCGATTTGGCTGTGGTGGGCAGTATCCCGGAGTATCTGGACGGTCGGTATTTGCGCAATGGACCCAATCCCATAAGCGAGATCAACCCCGCGCTGTATCACTGGTTCGTTGGTGACGGCATGGTGCATGGCATCCGCATCCGCGACGGCAAGGCCGAGTGGTACCGCAATCGGTGGGTGCGGTCACCACAAGCTGCGCGGGCCCTGGGCGAACGGCCGCCTACCGGGCACTTCGGCGCCTCGCCGATCGGCGCCAATACCAACGTGATCGGTCATGCGGGCAAGACCATCGCCTTGATCGAAAGCGGCGTCCCGAACTACGAACTGACCGATGAGCTAGAGACAGTCGGAGTGTGCGATTTCGGCAACAGCGTCCGCGGCGGCTATACGGCTCATCCCAAACGAGATCCGCAAACCGGCGAGCTGCACGCTGTCTCTTACAGCATCGGACAGGGAAGTACCGTGCAGTACTCGGTCATTGGAACCGATGGCCGAGCCAGGAAGACCGTAGACGTCACCGTGGGCGGCAGCCCAATGATGCACGATTTCTCGCTGACAGATCGTTACGTCATCTTCTATGACCTGCCAGTGACCTTCGACGCTAGGCAGGCAGCGGAGATGACCGTACCCCGTGGGCTGCGGCTGCCGACGCGCCTGCTGCTCTCGGCATTGATCGGACGAGTCCGTATTCCTGATCCCATCTTTGCGCGCCTGCCGCAGACCAGAAGTGGGGACTATCGTTTCCCTTACTCGTGGAATCCCAAGTACCCCGCACGTATTGGTGTCATGCCCCGCGACGCCGGCAATTCCGATATTCGGTGGTTCGAGGTCGAGCCGTGCTACGTATTCCATCCTATGAATGCTTACGACGAGGGCGACACCGTCGTGCTCGATGTCGTACGTCATCCCAAGATGTTCGACACCGATCATCTAGCTCCGAACGAGGGGATGCCCACGTTGGACCGCTGGACCGTCGATCTCGCCGACGGCAAGGTCCGCGAATCGCGCATTGACGATAGGGGCCAGGAATTCCCTCGGGTTGATGAGCGGCTGGTGGGTAAACGGCATCGGTATGGATATGCGCCGGCGTTCGCGGCCGATGCCATCGCCGATGGAGTCCTGCTCAAACATGACTTCACTGCGGGCGGCTCGCGCGCACGCTCATTCGGTGCGGATAGGGCTTTGGGCGAGTTCGTCTTCCATCCTCGGTCGAGCGAGGCCGAAGAAGATGACGGAGTCCTGATGGGTTACGTCTACGACCGCCGCACGGATCGAAGCGAGCTGGCAATTTTGGACGCACAAACGCTCGAGGACGTCGCTACCATCAAACTGCCCCACCGCGTGCCAGCGGGATTCCATGGCAACTGGGTACCCACCACGACTTGACCGAGGATGGCTCGGCAGGTGGGCGTGATATGGGAGACTGCCCACACATGGTTGGCGATGCTGGTGAACCCGACGGACCTTCAGCCCCGTTGGTTTTTCTCGATACCGAGACCACCGGGCTTCATCGCGAGCGCCAGCCATGGGAAATAGCGATCATTCGCCGCACCGATTCCGGGCAACGGCAGTTGCACCTGTGTGTAGACGTCCAGGACTTAGACCTGGAATCGGCGGATCCCGCCGGCCTTGAGATCAGCGGTTTCCATAAGCGGCATCCGCAAGTGCGCTTGAGACCGCTGCAGTTCCCTCGTATTTTTCGTGCCGCGGAAGCTGTTTCGCTCGTTGACGAATGGACGGCGGGAGCCACCATCGTCGGGGTGATACCTCAATTCGATGCTGAGTGCCTGACGCGGATGTTCCTGGCCCACGGGACCGGCCCAGCGTGGAATCCGGCTCTCGTCGATGTCGTCGCCCTCACCGCGGCACGCATCCGTGAACGCGGGTTGGTACCGGACGCCGACTACTCCAATCTGTCGCTGCAATTCGGTGTGAAGACCCCCAGCGCCGGGCAGCGGCATACGGCCCTGGGCGATGCGCGCTGGGCCATGCGCTGGTACGACCGACTATCTGAATGAGGATGTCGAGGACAGGTAGATCAGCTTGCGTCGGATGCCGGCGATCTCGCGCGCGACGGAGCGCAGCACCGCACGCTCCTGCGGGGCAAGGGCAGACAGCGACACGATGTCGGACATGTGCTCGCCGTCCTGCCACGCCGTGGCCCGAGACCTCCACCGAAATCGAAGCAGCCAGGCGAAGCAATCCCGCAGTGTCGAGGCATCATCGGCGTCCAGGATGTTGCCGGCGGCGGCGTCGAGGCGCTCTGGTGTCGACAGTGCATCCGCTCCGGCGGACAACGCCGCCCAGCGTGCGATCTTGACCACCGGATCGATCGCCGCGACCTTGAGATCGACGGTGTCGGATTGCGTCGCGAATATCCTTAACCGCGAAGGGAATCCGGCGCGTATGGCCACCGCGTCCTGAAGCATGGCAAGTCGGATGGGGTAGTGGCGCTGTGCGCAGCGGGCATTCTCGGTACGCAGGGCGTTGTCCGACAACAACGATCCCGCGCCCACCCCGTGGGAGTCGGCCATCAGCCCCGCCATCACGACGCCGCGGTCTTCGGGCGGGTTGGCGCACCAGCGTTCGATTCCTTCGAACCAGTTGGAGGCCCGGCGGCAGAATCGCCCGCGACTGGCCAGCACGCCGTTCGAATCGCTTCCAATGCCGCCGCGTTCGAGCATCGCGTGCACCTGGGCTGCCAGCTCCATCAGGTGAGTCTTGCCGTCTCCGTCGAGCGCGTCGTCGACGGCAAGCAGCGTCTCGATATCGGAACCGGGTGCCGCCTCGCCTCGGGCCACACTTCCCGAAACGAACCAGGTCCAGCCCGGATCCACCCCGCCAGTGACGAGTCGTGCGGCCGTGCCGATGCTGTGCCGCAACGCTTCGGACCAGGCAGCGGCGAGGGCCGCCTCCGGCGTGCGCACTCGCACCTCAAGGGCTATCACCATCCGCGCCGCGCCCACGGCAGCACAGAACTCGGCCTCGTCGGCGGCGGTATCGATCTGCGCTATCGCCTGGGCGATCCCGTTCGCGGGCGGCACATCGGCAGACATGAGGATGATTGTGACCTACGTCGAGGCGATGGCGTGGGATATGAAATCCCGGACCGGGCGCGAAAGGGGCTGCCCGGAGCTCCAGATGATGCCGACGTCCCGGTGCGCGTCGGCGTCTACGAGGCGCAACATCCTGAGGTCGGGCGGGTAGGTGGTGGCGTCCACGGGGAGCACCGCGATGCCCAGGCCCGCGGCCACCAAGCCCGCCACCGTCGTCAGATCGCTCGATTCGAGCACGATACGCGGCTGGAATTGCGCGGCCGCACAAAGTTCTTCGAGGAGGCGGCGCATGCCGAACCCCGGATGCATCCCGATGAAGGGTTCGTCGGCAAGGTCGGCCATCGACACGTCTTCGGCCTGTGTGAGCCGATGGTCTGTGGGCACGGCGACACCGAGACGCTGCCGGAAGAGGTTGCGCCACCCCAGATTTGCGCGGCGAGGGCGCGGAGAGACGATTGCGACGTCCAGATCGCCGTTGGCGACAAGATCGTCGAGGCTGCCTGCGGCGCCCTGCTCGAGCACGAACCGTACGTGCGGCGACGCCGCGGCGAAGCCCGCGATCAGGCGGGCGACGAGTGTGGGGCCGAAGGTGTGCAGGAATCCGAGCCGGATCTCACCCTCGGCGGGATTGGCGAGATCGTTGATGGTTCGACGAGCAGAGTCCAGTTCCATCTGAGCGCGACGGGCGTGCTGGTAGAAGATCCGCCCGGACGGGTTCAAGGTGAGCCGCTTACCGTGCCGGTCGAACAGTTGCACGCCGAGCCGGCGCTCCAGTCTGGCCAGCATTCGGGTGAGCGTGGGCTGGGCGAGTTGGAGCTGCTCGGCGGCCGCGGTGACGTTTTGTCGCTCGGCGAGTGTGATGTACCACTCGTAGTCACCCTCCGCCATGCTGCCACCTCCATATATGCCTAAATTGAATTATAGATCGCTAAATTGCTCATTTCCGTGATATGCCCGGTCGGGGGAGCATCTAGGTCCATGACGATGGCTCCGAGCACCCAGAGCAGTCCGGCGATCTGCGCCGCGGATCCGGTGCCCCATGAAACGGGCACTGCCGGATATCGGCGTCTGACTGGCGCGCTCTTTGCCGCTGGGCTTGCGACGTTCGCCGCCCTTTATGGCACGCAGGCGGTGCTCCCGGCGCTCTCCGCGGACTTCGGGGTGAGCCCAGCCGCCGCCGCGCTGACCGTCTCTGTGACCACCGGAATGCTCGCGTTATCGATCATTCCGGCGAGTGCACTCTCGGAACGGTACGGGCGCACCCGGGTCATGCTGGTTTCGGCGATCGCCACGACGATCCTCGGGCTGTTGCTACCGGCCAGCCCCACCTTCGCGGTGTTGCTGATCGGTCGCGCCGCCGAAGGTGTTGCACTGGCTGGAATTCCGGCAGTGGCAATGGCATTCCTGGCCGAAGAGGTGCACCCGGGCTCGCTGGGTTCGGCGATGGGCAGATACATCGCGGGCACCACGGTCGGTGGACTCGCCGGACGGTTGGTGGCGTCCTCGGTACTCGACGTGAGCAATTGGCGGATGGCGTTATTAGGCAGTGGTGCCATGACATTGGTGTGCACGGTGCTCTTCGCCATGCTGCTTCCGCGGTCGCAATTCTTCGTGCCCAAGCGGGTCAGGGTCGGCACCACGATGCGAATTCTCGGGACGCACGTACGAAACCCGTTACTGCTCATCATGTTCGGACTGGCTTTCCTGCTGATGGGCGGATTCGTCACCGTGTACAACTATTTGGGCTATCGCCTGGTGGCGCCTCCGTTCGGGCTTCCCACGGCTATCGCCGGACTGCTGTTCCTGCTGTACCTCGCGGGAACGGTGTCCTCGGCAGTGGCCGGCCGCCTGGCGGACCGCCGCGGCCGGGGGCTGGTCCTCATCGGCGCGGTCGCCGTCACGGCCATCGGACTCGCGCTGACCATCCCGGATTCACTCGTCGCGGTGATCATCGGCGTGGGTGTGTTCACCGCGGGCTTCTTTGCCGCCCATACCGTCGCGAGCGGGTGGGTGGGCGCCGTCGTGCAGCGCGACCGCGCCGAGGCGTCCGCGCTGTACTTGTTCAGTTACTACCTCGGCAGTTCGGTGGCCGGGGCGGCGGGCGGCCTGGCATACCAAGCGGGCGGGTGGGCGCTGACGGTGCTCTTCGTGGGGGCGTTATTGACGATTGCCCTGGTCCTGGCCACGGTGATGGTGCTGCGAAACCGGTTTGGCCATATCAACGCACCCGAATAGAATTGGCGCCATAGACACCGATCCGGCCATCACCGGGGAGTCTCCGGAAGAAAAGTTTCGTGCCCAGCGCGGATAACCCAGTAGAACCGGACGGGCAGGCCCGTCACAGCCGTGGTGAGAGGCCCCGACAGCGTGGGGCAAGCGGGGTGGTACCGCGGAGGTACGCCGACGGCGTCCCATCGTCCCCGTGCCAGCGAGCACAGGGAGACCGCGATGAGCCCCTCGGGCGAAGAGCATCAGGGCGAGCGAACCGACGCGTACCCGCGCACCAATCTCGGGGCCGATCAGCGCAGCGGATCGCCGAATCTTCCTGCGCTGGAAAAGCAGGTGCTGGCCTACTGGGACGCGGACGACACCTTCCGCGCCAGCATTGCTCATCGTGACGGCTCCCCGGAGTACGTCTTCTATGACGGTCCTCCGTTCGCCAACGGGCTGCCGCACTACGGGCATCTGCTCACCGGCTACGTCAAGGACATCGTGCCGCGTTATCAGACCATGCGTGGGTACCAGGTGGACCGCCGATTTGGTTGGGACACACATGGTTTGCCCGCAGAGCTGGAGGTGGAACGCCAGCTCGGCATCACCGATAAATCGCAGATCGACGATATGGGTATCGCCGAGTTCAACGATGCCTGCCGCGAGTCGGTGCTGCGCTACACGAAGGAATGGCGCGACTACGTCACCCGGCAGGCGCGCTGGGTGGACTTCGACAACGACTACAAGACGCTCGACCCGACCTTTATGGAATCGGTCATCTGGGCATTCAAACAATTGTGGGATAAGGGATTGGCGTACGAGGGCTACCGCGTACTGCCGTATTGCTGGCGCGACGAGACACCGCTGTCCAATCATGAACTGCGCATGGACGACGACGTGTATCAGAGTCGTCAGGATCCGGCGGTCACCGTGGGGTACCGGATCGCGGGCAATGAGGACAGCCGGTGGGCGGTGCTCGACGGTGCGCGCCTGCTGATCTGGACCACAACTCCCTGGACGCTGCCCTCGAACCTGGCGGTCGCGGTCAACCCCGAGGTGACCTATGCGGTGGTGAAGCCCGCCGGTGAGAACGCCTCCGAGGACCGTTACCTGTTGGCGCAGGCGCGGGTCGGGTCTTACGCCCGTGAGCTTGGTGAAGAGCCCACGGTGCTGGACACCTACACCGGCGCCGAGCTGCTGGGCATGCGCTACCTCCCGCCATTCCCGTATTTCCAGCAGGATGCGTCGCCGAATGCCTTCACGGTGCTCTCGGGTGACTACGTCACCACCGAGGACGGCACCGGCATCGTGCACATGGCCCCGGCCTACGGTGAAGAAGACAAGAACGTCACCGACAAGGCGGGGATCACCCCCGTCACCCCCGTCGACTCGAAGGGCCGATTCGACGCCACCGTGCCCGATTACGTGGGTCAGCAGGTGTTCGATGCCAACGCGCAGATCATCAAGGACCTGAAGAACGGCACCGGTGCCGCTGCCTCCAATGGCGCCGTGCTGTTGCGCCATGAGACCTACGACCACTCGTACCCGCACTGCTGGCGGTGCCGAAACCCGTTGATCTACCGTGCCGTGTCCTCCTGGTTCATCAAGGTGACCGAATTCCGGGACCGGATGGTGGAGCTCAACGAGCAGATCACCTGGTATCCCGAGCACGTCAAGCACGGCCAGTTCGGCAAGTGGCTGGAAGGCGCACGCGACTGGTCAGTCTCTCGAAACCGATACTGGGGCAGCCCGATTCCGGTGTGGAAGTCTGACGATCCTGCGTATCCGCGCATCGACGTATACGGCAGTCTCGACGAGCTGGAACGCGACTTCGGAGT
Organism: Mycobacteroides salmoniphilum; assembly: GCF_004924335.1. NCBI lineage: Bacteria > Bacillati > Actinomycetota > Actinomycetes > Mycobacteriales > Mycobacteriaceae > Mycobacteroides > Mycobacteroides salmoniphilum. The sequence goes on along the minus strand of NZ_CP024633.1, from coordinate 2,441,193 downwards.
CCGTCCGACAAATCTGCACCGGCCGTACATCGATGAGCTGACCCGGCCCAATCCGGACGATCCGACCGGCAAGTCCACCATGCGCCGCATCTCGGACATCTTTGATGTCTGGTTCGACTCGGGCTCTATGCCGTACGCGCAGGTGCACTATCCGTTCGAGAACGCCGAGTGGTTCGAAAACCATTTCCCGGCCGACTTCATCGTCGAGTACATCGGCCAGACGCGCGGTTGGTTCTACGTGATGCATGTGCTGGCGACGGCGATCTTCGATCGGCCCGCATTCAGAACCTGTGTGTCGCATGGCATCGTGCTGGGCAACGACGGCCAGAAGATGAGCAAGTCGCTGCGCAATTACCCGGATGTCAACGAGGTGTTCGACCGCGACGGCTCCGACGCGATGCGCTGGTTCCTCATGGCGTCGCCAATCCTGCGCGGCGGCAATCTGATCGTTACCGAGCAGGGTATTCGCGAGGGCGTGCGGCAGGTGATACTGCCGTTGTGGAACGCATGGAGCTTCCTGCAGCTGTATGCGCCCAAACCCGGCACGTGGCGCACCGATTCGACTCAGGTGCTCGACAAGTACATCCTGGCCAAACTGGCACAGCTACGTGACAACCTCACCGCGGCCATGGATATCTGCGATGTCTCGGGAGCGTGTGAACAGCTGCGGCAGTTCACCGACGCATTGACCAACTGGTATGTGCGACGGTCACGTTCGCGGTTCTGGGACGAGGACGCGGATGCGATCGACACGTTGCACACCGTCCTGGAGACGACGTGCCGTCTGGCCGCACCACTGTTGCCGATGACCACCGAGGTGATCTGGAGGGGACTGACGGGGGAGCGGTCTGTGCACCTGACCGATTGGGTGTCCGAATCGGCACTGCCCGCCGACCCCGATCTGGTGGCCGCCATGGACGAGGTGCGCAAGGTGGCCTCGACGGGCTCGTCCTTGCGCAAGGCCAAGAAGCTGCGGGTGCGCCTGCCGCTGCTCACACTGACGGTCGCGGTGCCCGACCCCAAGCGGTTGGAGCCGTACGCAGCCCTCATCGCTGATGAGCTGAACGTGAAATCCGTCGAACTGACCGACGATATCGCTGCCTACGGCAAGTTCGAACTGACCGTCAACGCGCGTGCCGCGGGGCCGCGGCTGGGCAAGGACGTGCAGACGGTCATCCGGGCGGTCAAGGCCGGCGACTGGGCTCAGCAGGCTGACGGAACCGTCGTCGCCGCCGGGATCACGCTGCAGGAGGGTGAGTTCGATTCGAAACTGGTGGCCGCGGAGCCGGATTCCACGGCGGCGCTTCCCGAGGGTGGCGGACTGGTCATCCTCGATGACACCGTCACCGAAGAGTTGGAGGCCGAGGGATGGGCGCGCGATCTCATTCGAGAGCTCCAAGACCTTCGCAAGTCGACAGGTCTGGAGGTGTCCGACCGTGTCACGGTCATCCTTGAGGTACCCGAGGACCGTCGGCCCTGGGCGGAACGTCACCGCGGCCTGATCGCCGGCGAAATCCTCGCCACGACACTGGAAATCGGCCAGGCCGGCCAGGACGTGGGGACGCCCGCCACCGATATCGGCGACGGGGTCCGGGCGTCCTTGAAAAAGGCGGCGGGTTAGCGCCGGCCCTACGCGGCCTTCACGGCCCGCCAGCGCTGGTTGCCCCCGTCGAGGTGATGCTCGATGTCGGTGAAACCCGCTGCGCGCAGGCGATCCGGCAGTGACGCGGTGGGCACCGGGTTATAGGTGTCGCCGATGTGCAGCAGCCGGAAGAAGGTGGAATGCACACCGTCGCTGCCGGCGAAAACGCCGCCAGGGGCCAGCACCCGATGCGCCTGTGTGAACAGCTCATCTTGCAGATCGGATGTCGGGACGTGGTGCAGCATGGTGAAGCACACCACTGAGCTGAAGCGGTCGTTGTCGAAACCGAGCTTGGTGCCGTCACCCTGGATCACCGTTGCCTGATCGCCGTAGAGCCGCTGCAGCCGGGAGGCCATGGTCTCGTCGATCTCGACCGCGGTGAGTCGCGGGGTGCGCCGGGTCAGCACCCGCAGATTCGCGCCATAGCCGGGACCGATCTCCAGGGCGTCCTCACCGAGCTCCACACCTTGCAGCGCCCACGGGAGGAGCTGCGACTCGGTCTTACGTGCCCACATCTCCGAGCTACAACACCAGCGGTGCACCAGATTCATTGCCATGACACCAAGGCTAGGGACGATATGGCTGTCCGAGTAGCGTGATTCGGCCATCTCTTGTCGGGGTTCGGCCACAGGCCAGGACCACGCGGTCACCTCGGGGCGCGGAGCTCGACCGGCGTCGCCGCGCAGGGTGACGTCCGACCTGCGCAATACGATGATCGCGTGTGTGCTGCCGGTCGATGGGTTCTGCACCTCGACATGGACGCCTTCTTCGCCTCGGTCGAGCAGCTGACCCGGCCAACCCTGCGCGATCGTCCGGTCCTCGTCGGCGGTACCGGAGGCCGGGGAGTGGTGGCCGGTGCGAGCTATGAGGCCCGCGTTTTCGGCGCCCGCTCGGCGATGCCGATGCATCAGGCGCGACGCCTGGTCGGCATCAATGTCGTGGTCCTGCCACCTCGTGGCGCGGTGTACGGCGTTGCCAGCCGACGGGTGTTCGCGACGGTGCGGTCGATGATCCCGGTTCTCGAGCAGCTGTCCTTCGACGAGGCCTTCGGCGAGCCCGTTGAACTGGCCGGGGCCACCACCGAAACCGTGGCCGAGTACATCGGCGAACTTCGTTCACGGGTGCTCACCGAAACAGGGCTCACCGCGTCGGTCGGGGCGGGGTCCGGGAAGCAGCTTGCCAAGATCGCCTCGGGATTGGCCAAACCCGACGGGGTGCGGATCATCGCGCCCGAGGAGCAGGGCTCGCTGCTCGCCGATCTCCCGGTGCGCAAATTGTGGGGGATCGGGCCCGTGGCGGAAGAGCGCCTTAATCGATTGGGAATCAATACCATTGGTCAGCTGGCGGCACTGCAGACCAGTGAGGTGGCCTCGGTGCTGGGCGGCACGATCGGCCCCGCCCTGCACCGCCTCGCACGCGGCATCGATGAGCGCCCCGTGGCAGAACGTGCAGAAACCAAACAGATCAGCGCGGAATCCACCTTCGCCGATGACCTGACAACTCTCGATCAATTACGGGAGGCCATCGAACCCATCGGAGCGCACGCTCATCGGCGGCTCATCGCGCACGGTCGCGGCGTGCGCACCGTCACCGTCAAGCTACGGCGCTCGGACATGAGCATCCTGACCAGGTCGGCCACATTGCCCTATGCCACCACCGAACGTGCCGTGCTGATGTCGGCGGCGCGTCGGCTGCTCCTGGACCCCGTCGAGATCGGTCCCATTCGCCTTGTCGGCGTGGGATTCTCGGGCTTCTCCGACGTCCAGCAGGCCTCGCTCTTTCCGGATCTGGACCAGACCGAATCGGTTGCCGAAACCGACGAGGCTCCGTCGAGCTCCGCGCCCGCCCCGAGCGCCGCGAGCTGGGGAATTGGTGATGACGTCATCCATTCCGAGTATGGCCACGGCTGGATTCAGGGCACCGGACATGGCGTCATGACCGTGAGATTCGAGACACGAAGCAGCGGACCGGGCATCGCGCGCACGTTTGGCGTCGACGATCCGGGTGTCACCCGCGCTGACCCGGTGGCGAGCCTGGACTGGCCGGGCGAGTCAGCCGAGTCGATTGATGACGGAGACGAGATCTGATCCGGTGGCCAGCACTGCCATTAACAGCACGCGCGCTTGCCCGGAACGAAGCCGGGGCACCATCACTCCGCCGGCATCGATCAATTTCTGTCCCGGCGCGTAACCGGGCGCCAGCTCACCACCCGGTACCCGGGTGGTGACCAGAACCTGGGTACCGTCCTCAATCTGACGCGAAACAGATTCGATGACAACGTCATTGGCATTGCCCGCGCCCATCGATTCCAGCACCAGTCCCTGCGCACCGGCCCGCACGTAGGACTCGAGCGCCACGGCGTCGGCACCCGGGTAGAGGCTCACGATGTCGACGCGGGGTAACGCGGCTCGGGTCACGGTGCCCAGGAACGGTGAGGGTGCGTCGCCGCTGCGTACGAACACGCCATCGCGTACATCGCCGATGGGGGCGACACCAGCGAATCCGGCGGGCGTGGCCAGATCGACCTTGCGGATGCCCAGCGCCGGATACACCTGGCCGGCGAAGCACACCACCACGCCCAGGGCCTCACCGCTTGCCGCCACCGTCAACGCGTCACGCAGATTGCCCGGTCCGTCGGATTCCGGGTGGTCGCCACTGCGTTGCGCCCCGGTGAGTACGACGGGTACCGGCACCGCACACGTCAGCGCGAGCCAGAGCGCAGTCTCCTCCAAGGTGTCCGTTCCATGCGCGATGACGACCCCGGTGGCCCCGCTGGCGATATGTCCGCGGAGTGCGGCGGCGATCTGTTGCCAGCGCTGCGGGGTCATTTCCGCGCTGTCAATCGCCATCACGTCGTGGACGGCGACATCGCCGTATCCGGACGCCGCGAGCAGGTCATTTCCTGAACTGCGGTGTCGAGCGATGCCATCGCTGCCCACCGCGGTCGCGATGGTTCCGCCGGTGCTCAACAGCACAAGGGTCGGTGATGAGGCTTTGGGGCGACGAACATCGGGCACAGCCGCGATCATCGCAGACAGGTGGCGCAGAGCGCCTCGCTGAGTAGGGGATGATGGGTGACGTGAGTGACGAGCCCGAGACCGCCCCGAAGCCCAAACGGCGGATAAAACTGCTGCTCATCGTGGCGGCGGTGGTGCTCGCGGTGGACGTCATCACCAAGGTCATTGCCGTCAGACTGCTGCAGCCGGGTAAGCCCGTACCGATCATCGGCGACACCGTCACCTGGACGCTGGTGCGCAACTCCGGCGCCGCGTTCTCCTTTGCCACCGGCTACACCTGGGTGCTGACCCTCATCGCGATGTCGGTCGTGGTGGGAATCCTGCTCATCGGTCGCCGGTTGGTCTCCACGTGGTGGGCAATCGGTCTGGGCATGATTCTCGGCGGCGCGCTGGGCAACCTCATCGACAGGTTCTTCCGGGGCCCCGGACCGCTACGCGGCCATGTGGTCGACTTCCTGTCGGTGGGGTGGTGGCCGGTTTTCAACGTCGCCGACCCGGCGGTGGTGGGCGGAGCGATTCTGCTGGTGGCGCTCTCGTTGTTCGGATACGACTACGACAGCGACGAGCGCTCGACGCGAGGAGTATCGGGTACCGACGAGCGCTCGACGCGAGGAGCATCGAGCGAGGCGGGCAAGCGCCCGGCCGAGGACCAGGGCGATCACGCGGACATCGAGAACGCCGACGCGCAGGCTTCCCAGACCAAGCCGTTATGACCTCGCGTTCCCTGCCGGTGCCCGACGGCCTCTCCGGTATGCGCGTGGACGCCGGGCTGGCACGCCTGCTCGGTCTGTCCCGCACGGCCGCCGCCACTCTCGCCGAAGAGGGCGCCGTGCTTCTGGATGGGGTTGTGGTCACCAAATCCGAGAAACTCACCGCGGGTACCTGGCTGGAAGTCACCCTTCCCGAGCCCAAGGCGCCACCGGAGAATCGGGTCGAGGCCATCGAGGGCATGAAGATCCTGTACGCCGATGACGACTTGGTCGCCGTCGACAAACCGGCGGGTGTCGCGGCCCACGCCTCCGTCGGCTGGAGCGGTCCCACCGTGCTGGGCGGGCTCGCCGCCGCCGGGTTCCGGATGACTACGTCCGGCGTGCCGGAACGCAAGGGAATCGTGCACCGCCTGGATGTCGGAACGTCCGGGGTCATGGTCGTGGCGCTGTCGGAAAAGGCTTACACCGAGCTCAAACGCGCCTTCAAGTACCGGCGCGTGGAGAAGCGTTATCACGCTCTCGTACAAGGACACCCGGACCCGTCCAGCGGCACCATCGATGCGCCCATCGGGCGGCATCGGGGCCACGACTGGAAATTCGCTGTCGTCGAAGACGGACGTCACTCCATCACCCACTACGACACCCTTGAGGCGTTCGTGGCGGCCAGCCTGCTGGACGTACATCTGGAAACCGGTCGCACCCACCAGATCCGGGTGCATTTCTCGGCCATCAAACACCCGTGCTGTGGCGATCTGACCTACGGCGCGGATCCGACGCTGGCCGCCAAGCTTGGGCTGGAACGTCAATGGCTGCATGCCAAATCGCTGGCCTTCACCCACCCGGGAGACGGGCGCTGGATGGAAATCACCAGCGAGTACCCGGAGGATCTGGCGCACGCACTCGACATCTTGCGATGAGCGGGGCCGTCACGACACCTGAACAGAATCGCCTGAAGTCCGGGTACCTGTTCGGCGCGGCCGCCTATGTGATGTGGGGATTGTTTCCGGCATTCTTCCCTCTGCTGGAACCGGCGAGCGCGCTGGAGATCCTGGCGCACCGGATGATCTGGACACTGCTGCTGATGGTGATTGTCGTCGCCGTCTCCCGGCGGTTGCGTGACCTCATCACGATGGGGCCGTACAACTGGGGGCTCCTTGCCGGCGCCTCGGTTCTCATCGCCCTCAACTGGGGTGTCTACATCTACGCCGTCAACTCCGGGCACGTGCTCGACGCCGCACTCGGATACTTCATCAACCCGTTGGTGACGGTGCTGTTGGGCGTGGTGATTTTCCGGGAGCCGCTCAGCAGATGGCAGCTGCTGGCGTTGGTGCTGGCGTTCACCGCGGTCGCCGTGCTCACGGTCAACTATGGGCAGCTGCCGGTCATCACGCTGATACTGGCCGTCTCGTTCGCTGGATACGGAGCCATCAAGAAGACGGTGACCGTCGATCCGCGTGTGAGCCTGACTGCCGAAGGCATCGTCGCGGTGCCGTTCGCCACCGCATACCTGGTGTTCCTCGGTGTTACCGGTCAGCAGCACTTCCTCGGTTACACCGAGGGCCACACCGCGCTCATGGTGCTCAGCGGCGTGGTGACGGCGCTGCCACTGCTGATGTTCGGTATTGCGGCACAACGTATTCCCTTGGTGACGCTCGGGCTCCTGCAGTACCTGACACCAACGCTGCAAATGCTGTGGGGTGTGCTGGTCAAACATGAGGCGATGCCGCCGGAACGCTGGGCGGGCTTCGCGCTGATTTGGGCGGCGCTGACGATCTTTACGGTGGACACCGTGCGCAGAGCGCGCCGGGCGCGGCCCGCCACGACCTGACACACACCGAACATCGTCGGGGCGCGATCCCGCCGCGGCAGATGGACCGAGTGCTGCGGTGGGCGCCACCGCCGACTCGGGTCTCGTCGACCAATCCGCCGATGTGAGGTGAGGGGCGCCGTCGCCGTGCAGAGCCGGGCCGTGCTTCCAGCTATGGTGTTGTCGCAGGTTCTCACCGTTGCTGGCGGGGCTTTTGTGACCGCTGTGATTCAGGTAGCCGGATGAGCCAGGCGACACACCCCCGACACGCCCGGGACTGTCGGACCCTCGCCATAAACTGACCCCTCTAGCGATTGACGCCCCCATCGTGGGTCGGTACGAAAGGCACGTGTGAGCTCCTCGAATTCTTCGTTCGTGCACCTGCACAACCACACCGAGTACTCGATGCTCGATGGTGCCGCGAAGATCAAGCCGATGCTCGCGGAGGTGGAGCGTCTGGGCATGTCGGCGGTCGGCATGACCGACCACGGGAACATGTACGGCGCCAGCGAGTTCTACAACGTCGCCACCGCCACCGGGGTCAAGCCCATCATCGGCATCGAGGCGTACATCGCACCCGCCTCGCGGTTCGACACCAAGCGTGTCTTCTGGGGCGATCCGGGACAGAAGTCCGATGACGTGTCCGGTTCGGGTTCGTACACCCATATGACGATGGTCGCCGAGAATGCGACAGGCCTGCGCAACCTGTTCAAGCTGTCCTCGCTGGCCTCGTTCGAGGGGCAGCTCGGTAAGTGGGCTCGCATGGACGCCGAGCTCATCACCGAACACGCAAGCGGCATCATCGCCACCACGGGATGTCCCTCGGGTGAGGTACAAACTCGGCTTCGTCTCGGTCAGGAGGCCGAAGCGGTCGAGGCCGCCGGCAAATGGCAGGAGATCTTCGGGAAGGACAACTTCTTCCTGGAGCTGATGGACCACGGACTGTCCATCGAACGCCGGGTGCGCGAGGGCCTGCTGGAGCTGGGAAAGAAGCTCGGCATACCGCCGTTGGCCACCAACGACTGTCATTACGTCACCAAGGACCACTCACACAACCACGAAGCACTGCTGTGCGTGCAGACCGGCAAGACCATGTCGGACCCCACGCGCTTCAAGTTCGACGGTGACGGCTACTTCCTGAAGCCGGCTTCCGAGATGCGCGATCTTTGGGACGACTCGGTGCCTGGCGCGTGTGACAACACATTGCTCATCGCCGAGCGGGTGCAGTCATACGAGGACGTCTGGAGCTTCAAGGACCGTATGCCGGTGTTCCCGGTGCCGGAGGGTGAAGACCAGGATTCCTGGCTGCGCAAGGAAGTCGACCGCGGACTGGAGCGTCGCTTCCACGGTATCCCCGGCGGAGTGCCTGACGAGTACTTCACCCGCGCGCACTACGAGCTGGACGTCATCAAGCAAAAGGGTTTTCCCGCATACTTTCTCGTCGTCGGCGACCTCGTCACGCATGCCAAGGAAGTCGGTATCAGGGTTGGTCCGGGCCGTGGGTCGGCGGCCGGATCGCTGGTTGCCTACTCGCTCGGCATCACCAACATCGACCCGATCCCGCACGGGCTGCTGTTCGAGCGCTTCCTCAATCCGGAACGACCGTCGGCACCTGATATCGATATCGACTTCGACGATCGTCGCCGCGGCGAGATGGTTCGGTACGCCACCGATAAGTGGGGCAGTGACCGGGTGGCGCAGGTCATCACTTTCGGCACGATTAAGACCAAGGCGGCGCTGAAGGACTCGGCGCGTATCCACTACGGGCAGCCCGGGTTCGCGATCGCGGATCGGATCACCAAGGCGCTGCCACCGCCGATCATGGCCAAGGACATTCCGCTGTCGGGTATCACCGATCCCGAGCATGAGCGGTACAAGGAGGCCGCCGAGGTTCGTACCCTGATCGACACCGATCCGGATGTGCGGACCATCTACCAGACCGCGCGCGGTCTGGAGGGGTTGATCCGTAACGCGGGTGTGCACGCGTGTGCGGTCATCATGAGCTCGGAACCGCTCACCGAGGCCATCCCGCTGTGGCGGCGCGCGCAGGACGGCGCCATCATCACCGGCTGGGACTACCCGTCGTGTGAGGCCATCGGCCTGTTGAAGATGGATTTCCTGGGGCTGCGCAACCTCACCGTCATCGGCGATGCGTTGGACAACATCAAGGCCAACCGTGGCGTCGACCTCGACCTGGATCATCTGCCTCTGGAAGATCCGGCCACCTACGAATTACTGTCCCGCGGCGACACCCTCGGGGTATTCCAGCTCGATGGCGGGCCCATGCGGGATCTGCTGCGCCGCATGCAGCCCACCGGATTCAACGACATCGTCGCCGTGCTGGCGCTATATCGTCCCGGCCCGATGGGCATGAACGCGCACAACGACTACGCCGACCGTAAGAACGGTCGCCAACCGATCAAGCCGATTCACCCCGAGCTGGAAGAGCCACTCAAGGACATCCTCTCGGAGACCTACGGTCTGATCGTCTACCAAGAGCAGATCATGTTCATCGCCCAGAAGGTCGCCTCGTACTCGATGGGTAAGGCCGATGCGCTCCGCAAGGCCATGGGCAAGAAGAAGCTTGAGGTCCTGGAGGCCGAGTACAAGGGCTTCTACGAAGGCATGACCAACAACGGCTTCTCCGAAAAGGCCGTTAAGGCGTTGTGGGACACCATTCTTCCGTTCGCCGGCTACGCGTTCAACAAGTCGCATGCCGCCGGGTACGGATTGGTGTCGTTCTGGACCGCCTACCTCAAGGCCAATTACCCGGGCGAATACATGGCCGGGCTGCTCACCTCCGTGGGCGACGACAAGGATAAGGCGGCCATCTACCTCGCCGACTGCCGTCGTCTGGGCATCACGGTGCTACCGCCGGACGTCAACGAGTCGGTGCACAACTTCGCATCGGTGGGGGAGGACATCCGCTACGGGCTCGGCGGCGTCCGCAATGTCGGCGCCAACGTGGTGCAGTCGCTCATCGCGACCCGAGAATCGAAGGGCGCCTTTACCGACTTCTCCGACTATCTGCACAAGATTGACATCGCGGCCTGCAATAAGAAGGTCACGGAATCGCTGGTGAAGGCGGGGGCCTTTGACTCCCTGGGGCATTCCCGCAAGGGGCTGTTTCTTGTCCAGTCCGATGCCGTCGACTCGGTGCTGGGCACCAAGAAGGCCGAAGCGATGGGGCAGTTCGACCTCTTCGGCAGTGCGGGGGACGACGACGCCGACGCAGCCAATGTGTTCGCCATCAAGGTGCCCGACGACGAATGGGAAGAGAAGCACAAGCTCGCCCTCGAGCGAGAAATGCTGGGCCTGTATGTATCCGGGCATCCGCTCAACGGGGTGGCGCACCTGCTGGGTCGTCAGACCGACACCCAGATCCCTACGATCCTCGAAGGCGATATCGCCAACGACACCCAGGTGCGGGTGGGCGGGATTCTCGCCTCGGTCAACCGTCGTGTGAACAAGAACGGCATGCCCTGGGCCTCAGCGCAGCTCGAGGACCTCACGGGTGGCATCGAGGTGCTCTTCTTCCCGCAGGCCTACTCGGTATACGGCGCCGAGATAGCCGACGACGCGGTGGTTCTGGTGAATGCGAAGGTGGCGATTCGCGATGACCGAATCTCCTTGATCGCCAATGATCTTGTGGTACCCGACTTCTCGCAGGCATCCGACGACCGTCCGGTTGCCGTGACGCTGCCGACGAGGCAGTGCACCATCGACAAGGTCACCGCGCTCAAGCAAGTGTTGGCGCGGCATCCGGGCACCAACCAGGTTCATCTGCGTTTGATCAGTGGGGAGCGCGTCACGACGTTGGAGCTCGATCAGTCGCTTCGGGTGACACCGTCATCGGCCCTGATGGGGGATCTCAAGGCGCTACTCGGGCCGGGCTGTCTGGGCGGCTAGTTCTCCACGGCGGCCCTGCGCGACCTCAGCGGGTTCGGGATCGAGCCATTCGGCCTGATCGGCGACCACGCCGGTCAAGATCTTGCGCGCAGTCGCCAGCAGCTCCGCCACTCGCGGTGATGTCAAGGTGTACAGCACGGAGAGTCCTTCGCGACGAGCTGTCACCAGGCCGGCATGTCGGAGCACGGCCAACTGCTGTGACAGATTCGCTGCCTCGATACCCACCTCGGGCAGCATCTCTGACACGGCCCGATCGCGTTCGCTGAGCAGCTCCAGCACGCGAATCCGCACGGGATGTCCCAGCGTTTTGAAGAAATCCGCCTTCATCCGATACAGCGGCTGACGTGCATCCATATCAAGTCCACCTCACCACACAACAACTTGCACAGATTAGCAACCCGACAACACTGCAGGACAGGGGCGCGTCTATAGTTCCTGAGGGCGCTTGCCGGGGCACTGTCTGTATTCGCAGTGCTGTCCTCCAGCGAGGGCCGCCTCAGACGCGCAGGAGCTTGCATGACGACCGATCGGCCCACCGCTGGGCAGTACATCACCTACGCCTATGGAAGACGCCTGCCCGACTCTATGCGTGACTGGGTGGCCAACGATCTGTCCGGCCCCGGGGCCATTCGGCGGCACATGATCCGATACGTGATCCCGCCCCATTTCATCCTGGCTCCATTCTGGCTCCTGCCGGGTGGAATGCTCCTGCACGTGGCGATCACCCTGCCCATCTATGTCTGGGCGATCCTGATGACGCACGCTCTCAACAAGATTTGGCGCCGCTACCGGTTGGCCCAGCACGATCTGGATCCCAAGCTCGCCGACATCGGAAACCGCGAAAAGCATGCGCGCAAGCACGAGACATACGCCCAGCGTTACGGTGCGCGACCGGAGTCGAACGACACCTACTCCAGCAGCGACCCCATCTGACGAGCGATTAGCGCCGCGTCCCCGTCCACGGCTCTTCGTTCTTCTTCCGCCGTGCGGTCTCGGCCTTACGGTCCTTGACCCATTGCTCTTCGAAGGTCAATCCAGGACGTGCGCTCGGGATCCGATTCATCGCGCTACTGAGCCAGCGCGGTGGGGTAGCGGGCTCCCACTGCGGGAAGGTGACGCTGAGCGAATACATGGTCTTCAGGACGACGAACACCCCGAACAGTGCCGAGGGCGCATCGGTGACAGCGACCGCGAACATCCCGAAGATCAGGGTCAGATGCACGACGGCAACCCGCATAAACCCGCGACTCGCCATCACTTCCAGTTGCCAGAAGGACCATCGGCGCAGGGAGGGAAGATCCACCAGGAAGTCGACGGCCAGTGCGACAAGTACCTGAAGGCACCCGAATGACACACTGTGCCAGTCGATACCGATCAGTGCGGCCTTGCCGTTGTGGGTGAGCAGGAAAACGATGACCGCGAGAAAGAACCCATGGGCGGCCGAGAAGACGAGTGTCGTGAACAGGAATCCTCTGACGAAGGAGGTTCGCGAGTAGCTCTGGTCCGGTCCGGGCGCTTCGTATCGGTAGTGTCCGTGGCGCGGACTCCACCGCTTGTGTAGAAGAGCCCGGAGTGCGACGAACAGGGAAGCCGCCACGGTCTCGAACCAGTAGACCGCCAGCGTCGTACCGGCCGACCATCCGCCCACGAACCAGCCGGTGACGGGAATCGCATTCACCGCGATCATCGTGGCCAGGTGAAGAACCCGATTGAGGGTCCCGGGGACGTCCGATGTCGGCGCGGAGTTCTGTGAGATCACAGCTAGCCCAGGATGTTCACGGCGCGGGCAAGCACCAGTGCCACGGTGGACAGTGCCACGATGGATTGCAGCGTCATCAACATCTTGGCCCACCGCGAGAGTGGCATGGTGTCGGTGGGGGAGAACGCGACGACGTTGGTGAAGCTCACGTACAGGTAATCGGGGAACTTCGGCCGCCAATCTGGCGGCGCGAGTTCAGGATTGGCCATCTGCGGAAACATGAAGTCAGGATGCGGCCGTTGGGGCGTGTGGCGCGCGAAGGGGCCGCCACGGTCAAACTCCCAGTACCACATACCGAATACGATGACGTTGGTGATGAAGATCGCCAGGCCACTGCCGAGGAGCACGCGCGGGTTGTCACCCATCTGGCCCGTCACGATCTTGTAATCGAGCATTGCCGCCGAGATGGTGTTGTCGGCGGTAATGGCAGCGATCAGCAGATAGGTCGACCAACGCCCGAAAGTCGTTGAACGCGTGAATTTTAACGGGTTGAGGATGACCAGAACGAGCAGTAGCGCTGACTCGAGAGCGGGTAACGGCCAGCGCGGCGTCAGATTGAACTGTGCGGGGATCGCCAACTGCAGACCAATCGCCGCGATAAGAGCGATGAGAACCGGTATTCGGCTTTCGGGGGCACCCGGGCGCAGCCAGGACGGCAGATGCTTTTCGGCGGCCAGCACGTCATCGGTGACCTCATGGGCAAGCCGCTCCATGCGGTGCCCGACAGGATGTTCGGCAGCCGATTCGCTTGGCGAAGACATGGGGATGTATTACACCCCGTGGGCAGGTTCTGCTCAGTGAATGAGCGAGCCCGCGAGCCAGGCCATGCTGGCCACTGCGCTAGCGGAGAGCACCGCGGTCGACATGGACGCCACCAGCAAGAGGGTGACCACGAAGACCACCGTGCCTACTGCGAGCGCGAGCAGCTTGTACGGGGCCCATACGACGTCCGAGACGTCCACCGACCGCACCCCATGTGTCGCGCGTTCGAAGGTCGTCATGAAAAGAGGATATGCCTAACGGGGAAGTTCGGTCAACCGAACACTCCGATCGTGGGTGACAGAACTAACGTCATAGGGTGTCCGGTGCAGGCCGGACCCCGGGCGTTCCGCGTTATCGGCGTGATTCCCCGATAGGTGGAGCGATACAGTTGTCGGCATGCCATTAACCGGTGAATACGAACCCAGTGGACTCGATTGGTCGCAGAAGCAGGTGGCCAAGATTATCGAGAGCGGGACCACCGACGGCATCACCATTGCGGACATGCCGGTGATCTTGCTGACCTCACTCGGCGCCAAGTCCGGCAAGCTGCGCAAGATCGCCCTGATGCGGGTGGAGCACGACGGCGAGTACGCCATTGTCGCCTCGCTCGGCGGAGCGCCCAAAAACCCCGTCTGGTACTACAACGTGAAAGAGAACCCGCTCGTCGAGCTGCAGGACGGCAGCACCACCAAGGACTACCAAGCCCGCGAGGTCCTCGGCGACGAGAAGGCGCCATGGTGGGACCGTGCCGTGGAGGCGTACCCGCCATATGCGGAATACCAGACCAAGACCGACCGTCAGATCCCGGTTTTCGTGCTGACGCCCGTCTCTTGAGCACGGCCCAGGCCGTCACTGCCAGCGATATCGATGCGGCGGCCAAACGCATCGACGAGGTGGTGCACCCGACTCCCGTTCAGCACGCCGATCGTCTCTCCGGGCTGACTGGTGCCAACGTGTATCTCAAGCGTGAAGATCTGCAGTCGGTTCGGTCGTACAAGCTGCGCGGTGCCTTCAACCTCTTGATGCAGCTCAGCGATGAGGAGAAGGCCGCCGGTGTGGTGTGCTCCAGCGCGGGTAACCACGCGCAGGGATTCGCGCTGGCGTGCAAGTCGATGGGCGTACATGGCCGTGTGTACATCCCCAGTAAGACTCCGAAGCAGAAGCGGCAACGAATCATCTACCACGGCAACGGATTCGTGGATCTCATCGCAGTGGGGCACGGTTATGACGAGGCGGCCGCGGCGGCCAAGGCCGATGTCGAACGTACCGGTGCGACCCTGGTCCCGGCGTTCGACGATCCCCGGACCATCGCCGGGCAGGGCACTATTGCCGCCGAGATCCTCGACCAGCTGGACGTTCAGCCGGACGTGGTGGTGGTCCCCGTCGGCGGCGGTGGATGTATCTCCGGAATTGTCACCTACCTGCGGGAACGGGCTCCGCAGGTACGGGTCGTAGGCGTTGAGCCGGCGGGCGCCGCATGTATGGCGGCCGCCATGCGGGCCGGTGGGCCGGTCCCGCTCGACCACGTCGACCCGTTTGTAGACGGCTGCGCCGTCAAGGTCGCCGGGGCGGTTCCGTACCGCCTGCTGGCCGCGGCGGGTGAAACGCTCACCCTGATGACCGTCGACGAAGGTGCGGCCTGCACGGCGATGCTCGAGCTCTATCAGAACGAGGGCATCATCGCCGAGCCCGCCGGGGCACTGTCGGTTGCGGCGTTGTCAGAGCTGGACCTGGCGCCGGGCGAGACGGTTGTCTGTCTGATTTCCGGTGGCAACAACGATGTTTCGCGATACGGCGAGATCCTGGAACGCTCCCTGGTGCACCTGGGACTCAAGCACTACTTCCTCGTCGACTTCCCACAGGAGCCGGGCGCGTTGCGCCGGTTCCTCGGGGAAATACTCGGCCCCAACGACGACATCACGCTGTTCGAGTACGTCAAACGGAACAATCGCGAGATGGGTGCCGCTCTGGTGGGCATCGAGCTCAGCTATGCCGACGATCTAGCGGGCCTGCTGGATCGGATGCAGTCCTCCGATCTGGATATCGAACGGCTGGAACCGGGTTCGGCGGCGTTTCGCTACCTGACGTAGCGCCGGCTATCCGCTCTTGCGCAGCACGACGAGGGCGCGGTCCTGCACGCGCACGGCTTTGCCCGCGTCGACTACCGCCGAGCACTGGCCGTCCGGTTCGCCGGTGTCGAGTACCGCGGTCCACTGCGCCGCGTAGTCGCCGTCGGGTGTCACGAAATCCAGCGGCTCGTCGTAAGCGTTGAAGCACAACAGGAATGAGTCTCCGGAGACGCGTTCGCCGCGCGCGTTGGGTTCGGGAATCGCATCGCCGTTCAGGAAGACGGCCAGGCTCTTACCGAAACCACTGTCCCAGTCTGCGGTGGTCATTTCCTCACCGGCGGGTGTCAGCCAGGCGATATCGCGTACCTCCTCGCCTTCCCGGATAGGACGTCCGGCGAAGAATCGGCGGCGCCGGAACACCGGGTGCTGTTTGCGTAGCGCGATCACCGTTCTGGCGAATCGCAGCAGGTCAGAGTTTTCTTCCGCCAAACCCCAGTCCATCCAGGACAGCGTCGAATCCTGGCAATACACATTGTTGTTGCCCTGCTGGGTCCGGCCGATCTCGTCGCCGTGAGAGAGCATCGGGGTGCCCTGGCTCAGCACCAGTGTCGCGAAGATATTGCGTATCTGGCGCGCGCGCAGTGCGACAATCGCCGCGTCATCGGTGGGCCCCTCCACACCGCAGTTCCAGGAGCGATTGTAGGTTTCCCCGTCCTGATTGTTCTCGCCGTTGGCCTCGTTGTGTTTTTCGTTGTACGAGACCAGATCTCGCAACGTGAAGCCGTCGTGCGCGGTGACAAAGTTAATGCTCGCACTGGGGCGGCGCCCGGTGGCCTCGTACAGGTCCGAGGAACCGGTGAGTCGGGAGGCGAATTCTCCGAGCGTGGCGGGTTGTCCCCGCCAGTAGTCGCGGACGGTATCGCGGAACTTGCCATTCCATTCGGTCCACAGCCCGGGGAAGTTGCCGACCTGGTATCCGCCCTCGCCGATATCCCAGGGCTCGGCGATCAGTTTGACCTGGCTGACAATGGGATCCTGCTGGACCAGATCGAAAAAGGCCGAGAGCCGGTCGACGTCGTGCAGCTCGCGGGCCAGTGTCGAGGCCAGGTCGAAGCGGAAGCCGTCGACATGCATCTCGGTGACCCAATAGCGCAGTGAGTCCATGACGAGCTGCAGCGTGTGGGGGTTGCGGGCGTTGAGACTGTTCCCCGTGCCGGTGTAGTCGGTGTACCGCGCGAGGTTGTCGTCGTTGAGTTTGTAATAGGCGCGGTTGTCGATGCCTCGGAAACTCAGGGTCGGACCGATGTGGTCACCCTCGGCCGTGTGGTTGTAGACGACGTCGAGGATGACCTCGATACCCGCCTCATGCAGAGCGCGCACCATTGCCTTGAACTCGGCGACGGCACCACCGGCGTGCGGCGACGACGCATATCCCGCGTGCGGAGCAAGGTATCCGAAAGTGTTGTACCCCCAGTAGTTCCGCAACCCGAGGGTGATCAGCCGGCTGTCGTGAAAGAACTGGTGCACCGGCATCAGTTCAATGGCGGTGATACCGAGGGAACGCAGGTGGTCGATCACGACAGGATGAGCCAGGCCGGCATAGGTGCCCCTGAGCTCCGCGGGAACCCCGGGATGGGTCTGTGTCATGCCCTTGACGTGGGCTTCGTAGATGACCGTCTCGTGGTACGGGGTGCGCGGGCGACGATCCGAACCCCAGTCGAAATAGGGGTTGATGACGACGGAGGTCATGGTGTGGCCCAGCGAGTCTCGCGCGACAAGTGTCTCGGTATTCAGCGGGTCGGTCTGGTACGAGAGCAGCGGCGGGCTGGCTTCGGGGACGTAGTCGAACTCGCCGTGGAACGCCTTGCCGTACGGGTCGAGCAGCAGTTTGTCCGGGTCGCAGCGGTGCCCGTTCTCGGGATCCCAGGGCCCGTGCACCCGGAATCCGTAGCGCTGGCCGGGGGAGATGGTCGGCAGATAGCAGTGCCACACATACCCGTCGACCTCATCGAGGGGTACCCGCGTCTCGGCGCCGTCCTTGGCGATGAGACACAGCTCGACGGTCGTGGCGACCTCGGAGAACAGTGAGAAGTTGGTACCGGCTCCGTCGTAGGTGGCACCCAGCGGATACGGATTACCCGGCCATACCTGAAGTGGTGGCAGGGTCATGTTGATAGACCCTATCGGTCCGGGGTCGGGATCGCGCGCCTCACTTGCCCGGCGGCGCCGCCCGCCACCAGCCGGTCGCGAGCGCGATCTGCCGTCCCAGTTCCTTGGCCATGGTCCGCATATAGGTCGCCGAGATGTGGTGAGAATCGTGATACACCAACACGTTTCCTTCCACTACCCGACATTTGTCGGGACGGCACACCGCCTTGGTCATGTCGAGGATCTTCAACAGCGGGAACTGGTTCGCGATGGCGAGCGTGGGATTCACGTCGTCGAGCGCGCGGTTGCGATCCATGGCGCATGTATCGGAGTTTCCGCCCGCGGAGATGCAGTCGGCCGCGGTGTAGGTGGTGCCGTCCTTGTCGATCAGCCAGGGGGTATCGCGCATTCCGAGAACAGGGATTCCGGCCTCATCGAAAGCCGTCCAGATGCCCAGATAACTATCGGGCATCACATCACCGGTGCCCTGGGCCGAGCGGGGGCGGGTGGTGGTGGTGAACACGTAGTCGGGGTGTTCCTTGATCAACCGCGACATCACCTCGTCGACCCACTTCTTGCAGTCGGGGTACGGGTCGTTCGACCCGGCAATACGAGGGACCTCCTCGGTACTGAGCGGGCAACCCATCTTGAGGTAGGTGGTGATCTTGAAGTTGTGCTGGCGACCCAGGATGTCGAGCGCGGTGATCCAGTGCTCGGCATGTGATCCGCCGGCCAGTGCGATGGTTCGCGTGGCGTGCGGATTGCCGTAGGTACAGGAGATGACCGCGCGATTCCGGAAATCGCTGATGCAGTCCTGCTCGGTGCTGATCGGTAGATCGTCGGAGGCCTCCAGTGTGGTGGGCCGCATCGGGAGATCGGGCACACGGTCGCCGTACAGCAGGGCCCCCGCGCCCGGGTAATCGCGTGGACGCAGACCGGAGAGCTCCTTTCCGTTGGATCGCTGCACGGTGACATGTTCAAGCCAGGTGAACGAGGTGGCGGTCAGCCCGACCGCCATCAACACGATCGCGGTCCCCAGCGCCAGCGTGGGGCGCCGCAACCTGGTCCACAGCGTGGAGGACTCGGGGAGCAGCCGGGGATAACGCAAGGGAGTCTCGACATACTTGTTGGTCAGGTAGGCCAGCGCCAGGGAGATCCCAAGGATGGCGGCGCCCTCCCCTAACGAGACCTTGGGCTGACCGCTGTAGACCAACCAGTAGACCAGCAGCGGCCAGTGCCACAGATACAGCGAGTAGGCCAGTGACCCCAGCTCGACCAGTGGCCTGGTGGCAAGGAATCGGTTGGCGACCGGTTGTGCGGTGCCTATGGGAAGGTTTGCCGCCGACAAGATGAGGACGAGAGTGGCGACGACGGGCACCAGCGCCAGCGGGCCCGGGAACTCGCGCACACCGTTGATGAGCGCGCCGCAGGACAATATCGTCGCCACGGCGACGATGCTGAGCACCTGGCGCAGCCACATCGGCCAGCGCGTTCCAGCCACCAACGCGCCCACCAGCACACCGAGCAGCAGCTCCCAGGCACGCGCGAACGTGTTGTAGTACGCGATCGACTGGAAGTCGAGATGGGCGTAGATCGCGTACCCGAAGGATGCGGCGGCCAAGCCCGCGATGACGGCGATGAGGACGGGGCGCATGTACCGGCCGAGTGGTTTGCGCAGAAGAACGGCCAGCAGGTACACCAACGCCAGGAAGCCGACATAGAACTGCCCCTGCACCGACATCGACCAGAGGTGCTGCAGCGGGCTCACCGACTCGCTGGCCGCCAGGTAGTCGGCGGCGGTGTTGGCGAGCTCCCAGTTCTGGTAGTAGCCCAGGCTGGCCAGACTCTGTTCGGCGAACGTCTCCCACCGAGTTTCCGGCTGCACCAGGACGGTGAGTACGGCGCAGGCCGCCAGCACCAGAACCAGCGCCGGGAGCAAGCGTCGGACCAGTCGTTTCAGGACCGGTATCGGGTTGAGGGATGCTCCCTGTGTGGTCGCTGTGCGAAGTAGCTTGCTGCCGTAAAAAAAGCCCGAAAGGGTTAAGAAGACATCAACTCCGCCCGACACCCGGCCGAACCACACGTGAAACACCGCGACCAGAAAAATGGCGATACCGCGTAAACCATCGAGGTCATGGCGGTAAAACCCCTTGTCGCTCTTGGGTTTTGGGGTGGCGTCGACCGCCGGGGCGGGTGGCACCTCGGGATCGGTCATAGGCTTGGTTGCTGAGACGAAGAACATTTTCGCCCCCAATGTACCCATGGTTGCCGAGAGTCTCCGCAGGTGCGCGCCAACGGCGTGTGCGCGTGAGGCGAATGGCTCCGTACCGAGGGTCTGTGACAGGCTCGACGACTGTGCCGAGGTTGACACCCGATGAGGTCGGAGCGGTCGATGCCGCGCATGTGTGGCATCCGTATAGCGGCATCGGCGATTCCGACACAGCCCAGCGACCGCTGGTGGTGACCGGTGCCAGTGGTCCGAACATCACCGTGGTGCGCGATGGCCGTCCCGCGGAGGTGCTCGACGCGATGAGCTCGTGGTGGTCGTGCATTCACGGCCACGGTCACCCCGAACTGGATCGCGCGGTGACCGAGCAGGTGGCGTCGATGAGCCATGTCATGTTCGGGGGACTTACCCACGAGCCTGCGGCGCGGCTCGCGCAGCTACTGGTGGAGCTGACCCCGCCCGGTCTGGAAACGGTGTTCTTCTCCGACTCCGGGTCCGTGTCGGTGGAAGTGGCGTTCAAGATGGCGCTGCAGTACTGGCGCAGCCTGGGACTGCCCGCCAAGCATCGACTGATGACCTGGCGTGGGGGCTATCACGGGGACACCTTCTCCCCGATGAGTGTGTGTGACCCCGAGGGCGGCATGCACTCGTTATGGACCGATGTGCTGGCGAAACAGGTCTTCGCCGAGCGGGTCCCCAGCGCGTACGACGCGGAGTACACCCAGCGTTTCGAGGCAGAGCTGTCGGAGCATGCCGCCGAACTCGCGGCCGTCATTGTGGAACCGGTGGTGCAGGGTGCCGGGGGCATGCGGTTCCACAATCCGCGCTATCTGGCAGAGCTGCGCGCCATGTGTGACAGGCACGGTGTGCTGCTGATCTTCGATGAGATCGCGACGGGCTTCGGACGCACCGGTGAGCTGTTCGCCGCCGATCATGCCGGGGTGAGCCCCGACATCATGTGCGTCGGCAAGGCCATGACCGGCGGTTATCTCACTTTGGCCGCCACGCTGTGTACCGCCAAGATCGCGCGCACCATCAGCGACGGCGCAGCGGGCGCACTCATGCACGGCCCGACCTTCATGGCCAACCCGTTGGCGTGTGCGGTGGCGGTCGCCTCGATCGAACTACTGCTCTCGGGGGACTGGAAGTCACGGATCGCGGAGATATCCGGGGGATTACGCGCGGGCCTGGCACCCGCCGCAGACCTCGACGGGGTTGCCGACGTGCGCGTGTGTGGTGCCATTGGCGTCATCGACATGGACCACCCGTTGGGCGCGGACGGTATGCGCGTCGCTACCAACGCGGCATTGGACGAAGGCGTATGGCTGCGCCCCTTCCGGACCTTGATTTACACCATGCCGCCGTACATCTGCGATCAGGATGAGATCCACCGAATCACGCGGGCGATGGTGAGCGCGGCGACGGCGGTAGGAGCCACATCGGCGGTGCGCTAACCTGAACACCGTTCAGGAGAGGAGGCGCCGGTGGGCGAGGCATCATCACCGCTTGCCTGGTTGGGTGAGGTCGAGCGTCAACGGGAGGCCGCCGGACTGCGCCGCCGGCTTCGTACCCGCAGCGCCGCCGAGCCCGAGATCGATCTGGCGTCCAACGACTATCTGGGCCTCGCGTGCCATCCGCAGGTCATCGAGGCCGGCGTCGAGGCGCTGCGGATGTGGGGTGCCGGATCCACCGGTTCACGCCTGGTCACCGGCAATACCGAGCTGCATGAAGAGCTGGAGCGCGAGCTGGCGACCTTTATGGGCGCGCCCTCGGCGCTGGTGTTCTCCTCGGGCTACACCGCCAATCTCGGAGCGGTCGTCGCGCTTTCCGGTCCCGGAACGCTCATCGTCTCCGATGCGCGCACCCATGCCTCGCTGATCGACGCGTGCCGCCTGTCGCGGGCACGGGTGGTCGTGACTCCGTATCGCGACACCCAGGCGGTGGCGGCGGCCCTGGCGCAGCGTCCCGAAGAACGCGCATTGGTTCTCACCGACGCGGTGTTCAGCGCCGATGGTGCGCTCGCGCCGCTGACCGAGCTGCACCGGGTCTGCCGTAGTCATGGAGCGGTGTTGCTTGTCGACGAGGCACACGGACTCGGCGTGCGCGGGGTCGGTGGGCGCGGTCTGGTCTCCGAAGTCGGTCTCGCCGGCTTCGACGATCTCGTCGTCACCGTCACGCTGTCCAAGGCTCTGGGCAGCCAGGGTGGGGCGGTGCTGGGGTCAGAGGCGGTCCGGGCACACCTCATCGATGCCGCTCGCCCGTTCATCTTCGACACCGGGCTCGCTCCGGCAGCGGTCGGGTCGGCGTTGGCGGCGCTGCGGCTCATGGCCGACGAACCGGAACGGGTCCGCGCAGTGCTCGACCACGCGGCAACGCTGGGCCAGTGGTGCGGTTTGGCGGACACGCCCGAGTCCGCGGTGGTGCCGGTGGTACTCGGTGACCCGACGATCGCGTTCAACGCAGCCAAGGCATGCCTGGACCATGGGGTGCGGGTGGGCTGTTTCCGCCCGCCGTCGGTCCCCGAGGGGCAGTCATTGCTGCGCCTGACGGCCCGGGCCTCGCTCACCGGCGCCGATATGGATCGCGTGCGTGAGGTGCTCGCCGGAGTATTGGCGCTGGCCCGCCGGTGACGGTGCTCCTGGTCACCGGAACATCGACCGGGGTGGGAAAGACGGTGGCGACGGCGGCGCTCGCAGCGGCCGCGGCGAGCCAGGGCATCGAGGTGACGGTATGCAAACCGGTGCAGACCGGTGAGGACCGTGACGCCGATGAGGTTGCCCGCCTGTCCGGAGTGACGCATATCGAGACCTTGGTCCGCTATCCCGAACCGCTGGCTCCCGTGGCGGCGGCGTCGCGGGCCGGTCTGGCCTTGCTCGACCACGTACAGATGGCCACGGCGATTTTCGCCCTCGACCGCCCCGGGGCGTTGACACTCGTTGAGGGTGCGGGTGGCCTCCTGGTCGAGCTGGCCGCGGGGGGCAAGACTCTGCGTGACCTGGCGATTGTTCTCGACGCGCCGGTTCTGGTGGTGACGACCGCCAACCTGGGCACCCTGAATCACACCGCCCTCACACTGGAAGCCCTTGCCGCGCAGTCGGTTCCCTGTGCCGGCCTGGTGGTGGGGAGCTTCCCGGCAGAGCCGGACCTGCCGCAACGACTCAACCGTGAGGAACTCGCGAATCAGTTCCAGACGCCGGTGCGCGCGGTGATTCCCGAGGGGGCGCCGCGGCTGATGCCCGCGGTGTTCGCCGAGATGAGCGTGGCGCTCTTCGACCCGCAGTGGGTGGCCGAGTTGGTGGCCGCTAGCTGATCGGGCTGGACTGACGGGCCAACTGGTCGATGCCGTCCACCAGGAGACGCACGCCGAAGCCGAACTGAGCGGTGGGATCGGTCAGCGCCGCGCCGTCGGCGAGGAGTGATTGGCCCTCTTCCAGCGCACCGGCGGAGTCCCACTGCAGCCGCGACTGTTCGTCCGCGACATATCCCAATACGTAGTAGACGATGCTGCGGGCGGCCAGCGCGGCAGGTACCGCACCTAGTCCCGAGGTGACAGCGGCCTCGGCCAGGCGATCGAGCACCGTGATCATGTGCGAGGTTTGTCCCGAGGCGAAGCTCGCCGACACCAGTTCCGCACCGTCCTTGTGGGATAGCAGTGCGTCGCGCAGCGCCGAGCACAGGAAATCGACACGCTGCTGCCAGGGCACATCACGACAATCGGTTTCGGCCAGCGGCGCCAGCACGTGATCGGAGACGGCGCCGAGTAGCTGCTGCTTGTTCGCGAAGTGCCAGTACAGGGCGCTCGGTGCGATATCGAGCTCGCGGGCGAGCCGGCGCATCGTGAGATCCGCGATCCCGTAGTCGTCCAGAATCGCGGTGGCCCGGCGCACCAGGTCGTGTCGGTTGAGCGGGGCGGCACGCCCCTTGTTTGGCTCGGTGATGGCAATACTCTAACCTGAACACCGTTCAGGATTGGGACCGTCAGACACAAGACACAAAGACAAGACACTGTGAGGAGCGCTGCGTGACTCAGGCAGCCGAAGCAACCACGGCGGGCGACACGGATCGCGACGTACTGGCCATTGCCCGCGAGCAGGTGCTCGAGCAAGGGGTGGGCCTGACTCAGGATCAGGTGCTGCGGGTACTTCAGCTCCCTGACGACCGCCTCGAAGAGCTGCTGGCACTCGCGCACGAGGTGCGGATGCAGTGGTGCGGCCCCGAGGTCGAGGTCGAGGGCATCATCAGTCTCAAGACCGGTGGCTGCCCCGAGGACTGCCATTTCTGTTCACAGTCCGGACTGTTCGCTTCCCCCGTGCGCAGCGCCTGGCTCGATATCCCCAGCCTGGTCGAGGCCGCCAAACAGACCGCGAAGTCCGGCGCCACCGAGTTCTGCATCGTGGCGGCCGTTCGCGGCCCCGACGAGCGGCTGCTTGCTCAGGTCGCGGCCGGTATCGAGGCCATCCGCAATGAGGTCGACATTCAGATCGCCTGCTCGCTGGGCATGCTGACCCAGGAGCAGGTCGACCGACTCTCGGCGATGGGCGTGCACCGCTACAACCACAACCTCGAAACTGCCAAGTCGCACTTCCCGAATGTGGTCACCACCCACAGCTGGGAGGAGCGATGGGACACCCTCAGGATGGTTCGCGAAGCGGGCATGGAGGTCTGCTGCGGCGGCATCCTCGGTATGGGCGAGACACTGGAGCAGCGCGCCGAATTCGCCGCGAACCTGGCCGAACTGGAACCCGATGAGGTTCCGCTGAACTTCCTGAACCCGCGCCCCGGGACACCCTTCGGCGACCTGGAGGTGCTCCCCGCCTCGGACGCGCTGCGTGCCGTCGCCGCATTCCGTCTCGCGCTGCCGCGCACCATGCTGCGTTTCGCCGGCGGGCGTGAGATCACCCTGGGTGATCTGGGCGCCAAGCAGGGCATTCTGGGCGGTATCAATGCCGTCATCGTGGGCAACTATCTGACGACACTGGGCCGTCCGGCCGAGGCGGACCTGGAACTGCTCGTCGATCTGCAGATGCCGATCAAGGCACTCAACAGCAGCCTGTGAGCAATAGCCTGTACGTGATGGGTACAGAACCGGTAGCCGCCGGTAAGTACAACGTGTACACCGGCGAATCAATGGACGGGTCGACGGGACTGTTTGTGCCCACAGCGGCACAGCTGGGCTTGGAGCCACCGCGGTTCTGTGCGGCCTGCGGGCGGCGGATGATCGTGCAGGTGCGTCCGGACGGCTGGCGCGCGAAATGCTCGCGACACGGCGAGGCGGACTCCACGCAGCTCGAGCAGCGATGAGCGCCAGCGAAGAGCCATTGGTGCCGATGAGTGCCAGCGAAGAGCCATTGGCGCCCATAACTGTCGCTTCAAGCACCGTGGATCAGGTTGCACCCCCGCGTTTTTCGCATCTTCGCGCGGCCGCGATCGTGTTCGGTGGGCTCGCCGCCGCCGGGGCGTTGGTGGGAGCGTTGTGGAGCGTCATCGCACCGGGTGTGCATGGAGCCATCGCTGATACGCGCGATAACGGCCGGGTATTCGTTCACCTGGGCAATGAGGCCGACAACTACTTCATCGCCACCACCATGCTGATGGGAATGGCGACGGTGGTCGCGGTGATCGTGTCCGCCGCGGTCTGGCAATGGCGGGCGCACCGCGGCCCGATGATGATGGGCGCGCTCACCCTAGGTGCCCTGGCGTGCGCGGCCGTGGCCGCGGCTGTCGGCGCCGCACTGGTCAGGTTGCGTTATGGCGTACTGGATATCGCGGGTGCTCAGCTCGATGAAGGGCATCGCATCAAGTATGTCGTCGAGGCGCCCGCGGTGTTCTACGGTCACACGCCGGCTCAGATCGCGGTCACGCTCGCGCTGGCACCATGTCTAGCGGCGGTCACCTACATGTTCTGTGTAGTGGCCTGTGCCCGTGACGATCTCGATGCCTGGCCGTCGGCCAAGGTCCCCATGTACCGCGCACCCATGACCGTCCCGCCCGTCGAAGGTGCTAGTTCGACGGCCTAGCTTCATCGAGACCCAGCGAGCGCGCGGTGACCCGCACGGAGCTGGTGACCGTCGCCGCATCCCAGATGAGCTCCCCGGCACCGGGAATCGCGCCGATCATGGTCCTCTGCCATGAGGTGCGCCATTGCTCGGGAAAGCAGCGTTGAAGGGCGTCGAGCATGATCGGGACCGCGGTGGACGCACCCGGAGAGGCACCGAGTAGTCCCGCGATGGTCCGGTCGGCGCTGACCACGAGCTCGGTGCCTTGCTGAAGCACGCCCACGCGTCGGCGATCGGGTGTGATGAGTTGCGCCCGTTGACCCGCGGGGACCAGTTCCCAATCGCCGGGCTCAGCGGCGGGATAGTACCGGCGCAGCTGCGAAAATCGTTGTCGCGGACCGGCTACCGCCTGTGCGACCAGGTATCGGATCAGTGCGAGGTTTTGGATGAGCGCGGCCGCGATCACGTGTAGGTTATGCCACCGCACTGTGGTGAAAAAATCGAGCCACCGGCCATGTTTGAGCAGCTTGGTGCTGAAGGTCGCATACGGTCCGAACATGAGGTACGGCCGACCGTGAACCACGCGTTTGTCCAGGTGCGGTACCGACATCGGTGGGGCGCCCCGGGGAGCTTGCCCGTACACCTTGGTGGTGTGCTGATCGGCCACGGCGGGATCCCCGCACCGCAGGAAGGCTGCGCCTACGGGTAGGACTGCGTAACCACGCACCTCGGGAAGGTGCGCGCGTTGCAGGAGCCGCAATGCGTGCCCGCCGGCACCGACGAACACGCTGCGTGCTCGTATGGTGAAGTGGCCATGGGGATGTGTCCCGCTTACTGCCCATGATCCGTCGCTGGATCGATGGAGCGTGCGCACCTCATGGGCGAGGCGGACCTGGCCACCGCGATCGGTGACGATGCGCGTCAGCGCGCCAGTGAGGGCGCCGAAATCGATATCGGTTCCGTCGGGGTGCAGGGTGGCGGCAACAGGCTCACCGGGTGTGCGGCCGCGCATCACCAGCGGTGCCCAGCGCCCGATGGTGCCGGGGGCATCGGTGAACTGCATTCCGGTGAACATCGGCTCTGCGGACAGCGTTGCGTATCGACGGCGTAGGTAGTCGACATCACGCTGACCGAATACCACGTCCATGTGCGCCGCGGGGTGAATGAATGCATCGGGTTGCAGCAGCCCGTTGTCGGCGAGGTAGGACCACCACTGACGGCTCAGGTGGAACTGGCGAGCTATCGCCGCAGATTTCGCGGCGTCCCCGGGGTCTGGCATGTAGTTGAGCTCGCAGAATCCGGTGTGCCCGGTACCGGCGTTGTTCCAGGCACCGCTGCTCTCGACGGCGAGCGCATCGGCCCTCTCCAGCAACACAATTCGCCACTTGGGCTCTAGAACCGAGAGCATCGAGCCCAAGGTCGTGGACATGATGCCGCCGCCGATCAGCACCATGTCGGCATCGCCATGGGATGCGCCGGGCGTGCGTGGCAATCTGGTCATACCGTCCACCATCCGCCGCCGGTATTCATTCCGTCCAATGAATGATTGGGGGAGTAGCATCCGATAATGGATCAATGGACATCCCAGCTGGCACCCCAGCTGCGGGCCCTGGTAGAGCTGTCCGCCCATGACGGACACATGACGCAGGCCGCCCTCGCGCTGGACATTCCGCAGTCATCGATGAGTCGACGGATCCACGCGTTGCAGACCGCTCTGGGCGTGCCGCTGCTCATCCACGACGGTAGGACGGTGCGGCTGACTCCTGAGGCGCGCCGTCTCGCCGCCCGCGCGCGTGAACCCCTCGCGGAGCTCGACCGCACTCTCGCCGAGCTCACCGGAGACGCAGACCCAGAGCACGGCACGGTGCGTTTCGGATTCCCGCTCACCATGGGATCGGGTCATATCCCAGATCTGCTCGCCGCCTTCCGGCATCGGTACCCGGGCATCCGGGTACTCCTCAAGCAGGCGCACGGAACACAACTCGGCGCAGAGTTGATGACAGGGCATCTCGACCTTGCCGTCGTGATTCCCGCACCAGAGCGTCTGCACCACACCCCGATCGGTATTCAACAGATTCAGGTGGCGGTACCCGCGGCCCACCGGCTCGCCGCGGCGGCCGAACTACGTCTAGACGAGCTGGCCGGCGAGACGTTCATCGCCAACCCGCCCAGCTACAACCTCCGGCAACTCACCGAAACATGGTGTCGCGAAGCCGGATACACCCCAAACATCGCCATCGAAGTCACCGAGTTCGGCACGATCCGTGAACTCATCAGCCGCGGCCTCGGCATTGCACTGCTGCCTCATGACGACCGCACCCCGCCCGGTATCTGTGAAATTCCGCTCGCAGGCCGAGGCCGCCACCGTTCCATTGCCCTGGCGTGGGGCACCACCACCCGCGCGGCGCCCACCCGTCGCCTGAATGACTTCTTGCTCCAACACTTCTCGCCGACCGCCGTCAACAGTGGCGAGACGCGCGACGCCTAATCGTGGCTGCCGCCGCCCGATTTCGAACTGCCACCACCGGACGTGGAGGAGCCGCTCGCGGATCCCGAGGACTTGCTCCCCGAGTCGTGTGTCGCGGAGGTGCTCGGCGATTTGGATCCGGAACTCTTGGATTCGGATGGCTTCGTGTCGGAGGTCTTCGTCTCCGGGCCCTTGGTCTCAGAAGCCTTTGTCCTGGTGTCGATGGTCTTGGTGTCTGCCGACGTGGTATCTGATGTCTTGCCGCCCGGGGTCTTGGAACCTGACGTGGACGCCCCGGTCTGCCCGGTGGTCGACTGCGAGATGGGACCGCGGACGGTGCCTTGCGCGCTGACGGTGCCGTGTTCGGTCGTGCTGGCCGCGGGAACCTTCGGCTTGACCGGCTTGTCTGACTGATCCTTGGTCACCGCGGGAGTGGGCGACTTGTCTTCCTTCACCGAATCCTTGGGGCTCTCGGTGTCTTTCGCCTGCTTGGTCTCCTGGGGTGCTTCGCCAGAAGCCCCCTGCGTGTCGGTCACCGCACCGGTGGATGCGGCATCTTTGGGAGACTCCTTGGTGCCTTTCGCCGCGGTCTCCTTGTTCTCGGACGTGGACTTCTCGTCCGACTTCTTTTCCTTGTCGACGACGGCAACGGCCTTGTCCCTGGCGGGCGTCGTGCTCTCGGCAGCTTCCTTAGGGCCCTGTACGTCCTTGGTATCGACAGCAGGGCCCTTGACGGTGTCCTTCGCGGCATCACCAGTGGTTTCATCTGCGGTGCCGGTCTTTTCGAGGCTTGTCAGCTTCTGATCGATCTTCTTCAGACCCAGTGCCTCCGCGAAATGTGCCTCTGCATCCTTGAACGCCTTGGTGAAGGGTGCCAATGCCTCGTGCACGGAGGTGGGGGACGTACCGACGTCATCCGCTGTCGCTTGCAGGGCCACACCGGGAAGGGGCGGCAACGGCGGTAGGAAATAGCGTGCCTCTGCCCATGCGAAATTGATAACGGAGTTGACAATGTCACCACCGAATCGCCCGAACGAATTGACGATGTTGGAGAAGCTGGGGTCGTTGATGATCGGGTCGACGAGGTTATAGACAAAGCTGTTGGCGATGGGCCGAATGAGGTTGTCGTAGACGATGCCGATCTGCGCGCTGACAAGTCCGCCGATGACAGGAACAAACCCGGCGCCCCACTGCGCGAGGTCCACGCCGTAATCCACCCAATACTGGATGAACTGGTAGGCCTGGTCGATGCCGTTGGTGATGGAGTTCGCGACGGCCGGACCCGCTCCCGCCGCGGCGGGAGCACTGGACCGAGACGGTGCGGCGGAGGGCGCGAGAGGCTGGACGGCTGCCGCGCGCGGCTGCACCGAGAGGCCGGGATCGGTGCTCGGCGCGAATGAAACAGCGCTGATCGGCACGCTGGACGCCCCGGCGGCGGTCGACGGCAGCGGGAACTTGAATGCGGCCAATGTGCTCAGCGGGGCCTTGTTGGCCTGCGGCGTGAATGCGAACGAGCTCAGACGAACTGGGGCGGATCGGATATCGGGCAATGAAATGGCTTGCGGCGTGCGCGGAACCACCGTCGGTGCGACGATCAAGGCCGTCGCGGTGATAGCGGCCATACCCGCCTTGAACAAGGGATTGGCGGTCCGGTCCATCTCACTCCTCTGTCGATTCGAAGCGACCCGGACGTCAGCGTACGGGGTGCTCACGCGTGACCGGGCCACTCTGCCGAGGCGGTGTCGTCCAGCAACACGGCAACCGCCGTCTCCAATGATGTTCTGGCGCTTTTCGATCCGGAACCTGGCTAATGTGCTAGGGGCGGACGAGTCCCTGGTAGTCGCGGATGGCGAAGGTGTCGTGGATATTCAGTGCGCGTGCCGCGACCAGCCGCGAGGCAAGGTGTGCCAGTG
Organism: Mycobacteroides salmoniphilum; assembly: GCF_004924335.1. Classification (NCBI taxonomy): domain Bacteria; kingdom Bacillati; phylum Actinomycetota; class Actinomycetes; order Mycobacteriales; family Mycobacteriaceae; genus Mycobacteroides; species Mycobacteroides salmoniphilum. The sequence continues at coordinate 2,410,767 of NZ_CP024633.1, read as the reverse complement.
GTGACGGCAAATGACCGAGGATTCGTGCGCCGTGAACAAGAGTCCATAGGCCGACACGACTCTTGGGCACCAGGGTGTCCGATGCGGTGAGAGCCAGTTGACGGCTGCGGCGCACGTACTCGCCCAGGGCCGCCTCGCAGGCCGGGTAGGCGCGGGTGTGATCACCTGCGGCGGTCGCGATTTCCCCGGCAAGCACGTATGCCCCAACCACCGCAAGGCTGGTGCTTCCGCCCACGGCCGGGCCGGGACAGTATCCCGCGTCGCCGACGAGTGTTATCCGGCCCTTCGACCAGGTGTTCATCCGCAGCTGGGTGATGGAGTCCATGTAGAAGGCGTTGGTCGCGTCGACCTCGGCGAGCATGCGGGGGACCTCCCAGCCGAAGTCGGCGTAGGCATCGCGCAAGAGTTCCTTTTGCCGCGGGATGTCCCGGTGGTGGTAGTCAAGTCGCTCCGGGGGACGAAAAAGGAAGAACGCCCGCGCATCCGGGAGCTGCGCGGCGCTGTATATACCGGCCATGCGGTCGACTCTGGGGAACATGAGCGCGCGGTCGGTCAGATCGAGGTAGTTGGGTATCGATGCGACGGCGAGGTACTCGCCCAGCCAATGCGAATAGCCGGACTCGGGACCGAACACCAGACCACGAACATTCGAGTGCAATCCGTCGGCGCCGATGACGAGGTCGAACTGGTGCTCCGGGCCCTGCTCGAAGGTGACGTGCACCGCGGTGTCGTCTTCAGTGAGCGTCGTGATCGAGTCTCCGAAGATGTACTCCGCGGTGGGGGCGCTGGCGTCGTAGAGGATCTCGCTGAGATCGTCACGCATGATCTCGACGTGGCGCTGTGACACGGCCGAGAAGATCAGCGCCTCGGCGAGGTCCACCAGACCAGGCTTGCCCTCGCGGTGGATCGAGAGGACGTCGGTGCTCACCTTGTGCGCCTCGATCCGGTCGAGAACGCCCATCTTCTCGACGATGTCCATCGCGGGCTTGAACAGGTCAACGGCATGCCCCCCCGATTTACGTGGAGCCGGCGAGCGTTCGACCACTGTGACGTCAAATCCATAGCGCGCAAGCCAATAGGCCAGTGTGGGGCCCGCGACGCTGGCTCCCGAAACGAGCACTCGCATACCATCTCCTTACTTAACGATCGGTAAGTAGATCGAGCATACTGCTTACCGACCGGAAAGTCAGGGGCTATTATCGGCTGATGGTCCCCGAGGCGCCCGGCGCAACGAACACCAGGGAGCGCATCCAGGCCGTCGCGCGCGAGCTGTTCGCCGAGCATGGGCTGCGCAACACCAGCCTGCAGGACATCGCGGCCCAGCTGGCAATCACCAAACCCGCTCTTTACTATCACTTTTCGTCGCGAGATGACCTGGTGCGCAGCATCGTGCAGCCGATGGCGGACGATCTGGAGGCATTCCTGGCCACCAGCGGCGCGCGGGACCCACGCCAACTACTCGAGGACTACTTCGACGTGTTGTGGTCGCACCGCGTTGTCATGGGCATCATCGTGCGTGATCTGGCCACCATGGGGCAGTTCGAACTGGGCGAATGGATGATCGAATGGCGGCGCAAGCTGATCGCATTGCTCGCGGGCCCGAAACCGTCGGGGGGGCAGATGATCCGGGCGACCGTGGCGGTCGGCGGCTTATCGGACTGCACCATCGAATACGCGGACCGGGCGCACAGACAGGTCAAGAGGGCAGCGGTGGACGCCGCCCTTGCCGCACTGAACAGCTGAGCGGCTTTTAAAGAGGACGTCCGCCCATAACCTTGGCGCTCACCCAGCCGAGCTTCAGTAGACCGACGTAGGTCGAGGGCTTGAACGCCAGCGGCCAGCTCGTACGGCGCGGCACCGTCGGCAGTGCCTCACCGCTGAACCGTGCGCCCAGCCACGCTATCGACATGGGTGCGGACATGGGGTGCAGCAGCAGGTGCTCGTTGAGCAGATCGCGGTGATAAGTGACGTGGGCGCCACCGGCACGGTAGGTATCGGCCAGTTCGTCGATGCATGAGGTCGAAATGATCTGGTCGTGCACGGCCTGCACGATGAGGACGGGCGGGGTGGGGACCGTCTTACCGAGTTTGATGCTGTCGAAAACATGTTGCACCTCGGGTGTCTCGAGGAGCTGGTCCAGCGGCTGGTCCACCAGATCATCCATGTCCTTGAAGGCCATGGCGACGATGGCCCGCAAGGTCGGCATGTCTTCGAGCCGCCCGAGGAATTCTTTGCCCTGGGGTGTCGCGTGTTCCTCGATCACGCGCTCCAGGCCGGGGTACACATGCGACAGGGCGGCGACGACGAGGCCGGGTAGGGCTGCGAACAGCCCGCCGTTGAGTCGCCGGAAGGTGTGCCCCAGGTCGCCTACGGGGGACCCGAGCACCGCGCCGGCGATGGTGAGTTCGGGTGCATAGTCCGCACTGACCTCCGCCGTCCAGGCAGTGGCGAGGCCTCCGCCGGAGTAACCCCACAGTCCGATGGGTGCGCGCCGGGACAGCCCCAGCCTGTCGCAGTTCAGGGCCGCCCGAAGTCCATCGAGGGTCCGATATCCGGGCTCCTCCGGGGCTCCCCAGATCCCGTCGACGCCTTCGTGGTCGGGTATGGACACCGCCCAGCCCCGGGCAAGGAGCGCCGCGATCAGGAGCAGTTCGAACTGCGCGAAGGACCCGAGCGCGTGTGCGCCCCGGCGTAGGGCGTAGGAGGGAAAGCAGCGGTCCGTGACGGCGTCGATGGCGCATTGGTACGACACGATGGGGACGGTTGCCGCTGGGTCGGTGCCGACGGGAGTGAGCACCGTGGTGACCGCGGCATCGGCGCGCCGATTGAGGTCGTTGCTGCGGTACAGCAGCTGCGTCGCGGTAAATCGCTGGGGGATCACGCCCAGGAACGCCATGTCGACATCTCGGGTGCGCAGCACGGTGCCCGGTGTGGCGTGTTCGAATCCGAGAGGCGGGAGGTAAAAGGGATCCTCGGTGGGCAGCAGCGGGCGAGCGCCGCGCTCTATGCCCTGATGAGTCGGTTCGCCGATCCACTTGACGTCATCGGATATCGCCAGGTCGTGGGGTGCCATGCCTGCGCTCCCTTCGAAGGTCCCCGGCATTCATACCCTAAGGAGACTCTAAGAAGCTAGTCCTGTCAGCCGGGCGGGCGTAGCGCAGCAAACTCATCGGTGACCCGATAGCGGTCATCGGTGAATCGGTAGAGCGCCGCGGGACGGCCACCGCTGCGGCCGGATCGCACGGTGGTTCCGGTCGGCGTGAGCACTCCACGCCGCACCAGCACGCGTTGCAGGTTGGTGGCATCGACGGGATATCCCAAAGTCGCGCAGTAGATGTCACGGAGTGTTGAGAGCGTGAATTGCTGTGGAGCCAAGGCGAATCCGATGTTCGTGTAGGACATTTTGGCTACCAGGCGGGTGTGCGCGTGCGCGACCATCACGTGGTGGTCGAAGGCCATCGCGGGCAGGTTGCTCACGCGGTGCCACTGGGTATCGGCGGGAAGCTCGGGGGTGGCGGGGAAGGGGACGAGCCCGAGGAACGTCGAGGCGATGGTGCGCGGACCGGGAACACGCCTCGGTGCAGAAAACACGGCCAGCTGTTCGAGGTGTGCCAGCTCACGCACGTCGACCTTTTCGGCAAGCTGTCGGCGGATAGAAGAGGGGAGGTCCTCATCGGCGCGGACCTGGCCGCCAGGGAGCGCCCAGGCGCCACGGTGTGGCTCGAGTGCGCGCTGCCACAGCAGCACGGCGAGTTCGGGTGTGGACGCAGGACCGTCTGCGCTGGTTGCGGTGTCGCTGAAGTGACGTACTTGGAACACCACGGCTAACACCTCGTGCTCGGTGCTAGTATGGACCATGTTTTCGATCATAAGTCGAAAACCTCGGTTGGCCAAACGCAGCCCGAAGGCCGGCCGAGACCCGAGGGCGCGAGGAGGCGGCCATGACGGCAGCTGACGTAGTACTTGACGGCGTGATCGACGGCCCCGGTGGATACACCGGCGTGGAGGGCGATGCCCGCTGGGCCGAGCAGGTACGCCGGCTGGCCAAGCAGCGCGGCGCCACACTGCTCGCGCATAACTATCAGCTTCCGGCGATCCAGGACGTGGCGGACCATGTCGGCGACTCGCTGGCGCTCTCCCGCATCGCCGCCGAGGCGCCCGAGGACACCATCGTGTTCTGCGGTGTTCACTTCATGGCCGAGACGGCCAAGATTCTCAGCCCGGACAAGACGGTGCTCATTCCTGATCAGCGCGCCGGGTGCTCGCTGGCCGACTCCATCACCGCCGACGATCTGCGGGAATGGAAGGCCGAATTTCCCGACGCCGTAGTGGTCTCGTACGTCAACACCACCGCGGCTGTGAAGGCGCTCACCGATATCTGCTGCACCTCTTCGAACGCCGTCGAGGTCGTTGCGTCGATCGACCCGGACCGCGAGGTGCTGTTTTGCCCGGACCAGTTCCTCGGTGCACATGTCAAGCGGGTGACGGGCCGTCAGAACTTGCAGATCTGGGCCGGTGAGTGCCACGTGCACGCCGGAATCAACGGTGAGGAACTTGCCGGGCAGGCACGTGCGCACCCGGATGCCGAGCTGTTCGTGCACCCCGAATGCGGTTGCGCGACATCGGCGCTGTACCTCGCCGGTGAGGGGGCCGTACCCGACGACCGGGTGAAAATCCTCTCGACAGGCGGAATGCTCGACGCGGCCCGCGAAACGCGCGCACGGGAGGTCCTGGTGGCCACCGAGGTCGGCATGCTGCACCAGCTGCGTAAGGCGGCACCCGACGTGAATTTCCTGGCGGTCAACGACCGGGCCTCGTGCACATACATGAAGATGATTACCCCTGCGGCGATGTTGCGCTGCCTCGTGGAGGGCCGCGATGAAGTGCATGTGGACCTGGAAACCGCGCGGCTGGCGCGGCGAAGTGTGCAGCGGATGATCGAGATCGGACAGCCCGGCGGCGGAGAATGACACTGCCGGCGGGAACCACCTGGAGTGCTGATGCAGATGTGGTTGTCGTCGGTGCGGGTGTAGCCGGATTGGCGGCTGCGCTCGCGGCACACCGCCACGGCCGAAAGGTCGTGGTACTCAGCAAGATCGGTGCTACTGCCACGCATTTCGCCCAGGGCGGTATCGCGGTTGTGCTGCCCGACACCGACGATTCGGTCCAGGCGCATGTCCGTGACACCCTGATCGCCGGCGGCGGTCTGTGCGATGTCGATGCGGTGCAGTCGATCGTGTCGGACGGTTACCGCGCGGTGCGCGATCTGGTGGCCGACGGTGCCCGATTCGACGAAACACGTTCCGGACAATGGGCATTGACACGCGAAGGCGGGCACAGCACCCGCCGGATCATCCACGCGGGCGGCGATGCCACCGGTGCGGAAGTGCAGCGGGCGCTCGATCACGCCGCGGCAATGCTCGACATCCGGCGCAGCCATGTGGTGCACGACGTCCTCATCGGGCCGGATGGCGTGGGTGGTGTGGTCGTCGGAAACGGTGACGGCTTGGGCGTGATCCGTACTGGGGCGGTGGTTCTTGCTACCGGTGGCCTCGGACATCTGTATTCGGCCACCACCAATCCAGAGGGATCAACCGGAGACGGGATGGCACTGGCCTTGCGTGCGGGTGTGCCGGTGGCAGATATCGAGTTCATCCAGTTTCATCCGACCATGCTGCATGCTCCGCGGGCCACCGGATGCCGGCCGCTCATCAGTGAGGCGGTCCGCGGCGAGGGAGCCATTCTTGTTGATGCGCGCGGGGATTCGGTGACGTCCGGGGTCCACCCCATGGGCGATCTGGCCCCACGCGATGTGGTGGCCGGGGCGATCGCCCGCAGGCTGCGCGAGACCGGAGATCAGTGCGTTTATCTCGACGCGCGTACGATCGACAACTTCGCGCGCAGATTTCCCACCATCACAGCCGCGTGCCTGGCGGCGGGTATCGATCCGACGGCTCAGCTCATCCCGGTAGTACCGGGGGCGCACTACAGCTGTGGCGGTGTCGTCACCGATCCCTACGGCCAGACGGAGGTCGTAGGTTTGTTCGCCGCGGGTGAGGTCGCGCGTACCGGGATGCACGGGGCAAACCGGCTGGCCTCCAATAGCCTATTGGAGGGCCTCGTGGTGGGCAGGCGTGCGGGGGAGGCCGCCGCGAAGGTGGCCGATCGGTCGGCCGTTGCCGGCGAGCATCACCATGCACAACCGCGTCTCGACCGTCGACGGCTGCAGGCGGCGATGAGCCGTTGGGCGTCTGTACTGCGTGACGCCGATGGGCTCACAACGCTTGATGACGAGTTGCGGTCGTGCGCTGCGGTACCGACGTCGACTCCACGCGAGGTGGAAGACGCCGCGCTGACGCTCACCGCCGCCGCCGTGGTCGCGGCGGCCTCGGCGCGTACCGAATCCCGTGGCTGTCATGCCCGCGCTGATTGGCCCGGCACCGATCCCGATTTCGCCATCAGTCTTCCGGTGCGCCGGGACGCCGACGGATGCGAGGTTGCGCTACCGTCTGGGGTGCCATGTTGACCGGGACGCTGACGGAAACCGAACTCGCCGAGGCGCGTTCGGTGGTCCAGCGCGCTCTCGAAGAGGACCTGCACTATGGACCCGATGTCACGAGCCAGGCCACCGTGCCGGCCGACGCCGAATGCACCGCCTCGATGGTGACGCGTTCCGGTGGAGTCATCGCCGGAGTTGATATCGCTCTCATCGTTCTCGATGCGGTTGTGGGCGCCGGGAATTACCGCGTGCAGAGTCGTCTCACCGATGGCGCTCGAGTGGGTACCGGAACGGCGCTGCTTACGGTCACCGCCCCCACTCGTGATCTGCTGACCGCCGAGCGCACCATGCTGAACCTGGTATGTCATCTCTCCGGTATCGCGACCACGACTGCCGCGTGGGTGGACGCGGTCGATGGTACTCACGCGCAGATCCGCGACACCCGCAAAACCCTTCCGGGACTGCGACTCCTGCAGAAGTATGCCGTTCGTGCGGGAGGTGGCGTGAACCACCGCCTTGGCCTCGGCGATGCCGCACTGATCAAGGACAATCACGTGGTGGCCGCCGGCTCGGTGGTGGCCGCGCTGCGCGCGGTCCGCGCGGTAGCGCCAAACATCGAGTGCGAGGTCGAGGTCGACTCACTCGAACAGCTCGACGAGGTCATAGCCGAGGGCGCGGAGCTGGTGCTTCTCGACAACTTCCCCGTGTGGCAGGCCCAGGTGGCCGTGCAGCGTCGCGATGCTCGCGCTCCGCAGCTCAAGCTGGAGGCCTCAGGGGGGCTTGCGCTCGAAACGGCTGCGGCGTACGCGAAGACGGGTGTCGACTACCTGGCGGTCGGCGCGCTGACGCATTCCGCCAGGGTGCTCGACATCGGTTTGGATATGTAGCCTCAATCCCGCTGCGCGGCCTGTGCGAACTCCGTCGTGTACGTCGCATTGATGTCGATCCGTTGTTTCACGGGTGCCACATTCTTCGAGTAGATGCCGAGGATGCGCAATGCGTTCTGTGCGCCATCGGATTTCATGATTCCGTCGCCGTTGAACATGCCGATGGAATCGGCGATTGACTGCAGGTACAGATCTTTGTTTGCACCCGCGTATTGAGGTGGCATCTTGTCCGCGATCTGTGCGGGCGAATGCAGCTTGATCCACCGCAGCGTCTGGATGAATGACGTGACCAGCTTTTGCACGATGTCGGGATGCGCCTGCACGGTGTCGCACCGCATGTAGAGCGAGGTGGACGGGTACAGCCCGCCCAGTGCCTGGCGCGTTCCGGATTCAGTGCGCAGGTCGACGAGGACCTTGGCCTCACCCGAATTCACCATCTGCGCCACCGTCGGATCGGTGGTCATGCCCGCATCGATTCCGTCGTGATTCATTCCGGCGATGAAGGTTTGGCCGGCGCCGACCTTCACACGGTTGTAGTCGGCCGTGTTCAGTCCGGCCTGCCCGGCCAGGGCCTGTGTCAGGAAATCGGTGGAGGACCCCAGTGAGGTGACTCCGAGGTTCTTGCCACGAAAGTCGGCAGGAGAGGCGATGGTTGCGGTGTCTCGGGCCGACACCAGCTCCACCTCACCCGGAACGTCCGCCATCTGAACTACCGAGGTAATGCACTGTTCCTTGGCCTGCAGGTCGATGGTGTGGTCGTAGAACCCCACGACCGCCTGCACATCGCCGGTGAGCAGCGCGGTCTCCGCGGTGGCTCCGGACTGCTCACTGAGCAGCGTCACGTCGATGTCGTTGTTGCTGAAATGGCCCAGCCGCTGGGTGAGCATCGCCGGCAGGTAGATGATCTTCTCCAGGCCGCCAACCATGATCGTGACCTGCGGTCTGCCGTTGACCATGGGGATGTGCCGGGAGTCGCGGCATCCAGCGGTGAGCGCCACCGCGATGATGAGAATGAGGGCGGGTGCGAGCTTTCTCATCCCTACACCCCGTGACCCGAACTCGACTGCGAGGGCCGCCATTTCAGCAGCCGCGATTCGGCGATACCGATAAGCCATTCGGCGAGCAGAGCAACGACCGTGATGATGATCATGCCGGCGTAGATGCCGGCGGAGTCGAACGTGCCCTGAGCATTGCTGATCAAAAGGCCCAATCCCTTGCTCGCACCGGCATATTCACCGACGACGGCGCCGATGAGGGCAAACCCGAATGCGGTATGCAAACTCGACAGGATCCAGCTTGTCGCACTGGGCAGCACGATCGAGGTCAGGATGCGGGTAGGGCTGGCACCGAGAATCCGGGCGTTGTTGATCACGTTCCCATCGACCTCGCGCGCACCGGTGAATGCGTTGAAGAACACCGCGAAGAACACCAGAACCACTACGGTGGCAACCTTGGAGCTCAGCCCCAGGCCGAACCAGATGATGAACAGGGAGGCCAGCACGATGCGCGGAACGGCGTTGAGCGCCTTGATGAACGGGGCGAGCACCTCCGACCAGTAGCGACTGCGGCCCAACAACACACCCAAGGTGACGCCCGCGACGGTGCCGATCAGGAAGCCCAGAACGGCCTCTTCCACGGTGGTGAAGATCTGTAGCCATATCGAGCCGAACTGGGTGCCGGTAGTGAACCACTCGACCAATCGCGCCCAGATCAACGAGGGCTTCGAATAGAAGAAGGGGTCCAGCCACAGCGTCGCCGCCAGCTCCCACGAGACCAGCCACACCACCACCAGCAGGGTCCGCAGTCCCCATATGCGAATCTGGCTGCGACGCTTATTTTTACGCGCGCGTTGCAGGATCGCCTCGTCACTCTCTGCCGCCGGACGTTCGAGCAGGCTATGCGACACGAGACTCTCCCTTCGCGCGGGCTGCCTCGACCTGATCGCGCAGTGTTTCCCAGATCTCGCGGTAGATGGTTCGGAACTCGTCGGTGAGCCTGACCTCCTCGACATCCCGGGGGCGCGACAGTGTGACAGGGAAGTCGCCGCACACGGTGGCGGGGCTGGCGGTCATCACCACGACCCGGTCTGCGAGCGCGATTGCCTCCTCCAGGTCGTGAGTGACAAAGATGACCGCCGCGCCGGTGCCTGACCACACCCGCAGCAGTTCGTCCTGCATGAGTTGGCGGGTCTGCACGTCCAGCGCGCTGAACGGTTCGTCCATGAGCAGAATCTCGGGCTCGTTGACCAACGTCTGCGCCAGCGCCACGCGCTTGCGCATGCCACCGGAGAGCTGATGTGGGTAGTACTTCTCGAAACCGGCGAGGCCGACAGTTCGCACCCAGTTGGCGGCCTTCTCACGAGCCTCGTCCTTGCCCGCGCCGCGGTATATCGGGCCAAGGGCCACGTTGTCGATGACGTTCTTCCACGGCAGCACCGCGTCCTGCTGAAACATGTATCCGATACCCGCCGGAATTCCGGATACGTCCTTGCCGCGTACCAGGACACGGCCGGCCGACGGCGGCTCGAGTCCGGACACGAGGGACAAGGTGGTGGATTTGCCGCATCCGGTGGGGCCGACCACGGCGACGAATTCCCCGGCGTCGACGGTGATGTCCAGATCTCGTACCGCGGTGTGGATGCCGTCGCCTCGATTGGAGGGGAACCGTTTGGTTGCGCCCTGAAGTTCGATGAGTGGAAGCGCCATTGCCTTCTCCTTCGCTAGCCGCTGGAGACTGAACATAAGTGGTGCGTGTCACAGATTTCTGCTTGTGCGCGCTACCCGCGCAAATCGTGGATTTCGTCAGTTTTGCGCATTCTGCGCACGGTCTGCCTACGCTCTGGCACATGAGTTCCGGGAAGCGCACAGTGCTGCGATTGCGCACTCAAGTGCTTCTTCTGCAGGTTGCCGTCGTTTTCCTGGCCCTGGGGTTGGCGTTCGCGATCCTTGCTGTGGTGGGCGATAGACGGCTTTCCTCCGAGTACGGGCAGCGGGCACTGGCGATCGCGGGCACCGTCGCGGCCATGCCGGAGGTCCGTGCCCGGGTCACCGATTACGCGCAGGGGACGCTCACTCCGGGTGTGGGTCTCACGAACGAGCTTTCGGACGGGCAGTTGCAACGCATCGCGACCGCGGTGCAGGAGCGCAACGAGGCACTGTTCGTGGTGATCACCGATGAGCACGGGATCCGGCTGGCCCATCCCACGCAGGAGCGACTGGGTCATCCCGTCAGCACCGACCCCTCCGGCGCCCTCGCCGGGCGCGACGTCGTCGTGGTGGAAACCGGCACCCTGGGCGGCTCCGTCAGGGCCAAAGTGCCGGTGCGGCAACCCGGTTCATCGACCGTGGTGGGGGAGGTGAGCGTAGGCGTGTCGACGGCCGC